>NZ_SPQO01000077.1 GCF_004570325.1 Mycobacterium sp. PS03-16 | reverse complement strand
TTGCTGTAGCTGACGAGGAGGTTTTTGGTCTGCTGGTAGTGGTCGAGCATCATGGCGTGGTTTTCGCGGCCGATGCCGGATTGCTTGTAGCCGCCGAACGCGGCGTGGGCGGGGTACATGTGGTAGCAGTTCGTCCACACCCGCCCGGCCTTGATGTCGCGCCCGGCCCGGTAGGCGGTGTTCCCGTCCCGCGACCACACCCCGGCGCCCAGCCCGTAGAGGGTGTCGTTGGCCTGGGCGATCGCATCGTCGTAGTCGGTGAACTTCCCGACCGCCACCACCGGCCCGAAGATCTCCTCCTGGAAGATGCGCATGCTGTTGGTGCCCTCGAAGATGGTGGGCTGGACGTAGAAGCCGCCGTTGAGGTCACCGCCGAGGTCGGCGCGCTCCCCACCGGTCACCACCCGCGCACCCTCGTCTTTGCCGATCTCGATGTAGGACAACACCTTCTCCAACTGATCGTTGGAGGCCTGCGAGCCGATCATCGTCTCGGTGTCCAACGGGTCGCCCTGGCGCACCGCCTTGGTGCGGATCGCGGCCAGTTCGAGGAACTCGTCGTAGATGTCGGCCTGCACCAGGCTGCGCGACGGGCAGGTGCACACCTCGCCCTGGTTGAGCGCGAACATCGTGAACCCTTCGAGGGCTTTGTCCTGGAAGTCGTCACCGGCGGCCATCACATCGGAGAAGAACAGGTTCGGGCTCTTGCCGCCCAACTCCAACGTCACGGGGATGAGGTTCTGGGAGGCGTACTGCATGATCAACCGGCCGGTGGTGGTCTCCCCGGTGAACGCGATCTTGGCGATCCGATTGCTCGACGCCAACGGCTTACCCGCCTCGACACCGAACCCGTTGACCACGTTGAGCACCCCGGCCGGCAACAGATCAGCAATCAGCGACACCAAATACAGGATCGAGGCCGGGGTCTGCTCGGCGGGTTTGAGGACCACCGCGTTGCCCGCGGCCAGGGCGGGGGCCAGTTTCCAGGTCGCCATCAGGATCGGGAAGTTCCACGGAATGATCTGCCCCACCACCCCCAGCGGTTCGTGGAAGTGGTAGGCCACGGTGTCGTCGTCGATCTGGCTCAGCGCGCCCTCCTGGGCGCGGATCGCCCCGGCGAAATACCGGAAGTGATCGACCGCCAACGGGATGTCGGCGTTGAGCGTTTCGCGGATCGGTTTGCCGTTGTCCCAGGACTCGGCCAGCGCGAGTGATTCCAGGTTGGCCTCGATACGGTCGGCGATCCGGTTGAGGATCAACGCCCGCTCGGCGGCCGAGGTCTTCCCCCACGCCGGTGCCGCCGCGTGCGCGGCGTCCAACGCCGCCTCGATATCGGCCTCCGTGGAGCGGGG
>NZ_SPQO01000017.1 GCF_004570325.1 Mycobacterium sp. PS03-16 | reverse complement strand
GACACCCACCACCGCAATCGGCTCGAACTGACCCTGCTCAGCCACCGCCAACCGCGCAGTCAACTCATCAATCCTGCGCAACGCGTCCGTGATGATCGCACGACGATCCGACGACACAGCAGTCATGGGGTTCAGCTCAATCTCTCCGAGAGTTGCTGCAGCAACTCGGCTTCCGATAGGTCGTCGTAATCGTCGGCGTCATCCTCGGCGTCGGCCGCCTCGGCCAGCTCGGGCAGGATGTCCGCCAGATAGCTCACGAGCGCCTCGACACTCGGATAGTCGAAGACCACCGACGTCGGCATGACCTGGCCCAGGCTCTCGCTGAGTGAACGCTGGAGCGTCACACTCATCAGCGAGTCCATCCCGATCTTGAAGAAGCCGACAACGGGATCGATCATCGCCGGCGATGCAAGTCCCATCGCCGAGGCGACGAGTGCGGTCACATGGTCGGCCAGCAGGGCCAGGCGCCCCTCCGGCTCACAGGCGCTCAAGGCCTGCCGGAACTCTGTGGTGCCCGACTCGGGATCGTCATCGCTGTCGTCCGCGCCTTCGGCCGCGACGAGGTCGTCGATGATGTGCAGGGCGGTGCGGGTGCGGTAGGCGGTGCCCAGCCGGGTCCAGTCGGCGGCGACGACGGTGGCGCGGGTGGGCGCGGCGGGACCGGTGACCGACCACAGCGCCTGGATCGCGACCTCATCGGGCATCGGCTCGAGGCCGGAGCCGAGAGTGATCTGACGCTCGGCCGAATCCTGGTTGTCTGACAGCGATTTCCACAGACCCCAGTTGATGGCAGTGGCCGGTAGCCCGGCGGCACGGCGGGCGTAGGCGAGGGTGTCGAGGAACGTGGTGGTCGCGGCATAGTGTGCCAACCACCGCGATCCCAGGACACCCGAGATCGACGAGAACAGGACGAATTGCCGCACCGGCTGATCCATCGACAGTTCGTGCAGCACAATGGCGGCGTCGATCTTCGGCCGGAACATGGTGGTGACGTCGTCGTCGGTCATCTCGGTCAGCATCACCGGACCGCCACCGAAGGCGGCGAGGTAGATCCCACCCAGCGGCGGCAGATCCTCACCGAACCGGTCGAACAGCGCGCCCATCGCGACCCGGTCGGCCGCATCGGCGGCAACGGTGACCACGGTGACACCACGTTCGGCCAGCGTCGCGGTCAACGCGTCGAGGCGCGCGCCCGGATGACGGGACACCGCGACCACGGTCCTGGCGCCCATATCGGCCAACTGCTGCACCAGATGCGGCCCGATGTTGCCGGTCGCGCCGACCACCAGATGCGCCGCATCCGCGTCGAGACCGTCCCCGGCGGCGAGCGGCTGCGGGCGGCGACGCAGACGCGCCACGTGGCGCGTACCGGCGCGGTAGACGATCTGGTCCTCCCCGTCGGTCGCCGCCACCTCGCTCAACAGGTAGTGGGCGGTCTGCCGCGCGGGGGCCGAGGCGTCCACGTCGACCAGCCCGCCCCAGATCTCGGGCTGCTCGAGTGCCAGGGTGCGGCCCAGCCCCCACAGCACCGCGTGCGCCGGGTTGGCCCGGTCCCCCGCCGCGACCGGCTGCGCGTTGCGCGTCACCAGGAACAGCTTCGGCGGCGCCACCGTCGCCAGCATCGCCACGATGAGTTTCCGGGCAACAGAGAACAGCCGGTGTGCGTCGGCGCCCTGGTCCTGCGCGGGCGCGTACACCACGATGTCGGCCTCTGCCACCGCCGCCGACACCTCGGCCGGATCGGCGTCCTCGCTCACCGCCACGACCGAACCCGCCGGTACCCCCCGCATGATCTGGGCGGCCAGGCCGGTGTCGCCGATGACCAGCCAGCTGGCGTCGAGATCGGCCACTGGATCGCCCGTCGTGGACGGCATCCAGGTGAGTTCGCAGTTCCATTCGGCCGGGATTACGCCACCGGCCTGGGCGGCCGAGTCACGATGCGTCGCGATCTGCGCCGCAGACCGCGGCGCAAACTCGATCCAATGACGGGTGTGGTGCCAGGGGGTGGTGGGCAACTGCGGATGCGGCTCCGGCGGGTGCGGCGTCTGCGGCGGATGGGTGGTGTGGGTGGTGTTGAGGTTGGTGTGGAAGGTCAGGGTGTCGTCGGTGTCACGAGCCAACGTGCCCACCGCATGGTGATGATGATCGCCGAGAGTATCGCCGATGGCGTGGACCAAAACCGGGTGCGGGCTCACCTCGACGAACAGGGTGTGCCCGTCGGCCGCCGCGGCGCTGACGGCCTGGTGCAGGCGCACCGGCCGGCGCACATTGGCCACCCAGTAATTCGCATCCAACAACGGCATCGTGGTGGTGTCATCAACCGTCGACAAGAACGGAACCGCCGGCGTCTGCGGCACCAGATCAGCCAACGCGACACGGAGTTCGTCGAGGATCGGATCCATCAACGCCGTATGCGAGGCGACCTCCATGTTCACCCGACGCGCGAACCGGCCCGACTCGGTGACCGCCGCGATCACCGCATCCACCGCCACCGGCGGCCCCGCCACCACCGTCTGCGACGGCGACACAAAACCGGCCACTTCCACACCCGCGTGATCGGCGATCACCGCCCGGGCGGCGGAGGCGTCGAGAGTCAACAGCGCCACCGCGCCCTGGCCGGCCAGCCGTGACATCAGCTGAGAACGGGTGGCGATCACCCGCAACCCCTCACGCACCGACAGAGCACCAGACACCACCGCCGCGGTCACCTCACCCATCGAATGCCCGATCACCGCATCCGGAACCACCCCATGAGAGCGCCACAACGCGGTCAACGCCAACTGCAACCCCATCACCACCGGCTGCACCCGCGCATCCCCAGCCACCGGCTCCGCCTCGGCGATCACCTGCCGCAACGAGAAACCCACCTGCTCGACGAACACCGGCTCCAACTCATCAACCGCCGCCGCGAACGCCGGCTCCTCGGCCAACAACCGCCGACCCATCCCCGCCCACTGCGACCCCTGACCCGAGAACACGAACACCGTCCCCGACCCACACACACCCTCATGCGCACCCACCACACCCGCCGCGTGATGACCCACCGACAACGCCCGCAACCCCGCCACCGCAGCAGCCCGATCCCGCGCACACACCGTCGCGAACCGGCCATGGCTCGACCGATGGTGATTGAGCGTGTGCGCGACTTCGGCCAACCCGACACCGGCACCGACTCCGGCCATCCAGTCCGCCAACACCGACGCGGTCGCCGCGATCCGCTCCTCCGACTTGCCCGACACCACCAATGTGCACACGGCCGGATCGACCACGGACTCCACCGCAACCACGTCCGGCGCCTGCTCGATCACCACGTGTGCATTGGTGCCGCCGAACCCGAACGACGACACCCCGGCCCGGCGGGCATGGCCGGCGGCAGGCCAATCCTGGTGCTCTGCGACGACTTTCAGGCGGAGCTGATCGAACGGGATGTGCGGGTTGGGTTCGTGGTAGCCCACGTTGGCCGGGATGCGTCCGCGCTGCACCGCCATCACGGCCTTGATGAACCCGGCGATGCCCGCGGCGGCCTCCAGGTGGCCGAGGTTCGACTTCACCGCACCCACCAGCAACGGGGCGTCGTCGGCGCGTCCACGGCCCAGGACGGTGCCCAGCGCCCGGGCCTCGATCGGATCCCCGAGGAACGTTCCGGTGCCGTGCGCCTCCACGTAGTCGATGTCTCGGGGGCTGAGTCCGGCGTTGTCGCAGGCAGCCCGCAGGACGGCCATCTGCGCGGCGGGATTGGGCGCCATCAGCCCGTTGGACCGGCCGTCCTGGTTGACCGCCGAGCCACGGACGACGGCCAGCACGCGGTCACCGTCGTGCAGTGCGTCGCGCAACCGCTTGAGCACCACCACCCCGCAACCCTCGCCGCGGACGAAACCATCTGCGGCGGCGTCGAACGCATGGCACAGCCCGGTCGGCGACAATGCGCCCGCCTGGTCGAACCCGTGGAACACCGCCGGGGAGAGCAGCAGATTGACCCCGGCCGCCAGGGCCAGGTCGCTATCGCCCGTGCGCAGGCTCTGGCAGGCCAGGTGCAGCGCGACCAGCGACGACGAGCAGGCAGTGTCGACGGTCAGCGACGGGCCGCGCAGGTCGAGGAAGTACGACAGCCGGTTGGCGATGATGCTCAGCGCGCCCCCCGTGTTGCTCCATGCGTCGACATGCGGCAGATCCGTCGATCCGAGGTAGCCGTACTCGCTGAAGCAGGCGCCGGCGAAGACACCGGTCTGGGTGCGACGCAGTGACGCCGCGGGGATGCCTGCGTGTTCGAGCGCCTCGCAGGTCACCTCCAGCAGCAGGCGCTGCTGGGGGTCCATCTTCGCCGCCTCACGCAGCGAGATGTCGAAGAAGTCCGCGTCGAAGGCGTCGATGTCGTCGAGAAAGGACCCGTACCGCGTGGTGTGCTCGAGCGCGGATCTGATCTCCGGTGTTCCGTCGTCAAACGGCTCCCACCGCTCCGGGGGCACCTCACCGACCGCGCAGCCACCGTCGATCAGAAAGTCCCACAGGGCGTCGGGTCCCGAGATCCCGCCCGGCAGACGGCATCCCAGTCCAACGACCGCGACGGGCTCGTTGGCCGAGAAGGAATGAGCTCCGGCGTGGTGTTCCTCGCCCGCGTGCGGCGCCGGGGCGCTGAGGAACTCGACGAGGTCGTTGACCGTCGGATGCTGCCAGAAGTCGACCGGAGAAACCGGACGGCCCAGCAGTTCGGCGAGTTCGCCGGACAGCACCACGGCATCGCGGGAGCTGACGCCCAGCGCGGACATGGAGGCGTCGAGATCGATCTCCGCGCGTTCGCATCCGACGTTGCCGACCAGGTACTCGATCAGCCAGTCCCGCAGGCTCGCCTCGTCGATCGCCGGAGCACTCATGCCCGGCGATCCAACCGGTCGAAGTCGTCCAGCCGGTAGCGCTCCACACACGTCGAGCGGCGGATCTTGCCACTGGTGGTGATCGGGATGGAGCCGGGACCGACGAACACCAGATCCGCGACACGGACGCGGTGCGTGGTCGAAATGGCCGCGGTGATCTGTCGCTTGAGGGTGCGCAGCCGCTCGTCCCGCTCCTCGGCGGTCCCGCGTTCTTTGACCTCCACGATGGTGACCAGGTGTTCTGCGCCGTCGCCCGGTACGGAGATCGCCGCCACGCGCCCGTTGCTGATCTCCTGGACCGTGGCCTCGATGTCGTCCGGATAGTGGTTCGATCCGTCGACGATCAGCAGATCCTTGATGCGGCCGATGATGAACAGCTCACCGTCGGAGATCACGCCGAGATCTCCGGTGCGCAGCCAGGGACCGGTCGGAGTGCCCGCGGACGGATTGCTCAGCCGCCCGCCGAAGACACGTTCGGTCTCCTCCGGGCGCTGCCAGTACCCCTGCGCCACGTTGCGGCCGTTGACCCAGATCTCGCCCACCTTGCCCGCGGAATTCTCGGTGCAGGTCTCCGGGTCCACGATGCGCATCACCGTCGACCGTGACGTGCCGTGGCCGAGGAGGTCGGTGCCCCCGGCCGCGGCGCTCTCGCACGGCATCGCGTGACCGCTCGAGAGCTTCTCGTAGTCGAACCGCACGATGTTGGGCGCCGCGCCCCGTTGGGTGGTTGCGACGTACACCGTCGCCTCGGCCAACCCGTACGACGGTTTGACGGCAGCCGGGCTCAACTCGAACGGCGCGAACCGTTCGGTGAACCTCCGGACGGTCGCGGCGTGGACGCGCTCGCTACCGCTGCAGATGCCGAGCACGCCGCCGAGGTCCAGACCCGCCATGTCCTCGTCGGTGGTCCGGCGGGCGGCGAGTTCGAAGGCGAAATTCGGTGCGGCGGAGAACGCTCCGGGATTGGCCGCGAGCTGCTGCATCCAGCGGGCCGGGCGCTGCAGGAACGCCATCGGGCTCATCAGCACGGCGCGCCGACCGCTGACCAGCGGGGCGCACACCCCCTTGATCAATCCCATGTCGTGGTAGAACGGCAGCCACGAGACGAACGACATCCCGGGCGGCGTGGATCCGCTGCAGCCGAAGTAGTCCCGGAAGGCCTGATCGACGTTGACCAGCACGTTCTCGTGGGTGACGACGACACCGGCGGGCACCCGCGTGGACCCGGACGTGTACTGCAGATACGCGATGCGCGGATACCGGTTGCGCTGCCTCGGAAGGGCGGGCGCATCGAGGTCGAGGGAGTCCACCTCGACCACCGCCGGTGCGCGCCGGCCCGCACCCTCGGCGTAGCGGGCGACCTCGGCGGAAACCGAGGACGTCGTGAGGATCACCGACGGCGCGCAGTCCTTGAGCACGCTTGAGATGCGCTCGTCGTGAACGCCGAAGTGCGGCACCGACAACGGCGCCGCGATCAGGCCGGCCTCCAGTGCGCCGAAGAAGGCGACGATGTAATCGAGGCCCTGAGGGGCGATGATCGCCGCCCGGTCACCGCAGGCGCCGTAGATCGCCAGTTCCTCGGCCAGCACCAGCGCCCGGTTGTGCAGCTGTGACCACGTGAGGCTTTCGACGAAACCGGCGGGGTCGACCTCGTAATCGAGGAAGACGTAAGCCGTGTCGTCGGGCTGCCGGCGGGCTCGTTCCTCGAGCAGGCCGGGAAGAGACGATGTGCTCATGTTCGTACCCATCTTTCGATCAATCGGAGCTCAGAGGACGCGCACTGTCACGCAGGAGGCGGTTCCGGCGGGCGTGGTCCGGCCACGCGCGTGGTGCTGACATTTCCGTGTCACGGATCCCCCTGCATTCCCTCCCGACGAATTGCTGTGCGCTCGCGTCCCCTCACCGCTCGCCGAGAGCCATACCGTACAACGGGAATTCCGAGGTTCGAACGGTTTAATTACGATTTCAACGCGAGTGCTTACCAACGAAAAATGTCGTCGAGCTAAGCGCTTTGCGCTCGACGCCGCTACCAGCCGGTTTGACAGTCGTCAAGCAAATCGAGCCGCGTCAGCCCGCCCGCAATTCAGCAACGCTTCCAGTCAGGCGATCGACGTCCCGAACCGGCCGACCGTCGCCTCCCGCGAGCCGCGCCGCCCGCCGACCCCGACCCAGGAGGTGGAACGCACACTCCCCTCTCAGCATCGCCAACTGATCGCCTTGCTACTGAGAACGCCACGGCGCGGCCCGCGCTCAGTGCGGGCCGACCGACAAGCCGGGTGCGTCCGCCCATATCTGCAGTTCAGACCCGTAATTGAGGAGCTGAATCGTAAACTCGGCGGACGTGGCCGTGGTCAGTCCTCGCCGGCTTCCGAGCGCTCGAGGCTGAGAGTATCGAGGCCGATGCTGAGAGTTTCACACGTGTATTCGTGATCACTTCCGCTGCGAGGGCATCTGCTCGCGGGTCTCGTTCGTGTCCCCCCGCCCTACCCCGGGCGACGCGATCGTGGGTAACTCGTTGCAAAGGGAGCTACTATGGCAACGAAGTTCTTTGAATTGGCTCAGGTATCAGCTAAGCCCAGCGACGCGTCAGCCGGAAGTACCCGTGCGACGACGACCGCCCGCCGCGGCCGCATCGGCATATCGGCACTGCACGGGCTCACACAATTCCAATCGCCAGCCGTGAATAGCACCAAAGAATTCCGGTTCACAAATTGCTCAATAGAACGAATTGCCAACATTCATCACATTTCAGTACGTGAGAATCCTTGCAATCGGCACCATGGCTTGCGTCTTTACGGTTTTCGCCCAGATGCTCGAACGGCCACTCCGGCCATGACCGAATCGAACAAACGGATTGCCGCACAACGTGATTGGTCAGACAGCCGCCGCACGGTCCAGTCGGGTTCGCCGCATCGAATGCTTGCCACGGGCAAGAATCGCCGCGAGGGCCGCCTGGATGCACGGCGTCGCATAATTGACGCGCATGCACCCATGTCAGTCGCCGCACACGCTGTTATGGCGAGGGTCACAATCGCACACTCGCCCCTCGCTCGGAGGGGCCTTACCCGTTCGCACGATTGCTAAACATCCGGACTCCCGGAATCTTTTCTGGATCCCCGGGCGAGCGGTGTGGGCTGCCGCCAGCAACGCGCCGCAGCCCCCGGAAACGCCGGAGCTTGTCGGAGACTTCGCGACAAAACCACCGATGTACTGCACTTTTACGGTCGCGTAGGCGATGATCTGGTCGTCGACCGCGACGCCGCGGCGACGCGATGCGCCCACGGCTCATCCCGGGGCGTGCGCAGGATCAGGGGGACGAATGACCAATGCCAAGGCACCGCACAGCGCGGGTGCGCCGGACAACGGGACGTTGTTCATCTTCCCGCACGCCGGCGGCTCCGCACGTGACTACGTGCGGTTCTCCAGATCGTTTCGGACCGCGACGAAGCGCGTCGCCGTCCAGTACCCGGGCCGGGTGGGTCGGCACGACGTCACCGAGCTCAGCAGCATCTCCGAGCTCAGTGACGAGATCTACGCGATGCTGCAACCCAACATCCCCGACACCGATGTGTGCTTCTTCGGCCACAGCATGGGCGGGCTCATCGCGTTCGACATCGCGCACCGCCTCGAGCGAGATGGGAAACCGCTTGCCGCGCTGTTCGTCTCGGCCTCACCGGCCCCCGGACACGGCGGCTACGAATACCTCCATCAGGGCTCAGACGACGAACTGCTCGGCATGGTCGCCGCGATGGCGGGCACCGACACGAACTTCCTCGGCGGCGCGTTCGGATCCACGGTCCTCAAGACCCTGCGGAACTATGGCGCCATCACGAGCTACAGCTGCCCCGAAGGCACCACGGTGTCCTGCCCCATCTATGCCTATGCGGCCGCCGAGGACACCGCGGTCGCCTACGACAGCATCGCGGCGTGGAGCCAGTTCACCACCGCCGGTTTCGCGCTGCGCACCGTCCCCGGCGGGCACTTCTATGTCACCGAGGACAGTGCCGACCTGGTCGCCGACATCGAGAAACGCATGGCGGTGCTGTCAGAGACGCGGACATCGTGAACTCGGCGATGCCCACCGGTGCTGACGCCGACAAGGATCTCGGCCTCGTGCTGTCCTACCTCACCGGCCGCAAACTGACGCTCGATGAGGTCCTCGCCGCGGTCGAGATGTCCCGCTCGACGTACTACGACCGGCAGGCCAGAGGCGCGCTGACCACTACGGACACACTCCTGACCGCGGCGCGCAACCTCGGTCTCAACCCCGTCGACCTGCTCGTGCGATACGGGCGTATTGAAGTGAGCGAGGTGGCCGACTATGTGGAAGAGGAACGCCACCCTTTAGGCCGATCGATGGCGGGGCCATCGACGCTGACGGGCCTGCCTGAGCAGACCGCGCGCCGCGCACGGCGCACGGTCACGCCACCTCGGCCGCGTCCGGATTCGCCACCACTCTGAGCGTCCGCTCACGCGAACGCTCAGGCCGGTGGCGTCCGCTCACGCGAAAGCCTCGAGCGGCGGGCAGGAGCACATCAGGTTGCGGTCCCCGTACGCGCCGTCGATGCGCCGCACCGGCGGCCACACCTTCGGCCGGAACGCCTTGCCCAGCGGATACGCCGCCTGCGCGCGGGTGTAGGGGTGCGTCCACTCGTCGACCAGCAGGCACTCCGCGGTGTGCGGCGCATTGCGCAGCGGGTTGTCCTCGACGGGCCACGCCCCCGACCCCACCTGATCGATCTCGGCGCGGATCGCGATCATCGCCGCGCAGAACGCGTCGACCTCGGCCAGCGACTCGCTTTCCGTCGGCTCCACCATCAGCGTCCCGGCCACCGGGAAGCTCATCGTCGGTGCGTGGAACCCGAAGTCCGCCAGACGTTTCGCCACATCGTCGACGGTGACGCCGGTCTGCTTGGTGATCGGGCGCAGGTCGAGGATGCACTCGTGCGCGACCATCCCGTTCTCGCCGGTGTAGAGCACGGGGTAGTACTCGTCGAGTCGGCGGGCGACGTAGTTGGCCGAGGCGATCGCGGTGAGCGTTGCCGCCCGGAGCCCCGGCGCGCCCATCATGCGGATGTACATCCAGGTGATCGGCAGGATCGAGGCCGACCCGTACGGGGCGGCCGACACGGTCAGATCATCGCCGAGCTCGTCGGCCAGCGGGTGGCCGGGCAGGTACGGCGCCAGATGCGCCCGCACCGCGACCGGACCGACGCCGGGGCCACCGCCACCGTGCGGGATGCAGAACGTCTTGTGCAGGTTGAGATGGCTGACGTCGCCCCCGAACCGGCCCGGCCGCGCCAGTCCGACCAGCGCGTTGAGGTTGGCGCCGTCGACGTACACCTGCCCGCCCGCGTCGTGCACGGCTGCACAGATGTCGGCGACGTCGTGCTCGTAGACACCGTGGGTGGACGGGTAGGTGATCATCAACGCGGCCAGGCGCTCGGCGTGCTCGGTGACCTTGGCCCGCAGGTCGTCGAGATCGACGTCACCGTTGGCGCGGCAACCGACCACCACGACCCGCATCCCCGCCAGCGCCGCCGACGCGGCGTTGGTGCCGTGCGCGCTCGACGGGATCAGGCACACGTCGCGGTCCGGTGCGCCGTTGGCCTCGTGGAAGGCCTTGATGGCCAGCAGGCCGGCGTACTCCCCCTGCGATCCGGCGTTGGGCTGCAACGAGATCTCGTCGTAGCCGGTGATGCCGGTCAGCCAGCTCTGCAGGTCGGCGATCATCCGACGCAACCCCGGGTTGTCGGACTGCGGCGCGAACGGGTGCTGACGCGCGAACTCCGACCAGGTGATCGGCTCCATCTCCGCGGCGGCGTTCAGCTTCATCGTGCACGACCCGAGCGGGATCATGCTGCGGTCCAGCGCGATGTCCTTATCGGCCAGCGAGCGCAGATACCGCATCATCTCGGTCTCGGTGCGGTACCGCGTGAACGCCGGGTGGGTGAGGAAACCCGATGTGCGGGTAGCGATTTCGGGACCGGTGAACGGCCGGCCGCCGCGGTCGGCCCCGAACGCGGCCAGCACGTCGGCGACGTGGCCGGCCGTGGTGGCCTCATCGGCCGCCACCGACACGTGGTCGGCGTCGACCTGCCAGATGTTGATGCCGCGAGCCTTCGCGGCCTCGCGGACCTCGGCGGCCCGGCCCGGCACCCGCGCCAGCACGGTGTCGAAGAAGGCGTCGTGCACCACTTCCACGCCCGCCTCGGCCAGCCCGGTCGCCACGGCACGGGCGTGCCCGTGCACACGCCGGGCGATCGCGGTCAGTCCCTCGGCGCCGTGATAACTCGCGTACATCGCGGCCATGACCGCGAGCAGCACCTGGGCGGTGCAGATGTTGCTGGTGGCTTTGTCGCGGCGGATGTGCTGCTCGCGGGTCTGCAACGCGAGCCGGTAGGCCGGCGCACCGTCGGCGTCGACCGACACCCCGACGAGGCGTCCCGGCAGCTGCCGCGCGTGCTTGGCCGGCACCGCGAGGTAACCGGCGTGCGGTCCGCCGAACCCCATCGGCACCCCGAACCGCTGCGTGGTGCCGAACGCGACGTCGGCGCCGAGTTCACCGGGCGGGGTGACGAGCGTCATCGCCAGCAGATCGGCCCCGACGGCGACGAGTGCGCCGCGCTCATGGGCTTCGGTGATCAGCGGCGCCCAGTCGACCAGCGCACCCGAGGCACCGGGCAGCTGCACCACGACGCCGAAGAAGTCACCCTCGGGCAGGCCGTTGCGCAGGTCGGCGGTGACGATCTCGATGCCCAGCGGCCGCGCCCGGGTGGCCAGTACGGCGGCGGTCTGCGGGTACACGTCGGCGTCCACGGCCAGTCGGGTCGACTTGCTGCGCACCGCGCGCTGCATGAGCGTCATCGCCTCGGCCGCGGCGGTCGCCTCGTCGAGCATCGACGCGCCGGCGACCTCGAGCCCGGTGAGGTCGCACACCATGGTCTGGAAGTTCAGCAGCGCCTCGAGCCGGCCCTGGCTGATCTCCGGCTGGTACGGCGTGTACGCCGTGTACCAGGACGGGTTCTCCAGGATGTTGCGCTTGAGCACCGGCGGGGTCAGCGTGTCGAAGTACCCCTGCCCGATCATCGACACCGCGACGGTGTTGGAGTCTGCGAGCGCCCGCAGCTCGGCCAGCGCCTCGGTCTCCGACGCGGGCGCGGGCAGGACCTCCAGCCCCGGGGCGACGCCGTCGGACGACAGCGTGTCGAGGATGCCGGCGGGCAGCGCCTTGACGGCCAGGTCGTCGAGCGAGGAGACGCCGATCGTGTCGAGCATGGTGCCGACGGCGTCGGCGTCCGGTCCGATGTGCCGGTCGGCGAAACGAGGTTGATGGGCGTCGAGCACGGGTGGGTCTCCTCCGGGGGCAGAACCGCAGTCGGTTCCTCTCCCTCTGTCGTCGACCCGCACCGGGCGCCTGAGAGATTCAGCGGGGGCGTCGGAGCCCGGCACGCCTTTCCCCATGGGCGGGCGGACGGGCAACGTCCACCGCTTTCCAGAGGCATCGGGGCCGTGGACGGTCCTGGGTGCCTGAGAGGTTGACGGAGAGGTGTTGCTCCTTCGGCGTCCGGGACTGGCTGTCACGGAACTCTCCCGCACACGGGCGATGCGCCGCCCAGTCTAGCCGGTCGGGGCCGGCCGCGTTCACCGCGACGTCACCCGCCGCACCGACCGCCTGACCAGCGCGGCGAGCGCAGCCCGATCGCGGTTGCCCAGGGCCACGACGGCATCGACCACCGGCAGCCGCAGCACGCCACGCGAGAAGATCGCCACCGACCGCAACGGAATCTCGGCGATCGAGCGCTCCACCATCCGGCGGACGGCCGGATCCGCGCCGGTCGCCCGACTGCGCAGGGCACCGGTGGTGATCACCCACATCAGGGCCCGGCCCGCCCAGGTCGCCGAGAACTCGCCGAGCGTGGAGTCACGGGTGAACGGACGCGCCGGGAGCACGGGCGGCAGCGGGTGGCCCAGCCGTCGGACGAAGTCGCGGTCGGCGGCCGCGACGGCGGGAGTGTCCGCGGGTTCCGCCGCCCGCGTCACGCCGCCGGTCACCTCCACGTCCAGCCGGTGCACGACGTCGGCGCTGGACCGTGCGACCAACAGCTCGTACCGCCCGCGCGGGGCGCGCCAACCGGCCGCGTCGACGTCGTAGTACTCGAACGCGCGCGGCGCGACCGCGACCGCGACATCCCGCGTCTCCCCCGGCGCCAGCCGCACCTTGGCGTATCCGGCCAGCGCACGCTCGGGGCGCAGCACCACACCCGTCCGGTCGGCGAGGTAGATCTGCACGACGTCGGATCCGGCGCGGGCGCCGACGTTGGTGACCCGGACCGTGACCGTGACGCCCTCACCCGGCGCCACCCGGCCGCGGTCGACCGCGGCGTCGGTCCACGCGAACTCGGTGTAGCTCAATCCGTGCCCGAACGGGAACAGCGGCGCCACCCCGCTGCTGACGTGGTGGCGATACCCGACGAACAGGCCCTCCCGATAGGTCACCTGTCGTGACACGCCGGGGAACCAGCGGTCGGCGGCGACGTCGCGCTGCGCGGCCGGGAAGGACTCGGCGAGCCGCCCGCCCGGCGCGATGTCGTCATGGAGCGCTGCCACCAGGCCCGCGCCGCCGGCCTGCCCGCCGAGGTAGGACTCGACGATCGCGGCGGCGTCACCATGCCACGGCATCAGCACCGGCGCCCCGTTGGACAGCACCACCACGGTGCGCGGATTCGCCGCGCACACCGCGGCCACCAGCGCGTCGTGCTGCTCCGGCAGGGCCAGTGTGGTCCGGTCGAATCCCTCACTCTCGTGCACCGCGGGCAGCCCGACCATCACCACCGCGACCTGGGCGTCGCGGGCGACGGCGACGGCCTGCTCGATCAGCGCCCCATCCGGTTCCGACCGCTCGGCGTCGTAGCCGGGCGCATACACCACGTCGGCACCGCGCTCACGCAGTGCGGCCAGCGCAGACGTCACGCGGGTGGGCGTGACCAGGGAACTACCGCTGCCCTGATAACGCGGCTTCTCGGCGAACGCACCGATCAGCGCGACGCGTTCGGTGCCGGTCAGCGGCAGCGTGCCGTCGTTGCGCAGCAGCACCGTGGACTCCGCGGCCACCCGGGCGGCCAAGGCGTCGTGCTCCTCGACCGGAATGCTGCCCTGAGCAGTGCGAGGGGCACGCGCGGCCAGATCGGCGACGCGCCGCGCAGCGGCTGCCACCGCCGCGGCCGGCAGCCGCCCGGAACGCACCGCGTCGCGCACCTCACCGTCGAACAGGCCGGCACTGCCGGGCATCTCCAGATCCAGACCGGCCGCCAGCGACCGCACCCGGTCGCTCACCGCACCCCAGTCCGACATCACCAGCCCGTCGAAACCCCATTCGGTGCGCAGAATGTCGGTGAGCAGCACGCGATGCTCGGTGGCGTAGACGCCGTTGACGCGGTTGTAGGCGGCCATCACCGTCCAGGGGCGGCTCGCGCGCACGGCGTACTCGAATCCGGCCAGGTAGAGCTCGCGAAGGGTGCGTTCGTCGACCACGGCGTCCACCACGAAGCGGTGACCCTCCTGGTTGTTGACCGCATAGTGCTTCAGGCAGGCCCCGGTGCCGGTGCGCTGGATGCCGTCGACCACCGCGGCGGCCATGCGGCCGGACAGCACGGGATCTTCGGAGAAGTACTCGAAGTTGCGTCCGCAGAACGGGTGGCGCTTGATGTTGAGGCCCGGCCCCAGCACGACGTCCACGCCGAGGGCCCGCGCTTCCACGCCGATCGCGACACCGACCTCACGGGCCAGATCGTCATCCCAGCTACCGGCCAGCGTGACCGCCGGTGGGAAACAGGTGGCCGGCCGGCTCCCGCCGACGCCGAGGTGGTCGCCGTCGCCTGCCGGAACCCGCAGACCGTGCGGCCCGTCGGCCATCAGCAGCGAACCGACCCCGTGGCTGGGAAGGGCCCGCGTCCGGAAGGCGGTGGCGCCCGACAGCAGCGACACCTGCTCGTCGAGGCTCAGATCGGCTGAATCCATGGGTCAACCGTACGTGGCCGAGGTCACCGGCAGCCAAAACCCTTGACTGGGGCAGGGTTTCGTTCGGTCAGCGCAAATATGAACGCTGACAAGAGATTTCGGGCTCAGCCGATCTTGCGGTCGCGGTGCTTGCGCCGCGACGCCAGTTCGTCCTCGGGCGCCGCGATGGACTCGCCACCGTCAGCCCGCTCACCCGGGAAGTCGGCGATGGCGCCGGTCAACTCGCGCATCGCGCCGGAGACCGCGATACCGAACACGCCCTGTCCCCCCTGCAGGAGGTCGACCACCTCCTCGGCGGACGTGCACTCGTAGACCGTGGTGCCGTCGGAGAAGAGCGTGATGTTGGCCAGGTCGCTGACGCCGCGCTGGCGCAGATGATCGACGGCCACCCGGATGTTGTGCAGCGAGATGCCGGTGTCGAGCAACCGCTTGACGATCTTGAGGACGAGGATGTCCTTGAACGAGTACAGCCGCTGACTGCCCGAGCCCGCCGCGCCGCGGATGGAGGGGACCACCAGCGAGGTGCGTGCCCAGTAGTCGAGCTGCCGGTAGGTGATGCCGGCGATCTGGCAGGCGCTGGGCCCGCGGTAGCCGACCAGTTCGTCGGGGACGGAGTCATCGGGGAACAGCCCCGCCTGCACGGGTTCGCTGGTCGCCCGGGTGACCGACTCCGCCGGAGCGTTATCGGTCGACAGATCCAGCTCTCCCTGCCGAGGCGTGTCGCCCACTATCGAATCCTCTCGCCGTTCGAACTCGCCCACTACCACCCTGCCGCGACGTGCAGTTCGGTGCCGTTACCCGCAAGCCCGAATGCGTTCGAGCATACGCTTTTCACTCCGGTCCTGACTGCTCGTCGCCCCCAAAGTATGGCCGCCGGAATCGCGGTTGGCAGACACTCACACCGCGTGTCGGCGTCGTGCCGCCCAGTTGAGACGCATCCGTGACCAACACCTCGCCGGGATGCCCGGTGTGCGCCGACGCGCTCAGGTGGCCTTGAAGTCATCGGGTGACACGCTGTCGAGGAACTCCTTGAACTTCTCGACCTCGTCCTCGCGAACCGCGCCCCCCGACTCCTCGTCGCTCTCGTCGGGAATCAGCAGCCCGGCCTCGGCCAGGACGGCCTCCTCGACATAGATCGGGACGCCGACGCGCAGCGCGATCGCCACCGAGTCCGACGGCCGCGCCGAGACCTTGATGTCGCGGTCGAAGATCAGGTCGGCGTAGAAGGTGCCCTCCTGCAGGTCGACGATGCGCACCTCCCGCAGCGAATGGCCGAGGGCGGCGATGACGTCGCGGATCAGGTCGTGGGTGAGCGGCCGCGCCGGCTCGACACCCTGCTGTTCGAGCGCGATGGCGGCCGCCTCGGACTGCCCGATCCAGATCGGCAGATAACGGTCCCCGTTGGACTCGCGCAGCAGCAGCACCGGCTGGTTCTGGGGCTGCTCCACGCGAATGCCGACCACACGAACCTCAGCCATCTGTGTCTGCCCTTTCGCACCAGTGTGCTTGTCGTCCTTCGGTGCTTGCGCCTCTAGATCGTGGACCTGACGCGACGAACAAGCCGTCGAATCCGAGTCTAATCCTCAGCGATCCAGTACGTCGCGTACGGCCGATTTGATCAATGACGTGTGCAGCGTGATCGCCAGCGCCGCCACCTCGCGGGCCAGGTCGTCCGCCCGGTCCCGGGCGCCGGTGGTACCGGCTTTGCCGACCGGTCCGGCGATCTGGGCGATCAGGTCGGACTGCCGGTCGGCCGCCGAACGGAATGCGCGCAGGTGCCGCGGCTCCACACCGTAGTCGGTCAGCGCACGGGCGCACTGAGCGATCACCACGGAGTGCTCATCGAAGAAACCGCCGACACCGGTGGTGATCACGCCGGCCTTGACCAGCGCGCCCAGCAGATCCTCGCCGATGCCCGACTTCTCCAGCAGATCCTCGCGGGACAGCCGCACCTGGGTGGGTGCGACGGCGGCCACCCTCGCGGCGTCGCCGGGGTCGCCCACCGGGACCAGCCGCGGCACGGAGTACACCACCTTCGGCTCCGGCAGCGCACCGTCGGGTTGGGCGTCCAGCTGTGCCTTGATCACCTTCAACGGCAGGTACTGATCGCGCTGCGCGGTCAGGATGAAACGCAGCCGCGCGCAGTCGTAGGCGGTGAACCGCCGATAACCCGAGGCCGTGCGCTCCGGGGTGACGAGCCCTTCGGCCTCCAGGAACCGGATCTTGGAGATCGTCACGTCCGGGAAGTCCGGCCGCAGCAGATCGAGCACCGCGCCGATCGACATCCCGGTCAGTGCGGGCTGGTCGGGCTGGCTCATCTCCTCCTCGCGCGGGGGGTCATCGGGCGTCTAGCTGCTCGAGCCGCTGTCGCCGGACGAGGGGCCGGTCAGGAAGACCAGGCGGAACTTGCCGATCTGCACCTCGTCGCCGTTGGCCAGCACCGCGGAATCGACCGGTTCCCGGTTGACGTAGGTGCCGTTGAGGCTGCCGACGTCGACGACCTGGAACTCGCCGCTCTCGAGACGGAACTCGGCGTGCCGACGACTCACCGTGACGTCGTCGAGGAAGATGTCGCTGTCCGGATGGCGACCGGCCGACGTCGTCGGCTGGTCGAGCAGGAACCGGGAACCTGCGTTGGGCCCGCGTTTGACGACGAGCAACGCCGAACCCACCGGCAGGCCTTCCACACCCGAGACCGCGCTCTCGGTGCCGGCCGCCGCCGGGGCGTCCAGTTCGTTGAGGAAGTCGGCGCGGAAGACCGAAGTGGTCTCGACGGTGACTTCTTCAGACGTCTGGTCTGCCCCAGAGTTCTTGTCCTGTTCCGTCACCCGCTGCTCCTCACTGGCTGCTTGGCGCTCTCCGGCCGGTACTCGTTCAACGTGTCACGTCGACCGTACCGCGCAGCGGACACCATTGTGTCCACCACCGCCGGATCCGCCTCGGTTCATGTCACCGCCGGTCCGACTGCCCGGCCCGGTCTGCAAACCCTAACAACACCTCACTCGGTCACCACGGCACGGTAGGCGTCGGCGTCGAGCAGGCCGCCCAGCGCGGCCTCCATGTCATCGGCGTCGAGCTGCAGGTCGACCAGCCAGCCCTCGCCGTAGGGGTCGGAGTTGACCAGGTCCGGGCTGCCCTCCAGATTCGCGTTGACGGCAAGCACTTTCGCGCTGACCGGCGCGTACAGGTCGGACACCGATTTGGTGGACTCCACCTCGCCGAACGAATCGCCGGAGGCCACCTCGGCGCCGACGTCGGGCAGCTGGACGAACACCACGTCGCCGAGCGCCGCCTGCGCGTAGTCGGTGATCCCGACCCGGACGGTGTCGTCACCCGTGCGCAGCACCCACTCGTGTTCCTCGGTGTAGTACAGCTCGGCTGGGATGTCGCTCACGGGGCTCCTCTACGCAGTCGACGGCATGCGCACGGCCGGATGGCCGGCGTGCTACTTCACTGGCTGAGCGTATTGGCGGTCTTTCGGTTGCCGCAAGGCGGTCACGTCGACCCGCTCGGACTGCTGGATGGCCATGGACCCGCCGACCCGCTCGATGCTGTCCATCGCGCCGCCCGGAATGTTCATCGCCGCCGCCAGCGTCGGCGGATCGCCAATCGCGGCAACGGTATACGGCGGGTTGAGGGTGACGCTGTCCACGACCAGCGCACCGGGCGCGCCGACCACCCAGGTATCCACCCCGACGCGCACCGCGGCCCGCTGGGCGCCCGACCCGCCCTGGATCTCGATGGCCTCCGCGCCGGCCGCCCGCAGCTCGTTGATCACGTCGAGCATGGTCTCGGCGGGCACGCCCGGAGTGGTGTCGGTGATGGTCAGGATCACACCCGGACCGGTTGCGGCGACGGTGCCGATCAGGATCGACAGCGCCGCCAGGCGGGACCGGGCGTTCTCGATCGCGGCCTGATCGCTGCTGCCCGACGCCGCGAGCTCGTCCAGCGTCCGCTGCAACTCGGCGACCTCGCTGTTGAGCGCGGCCTCGCGCTGTTGCAGCGAGTCCAGCAGCACCAGCAGGTCGGCGGGCCGCGCCGTCTCCAGCGAGTCCCCCGACTCGTTCTGCCGCACCTGGGTGACGATCGCGACACCGAGCAGGACACACAGCAGCATCGCCAGCGCACCGAACGCCAGCTGGGTGCGACCACCCCGCAGCCGCCCGGTCAGCGCCGCCGGGCGCAACCCGGCCGCGCGCGGCGGCATCTCGTGGCGGCCGTGCTCGTGGCTCTCGTGCCTGCCGTGCCCCGCGCCGGGGTCCGAGGGGGTCGTCACGGTCAGGCCCCGAACAGCCGGCGCCGCAGCGCGGCGGCGTTGCCGAAGATGCGGATACCGAGGACCACGATGATCGCGGTCGACAGCTGCGTGCCCACGCCGAGCTGATCGCCGACGTAGACGATGAGCGCCGCGACCAGCACGTTGAAGACGAACGAGACCACGAACACCTTGGCGTCAAAGATGCGCTCGAGGTAGGCGCGCAGACCGCCGAACACGGCGTCCAGCGCCGCCACCACCGCGATGGGCAGGTAGGGCTCGACGAAATCCGGCACACTCGGGCGGAACACCAGCCCCAACACGATGCCGACGACGAGCGCGGCGATTCCGATCATGACAGTCCGATCATCTGGATCCGATCTGCGTGGCGAAATTGACCTCACGCACCGAGCCGGCGGGCAGGGTCAGCGCCTCGGCGGCGCTCACCGTGACCCCGACGCCGTAGGAGGCTTCGAGCAGCCGCAGCCGCTGCAGGCCCGCACTGCGGTCGAAGCCGTCGGCCATCGCCTTCGGCGGGCCGACCGCCTGCAGTTCGTAGGGACTGGTCACCGGTTGATTGTCGACGAGGATGCCCCCACCGGCCTGCCGGATCGTCACGTTGGGCCCCACCCGCACCCCGTCCACCGCGATCGCCTCCGCACCGCTGACCCACAGCGAGTTGACCACCAGCTGCAGATCGCGGTCGAGGATCACCTGCGCACTTCCCGCCACCCGCTGCTTGGAGACGTCCGACAGGTCCTTGGACATACCGGGGTCGGTCACGGTGATCGTCAGCCCCGGCCCGATCACCGGCGTCGCGGCGGCCGCGACATCGGCGGTGTCGAGGTCGGCCAGCAGCCGACGGCCCAGCGCGTCACCTTCCAGACGGGTACGACGCTCGGTGGTCACCTGCGCGGCCAGCGCACTGCGCCGCTCGGCGAGGTCGTCGTCGGCGGCCTCGGCGGCCCGCACACTGCCCGCCAGCACCTGCTGGGCCTCCCGGTTCTCCGGCGCGGCGATCCGGGCCTGGGCGGCGGCGACGGTGAACACGGTCGCGACGGTCAGCGCCGCAGCCACCTGCCATCCCCAGTCGGCCGCCCGACGGCGCCGGGCGCCGCCGCGGCGGGCCTCGGCGGCCGCGGCGTAGCCCGGATCGAGGTGATCGGACAGCAGCGAGCGCAGCAGCGACGGCACCGGGATCTTCTTCGGGGCGCCCGCATCGTGGTGGCGCAGACCGGCTTCGGGATCGAACCCGCCCAGCGCGCGGTCCCCTGACGGTGACGGCGTCGCGCGACTGTCAGCCATGGCGCGGCACCTTCGGCAGGCGCCGCCGGACCATGTCGACCTGAATCAGGTAGAGCACCCCGGACCACAGGTAGAGCGCCAGACCCCACCCCAGGAATCCCCAACCGCACGCCAGCACCACCCGGCTCCAGAGCGCGTCCCACTGCCCGAGCAACACCAGCGGGAAGCCGGACATCAACGCGAACGTCGCCGCCTTGCCGAGGTAGGTCACCGGCAGCGCGGCCAGGCCGCGGCTGCGCAGCAGCGGCAGCGTCGCGGCCAGCACGGCGTCGCGGGCGAACAGCGTCACCACGAACCACCAGGGCACGCTGCCGTGCACGGCCAGCGCGATCGGGACCGTCACCATGTAGATGCGGTCGACCAGCGGGTCGAGCAACTCCCCCAGCCGCGAGGACTGGTTGGCGACCAGCCGGGCGATCTTGCCGTCCGCCCAGTCGGAAAACCCGCTGAACATCAGCACGCCGACGGCCCACGCGTTGGCGTGGATGCCGAACAGCAGCCAGAGGAACACCGGGACCAGCGCCAGGCGCAGCACCGACAGCACGTTGGGCACTGTCAGCACCCGGTCGCGGGCGGTGGGCCCCGACGCCTGGTCCATGCGGCTAAACCTAGCGGAACACCCCGGGCAGGCTCAGCGCCGCCATCGTGTCGTCGGCCAGCGGGTTGTCGTGCACCATGTAGGTCCACGTCGACGTCGGACGGGCCAGCTTCGACAGGTCCACCCCCGGCTCGTCCTCGATCGACGGGGCCGTCTCGAAGGTCTGCTGCGCCGCCTCGATGGCGTCGGCGGCCAACGAGGCGAACGCGTCGACGGCCATCCGATGGAACTCGTCGAGCGGGTTCTGCCGACCCAGCGCACGCAGGTGGATGCTCTCGCGGATGTCGGCCAGGTACGCCAGGTGCTCACACCAGCCCCGGTCGAGGTGGTAGAGCATGATCCGCCGGCAGATCTGCTCGAGCTTCTCCTCGGAGAGCTCCTCGGACAGTTCGGCGTAGCGCTTCGGCGCGAGCTCGGCGAGTTCCTCACGCGCGGTGGCGGTGCGCAGCAGGGTGTTCCTGCGGTCGACGATGATCGCGCGCTGCTGGGCGGTCAGCTGGTTGTAGCGCCAGGTGTTGGCGTGCACGTCGAGCAGCCGGCCCTCGGCGACACGCTGGGCGTGGTCGAGCAGCGCCGCGGCCTTGTCGGTCAGCACCCTGCCGTTCTCGTCGGTCTGCATGGGCAGCTTGTTCGATTCGAGGTGGGCGAGCACGAGGTCGTCCTCCCAGCTGGAGAAGAACACCGACGACCCCGGGTCGCCCTGTCGCCCGGCCCGGCCGCGCAGCTGGTTGTCCAGTCGTTCGGTGGTGTGCCTGCCGGTGCCCACCACGTGCAGCCCGCCCAACTCGGCGACCCGCTGGTGTTCGGCGTCCTGGTCGTCGACGTCGGAGCCGCCCAGCCGGATGTCGGTGCCGCGGCCGGCCATCTGCGTGGAGACGGTGACTGCGCCGAGCTTGCCCGCCTCGGCGATGACCCGGGCCTCCTCCGCGTCGTTCTTGGCGTTGAGCACCACTGCGGGAATGCCGTGTTTGACCAGTTTCTCGTGCAGCTCTTCGGATTCGGCGACGTCGCGGGTGCCGACCAGGACGGGCTGACCGGTCGCGTGGATCTCCTCGATGTGTTCGACGATCGCGTCGATCTTGGCCGCCGTCGTGACGTACACCCGGTCGGTCTCGTCCTCGCGGACGTTGGGTTTGTTCGGCTCGATCGGCGACACCCCGAGTTTGTAGAACTGGCGCAGCTGTTCACCGGCGGCCAGCGCGGTGCCGGTCATTCCGCACACCGTCGGGTACCGGTTGATCAGCGCCTGCACGGTGATGGTGTCGAGCACCTCACCGGTTTCGGTGGTGGCGATGCCCTCCTTGGCCTCCACCGCGGCCTGCAGCCCGTCCGGCCAGCGCTGCAGCTGGGCGATCCGGCCGCGGGAGGCGTTGATCAGGTGCACGGCGTCGTCACGGACGATGTAGTGCACGTCGCGCTGCAGCAGCACGTGGGCGTGCAGGGCGACGTTGACCTCGGTGAGAGTGGTGGCGACGTGCTCCTCGGAGTACAGATCGATGCCACCGAGCTTGGCCTCGAGCTTGCGCGCGCCCTCGTCGGTGAGGTGCACGTTGCGGCTGTCGGTGTCGGTGTCGTAGTCCTTGCCGGCGGTCAGTTCCCCCACCATGCGGATCAGCTCGACGCGCGGCGTCTCGCGGTGGCTGGTGCCGGCCAGCACGAGCGGCACCAGCGCCTCGTCGACCAGCACAGAATCGGCCTCGTCGATCAGCGCGACGTCGGGGTTGGGCGACACCAGGTCCGCCACGTCGGTGACGAGCTGATCGCGCAGCACGTCGAACCCGATCTCGTTGACCGACGCGTACGTCACATCGCAGGTGTAAGCCTCGCGGCGTTGCTCGGCGGTGGAGTCCGCGGTGATCCAGCCGACGCGCAGCCCGAGCGCCTCGAGCAGCGGGCCCATCCATTCGGCGTCGCGACGGGCCAGGTAGTCGTTGATGGTGATGACGTGCACGCGGCGCCCGCCCAGCGCGTACCCGGCGGCGGCGATCGCGCCCGACAGCGTCTTGCCCTCTCCGGTGGCCATCTCGACGACGTCGCCGGCCAGCATCCGCAGTGCGCCGAGCAGCTGGACGTCGAACGGACGCAGCGCGGTCGCGCGCTCGGCCGCCTCCCGCGCGATCGCGAGGAACTGCGGGATGTCGGTGGACTCCGACAGGTCCTCGAGCCGCAGCAGTTCCGCGGCCTTGCGCAACTGCTCGTCGTCGAGGTCGGCGGCCTTGGCGGCGAAGTCCGCCGACCCCTTGACCTGCGCCAGTGACCGGCCCTGGTTCTTCTCCGTGCTCGCACCGAGGAGCTTCCAGAACTTGCCGCTCAGGCGGCCGGAAGTGCGTGTCGTCGTCTTGGGCACACGTTTACGGTACGCGGAAGTCGATGGAGACCGAATCACCCACCGGCACGAATCCGAGCCGCTGGTAGACCCCGTTGCTCGTCGGGTTGGCCAGGTCGGCGAACAACACCACCTGCTCGGCGCCGGCGGCCAGCGCCCACCGGCACGCGGCCGCGGTGACGGCCGCGCCATAGCCGCGGCCGCGGACCTCCGGCGGGGTGTACACCGGGCCGATGCGGGACACCCCCGCGGCGGGTGCCCGCACCCCGGCCATACTCACCGGCGCGCCGTGGGCCGTCCACAGCAGGTGGACGTTGCCCGCCCGGTCGGCCACCGCGAGCGAGTCCTCGGCGCGCCGCCGGTCCGGCACGTGGCCGAACGCCTCGGCCGCGAATTCACACCGGTAGTGGACCAGCACCGGGGTGTCCGCAGGCCCGGCCAGCCGCGGCCCGCCGGGCACGCCGGCCGGCGGGGTGAGCGTCGCGAGCCGGTACAGCCGCTCGGTGTCGCCCGTCGTCACCGCCGCACCCGTGGCGTCGCGCCACGCCCGCGCGAACGGCTCGGCGACCTCGCGGGGGCCGCGCACGCCGGGAATCGTCGACTCGGTGGCGATCGCGCCCGCGACCTCCGGAAGGGGTGCGACCGACAGCCCACCGCACAGCATCGGCAGCGGCGGTGTCTGCATCGCCGCACCGATCAGGTCGTCGCCCTCCCAAACGGTCAGCAACAGCGGCTGATCGTCACCGGGCACACCTTCGCGCAGAAGCGTCAACTCGACGGTGTGCACGACGGGTCTGCGCCGGTACCAACCGGCCGCCGACGAGATGAACTCGCCGACGTCGGGGTGGGTGCGCAGCCGCATGACTCCAGCATGGCCAGCGTCGCGCCGTCCGGTCCACGACTTTTCGCGATCTTGAAAGCCGCGACACGCGTCGACCGGCCCCGCCATACTCATCGCGTGGCCGACACCGTTGACACCGAGGTCCTCATCGCAGGCGCCGGCCCAGTCGGGCTGACCGCCGCCATCGAACTGACCAGGCGCGGCGTCGGCTGCCGGGTCATCGACCCACTGCACGAACCCCCGCAGTACGCCAAAGCCGTTGGCGTGCAGGCACGCACGCTCGAGGTGTTCGAGAACATGGGGGTGCTGCGCCCAGTCCTCGACGCCGGCATCGAGATGCGCGGGCAGTGCGTCTACGTCAACGGCGAGGCGGTGACGCGGCTGGACCTGGCACTGCCGGCCGCCGTGCCGTTCGGCTCGCTGTGCATCCCGCAGTACGCCACCGAGCGCATCCTGCGCGACGAGCTCGCGCTGCGCGGCGTCATGGTCCGGCGCGGTGAGCGGCTCACCGGGTTCGCCCAGGACGCCGACGGGGTCACCGCGACCGTCGACACCGGCGACGGGCCGCAGACCGTGCGGGCGCTCTACCTGATCGGCGCCGACGGTGCCCACAGCGTGGTGCGCAAGACGCTCGGGCTGACCTTCGAGGGCGCCGCGTTCGAGGAGCAGTACATGCTCGGCGACGTCGAGGTCGACTGGTCGCAGCCGCGCGGCTATGCGATCCGGTCGATGCACCAGACCGACGGCAAGACCGACGATCTGCTGGTGTGCATCCCCCTGCCCGGCCGCAACCGGTACCGGATGTCCATGCTCGTACCCGACGAGCTGGCCACCGATTCCCACGGCGGCGTCGCCCACGGCTTCGAAGGGTCCCGGGCGCCGGAGCTGTCGCACATTCAGGCGGTGCTCGACCGGCTGTCCCCCGAACCGACCACCGCGCGCAACCTGCGCTGGTCGTCGGTGTTCAGGATCAGCCACCGCATCGTCGACTCCTACGGGCGCGGCCGGGTGTTCGTTGCGGGCGACGCCGCCCACATCCACCCGCCGACCGGCGCTCAGGGGATGAACACCGGGATCCAGGACGCGCACAACCTGGCGTGGAAGCTGGCGCTCGCGGTGGCGGGCGACGCCGCGCCCACGCTGCTCGACAGCTACGACGCCGAGCGGAGGCCGGTCGGCGAAGAGGTGGTGGGCCGGACCGTGCGCAGCGCCCGCCAGGGCATCGGCGCCGACTCCACGGACCTGACCCACGTCCTGCTCCGCGAGGCCCAGCTGCTGATCAGCTACGCCGACAGCCCGATCGTCGCATCGGCCGGCCCGGTGCCCGAACCGCTGCCGGGCGGACGGGCACCGGACGCGGCGGGGTTGACGCGCGCCGCCGTCAGCGGCCCGCTGCGGTTGTTCTCGCTGCTCGGCCGCGAGCACACGGCGCTGTTCTACGCCGACGGTGACGCCGGCGCCGAGGACGTCGCGCGGTTCGAGGCGGCCGCCGAGGCGGCGGTGCGGACCGCGCACGGCCGCCTCGACGTCTATGTGATCGCGGCACCGAGCGCCGATGTGGACACCACCGTGCTGCCGCTGCTGCGCGACGACGACGGCGGCTTCGCGCGCAGCTACTCCACCGCGGGCACCTCGGTGTTCGTGATCCGGCCCGACGGCTACCTCGGCTTCGCCGCGCACCGCCTGGACACCGAGGCGCTCGCGGGTTACCTGCGCACCACCTTCGCCTGACCCCGGTGGACACGCTGGTCTTCCGGCCGTCGATCGACTGGAGCACGGAGTTCGCGCGCTCGGCGCTGTGGGTGCTCGAGGTCTTCACCGTCACCGCACCGTCCGTGGTGGCTGTGCTGTTCCTGCTGAGCCGGGTGACCGAGTGGGGCCGTCAGTTCCGCCGGGTGTCGGGCGACTACTTCACCGGTCGGCAGAGCATCCCGGTGTGGGCGGTGCTGGCGGCGCTGCTGGTGTCGACGATCGTGCTGGTGCGGATCAGCGTGCTGCTGAGCTATTACGCCAACGATCTGTTCACCGCGCTGCAGGTCGCGTTCGCCGGTGACAGCGCCGCGGGCGCGGCGGGGTTCTGGGCGACGATGGTGGTGTTCGCGGTGCTGGCCGCCTGTTTCGTGGCGCGGCTGCTGATCGACCTCTACCTCACCCAGCGGTTCATCATGCGGTGGCGAATCTGGCTGTCCCACCGGCTGATCGGCGACTGGCTCGATGGCCAGGCCTACTTCCGGGGCCGGTTCTCCCGCCAGCCCGTCGACAACCCGGACCAGCGGATCCAGGCCGACATCGACATCTTCACCACCGGGGTCGGTGGTCAGCCCAACAATCCCGGCTTCAGCTCGAGCAACGTCCTGCTCTTCGGCGCCGTCCAGGCGGTGCTGTCGACGGCGGCGTTCGGCACCATCCTCTGGCAGCTGTCGGGGCCGCTGACCGTGCTCGGGGCGACGCTGCCGCGGGCCCTGTTCTGGATCGTGCTCGGCTACGTCGCCGTGGTGACGGTGGTCGCCGTGGTCGTCGGGCGGCCGCTGATCCGGCTGAGTTTTCGCAACGAACTGCGCAACGCCGGCTTCCGGTACGCCCTGGTGCGGCTGCGCGACGCCGGCGGTGCGGTCGGCCTGTACCGCGGCGAGCCCGCCGAGCGCCGCCTGCTCGAGCACCGGCTCGACGCGGTGATGACGAATTACCGCCGGTGGCTGCACCGGATGCTGCTGTTCGTCGGGTGGAACGTGTCGATGAGCCAGGCGATCAACCCGCTGCCGTTCATCGTGCAGGCGCAGCGGCTGTTCGCCGGGCAGATCACATTCGGCGCGGTCATGCAGTCGGCCACGGCATTCGGTGTCATCCACGACTCGCTGTCGTTCTTCCGCAACGCCTATGACGAATTCGCCGGCTACCGCGCGGCCACCATCCGCCTCGACGGGCTGGTCACGCAGAACGCCCGGGCCCGGGCGTTCGCCCACGTCGCCACCGCCGAGGCGGGCGACGGGGCGCTCCATGTGTCGGGGCTCGACGTTCGCACCCCTGACGGCCGCCCACTGATCCGCGACCTCGAACTGTCTGTGGCGCCGGGCGCCGGCTTGCTGGTGCACGGACCGTCCGGGATCGGCAAGACCGTGCTGATGCAGAGCCTCGCCGGGCTGTGGCCGTTCGCCACCGGCCGGGTCACGCTGCCCGGCGGCCGGACACAGGCGATGTTCGTCCCGCAGTTGCCGTACCTGCCGTTGGGCGATCTGCGCGCCGCGGTGTCCTATCCGCAGGCCGAGGGTGCCGTCGCCGACCGCGACGTGCAGCGCGCGCTCGTCGACGTGGCGCTCCCCCATCTCGCCGTCCGGCTCACCGAGGAGGCGGACTGGTCACGAGTGCTGTCGGTGGGCGAACAGCAGCGCATCGCGTTCGCGCGCGTCCTCGTCAACGTGCCAGAGGCGGTGTTCCTCGACGAGTCCACCTCGGCGCTCGACGAGGGACTCGAGTCCATGCTCTACGAGTTGTTGCGCAGGCGACTGCCGCGGGCGGTCGTGGTCAGTGTGACCCATCGCGACACGGTGGCGCGGTTCCACGGCCACCGGCTCGACCTCAACGGCGACGGGGCGTGGCGGCTGAGCCGACTCACCGCGACCCGCTGACCGGCCTGACCGGCTGAAACCGGGCGGTCACGGTACCTTTCCCGGGTGGAGTCGGAAACATTCACCCCAACGCTCGACTGGGGCAGCGAGCTGTGGACCTCGCTGGAATGGATCGCCAAAGGCTGGGTGTACGCCGCGGTGGCGACCATGGTCATCCTCGTCCTGATCGTCCGTTACACCGAATGGGGCGGACAGTTCTGGCGGGTCACCCGCGACTACTTCGTGGGCCGCGACAGCGTGATCGTCTGGGTGTGGCTCGGCGGCCTGCTGTTGTCCGTGATCACCGGCGTCCGGCTGTCGGTCCTGTTCAGTTACCAGGGCAACGACATGTCCACCAGCTTCCAAGTCATCGCGGCGGGGCTGGGGAGCGATGACGAGGCGGTACGGCAGTCCGGCGGCGACGGCTTCTGGTTGTCGATGCTCGTCTTCACAATCCTCGCGGCGATCAACATCGCGCTGGTCATGCTGGACCTCTATCTCGCACAGCGATTCATGCTGCGCTGGCGCGTCTGGCTGACCGACAGGCTCACCGGCAACTGGCTGGAGGGCAAGGCGTTCTACCGGTCCCGGTTCATCGACGCCACCATCGACAACCCCGACCAGCGCATCCAGGCCGACATCGACATCTTCACCGCCGGCGTCAACTCGCAGCCCAACCGTCCGAACCAGGGCTCGGAGACGACGCTGCTGTTCGGCGCGATTTCCTCGATCGCCTCGATGATCTCCTTCACGGCGATCCTGTGGAACCTTTCGGGGCCCCTGACCGTGCCGTTCGTGGGTTACACGCTGCCCAAGGCGATCTTCTGGATCGGCATCGTCTACGTCTTCATCGCGACGGTGATCGCGTTCCGGATCGGCCGGCCCTTCATCCGGCTCTCGTTCAACAACGAGAAGTACAACGCCGCATTCCGATACGCCCTGGTCCGACTTCGGGACGCGTCCGAGGCGGTGGCGTTCTACCGCGGCGAGGCCGCCGAACGCTCGGGGCTGCGGCGCCTGTTCGCCCCGGTGGTGACGAACTACCGCAAGTACATCAACCGCACGATGGGCTTCGCGGGCTTCAACCTGTCGGTCACCCAAGCTCAGGAGCTCATTCCGTACGTCGTGCAGTTCCAGCGGTTCTACAACGGCGAGATCACCCTCGGCGCACTGGGGCAGACTGCGACGGCCTTTCGCTCGATCCTGACCGGCCTGTCGTTCTTCCGGAACGCCTACGACGACTTCGCCGGATATCGCGCCGCCATCGTGCGTCTGCACGGCCTGGTGGTCGCCAACGACGAAGGCCGCGAACTGCCGACGCTCGCGGTGGCCGCCAGCGCGAACGGCGTGGTGGAGCTCGACGACGTCGAGGTGCGCAAACCGGACGGCACCCAGCTGATCGATCCGATCGACCTGCGGTTGGAGTGCGGCGACACGCTCGCGGTCACGGGTACCTCGGGCACCGGAAAGACGACGCTGCTGCGCAGTCTCGCGCAGCTGTGGCCGTACACCACCGGCACGCTGCGCTGTCCGGCCGGTCCGAACGAGACGATGTTCCTGTCGCAGATGCCGTACGTGCCCCTCGGCGATCTGCGGGCGGTGCTGTCCTACCCGGGGGAGGTCGGCGACTTCTCCGACGACGAGCTCAGGGCGATGTTGACCAAGGTGGCGCTGCCGCATCTGGTGGCGCGGCTCGACGAGGAGCAGGACTGGGTCAAAGTGCTCTCCCCCGGCGAACAGCAGCGCGTCGCGTTCGCCCGGATCCTGCTGACCAAGCCCAAGGCGGTGTTCCTCGACGAGGCCACCTCCGCGCTGGATGTGGGTTTGGAGACGATGCTGTATCAGATGGTGCGCGAGGAGCTACCCGACACGATCCTGGTCAGCGTTGCGCATCGCGGCACGGTGATCGGCCACCACGAGCAGGAGTTGGCGCTGCTCGGCGGTGGGCAGTGGCGGCTCGGTGAGGTCGGCGCCGACACGCCCTCTAGCTCGAGCTGACCTGCCGCCGGGCGAGATCCGCGGCGTGTGCCCCCGCCCGCCGCCCGAAGAACGACCCTTCTCCCAGCTGCGTTCCGCTGGCATATCCCTTGCCGTCCTGGGCGATGTTCGACGCGCACGCTCCCGCCGCGTAGAGGCCCGGCACCGTCGAGCCGTCCTGACGCAGCACCTCGCCGTCGACGGTCACCGCGAGCCCGCCCATCGTGAAACCCGAGTACATCGCGATGCCCAGCGACAGGTCGAACGCCGCGTACGGCCCGGTGTCCTGTGGGGCCAGGTAGTCCGGCTGCTTGTGGAAGTCGGGGTCCTCACCGCGCGCGGCGTTGGCGTTGTAGCGCTCGAGCGTGGCGGCCAACCGGCCTTCGGGGATGCCGAGCGCCGCCTCCATCTCCCCGACGGTCTCCCAGCCGTCGATGAATTTGATCAGCGGCATCTCGGGCATCTGCATGTGCGCCTCGTCGACCACGAGATAGGCCGTCTGGTCGGGCTGTTCCAGCACGAACGCGGAGGTGCGGGAGTGATACGAGTCCTCGGCGACGAACCGCTCCCCGTTCTTGTTGACGATCACCCCGGTGAGCAGGATCTCCGGCGGATACGCGGCGGCGGTGATGAACAGCTGGTCCAGATCCTTGGCCACCCCGCCCGCCGAGACGCCCATCCGGATGCCGAGCCCGTCGTCGTTCGGGTTGCCGAGGATGTAGGGCTCGACTTCGCCGTGGTGTTTGGTCTTGCGCTTCTGTCCCAGCGCCGGAGTGTGCGCGGCGACCATGTCGGGGTTCATCGCGAACCCGCCCGCGGCGATGACCACCGCGCCGGCCCGCACCGTGCCGGTGTCGCCGAAGTGCTTCCAGCGCGCGCCGACCACCCGGTCGCCCTCGACGACGAGATTGGTCGCGCCGGTCTCGTAGCGGATCTGCACACCGAGGTCGGCGGCGCGCTTGACCAGCAGCTTGATCACCATGTCGGCGCCGCCCAGCTCGCCGGGGACGGGCACCGAATGTCCGCGCGGCGCGGGCACGGCCTGCTCGCAGAACGGCCACACCTTCTCGTTGCCGGTGTAGGACAGGCCTTCGGTTCCGGGTGGCACGACGACCTTGCCGGGATAGTAGGTGCGCTCGAACTCGAATCCGAGTGCCTCCAACCATTCGAAGTGCTCGACGCTGCCGTCGCAGTAGGCGCGCAACTTGTCGTGTTCGGGGTCGCGGGCCTGCGACACCAGGTACTTGTACATCTCCTCGGGCGTGTCCTGGTGACCGGTCGCCTTCTGCACCGCGGTGCCCCCACCGAGGTAGAAGTGGCCGCCGGCCATCGACGTGGTGCCTCCGGCGTCGGCGGCCTTCTCCAGCACCAGAACCCGGGCGCCGGCCGCGGCCGCGCTCACCGCCGCGCATCCGCCGGCGATGCCGAAGCCGAGCACCACGACGTCGACGTCGTCGGACCAGTTCTCGACCGTGGCGGCGTCGACGGTCTCGGGGATGTCGGTGCTCATGACTGCTGCTCCTGTTTGACGTGGTCGAAGAACGCGCGGATGTCGTCCGAGAGATGGGCGATCTCGATGTAGGGCACACCGGCCGCCGGCGCGCCCAGATAGGCGAACCGCATGCCACCGGCCATCGTTCCGTCGGCGACCAACTCGGCGCCGCGGTGCTGCGCATCGGCCACCGCCGCGTCGAAGGCCGGCCTGTCGGCCGCCTCCAGGCAGATGTGGTGCATGCCGGGGCCGGACCGGTCGAGGAATTCCGAGTACAGGCTCTCGCCGCGCACCGGGGCGATGATCTCCAACTGCATGTCGCCCGCGTAGCTCAGCGCGACGTCGGCGACGAAGTCGGCGGGCCGGCCGCGGTAGCGGCAGCTGTCCGGACCGAAGTGGACGTTCGGCATACGCACCCACTTCCTGGCGCCCAGCATGGTGCTCAGCGCCTCGGCGGTCGCCTCGAGATCCCGCGTCACCCACGCAACCTGGACAGGTGTCTGGTCAAGCATCGGTTCGAGGATATCGCCCACCCCGCCCGCGCGCGAGAACGTGTTCTAGTTTTCCTCGCCGTAGTAGGCGGCCAGGCAGCGCTGCGCCGCCGCGCGCGCCGCGTCCGGATCCGCACCGGCGGCCACGTCTGCGGCGTACCACTGCTCGTTGGACAGTTTCAGGAACCGCCGCCCCTCCTCGGTGGTGGTCCACTCCTGCCCTTCGGCCGGATCGATGGATGCGCCGCTGGACAGGTGCAGCGCCAGCCCCAGCACCATGGAGTCCCAGCCCATGCCGACCGCACCGGGTCCGAACTGATTCCAGACGTCGTCGTCGACCTGGGCGATGTGCTCGACGATCAGCCTGGCCCGGTCGGCGCCCTCGCCGACCACGCTGACGTCGATCCAGCTGACGCTGCCGCCGGACTCCCACGTGGCGGTGAAGTTCTTCGGCGGGTCGCAGGTGAGCACGGTGCCGCCGGCGTGGCCCTGCAACTGATAGGAGCCGCCGACCGCCAACTCGCCGCTGATCGGCAGGAACCAGCGCGCGATGCGATCAGCGGTGGTGATCGCCTCCCAGAGGTCGTCCTGGTCGGTGTCGTAGACCTGGCTGATCGTGACGATGCGCGCCTCCCCCGCATCGATCGTGCGGGTGCCCACGGTGCGCGTGACCGCGTTGATCTGATGGTCGACGTCGATGTCTTTCATGGTGCCCTCCTTCGTCTTTCGCGTTTGCCGCGCGCGATCTCCGTGCCGAGCGCGTCGAGATGCGGGGTCCAGAACCGGCGGAACGTGGCCAGCCACTCGTCCACGTCGCGCAGCGCCGCCCCGTTGACGGCGTAGAGCCGACGTTGCCCCTCGGGTCGTACGGTGGTGAAACCGTTGTCGCGCAACACCTTCAGATGTTGCGAGACCGCGGGTTGGGTGATCGCGAACTCCGCGGAGATGGTGTCGCCGATCGCGCCCGCCGGCAACTCGCCGTCGGCGAGCAGTTCGAGGATGCGGCGGCGCACCGGGTCTCCCAGGACGTCGAACGCGTGCACCACCTGAAGGTAAAGCCCTGGCTTATATAAGTCAAGACTTCAGTATTTGGAGCAGCAGGTCGATCTGCAGGTCGAACACGGCGCGCGGGTCGCCGAACGTGTCGGGTCCGTACTGGCCGAACACCTCGAGGCTGATCGCGCCGATGAGTGCCGCCCACACCAGCAGCGCCTTCGACATGGCCGAATCGTCACCGCTGAAGGCGAATTCGTCACGCAGCGCGTCGAACTCCGACGACAGGGGCGGCGCCACGGCCACTGCGGACCGGGGGATGTCGCCGGCCGCGATTCCGTCGGCGATGACGCCGAACAACGCGCCCACCACCCTGGTGCCCGCGCCGACGGTGCGCTCGCGCGGAGCACGGTAACCGGGGACCGGGCTGCCGTAGAGCAGTGCCCAACCGGCGGGCCGCTCGACCGCCCACTGCCGGGCTGCCCCTGCCATCGCCCGCAGCCGGCCCTCCCACGGACCCCCGGCCGCCCGTGCCGCGTCGACGGCGTCCGCCAGCTCCGAGTACGCATCCACCAGCAGGAGCGTCAGCAGTTCGTCGCGGCTGGCGACGTACCGGTACACCGCCGAAGACACCATGCCCAGCTCTCGCGCGATCGCCCGCAGGGACAGCCCCGCGGCACCCTCGGTGACGAGATGGCGGCGGCCCAGCTCGATGATCTGCGCTTCGATGCGGTCGCGGGTCTCCTTGCGCTTCCCCATGGGGCCAGTGTGACATGAAACGAGATCGGTGCTCTTGTTTTACCGACCGCGGCATGCCAATCTGAAGCGAGAGCACCGCTCTCGAAAGAAAGGACGACCATGCGCTACGACGAACCCGGCACGCTGGCCCGCGCGGGCAACGAGGTGGTCCGGCATTTGGCCGACCTCGGCATCAGCGTCGCGGGCACCCAAGCGCTGCGGGTTCGCGGCCGCAGCACCGGCGCGCTGCGCGCGGTGGTGGTCAACGTGCTGTCGGTCGACGGCCGCGACTACGTGGTCTCACCGCGCGGCAACACGCAGTGGGCGCGCAACGCGCGGGCCGCCGGGACCGTGATGGTGGGGCCGCGCTGGCGGCGCCGCGAGGTGGGGATCGCCGAGGTCGCCGATGCGGACAAGCCACCGCTGCTGCGCCGCTACCTGCAGCGGTGGTACTGGGAGGTCAGCAACCACGTCGGCGGGCTTACCCCGGACTCCGACGCCGACGAACTACGGGCGGCGGCCGCGTCGATCCCGGTCTTCGAACTGCTGCGGTGACCGTCAGGCAGCGCCGGCGGCGGTGACGATGTCCCCGCCGGCCTGCTGGACGGCCGCCTGCCAGGAGACCGCCGCGGGGAACTGACCCCACGTGCTGTTGAACATCCCGATCATCACCGCACGGCCGTCGGGGGCGTTGAAGTACACCGGTCCGCCGGAGTCGCCTTTTCGGCTCACCACGCCGTTGGCCATCGTGAACCAGCCGTTGTTCACCGCCTCGACCGTGCCGCAGCTCTCCCCGGTCATCACGCCGAAGTGGCACACCGGCATGCCCGGGGTCACCGCCACCGACGCATCCGTGACCAGCGGCCGCCCACCCGGCAGGACGTTGTTGACCTGCACGTCGGGCGCCAGTGCGATGGTCTGCCAATCCGAGATCTGGTGGTTGATGTCGATGGTGGCGCCGTCGGGGGTGTTGTCGCTGAACGCGGTCTGGTTGCCGATGTGATTGCCCGCGCGGTCGCTGACCGGACCGCTGCCGCGGCAGTGCCCCGCGGTGTACGCGATGCGCTGCGCGGGGTCGACGAAGCCGAGCGTGCAAACGTTGGTGTCCTGCCGGATCTCCATGCCGGGGAACACCAGCACCCCCGGATCGGCCTGGGCGGGCGCCGCCGGCGCCAGCAGCGCCACGACAGGCGCCGCCGCGGCGGCCAGCACGCTCAGCAGACGTCGGCGCACGAGTACTCCCTCCCCGCGGGGGTGTCCTGGTCACCCAGGCTACGGCGGTGCGACCGTGGTTGCAGCGGCCGCTCGTGTTCCCTTTATCGAGCGGTCCGGCACGGCCGTTACGAACGGATCACGAATCGAATCCGAGCCCGAGTGTATCCAGCGTGCGCAACAGCAGATTGCGCCTGCCGGCGTTGTGGTCGGCACGGTCCAGCGACCAGCGGGTCGCGTTGATGCCCACCGCGGCCACCGGTTCGGGCGGGAACGGCAACGGCTTCTCGCGCACCATCCGCAGCCGGGTGCGCGGGGTGTCCGCGCCGTCGAGCAGGTCCAGGCAGACATCGGCGGCGAAGCGGGCGGCGCCCACTCCGAGCCCGGTGAACCCGTTGACGTAGGCGACGCGACCGCCGCGCGCGAGACCCCAGTGCGCGCAGAACCGGGTGTTGGTGTCGATCGCGCCGGCCCAGCGGTAGTCGAACCGGACGTCGTCGAGCTGCGGAAAGGTGAGGTAGAAGTGCGCCGCCAGCCGCCGGTAACTCTGCGGCCGGTCCTCGTATGCGGCCTTGACCTTGCGCCCGAAGTGGTAGACCGCGTCGTAGCCGCCCCACACGATCCGGTTGTCCGCGCTGAGGCGGTAGTAGTGGAACTGGTTGGCGCTGTCGCCGACACCCTGGCGGTGCTGCCAGCCGATGCGCGCGAGCTGCTCGGCGCTCAGTGGTTCGGTGGCCAGCACGTAGTCGTACACCGGCACCGTGTGCCAGCGGTTGCGGCGCAGCAGGCTCGGGAAGACGTTGGTGGCCAGCAGCGCCCGCTTCGCGGTCACTCGGCCGGCGGCGGTGTGCACGACCACCGTGTCCCCGGAGGTGTCCAGCGCCGTGGCAGCCGTGTGCTCGTGAATCTGCACCCCGGCGTCGGCCGCCGCGCGGGCCAGCTCCAGCACCAGCTTGGCCGGGTGGACGATGGCACAGGTGTGCGGGCTGAACAGGCCCGCCCGATAGGTGGGCGACCGCAGCTCGGCGGTGACGGCGGCTTGGTCGAGGTACTTCCCCTCACCTGCTACGGCAGCGTCGCGCAGCCACGCCACCTGGTGCGGTTCGGTCGCCACCGTGAGCATCCCGGTGCGTTCCCAGTCGACGTCGAGGCCGAGCCGTTCGATGTCGGCCTGCATCCCGTCGAGGTTGTCCAGCCCGAGCGCCTCGAGCTGCTCGAACTCCTCGGGCCAGCGTGACTTCCCGTTCTCGGCGCCGTGGGTGAGGCTGGCCTCGACGAAGCCGCCGTTGCGGCCCGACGCGGCCCAGCCGACCCGGTCGGACTCCACCACGACGATGCGCCGGTCGGTTCCGCGCTGCGCGGCGTGCAGCGCGGCCCACAGTCCGGTGTAGCCGGCGCCCACCACCACGAGGTCGGCGGTGGCGTTCCCCGTCAGCTGCGGGTACTGCGGGCGCGGCACATCCAGCCACATCGACCCGAACCTGCTGCCCGCCAACGCGACGTCGATGCGCTTCGCCTCGACCGGTGTGTCGAATACCGTCTGCACACCGCGGAGACTATCCGGCGCGCCGGACCCGCACCCGCGCACCGCTGAACCGGGCCAGCACCGGGCCGATCATCGCGAGGATGAACACGTACGGCGTCGCCACCGCCTCGAGTCCCTCGACGGTCGCCCCGACCAGCCCGATGATCACCAGCGAGAACTCGCCGCGGGCGATCAGCGCGGTCCCGGCGCGCAGCTGACCCGGCCGGCCGACGCCTTCACGCCGCGCCGCGTACTGCCCGGTGATCACCTTGGTGCCGGAGGTGACCACGGCGAGCGCCAGCGCCGCGGGCAGCATCGGCAGCAGGTCGGCCGGATGCACCGCCACCCCGATGGCGAGGAAGAAGATCGCGGCGAACAGGTCGCGCAGCGGGCTGAGCACGGTGCGCGCCCGATCGGCGGCCTCCCCCGTCAGCGTCAACCCCACCAGGAAGGCGCCGACCGCGGCCGAGGCGTGGATGAACTCGGCGAGCGCGGCGACGATCAACGTCAGGCCGAGGATGCGCAGCAGCAGCTGCTCGTTGTCGGGATGGGCCACCAGGCGCCCGACGTGATGGCCCCACCGGTAGGACACCACGAACGCGAACGCCAGCGCACTGATCGCGACGGCCATGCCGAACAGGGCCTGCAGGAATGTCCCACCCGCGGCCAGCACCGCCAGCAGCGGCAGGTAGGCGGCCATCGCGAAGTCCTCGAGCACCAGGATGGACAGCACGGCCGGCGTCTCCCGGTTACCCAGCCGGCGCAGGTCCGACAGCAGCCGAGCGATGACGCCCGACGACGAGATCCAGGTGACCCCGGCCAGGGCAAGGATGCCCACACCGTCCAGCCCGATGAGCCAGCCCGCGATGGCGCCGGGCGCCGCATTGAGGATCATGTCGACCCACGCCGACGGCAGATGCCTGCGCAGGCTGGTGGCGAACTCCCCGATCGAGAACTCCAGGCCCAGCGTGAGCAGCAGCAGCACCACGCCGATGGTCGCACCGGTCTCGAGGAACTCCCCCGCGGCGGGCACCGCGATGAGTCCACCCTCGCCGAGCGCCAACCCGGCCGCCAGGTACAGCGGGATCGGCGACAGGCCCAGGCGCCGCGCGACGGTCCCCAGCACGGTGAGCACCGTGAGGATGACGCCGAGTTCGAACAACAGCAGCGCGGAGACCTCCACCGGTCAGCCCCGGGCCGGCGGGCCGGCCGTGTGCCCCTCGCCTCGATGGCCCTGGCTGACGATGGTGTCCACCCCGGCCAGACCCTCCTCGGTGCCGATCACCACCAGTACGTCGCCGGCCCGCAGCAGGTCGGCGGGCCCGGGTGAGGCCAAGACTTCCTCGTCGCGCACGATCGCGACGATCGACGCGCCGGTGCGGGTGCGGGCGCGGGTGTCGCCCAGCGGCCGGTCGACGAACGGGCTGCCCGGGCGCACGGACACCTGGCCGGCGTTGAGCCCGGGCACCTCGCGGGTGAGATCGGCGAAGCGTTCGGCGATGCGGGGCGCCCCGAGGATCTGCGCCAGCGCCTCGGCCTCCTCACCGGTCAGCCGGAACACCTGCTGCGCCGAGTCCGGATCCTCCTTCGGGTACACGACGACCTCGAAATCGCCGGTGCGCCGGGCCACCACACCGATCCGGTCACCGTCACGGTTGTCGAACTCGAACCGCAGACCGACGCCGGGCAGCAGAACCTCTTTGACATCCATGCCTCCATACTGCTGCGCCGGAGGGCGAAATCACGAACGCATCGCGGCCGTTTCGCTCACGTGATCCGTACTGGCCGGCTGCCAGCCGGGCGGGCCGAACGCATATCCGAGTCGGTCGCGCCAGCGGGTCGCGCGCCGCACGTCGCGGGCGATCGCGGCGTACTCGTGCGTCTGCAGCCGCCAGATGTTGTAGGTGTTCACCGGTTTGGTCAGGCCGTAGTGGGGCCGGGTGATCTCGGGTTGGAAGGTGCCGAACAGACGGTCCCAGATGATGAGGATGCCCCCGTAGTTGCGGTCGAGGTACTGGGGGTCGCGGCCGTGGTGCACGCGATGGTGCGACGGGGTGTTGAACAGGAACTCGATCGGCCGCGGCAGGGTACCGATGCGCTCGGTGTGGATCCAGAACTGGTAGATGAGGCTCAGGGAGAAACTCGCGAAGACCATCCATGGCGGCACGCCGAGCAACGGCAGCGGCAGCCACATCAGGATCTCGCCGCTGTTGTTCCACTTCTGGCGCAGCGCGGTCGCGAAGTTGAAGTACTCGCTGGAGTGGTGGGCCTGGTGGGTGGCCCAGATCAGCCGGACCCGGTGCGCGGTGCGGTGATAGGCGTAGAACAGCACGTCCACCCCGAGAATGGCGATCACCCACGTGTACCACTGCGTGGCCGACAGCTGCCACGGCGCGACGTAGGCGTAGAGCGCCGCATAGCCGAGCAGTGCGACGAACTTCCAGGCGCCCATGGTGGCGATCGACACCAGGCCCATCGAGATGCTGGCCCACGCGTCGCGGGCGGCGTAGGCGCCCGACGGGGCGCGCTCGTCGGACTCGAGGTGTTCGAGCCGGCGCGCGGCGGTCCACTCGACGATCAACAGCAGCAGGAAGAACGGGATCGCGAACAGCACCGGATCGCGCATCTGCGGCGGCAACACGTCGAGGAACGCCCGGATCGCGTCCATGCTCACCACCTCCGATCGGAGTGTAGCGAGCGGCGCTACTGGAAACTGAGGACCTGATCACCCCACGCGGTGCGCAGCGGACCGTCCAGATCGTCGACGACGGCGTCGTCGCCGTCGATCACCAGCGTCGCGCGGTCGTCGGACCGGTACGCCCGCCACCGCGGGCTTCCACCCGGCTCGCCGGCCGCGGCGAATCCCGTCCAGCGCGCCCGCATGCGCTCCGAGACGGCGGTGCCGGCCTTCAGCCCGCCGAGCTTGAACGTCGGATCCTTGGGCCCGGCGACGAGATTGCCCCAGACGTAGGGCAGCTCGGTGGCGTGGGCGGCCCCCAGCCGGATCAGCCGCAGCATCGGCGTCGCGAAGTCGAAGCGGTACAGGTAGACGGGGGCGATCGCGCTGTGGCCCTCGGCGAACCACACCGACGGCATCCGGAAGCCGATGTCGCGCGCCACACCCAGTCCGCGAGCCTTGCCACGCAGACCCGGGTACGCGGCGACCAGCTCCTCCTCCGACGGGATCTGCGCGGTGGGCTGCTCGGCGGCGATCTCGGCGAACATCGCGTTGATGGCCTGCGGCGTGATCGGCATCAGCGGTGAGCGCATCCACCGGAACAGCGCGGCCTCGTGCTTGTTGGTCCCGATGATCAGCGGGACGGGCAGCGACCGGCCGTTGCGCGCGGCGTGCGCGGGAACCTCCGGTAGCACGTCGCCGTCGACGATCGGGGCGAACGCCAGAGTTCCCGGCGTGCTCACCGGTACGTGGTCGAACAACTGCTTGGACGCCGCGAGGATCGCGGGCAGCGGTGCCGCGGCCAGACGGTCGGCGTCGGCCGGGTGCACCCCGAGCCGGTCCAGGAACGCCTCGGCGGTCCGCCGGCCACGATCGGCGCTGTAGACCGACGTCACCGGGGAACTCTGCGCGATCGCCGCGGTGAACAGTCCGGCGGCGGCCGGGCTGGTCATCAGGCTGGTGACGATGCCGCCGCCGGCGGATTCCCCGAACAGCGTGACCCGGTCGGGGTCGCCTCCGAACGCCGCGATGTTCTCGCGCACCCAGCGCAAGGCGGCCAGCACGTCACGCAGACCGGGATTGCTGTCGAACCGGGTGCGGGCGGTGCTGAACGAGGACAGGTCGAGGAAGCCGAACGCCCCGAGACGGTAGTTCACGGCGACCACCACGACGTCGCCGCCCACGGCCAGTGCCCGGCCGTGGTAGAGCGGCTGATTGGCCGACCCCAGTACGTAAGCGCCGCCGTGCACCCACACCATCACCGGCTTGCCGGCCCCGGCGGCGGTCCCCGACGGCGCCCACACGTTGAGCCGCAGGCTGTCCTCGTCCTGCGGACCGCCGAGGTCGATCGGGATGCGGGGGTCCGTCGACTGGGGGCACACCGGGCCGGTCCGCCGGGCGTCGGCGACCTCCGACCAGCGCTGCGGCGGTTCGGGTGCCCGCCACCGCAGTTCGCCCACCGGGGCGGCGGCGTAGCGCACGCCCTTCCACGACATCACGACACCGTCGTCGGACCCGCGCACGGGCCCGTGAACGGTGTCGACGACGGGTTCGGCCGTCACCGCACATCACCTTCTTCACTCGTCCTCGCCGCTGCAACAGCCGGCTGAACCAGGCTACTCACCTCTTCAGATAGGTTGGCCCGGTGCGAAAGTCAGCGCTGCTGGTGGCAGCGATCGCCAGTGAGGTCGCCGCCACACTCGCGCTGCGCGCGTCGCAGGATCACAACCTGTGGCTGATGTTGGTGGTCGCCGGGTACCTGGGGGCGTTCATTCTGCTGACCGCGGTGTTGCGGGCCGGCATGGCGGTCGGCGTGGCCTACGGGATCTGGGGGGCCACCGGCACCGCCGCCACCGCGGTGCTGGCCGCCCGCATCTTCGGCGACCCGTTCACGTGGCCGATCGCGGCGGGTATCGCGTTGATCATCGCCGGGGTGCTGCTCGTGGAGTTCGGATCGCATCCGCGCCGGAAGGCGGTGGACGCGCCGTGATGTACGCCACGCTGGGCGCCGCGATCGCTCTCGAGGTGCTGGCGACGCTGGGCCTGCGCGCCTCGGAGGGTTTCCGCCGGAAGGCGTGGCTCGCGCCGGTCGTCCTCGGGTATCTGACGTCGTTCACGCTGTTGTGGCTGACGCTGCGGCTGGGTATGCCGGTCGGCATCGCCTACGGCGTGTGGACGGCGTGCGGTGTCGCGCTGGTCGCGGTGCTGGCCCGGTTCCTGTTCGGGGAGCGGCTCAACCCGGTGATGGGCGCCGGGATCGCGCTGATCGTCGCGGGCGTGCTCACGATCGAGTTGACCGGCTTCGCGCACTGAGCGCGCCGGCGGCCGCCACCACGACCAATCCCGCAACCGGGACCGTCAGCAGCCCGATGCGCAGGCCGGCGTGGTCGGCGATCAGCCCGACGACCGGCGGGGACGCCAGGAAGCCGATCCGCAGCAGCCAGGTCACCAGCGTCAGGCCGGTCCCGGGCCGTAATCCGGGCAGCTGGTCGGCATGGTTCATCGCCGCCGGGATCCAGGTGGCCGCGCCGAGACCGGCCAGCGCGAACCCGGCGATGGTGACGGGCACGGAAGGGAATGCCAGGGCGGCGCCCATCCCGGCGGCGGCCAGCACCCCGCCCGTGCGGGCGACGGCGACGTCGCCGAACCGGTCGACGAGCCGGTCGCCGATCAGGCGTCCGACGAACATCGCGCTGACCAGCGCGACGTACCCGAACGCGGCGACCGCGGCCGGGGCCCCGACGCCGTCGCGCAGGTACAGGGTGGCCCATGAACTGCCCGCATCCTCGACCAGCGCACCGGCGATGGCGATCAACGTCAGCGCGCCCAGCACGAGGTAGCCCCGGCGGCCGGCGCCGCCGCGCACCGGGGCCGTGGCCGCCGGATGGTCGTCGTGGTCGGCGCCGGGCAGCATGAATCGGTACGCCACCAGCACCACCGCGCCGAACAGCACGGCGGCGACACCGAGATGCACGGCGCGCGGGATGTGCAACGCGATCGCGCCCGCGCCCATCAACCCGCCGACCACCGCACCGCTGGCCCAGACGGCGTGCACCGAGTTGATGATCGACCGGCCGTAGCTGCGCTGTACCCGCAACGCGTGCGCGTTCTGCGCCACGTCGGTGACCGCGTCGGCGGCGCCGGCGACGAACAGCGCGGCAGCGAACAGCAACCCCGAGGGCGCCAGGCCCGCGAGAACCATGAACACCGCGATGCCCAGCGTCCCGCCGACCGCCACCCGCGCCGAGGTGAACCGCCGGATCAGCGCACCGGCCGTCAGACCCGCGACGAACGCGCCCGCCGAGAACGCCGCGACGGCCAGACCGTAGAACGTGTTGGACAGCGCGAGGTCGGTCTTGATCTCCGGGAAGCGCGGCAGCAGGTTCGCGAACAGCGCGCCGTTCGTGAAGAACTGGGCCGCGACGGCGACCCTGGCCCGGCGGGTGGAGGCCGCGACCTGGTCGAGCACCCCGGACGCCATGGGGATGACCCTACCGATCAGCCGGCGAGGCCTTCACGACGCGGATTACAACGCCCGCGAACGGGAACCCCTGCGCCCGTGCCGACAGCGCTACCCCACCGCCGCCGACCTGCCCCGCATCGCCGCACCCGGCAAGATGGTCAGCCATGACCGAGTTGTCCGCGTCCCTGGTCGAACTCGCCGGCCGCTACGGCGTCTCCACCCACTACGAGGACTGGTCCGGCACGCAGGTGGCGGTGCCCGAGTCGACGCTGATCGCCGTGCTCGCCGCGCTCGGCGTCGCGGCGGACGACGACCGGGAGCGCGCCGCGGCGCTGGCGGCACACGACCGCAGGCACTGGGAACGGTCGCTACCGCCGACCATCGTCGCCCGCACCGGATCCACGACGACGTTCTGGGTGCACGTCACCCACGGCGACGAGGTCGAGGTGTGGGTGACGCTCGAGGACGGGTCGACGCGCACCGGGCTGCGCCAACTGCGCAACGACACCGCGCCGTATGACCTCGACGGGCGGCTGGTCGGCGAGGCGAGCTTCGAGGTGCCCGCAGACCTGCCGATGGGATATCACCGGGTGCACCTGAGGGTCGCAGCGTTCGAGACCGACGCGCCCCTGATCGTCACCCCCGCCCGGCTGCCGGTGCCCGCCCGCCTGGGTTCGCGGCGCAGCTGGGGGTTGGCCACCCAGCTTTACAGCGTGCGGTCCGAACGCTCGTGGGGCGTCGGCGATCTCACAGACCTGACCGACCTCGCGGTATGGTCGGCCACCCGGCACGGCGCCGGTTTCGTGCTGGTCAATCCGCTGCATGCGGCCGCACCCGTGGCGCCGATGGAACCGTCGCCGTACCTGCCGACCTCCCGGCGGTTCGTCAATCCGCTGTATCTGCGCCCGGAGGCCATCGCCGAGTACGCGGCGGTCCGGCACCGCGGACGCCTGCGCCGCACCCGCACCGAGGTGCAGGCCCGGGCGCGCCGCAGGGAACTGATCGACCGCGACACCGCGTGGCGGGCCAAGCGGGCGGCGTTGGAGACGGTGTACCGCGTCGAGCGGTCGGCCGGCCGCGAGCTGGCCTACGCCGGGTACCGGGCCCGCGAGGGCCGCAGCCTCGACGACTTCGCGGTGTGGTGCGTGCTCGCCGAGACCTACGGCGGCGATTGGCACGACTGGCCGGCCGACCTGCAGCACCCGGCGAGCGAGGCGGTCGCCGCGTTCGCCGCCCAGCACGCCGAGAAGGTCGACTTCCACCGCTGGCTACAGTGGCAGCTGGATGATCAGCTGACCGCCGCGCAGGCCACCGCGATCGGCGCCGGGATGGACCTCGGCGTGATGCACGACCTGGCCGTCGGGGTGGATCCGAACGGCGCCGACGCATGGGCGCTGCAGGACGTGCTGGCCCTCGGCGTCACCGCGGGCGCCCCGCCCGATGAGTTCAACCAGCTCGGCCAGGACTGGTCCCAGCCGCCGTGGCGGCCCGACCAACTCGTCGAGCAGGCCTACGCACCGTTCCGCGCGCTGGTCAACGGAGTGCTGCGGCATGCGGGCGGAGTCCGCATCGACCACATCATCGGGCTGTTCCGGCTGTGGTGGATCCCCCGCGGCGCGGCGCCCACGGCCGGCACGTACGTCCGCTACGACCACGAGGCGATGATCGGCATCGTCGCGCTGGAGGCACACCGCGCCGGGGCGGTGGTGGTCGGTGAGGATCTCGGCACGGTCGAACCGTGGGTGCGGGACTACCTCGCCGACCGCGGGCTGTTCGGGACGTCGATCCTGTGGTTCGAACAGGACCGCGACTCACCCGGAGCCGGCGGGCAGGAGCGCCGGGGGTACCTCTCGCCCGAAGGGCAGGGGGCCGACTCGGGGGAGAACCGAAGCGGGCCGCTGCCCGCGGAGCGCTGGCGGGAGTTCTGCCTGTCGGCGGTGACGACCCACGACCTGCCCCCGACGGCGGGCTACCTCGCCGGCGAGCACGTGCGGCTTCGCGACGAGCTGGGGCTGCTGACCAGGCCGGCCGACGAGGAACTCGCCGACGACCGGGCCGCGCAGGCGGCGTGGCTGGCGGAGCTGCGCCGCAGCGGGGTGCTGGCGGCCGACACGCCCGACACCGACGTCGACGAAGTGGTCCTCGCCCTGCACCGCTATCTGGGCCGCACCCCGTCGCGACTACTCGCGCTGTCGCTGGCCGACGCGGTCGGTGACCTCAAGACCCAGAACCAGCCCGGCACCAGCGACGAGTACCCGAACTGGCGAGTGCCGCTGCGCGGCCCGGACGGACGACAACGCCTGGTCGAGGACGTGTTCACCGATCCTCGGGCGGCGGCGCTCGGCGCCGTCATGCACGATCTGACGCATCCGCCGGTGTAACGCCGCGGCCCCTTCCTCCGGTTTCACATTCGTCACCGCTGCGATATGTTCGCAGCGCACTGCAACTGACGGAGGCCATGTGAAGAAGCTCGTGATGCTCGGCGCCGGTGTGCTGGCTGCCGGATCCGCAGCGGTGATCAGCGCCGGTGTTGCCGCGTCGCAGCCGGGTGGGAGCTACAACGTCGTCGGCGAGCCCTACAACAAGGCGCTGCAGCTGCTGCGTGCCCAGGGGGTCAAGGCCACGTTCGGCGGGTCGTTCGGCAGCGTGTTGCCGCAGTCCAGCTGCCTGGTCGACCAGCAGAAGCTGACGTCGCAGGGCCGGATGCTGTTGATGCTGGACTGCAGCCAGGCCGCGGCCGATCGGCTCAAGGCCACGCAGCCGGCCGGTGGCCCGCGAGTCGGCGCCAACGGCATCACCACGGTCACGCCGACCCCCATCGTCCCGATCCAGGGTGCGCCCGGGGCGGGGACGCCGCCGCCGGTCGGCTGAGCTAACGGCCCATCGGCCGGGCGATCAGCCGGTTCACCTTCGCCTTGACGGAGTCGGGCAGCACCGTGTTGACCGCCCCGAACGCCTTCGACATAAGTGACGACGCGACCACCTTCCGGTCGCCGCGCATCAGCGCCTCGTAACCCTGCCGCGCCACGTCCGCCGGATCGTCCTTCGGCACCGGCCCGCCGATGGCGGTGTTGCGCATCTTGGCGCGGGTGAAGAACTCGGTGTCGACGGGGCCGGGCATCAACGACGTCACGGTCACCCCGGTGTCGCGCATCTCGTCGTGGAGCGCCTCGGCGAAGCTCTGCACGAACGACTTGGACGCGTTGTAGATGCTCTGCTCGGATCCGGGCACCGCGGCGACCGTCGAGGACGTGAACAGTAGGCGTCCCCGACCGCGGTCGGCCATATCCCGCAGTACGAGTTTCGCCAGGTGGACGGTGGAGCGCACGTTGAGGTCGATGATCGCGAGGTCCTCCCCGAGATCCCCGTCGATGAACTTGCCGGCCCGCCCGATGCCGGCGTTGAGCGCGGCCGCGTCGAGGTGGCGCCCGTCCGCCGTGGCGGTCTGATACAGCGAGGCGACGCCGTCCTCCGAGCGCAGATCCACCTCGACCGGTGTGACCGATCGGCCGGTCTGCAGCAATTCCTGTGCCGCCACATGGATCTGGGCCTCGTCGGCCGCGATCACCAGGTCGTAGCCGTGCTCGGCGAACTGCCGGGCCAGTTCGAAGCCGATGCCCGTGGACGCGCCGGTGACCAAGGCCAGCTTGGATGTGTCTGCCATGGGCGACGCTTACCCGCGGCCGGGAACGCCAAACGGCGGGGTCAGCCGTCCACCAGGGTCTTGAGCCGCTTGAGCGTCTCGGACATGTTGCGGCCGACCTGGCGGGCGGCGACCCGGTCGGCGATCAGGCCGAGCAGTCCGCCGGGCGCCTCGTAGGCCAGGCGGAACGTCACCTTCGTCCGCCCGTCGGAGGCGTCGCGCAGGCGGAACCGCCCACGCAGCGTGATACCGGTGATGCCGATCCAGGCCAGGTCGCGGGGCGCGTCGAGTTCGACGATCTCGATGACCCCGCCGATCGGCACCGAACCCACCTTCCAGTGCACGGTGAATCGGGAGCCGACGCCGACCGGTCCGTCGGTGACCGTCTCCCAGCGCTCCAGGCTGGCCATGAACTCCGGATAGCAGTCCGGGTTGCTGACCGTCTTCCACACGGTGTCGCGATCGGCATCGAGGATGCAGCGCCGTTCGAGCCTCATCGACGCCCCTATCCGATCACCGGGAAGCGGCGTTCCGCGGCCAGCCGGTCCACCCCGGACTGCAGGCTGGCCAGCACCTTGTCGTTGATCACGTCGTCGTCGGCGCCGGCGATGTCCTCGGCGTCGATGGGCTCCTGCACCTCGATGACGATCTTCGTGGGCAGCGGCAGGCGCGGGATCAGGTCGCTGACCGCCAGGCCCCACGGCGGCGCCAGCAGGATCGGCACACTCTTGAGCCGGGCGGTCTTGTCGACCATCAGCAGCTTGGCCAGCCACTGGCCCCGATCGAGGAACAGGGCCGCCTCCTGGCCGCCGACGCTGGCCACCGGGACGATCGGCACGCCGGCTTCGCGGGCGAGCTTGACGTATCCCTTGCGGCCGCCGAAATCGACCCGGTGGCGTTCCCACGACGGCCGGAACACCTCATAGTCGCCGCCCGGGTAGACCAGCAGCGCGCCGCCGGATTCCAGTGCCAGCTTGGCATTCTCATGGTTGGCCGCGACGGTGCCGAACTTGCGCAGCCAGCCCAGCCCCGGCATCGACACCACCAGGTTGTGGGCCAGTTGGTAGAACGGCCGCTCCACGCCGAAGTAGGAGCAGAACGCCAGCGTGAACACGAAGGTGTCCGGCGGCAGGTTGCCGCCGCTGTGGTTGCCGACCAGCAGCACCGGCCCGTCCTTGGGGATGCGGTCGAGCCCGCGCACGTCGGCGCGGAAGTACAGCGAGGCCAGCAGCCAGGTGCCCGGCAGCTGCTCGAGGATGTAGTCGGAGTCGCGCTGATCCAGGTCGGCCTTGGGCACCCGGGAGGTGATCTGGTGCTTGGCCCATTCGAGAGCGTCTGTGATCCCGGCCATAGCGGTGCGTATTGACACAAGACGGTTAGCCGAAACCTGCGTTCCCATGTACTTGTACACTCCCCGGCATGGCGGGAGCACAAGGAGATTTCCCGGAGGTCGATCCGGGGCCGGTGCAGATCCAGGCCCGCAGGGTCGCGTTCGACGTCGACGGCGTGGCGCTGCACTGGATCCCCGGCCACCCCGTGGCGTCCAACGTCGTCAGCCTGCTCAACATCGTGCTGCCGGCCGCCGAACGGTGGTTCGTCGACACCTTCAACGAGGCCCTGCCGCTGGTGCACGATCCCAAGCTGGCCGACGACATGCGGGGGTTCATCGGGCAGGAGGCCACTCACGCCGACGTCCACGAACAGGTGCTGCACTCCTACCTCGAGACGCACGGCATCGACCCGGCGCCGGTGCTCGACCAGATCGAGTACGTCTTCGGAAAGGTGCTGGCGCCGACCACCTCGACGGATCCCAAACGCCGGCTCAACCACCTGTGCGACCGGCTGTGGCTCATCGCGGCGATCGAGCACTACACCGCGGTGATGGGCGACTTCGCGCTGAACTGCACGTGGGACGAGCACGGCGCCGACCCGACGATGGCCGATCTGTTCCGCTGGCACGGCAGCGAGGAGGTGGAGCACCGCAGCGTCGCACACGACGTCGCGGTGTACTTCCACGACAGCTACCTCGACCGCATCCGGGCGATGTCGCTGGCCGTACCCCTGATCTTCGTGTTCTTCCAGCGCGCGGCGTGGTATCTGGTCAAGCACGACCCGCACACCGACATCAGCTGGTGGCGCTTCAACCGGATGCGGATGCGCGACTCCGCGCTGGGCCTGCTGCCGCGGTACCGGAAACTGTTCGGCGCCAACACGTTCATGTACTTCCGTCCCGGCTTCTCCCCGGCGGAGATGGGGTCGACGGCACAGGCCGTCGCGTACCTGGCCGGCTCCCCCGCGGCGCGCGCCGCACACCTGTAGATGGCACTGCTCGACCGGTTCCGGCACACGCCGCCGAGCGCGTTCGGCGGGTTGCGCCACGACGTGTCGCTCGGGGTCGCCGACGCGGCGATCTCCGCGCTGTGGGCGCTGTCCGGCCGGGTTCGAGACATCTCCCCACCCGCCGCCCGCGACAACCGGTTGACGCTGACCGTGGTCGAGCGGCGGGTCGTGGCCCGTGACGAGGACGTCGTTGCGCTCACCCTCGCGGCCACCGGCGCCGACCCGCTGCCGCGCTGGTATCCCGGCGCGCATCTCGACCTACACCTGCCCAGCGGCCGCATTCGGCAGTACTCGCTGTGCGGCGACCCGGCGGCGAGCGCATACCGCATCGCGGTGCGCCGGATCCCCGGCGGCGGTGGCGGTTCGGTCGAGGCGCACGACGCGCTGCCGGTCGGCTCGACGGTGCACACCCATGGCCCGCGAAACGCCTTCCCGCTCACCGTGCCCGGTTACGGGTCACCGGCCCGGCGCCTGCGTTTCGTCGCCGGCGGGATCGGGATCACGCCGATTCTGCCGATGCTCGCGGTCGCGCAGCGCCTCGGCGTGGACTGGTCGATGGTCTACACCGGCCGCACCCGCGACAGCCTGCCGTTCCTCGACGAGGTCAGCGCCTACGGCGACCGGGTGCGGATCCGCACCGACGACACCGGCGGCATCCCCGACGTTCGGGAACTGCTGGGCGACCGGCTTGACGGCACCGGTGTGTACGCTTGTGGACCGGCACCGATGCTGACCGCGATCCGCATCGCGCTCGCCGCCGCCGGGCGTGGCGCCGAACTGCACTTCGAGCGGTTCGCCGCGCCGCCGGTCGTCGACGGCGCCCCGTTCACGGTGACCGTTGCCTCCACCGGCGCCTCGGTGCCGGTGGCCGCCGACGAGACCCTGCTCGCCGCGCTGCGCCGAGCGGGCGTGCACACGGCCTACTCGTGTCAGCAGGGGTTCTGCGGCACCTGCCGCACCCGGGTGCAGGACGGTGACGTCGACCATCGCGACACGCTGCTGACCGACCCGGAGCGGGCCGCGGGCCTGATGTTGACCTGTGTGTCCCGGGCGGCCGGCGACCGCCTCACGCTGGACCTGTAGCCGCTACAGGTGTTCGGCGAACGGCCACCACACGCCGTCACTGCCGCGCACCCCGTAAGGGGTGTCCATCGCCGCGGTGAGTTCGTCGACCTCGGCGGTGTCCACCGCCACCGGTGACAACCGGCCGCCGTCACCGTCGGCGATGTCGAAGCCGAAGCTGACCGGCAGTCCGGGGTGCAACCAGTGGCTGACGGTGCGTTCGCCGTTCCCGTCGGACTGCGTGGTGGTGAGGAAGAACCCTTTACCCGCGGCGAACCGCGCCGCCGCGGCGACCTGCAGGTGCGCCAGGAAGTGATTGGTGAATGTGCCGGGCAGTTGCTGTCCGCCCACCTGAACCGTTGCCACCGACTCGTCCTCCGCTCGTGTCCTCTTCACATTCGCCCTCCCCGCGAACGGCGATCTGTACTATCGCGCCATGCCGTTGGCCGAGGGGGCGACCTTCGCGGGGTACACCATCGTGCGACTGCTGGGAACCGGCGGCATGGGCGAGGTGTATCTGGCCCAGCATCCCCGGCTACCCCGGCGCGACGCGCTGAAGGTGCTGCCGGCGACCGTATCAGCGGACACCGAGTACCGAGAGCGGTTCAACCGGGAAGCCGACATCGCCGCGACGCTGTGGCATCCGCACATCGTCGGCGTGCACGACCGCGGCGAGTGCGACGGCCAGATCTGGATCTCCATGGACTACGTGGAGGGCACCGACGCGGCGCAGCTGTTGCGCGACCGCCACACCGACGGCCTCCCACCCGAGGAGGTCGCCGCGATCGTCCGCGCCGTGGCCGATGCGCTCGACTACGCCCACCAGCGTGGACTGCTGCATCGCGACGTCAAACCGGCCAATATCCTGCTCACCCGGCCGGAATCCGGTGAGCACCGAATCTTGCTGGCGGACTTCGGCATCGCCCGCTGGGTCAACGACATCAGCGGGTTGACCGCGACGAACATGACCGTCGGCACCGTCTCCTACGCCGCCCCCGAACAGCTGATGGGCGGTGAGCTCGACGGGCGGGCCGACCAGTACGCGCTGGCGGCCACCGCCTTTCACCTCCTGACCGGGAAACCGCCGTTCTCCCACTCCAATCCCGCGGTGGTGATCAGCCAGCACCTGTCGTCGGCTCCCCCGGCCCCCGGTGCGCACCGCGCCGAACTCGCCGCCGCCGACCCGGTGTTCGCCCGCGCCCTGGCCAAGGACCCCGGCGACCGTTTCGAACGCTGCGCCGACTTCGCCCGGGCGCTGACCCACCAGCTCGGGCACGGAGATCCGGGCGCGACCCAGCAGTGGCTGCCCGTGGCCGCACCGGCACCACCGGAACCGCGCCGTTCGCTGCTGCGCCCCGCGGTGCTGGTCCCCGTCGTGCTGGCGGTGCTGCTGGTGGCCGCGATCGCGGTCGCGGTCGCGGAGTTCCGCCGCGCCGACGAACGACCGACCGCCGCACCGACGTCGACGGCGGCCACGCCCACATCGGCGCCCACCGTGACGACCACGACGACCACCACCGCCGCGCCACCGCCGCCCGCCACCACGACGCCCCCGCCTGCGACGACCAGCACCACGACGGCTGCCCCGGTCGCGGTGGTCGGAGCCGGATGCGCGCCATTGGGCAGCACCTCCACCACCGCCGACGGCGCCACCGCGTACTGCGAGACGCTGCAGACGACGGGGGCGTCGATCTGGTCGCTGACCCCCGGCGACGTCCCTCCGCCGACGCTCACCCCGGATCCCGCCGATGAGGTGCTGCCCGTCGTGGAGGAATCGCCGGTGCGCGTGTGCATGCAGCAGACCGACATGACCCGACGCGAGTGCCGAGAGGCGATCCGGCGCAGCAACGGTCTGCCGTGAAGTACGCCGTCGTCGCCCCGGTCGCCGCGGGGGTGACCGCCGATCCGGTGTGGATGGCGGCGTTCGCCCGTCACCTCGAAGCGTGCGGCTTCGAGTCGATCGTGCTGGTCGAGCACACGGTGCTGATGACGCAGTACCGCAGCGTGTACCCCTACGACCCGTCCGGCCGGGTCGAACTGGCCGCCGACGTTCCGGTGCCCGACCCGCTCGACCTGCTGGCGTTCCTGGCCGCCCACACCGAACGGCTCGGGCTGGCGACGGGCGTGCTGGTGCTGCCCAACCACCATCCGGTGGTGCTGGCCAAGCGCGTCGCCACCGTCGACACGCTCGCCCGCGGGCGCGTGCGGCTGGCGGTCGGCACCGGTTGGCTGGCCGAGGAGCTGCACGCGTGCGGCGCCGACTTCGCCGACCGGGGACGTCGCGTCGATGAGCAGATCGAGGTGCTGCGCACGCTGTGGCAGAACCGTCCCGACGGGGCGGGTTTCCATGGCGAGTTCTACGACTTCGAAGACGCGATGTCGTACCCGAAACCGCACCGTCGCATTCCGATTCACATCGGTGGCCACAGCCGCGCCGCGGCCCGGCGGGCCGGCCGGCTCGGCGACGGATTCCAGCCGCTCGGGGTGTCAGGTGACACGCTGACCGGCCTGGTCGACGACATGCGTTCAGAAGCCGAACGATCCGGTCGCGACCCCGACGCTCTCGAACTGTCCCTGGGACATTCGGTCGCCAAGATCGACGCCGAACGCGCCGACCGGCTCGCGGGCCTGGGCGCGCACCGCGCGGTGCTGGCGATGCCGCCGGTGACCTCGGTGGCCGAGGCCACCGACGTGCTGTCGGCGTGCGCGCAGCGGCTCGGGCTGATCGCATGAGCCTGGCCGCCGCCGACCGGCTCGCGCTGGCCGACCTGGTCCACCTGTACGCCGCCGCGGTGGATGACCGGCGCTTCGACGATGTCGTGCGGTTGTTCACCGAAACCGCGGAACTGCGACTGCCCGACCCGCCGCGCGCGCTGGAGCCCGTCCGCCATCTACACGGCCACGACGGCGTGGCGGCGGCGATGGCGGGCCTGGCCGGCGTGGACCGCACCGAACACGCCATCGTCGGAGAGGTGTACGCGGCGGGCACCGAGCCGGGGTACGCACTCGGCCGGATCACCGGTCTCGCGCACCACTGGAGCGTCGCCGACGGGACCGTCACCGACGTCGTCTGGCATCTGCGGTACGACGATGAGTACCGCCGGACGCCGGCCGGCTGGCGGTTCCACGGCCGGGCACTGACCGTCAACGCGATCGAGACGCGGCCTACCCGGCTGGTGCGTCCGCACCCTCGGAGTACGTACTCAGCGCAGGCAGCGCCATCAGCGAGTCGAGCACCGGTACCTGACCGGCGAGCAGCTTCACCCGGGCCCCCGCCACCGGGAACCAGGCCACCCGGTCCACCTCGGCGAACTCCCTGACCCTGCCCGACCCCCTCGGCCATTCGAGGGTGAAGGTGTTGCTGACCGCGGTCTGCGGGTCGAGGTCGCCGGGCACGGCGAACGCGGTCACGACCTTGCCACCGGCCTGCCGGACCGGATCCAGGCGAACGGCCTCACCGGTGGGTGCCGCGACACCGAGCTCCTCGGTGAACTCGCGGCAGGCGGCCGCCCACGGATCCTCGTCCTCGGCGTACTCGCCCTTGGGAATCGACCACGCGCCGTCGTCGCGGCGTGCCCAGAACGGCCCACCCGGATGGGCGAGCAGCACCTCGACGATGCCGTCGACGACGCGGTAGAGCAGTACGCCCGCACTGCGTTTCGGCACGGGGCCACTCTACGGTCAGTACGAGCGGTCGCCCTCGCTGTCGTCGATGAAGTCCCAGCGGTCATCCTCGACCTTGACTTCCATCCGCCAACCGAGCTCACTGCCGGGCACCTGGTCGACGAACCAGGCGTGCGCGTCGTCGGCGCTCTCGATGTCCTTGGTCTCGACGACATCGCCCTTCGGGTTCAGCACACGGTAAGTAGCCATGCAGATCCTGTTCCCGCTGCACCGGTTTTGAATCAATCGGCCTTCGGCATCGGGATGCCCTCACTGGCCGAGAACTGCGCGTCCTCGGCCGAGGACAGCCCGATCGACACCACCGAGCGGGGGAAGAAGACATCGGTGACGTAAGCCAGCGACACCGCCCACCGGTTGACGAAGCGCGGGATCGCGTACAGGTGGTAGGCGCGGGTGACGGCCTTGGCGGGCATCCCGGACAACTGCACGCCCAGCGGGTTGGCCACCGCGTAGCGCGGTCCCAGATCGACCACGAGGCCCATGTTGCGGTGCTTGTAGAGCTTCTTGGTCCCGTAGCCGAGACTGGCAGCGACGTTGCGCGCCAACACTTTCCCCTGCCGGGTGGCGTGCTGGGCGGTGGGCGGGGTGATCGACCCGGGTTGCGTGAGGTCCGGCACCGCCGCCGCGTCCCCGGCGGCGAACACATCCGGATGTCCCGGCACCTGCAGGTCGGCGTCGACCTTGAGCCGCCCCCGCTCGGTCGGCAGGCCGAGCTGTTCGATCAGCGGCGCACCGGTCACCCCGGTGACCCAGGCGACGGTGTGGGTGTCGACGCGTGAATCGTCGCTGAGCACCACGTGGTCGGGGTGCACTTCCTTGAGCGTGACGCCGAGCCGGACGTCGATACCCTTGCGGCGCAACACCCGCTGCGCGGCGTCGCCGAGTTTCTCGCCGACCTCGGGCATCACCTGTTCGGCGAGGTCCAGCAGGACGAACCGCACACTGTCGCGGTCGAAGCCCATCTGATCGGCGGCGGCGTCGGCCAGCGCCCGGAGCTGCACCGCGAGTTCGGTCCCCGAATAGGACGCGCCGACCACCACGATGGTGCGGCGCGCCGCCGCGAGCGCCGGATCGTCGTCGATGTTGGCCAGCTCGAGCTGTTCGAGCACGTGGTCACGCAGATAGAGCGCCTCGGCGGTGGACTTGAGACCTCGCGCGTGCTCGGCCAGCCCCGGCACGTCGAACAGCCGGGTGACCGATCCCGGGGTGAGCACCAGCCGGTCCCACGACCTGCTGTGGGTGCGGCCCTCGGGATCGACGAAGGTCAGGGTGTGCTGGTCGAAGTCCACACCGTCGACCCGGCCGCGGACCGCGCGCACCCCGCGCAAACTGTTGGCCAGCGGAATCGTGACGAAGCGGGCGTCGACCAGACCGCCCGCCACATCGGGCAGCAGCGGTGTGTAGAGCATGTAGTCGACCGGCGAGATGATCGTGATCTCCACGGACGGGTCACGTTTGCCGAGCGTGCGGGCCAGATGCCGGGCGCACTCGAAACCGGTGAACCCGCTGCCGATGATTACCACGGAGGTCATCGACCCCACCTTACGCAGGCGATGCCATGCTGGTCGCGTGTCGCAATCCGAGCCGCTGCGCCGCCCGGACCTCGCGCGGCCGCTGGACGCACTGTTCTCGTGGTGGGCGACGGCCACGTTCACCCCGATGGCCACGGGCGCGGCGGTCGCCTACCGCACGCTGTTCCTCACCGTGCAGGGCCTGGTCTCGGGTCGCCGGCTCACGTTTGCCTCGGACGTCGGTGCGGTGACCTTGACGGTCACCGAGTTCGATTCCCGGCTCGACCTGCGCGCGCTGACGGTCGGTCAGGTCGGTGACGTGCGTGTTGCGGCGCGCGACGTGCGCTGGGACGGCGGGCGATTCAGCCACGCCCGGGCGGTGCTGCGCAATGTGCACATCCGGCCGTCGATGCCACCGACGCTGGTTGCCGCGCCGGTCGAGCTGGAGGTGGACGTCGCCGCCGGCGCCTTCGGCGAGCTGTTCGGCGGCCACGTGCCGCGGCTGGCCGGCGAAGTGGGGCCGGACGGGGTGGCCCGGCTGCGCTGGGCGCGCCGGCCCGGCGCGGGACACCTGCGAGTGGACGTCGACCTGGTGGACTCGACGGTGCGGATCCGGCCCCGGGGACTGACCGTGCGGCGCGCCCGGTGGGCGGTGCCGGTGCGGACCCCGGCCTACCGGCTGCGCCTGCCCGATCTCCCACACGGCATCCGGCTGACCGGGGTGTCGTTCGCGCCCGGGGTCATCCGCCTCACCGGCACGCTGCCGCAGTGGCAGCTCGACGTCCCCCGGGCGCGGCTCGAGCATCTTGTGGCCCAGCTGGCCTCGCCACGCACGCTCACGCGCGTCGTGCGGTGGCGCTGAGACTCAGGTGTGCGCCGGGGTGTTGGCGAACTGATCGGTGATCGCCTGGCAGAACGCCGGGAGATCCTTGGGCGAGCGGCTGGTGATCAGGTTTCCGTCGATGCACACCTGCTGGTCGACGACGGTGGCGCCGGCGTTGCGCAGGTCGGTACGGATGCTCGGGTACGACGTCAGGGTGCGGTCGCGGACCACGTCGGCCTCCACCAGCGTCCACGGTCCGTGGCAGATCGCGGCGACCGGCTTGCCGGAGCGCACGAAGTCCCGCACGAATGCGACCGCCGACTCGTCGAGCCGCAGCTTGTCCGGGTTGACGGTGCCACCGGGCAGCACGAGGGCGTCGTACTCCTCGACTTTCGCATCGGCGACCGTGCGGTCGACGGGGAAGCTGCCCGCCGGTTCCAGATCGTGATTGCGCGCTTCGATCTCGCCCGATTTCAGCGACAGCAGTTCTGCCGCGCCTCCGGCCTGCTCCACCGCGGCGCGAGGCTCTTCGAGTTCCACCTTCTCCACGCCGTCCGCGGCGAGGAAGGCGATCCTGCGACCCTTGAGTTCGTTCGGCATCGGCCGTCCTTTCTCTCGTCTCGGACAGGCGTACCCGCCGCGGCCCGATCGAACCCGTGCCGGCGTCACCGCCCGTAGTCTGCTGCAGTGATTCCCGCTGCGCTGCGCTCGATCCCCGCCGGCCAGATCGACGTCACCGCCCCGGTGCACATCGACGGACTCAGCTATGTCGCCCCGGACGACCCGGCGCTGCCGATGTACCGGGTGATCGCCAACAACCGGCAACCGGTGGCGCTGCGCGACCTGATGATCGCGCCGGTCCGCAGCGGGTACATCGGCGACGGACATCAACCCGACCCGGCGTTGGTGCCGCCCAGCGGCGTCGACGCGGTGCCCGACGTCGACGTCGACATGGTGTATCTCCCGGTGCGCGACGGCGTCGCCCGCTGTCAGCTCTACCGTCCGTCCTCGGCGCCCGATGGGGAGCGGCTGCCCGTGATCGTCTACTTCCACGGCGGCGGATTCACCGTCGGCGCGTCCGAGGACTGCGACTTCCTGGCGCGCAAGCTCTCGTTCACCAACTCGGCGCTGGTGGTGTCCGCGAACTATCGGAGCGCACCGGAATTCATGTTCCCCACCCCGCTCGACGACGCCTACGACGTCTACCGCTGGGTGGCCGCACACGGCGATCAGCTCGGCGGCGACACCACTTGGATCGCGGTGGCCGGCGATTCGGCCGGTTCCAATCTCGCCGCCGCCCTGCCGCTGCGGTGCCGCGACGACGGCGGGCGGGTGCCCGACGCGGTGGTGATGCTGGGCGCGATGCCGGACTTCCAGTTCGAACGCTGGGAGTCGTTCCGCACCCAGGCGCCGCGAGGCATCGTCTACGACATGGCCTTCGCCGGTTTCATCCGCGGCGCCTACGTCGGCCCGACCCGGTGGGACCACCCGTACGTCAGCCCGATCGAGGGCGACCTGACCGGCTACCCGCCGGCGGTCATCACCGCCGGCACCCACGATCCGATCGTCGACTCGGCGAGGGCCTTCGCGGAGCGGATCCGCGCGGCGGGCGGGCGGACCGTCGACTACTTCCCCGACGGGATGCCGCACGGCTACTACTTCTTCCCCGGTGTGCATCCCGAGGAGAACACCGCCTACGAGATCGTCGCCAAGGCGCTGGCCGGACCGTTCGGCCGGTGACCGCTCGGCGCAAACAGGTTGAGCGCGATAAAGTTTCGCCCGTGATCGGCTACTCGCGTTACGTTGCACTCGGCGACAGCCAGACCGAGGGGCTGTGGGACACCGGCAGCGACGGGACGTTGATCGGCTTCGCCGACCGACTCGCTGCGCGGCTCGACGAACTCTATCCAGGGCTGGCGTATGCGAACCTCGCCGTGCGGGGCCGCCGTATCGCCGATGTGCTGCACGACCAATTGCCGCACGCGCTCGCGATGCAGCCGGATCTGGTGACGATCTGCGTCGGGATGAACGATGCGACGCGGCCGGGTCGGCTGTTCGGCAAGGCACTCGCCGACCTCGACGAGGTGTACGCCCGGCTGGGCGATTCGGGCGCGACCGTGGTCACCACCACGTTCCCCGACATCGCCGCGATCCTGCCCGTCGGGCGGGTGCTGGCACCCCGGGTGCGCGAGATCAACGAGGTGATCACCAACGCGTCCGAGCGGCACGGCTTCCGGCTGGTCGACCTGTTCGGTGCGGAGTCGATGCGCCAGCCGGACACGTGGAGTTCCGATCGGGTGCACGGCTCGCCGCGGGGTCACGAATTGTTCGCCCTGGCCGCCGCGGAAGCGCTCGGACTGCCGGGCAGCAACCACGGTTGGGCCGCCGCGAGCGCATCGGCCGCGCAACCGTCGCTGCAGGCGAGCATGTACTCGCAGGTGCTGTGGACCCACAACATGCTGCGTCCGTGGGTGTGGCGGCACATGCGCGGACTGGCCACCGGGCACGGGCAGCACGCCCGCCGGCCGTTCTTGACGCCGGTCGCCGGTTAGAAGCCGAACAGACCCAACGGAAGCTGCGGGATGTCACCCTCGCCGATGCGTGCCACCACGGCCGGGCAGAACATCGAGATCGCCAATCCGGTGAACATCGTCGCCGCACCCAGCGGCATGCCGGCGGTGTCGGCGACCCTGGCGGCGGCGTCGGCGGCGGTCTGACCCGGTTCGGCGAGCATCGGGCACACCGACTGCCCAAGCGCCACGGCGTTCGCCGGGTCGGGTGCCGCCACACCGGCGTCGGCGAGCGCGGCGATGAACGCGTCCTCGGCAGTCTGGGCGGATGCGGGCGCTGCCGTCACGCCGCCGATCGCGATACCGACGGTGATTGCCAGGATGCCGAGCTTTCTATGACGCACCGGCGCACCCTACTACGGGTCGGCGCTCTCGACGTCATCCGGCAACGGGCCGTCCCACGACTCATCGATCATGTCCGCGACGGGGATGACCTGAGCTTTCTTCGATTCGGGGCTGTCGATCTCGCCGGCCACGTGGGCAGCGATGAACCGCTTGATCTCCGCATCGATGCCGCCCAGGATGCGCACCACCTCGCCGCGAAGGGACTTCGATGTGACGTGGATCGAAATGTCGGAGGCTCGTGGCTTCTTGACGTCGAGGATCAGCAGCAGCGGTTCGGCCGCGAGCGCTGAGGCCCGCAACGAGATCTCGCCGTAGACGACGAACCGCGGTTTGTCGATGCGCAGGTCGATCACCATGTCGATCTCGAGCGGGATGCGGATCGCGAACGTGATCATCTCGCCGAGATGCCGGGTGACGCGCGGGGTGAGGATCTTCACCCGCGCGGTGACCTTCGCGATGCCGCCGGGGCCCTGCCCCATCGGACCCATCTCGAACGCGTCGCCGGCGATCTCGCCGATCGCCCCGGCCACGCGTTCCTCGGTGACGGCCACCTCGAAGAACTTGCGACCGAAGTCCTCGTAGGTCATGTACTGGTGGTCAGGCATGGTGGTCATACCGTCTCATGTCCGGGGCCACACCTGCGGTAACCCGGCCGCCGACACCGTGGTTCAGCCGCCCTGCTGCTGGGCCCGGGCCTCCGCACCGGTCTGCTCGTCGTCGAGCGCGTCATCGCTGAAGGTGCGGCCGACATAGGTGCCGTCGTCGCCCTCGCTGTCTTCCTTACCCGCACGCGAGGAGGCGACCTTCTGGTCGTCGCCTACGTCGGATTCGCTCTTTTCGTCGTCATCACCACGGGTGTTCACGGGGCAGGTCTACCCGCGAGGTGTCGTGGTTAACCGCCACCGACACCGGCCTCGGTGAACACCCGCAGCCGGGTGATCACGAACGGCCGGGTCTCCACGTCGGCGATGACGACGCCGGGACCGGTGTCCGCGCGGACGGCCGCGACGACGTGATAGCCGGCCGCGATCACCTTGTCCCACTGCGCCTCGGCCAGCCACCCGAGCAGATCCGTACCGCCCAGCGGGCGGTCCTCCCCCAGTGTGATCCGCGCGCCTTTGGCAAGCCGGCGCCGTACCGCGACTTCATTACCCGCCCGGGCGTCGCCGAGGAATGCGACGAACTCCCGTTTGCCACGCCCGCCCGCTCCCTGCAGCCCGGCCAGGAATCCCGCCGCCCCGGCAGCGCCCTGATTGCGCAGCAGCGTCGCCGCCAGCGCCGCCCCGGCGGGCACTGCGCGGGGGCCGTTGCGGACGAACTGCCCCACCATCCCCGGCAGCTCCCAGAACGCCTGCAGCCGGGTGATCTTGAGGTCGCCGCCGACCGGCGCCAGGTCGTAGCGCAGGAATGCCGGGATCCGCATCGCGATGCCGCCGGACATCCCCACCTCCAGGTCCAGGTCGCGGATCACCGTGTTCCCGACCACCGCGTCGACTCCGCGGTGGAACGTGATGTCGCGGGGCGCGATGAACGTCGCGTAGAACCGGTCGATCGCCCCGGTGCCGCGGTGCGGGCGGGCGCCGACCGGGTCCTCGATCAGCGCGTCGGGCGTGTAGAGCCCGACCCAGCCGGTGCGGTCGTGTGCCGACACCAGCCGCGGCGAGCGCTCGACCGCGGCGAGCAGATCAGCTCGAGTGGAGGCCATGAGGGTCATTTTGATCCCCGACCGACCGCGGAGCGTTTGAGGGGGCACCGGCGCGTCCACGGTGAGTACCGTGAGAGGTGCGGCCCGCGTACGAGGAGGACACCCATGAGCAGCAACGGCCCCTTCGGTTTCGACCCCGAGGATCTGGATCGCGTGGCGCGCGAGGCCCTCGAGGGCGTCAGCCGGTTCTTCACCACCTCCGGCGAGCGCGCCGGTTTCAACGCGCTGATCGACGAGCTGGGCCGGTTCGCCCGGCCGCGGACCGAACCGGAGACCGCCGGCGAGACGGGCGACGGCGTGTGGGCGATCTTCACCGTCGACGCCGCCGGTGGTGCCCGCATCGAGCAGGTGTACCCGACCGAGCTCGACGCGCTGCGGGCGAACAAGGACAACACCGACCCGACGCGCAAGGTTCGGTTCCTCCCCTACGGCATCGCGGTCAGCGTCCTCGACGCCACCCCGGACACCGGCCCGGCCGAGCCCACGCAGTAAGCCGCGGGAAAGCCGTCGCCCGCGATCGGCCACCGGCTACTCTTTCCCCGGCGGGGTCCGATGATGAACCGGTGAGGGTGGACATGTTTCGTGAACTGTGCGTCGCCGCGTCGATCGCTGCCGCCGCTGTGGGGCTGGCGCCGGGCGCCCTGGCGGTTCCGGCCAACGACTATCACGACGATCCGGGCCGCTACCCGACCGACGTCCCCGGCATCAACTACGAGGCCAAGCTGGGCGCCCCCTGCTACAGCTGGGAGCGCAACGTGTTCGGCCGCGGGCGTGGGGGCGAACCGCTGCAGTGCAAGTGGATCCCCAACCAGTGGCCGCCGGTCTACACCGGCTTCTGGACGTCGACCTACGCGCTCTACGGCGTACAGGACATCGGGGCGCCGTGCCCCGGTCCGCAGTCCACGGCGCAGGCGCCGGACGGACGTCCGCTGCTGTGCGTGGGCGCCCAGGGTTGGCAGCCCACCGTGCTGACCGGTAGCGGCCTTCACCCGGCGTGACGCGTCCGCGACCATACGGCCAATCGGCCGATGTATGGTCACTGCCATGACGACCGGCGGTGTGAACTTCAACCTGTCGACCGTGTTCGCGTCCGTTGCGGCGGCCGTGCCGGACCACACGTTCCTGGTCTGGCGCGACCGGCGCCTGACGTACGCCGAGATGGACGCGCGCGTCGACGGCGTCGCGCATTTTTTCACCTCGGCGGGGCTGGGCTGTCACACCGAACGCGACCAGTTGCGCGGCCACGAATCCGGCCAGGACCACCTCGGGATCTACCTGCGCAACGGCAACGAGTACCTCGAGGCGATGATCGGCAGCTACCGGGCCCGGGTCGCGCCGTTCAACGTCAACTACCGCTACGTCGGCGAGGAACTGGTGTACCTGCTCACCGACGCCGGCGCCAAGGCGCTGGTGTACGGGGCCGAGTTCGCACCGCAGGTGGCCGAGGTACGTGATCAGCTTCCCGATCTGCAGATCCTGATCCAGGTCGCCGACGACTCAGGCAACGAACTGCTGCCCGGAGCGGTCGCCTACGAGTCGATCATCGGCACGGCCGCACCCGAGGGTGGAATGCCCGAACCGTCCGGCGACGACCTCTACATCCTCTACACCGGCGGCACCACCGGGATGCCCAAGGGCGTGCTGTGGCGCCAGCACGACATCTTCCTGTCCTCGATGGGCGGCCGACCGTTCGGCAGCGACACGTTTCTGTCCTCGTACGAGGAACTGGCCGAGCGGGCCCGCGCGGGCGCGGGCGCCATGGCCCTGCTGATGATCCCGCCGTTCATGCACGGTGCCGCGCAGTGGGCGGCGTACAACGCGATCACGATGGGCGGCCGGCTCGCCATCCCCGATCACGTCGACCGACTGCATCCCGACGATGCCCTGCGGGTGGCGGAACGCGAGCGGGTCTTGAGCATTCCGATGGTGGGTGACGCCGTCGCGCGTCCGCTGCTCGACGAAATCGAGAAGGGTGACTACGACCTGTCCGGCCTGGTCACGCTCACCAACGGCGGTGCGCCACTGTCACCGACGGTGCGTGAACGCATCCTGGCCGCGCTACCGCACGTGATCGTGCTGGATGCGGTGGGTTCGTCGGAGTCCGGTGCGCAGATGAGCACGTATGCCAGTGCGGGTGCGGAGGTGGCGGCCGCGACGTTCACCCCGCAGGACGACACCGCGGTGGTGTCCGCCGACTTCGACCGGGTGCTGCAACCCGGGGAGGGACATGGCTGGCTGGCGCGGCGCAATCTCATCCCGCTGGGTTACCTCGGCGACGAGGCGAAGACCGCCAAGACCTTCCCGACGATCGACGGCGTGCGCTGGTCCGTTCCGGGCGATCGCGCAAATGTGTTGCCGGACGGTCGGATTCAGCTGCTGGGCCGCGATTCGGTGACCATCAACTCCGGCGGCGAGAAGATCTTCGTCGAGGAGGTCGAACGCGCGATCGCCGCCCACCCCGGCGTGTACGACGTCGTGGTGGTGGGGCGGCCGTCGGAACGCTGGGGCAGCGAGGTGGTGGCGATCGTGCAGTTCGCCGACGACGCGTCGGCCTCCGACGACGAACTCGTCGAGGTGTGCAGCCGGTCCATCGCGCGCTACAAGATCCCGAAGGCGTTCATCCGGACATCGAAGATCGTGCGCTCTCCGGCCGGTAAGGCCGATTACCGCTGGGCGAAGGAACTGGCGACCGACAGCGTCGCCAGCTAGGCCGCGTCCTCTAGCAGCGGGCGTACCGGCCTCTCTTCTACTTCCGCGCGTCCTCTACTTCCGCGCGAGCGTGCGTGTTTGATGCTCGACACGCCGGTGTTTCGCGGCATTCTGCGCACGCTCGCGGACGGGTGAACGTGCACTGCAAGTAGTGCGAAAGAATTTGTGTCACTTTGGTTCCTGTAGTCACTCGGCGGCCCGGTTTTGTCGGACCCTCGAACTAGTGTTCGAGACATGGAATGGGAGGACGTCGACGCCACGGTGACCGCGTTCGAACGCGCCACCGACGCGCTCGCCGCCCTGCCCTACCAGCTGCTGACCGGCCGCCAAGTCGCCCACCTGGCCGCCCGCTACGAACGCGCCCTCAACCGCCAACACGCCCTCGGCCACACCGTGCTCGCCGCGTTGTGCCACACCCTCACCTTCGATGACTTCGATGGGGCCTCGGCCAAGAATGTCCTGGTCGAGCTGCTGCACCTGGCCCCCGACGCGGCCGCCGCCCGGATCAACGACGCCGCCCGCCTCGGCCCCCGCTGGACCTTGTCCGGGGAGACACTCGAGCCGCAGATGGCCGCCACCGCCGCCGCCCTGGCCCGCGGCGACATCAGCCCCGCCCACGTCCGCCACATCAAAACCTTCCTCACCAGCCTGCCGCTGTGGGTCGACAACCAGACCCGCACCGACACCGAACACACCTTGGCCCGCCTCGCCGCCGGCCTCGATCCCCACCAGCTCGACAAGGCCGCCAAAACACTGCTGGACTGCATCGACGAAGACGGCCCCGAACCCGACTACGACGAACAACAACGCAAACGCTTCATCCGCATCGGCCCCCAACAACGCGACGGCATGAGCACCCTCACCGGCCTCCTCGACCCCGAAGGCCGCGCCCTGCTCGACGCCCTCATCGCCCACTACAACGGCGAGCCCGCCCAGCCCGACAACGAGCCCGCCCAGCCCACCGACAACACCCCAGCCGACGACCCAGCCGACGCCGCGCCGGAACACACCGTGATCACCAACGACCCGGCCCCGTCCGACCCGCCCGATGACCACCCGGCCCTGTCCGATCCGGCCCCCGACCCTCCCGTATTCCCTTGGCTGGAGCGCGAAACCAAAAGCCAACGCGACTACGACGCACTCAAAGCCGGCCTGCGGCTCGCGTTGTCCTCCGGCGCCCTGGGCACCCGCCACGGCCTACCCGCCAGCATCGTCGTCACCACCACCCTCGACGACCTGGAAAAAGCCGCCGGCTACGCCCGCACCGCCGGCGGCACCCGCCTGCCCGTCCGCGACCTCATCCGCTACGCCGCAGGCGCACGCCACTACCTCGCCGTCTTCGACGACCACACCGAAGAACCCCTCTACCTCGGCCGCGCCAAACGCTGCGCCACCACCGCCCAACGCCTCGCCCTATTCGCCCGCGACCTCGGCTGCACCCGCCCCGGCTGCACCGCCAACTTCTACAACTGCCACGCCCACCACGCCCAACAAGACTGGGCCAAAGGCGGCCGCACCGACATCACCGACCTCGCCCTGGCCTGCCACCCCGACAACCACCTCATCGAACACACCGGCTACACCACCCAACGCCGCAACGGCCGCACCGAATGGATCCCCCCACCCCACCTCGACACCGGCCAACACCGCATCAACCACACCCACCACCCCCACCGCTACCTCACCACCACCAACAACGACAACGAGGACAACGGGGACGACGGGGAGGACGACAACTAGCGCCCCGAAAACGTCATGCGCTGACGACACCGCCGCCCACGGCGGCGGTCCGCAGCGCGCGCACCACGCTGTGGTAGCCGAGGTCGACCTTGAAGGCGTTCTGCGGCAACGGCTCTGCGTCAGTCATGAACGCCTGGGCTGCCGCCTTGAAGGTTGCGACGCTCGGCGTCTGCCCCACCATGAGGGCCTCGGCGGCGGGCACCCGCCACGGCCGCGCGGCCACACCCCCCATGGCCAGCGACGCGGAGCGCACCACACCGTCGACGACCTCCAGCCCTGCGGCGACCGACACCAACGCGAAGGCGTAACTGTGCCGGTCGCGCACCTTCAGGTACCAGCTGTGCGCCCCAAATGGCGACGGCGGCAGTACCACGGCGGTGATCAGTTCCCCCGGCCGCAGTGTGTTGTCCCGGCCGGGTTCGTCACCGGGCAGCCGGAAGAAGTCCGCCACCGCGATCACCCGAGAGCCGTCCGGACCGTGAACATGCACGGACGCGTCGAGGGCCCGCAGCGCGACCGCCATATCCGAGGGTTGCACGGCGACACAGCTTCCGTCCGCCCCGAAGATCGCATGTTCGCGGTGCAGGCCGGCGCGGGCGCCGCACCCCGATCCCGGTGACCGCTTGTCACACGCGGTGAATGCCGGGTCCATGAAGTACGGGCATCGCGTCCGCTGCATGAGGTTCCCGCCGACGGTGGCCATGTTGCGTAACTGTGTGGTGGCGCCGGACAGGATGGCCTGCGAGAGCATGGGGTACCGGGTGCGGACCAGCGGATGGTTGGCCACCGCACTGTTGGTCGCGGTCGCGCCCAGCACCACTGCGCCGTCGGAGTTCTCCCTGATCTCGCCGAGGGCGAGCCGTCGCACGTCGATCAGATCGGCCGGCGTCTCGACGCCGTTCTTCATCAGGTCCAGCAGGTTGGTGCCACCCGCGTAGTAGTGGCCACCGGTGACCGCGCACATCTGCACGGCGTCGTCGACGCTGGCCGCCCGGTGGAAGCGGAACGGCCTCACGGCGCGGACTTCGCGACGGCGGCGATGGCCGCGACGATGTTGGCGTACGCCCCGCACCGGCAGATGTTCCCGGCCATGCGCTCTCGGATCTCGCTGTAGGACAACTCATCACCCGCGCCCGGACACCGGTCGAACGACACTGCGGACAGGTCGCCGCGGGCATGCTCGCGCAGCAGCGCCACCGCCGACGTGATCTGTCCGGGCGTGCAGTAGCCGCACTGGAACGCGTCGTGGTCGACGAAGGCCTGCTGCACGGGGTGCAGTTCGTCGCCCTCGGCTACGCCTTCGATGGTCCGTACCTCGGCGCCGTCCACCGACGCCAAAAGAGTCAGGCAGCTCAGCACGCGCTCCCCGTCGACCGATACCGTGCAGGCCCCGCACAACCCGTGGTCGCAGCCCTTCTTGGTCCCGGTCAGGTGCATTCGCTCCCGCAGCGTGTCGAGCAGCGTCGAGCGGACGTCCGTCGCCACCGTCCGTCGCACCCCGTTTACGGTCAACTCCACCCTATGGTCGGTCACGAATCCTCCGAATCGCTTGCGCTCATGAGCATCTCCACTGTGATCGGCAGCTCTCGCAGCCGCTTCCCCGTCGCGTGGTGCACGGCATTGGCGATCGCGGCGGGCACTCCGCAGCCACCGATCTCACCGATCCCCCGCACGCCGACAGGGTCGAGCGCGTAATCCGGCACGTCGACGAAGCTGATGTCGAAATCGGGCCGATCGGCATGGGTCGGCACGTAGTACTCCCCGATCAGCTGCGCGGTGTTCGGGTCGTACGGGACCTGTTCCATCAGTGCCATGCCCAGCCCGAACGTGATACCGCCCATTACCTGGTTGCGGGCCAGCGCCGGGTTGAGCACCCGGCCGCAGTCCATTACCGCGACCCACCGGGTGACGGTCGCCCTGCCGATCTCCTCGTCGACCGTCACTTCGCAGAAGTGAGCGCCGAACGACTGGGACACCGCGGCGCCGTCCGTGGCACCCTCACTGCGCACGGTGAACGACAACACCTCCGACAGCGCCTCACCGCCATGCCGCAGCACGTCGGCCACTGACAGCACACGCCGCCCGTCGCGCCCGACCACCGCACCGTCGCGGATATCGAGCCCGTCGGCCGCCGCGCGGACACCGTCCACCGACATCACCCAGTCGAGCAGCCGGCGCTTCCAGGTCCCCGCGGCCAGCTGCACCGCCGAGCCGACCGTCGCGCTGGTCTGCGACGCCCCGGAGTACGGGGCGTCGGGGTAGTGGGAATCACCCGACCGAAACGTGACCGCGGCGAGCGGCAGGCCGCACCCGTCGGCGGCGATCTGCGTCATCACCGTTCGTACACCGGTGCCGACTTCATGTGTGGCCGAGGCGAATTCGACGCTGCCGTCGACACGCGTGCGGACCCGGCAACTCGCGGGCATGCGACGACCGGGATACGTCGCAGTGGCCATACCCCAGCCCACCTGCACCCCGTTGCGGCGCATCGCCCGGGCCGCGCGTGGCCGCTCACTCCATCCGAACCGCTCGGCGCCCTGCCGGTAACACTCGATGAGGTGCTTACCCGACCACGGCCGGCCGCTGGCCTGATCGTGGTCGGCGTGGTTGCACAGCCGCACCTCGAGCGGGTCGACTCCCGCGGCGGCCGCGAGTTCGTCCATCGCCACTTCGAGCGCGAACAGCCCGGGCGCTTCGCCGGGACCCCGCATGAAACAGGGCGTCGGCGCGTTGATGCGGGCCACGGTGTGCGACACCACCAGGCGGGGTGAGTGATACAGGGTCCGCGCAGACAAGCCGGCCGGTTCGCAGAAATGCGCGACCGTCGAGGTCTCGGTCAGCGTGTGCTGTTCGGTGCTGGCCAGCACGCCGTCAGCGCGGGCCGCCAGCGTGACGCGTTGTTCGGTGCGCGGGCGATGCCCCGTCGAGCTGAACATCTGGGCGCGGGTCAGCACGAGCTTGACCGGCCTGCCCACCTCACGCGCCGCCACGGCGCACAGCACCACGTGCATCCACAGGAAGCTCTTCGAGCCGAACGCGCCGCCCACCAGCGGTGACACCACCCGCACTCGCTCCTCGGGCAATCCGAGCCAGGCGGCCAGCGCGGCGCGTTCGCCGGTGAGCCATCGGGTGCTGTCGTAGACGGTCAGCGCGTCGTCGTCCCACACCGCGATGGTCGAGGCCAACTCGATCGGGTAGTGGGTGTTGACCGGCGTCCGGTACTGCGCGTCCATTCGCACCGGCGACTCGGGCGCGGCGTGCAGGCCGCGCCGGTCCTGCAGCTTCTCCTCTTCGAGTTTCACGAAGTGGTCCGGCCGGTAGGCGCCGCGCCGCACCGGCTCGGCGCCGTCGGGCCCGTCCGGCTGGTCGAGGACCGCTCGGGCCGACGACAGCGCCGGCCGCACGTCGTACTCCAGGCTCATCAGCTCCGCTGCCGCCGCCGCGTTCTCGAGCGTGTCGGCGACGACGACGGCCAGGTGCTGTCCGACGTGCTGCACCGAGAGGTCCGACAGGGGCGGGCGGCGTTCCAGCGGGAGGTCGTCGGTGAGCTCCGTCGGCAACAGCGCGAGCGGCGGGCAGTTCAGCGGGGTGAGCACGTGCAGGACCCCCGGGGCGGCGGACACGCGCTGTGCGCCTGCCGTCAGCGATTCCGCGCGCACCTCGCCGTGGGCGATCTGCGACTGCACCAGCACCGCGTGCGCGACGCCGTCGAGGACCGTGTCCGCGGCGTACCGCGCGGCGCCGGTCACCTTGTCGCGGGCCTCGACGCGAGGCACCGGCCGTCCGACGGCCGGTGCCGCCGGCATCTCAGCGCTCATCGGCGGCGATTGTCATGGCGTCTCTCCCTTCGACCTGCCCCTAACCCTGCGCCTCGGGAAGCTCGGAGTCGTCAACGCTGACCGCCAAGCCGGCTACCGGCTAGCGGTAAGCGATGTCCAGGTGCGCGCCGTACCATCAGCCGGTGCACTACACCGGCGACCCGCAATCGGTGCCCAGCCGGCTGCTCAAGGTGGTGTTGCGCCCCACCGCGCCGCCGCTGTGGCTCGGTGTCGTCGTCGCGGTGACGTTCATCGTCGCCGAGACCCTGCTGGTGCTGCAGCTCAAGCGGGTCGCCCCGGAGAACGCCTTCGGCGCACTGTTCCTGCTCGGTGTCCTGGTGGTCTCGGCCGGCTGGGGCTTCGGGCTGGCGGTGTCGACGTCGTTGGCGAGCGCGCTGGTGTACGTGTACTTCCATCTCGAGGGCACCGACAGCCTGGCGCCCGCGGTGTTCGTCTTCCTGCCGATGGCGCTGCTGGCCAATGTGCTCGCCGGACAGGCGCGGTTGCGCGCTGCCGAAGCCGAGCAGCGGCGGTTGGAGGCCGATCTTTCCGCCGAACTCGCCCGCTCGACGCTCGGCACGGGGGACCTGCGGGCCGCACTGGACAACGCCGGCCGGCGCATCGCCGAGGTGCTCGAGTTGCCGTTCGCCGAACTCGCGCTCGGGGAATTGCCGGGCGATGCGCAGCGCACCGCGATCCCGCTCGCCGACGGCGCGACGCGGATCGGCACGCTGCTGGTCCCCGCGAACCTGAAACGGGATGCGCGGCAGCGCGTCCAGCGCATGCTCGGATCGCTGGAGTCGCTGCTGGTGGCGACCCGGGACCGGCAGCAGATCACCGCCGAGCTCGAGGCCAGCCATGCCGAGATCAGCGCGCTCGCCGATCAGCAGACCGCGCTGCGCCGCGTCGCCACGCTGGTGGCGCGCGGCGCCGACCCCGCGGAGGTCTATCCGGCCGCGGTGACCGAACTGGCCGGCGGCCTCGACGTCGAACACGTGACGCTCGTCGACTTCGACAGCGATGACACGTGCGTGGTGCTGGCCGGCCGGGACAGCGTGCGCGACGGCGCGCTGACCGTCGGCGAGCGGCTGCCCACGTCCGGGGACACGTTGTGCGCACGGATCCGTCGCACCGCGGAGCCGGCCCGCATCGACGACTACTCGTCCTCCGACGGACCGATCGCTCACCGGTTGCGCGGGCTCGGTGTCCGCGCCGGTGTCGGGGCGCCGGTGATCGTGGACGGCCGGGTGCGCGGTGCCCTGCTGGTCGGGTCCACCACCGCCGACCCGATCCCAGCGGAATGTGAGGCGCGGGTGAGTGACTTCGCCGACCTGGTCGCCACCGCGATCGCCAACGCCGAGACCCGAGCCGAACTGCAGGCTTCTCGCAAACGCATCATCACCGCCGCCGATCACGCCCGTCGCGGGTTCGAACGCGATCTGCACGACGGCGCCCAGCAACGCATCGTGTCACTCGGGCTGGAGGTGCGCGCGCTCGACGCGTCGCTGCCCGCCGACGCGCACGACGTCCATGCGGCACTGGACAAGGTGGTGTCCGGACTGGCCGGCCTGCACCGCGATCTGCAGGAGCTGTCCCGTGGCATCCACCCGGCCATCCTGTCGCGCGGTGGTCTCGGTCCCGCTGTGCGCACCTTGGCGCGCCGCTCCCCAGTCCCGGTGGAACTCGACGTCCGGGTCGACGGCCGGCTACCCGAATCCGTGGAGGTAGCGGCGTACTACGTGGTGGCCGAGGCGCTGACCAACGCCGCCAAGCACGCACGCGCCGGCGCGGTGACGGTGTGCGTCATCGCCGACGACGACACGCTGCGGCTCTCCGTCGCCGACGACGGCATCGGCGGTGCCGACGCGTCGGCGGGATCCGGGTTGATCGGACTCAAGGACCGCGTCGAAGCGGTCGCCGGTCGCCTGGAGGTCGCCAGTCCGGCCGGTGTGGGCACCACGCTGACGGTGACCATCCCCTACTGACCCGCGCGGCAGTTCGTCGGGTAGATCTTGGGTATGACCACACCCGCCCGGCTGCCCCGGCTCCTCCCGGACCTGGTGTCACACGGGGCCGGCGCCCATCCGGACCGGGTGGCGGTCATCGGCCCAGACGGGGTGGCGGTGACGTTCGGGCGGTTCGACCGGATGGTGCGGTCGGTGGCGGCGTGGATATCGGTGCACAGCGATCCCGGTGACCGGATCGCGATTGTCGGGGACAACAGCGTCGCGTACGCGGTGCTGTACTACGGGGTCCCCCGGGCGGGCCGGATCCTCACACTCATCAACCAGCGTCTCGCTCCCGCGGAGCAGCAGGCTCAGCTCGCCCTCACCCACCCCACCGTCGTCGTCGGCGACGCAACGCATCTCGACCGCCTCGGCGCAGTGCCGCACGCGCGCCACACTCTGACCCTCGACTCGCCGCAGTGGGGGCCGGCCGCCGACAGCGACTCCGACGTGACCTCGCTGCCGGATCCCGACGATCCGGCGTGGCTGCTGTTCACCAGCGGTTCGACCGGCACCCCGAAAGGCGTTGCGCACACCCACCGCTCGGTGCTGGCCGCGGTGCAGGGGTCGGTGATCGGGCGCGCGGTGCCGCCCGGCGGGGTGTACCTGCTGCCGTTCCCGATGTGCCACATCGCCGGGTACAACATGCTGGTTCAGCACGCCGTCGGCGCCACCGTGGTGCTGGCGAATCGTTTCCGCGCCGACGAATTCGCCGCCACCGTTCGCGCCCACGGGGTCACGTCGTGCTCGTTGGCGCCGACCATGTTGCACGCGCTGCTGGCTCACCTCGACGAGACGGGGACGACGCTGCCGACGCTGCGTGCGGTGGCCTACGGGTCCGCTGCTGTGCCGGCCGATCTGCTCCGCCGCGCCCTCGACCGCCTCGACGTGGAATTCCACCAGGGTTATGGGATGACCGAAACCGGAGGCAACGTCACGTTCCTCGATCCCGACACGCACCGGCGTGCGCTGGCCGGCTCACCCGGGTTGCTGGCCGCGGCCGGCCGCCCCCATCCGGGCGTTGCCGTGCGCATCGCCAGTACCGGCCCGCGGTCTGGCGAGGTGGGTGAGATCGAGGTGCGGGGCGCCCAGGTGGCGGCCCGGTACTGGCCCGACCGGCCGGCAACAAGCCCGGACGGTTGGCTGCCCACCGGTGACATCGGCCGGATCGACGACGACGGCCTGCTGTACGTGGTCGACCGCCTCAAGGACATCGTGGTGACCGGTGGCGAAAACGTGTCGTCGCGCGAGGTGGAGGACGTGCTCGTCGAGCATCCCGGCGTCGAGATGGCCGCGGTCGTCGGCGTGCCCGACCACTATTGGGGCGAGGCGATCTGCGCGGTCGTGGTCGCAGCCGCCGAAGACCGTCCCGCCGCGGACGAACTCGTCACCCATGTGCGGTCTCGGCTCAGCGCGTTCAAGCGGCCCCGTCACGTGTTGTTCGTCGATACGTTGCCACTGACGACGAACGGCAAGGTCGCCAAGGAGGAAGTGCGCCGCTTCGCCCGCGCCGCGTTGGCCACCCAGCCCGGAACGTCGAGTGGCCCGCGCCGTTTCGGCGCGGGCCACTCGTGAGAGACCTCAGTTCCCGGTCTGCTCGGACTTCTGCCGCTCTTCGGCCACCTTGGCCGAGCCCCGTGCGGCCTCGGCTTCGGCCTCCTTCTTGGCGGCGTCGCGCTGCGCATCGGCCTTGTCCTGCTGGGCCTGACCTTCGCGGTACAGGTCGTCGCGGCCGAGCACCGCGCCGGCGACCTCCTTGGCCTTGCCCTTAATGCCCTCAACGGTGCCCTTCACGGCTTCTTCCGGTCCGGTGTTACCACTGTTGTTGTCGGCCATCTGGCTGTCCCTCCTGTTCACCGCCTCGACGCCGAGGCGTTCGGAGGGATTAGTTCCCAGAAGTGATCAAGCACCAAACCTGTGCTTGAGCGCACCGTGCTGGACGTCACACCCGTCCGCAGCGGGCGCGAACGGCCGTCAGGCCGTCATGCCGTCGCGCAGTTGGCTCAGCGTCTTGGCCAGGATCCGCGACACCTGCATCTGTGACACACCGATCCGGTCGGCGATCTGGGTCTGCGTCATCCCGGCGAAGAACCGCAGGCTGATCACCATGCGTTCCCGCTCGGGCAGTGCGGCCAGCAGCGGGCGCAGCGACTCCCGGTCGGTGATGTGCTCCATGTCGGCGTCGACGCTGCCGATGGTGTCGGCGAGCGAGCGTCCCGGATCGTCGCTCCCCGCGACCGGGCTGTCGATCGAACGGACGCTGTAGGCGTCGCCGGCCACCAGGCACTCGACCACTTCCTGCCGGTCGGCGCCCAGTTCTGCGGCCAGATCTGTGGCGGTCGGTGCACGCCCCAGGGTCTGGGTCAGTTGCGGTGTCACGCGGGTGATCTGGACGTGCAGGTCCTTGAGCCGGCGTGGCACGTGCATGGCCCAGCCGTTGTCGCGGAAGTGTCGTCGGATCTCGCCGAGCATCGTCGGCACCGCGTAGGACAGGAAATTGGTGCCCGTCTCGGCGTCGAAGCGGTTCACCGCGTGCATCAACCCGACTCGGGCGATCTGCACGAGATCGTCGAAGTTCTCGCCCTTGCGGTGGTACCGGAACGCGATGTGATCGGCCAGCGGCAGGCATCGGGTGACGATGGCCTCGCGCTGTCGGGCGAATTCGTGGGATTCGGCGGGCAACGCGTACATCAGCCGGAACATGTCCGGCACGTCGGCGTAATCATCCTGGGCCCGCGGTGAGGGCGCGCGGGTGGTCACGCGAGTGGTCAGAGGTGTATCGGTGATCGTCATCTCGGGTCCTTCCGGACTCGGTGCGGACGCGAAGTGAGCGCCGGCGATGCGGCGTTTGCGGGGTGGGCTGAACGAAGCTGTTGTCAGCAGCAGGGTTTCTTCCTGCGTGGACTGACGGCGAGAAGGACCGTGGGCTCGATCGGAGTGCCGCCTGCAGCGGTCCGCTTTGCACTAAACGGTGTCGCCTCCCGAAACGGGATACGGCTCACTCTACGCCCCCGGCACCCGGTTCGTCGCGGGTCGACCCGCACCAATTTCGAAACCACTCGATCCGTCGACAGTGCAGACCATCGGCCCTTCCCGCATCCGACCCGCGGCCTGACGCGACAGCAAATTACCTGGTAGACGCGATTCTGAGAAGTGCATAAGCCTTATAGTCACGCGACGCAATCCGTAGTAATCTGCGTCACAGGTTGAAGAGACAGCCGGCGACGATGTCAACCGCGACAGGCGCGTCAGCCAGTTCAGAATGCGCCGTAGCGGGGGCCGGTCGCCAGTCGGGGACACGGGACAATCGAGGGAGTCTTCGCATGGCTGACATGGGAACAGTCCGGGTGTTCCGTCCAGACCCCACCGCGGTCGAGGCGCCGGAGCGGCGGGGCCGCGCCGTCTTCGCTCTGCGGTCACTGACTCCCATCCTCTCGATCATCACCGCCGACGGCGAGATCGACGCCACCAACGGGCGCGACCTCGGTCGTTACGTGGAGCGGCACACCGCAACATCGTGCCAACTGATCGTCGACCTCACCGCCGTGCGGTTCTTCGGCACACAGGGCTTCAGCGCACTGCATTACATGAGCGTCAGCTGTACGCGCATCGACGTCGATTGGGTGATCGTTCCCGGTTCCGAGGTCCGCCGGATGCTACGGATCTGCGACCCGCAGGGCGAACTCCCCCTCGCCGCAGACGTCGCCTCGGCCCGCGAACGCCTCGACCGCGTGTCCCGCCGGCGTCAGCCGGTGTCTTGGGCCGGCTGACGCCGCGCGGAAAGTTTGCCGAACATCCACCCGACTCGCCGGGGTATTTCCGGCCCTCCGCCGACCTCGTGAGCGCCGGCTGCCCCACGCTCCAGTCATAGGCCAAGAGAACAACGACTACTCGAGCGATCTGCTGGCGCCGGGGGTCAAGCAGGTGGCCAGCACTTTCGTTGCGCTGCAACGGCTCTCGTCGATCGACGATCTCGGCGGCTGGGAGACCGTCGGCCCGCGCCTGTTCGATCCGGAGAACGGCGTTGTGACGCAGTATTTTTCGCAGGCGACCCAGTAGGTCAGGTGGCCAGCTCCACCTCGTAACACACGGCGTAGCGCCGGAAGTTCGGGGTGGGCCGGAACAGGTGACCCGCGTCGGGCGACCACGTCACCACCCGCAGCAGACGCTTGTAGGAGGGTAGGCGGTTGGCCACCAGCTCGGCCAGTGCCGCGCGCGGGGAGTACCCGCACCGATCGTCGACATCCTTCGGAAGCAATACGTCCCACATGGTTTCCTCGACCCGCATGCGCCCAGTGTCGGCCCGGGCGCGGGAGAACTTCCGGCTCCGCGCCGACGTGTCGGACATCGAGATCAATTAGTGACCTTGGCCACAAAGATCGTCAGGGGCCGGGTCGAACCTCACGCGGTAGATCGTCGGCCAGTTCTTCCCCGTCACCAGGAACTCGCCATTGCCCACGGCCGCAATGCCGTTGAGCACGTCGACGTCCGGATGTCCCCGCCGCAGCACCGATGCGTCGACCGACGCGGTGACCGCTCCGCTGCCGGGGTCGATACGGACGATCTGATCGGTGGGCCACACGTTCGCCCACACCTGACCGTCGGCGCATTCGAGTTCGTTGAGCCCGTTGACCGGTGTGCCGTCGGACCGCGTCACCGGCACCGCGCCGGTGTCGGTGAAGTCCGCGGGGTCGACGAACCGCAGCAGGTTCGTGCCGTCGCTGCGGATCATCCGGGCGCCGTCGAAACACACGCCCCAGCCCTCACCGTCGACCGGCACCTCACGCCGCGGCGTGAAGGTGGCCTTGTCCCATTCGATCGCAACGCCGTCGCGATAGGTCAGCTGCCAGATCCGGTTCTCGACGACCGTCATCCCCTCGCCGAAGTAGTCCCGCGGCAGCGGTGCGGACCGGCGCAGTTGTCCGGTGGCGGGATCCAACTCACGCAGCTGCGACCGGCCGACCAGTCCGGTCGTCTCGTACAGCGCCGATCCGTCGACCTCGAGGCCCTGGGTGAACGACGTCGGGTCGTGTGTCTGCTCGCCGAGCACCGTGACGCGCAACCGTTCCTCCGGGCCGGGCCGGGCCGCGGCGTCCTCGGCCTGCGCGCAGCCGGCGATCACCAACAGCGCGATGGCGCACAGAACCAGGAGCACACGCAGAGAACGCATCACCGACATCGTGCCTCATGCGAGGCCGTCACGGTCAGCCGCGGTAGAACAGCGCGGGCGGCAACGGCCGCAGCCCTCCCCCGCTGTGGCTGGCCGCATAACTCACCGAGGCGTGCGGGATCTCGCTGCCCAGGCGGATCTCCCCGACTCGGCGGAACCGGCCGATCACCCCGCCGATGAGGAAGTCCAGCCGGTCGCCGGCGCCGATCAGGCCAGCATCGGACCCGGAGGCTGCGGCCGCACCGAACACGACCGGTCGGATACCGGCCAGGTACAGCCACAGCGATGAGTAGAGCCGATTGTCCGCGCGGGCGCTGGGAACGGCGACATGGTGCAGCGGCGCCCCGTCGCCGGACGAGGCGAACAGGAAATCCTGGTCGTTGCCCGGTCCGTAGGCGTCGGGGAACTTGACGCAGACGGTGCGCACCACCGCGTCCGCGCTGACCGGCGCGATGCGCACGAACGTCGTGTAGGTCCGGCCCGGCCGCAGGAGCTGAGTCAGACCCGGCACGCGCGCGTCTCCGTCGAAGCTCACGTCCGCCTCGTAGACGGGTCCGGTCTCCCCGAACACCCTCAGCGGGTCGCCCAGGACGCCGGAGACGGTCGAGCGGACGGCTGTCGGTAACGAAGCGAGCGAATCACCCATGGCAAGGGGATACCCGGATGTGCCGGAAATCAATATCGCAGGCAGAAGCGACGACGGTCACCGGTCAGCGACGGGCGAGCAGCCACGCTGTTCCATCTCCCTCACCAGCGGCGATGACGTTCAGATGCCCGAAGGCGGCGATCAGCTCACCGCGGCGGGCGCGGAACGGCCCCGGCGCGGCGCCGACTTCGCTGAGAACCGCGATCGCGAGCAGCCCACCGGGCACGAGGCGCGCGACGAGGGCATCGTCGAGGCGCCGGTCCCGGAACAGATGACACACCAGGACGTCGATCGGCGGACCCGGCGGGAGACCGTCGTCGAGATCGGTGACATCGAATCGGCAGTGTGCGACCACATCGTGGTGACGGGCTAACGCAGCGGCGTGGGCGACGGCCACCGCGGAGATGTCGACGCCCCACACGTGCATCCCGCGGGCGGCCAGCCACACCGCGAAGCGCCCCTGCCCGCAGGCGATGTCGAGCGCGGACCCGGCGTGCGGGAACTCCGCGGCGACCGGCGCGAAGCAGGCCGGCACACCGATCGCCCCGGCCGACGGTGCACCGAGCATCGCGTACCTGCCGTCCCAGCGTGCGCGGTCCCCGGCAGCCACCTCGCCACGATATCCGCCGCGCCGGCCGCCGACACCGCTACCGGTGGGCGCTTTGCCGACCGGCCGCGCACACCCGGGCGGCGGCGGCCGCGACGACGAACGCCCCGAGCGACGACCATCCCGCGGCACCGGTCATCCCGTTCTTGGCCAGCAGCACCAGCGCGACCCCGGCGGCGCACACCAGCACTCCCGCGGCGACGGACCCGGCCCCGTCGGCCCGCGCCGGGGCGTCCCACCACGGCAGGCGCCGATGTTCCAGCGGCGCGAGCAACCGGAACAGCACCGTCATCACCACCGCGAACACGACGGCGCGCAGCGCCAGCGCCCACCAAAATCCGGGCGCGTGGACGTCGTAGGCGTCGACGCCGACCGCATGCAGCGTGAACGCGGCCACCGCAATCGCCGGGATGTGCCACAGATACAGCGTCATCGCTCCCCCGTTCCCCACCGCCACCAGGTGCCAGACGCGGGGTCGTGCGGCCCACCGCCGCACCGCGGGCGCGGCCAGCACGAATACGCATGACATCCACGTGCACTGCAGCGCCAGCAACGCCGTCGGCGGCGACGTGTTGGAGAACCGCTCCACGCCGGTCACCACCAGCGCCACCTCATAGACACCGGTCAGCGCCAGGACGAGTTGGGCGGCGAAGGCCGCCACGCCCACCGCTGCGGCGACCAGGGGGCGGATCAGCCGACGCGCGTAGGCCACGCCGATGGCGATCGGAGTCAACCAGACAAGCAGGAAGTTCAGCGTTCCCGCCTCCGGGGTTCCGGCGGCAGCGCGCACCGCATCGACCGCCGCGGCCGCCACCAGCAGTCCGGCGACCACCGCGGCGATGGTGCGGCCGGTGGACATGCGGGTGAGCAGCGGCACGAACGCCAACGTGACCGCATACACGCCCAAAAACCAGAGCAGTGCCACGATCTCACGACCCAGCGCCTGCGCGGATCCGGCGCCGAGGGTCAGGCGCACGACGAGCAGGACCGGCGCCCACGCCGCGAGGTACCAGAACACCGGCCGGAACAACCGCTGGGCTCGGGTGAACAGCCACGTCCCCCAGGCGGTGCCGGCTCGCCAGCCGTACGCGCCCGCGGCGCCGCCGGCGAGGAAGAACAGCGGCATCACCTGGACGATCCACGTGATCGGCTGGGTCACCGGCAACGCGCCCAGGATGTTGCCGATCCGAACGCCGCGCTCGTCGATCGTCGCGAGCAGCAGGGCGCAGTGGCCGAACATCACGACGAGTAGGGCGCCCAGGCGAGCGACATCGACGGCGCGGTCCCGACCGGCGGCGATGTCGTCGGCGGCCGGGCGTTCGTCGATGCCTGGCTTCGGAAGCGTCATGGGTTCAGAATGCCCGGTCGGCGGCCACCACGCGATGAGTAGGACTACCCGACTCGGGCCTGTCTCGCACAGTTGGCGCAATCGCGTCCGTGACGGGCGACCGGCGAAATATGCTGCCTCCACCATCGAGTGAGGAAATCGCCCATGACCGAGCTCGGTGTGCGGCGGGCCCTGCGGCTGGCGGGTATGCGGCCGCTGCCCCGTCTGGTGCCGCGGTCGCCGATATCCCTGCACGGAAAACGAATCCTGTTGACGGGAGCATCGTCCGGGATCGGGGCGGCCGCCGCCGGGAAGCTCGCGGACTGCGGGGCGACGGTGCTCGCCGTGGCGCGGCGCCACGATCTGCTGACCGACGTGGTCGCGGCCATCACCGCGGGGGGCGGGGATGCGGTCGCCATGCCGACCGATCTGGCGGATCTCGACGCGGTCGACGAGCTCGTGCGGGCCGCAGGCCGAGTCGATGTCCTGATCAACAACGCGGGCCGGTCGATTCGCCGACCGTTGCTCGACTCGCTCGATCGGTGGCATGACGTCGAGCGCACCATCGCACTGAACTATTACGCGCCGCTGCGGCTGATCCGTGGCCTCGCGCCGGGAATGGCCGCTCGCGGAGACGGACACATCATCAACGTGTCGAGCTGGCGGGTGATGCCGGAGTCCTCACCCTTGTTCGGCGTCTACAACGCCTCCAAGGCCGCGCTGAGTGCGGTGAGCCGGGTGATCGACAACGAGCTGGGCGACTCCGGCGTGTGCTCCACGACGATTTACTACCCACTGGTCGCCACGCCGATGATCGCGCCCACGCGGGCCTACGACGGTATGGCCGCACTCAGCGCCGACGAGGCCGCCGACTGGATGGTGGATGCGGCGCGACGTCGGCCGGTGCGGATCGCGCCTCGAAAGACCCTGTCGCTGAGGATGCTGGACATCGTCGCACCCCGGATGCTCAACGATGTGATGAAGCGCTCGACGCCGCAACTGAGTCCGACCCCCGGTGGTCACGTTGCCCGCTGACCGAGTCGGCTACCGGGAGGAGAACCTCGCCACCGGAGCGGCGTTGACCACCGCGGCGTTCTTCTGCGTCGCGATGGTGGGCACGGTGGCGAAGGTCGGCGGCCAGTACACCTCCACCGGAGTGCTGCTGCTGTTCCAGAACGCGATCTGCCTGCTGTTCATGCTGCCCGTGGCGGTGCGTGGCGGCTGGTCTGAGCTGCGTACCGAACGGCTCGGACTGCATGTGCTGCGCGCTGCGACCGGCACCGGGTGCTGGTATGCGCTGTTCTTCGCGATCAGGGAGATCCCGTTGGCCAACGCCACGGTGCTGACCTACAGCGCTCCGCTGTGGATGCCATTGATCGCCTGGGCCGTCACCCGTCAGCGCGTCGCCGCGCCGACGTGGTTCGGCGCCGGTGTCGGCTTCGCCGGGGTGGTGCTGGTGCTGCAGCCGCAGAGCCACGGGTTCACCGGCGGTGAGTTGTCCGCTCTCGCAGGCGCCCTGCTGTTGGCGGTGGCGATGATGTCGGTGCGCTGGCTCGGCGCCACCGAGCCGGTGACCAGGATCCTCTTCTACTACTTCCTGCTGTCGACGGTCCTGTCGGTCCCGATCGCGCTCGCCGACTGGGCGCCGATTCCTTCGCGCGCGTGGCCGTGGCTGATAGCACTGGGCGTGGCACAGGTCCTGTCCCAGATCCTCATCGTGATCGCGTATCGCTATGCACCGGCGGAGAAGTTGGGCGCGTTCATCTACTCGGTCATCGTGTTCACCGCCGTGATCGACTGGATCGTCTGGCATCACCGGCCGACGGTCCTCACCTACGTGGGTATGGCGTTGGTGATCGGGGGCGGACTGATCGCCGTCCGCGCCAGAGCCACTGCCCCACAACCGAATACCACGATGGAGTCGCCCCCGTGAGTCGATGGATCGTTACGGTCATACCCTCGTGGCTGCTGTTTCTCGGCCTCATCGTCGTCATCGCCGGTGGAGCGGTCCTCGTTCAGCGGCACATCCGGCGGCGATTTCCCGTCCTCACCGGCGATGAGCACAACGACGTCACCAAGTTCACCTACGGCTTCATCGGTTTCGTCTACGCGTTCTTCATCGGGTTCGTGGTGTCCGCGATGTGGGGGCAGATCAACACCGCCGACGGCGCAGCGCGCGCCGAAGGCGCTGCGGCGGTACAGATGGCACGCGAGGTCGACGTGTTCGCGGCCGCCGACCGGGATCGCATCCGTCAGAGCCTGCTCGACTACACGAACGCGGCCGTCGCGGAGTGGACACGGGCCGGTGACGACCATTCCGCTGAGGCCGACCGCGCCCTGGCGCGACTGCATACGGCCTACCGGGAGGTGCAGGCCACGACCGACATTCAGCGGGATGCGCTGACCACGTCGAGGGCCGGCCTCGACGCGATCAGCCAGGCGCGTACGGTCCGCCTGCTCACCGCTCGTGAAGACACCGGACCGCCGTGGGCGCTGTGGGCGGTCATCCTGCTCACCAGCGCGATGGTGCTGGGCACCGTCATCATCTACGGCGTCGAGAAGCCCGCCATGCACTATCCGATGGTGGCGATCGTCGGGATCATCGTTGCGAGCAACCTGTTCCTCGTCCTCGAACTGTCCCACCCCTACGTCGGAGAGATCGCGACGTCGCCGGATCCGCTCCAAGAGGTGGTCCGGGTGCTCACCGCGCCTGCCGGGTGACGCGTCGGATTCAGTCTGTGCGGTGACGGGTACAGATCTCTATCCGACTTCAACGGGGAAGGGGAAACCATGGCCGACGAACGAGATGGTGACGATGGCCGGTGGGACGTCGCCGCCAAAGACGGTGCGGTGCATGTCGAACGGCGCGGCGAGGACAACGAGCAGGTGTTCACCGACCGGCTCACACCGGAGGACGCCCGGCAGCTCGCGGCGTTGTTGACCAAGTTCGCCGACAAGGCCGCGTCGGCCGGCGAGGGCGAGTCGGCGAAACGCGATGACGCGGACGATGACTCGAGTGACGACCGTCAGTCGCGAAGCGAGTCGAAGGACGACGACTCCGATGACGACGAAGACTCCGACGACGACTCCGATGACGACTCCGACGAGGGCTCCGATGACGATGACAGGGATAAGGACGACAAGTCCTGAGCGGGACACACCCGTCTCTGATGAGCTTCACGGCCGTGGCATGAGCCGGAACACCGGGATGTGCCTGCCGATGGGTGCGGTCTTCTCGCGGTAGTCGCGCCAGCCCGCGTAGACCTGCTCGGCGAGGCCGTAGACGCGGGCATACTCGTCGGGGTCGGTGATCTCGGTCGCGACGAACTTCTCGTCGCCCAGTTCGCATTCCGGGTGCGCCTTGAGGTTGTGGTACCACTGCGGGTTCTTCGGCCCGCCGTAGTTCGAGGCGGTGACGATCGGATCGGGCCCGTCGTGGAAATACGTGATCTGGTGCTCGCGGGGCTGACCCGACTTCGCTCCCGTGGTGCGCAGCGGAGCGGTGGACGGGCCGCCGAGCACCGACGGATAGCGCCCGCCGGTGGTCCGGTACAGCCACGGGTCGATCCGCGGCCAGAAGTGGTGCGCCAGGAACTGTCCCGGCCGGGACCGGCTGAAACTCTCGATCGCCGTGTACCAGCGACTGTGCTTCCGGTGCGGGTCGACGTAACGCAGCGGCATGCCCGGACCGTACGCCCGGGGCACCCGCCCGAGCCCGTTTCGGCAGAACTCGTCGGTCAGGGTGCAGTTGTAAGGCGCTCACATGCGTCGGACGGCGCGATCTGTGGCTTCCGCCAGTGCGGCGTTGGGCCGAGCGAGTTCACAATCACGAAGCCGGTACTGGCTAGCCGAAGTAAACCTGCGAGCGCCAACGCCGTTCAAGGGCAGGTCTGCTCGAAGTCGGTGCCTTTCGGGCCACTTCCGTTGCCGCACGCGGGGGACTGCCGTTTGATCGCCCCGCCCGGCGTGCGGTCCGTGTCGGGGAACTGGTCGTTGATGTACTCAGGTGAGGAGAAACCCGGTTGCTGAGCGAAGTCGCTGAACCCGCCGATTCCCTCGGCCCCGGCGCCCGGCGGGAATGGACCGGTGGTGCCCACGTTGTCCCCGAGGACCCGCGGAATGCCGCCGGCACCCACACCGTCGGACCCCGGGTCTTCGGGAGGGTCACCCCATGCCACGCTGGCAAGCGGAACGGATAGAACTGCGGCTGCGGCTCCGCTGATCATCAATCTCCTGAGCATGTGCACCCTCCTCGCTCGCGAAGTTGATTCTCGGCGGCCTTCCGGTACATGTCAGTAAGTGCGTCGGAATCGGCAGCGTCGCGCTTCCCAGTGGAAGCGATCGACCTTGAATCGGCCGCGCTAAACAGGCGGCATGTTCTTCATGACCGAGGGAAGCCACCATCCCGCAGTCAACTACCCGCCGCGCGCACGCCGCGGTCGGCTGATACCGCTCACTCCTCCGTGTAGCGGTAGCTACTGATAGCGCAGACGTCGATGCGGTTGCGCACCAGTTCGTCGCCATCGTCGAAGATGGCGCGGAAGTCGTACAGGCAGGCCTCGGTGCCGTCGTAGAAGTTGATGTTGAGTGACTGGCCGACCGGTAGCACGTCTTCGCCGAGGATGTTCTCCTCCCAGGTTTGTCGGCCAATGTTGGAGGCGTAGAACTCCACCATCGTGTGCCGCGTCTCGTTGATGATGAGCACATTGCGGTCTTGCGCGCTCGCCGGCGCGGCAGCCAGACCGATCGAGGCGACGACCGCCATCGCGCTGCCGAGCGCGAGCCTCTTCACCGATCCGTTCACTGTGGTCCCCCTTCTCGAGCGAGAATTACGACCCCTGGGACGGTTGCGCGGACCCCGACGCGGTTACGCCTCAGAGAGCCGAGGATAACTCCGCGTGCAGCGTCAACGGCGCGGTTTCGACAACACAGCGAATCGGGTGAGCGGGCTGTCAGCCGGCCAGGACGGAGGCGACGGCGCGGGCCTGGTTCGTCAGTCCGACGCACATCCGGTTCAGGTTGACGACGCCGAGCACGATGCCGGACATGAGCCGGCAGGTGCTGCCCGTACCGGGAGGGGCGGTGGACCTCGGGGAGAGCGCGAAGGCACCGCACACCGGCCAGGCGCCGATGCCCTGGGTGCGCAGGACCCGTTCGGCGATGAGGATCTGGTACTCGCGCGGAGTCTTCTCCGGGGAACTGACGCCGCCGTGTTCCTTCCAGGTGGCCGGGAGGAACTGCAGGCCGCCGTAGAACCCGTTGCCGGTGTTGATCGCCCAGTTCCCGCTGGATTCACACTGCGCGATCGCATCCCAATTGACCCTGCTCGCATGGGCATTCGGTGTGGCGACCGTCATCGACGTGGCCGACAGCGCGGCGGCGGTCAGCGCGACACCCAAACCCTTGACAATCTGCACTGAAATCCCGCCCTGCCATGGTGGTCGGTCTTCGGTCACCGTCATTGTTACCCGTGATTTCACAGTGAATTGTGAGGAGATTGTGATGGTTGTTCACAACTTCGGAGCACGCTGCCGCCCGCCGGATACGAGAAAGGCGGCCCCGGATGACTCCGGGACCGCCTTCACGTGTGTCGGGCTGACAGGATTTGAACCTGCGACCACTTGACCCCCAGTCAAGTGCGCTACCAAGCTGCGCCACAGCCCGTTGCCGCCGGATTTCTCCTGCGGCAGCACGTGAGCCTACCGCACGGCACCGCGGGAATCCCAACGGCACCGCACGCCGCTGTCCGCCGGGCCCGCCGGCGATGGATTCGGGCGCCGCTCGGGGTCGACGCCGTTGTCGACTCATGCTCTCCGCGCCGTTCTCCCCTGCTCGGCCGGACACCCGGAGCGACCCGAAACCACGTGGTGGTCCCACATTCTCTTGACCCCGACAACGTCGCGGCAGCGTCGCTGCCGAAGCCCGACCGTCGTCGCCGGCGCGGCCGATAATCCGGCCAAGGGGGGTTCGTGGAAGGGGATGGAAATGGCCGAGGCCGCACTGTGCACGATGTTCGGAGAACCGGTACCCGGACGGGAGAAGAAAGCCCTCGAGGTGTACGGCGAGACCGTGCAGTACTACACACGCCTGCAGCAGGAAGGAGCGATCGAGCGCTTCGACGTCACCATCGTCGGTCCGACCGGCGGTCAGGTGAACGGCTTCATCGTCGTGCGCGGCACCGCGAATCAAATCGACACGTTGCGCCGCGCCAAGGAATTCCAGCAGATGATCAATCGTGTCCAGCTCATCGCCTCGCACGTGAGCGTCAACGACGCGTGGGTCGACGAGGGACTCGCGCAAATCATGAGCCAGTACCAGGAGGTGGTCGAACGCCTCGAATGACTCGCGCGCAGGGCAGCGGCGAACTCGCCGCTGCCCGCTGCGCTCTACTGCGCCTGGTCCTCCAACTCCGGGTGTAACCCGTACAGACAGTCCAGGCAGCAAAATCGGTCGCTGCCTGCCAGATACGGCCACCGCTGGCCCCTGGGAGGCACGCGTCGACAGTTCGCACACCGGCTCATCGGACCCAACAACACAACACTCATCGTCAGCCACACCCTCTCGGCGGCAGCAATACCCTCGCCCGGAGAGTCCATTCGTGACATGGCTCTGACGCGGGGCGTCGTCGCGCCGTGGCCGCGCCGCAACCGTCGTAGCCTCGAGGAGGTGACCCGCGACGACACCCCGCTCTGGCTGTTCGCCGATCAACTCGGACCGGCCGTTCATGGCGGCGAGCACTCCCACCGCGAGGTCCTGCTCATCGAGGCCGACCACGCCCTGCGCAAGCGGCGCTATCACCGGCAGAAACTGCACATCGTGCTGTCCGCGCTGCGGCACGCCGATCGTGATCTCGGCGAGCGCGCCACCCTGATCAAGTCCGACACCTACACCGACGGACTCGAACGGTTCGGTCGCCCCGTCCTCGTGCACCAGCCGACGTCGTTCGCCGCGGAGCGATTCGTGCACCGGCTGCAACAGCAGGGGCTGGTCGCCGACGTCCTGCCCACCCCCACCTTCGCGCTTCCCCGCGCGGACTTCGAACAGTGGGCCGGCGACCGCACCCGCTTCCGCATGGAGGACTTCTACCGCGACCAGCGCCGCCGCTTCGACGTCCTGATGAACGGTCCCGACCCGGTCGGCAACCGCTGGAACTATGACGAGGAGAACCGCGAGTCCCCGCCCAAGAAGCAGGCCACCCTCGACGTCCCCAAGCCGTACCAGCCGCGGGAGGACGACATCGACGAGCAGGTCCGCCGCGACCTCGACGCTCTCGCGCTCGACACGGTCGGCGCGGACGGCCCCCGCCTGTTCGCGGTCACACCCGCCGAAGCACAGCGTGCCCTGAAACGCTTCATCGAGCACCGGCTGCCCACGTTCGGCCGCTACGAGGACGCGATCATGGGACAGGACTGGGCGATGTCACATTCGCTGCTGTCGGTGCCGCTCAACCTCGGCGTGCTGCACCCGCTCGACGCCGTGCACGCCGCCGAGCAGGCCTACCGGACCGGGCAGGCGCCACTGGCGGCAGTCGAGGGCTTCATCCGGCAGATCCTGGGCTGGCGCGAGTACATGTGGCATCTGTACTGGCACTTCGGTGAGCGCTACGTCGACAACAACGAGCTCGGCGCCCGCACGCCGCTACCGGACTGGTGGACCGAACTCGACGCCGACGCCGTCACCGCCGAATGCCTACGGCACGCGCTGATGGGCCTGCGGGACCGCGGCTGGACCCATCACATTCAGCGGCTGATGGTGCTGGGCAACCATGCGTTGCAGCGCGGCTACCACCCGCGTGACCTCACCGAGTGGTACGCCACCGCCTACGTCGACGGCTTCCGGTGGGTGATGCCCACCAACGTGGTCGGCATGAGTCAGCACGCCGACGGCGGCAAGCTCGCCACGAAGCCGTACGCCGCCGGCGGCGCCTACATCAACAAGATGAGCGACCACTGTGGTAGCTGCGCCTACGACCCGAAGAAGCGGCTCGGCGAGGACGCCTGCCCGTTCACCGCCGGCTACTGGGCGTTCGTGCACCGCCATCGCGCGCTGCTGGAGGGCAATGTGCGCACTCGCCGGGCCGTGCAGAACATGGGCCGACTGTCGGACCTCGACGACGTCCTCGCCCAGGAGAAGGCGCGCCGGACGTTCTAGCGCGGCGTCTCCGGGATGGCCGCCAATTCCTCACTCTCGCGGGCCGGCTCCGACGTATCCGGCCCGGGCTCGGCCGGCAGGTACTTCGGGGCGCGGGAATTGCGCCAGGCCAGCGCCACCAGCGTCGCCCAGGCCACCACGATCAGGCTGTAGATGAGGGTCGACCAGGGCCAGTGGATACCGAAGTAGTGCACCAGTTTCTGGCTGTTGGTCAGCACGATGACGCCGCCCACCGCGGTGCCCAGCAACGCGGGGCTGATCCGGCTCACCAGCCACGCGGCGATCGGCGCGGCGATCACACCGCCGGCGGCCAGGCCCAGGACGACGGGCAGATTCTGCACGAACTCGTCACGCAGGCCGACCACGAAGCCCAGCGACGCCGACGCCGCGACCAGGAACTCCGACGCGCTGACCGAGCCGATCACGGTGCGCGGCGCGGTCTTGCCGCGGGACAGGAGCGTGCTGGTGGTCACCGGACCCCAGCCGCCACCGCCGGACGCGTCGATGAACCCGCCGAACAGGCCCAGCGGGGACAGGAACTTGGCGCTGTGCGGCGTGGACCCGTGGCGGATGACCGGCGGGTTGCGCAGCGAGAACCGCAACAGCACGTACGCGCCGATGGCCACCAGGATCGCGGCCATGAGCGGCGCGGCGTGCTTGGTCGACAACGACGACAGCACCGTGGCGCCGGCGAAGGCCCCGATTGCGCCGGGCACACCGAGCTTGAGCACCATCGGCCAGTCGATGTTCTTGAACCGCCAGTGCGAGATGCCCGAGGCGAGTGTGGTGCCGACCTCGGCGAGGTGCACGGCCGCACTCGCCTGGGCTGCGCCGACGCCGCTGAGCACCAGCAGCGTCGAAGCGGTGACCCCGAAGGCCATCCCGAGCGCGCCATCGACGAGCTGGGCTCCGACGCCGACGAGGGTGAAGATCAGTAGCGAACGCATGGGTTCGGCTGCTTTCGACTAGTGGGCACCGCGAGGACGGCGACCGGATGGGCTGACGGACGCGATCAGACTCGCGCGCGACACCACTCGTCGAATGCCATCAACCGGCGTGACGGCCAGAAGGGTTCGAGTGCAGATAGGGCGGACGGCGCGGTGCGATACGCACGTTCGGCCATGTCTGCCCCCTTCCACTCTTGAGGTGTGCCCACGCTCGCGCGTGGCTTCTTGGACAATCTACACCGTCAGTAGCCGCCACAGCCCGACGAGACCCACCACGACGATCACCGCCCGCAGCGCGTTCGGTGACAACCGGCGTCCGTAGTGTGCGCCGAGGAACCCGCCGAGCAGCGATCCGGCGGCGATCAGGCCGGCCGCCGCCCAGCTGATCCGGTCGAACGCCACCAAGGCGAACCCGACCGCGGCGACGATGTTGACGATCAGCGACAGCAGGTTCTTGGCGGCGTTCATCCGTTGCATCGATTCGGGCAGCAGCGCTCCCATGATCGCGATGAGCAGGATTCCCTGCGCCGCGGTGAAATACCCGCCGTACACCCCGACGGCGAAGGTTCCCAGGACGAGGGCGGCGAGCCGGCCGCTCCCGATGTGGTCGACCGACCGGCCGCTCCCCTCGGCGCGCCGGCGGGCCCACGCCTGAATCCGCGGCCCGACCACCACCAGGACGAGCGCGGCGATCAACAGCACCGGCACCACGGTGATGAACACCCGCTCGGGCAGGTGCAGCAGCAGCCACGCCCCCAGCCCGGCGCCGAGCAGCGAGGCGGGCACCTGCCACGCCAGCCGCTTCCCCTGTCCGCGCAGTTCCCGGCGGTACCCCCAGGTGCCCGACACGCCGCCCGCCACCAGCCCGATCGCATTGGACATGGTGGCGGTCACCGGCGGGAAGCCCAGCGTCACCAGCGTCGGGAACGTGATCAGGGTGCCGGAGCCGACGACGGCGTTGATGGCGCCCGCCCCCACCCCGGCCAGCGCGATCAGGATCATCTCGAGAACGGACACCGGGCGAACTTAGCGGGAGCGCTGACCCCGCTTCTCGCGCACCCGCACGTTGATGCGGATCGGGCTGCCCTCGAACCCGAAGGTCTCCCGCAGCCGCCGCTCCAGGAACCGGCGGTAACCCGCCTCCAGGAAGCCGGAGGTGAACAGCACGAACGTCGGCGGCCGCGCGGTGGCCTGGGTGGCGAACAGGATCCTGGGTTGCTTGCCACCCCGCACGGGTGGCGGTGTGGCGGCGACGATCTCCTTGAAGAAGGTGTTGAGCCGCCCGGTCGGGATGCGCATGTCCCAGCTGGCGAGCGCGGTGTCGAGTGCGGGCACCAGCTTCTGCACCGCGCGGCCCGTCATCGCGGAGATGTTGATCCGCGGCGCCCACTGCACCTGGACGAGCTCCCGGTCGATCTCCCGCTCCAGCAGATAGCGCCGGTCCTCGTCGACGAGGTCCCACTTGTTGAACGCCAGCACCAGCGCGCGACCCGCCTCGATCACCATGGTCAAGACCCGCTGGTCCTGTTCGGTGAGCGGCTGGGAGGCGTCGATGAGCACCAGCACCACCTCGGCCGCGTCGATCGCACCGTGGGTGCGCACCGACGCGTAGAACTCGTGACCACTGGCCTGGCCGACCTTGCGACGCAGGCCGGCGGTGTCGACGAACCGCCAGGTCCGCCCGCCGAGTTCGATCAGGGAGTCGACCGGGTCGACGGTGGTGCCCGCCACGTCATGCACCACGGACCGCTGGTCGCCCGCGAGCCGGTTGAGCAGCGAACTCTTCCCGACGTTGGGTTTTCCGACCAGTGCCACGCGGCGCGGCCCGCCGCCACCCGGCCCCACCTCGGAGACCTCGGGCAGCTTCTCGAGCACCCGGTCGAGCAGGTCGGCGACCCCGCGGCCGTGCATCGCGCTGACCGGGTGCGGCTCCCCCATGCCGAGCGACCACAGCGCCGCGGCGTCGGCCTCACCGCGCTCGGTGTCGACCTTGTTGGCGGCCACAAACACCGGCTTACCCGACTTGCGCAGCATCCGTGCGGCCGCCTCGTCGGCGGCGGTGGCGCCCACGACCGCGTCGACCACCAGGACGATCGCGTCGGCGGTGCGCATCGCCACGGTCGCCTGGTCGGCGACGAGTTGCTGCAGGCCCTTGGCGTCGGGCTCCCAACCGCCGGTGTCCTGCACGATGAACCGCCGTCCCGACCAGGTGGCGTCGTAGGACACCCGGTCACGGGTGACCCCGGGGATGTCCTGCACCACCGCCTCGCGCCGGCCCAGGATGCGGTTCACCAGTGTCGATTTGCCGACATTGGGGCGGCCGACGACCGCGAGCACCGGCGGTGCGGCGGAGGCCTCCTCGATGGCCTCCGCGACTTCTTCAGCACCCAGTTCCCAGTCGCGCTCGTCGACCCAGGTGCCGTCCTGGGAGTCGGTCATGGCCGCACCCCCGCCCGCTGGTGCACCAGATCCTGCAGATGTGCGATCACTTCACCCTCGGTCATGTCGCTGGTGTCCACCACCACCGCGTCCTCGGCGGCGCGCAGCGGGGACACCGCGCGGGTCGAGTCCAGGTGGTCGCGGCGTTGCACGTCGGCCAGCACCGTGGCGTAGTCGTCGGGCAGGCCGTTGGCGATGTTCTGGTCGTTGCGCCGGCGCGCCCGCTCCTCGGCCGAGGCGGTGAGAAAGATCTTCACGTCGGCGTCGGGCAGCACCACGGTGCCGATGTCGCGGCCTTCCACCACCACGCTGCCCGGCCCGGCGGCCAGCAGTCGCTGTAGTTCGACGAGCCGCGTCCGGACGGCGGGCACCGCCGACACCGCCGACACCGCGCCGGTGACCGCGTCACCGCGGATCTCGCTCGAAACATCCTCTCCGGCAAGGTAGGACCGGTCCTCGTCGGGGTTGTAGCCGACCGTCAGATCGGCCGCAGCGGCGGCGTCGGTCACCGCCGCGGTGTCGGCGAGGTCGGCGCCCGCCCGCAGCACGGCCAGGGTGACGATGCGGTACATCGCCCCGGTGTCGAGGTAGCGCGCGGCCAGTGCGCGCGCCAAACCTCGTGACACCGACGACTTTCCGGTGCCGGCCGGCCCGTCCACGGCGATCACCATGTCGCCCGAGACGTCGCCGGGGACAGCGCCCGGCCGCTCACCCGGAACCACTCCGGTCACATTCCCACCGCCTTGTACAGATCGCCGATCTCTTTGCGCGTCAACGCGCGGATGCTGCCGGGACGCTGGTCGCCGAGCGTCACGGCGCCGATGTCGGTGCGCACGAGCTCCTGCACCGGATATCCGACCGCGGCCAGCAGTCGACGCACGATACGCTTGCGCCCCTCGTGCAGGGTCACCCGCACCATGGTCTTGCCGGGCAGCGCGTCGACCACCGCGAAATCGTCGACGCGGGCGGGCCCGTCGTCGAGTTCCACCCCGGCGCGCAGTTTCTTGCCCAGCCCGCGCGGCACCGTGCCGAGCACCGTGGCCACATAGGTCTTGGGCACCTCGAACGACGGGTGCATCAGCCGGTGGGCCAGTTCGCCGTCGTTGGTCAACAACATCAGTCCTTCGGTGTCCGCGTCGAGACGGCCGACGTGGAACAGCCCCTTGTTGCCACGCACGCGGTGCTCGACCAGATCTCCGATGCACGGCCGCCCGCGGTCGTCGGACATCGTCGAATGCATGCCGCGCGGCTTGTTGATCGCCAGGTGCATCAGCGTGTCGTCGAGCACGACGCGGGTGCCGTCGACCCGGATCTCGCTGACCGACGGGTCGACCCGGGTGCCGAGTTCGGTGACGATGCGGCCGTCCACCTCGACCCGGCCGTCGAGGATCATCTTCTCGGCGACCCGGCGGGACGCCACCCCCGCCTGGGAGAGCACCTTCTGCAGCCGTACGCCGTCGTCGTCAGTCATTGCTCCCGGTCCACGTCGAAGGTCACCGGTGCGTTCGCGGGTGCGGACGCACCGCCGAGTTTGGCGAATCTCGGCTCGTCGCCGAGGGTTTCGCTGATGTCGTCGATCACGTCGACATCGGGCAGCAGCGGCGCGATGTCGGGCAGGTCGGCCAGCGACGTCACGCCGAGTCGCTCGAGGAACAGCTCGGTGGTCGAGAACGTCACCGCGCCGGAGTCCGGATCGGTGCCGGCCTCGGTGATCAGCCCGCGCGCCAGCAGGGTACGCATCACCGCGTCGACGTTGACGCCGCGCACCGCGCTGACCCGAGCGCGGGTCACCGGCTGGCGGTAGGCGACCACGGCCAGCGTCTCGAGCGCCGCGCGGGTCAGCTTGGAGCGCGCACCGTCGAGCAGCAGCCGTTCCACGTACGGCGCGTAGCGGGCCCTGGTGTACATCCGCCAGCCGCCGGCGGCCTCGCGCAGGTCGATGCCGCTGTCCCGGGCCGCGAGGTCGTTGGCCATCTGGGCCAGCGTGGCGGCGATGCGGTAGGCGGGCTGATCGGTCGCCGACGCCAGCGCATCGATGCTCACCGGGGTGTCCACCACCAGCAGCAGTGCCTCCAGAACGGCGGCGAGTTCGGCGCCGTCGAGTTCGGGTTCGCCGAGGTCGGGGGTACTGGCGACGTCGATGCCGGGCTCGGCACCGGAGATGTCGTCGGTCATGACTTCTACTGCTCCCCCGCGTCGACGGTTGCCAGTTGTTCGTTGGTCGGCCGGTCCCCGGTCCACGAAACCTGGAGCACACCTAGCGGTTCTGCCTGGTCGAATGCTACCGCCCTGGCACGGAACAGTTCGAGCAGCGCCAGGAAGCGCCCGACGATCTCGATGCCACCGCGGCAGTCGGCGACCAGATCAGTGAACGTCGCCCACTGGCCCTGACCGCGCTGTTCGAGCAGCGCCAGCAGCCGTTTGGCCTGTTCGGGCACCGACACCGCCGGTGCGTGCAGATGATCGGTGCCGACGGTGGGCACTGGCCGTGGCGTGAAGGCGGCGGCCGCGATCTGGGCGAAGCGATCGGCGTCCACGCCCAGCATCACCTCGGGCAGCAGGGCCGAGAATCGCTCCTCGAGCGACACCGCACGCGGATAGCTGCGCAGGGCGGCGGCCTCGAGCTCGGCGAACATGACCGCGACGTGCTTGAAAGCGCGGTACTGCAGCAGCCGGGCGAACAGCAGGTCACGCACCTCCAGCAGCGCCAGGTCCTCCTCGTCGTGGACCTCGCCGGCCGGCAGCAGTCGGGCCGCCTTGAGGTCCAGCAGGGTGGCCGCGATGACGAGGAACGCGGTGGTCTCGTCGAGTTCGAGTTGGCTGCCGATCTCCTTGGTGTAGGCGATGAAGTCGTCGGTCACCTGGTGCAGCGCCACCTCCGTGACGTCGAGCCGGTGGGCGAAGATGAGCTGCAGCAGCAGGTCGAACGGACCCTCGAAATTGCTCAGCCGTACCTGGAATCGACTCTGCTCGGGCTGATCGGCGGTCTCCGCGCTCACGCGCCGAACCGGTAGATGACTTCCCGCGCCAAGGACCGGTATGCCTCGGCGCCGGTGGATTTCGGCGCCCACGTGGTGATGGGCTCCCCGGCGACGCTGGTCTCCGGGAAGCGGACGGTGCGGGTGATCACGGTGTCGAACACCAGGTCGCCGAACCGCTCGACCACCCGGGCCATCACCTCGCGGGCGTTGACGGTGCGCGGGTCGTAGCGCGTGACCAGGATGCCGCTGATGTCGAGCTTCGGGTTGAGCCGGTCGCGGACCTTGTCGACGGTGTCGGTGAGCAGCGCCAGCCCGCGCAGCGAGAAGTACTCGCATTCGGTGGGGATGATCACCCCGTCGCTACACGCCAAGCCGTTGACGGTGAGCAGACCGAGCGACGGCTGGCAGTCGATCAGCACGTAGTCGTAGCGATCGAGCACCGGGTACAGCGCCCGGCCCAGCGTCTGTTCACGTCCGACCTCGTTGACCAGCTGGATCTCCGCGGCCGACAGATCGATGTTGCTCGGCACCAGGTCGAGGCCGGTGACGCGGGTCTTGATCAGCACTTCGTCGATCGAGACCCGCGGTTCGACCAGCAGGTTGTGCACCGTGTGGTCGAGTTCGTAGTGCGGTACACCCAGCCCGGCGGACAGCGCCCCCTGCGGATCGAGGTCGACCAACAGCACCCGCCTGCCGTACTCGGCGAGGCTGGCGCCGAGATTGATGGTCGAGGTGGTCTTGCCGACGCCGCCCTTCTGGTTGCACATCGCGATGACCTTGGCCGGACCGTGCGCGCTGCGCGGGGCCGGTTCCGGGATCGAGCGCGGCGGCCGCCCGGTCAGCCCGGCCGGCACCGGCGCGTCCGGACCTGCGGCGTCGTCGGTCATGCCGGACCGCCGGACCAGGTGGGACGCAGGGCGAACATCCGGCCAAGTCTAACGTTGCGGCGCTGCTCACACGGGCAGACCCGCGGGTGACTTCACGACCACCCGGAGGCACACCGTGGCCGGGAACCGGCGTTCGGTGGTTCCGGGCCGGTTTCGGTGGCTACTCCCCGGGCGTGAACAGACGCAACGTCGAGGTGCGGGTCTTCGACGCCGACGCGGACCGCTGGGTCACCGCCACCGCCGGGGGCCACGTCGAGCGAGACGCGCTCAGCATGTCGACCTACAACATCTGGTTCGACGCGAAAAGTGCCGCCGCGCGATTCCGTCACATCGCCGGCCTCCTGAGAGCGGACCCGCCGGACGTCATGGTGTTCCAGGAGGTCACCCCCGAAGCCCTCGACATCTTCCTCGCTCAGCCGTGGATCCGTGCCGACTACCGCGCCGCGGCGGTGGTCGGCGGCGACGTCGGCAACTACGGCATGCTGCTGCTGTCGCGGCTGCCTGTACAGCGGGCCGCCTACCTGCGCCTGCCCACGAGGGCGAACCGCGGCGTGTTGCGTGCCGACTTCCTGACCGACGGTGGCCGCACCGCGGTCTGCTCGGTTCACCTGGACAGCGGGAAGCGGTCGCGCTGGATCAGAGGCTGGCAGCTACGTGCACTGTTCCGCTCTCTGCGCGACGCCGAGAACGCCGTCGTAATGGGCGATTTCAACATGCGTGACGACGAGAACGGACGGATCGGCGGTCCCTACCGTGACGTGTGGCCGTATCTGCGTCCGGACGAGGACGGCTACACCGAGGACACCTCGATCAACCTGATGCGCTACGACATGAAGCACAAGCACCGCCAGGTCCGCTTCGACCGGGTGCTGCTCAAGGGCCGCGCCTGGGTGGCCGAGGACATCGAGCTGATGGGTACCGAGCCGATCTCCAAGACGGATCCGCGGATCTTCCCGTCGGATCACTTCGGAGTGCGCTGCCGGTTCCGGCGCACCGGGGGCCAGACCTCGTGCATCACCGGACGGGTGGATGCGCGACGGCGCACGCCGCCGCCGGGGTGACGGGCTCGCGGATGCCGAACCGGGCGTGCCAGCGGGCCAGCGGCGCCGGGGCCCACCAATTGGCCGGACCCATGACATGCATGAACGCCGGCACCAGCACCAATCGGACCAGGGTCGCGTCCATCAATACGGCCAGCGTGAGCCCCACGCCGAGCATGCGCATGAACGACACCTCCGCCGCGATCAGCGCCGCGAAGGAGATCGCCATGATCAGCGCCGCCGCGGTGATCACCCGTCCGGTGTGCGCGAGACCCAGGGCGACCGCCTCGTCGTTGTCGGCGCGGGTCCGCCCCGACCGCAGCCAGAATTCGCGGATCCGGGCGAGCAGGAAGACCTCGTAGTCCATCGACAGCCCGAAGGCGATGCAGAACAGCAGGACGGGCACCGTCACACCGATCGTCCCGGTGCTGGTGGTGCCCAACGCGCCCAGGTGGCCGTCCTGGAAGATCCACACCAATGCCCCGAACGCGGCGGTGAGCGACAGGATGTTGAGCAGCACCGCCTTGACCGGTAGCACGACGCTGCCGGTCAGCAGGAACAACAGGACGAGGGCCGTGATCCCGATGACGCCCATCACCAGCGGCATCCGGGTGACGACGGCGTCGACGATGTCGCGGTTGCTCTGCGCCGTTCCGGTGAGCAGCGCCTCGCGACCGTCCGGTGGGGCGACGGCGTGCAACTGGTCGAGCTGGGTGTCGGACTCGGCCGAATCGAGCGGGGCGGTGCTGGCGACGGTCAGGAACGCACTGCCCTCGGCGGTGCCGGCCGGCCCCGAGGGCGGTCCCGTGCGGTGCCCGCCCGCGAAGGTGCCCGCCGGTGAGGACACCCACGGCACCTCGGGCACGCGTGACAGGGCGGCCGCGTAAGCGCCGATGGCGTCGGGTGGCACGCCGGTCACGTCGGGCAGCACGACCGTGACCGTCGTCGCGGAGTCCGCCGTGAACTGCGTGCGCAGCATGTCGCCGACGAGATGTGCATCGGCCGACGCGGGCAGCACGCGGTCGTCGGGGAAACCCCAGCGCACACCGAGGAACGGCGTGCCGAGCAACACCAGCACCGTCACCACGGCCACGCTGAGCGCCGTCCCGCGCCGCGTCACGGCTCGGGCGGCGCGGTACCAGAACATCTCCGGCACCGGCCGCCGCGTCGGCGGGGGCCGTCCTGTCACCCGCCGGGCGAACCGGCGCACGTCGACGGCGTCGAGCCGGTCACCGAGCAGTGTGACGGCGGCCGGGGTGACCACGAGCGCGGCGCCCAGCGTGAACGCCACCACCGCAACACCCGCGTAGGCGAAGGATTTCAAGAAGTACATCGGGAAGAGCGCCATGGGCAGCATCGACAACCCGACGATCACGGCGGAGAACGTCACGGTGCGGCCGGCGGCCGACATGGTCTGCAGCAGCGCCGCGTCGCGGGACCCGCCGTCGGCGATCTCGTCACGGAACCTGCTGAGAATGAGCAGCGTGTAGTCGATCGCGAGAGCCAGGCCCATCGCCACGGCGAGATTGAGCGCGAACACCGAGACGTCGGTGACCATCGCGATGCCGCGCAGCACCGCCATCGACCCCAGGATGGCCAGCGCGCCGACCGCCATCGGCAGCAGCGCGGCGAACAGTCCACCGAACACCCACACCAGCACCAGGAAACTGAGCGGCAGCGCGATGGACTCCATGGTCAGCAGGTCGTTCTCGGTCTGCGCGTTGATCTGCGCGTTGACCGCCGCTGATCCCCCGGCGCGCACGGTGACACCGCCGGTGGGACCCGCGAGCGCCGACGACAGATCGGCGGCATGAGCGGCGGCCTCGCTCTCGTCGCCGATGAGACCCGCGACGACCAACGCCGTGGTCCCATCAGTGCTGACCAGATCGGGGGCCGGCGCACCCCACGGCGCCCGGACGTAGGCAACGTGCGGTGAGCGTTCCAGCGCGGTGACGACGTCGGCGCCGACCGCGGCGCCCGCCCCCGTGAGCGCACCGTCCGGCGCGGTCACCGTGAGCAGCAACTGCAGCTCCGGCTGGCCGAAGGTGGTGGCGAGGACGGCCGATCCGCGCGCGGACGCAGAGCCCGGATCGCGGAAGCCGCCGCCCGACAGGCTCTCGGTGACCGGAATGCCGAAGACCGCGGCGGCGATCAGCACGGCGACGGCCGCGGCGATCACCCGCCGAGGCGCGGCGATCGCCAACCGGGTGAGGGACTCCAGCACGGCAGGGCTCAGGTGGTCAGGGACGGGGCGCGGTCGAGCTCACCGGCGATCTGCCGGGCGACGTGGCGCGACTGTTTGGCGACGTAGGAGATCAGGCCGGGGCGCGACAGGAAGCCGACGAACCGCAGCCCCGGTGCCGCCGGGGCGGCGCCGCACACCAGCGGCAGCCCCCTGTCGTCGAGGACCCCGAGGTGCCCGACCAGCTGATCGAGCCCGCGGGTGTAGCCGGTCGCGCAGATCACGGCGTCGGGCTGCAGGCGCCTGCCGTCGACCAGTGTCACGGTGGCGCCGTCGAACCGCTCGATGGTGGGAACCACCTCGAACACCCGGGATTTGATGGCGCGCACCACTTCCCGGTCAACGATGACCGGTGCGCGGCCCAGCCGCTTCCCGCGGGCGAACACCCCTTCCGACGGGGTGGGTAGGCCGTAGGCGGTCAGGTCGCCGACGTCGATGCGCTGCGCCACCCGGGAGACCGCGTCGGCCATTCGTGTCGGTGCGTCGAACAACGGCGTCGCGATGTAATCGGACGGGAAGCCGCCCGGCAGCGCTCGGATCATGATGTGCGGCGCCGTGCGGACGGCGAGCCAGGCGGTTTCGGCACCGCCGGTCGCGACGTCGTGCACGATCTCCATCGCCGAGGAGCCCGCGCCGACGACGAGCACCCGCTTGCCGGCGTACGGCCGCGGGTTGCGGTACTCACAGGAGTGGGTGACCGCACCGGGATAGGAGGACATGCCCTCCCACTGCGGGATTCGCGGGCTGTGTTCGTAGCCGGTGGCCACCACCACCTGCGCGGCGACGAGATCGCCCGAGGACGTGCTCAGCGCCCATCCGGTGGAGTGCCGGTCGATGCGCGTCACGGTCGTGCCCAGCAGCAGCTCGATGCCGTCTTCGTGAGCGTGCCGGTCGAGGTGCTCGACCACCTGGTCGCGCGTCGGGAAGACGCCGGTGCCCCTCGGGTAGGGCCGATCCGGCATGTGTGAGGTGCGCCGCCCGGTGTTGAGTTTGAGCCGGTCGTAGCGCGACGCCCACGACGAACCCACGTGGTCGGCCCGGTCGATCAGCACGGGCCGTAAACCTCTGTCACGCAGACTCAATGCGGTCGCCACCCCGGAAGGCCCCGCACCGATCACGACCAGCTGACGACTGCGCATCACCCCTCCGATCCCGACTGCCGAGCCGGCGGTGTCATCGCTTACCGCGCACGGCGGCCAGCACGGCCCCGGTCGACGAGCGGCCGCCCACGGTGATGCGGACTCCGCCATCGACACAGTGCTTGACCCTGACCCCGTCAGCCCCGTCGAAGACCTCCGGCCACGGCCGCTCGGCGGCGGGCAGGTACACGAAGTTGGCGTGCCCGTCAGTCGTCGCGATCCCGAGCGCGCGCAGGCGCGCCCGCAAGTGGCGGCGCTCCGAGGTGATCAACCGGACCCGTCGGCGGAGTTGGGCTTCCGCCCGGTAGGACGCCGCCACCGCAACCAACCCGATGCTGCTCATCCCGAATGGGAGTTGCATCGCCCACAGTTCGGCGGTCAGCCCCCATGAGCCCACCGCGTAGCCGACCCGCACACCGGCCAGCCCGTAGGCCTTGGAGAACGTGCGCAGGACCAGAACGTTCGGGAACCGCTCGACGAGCGCGACGGCGTCGATCCGGTGTTGGGGCGCAACGAACTCCACGTAGGCCTCGTCGAAGATCACGATGGTGTCCTCCGACAACGTGGTCAGGAAGCGCTCGACATCGGCGACGTCCTCCACGGTGCCCGTCGGGCTGTGCGGCCGGCAGATCACGACGATGCGCGCCCCCGACGCCGCGTCCGCCATCGCCGTCAGGTCGTGGTGACCAGATGCCAGCAGCGGCACCGTGACCAGTTCCAGCCGAGTCATCGCGGACGCGATGGGATACCCCTCGAAGACCGGAAACGGCAGCACGATCCGATCACCAGGTGAGGTGAAGGCGTGCATGACCTGCAGCAGCACCCCCGTCGCGCCCGGGCCGACGACGACCTGCTCGTCGGGCACCCCGATGTGACCGGCGATCAGGTGCCGCAGGGACTCCGGGAGGAACTCCGGATACCGGTTGGCGGCCTGCACCGCCTCCGTCATCGCCGACCGGACGGCAGGTAGCGGCGGATACGGATTCTCGTTGAGCGACAACGCCATCGGGTCGACCGCCAGCGGCGTCGCGGCCACCCCCTGGGGTGCGGGCATCCGCAGCGGCGCCGCGGGCCCCGGGTCTGCGGTGAGGGTCATGCCGCTCGACCACCCCAGCGCACGGCCGCCGCGCCGGCGAAGTCCCCGGCGTGGGCGAATGCGGCCATCAGCACGGTGTCGCCGCGCCGCAGCTGCCCGTCGCTGATCGCGCGGTCGAGATTGAGCGGAATGCCCACCGCGAACAGGTTCCCGCATTCGTCGAAGGTGTCGCGGTGCCGTTCCCTGGGCAACTCCAGCGCATCACGCCAGTTGCGCAGGAACACCCGATTGGGCTGATTGGTCACGAACAGGTCGAGTTCCTTGGGCTTGATGCCGAGCCGGTCGCATACCGCGTACGACACCTCGGGAACCTGCCGGTTGCCCCGCGCCAGCACCTTGGTGATCTTGGCCTCGGTGAATCCGATGCACCCCTCCCCCGGTCCCGGCTGCCACCACTTTCGGAACGGTTCGACCGCGATCGTCATGTCCCCGGCGTACTCGCCGTACGTGCGGCACTCCACGTCGAGGACGGGCGACTCGTCGGAGAGGGTGACCAGGCCGACGGCCGCACCGTCGCCGGGTACGCACGACTGCGCCTTCTGGCGGGTCAACGGCTGATCGAAGATCTGCCCGGCGGCGTTCTGCGCCAGCGCGATCAGGGCCGTCCGGCCCTCGCCGGCCAGGATCAGCGTGCGGGCCAGCTGCAGGCCCAGAATGAAGGCGGCGCAGCCGCCGTTGTGCAGGTCGATCACCGTGCGCGGCTTCATGCCCAGCCGGTGGGCCATTCCGCCGCCACCGCCATAGAACGGCATGTCCGGCATCTGGGTGTGGGTGATCAGGATGTCGACGTCGGCGATGGTGTCATGGCCGTGCCGGTCGACCAGTCCGGCGGTGGCCCGTTCGACCATGTCGATGGCCGTTTCGTCCTCGGCCACATGGTGGCGGAACTTCGGCGCCCGGAACATGAGGTGTTCACGGAGTTCGTCCGCGCTGGCGAAGTTGGCGTAGTACTCGGCGCTGATGGGTTCGCCGGGGAGATAGGTCGAGACGTCGACCAGGCTGACAGTCATCTCGGGTGCCTCAATCCATCCAGGCCGGTGTGATCGGCAGGCCGTTGCGATGTCGGTACTCGGCGATCGCCTTGAGGTTCTTCAGTTCGAGCAGATGCCCGGCGCCGAACATGTCCCAGAAGTCGCCGACCCACACGGGCCGCTGCGGCGGCGCGGTCTCCGGGTAGGGGTTCTTGTCGTAGAACGGGTGGTGGCAATTGGTCCACAACACCACCGAGCCCGGCTTGTCGAGCACGACGCGGGCGTCGACGACGCGCATCAGGTAGATCATCCACAGATGCCTGCCCTGGTCCCACGCGCAGTGATAGTCGACCGTGCGGGCATCGCGATTGGACACGGTCCTGGTGTAGATCTCGGTCTCGGAGCCGAGCCGGTCCCAGGCCAGCCACAGTCCGTCCTCGTCGGTGGGCTCGAAACCGCGCAGGCTGTAGGTCCACTCCTCCAGGCTGCGGGTGTCGGCGAGGTAGTCGAACAACTCGTCCGGTGGACAGTCGACATAGCTGTTGACCGTGCAGAACTCGCCGAACACCTCGTCGTGCGGATACACCGACCGCATCATGTCCATGATGATCGGGGTGGCCCGCTCCCGCGGTGAGGTCTCGATCCGGATCACACCGTCGATCGGTTGCGCGGTGCCGGTGTGGGTGACGATATCGTCAAGCGCTGGCAGGGACATCGATCCGCTCCTCCTCGAGGGTCGTGGGCAGGCTGGGGGCCGCGGGTTGGCCCGCGGCCAAGAACGGTGCGAACGGCGGGATCTCGTCGGCGGAGCATTCGACCGCGACGACGGACGGACCGTTGGTGTGCAGCGTGGAGTCCAGCGCGGTGGCCAGGGTCCCGATGTCGGTGACGTCGACCGACGGCATGCCCGGGAACATGGCGGCCAGCCCTGCGCCGAGGCGCGCGGGATCGAATCTGTTGTAGCTGTAGAGGCCTCGGTAGTACAGCTGCTCGCGCGTGACACACATGGCGTGCGCGTTGTTGTTGAACAACACGAATGTCACCGGCAGCCGGTGCTGGATCGCGGTGTGCATTTCGAGGCCGTGCATGTAGAAGGCACCGTCACCGGCGATGATCACCGTGCGGCGGCCCCGCCCGAAGGCGACACCGATTCCCGCGCCGAAGCTGTAGCCCATGCCCCCCATGCCCAGAGCCACCAGAAATCGGCCCCGGCGCCGACACGGGAGGTGATGAATGGCAGCCGCACCGGTGTTCCCGGCGTCGACGACGATGTCGACGTCGTCGGGCAGCAGTCGGTCGAGCGCCTTCATCGCCGCGCGGTAGCGCACTCCAGACCCCTCGAACGCAGGCGGGGACAGCTCGGTGCGGGGAATCGCGGCGGGGACACGCAATCCGTGGGGCCGCCCGTGCCCGGTGAGCCCGCGGCTGAGCAGCGGGAGCGCGGCCTGCAGGTCGTCGCTGTGGATGTGCGTGCACGGGATGTACGGTGCAGCCGCCCCGATCGACAGCAGTCGCGGCCCGGCCAGCGCCCGGTCCAGTCCCGCGCGCGCGGTGACAGGCAGGCGGGTGCCGACCAGTAGGCAGACCGAGCTGCCGGCGATGATCTCCGCGGTCCCGGGATGACCCATCACGCCGGTCACCCCCAGGGCTGACGACGAACCCATGCCCGGGGTGCCTGCCGCGTCCTTGGCGTCGGGCACCACCGCGACACACGCCCGCAGGATCGCCCTGAGCTGCTCGAGTTCGGCACGGGCGTCGTCGCGGATGACCTGTTCGCCGGCGACGATCGTCACGGGGCCGTCGACCTTACGGAGAGCCCGCGCGATCGGGCGCGGGTCGCCGATCTGCCGCGGCCGGGGAGAACGGCCGTTCCGCCCGACCGCGGCGTGTTCGGCGCTGAGCTCTGCCTGCTGAATGTCCTTGGGCAACAGCAGGACCGCAGGCCCTCCGGAGAACGCGGCCCGCACCGCGCGCGGTAGGGCGGTGCGGATGTCGGCGGGTGTGGTGATCCGTTCGCAGAACACCGACACCGCCGAGAACAGGGCCACGGCGTCCAGTGAGCCGCTGCACCCGCTGGTGTCCTGGAAGCTCCCCCGCCCGTCCAGGGACAGCGGTGGTTGACCGACCAGCGCAAGCACCGGCACTCTGCTGGCCAGCGACTCACCCAGTCCGGGAATGAGATTGAGCGATCCGCCGCCGGAGGTAGCCATCACCACGCCCAGCCCGGCGCCGCTGCGGCTGTAGCCGTCCGCCATGGCCGCCGCGGAGAACTCGTGCTTGGCCAACACCGCGGTGATGTCGTCACGGAAGTGGGCGGCGTCGTAGACATCTTCGATGTTCGCGCCGTCCACCCCGAAAACATGACGAACCCCGCCTGAGGCCAGATAGTCGACGATGTGATCGACCACCCGGATGGGAGTAGCCATGGCCATCGTTCGGCCTCCCCTCGCGCACACCCCTCGTCGTCCGCACTCCGGCATCGACTGGCGAACTCGGAATGCGATTCCACCTCTCGAGTGAGATACGTTACGCTCGCCGATCTGGTTCACCAGAATTTTTTTCGTGATAGCGACGAGATGGTTTCTCGATCAACATCGACTTCGCCTCTCGGCTCGCCTGCGCACAGTTTTACCAGCCATTTCGTCACTGGTGGGCAAACATCAATGCTCTGATTTCGTTGTTGAGGAGATGGCCGGCACCGGGCACCGCGGTGCGCCTGCCACTCCGGGTGCCCCGTGAACCGCCGAGAACAGCAATGACTCGCCATACGCGCCGACCGCCCGGGCGCCATCCCAGCGGTGTCGATCGCGCCGACGACAACACCGCGTCTGGCACCTGCCAACAGCGGCGATCGGAAGCCGTCCCCGAGTCGGCGCGGATCGGCGCTTCTCGCACTGTGATCCATATCACAACATGGCTGCAAAGGTGATTCAGATAACGGAACCACACGTCGAGCCGGCCCACCGCGCGTAGCCTGAGCATCGGACTGCCGGTCGATACTCCGGCTCGCAAATTCAATATGTGGTCAGAAATCGGCGTTTTGGTATGTCGTTAAGACGCGAACAGGAAATGCGAGTGAAAATACATTCGACGGTCGATTTACCGAGCAGTCAATTACACACGCTCGAATGCGATGGGCCTAGGACCCAGCGCGACCGCAATCGCGCAAATTGGCCACCGGCCTCCTTCGGATTATTCGCCGCGTCCGACGCCTGCCCGGCTCGCAAGAGCACGGCGGGGACCACGCCGGGGAAGTGTTTGCCAAAGGAAGCGACAGAGCCATGCGCAAACCTTCCACCAGCGCAAAGGCATCGCGATGCCACTGTCGGCCCTGCCCTCACCCGTCAGCTGGGATGCACGCGGCCAGGGAATATCTACCACCCTCCGGGACACAATTGCGCAGTCATGACACCGCCGATGACGGTGCGCAGCAAAATCGTTCCGCCGGGACCACGCCGAGGTGAGGTGTCACCGTGGTGAAGGCCCCGACCCCCACCTTGCCTCTCGCCCTCCTGAGGGCCGCTAAAGCGGCAGCCGATCCCGTGGGCTTCTTCACGGACAGAGCCACCACCCAACGCGCGTTCGAACTGCACTTTCCGGGGCTCGGTCAGGTGGTGTTCCACGGCACCAGCGAGGCGGCGCGGGATGTCCTCACCGCACCTGCGGCTGGATGTCGAGCACCGTTGCCCAACCCGATCGAGCCGGTGGTCGGACCGGCTTCGCTGATCCTGCTGTCCGGCGATCAACACCGCCGCGAGCGGGTGCTGTTGACTCCGGCGCTGCACGGTGAACAGATCAAGAGGTATGCCGCTGTGATCGCGGAGGCGACGGCGCATCGGATCGGCCCGTTGCAGGTCGGCGACACCGTCGACGCCTACGAACTCGCCCTGGACATCACCCTGGACGTGGCGATCAGGGTGGTGTTCGGTGTCACCGATCCGCAGCGGCGGGCGCTCTATACCCGGGCGGTGACAGACCTCCTGGCGGCCAACACCGCACCGCTCATGTTGGTACCTGCGCTGCGCCACGCCGTCGCCGGACGCGGGCCGTGGGCGCGGCTGTTGCGCCTGCGCGACCACCTCGACCGCCTGCTGTCCGAGGACATGGCGTCGCGGCGGCCGCCGCACCCGGTGGGCGACGACATGCTCGATCTGCTGCTGTCCGCCAAGGACGAGTCCGGCCGAGGCCGCACCGACGCCGAGACGCTCGACCAGTTGCGGACACTCCTCGCCGCGGGGCACGAAACCACGGCGTCGACGCTGACGTGGGCGCTCTACCATGTGGCGCATGACCGGTCGGTGCGCGACCGGCTACTCGCCGAGCTCGCCGGTTGCTCGACGGCGACGGACATCGCCGCGCTCCCGTTCCTCGGGGCGGTGATCAAGGAGGTGCTCAGGATGCACCCGCCGGTGCCGATCGTGTTGCGGCGCCTGACCGCACCACTCTCGGTCGGCGGACGGATCCACCCCGCCGGGCAAGTGGTCGGCGTCGCGCTCTACGCCTTGCATTTCAATCCGCAGATCTGGGCAGAGCCGCACCGGTTCGATCCGGACCGGTTCCTTCGGTTCCGGCCGTCTCCGTTCGAGTACGCGCCGTTCGGCGGCGGCTACCGCAGGTGTATCGGCGCCTCGTTCGCCATCACGGAACTGGCCGTGGCGCTCGGCACCATCCTGACCGCACTCGACCTCCGTCCGTCCGGAGCGGCCGCCGGATCGTCGCCGCCGCGCAGCGTCGCCCGCGGCATCGCGGTGGCGCCTGCCGGCACGGTCATGCTGCAGGTGACGCAGCGGCCGGAGCGACTGTCGCCTCGATGAGCGACAGGTGGGTCACCGTGGGCACGATGCGTCTCAGTTGAAAGCCGTTGTCGCGCAGCAGTGCCGAGAACTCGACGCGGGTCCGTTCCCGTCCACCGGCGAAGACCAGCATGTCCAGATCGAGCAGCTTGCCGAAATGCAGCCCGTTCCCGCGCGGGATGACCGCTTCGATCAGCAGCAGTGTCGCGGCCGGGGACATGGCCTCGCGGACCCGCCTCAGGATGTCCGCCGCTCGCTCATCCGACCAGTCGTGGAGGACGTGTTTGAGAACGTAGAGGTCGCCACCGCCGGGCACGCTGTCGAAGAACGATCCGGGCGCAACGGTCGCGCGGCCCTCCATGCCGGCGGCACGGAACGTCTCGCGCGCCTGCCCTTCCAGCGCGGGCAGTTCGACGAGCACTCCGCGGGCTGCGTTGGCGGCGCCCAGGATCGCGGTGAGCATCTCCCCGTAACCCCCGCCCACGTCGACGATCGTCCCGAACCGCGAGAAGTCGTAGGCGGCGAGCACCGGCGGAATCGACATCGCGGTCACGCATGACATCGCGTCGTTGAACACGCGCGCGAGGTCGGGTGCCTCCTGCAGGCACTCGAACAGTCCCTTGCCGTATTCGGCGTCCAGGCTGGTCTCGCCCGTCCGGACCACGTCGGTCAACCTGCCGAAGTGCTCCCAGTAGAACGGATGGCTGAGCATCAACAGGAGTGGGCGGATCGACACGGTGGCGTCGGCACGCAGGGCCTGGGACAGAGCGGTCATCTCGAACCGGCCGTCCCGCCGTTCGTGGAAGATCTGCTGAGCCGCCAGCACCCTCAGCACGCGGTGCAGCGACGCGCGATCCGCCTCGACCCGGTACGCGATGTCCGCGACCGTCATCGGTCCCTCGGCGAGCACGTCGGCGATCCCGAGGCGCGCGGCCGCGTAGATGCACTGGGCGACGGCGAAGCCCATGGTCAGGTCCAGTACTCCGGCGAACGGCGGGACGGCCCGGGTGTACGCACGGTGCAGGACCGTCCGCGCCCTCTCCACGACGCGGACCACTCGTGGAGGTGGCAGCCGCGGCGGTTTCCCGATGTGTCCGGCGCGCTCAGACATCGACCGAAGACTATCCCCGGGCCCCCCGATTGTCCATACTACGAAACCTGGTCGTCGGCGAATCTCGTTGCTGCGTCAAGCAATTCGTGCAGCGCTACCGCGCGCGCGGGTGCGCGCCCGCCCAGACCTCGCGCAGCGCGTGCACGGTCACCATGGTGTAGATCTGGGTGGTCGTCACCGACGCATGGCCGAGCAGCTCCTGCACGACCCGCACATCCGCGCCGCCGTCGAGCAGGTGGGTGGCGAACGAGTGCCGCAGCGTGTGCGGCGACACCGCGGCGGTGATTCCGGCGCGCTCGGCGGCGTCCTGCAGCACCTGCCAGGCGCTCTGCCGTGACAACCGGCCACCGCGGGCGTTGAGGAAGATCGCCGGCGTCCCTCGTCCGCGCCGGGCGAGGTCCGGCCGGCCGCGCACCAGATAGGCGTCGAGCGCGGCGACGGCGGGCCGGCCGACCGGCACCAGACGCTGCTTGCCGCCCTTACCGCGGAGCAGCACCGAGCGGGCGTCGGTGTCGATGTCGTCGACGTCCAGGCCGACCGCCTCGGAGATGCGCGCGCCGGTCGAGTACAGCAGCTCGAGCAGGGCGCGGTTGCGCAGCGTCAGCGGGCCGTCCGCGTCGCTGTCGCCCCCTGCCCCTTCCAGAAGTGCCAGCACCTCGTCGATCGAGAGGCTCTTGGGCAGCCGCCGGCCCGGCGTGGGCGGTTTGACCGCGCGGGCGACGTCGATGTCGGTCAGCCCCTCGGCGGTTGCGAAGCGGTGCAGGCCCCGCACCGCGATCAGGGCCCGCGCGGCCGACACCGCGGACAGCGCCTGCGCCCCGGTGTCCGGATCCCCGCGGCGCAACGCGACGAGGAACTCGCTGACGTCCGTTTCGGTGACCCGGGCCAGATCGTCGATACCGCGTCCGGTCAGGTGCTCGGCGTATCGGCGCAGATCGCGACGGTAGGAGCTCAGCGTGTTGGCGGCCACGCCGCGTTCGATGGTCAGATGGTCGAGGTACCCCTGCAGCTGGTCGTCGAGGACCGAACGCCCAACCGCCGAGGTGGTCATCAGTGCCCTTTCCGGCGCGCGAATGCACTCGGGCGGTCGGTCCAGACCGCGTCGACCGGCCGGAGCGCGTTGCCGTCGCCCACCGTGTTGGCGGCCAGGATCCCGGCCACCGCAATCGAATTGACGATCTCTCCGGACAGCACCATACGCACCGCCTCGGGCAGCGGCACGCGCTTGACGATCAGGTCGGCCTCTTCGTCGTGTGCCTCGGGCCGGCCGACCTCACGGATGCCGGTGGCGAGGAACACTCGCACGCTCTCGTCGCTGAAGCCGGGCGCGGAATCGAGGTCGACCAGTACCCGCCACTGCTCGGCCGCCAGGCCGGCCTCCTCCTCGAGCTCTCGGGCGGCGGTGCGGTGCGGCGGTTCACCGCCCATGTCGAGCAGCCCGGCGGGTAACTCCCACAGCCGGCGACCGAGCGGGTGGCGGTACTGGTAGACCATCGCGACGTTGCGGTCGTCATCGAGCGCGACGACGGCGACAGCTCCGTAGTGCTCGACGACCTCGCGACGGGCGGTGTTCCCACCCGGCATCCGCACCTCGTCCGCGCGCAGCGCGAAGATGTTACCGATGTAGAGGGTCTGGCTGTCGACGGTCTCGAAATCGTGTTCAGCCACGGGACGCGGGTTCTTGCAGCAGCTGCCCGGCCAGCCCGGCGTCCTCCGTGTGCCCGGCGCCGTTGGAGCGATGCTCGGGGATCTCCACCGGTAGCCGCTCGCCGGCCTTGTACTCCAGCGCGGCGCCGATGAAGGCGGCGAACAACGGATGGGGCCGGGTCGGCCGGCTCTTCAGCTCCGGGTGGGCCTGGGTGCCGACCAGGAACGGGTGCACCTCGCGGTCATACTCGACGAATTCCACGAGATGGCCGTCGGGCGAGGTGCCGGAGAAGCGCAGACCGCTCTCGGCGATACGGTCCCGGTAGCCGTTGTTGACCTCGTAGCGGTGCCGGTGCCGTTCGGACACCTCGGTGGAGTCGTACGCCCGCGCCACGATCGAGCCCTCCTCCAGGACAGCCGGATAGGCGCCCAACCGCATCGTGCCGCCGAGGTCGGCCTCCCCCGCCACCGCATCGCGTTGATCGGCCATCGTCGAGATCACCGGATCGGGTGTGCCGGGGTCGAACTCCGCGGAGTTGGCCCCGGTGATCCCCACCGACCTGGCGGCCTCGATCACGATGCACTGCAGGCCCAGGCACAACCCGAGCACGGGCAGGCCCCGCTTGCGGGCGTACGCGATGGCGCCGATCTTGCCTTCGATGCCGCGGATGCCGAAGCCGCCCGGAATCAGGATCCCGTCGACGTCGGCCAGCGCCGAGGCGGCGGCGGTGTCGAGTTCGCAGTCGTCGGACGCCACCCAGCGCATCTCGACCTTGGCATGGTGGGCGAACCCGCCGGCACGCAACGCCTCGGCCACCGACAGGTAGGCGTCGGACAGGTCGATGTACTTGCCCACCAACGCGATCCGCACCGTCTCGTGCGGTTCGTGTACCCGCTTGAGCAAGTCGTTCCACTGCGTCCAGTCGACGTCGCGGAACGGCAGGCTCAGGCGGCGCACCACGTACGCGTCGAGTTCCTCGCGGTGCAGCACCTTGGGGATGTCGTAGATCGAGGGCGCGTCCGGGGTGGAGATCACGCCGTCGATGTCGACGTCGCACATCAACGCGATCTTGTTCTTCAGCGGCTCGGGCACATCCCGGTCGCAGCGCAGGATCAGCGCGTCGGGCGTGATGCCGATGCTGCGCAGCGCGGCCACCGAGTGCTGCGTCGGTTTGGTCTTGAGCTCACCGGACGGCGCCATGTACGGCACGAGCGAGCAGTGCAGGAAGAAGCAGTTGTCCCGGCCCACCTCGTGGCGGACCTGGCGGGCGGCCTCCAGGAACGGCAGGGATTCGATGTCGCCGACGGTGCCGCCGACCTCGGTGATCACCACGTCGGGCCGGTTGCCCTGCGGATCGGCCTCGGCCATTTCGAGGATGCGGCTCTTGATCTCGTCGGTGATGTGCGGGATCACCTGCACGGTGTCGCCCAGGTACTCGCCGCGGCGTTCCTTGGCGATCACCGACGAGTAGATCTGGCCGGTGGTGACGTTGGCCGACCCGGACAGGTTGCGGTCGAGGAACCGCTCGTAGTGGCCGACGTCGAGATCGGTCTCCGCACCGTCCTCGGTGACGAACACCTCACCGTGCTGGAACGGGTTCATGGTGCCGGGGTCGACGTTGAGGTACGGGTCGAGCTTCTGCATGGTGACCTGCAGGCCCCGCGCGGTGAGCAGCTGTCCGAGGCTGGAGGCGGTGAGGCCCTTACCCAGCGAGGAGACGACGCCACCGGTCACGAAGATGTGCTTGGTGGCCGTTTGCGGATGCTTGCGTAGCGCGGGCAAGAACAACCTCCGTGACGACGGGCAGGGCTTACTTTTCTAGGCTTTGTCCTAGCTTTGGGGCCTGCCGACCCACGGAACCCCACCTTAACACCGACGCCGACATGCCGTCGTTGGCGCGCCGGTCGGTGCTACTGGGCGATGGTCACCGCCCCGGCGCCCTGCCCCGTTCCGTACTGCCCCGGCCGTGCGCCGCCCAGCAGATCGGCCAGCGCGAGCACGGTGGTGATGCGGCCCGATTCGGTGTCGGCGTCGTCGACGGTGCTGACGGCGCCGGACAGCGCCGGGTCGGAGCGGGTCACCGCGACGGCGCCGGTGCCTGAGGCCGATCCGTCGCGGCCGACCAGTACGGTGCCCGACCCGTGCTCGGCAAGACCCGCCGCGAACCGCGCGACGGTGGCGCCGCGCACGCCCGCGTCGTCGCCGAGCGGACCGCCGGTGACGACCAGCGCGGTGTCGGCCGCACCCACCGGCTCGGGGCCGTAGGTCAGGAACCCGGTGTCGCGTAGCGCGGCCAGCACGGTCTCGCGGTCGGCGCCGCCGACCTTCGGGGCGGCGGGGTCGCGGTTGTTCAGCAGCGCGATACCGAGCAGGTCCCCGGCCTGAGAGCCCTGGTCGACCGAGGTGGTGGCCAGCTGCTGGCCGGCGGGCAGGATCGGCGAGTTGACGACCGACAGCAGCTTCTCTGCGGAATTGGCCTCCACGAACTCCGGGGTCAGCGCCACCGTGCCGCTGACCGTGCCGCCGGCCTGACCGACCATCCGGGTCAGCCCGTCGACGTCGTCGTCTTCGGCGTCCGGGGTGCGGAAGATCACCACCGACTTGCCACCCAGTGCGTCGCGGACCACGCGCGGGGCCATCTGCGCGTTGAAGTCCTGGGCCGCGCTGAGCTTCTCGTTCAGCGCGTTCCTCTCTTCGGTGAGCACGCCGATCTGGTTCTGCAGTTCGGTCTTGTCGTCCTGCAGGCCCGACAGCACCGTGTTCGACAGCAGGCCGGAGCCCAGTGCGACGCCGATCGCCAGCGCCAGGAACACTGCCGCCAGCGAGATCGCGTGTGTGCGAAGCGAAATCACGATCAGTTCCTAACTGACCAAGCCCTGCGCCCACAGCAGGAACTGGTTCCAGTACTGCTGGACCCACTCGATCACCGCGGCGTCGGCCCGCGACACCCACAGCGCGGCGATCACCGCGATGAGCATCGCCAGGATCAGCAGGGCGATCGCGCCGCCGGACACCCGGCTGCGGTACAGCGTCGCGACGGCCTTGGCGTCGACCAGTTTCTCGCCGACCTTGAGCCGGGTGAGGAACGTCGACGGATTGCTGCGCTGACGGCTGCGGTCGAAGAACTCCTCGATGCTGGCGGTGTGGCCGACGGTCACGATCAGCGACGCGCCATGGTGATCGCACAGCAGCAGCGCCAGGTCGGCGGCCGAACCGGCGGCGGGGAACGTCATGGCGCCGACCCCGAGGTCCTGGATCCGCTCGAGTCCGGCGGCGTGGCCGTCGGCGTCGGCGGGCAGCACCACCTGGGCACCGCTGCGCAGCGCCTCGGCGCTGATGCGGTCCGGGTCGCCGACGATCAGTGCCGGACGGTACCCCGCCTTGCGCAGGATGTCCGCGCCGGTGCCGACCCCGACCAGCACCGGCTGGTACTCCTTGATGAACGGTTTGAGCGCCTTGAGGTCGTCGGCGGCGCTCGGTTCCTCCGCGACGATCACCACGTGCCTGCGGTTGAGATCGACGTCGATGTCGGGGATGCCGATACCGTCGATGAGCAGCGGGCTCTCGCTGCGGATGAACTCGATGGTGTTGCCCGCGAACGCTTCGAGATGTGCCACCAAGCCGCTCTTGGCCTCGTGCATCAGCTCGTGGATCTCGTGGTCGGTGCGCTCGGTACCCGCGATCAGGCGCCGGTCCCCAGAGTAGACGCCGCCGTTGTGCAGCCGCACCCGGTGCCCGTCCTTGATCTTCTTGAACGCCTCGGGCCCGGTCTCGTCGATCAGCGCGATGCCGTTGGCGACCAGCACCTCCGGCCCCAGATTCGGGTAGCGCCCGGAGATCGAGGGCGAGGCGTTGACCACACCGGCGACGCGCGCCTCGACCAGCGCGTCGGCGGTGATGCGGTCGAGGTCGAGGGCGTCGATGACGACGATGTCACCGGGCCCGATCCGGCGCAGCAGGCGGTCGATGTCGCGGTCCACGCGGGCAGTGCCGGTGATTCCCGGCCGTGAACTGGCATTACGGGTGAGCAGCGCTGACATCTTCATGCCGCCATATTGTCGGCCAACCCTCAAGTAGAGGTGGAGGCGCGCCGTAACAATGGCCTCACAAGTTCGCTTCTGTCACATCAGTAACAGCGTCAGCCGGGCGCCGTCCGATCGGCCGCCGCGGCGTCGAGGAGTTCGCGCGCGTGCGCACGTCCGCTGTCGGACTCCCCGAGTCCGGCCAGCATCCGCGCCAGTTCGGCTACGCGTTCGTCGTCGTCGAGGCGGCGCACGGTGCTCGCCTTGCTCCGGGTCTGCCCGCCGCTGTCGACCACGAGGTGAACGTCGGCGTAGGCGGCGACCTGCGGCAGATGGGTCACCACGATCACCTGATGGGTGCGCGCCAGCCGCGCCAGCCGTCGGCCGATCTGCACCGCGGCGCGTCCACCCACACCGGCGTCGACCTCGTCGAACACCATCGTGGTGCCCTCCGCCGAGGCGGCGAGCACCACCTCGATGGCCAGCATCACCCGGGACAGCTCACCGCCCGAGGCGCTCTTCGACAACGGCAGCACGTCGGTGCCGCGGTGGGCGGCGAATCCGAAGTCGACGGCATCGACACCGTCGTGGCCGGCGTGCACGACCGTGCCGTCGGCCAGGGTGAGCGGCGCGGAGTCGTCGGCGCGGACCGCCATCGGCGCGATGCCGACCGTGAACTCGGCGCCGGCCATCGCCAGCCCGGAGAGCTCCGCGGTCACCGCCTTGGCCAGCCCCTTGGCCGCTTTGGCCCTGGCCTTGGTCAGCTCGGCCGCCGCGGCCACCACGTGGGCCTGCAGCTCGGCCACCCGGCGTTCCAGCCCGGCCAGCGCCTCTTCGGAGACGTCGAGTTGTTCGAGCCGTTCCCGGGACTGCCGGGCCCAGTCCAGGACACCGTCGACGTCCGCGGCGTACTTGCGGGTCAGCGTGCGCAGCTCGGCCTGACGGGCCAGCTTGGTCTCCAGCGTGCTCGCGTCGGTGGGCAGCGCTCCCAGGTAGTCGCCCAGTTCCCCGGCGACGTCGCCGATCACCGCCAGCGCCTCGGCGAGCTGGGCGGCCAGGCTGCGCAGGGTCGTGTCGTCGGTGCTCTCGAGCGCCGACTTCGCATGCGCCACGGCGTCGGCCGCCGACACCGATTCGGCGGCCAGGTCCTCGTCCTCCCCGCTCAGCGCCGACCGGGCGCTTTGCGCGGACTCGCGCAGCGCGTCGAGTTCGGACAGCCGGCGGATGTCGTCGACCAGCGCGTCGTCCTCGCCCGGCACCGGATCGACGGCCTCGATCTCGGTGAGCGCGAACTTCAGCCGGTCGGCCTCCTGGGCCAGCTCCCGTTCGCGTTGCCGGCGGTCGGCCAGGTCGCGGCGCGCCGTGAGCCACTGGTCACGAGCGGCGCGATACCGGGCCATCGGCTTGTCCACCCCGGCGAACCGGTCGAGCGCGGCGCGCTGCTCGTCCGGGCGCATCAGCCGCAACTGGTCGTTCTGGCCGTGCAGGGTCAGCAGCTCGTTGGTGAAGGTGCTCAGTGATTTCGCCGGCACGCTGCGTCCACCCAGATACGCCCGCGACGGGCCGTCCCGGCTGACCGAGCGGGCGGCGATGATGCTGCCGTCGTCGTCGCGGTCGGCGCCGGAGGTCTCGAGGAGGTCGTCGACGCGCCCGGCCACGCCATCGCCGAGATCGGTGGTCAGAAATCGGCCTTCGACGACCGCACGCTCGGCACCCGAGCGCACCCGGGTGGCGTCGGCGCGCGCGCCGCCGAGCAGGTGCAGCCCGGTGACGACCATGGTCTTACCGGTGCCGGTCTCGCCGGTGAGCACGGTCAGGCCGCGGTCGAACTCGGCGGTGGCGCTGCTGATGGCACCCAGCGAGGCAATGCGGATCTCCGACAGCACGAGCGGTTACTGCCCCCGCCATCCGGTGACCGGGAGCCGGAACTTGCGCACCAGCCGGTCGGTGAACGGCGCGCTGTCCAGCCGCACCCACTTCAGCGGCGTTCCGCAGCGGGTCACCTCGAGCCGGCCGCCGGCGGGCACCACCATCTCGCGACGCCCGTCGCAGAACACCAGCGCATCGTGACCCCGCCCCTCGATCTCGATCGCGATCGCGGCGTCCGGGCTGGTGACCATCGGCCGGGCGAACAGGGCGTGGGCGTTGTTCGGCACCACCAGGATCGCTTCGAGGTCCGGCCACAGCACCGGCCCGCCCGCGGAGAACGCGTAGGCCGTCGACCCGGTCGGTGTGGACACCAGCACCCCGTCGCAGCCGAACGCCGAGACGGGTCGGCCGTCGACCTCGACGACCACGCCGAGCACCCCGAGTCGCGGCCCCTTCTCCAGGCTGGCCTCGTTCAGCGCCCAGCCGCGGGTGAGGATGCGGCCCTCCGCGCGGACCACGACGTCGAGGGTCATGCGCTCCTCGACGCGGTAGTCGCGGTTGAGGACGTGTTCGAGCACGCTGTCGATGGCTTCGGCCTCGGCTTCGGCGAGGAAGCCGATGCGGCCGAGATTGACGCCGAGCACGGGGATCTCGACGTTGCGGGCCAGTTCGGCGGCGCGCAGGAACGTGCCGTCGCCGCCGAGCACCAGCACCAGCTCGCAGCCCTCGGCGGCGCGTTCGTCGGCGTCGACCACCTCGATGTCGACGCCGATCGCGCGCATGTCGTCCGGGGACAGGTGCACCGGGCCACGGTCGACGGCCTCGGCGGCCAGCACGCGCAGCCCGACCTTGCGCTCCCCGCACATCTTCTGCACCCTGCGGGCGACATCGGTGGCGTCGTCCCGGCCCGTGTGGACCACAAGCAGGATGGTGCGCTCAGACGTCATTGCGGTCCTTCCGTCACGGCGCGGTGCACCGCGTGCTCGAGGTCGTCACCGCGGAGGCCGGCATCGGTGCGGGCCCGCAGCCACAAGAAGTACTCCACATTGCCCGATGGCCCCGGCAGCGGGCTGGCCGTCACCCCGACCGTCTGCCAGCCCATGCCGGCCGCCCGGCCGGCCACGCTGTGCACCGCGTCGGCGCGCAGCGCCGGGTCCGACACCACCCCGCCCGCGCCGACGCGCTCGCGGCCGACCTCGAACTGCGGCTTCACCATGGGAACGATATCCGCGTCCGGTGACGCGCATGCGATCAGCGCGGGCAGCACGGTGGCCAGCGAGATGAAGGACAGGTCGGCCACGATCAACTCGACCGGACCGCCGATCGCCTCCGCGGTGAGGTCGCGCACGTTGGTGCGTTCGATCACCACCACCCGCGCATCGGAGCGCAGCGACCAGGCCAACTGGCCGTAGCCGACGTCGACGGCCACCACCTCGCGCGCGCCACGGTCGAGCAGCACCTCGGTGAATCCGCCGGTCGATGCGCCGGCGTCCAGACAGCGGCGTCCGTCGACGTCCACCCCGAATGCGTCCAGCGCCCCGAGGAGTTTGTGCGCCCCGCGCGACACCCAGGTGCGTTCGTCGGCCGCCTGGACCACGATGTGGGCGGTGACCGCCACGGCGGTCGCGGGTTTGGCCGCGGGCATCCCGTCCACGCTCACGCGTCCCGCCCCGATGAGCTCGGCGGCCTGCTGCCTCGAGCGCGCGAGTCCGCGCCGTACCAGTTCGGCGTCGACGCGTGCCCGCCGCGTCACCGCCGTCAGCCCTTCTCGACCGCTGCCAGTGCCCGCACCAGCAGATCGTGGGCTTCCTCCAACCGCGCGGCGATCATGTCGATGTCGCCGGCCGCCAACTCATCGCCGCTGTCCGGGGCGGGAAGATCGGCGAGCAGCGCCGCTACCTCGTCACGGAGTTGCTCGGGCTGGATGCTCATCGGGCTTCACGCTAGTCGATCGGCGCGGTGAGCAGCGACCAGCGCCGCAGTGCGGCGGCGGCGGTGTCGTCACCCGCGCGGACTGCGAAACCGCGGCCCACTCCCGCCTGCCAGACCGCGTGGGCGGTCGCGCGCAGCACCGACAGCTCGTCGCCGTCCGCGCCGGTGGCCGAGACGGTGACCTCCCCGTCGCACACCTCGACGTCCCACGCCGCGTGGGGCCCGACGCGCAACTGTTCCGCGGGCGCGTCGAGGGCCCGTAGATCCGCCCCGATGTAGTCGGGCCGTTCCTCGGGGACCGCGCGCAGCGTGTCGTCGGCGGTGCTGACGCCGGTGAGGACGAGCAGGCTCGGCAGCGCCGCGGCGGTGGCCCCCGCGATGTCGGTGTCGAGCCGGTCGCCGACGACCAGCGGGGTGCGGAAGTCGCCGCGACTCAGGGCATTCGACATCAGTGTGGGTTGCGGCTTACCGGCCACCTGTGGCTCACGGGCGGTGGCCGCCCGCAGCGCCGCGACCATCGATCCGTTCCCCGGCAGCAGTCCCCGCTCCGAGGGCAGCGTCAGGTCGACGTTGGCCGCGACCCACAGCGCGCCGGCCCGTAGCGCGAGCGCCGCCTCCGCGAGGTCGGGCCACGCGGTCTGGGGGTTGTGGCCCTGCACCACGGCGACGGGGTCGTCGGAGAAGAGGCGGACGGGCCGCAGGCCGACCAGCCCCACCTCGTCGGCCAGCGCGTCGGTGCCGACGACGAGCACCCGGGCGCCGGGGTCGAGTTGATCGGCCAACAAGCCGGCCGCGCTCTGGGCGCTGGTGACCACATCGGCGGGACCGGCGCGGAAACCGAGTTGCTCGAGGTGTCCGGCGACGTCGGCCGGGCTGCGCGACGCGTTGTTGGTGACGTAGAGGACCCGCGCGCCGATGGCCCCGAGGGTGTCGACCGCCCCGACGGTCGGTTCATGACCGCGGAAGACCGTGCCATCGAGGTCGAGCAGCAAGCAGTCGTGTTGGGCGCCAAGGGTCGTCACGTCAGCTGAGTTCCGTCACACGGTCCTCGGCGTCGGTGACGCCTTCGAGGTCGGCGGCCGCGGCGCGCAGGAACCACTGCAGCGCGTCGTCCCTGCGGTCGAGGGCGAGCAGGGTCTCGGCGTAGGCGTAGAACAGCCGGGCCGCCGTCGGGCCGCGCCGCGTGGGATCCAGCGGCGGCGAGGCCAGGATGGCGAGCGCTTGTTCGAGCTGGCCGAGATCGGCGCGGGCTCCGGCCACCACCATCTTCAACTCGTCGGCGTCGTCACCGGTCAGCTGCTCGGCCTCGGGGCTGCGGGCGAGTTCGATCGCGCGCTCGGGCCGTCCGACTCCGCGTTCGCAGTCGGCGATCAGCGCCAGCAGCGGCGACTTGCTGCCCATCCGCCGCGCGGCCCGCAGTTCGGCCAGTGCCTGCGCCCAGTCCCCGCAGTAGTAGGCGGCGATCCCGACCGCCTCTCGCACCGCGGCGATGCGTCCGGAGCGGGCTCGCGCGGCCCGCGCATGGGCGAGCGCTGCCTGCGGATCCTCCTCGAGGAGTTCCCCCGCGGCCACGAGATGCCTGGCCACCGCGTCAGCGGTGAACCGGTCCAGCGTGGTCAATTCGCCGCGGATCTCCGGGGCCAGCTGCTTGGCCTCGATCTCGGGCGGGATCGGCGGGGCGTCGGACCTGGCGTCGTCGTTGCCGGTCCGGGGCTGCGCCGGCCTGGCGCGACCGGGGCCGGAAGTCCGGCCGGCGCCGCGCTGGCCGCTGGAACGCCGCGGTCCGCCCGGGTTCGACGTCCGCCGCGGGCGACGCTCGTCGCGCCCGCCCTGCTTGTCCTCGCCCACGTCTGCCTTCCGCCGTTGCTCTCGACGCGAGTTTACGTGCCGGCCGGAATGACCGACAATTCGCGTCAGGTATTCGAATTCCGATGCGAAATGGAAATCGCCCCCCACGAATACGTGGGGGGCGATTTCTAATGTGTGTTCGGCGGTGTCCTACTTTTCCACCCGTGTGGGTAGTATCATCGGCGCTGGCAGGCTTAGCTTCCGGGTTCGGGATGGGACCGGGCGTTTCCCTGCCGCTATGGACCGCCGTAACTTT
>NZ_SPQO01000076.1 GCF_004570325.1 Mycobacterium sp. PS03-16 | reverse complement strand
GGTTGTGTCAGCGGGGTGGTCGGCTCGGGTTCGGGTTCGGGTGCTTGTTCGATGATGATGTGGGCGTTGGTGCCGCTGACCCCGAACGACGACACCCCGGCCCGACGAGGCCGATCCACCGCCGGCCAGGCCATCCCCTCGACCGCGATGGTGAACCGCGACGCACCCTGCCCGGCATGCGGAGTCAACCGCGTGAAGTTCAGATGCTTGGGAATGTAGCCATGCCCGACACTGAGCACCGTCTTGATGAAACCCGTGATCCCCGCACCCGACTCCAGGTGACCCAGATTCGTCTTGACCGACCCCAACACCAACGGCGCCCCACCCGCACGCTCACCGAACACCGCCGCCAACGCATCCAGCTCGATCGGATCACCCAACGCCGTCCCCGTACCGTGCGCCTCGACGTAATCGACATCGGCCGGACCCAACTGCGACGCCGCCAACGCCTGACGCATCAACGCCTGCTGCGCCGGACCGTTGGGCACCGTCTGCCCACTGGACGCCCCATCCTGATTGACCGCCGACCCCCGCACCACCGCCAGAATCCGGTCCCCGTCGCGCTGGGCATCACCGAGCCGCTTGAGCACCACCACCCCGCAACCCTCACTGCGCACATACCCATCAGCAGCCGCATCAAAGGTCTTGCACTGCCCATCCGGCGCCAACATCCCCCACTGGGAGCAGGCGATGGTGTTCTCGGGGCTGAGGTTGAGGTTGACGCCGGCGGCGAGCGCGGTGTCACTCTCCCGGCGGCGCAGGCTCTGACACGCCAGATGCACCGACACCAACGACGACGAACACGCCGTATCCACCACCACCGCCGGACCCCGCACGCCCAGGAAATACGACAACCGACCCGCCGCGAAGTTGGCTGCGTTGCCGAAGGGGAGGTAGGGATCGATCTCCTCGCGGCTCAACTTGCCCGCGAACAGCAGCGAGTAGTCGTTGGTGGTCATGCCGATGTAGACACCGGTGCGGGTGCCGCGAATGTGGTCGGGGGTGATGCCGGCGTGTTCGAGCGCCTCCCACGCCACCTCCATCAACAACCGCTGCTGCGGATCCATCGCCGCCGCCTCCCGCGGCGAGATCCCGAAGAACTCCGCATCGAACTCCGCAGGCTCCCACCCCGTCAGAAACCCACCCTCACGCGTACAAATCGTCCCCGGCACCGCAGTGTCAGCACTGAAATACTCATCGGCATCCCACCGCCCAGCCGGCACCCGCACAATCCCACTACCACCGGCACACAACAGATCCCAGAACCGATCCGGACCATCCGCACCACCCGGCAACCGACACCCGACACCCACCACCGCAATCGGCTCGAACTGACCCTGCTCAGCCACCGCCAACCGCGCAGTCAACTCATCAATCCTGCGCAACGCGTCCGTGATGATCGCACGACGATCCGACGACACAGCAGTCATG
>NZ_SPQO01000016.1 GCF_004570325.1 Mycobacterium sp. PS03-16 | reverse complement strand
CGAGGTCGGCCTCGGCCGCACCGTCGATGGCGCCGAGGTTGAGCTCGGATCCCAGGTCGACCAGCATCTGGTTGCGCCGCGAGGACGCACCGTCGGTGATGGTCTCGATGGAGTCGAGCGCCTCGATCTGGTCCAGCCGCATCTTGGCCGACAGCGCGATCAGCGCGACCGTCGCGTCGGCGGCGTCGAAGGTCAGATCGTCGGGGCGGGGTCCACCCGACGGAGCCGCCGGGGCGGCGGGGGCCGGGCCGGGCAGCGGGCCGAGGCGCTGGCCCGGGGCGAAGCCGGGCACGTCACCGGTGGGCAGGCGGCCGGCGTCGTTGCGGCTCATCAGCGGCACCAGCGCCATCGGGTCGTCGGCGGGCAGGCCGGTCGCGTTCTCCGGCAGACCCGGCCCGATGCCCTCGCGGGCGTCGAGGTGGGTGTCGCCCATCGCGGGCACCGGCCCGGTGATGGGTGGCAGGTCGATGGGGACGACACCGGTGGCGTAGCCGCCGGCCCAGCTGAGCACGTTGCGGGCGTAGGCCACCGAGTTGTTGTAGCGCAGGATCGCCGACATCACCTGCGACGGATCGCGCAGGTTCATCCCCCCGCTGCACAGGTAGCGGGCCGCGGCCAGCGTGGAGTCGTAGAGATTCTGCACGTCGGCCCGGCCGTCGCCGTCGCCGTCGGAGGCGTACCGGGCCCAGGTGCCGGGCAGGAACTGCATCGGGCCCATCGCCCTGGCGTAGGTCACCCGCCCTGCGTTGCGGCTCAACTCGATGACCTCGTTGCCGGGCAGTGTGCCGTCCAGCGCGGGACCGTAGATCGGGCGAACCGCGGTGCCGCGGTTGTCGGTGGCGCCGCCGTTGGCGTGCCCGGACTCGATGCGGCCGATGCCGGCGAGCAGGTTCCAGCTCACCCCGCACTTCGGGACCGCCGCGGTCATCATCCGTTCGGCGTTGCGGTAGGCGCTGAGCGCCATCGCGGGGATTCCGAGGCTGCCCGGGGAGTTCACCACCACCGCCGGCGGCGGGGAGGAGGCGGCCGACGCCGCGATGTGGAAGTCGGCCGGCGGGCGTTTGACGGCGACGACCGACGCGCCGGCCCGGTCGCGCGGTGACGGTTCGACGGCGGCCAGCGGTGTGACCGCGGCATCGCTGACCGGATGCTGCGACTGGGGCGCGGACGCCCCGACCGCACCGGCCAACAGCAGCGGGGCGAGTATGGCGATGCCGGCTGCGGGCCCACGCAGCGCCCGCCCCGCCCGGCGTCGTGCCGCGTCGAGAGCGGCTCCTCCCCCTATGTGCACTCAACCGTCCTCAGCGTCTGCGGTGACCTCGAGAGGTATGTGAACCAAGTCACCATACATACCGTGCGTCACGCGCGTAGCACCAATGCGTTTACCGGATCATCCGGTTCGTTTGGACCGCCGCTCCGAGCCGTCGGCGCGCACCGCGGGTTCGGCGCCGTCGCCGTCGAAGGACTGCTGCAGCGCGGCCACCATCTCGCGCAGCTCCTCGAGCTCTCGGCGCAGGTAGTCGCGGGTCACCACCTCGCCGACGGCCAGGCGCAGCGCGGCGAGTTCGCGGGCCAGGTACTCGGTGTCGGCCTTGGTCTGGGTGGCGCGTCGGCGGTCCTCCTCCAGCGAGACGCGGTCGCGGTTCTCCTGGCGGTTCTGCGCCAGCAGGATCAGCGGGGCGGCGTAGGCGGCCTGGGTGGAGAACGCCAGGTTGAGCAGGATGAACGGATAGGGGTCCCACTGCAGCGAGACCGCGAACAGGTTGAGACAGATCCAGAAGATGACCAGGATCGTCTGCCAGGCCAGGTACCGGCCGGTGCCCAGGAACCGGGCGATCGACTCGCTGACCCGGCCGACGGCCTCGGGGTCGACGTTGAACGAGAAGCGGCGCGGGGAGCGCGGGGTGTCGAGCCGCCCGCGCGCCGACAGATCGCTCATGACGTCCCTTCTGCGCTGGTCATCTCGGGTTCCTCGACCCGCTCACGCCAGTCGTCGGGAAGCAGGTGGTCCAGCACGTCGTCGACCGACACCGCGCCGAGCAGGTGATTCTCCTCGTCGACCACCGGACCGCAGACGAGATTGTAGGCCGCGAAGTACCGGGTCACCCCGCCGAGCGAATCCTGCGGGCTCAGGCTCGGCAGGTCGGTGTCGAGGATGCCGCTGACCAGCGCGGCAGGCGGCTCACGCAGCAGCCGCTGCAGGTGCACACAGCCCAGGTAGCGGCCGGTCGGGGTGGCCGTCGGCGGGCGCACCACGAACACCAGCGAGGCCAGCGCGGGGGTGAGGTCGGGGTCGCGCACCCGGGCCAACGCCTCGGCCACCGTGACGTCGGGCGCCAGCACCACCGGTTCGGACGTCATCAGACCGCCCGCGGTGTTCGGGGAGTGGGCGAGCAGCCGGCGCACGTCCTCGGAGTCCTCGGGGTCCATGCGGCGCAGCAGCGTCTCGGCGTCCGCCGGGGTCATCGAGCCGAGCAGGTCGGCGGCGTCGTCGGGGTCCATCGCCTCGAGCACGTCGGCGGCGCGGTCGGTCTTGAGCTGGCGCAGCACGTCGGCCTGCACGTCCTCGGGGAGTTCCTGCAGCACGTCGGCCAGCCGCTCGTCGTCCAGCGCGTTGACCAGTTCGTAGCGGCGTTTGGCCGGCAGCTCGCGGATGGCTTCGGCCACCTCGATGGGCCGCTGCCCCTCGAACTGCTCGAGCAGCGAGGCCACTCCCTGGTCGGGCATCGCCAGCCCCGATGGGGTGAGGCCGTGCACGTGCTGCCATTCGACGACCTGGATGTTGGCGCGCCGGCCCAGCCGCCGGTGCGCCCGCACCGCGACCCGGGTGACCACCCAGTCGCGGGTGCGGGTCGGTTCGATGCCGAGATCGACCACCACGACATCGATTCCGGTCAGCTGGGGCATGTCGGGGTCGTCGACGCGCACCCGGGTCTCCAGCACCTGCCCCAGGACCAGCACCTCACCGGGCCGCTGGGAGAACTTGCGCAGAGACACGTTGGCGGTGGTCAGCGTGACGGCGCTCGGCTCGATCGCGGTGACCCGCAGGATCGGCACGAAAATTCTTCGGCGCGTGAGCAGTTCGACGACCAGACCGAGGACGCGCGGCTGCTGGCGCACGATGCTGATGCTGACCACCACGTCGCGGACGCGGCCGATCGACTCGCCGTCGGGACCCAGCACCACCATCCCCGCGAGTCGGGCGACGTAGACCCTGTTGACCGCAGACATGCCTCAAAGGGTAGAGAGTTGACGCGTGAGCAACGCGAATCGACCCGTCCTGGCCATGTCCGCCCGGCCGCGCCGGACCTGCCTGTCGGTGCCGGGCAGCAGCGCCAAGATGATCCAGAAGGCCAAGGGGCTGGCGGCCGACGAGGTGTTCCTCGACCTGGAGGACGCGGTGGCGCCCGAGGCGAAGGCGGAGGCGCGCGCCGCGGTGGCCGAGGCGCTCACCGAATCCGGCTGGGGCGACCAGTTGCGCGGGGTGCGGGTCAACGACTGGAACACGCCGTGGACCCACGCCGACGTGATCGACGTGGTCTCGGCCGCGGGCGCGCGACTGGACGTGATCGTGCTGCCGAAGGTCACCGACGTCTCCCACGTGCAGGCGCTGGATCTGCTGCTCACCCAGCTCGAGATCACCCACGGGCTGCCGGTCGGCCGGATCGGCATCGAAGCGCAGATCGAGAACGCCGGCGGCTTGACGAACGTCGACGCCATCGCGGCCGCCCCGCGGGTGCAGGCGCTGGTGCTGGGCCCGGCCGATCTCATGGCCAGCCTCAACGTGCGGACGCTGGTAGTGGGGGAGCAGCCCGAGGGATACGACATCGGCGACGCCTACCACCACGTGCTCATGCGCATTCTGATCGCCGCCCGCACCCACGGCGTGCTCGCGATCGACGGCCCCTTCCTCAAGGTTCGCGACGTCGAGGCGTTCCGGCGGGTGGCCGGGCGGTCGGCGGCGCTGGGGTTCGACGGCAAGTGGGTGCTGCATCCCGACCAGATCACCGCGGGCAACGAGATCTTCAGCCCCCGCCAGCAGGACTATGGCCACGCCGAGCTGATCCTCGAGGCCTACGAGTGGCATACCTCGCGGGCCGGCGGCGCCCGCGGGGCGGTGATGCTCGGCGAGGAGATGATCGACGAGGCCAGCCGCAAGATGGCGCTGGTGATCGCGGGGAAGGGGCGCGCGGCGGGGATGTCCCGGACGGGCGAGCCGTTCCGCCCGCCGTCCTGACCCTGCTCAGACGTTCATGACGGCGACGCCGACGACGATGTTGATCAGCAGCGAGACCACGCCGATCACGATGCCGGCCATGGCCATGCCCTGGCCGCTCTCGTTGTTCTGCTTGATCTGGTTGAGCGAGACGACGCCCAGCGCGACGCCGGCGACCGAGCCGATGCAGCACAGGAATCCGAGCAGCGAACTGACCAGCGCCCAGATCGCCAGTGCGTTGGTCTTGCCCGGGGCGGCGCCGTAGGCCCCGTAGGAGCCGTAGCCACCACCGCCGTAACCGCCGTAGGGCTGATACGCGGGCGGCGGCGGGGGCGGGTAGGCGCCCGCGGTGCTGTCGTAGGGACTGCCGAACCCGCCGGGGTAGCTCGGCGGCGGCGGGTAGTCCGGGCCGGGCGCGGACGGCTGGCCGTAGGTCGGGGAATAGCCCGGCTGGTCGTAACCCGGGCTGGGCGGCGGGTAGCCGTAGGCCGGCGGCGTGCCGTAGTCGGGTGTGGGATCGGTGGGGGCTCCCGGCGAACCGGCCGACGGCTGGTCGGGACGGGCCTGTTCGATGGGCGGCGGTTCGTACCCGCTCGCGGCCGGTTCGGATGCCCCGCCCCCTGCTGACGTCTGTTCGCGGCCCCCGTCCGGATTCGTCATGGTCTTCAACCTAGCGCAACGCCGCGACGGGTAGGCGGGGCTCGGCCAGCGGGCACGAATCGGCCGTCCCGTGCGTTGATCATCATGAGAACGACCTGCCATTTTCGGCGTCCATAGAGGAGAATGACGAGCGATGACGAGCCCATTTCAGCCCGGACCCGCCGCGGGGACGACGCCCGCGGGACCGTCGGCCGTGCGCGGTGGACCGGCCGCGTTGCCCACGCCGCCGAAGGGCTGGCCGATCGGTTCCTACTCGACCTACGCCGAGGCGCAGCGCGCGGTCGACCACCTGTCCGACCAGCAGTTCCCGGTGCAGCAGGTGACCATCGTCGGCGTCGACCTGATGCAGGTGGAGCGGGTCACCGGGCGGCTGAGCTGGCCCAAGGTTCTCGGCGGCGGTGTGCTGACCGGGGCCTGGCTGGGCCTGTTCATCGGCCTGATCCTCGGCTTCTTCAGCCCGAATCCGTGGAGCGCGCTGCTCACCGGTGTGGTGGCCGGTGTGTTCTTCGGTCTCATCACCTCGGCGATCCCGTACGCGATGGCGCGCGGCACAAGAGATTTCAGCTCGACCATGCAGCTGGTGGCCGGCCGCTACGACGTGCTGTGCGACCCGCAGACCGCCGAGCAGGGCCGGGATCTGCTGGCGCGCTTGACGATCTGAGGCGCCCGCGCGCCCGGTCACGCCGCGTCGGGCTATGACACGCTGAGGTCACGATCGGGCCAGGAATCGTCCGGCTCGGGCGCCGAAGTGTTGCACATCACGCTCATCTGCCTCTACGGTTTGCCCGCGGGAGGTTCCCGCCCAAGGCCCCGGCGGCGGTATCGGACACGGCTCCGATGCGCTGCTCCGGCGGCTTTTCGGAGGCGGACGGGAGGCGCGCGTTGCGGGCTCGGCGGCTCTGTGCTGCAGCACTCGCCGCGCTGACGGCGGCGTCGACAGTGTCGGCGTGCAGTTCCGGCGGCGGCGGACTGGTCATCAACTTCTACACGCCGGCCAACGAGATGGCGACGTTCACCGCGGTCGCGCAGCGGTGCAACGAACAGCTCGGTGGGCGGTTCACCATTCAGCAGCTCAGCTTGCCCAAGGGCGCCGACGATCAGCGGCTGCAACTCGCGCGCCGGCTGACCGGTAACGACTCGTCGCTCGACGTGATGGCGCTCGACGTGGTCTGGACGGCGGAGTTCGCCGAAGCGGGCTGGGCGCTTCCGCTGTCCGACGACCCGGCGGGGCTGGCCGAACGCGACGCCACCACCGACACGCTGCCCGGTCCGCTGGAGACGGCGACCTGGCAGGACAAGCTCTACGCGGCGCCCGTCACCACCAACACCCAGTTGCTCTGGTATCGCGCCGATCTGATGGCCCAGCCGCCGCAGACCTGGGACGCGATGGTGGCCGAGGCCACCCGCCTGCACGCGGAGGGCAAGCCCAGCTGGATCGCGGTGCAGGCCAAACAGTACGAAGGCCTGGTGGTGTGGTTCAACACGCTGCTCGAGAGCGCGGGCGGCCAGGTGCTCTCCGACGACGGCGAGACCGTCACGCTGACCGACACCCCCGAACACCGGGCGGCGACGGTCAAGGCACTGGAAATCATCAAGGCCGTCGCCACCGCCCCCGGCGCGGACCCCTCGATCACCCAGACCGATGAGGGCACCGCGCGGCTGGCGCTCGAGCAGGGCAAAGCCGCGCTCGAGGTGAACTGGCCGTTCGTGCTGCCGTCGATGCTGGAGAACGCGGTCAAGGGTGGCGTCGGCTTCCTGCCCCTCAACCAGCGACCGGACCTGGCGGACGCGATCAACGACGCGGGCACCTTCTCACCCACCGACGAGCAGTTCCGCGCCGCCTACGATGCGAGCCGCGAGGTGTTCGGGTTCGCGCCGTTCCCGGCGGTGCAGGAGGGCCAGGAGGCCCGCGTGACGCTCGGCGGGCTGAACCTGGCGGTCGCCAATACCAGCCGGCACCGCGCCGAGGCCTTCGAGGCGATCCGCTGCCTGCGCAACCAGGAGAACCAGCGCTACACGTCGGTCGAAGGTGGCCTGCCCGCGGTGCGCGCCTCGCTCTACGACGATCCGGCGTTCCAGGCCCGCTACCCGCAGTACGACATCATCCGCCAGCAGTTGATCAACGCGGCGGTGCGGCCGGCCACGCCGTCCTATCAGGCGGTTTCGACGCGCATCTCGGTGGCGCTGTCGCCGATCACCGACATCGACCCGGAACGCACGGCCGACGAACTCGCCGAGCAGGTGCAGAAAGCCATCGACGGCAAGGGGTTGATCCCGTGACGGCCACCGCGGAACCCGCGACCACCACCGCGCCGCCCACCGCGGCCACCGGCGGCACCGACGACAGCAGGTCCGAGCGGCGGCTGGCGTTCCTGCTGATCTCGCCCGCGGTCTTCCTGATGCTCGCGGTCACCGCGTACCCGATCGCGTACTCGGTGTGGCTGAGCCTGCAGCGCTACAACCTGGCCCAGCCGGCGGACACCGAATTCGTCGGGCTGCAGAACTACATCACGGTGCTCAGCGACGGGTACTGGTGGAGCGCGTTCGCGGTGACGCTGGGCATCACGATCGTCTCGGTGGCCATCGAGTTCGTCCTCGGCATGGCGCTCGCGCTGGTGATGCACCGGACGATCTTCGGTAAGGGCGTGGTGCGCACCGCGATCCTGGTGCCGTACGGCATCGTCACGGTGGCCGCGTCCTACAGCTGGTACTACGCGTGGACGCCGGGCACCGGATATTTGGCCAACCTGCTGCCCGAAGGCAGTGCGCCGCTGACCGAACAGTTGCCGTCGCTGGCGATCGTCGTGCTCGCCGAGGTGTGGAAGACCACGCCGTTCATGGCGCTGCTGCTGCTGTCCGGATTGGCGCTGGTGCCGCAGGATCTGCTCAACGCCGCGCAGATGGACGGCGCCGGCGCGTGGAAGCGGCTGGTGAAAGTCATTCTGCCGCTGATCAAACCGGCCATCCTGGTGGCGCTGCTGTTCCGCACGCTCGACGCGTTCCGCATCTTCGACAACATCTACGTGCTGACCGCGGGGGCGAACAACACCGGATCGGTGTCGATCCTGGGCTACGACAACCTGTTCAAGGCATTCAACCTCGGGCTCGGTTCGGCGATCAGCGTGTTGATCTTCCTGTCGGTGGCGATCATCGCGTTCATCTACATCAAGCTGTTCGGGGCCTCGGCCCCAGGCTCCGACGATGCGGAGGCGCGGCGATGAGCGCTTGCGCGAAGAGCGGAGGGCACCGATGAGCGCTTGCGCGAAGAGCGGAGGGCACCGATGAGCGCTTGCGCGAAGAGCGGAGGACACAGGTGAACGAGCGGGTGGGTGCCGGTCGGGCGACCGGATGGGCCGTCATCAACATCCTGGTGGTGCTCTACGCGCTGTTCCCGGTGCTGTGGATCCTGTCGCTGTCGCTGAAGCCGACGTCGAGTGTCAAGGACGGCAAGCTCATTCCCAGTGAGATCACCTTCGACAACTACAAGGGGATCTTCTCGGGCAACGCGTTCTCCTCCGCGCTGATCAATTCGATCGGTATCGGGCTGATCACCACCGTGATCGCGGTGCTGTTCGGGGGGATGGCCGCCTACGCGGTGGCGCGCTTGGCGTTCCCCGGTAAGCGGCTGCTGATCGGGGTGGCGCTGCTGATCGCGATGTTCCCCCAGATCTCGCTGGTGACACCGTTGTTCAACATCGAGCGCAGCCTCGGCCTGTTCGACACCTGGCCCGGCCTGATCATCCCTTACATCACGTTCGCGCTGCCGCTGGCGATCTACACGCTGTCGGCGTTCTTCCGGGAGATCCCGTGGGATCTGGAGAAGGCCGCGAAGATGGACGGCGCCACCCCGGCGCAGGCGTTCCGCCGCGTGATCGCGCCGCTGGCCGCGCCGGGCATCGTCACCGCCGCCATTCTGGTGTTCATCTTCGCCTGGAACGACCTGCTGCTGGCCCTGTCGCTGACCGCGACGGAACGGGCGATCACCGCACCGGTGGCGATCGCGAACTTCACCGGCAGTTCGCAGTTCGAGGAGCCGACCGGGTCCATCGCCGCCGGCGCGATGGTGATCACGATTCCGATCATTATCTTTGTTCTCATCTTCCAGCGACGGATTGTCGCCGGGCTGACGTCCGGTGCGGTGAAGGGGTAATTCGATGGCCGAGATCGTCTTGGACCGGGTGACCAAGAGCTACCCCAACGGCGCGACGGCCGTGAAGGATCTGTCGATCACGATCGCCGACGGCGAGTTCATCATCCTGGTCGGCCCGTCCGGGTGCGGAAAGTCCACGACGCTGAACATGATCGCGGGGCTGGAGGACATCTCGTCGGGTGAACTGCGCATCGGCGGGCAGCGGGTCAACGACAAGGCACCCAAGGATCGCGACATCGCGATGGTGTTCCAGTCCTACGCGCTGTACCCGCACATGTCCGTACGGCAGAACATCGGCTTCCCGCTCACGCTGGCCAAGGTCCGCAAGGAGGACATCAACGCCAAGGTGGAGGAGGTGGCCAAGATCCTCGACCTCGCCGAACTGCTGGACCGCAAACCCGGTCAGCTCTCCGGCGGCCAGCGCCAGCGCGTGGCGATGGGGCGGGCGATCGTGCGCAATCCCAAGGCATTCCTGATGGACGAACCGTTGAGCAACCTGGACGCCAAACTGCGCGTGCAGATGCGCACGGAGATCTCCCGGCTGCAGGACCGGTTGGGGACGACCACCGTGTACGTCACCCACGATCAGACCGAGGCCATGACGCTCGGTGACCGCGTGGTGGTCATGCTGGCCGGGGTGGCACAGCAGATCGGGTCGCCCGAAGAGCTGTACAACCGGCCGGCCAACCTGTTCGTCGCCGGCTTCATCGGATCCCCGGCGATGAATTTCTTCCCGGCGGAGATGACCGATGTCGGGGTGCGGCTGCCGTTCGGTGAGGTCACGCTGACCACCGAGATGTACGACCTCGTCAATCGGCGCGGCAAGCCGAAGAAGGTCATCGTCGGTGTGCGTCCCGAGCATCTCGAGGACGCGGCGGTCCTCGACGGCTACGCGCGGATTCGGGCGCTCACCTTCGACGTCAAGGCGGACCTGGTCGAGTCGCTGGGCGCCGAGAAGTACATCCACTTCCGCATCGAAGGCGCCAGTGCGCACGCCGACCAGTTGGCGGCGCTGGAGTCCGGGACGGGCGAAGACGAGTTCGTCGCGAGGGTGTCCACCGAATCCACCGCCCGACAGGGCGAGACCGTGTCGCTGGCGTTCGACACGTCGAAGCTGGTGATCTTCGACGCCGAGTCGGGGGAGAACCTCACGATTCCGCCCGCAGGCAGCGACGCACCCACGCCGCCGGTCACCCCCGAGCCCGACGAGCGGGCCCTCGCGGACGCGGGTGAGGAACCGGCCAAGCCGGCCGAGTGACCGACGTCCTGGCCGCGGTGCGCGCCCACCTGGGCGCGCACTACCGCCGGAACGGGATCGACGCCGAACCCGTCGCCGCGACCGTGACGTTCCTGGGCACCGAGCAGGTCGAGGTGCTGCGCTTCGGGCCGGATTCGCACGGCGTCGCACACTACGTGTCGCTGGGCTGTTCGCGGCACCCGATGTTCGACCCGACCGAGATGGTGACCGACCCGGTGCACGGCCCCCGCGCGGAGATCGTGGTGTCCCTGCGCGGGTCGACGCCGAAGGGCCTCGCCCGCTCGGTCGCGGTGGTGGCCGCGGCGCCCGCGGTGGAGGGGTTGGTGCTCGAGGCCGGCGCGCTGATCGACCTCGAGTCACCGCTGTGGGAGGGCGCCCCGTTCACCGCGTTCCTGTTGGGCGACAGCGATATCGACGACGTCGAGCTTCCCGGTCCGATGCCTGCGGTGCGGATCTTCTCGGCGACGCCGATCACCGCGACCGAGGCCGCGTGGGTCCGGCTCAAAGGCGCCGACGCGATGCGCGAGGCGTGGGTCAGCGACGGGGTCGACGTCCTGGACCCGGCCAGGCGGGCGGCCAGTCCGTCCTAGAGCCAGTGGTTGCGCCGGAACGTGCGGTACAGCAGGAAGCAGATCGCCGCCATCACCGCCAGCACCGCCGGATAGCCGTAGGTCCAGTGCAGTTCGGGCATGTTGTCGAAGTTCATGCCGTAGATGCCCGCCATCGCCGTCGGGACGGCCGCGATCGCCACGTACGCCGAGATCTTGCGCATGTCGATGTTCTGCTGCATCGACACCTTGCCCACCGCGGCCTGCACCAGCGAACTGAGCACCTCGTCGTAGCTGGCGATGCGGTCGGCGGCCTGGGTGTTGTGGTCGAGGACGTCGCGGAAGTAGCGCCGGATCTCCTTGGAGATCAGGTCGTTGTGGTCGCTGCCGATGCGCTGCAGCGCCAGGGTCAGCGGGCTGATCGCCCGCCGCATCTCGACGACCTCCCGCTTCACCAGATAGATCTGTTCGATGTCGGTGGCGCTGCGGGGGGAGAAGACGTTCTCCTCCAACGCGTCGATGTCGGTCTCGACCGAATCGGTGACGTCGAGGTAGGAGTCGACGACGTGGTCGGCGATCGCGTGCATCACCGCGTACGGCCCGAGTGTGCAGCGCGCCGGGTTCGTGTCCATCCGGTGGCGCACTCCGGCCAGTCCGCCGTGGTCGCCGTGGCGGACCGTGACCACGAAGTCGGTGCCGACGAAGATCATGATCTCGCCGGTCTCCACGATCTCGTGCGTCTTGGCGACCGATTCGTGTTCCACATAGGTGATGGTCTTGAGCACCAGGAACAGGGTGTCGTCGTAGCGTTCGAGCTTGGGCCGCTGATGGGCGTGCACCGCATCCTCGACCGCGAGTTCGTGCAGGCCGAACACGTCGGCGACCGCCTGCATCTGATGTTCGTCGGGTTCGTGCAGTCCGATCCAGACGAACGCGGACGTGCCTTCGCCCTCGAGTTCGCGGACCTTGGCCAGGGCGGCGCCGTGGGTGTACTTGCCGGGCAGCCGGGTCCCGCCGGCGTAGACGCCGCAGTCCACCGTCGCGCGGGCGACCGGGACGTGAATGCTGCGGGCGTCGGGTTCGATCGAGGTGTTCGGCCGGCCGCCCTGGCGCAGCAGCGACGGTGGCAAGGCGCGGAACGACGGCATGCGAACCTCCCCTCGACGGCGATCGGCCCGGGTCGGACCTGCACAGATGGTACGCGCCAGTTCTGTGGGAGCCCGTTCTCACCGAGGGGGAAGGGCACCCGGTGAGAAGCCGGGGTCCGATACTGTAGCGCCGTGACTGAGATGGTGCGCACACCGCAGGTCGTCATCGACGAGGCCGAGATCTTCGCTGCTCACGAGGGTGGCAAACTCTCGGTGGAACTCAAGGAGCCGTTGGACACCCAGCGCGCCCTGTCGATCGCCTACACGCCGGGGGTGGCGCAGGTGAGCCGCGCCATCGCCGCCGACCCCACGCTGGCGGCCCGCTACACCTGGGCCAACCGGCTGGTGGCGGTGGTCAGCGACGGCAGCGCCGTGCTGGGCCTCGGCGACATCGGCCCGGCGGCGTCGCTGCCGGTGATGGAGGGTAAGAGCGCGCTGTTCAAGACGTTCGGCGGGCTCGATTCCATCCCGATCGTGCTGGACACCAAGGACCCCGACGAGATCGTCGAGACCCTGGTGCGGCTGCGGCCCACCTTCGGCGCGGTCAACCTCGAGGACATCTCGGCGCCGCGCTGCTTCGAGATCGAACGCCGCGTCATCGAGGCACTGGACTGCCCCGTCATGCACGACGACCAGCACGGCACCGCGATCGTCGTGCTGGGCGCGCTGATGGGGGCCTGCAAGGTCCTCGACCGCGACATGCACACGCTGCGCATCGTGATCTCCGGCGCCGGCGCCGCCGGGGTGGCGTGCGCGAACATCCTGCTGGCGGCGGGCGTCGCCGACATCACCGTGCTCGACAGCAAGGGCATCGTGCACACCGGCCGCGACGACCTCAACCCGGTCAAGGCCGAATTGGCCGAACGCACCAATCCGGCGGGCCGCACCGGCGGTGTCGCCGAGGCGCTCCACGGCGCCGACATGTTCCTGGGTCTGTCGGCCGGTGTGGTGCCCGAGGCGCTGATCGCCACCATGGCCCCCGGCGGCATCGTGTTCGCGCTGTCCAACCCGGACCCGGAGATCCATCCCGACGCCGCGCGCAAGCACGCCGCCGTGGTGGCGACCGGGCGTAGCGACTTCCCGAATCAGATCAACAACGTGCTGGCGTTTCCCGGGGTGTTCCGCGGCGCGCTGGACGCCGGTGCACGCCGCATCACCGAGCGAATGAAGGTGGCGGCCGCCGAGGCGATCTTCTCGGTGGTCGGCGACGAGCTCGCGGTGGACCGCATCGTGCCCAGCGCGCTGGATCCGCGGGTCGGCCCCGCGGTCGCCAAGGCCGTGGCGGCGGCGAGCCAGACTGACACCGAGCAATCCTGAGCCGCCGCATGGCGTTGCGCCGGCTGATGGTGGCCGTGTGCGCGGTGGTGCTGACCGCGTGCGGTAACCCGGCGCCCGGCCCCTCGCTGACCCTGGGGTCGGGAGAGGACGCCGAATCGCAGCTCACCGCGCACCTGTACGCGGCGGCCCTGCGGTACTACGGCACCGGCACCCGGGTCGAACCGTCGGCCGAGCCATTGCGCGCGCTCGACGCCGGCGAGGTGTCGGTGGTGCCCGGCTTCACCGGCCGGCTGCTCGAGCGTTTCCAGCCCGGCGCGACCGCGCGCGCCGACGAGCAGGTCTACCGGCAGATGATCTCGTCGCTGCCCGAGGGGGTGGCAGCCGGTGACTACACCACCTCGGCGGAGGACAAACCCGCCGTCGCGGTCACCGAGGCCACCGCGGCGGAGTGGGGCGGCGGGGAACTGTCCGCGCTGACCCGACGGTGCGGCGAAGTGCGCTTCGGTGCGGTGCGCGGGAACCGCCCGCCGGCCGCGGTCGGCACCTGCCGGCTACCCGGACCGCAGACATTCACCAACGCGGACGCGATGTTCGCCGCGCTGCGGGCCGGCCGTATCGACGCGGCGTGGACGACGACGGCTGCGCCGGGTGTTCCGGCCGACGTGGTGCTGCTCGCCGACGGCACGTCGCTGATCCGGGCGGAGAACGTGGTGCCGCTGTACCGGCGCAACACGCTGGGCGAGGCGCAGATCCTCGCGCTCAACGAGGTCGCCGGGGTGCTCGACACCGCGGCGCTCGCCGAGATGCGGGGCCGGGTGAACGACGGCGCCGACCCGGCCGTGGTGGCCGACGAATGGCTCGCCGAGCACCCCCTGCGGGACTGACTAGTGCGTCGAGGGCATCAGCTTCGAGGTCACCGACGAGAACAGCCGCTGGTAGTGCGGGCCGGTGACGCGCACGATGATGTCGAGCACCTTCGCGTCGTTGCCGATGAGCACGCGGGCCTTGTTCTTGCGCACCCCGTCGAGGATGACCCGCGCCGCGGTCTCCGGTGAGGTGGTGGCGAGCTTGCGGTCGAAGGTCTTGGCCAGCTCCTGCGGGTCGAGGCCCTCGGCGGCGGTGGCGTTGCGGGCGATCGCGGTCTTGATGCCCCCGGGATGCACGGTCGTCACCTTCACCGGGTGACCGGCCACGGCCATCTCCTGGCGCAGCGCCTCGGTGAAGCCGCGCACCGCGAACTTCGCGGCGTTGTAAGCGGCCTGGCCGGGCACCGAGAACAAGCCGAACACGCTGGAGACGTTGACGACGTGGCCGTCACCGGAGGCGATGAGGTGCGGCAGGAACGCCTTGGTGCCGTTGACGACGCCCCAGAAGTCGACGTCCATCACCCGTTCGATGTCCTTGAACTGGCTGACCTCGATGTCACCGGTGAACGCGATGCCGGCGTTGTTGTAGATCTGGTTGACCTTGCCGAAGTGCTCCCTGACCTCGTCGGCGTAGAGCAGGAACGCCTCGCGTTCGGTGACGTCGAGCCGATCGGCCTTCACCGGCGCGCCGATCTCCTTGATACGCCGCTCGGTGTCGGCGAGTCCCTCGGTGTTGACGTCGCTGATCGCGACGCTGGCGCCGGAGCGGGCCAGCTCGATGGCCAGTGCCTGACCGATTCCCGACCCGGCGCCGGTGACGACGGCGACCTTTCCGGCGAAGCCCTGCATGCGTTGTCTCCTCGTGTCGGTTGACTCGTGTCGAGGCTAGTCGGTACCTGCGGTACCGCCGCAGTGGGGTAACGGCCGGGCGCCGCGGGGCGATGGTCCTGGCATGAAGCGCACCACCCGCACGGCCGCCGCCACGCTCGCCGTCTCCGCCGGCCTGATGGGCGCGGCGCTCTCTGCCGGACCGGCCACCGCCCACGCCGACACCGCCACCGACGTGTTCCTCGCCGCCCTCGACGGGCCCGGGCTGGCCGGTCTCGACTCGGCCACCGCCGCCCGCGTCGGCCAGCAGGTGTGCCCGATGCTGGCCGAACCGGGTCAGAACCTGGCCAACGTCGCCGCCGACGTCTCCGAAGCGATCGGCCGTCCGCTCGGCCCGGCCACGATGTTCACCGGCCTGGCGATCCAGATCTTCTGCCCGGGCGCGGTGGCGGCGCTGGCCTACGGTCAGTCGCCGATCCCGCTGCCGGGGCTGTAGCGGCGCGCCGGCCGAGCCCCGAAAGAGAAGTCAGGGTCGTGATCCGCGGAGGATCACGACCCTGACTGCTATCTGAACCGCGGGGCTACGGCGCGAACGCCTCGTCGAGGATCTCCTGCTGCTCGACGGCGTGCACCTTCGACGAACCCGACGACGGCGCCGACATGGCCCGGCGCGAGATCCGCTTGATGCCGGTGAAGTGGTCGGGCAGCATCTCGGGCAGCGTCAGACCGAACGACGGCCACGCACCCTGATTGGCCGGCTCCTCCTGCACCCAGAATTTCTCCTCGACGTTGGGGTAGCTGTCCAGCGTCTCGGCCAGCCGCCGCTTGGGCAGCGGGGCGAGCTGCTCGACCCGCACGATCGCGACGTCGTCCCGCTTCTCCTTGGCCTTCCGGGCGGCGAGTTCGTAGTAGATCTTGCCGCTGGTCAGCAGGATCCGCTTGACCTTCGACCGGTCACCGTCACCGTCGGTGTAGGTGGGCTCCTCCATCACCGAACGGAACTTCTGCTCGGTGAAGTCGCGGATGTCGGACACCGCGGCCTTGTTGCGCAGCATCGACTTCGGGGTGAAGACGATCAGCGGACGCTGGATGCCGTCGAGGGCATGGCGGCGCAGCAGGTGGAAGTAGTTCGCCGGGGTGGACGGCACCGCGATGGTCATCGACCCCTCGGCCCACAGCTGCAGGAACCGCTCGATGCGGCCCGACGTGTGGTCGGGACCCTGACCCTCGTGGCCGTGCGGCAGCAGCAGCACCACGTCGGAGAGCTGGCCCCACTTGGCCTCACCGGAGCTGATGAACTCGTCGATGATCGATTGGGCGCCGTTGACGAAGTCGCCGAACTGCGCCTCCCACAGCACCATCGCGTCGGGGTTGCCGACCGAGTAGCCGTACTCGAAGCCGACGGCCGCGAACTCCGACAGGGGGGAGTCGTAGACCATGAACTTGCCGCCGGTCGGGTTGCCGTCGGCGTCGGTGGCCAGGAGCTGCAGCGGGGTGAACTCCCGGCCGGTCTTGCGGTCGATCACCACCGAGTGCCGCTGGGTGAACGTGCCGCGCCGGGTGTCCTGACCGGAGAACCGGACGAGCTTGCCCTCGGCGATCATCGTGCCCAGCGCCAGCAGTTCGGCGAACGCCCAGTCCACCTTGCCCTCGTAGGCCATTTCGCGGCGCTTCTCGAGCACCGGCTTGACCCGCGGGTGCACGGTGAAGTCCTCGGGCACCGCCAGGAACGCGTCGCCGATGCGGGCCAGTAGCGACTTGTCCACTGCCGTCGACAGCTTCGCGGGGATCTGCTGGTCGGACTCGACCGACTCGCTGGGCGCGATGTCGTGCTTCTCGAGGTCGCGGACCTCGTTGAACACCCGCTCCAGCTGGCCCTGGTAGTCGCGCAGCGCGTCCTCGGCCTCTTTCATGGAGATGTCGCCGCGGCCGATCAGCGCCTCGGTGTAGCTCTTGCGGACGCCGCGCTTGGTGTCGATGACGTCGTACATCGACGGCTGCGTCATCGACGGGTCGTCACCCTCGTTGTGCCCGCGGCGGCGGTAGCACAGCATGTCGATGACGACGTCCTTCTTGAACTTCTGCCGGAAGTCGACGGCCAGCTTGGCCACCCACACGGCGGCCTCGGGGTCGTCGCCGTTGACGTGGAAGATCGGCGCGCCGATCATCTTCGCCACGTCGGTGCAGTACTCCGACGACTTCGCGGCGTGCGGCGAGGTGGTGAAGCCGATCTGGTTGTTGACGATGATGTGGATGGTGCCGCCGGTGCGGTACCCGCGCAGCAGCGCCATGTTCAGCGTCTCGGCCACCACGCCCTGCCCGGCGAACGCGGCGTCGCCGTGCAGCATCAGCGGCACCACGGAGAACTTCGTCTCGAGGTTGTCCGCGCCGTCCTCCAGGTCCAGCAGATCCTGCTTGGCCCGCACCAGGCCTTCGAGCACCGGGTCGACGGCCTCGAGGTGGCTGGGGTTGGCGGTCAGCGACACCGCGATGTCGTTGTCGCCGAACATCTGGATGTAGGTGCCGGTGGAACCGAGGTGGTACTTCACGTCGCCCGAGCCGTGCGCCTGGCTCGGGTTCAGGTTGCCCTCGAACTCGCTGAAGATTTGGCTGTAGGGCTTGCCGACGATGTTGGCCAGCACGTTGAGCCGGCCGCGGTGCGGCATGCCGATGACGACCTCGTCGAGCGCGTACTCGGCACACTGGTCGATCACCGCGTCCATCATCGGGATGACGGTCTCGGCGCCCTCCAGCGAGAACCGCTTCTGCCCGACGTACTTGGTCTGCAGGAACGTCTCGAACGCCTCGGCCGCGTTGAGCTTGCTCAGGATGTACTTCTGCTCGGCGACGGTCGGCTTCTCGTGCTTGATCTCGACGCGCTCCTCGATCCACTTCTGCTGCTCGGGTTCGAGGATGTGGGTGTACTCCACGCCGACGTGACGGCAGTAGGAGTCGCGCAGCAGGCCCAGCACGTCGCGCAACTTCTTGCGCTCGGCGCCGGCGAAACCGTTGACCTTGAACTCGCGGTCGAGGTCCCACAGCGTCAGGCCGTGGGTCAGGACGTCGAGGTCGGGGTGGCTGCGGAATCGGTTGTTGTCCAGCCGCAGCGGGTCGATGTCGGCCATCAGGTGACCGCGGTTGCGGTACGCGGCGATCAGCTCGATGACGCGGGCGTTCTTGTCCTCGATCGGGTCGGGGTTGTCCTGCCGCCACCGCACCGGCTCGTACGGGATGCCGAGTTCCCGGAAGATCTCGTCGAAGAAATCGTCGGACAGCAGCAGCTGGTGCACCGTGCGCAGGAAGTCGCCGGACTCCGCACCCTGGATGATGCGGTGGTCGTAGGTCGACGTCAGCGTGATCAGCTTGCCGACGCCCAGGTCGGCGATGCGCTCCTCGCTCGCGCCCTGGAACTCGGCCGGGTACTCCATCGCGCCGACGCCGATGATCGCGCCCTGGCCGCGCATCAGGCGGGGCACCGAGTGCACGGTGCCGATGGTGCCGGGGTTGGTCAGCGAGATCGTCACACCGGAGAAGTCCTCGGCGGTCAGCTTGCCGTCCCGGGCGCGCCGCACGATGTCCTCGTAGGCGGCGATGAACTGGCCGAAGGCCATGGTGTCGGCCTTCTTGATCGCCGCGACGACGAGCTGGCGGTTACCGTCCTTGCCCGGCAGGTCGATGGCCAGGCCCAGGTTCGTGTGCGCCGGCGTGACCGCGTTCGGCTTTCCGTCGACCTCGGCGAAGTGCCGGTTCATGTTCGGGAACTTCGACACCGCCTGGACGATCGCGTAGCCGATCAGGTGGGTGAAGCTGATCTTGCCGCCGCGCGTGCGCTTGAGGTGGTTGTTGATGACGACGCGGTTGTCGATCATCAGCTTGGCGGGGATGGCCCGCACGCTGGTCGCCGTCGGCACCTCCAGCGACGCCGACATGTTCTTGGCGACCGCGGCGGCCGCGCCGCGCAGCACCTGGTTCTCGTCGGCGCCGTCGGACGCCGCGGCCGGGGCCTTCGGCGTGGCCGGCGCCGACTTCGCGGTTCCGTTGCTCGACGACGGCTTGCTCTCGGCGGGCTTGGCGTCGGCGGGCTTATTCTCGGCGGGCTTGGCCGCCGGCTTGGCCGACGACTTCTGGGCCGGCTTCTCCGCCGGCTTGGCGGGTGCCGACTTGGGCGCCGGCGCGGGCGCGGGCTCCGGCGGAGCCTTCGGAGCGGCGGTCGTGGTGGCACTGCGGGTCTGCTGCCCGTTGGCGCTGGTGCTGGTCTCGGTGGTCGGCTCGGGGTTGTAGTCGACGAGGAACTCGTGCCAACTGGGATCAACCGACGAGGGATCCTCGCGGAATTTGCGGTACATCTCCTCGACCAACCATTCGTTCTGGCCGAATGGTGAAGGTGAACTGCTCACGGCAGCTACTCGCCTCGATTCGTTCGTCTCAGGCGAGCATGGCAAGGATGCTCGCCGCTCATGTGTTTTTGTCCGCGGTTACCCGCTTTTGCGCCGCCTAAAGGCTAGCGCTCCCATCTCGGACAAACCACGCCAACGCCCTGTTCGGCACCCCGAGGAGGGATTGTTCACACCTGGGGTCACGGATTGGGCGGTGCGGGCGGCAGCAGGTGCAACGTCGAGGGCCACCGCGGCGGCGGCGCGCCGAACGCGGTGCGGGCGTTCTCGACGATTCGCTTCGCCATCATCCGATTGCCAACACCGCCGACCACCGCACCGATCCCGACCGGGAGAACTTTGCCGAAGGCCAGGGCGCCGCGCTTGAGCGTGTACCGCTTCACGAAGTACTTCAGCAACCGCGAGTTCAGCTGCGACACCGCGGGCAGCGGCAGCGTGGCCGCGCCGTCGCTGATCCAGGAGCCGCTGGTGCGGCCGGGCCCGATGAGGTCGGCGACCGCGCGCTTGCTGTCCTCACCGACGAGGACCGACAGCACCAGCGCGCGGCGTCGCTCACGCTCCTGGGCCGGGATGCCGTGCACCTCGGCGACGGCCAGCACGAACAACGACGTCGCCTCGAGGAACACCACGGTCTCGCCGGCGACCGCCGACATCGCGGTCAGCGTGCCGATGCCGGGGAAGGCGGCCGCCGAACCGACGGCCGCACCGCTGGCCATGACCGCGGCCTTGTAGTGCTTCTCCAGGCGCGTGACGATCTCGGCGGGGGAGGCGTTCGGATCGGCCGCCCGCAGCCGGTCGACGTAAGCCTTCACCGCGGGCGCCTGCACCCGCGAGCTGCGCTCGATGATCTGGGAGAGCACCTTGGCGGCCGCGCCCGGCTTGTCGTCCCTGCCGTCGACGGCCTGCAGCGCGTTCTTGCGGTGCGATCGAGCACGCATGCCGAGACCTCCCTTGACCGTGGCGCGGTAGTTCACAGGCTATCGGTCGGTCAACGAACGACGGTGGGCGCCGGGTGCCCGGACGTGACGGCGGTCACTGTTCGGGCGTGGGCGGAAGAAAATATTGATATGACTCGCTAACCAATTGCATGGCATCATCCACGCACGTGACCGTGAGCCCTGCCCGCAATACGCCGCTCCCGGTGACGCCGAGCCGCTGGCGGATGATCCTCGTGCTCGGGGCGCTCGTCGCGCTCGGCCCGCTGACCATCGACATGTACCTGCCCGCGCTGCCGGGCATCGCCGACGAGCTCGGGGTGTCCTCGTCGATCGCGCAGCTGACGCTGACCGGCACGTTGGCCGGGCTCGCGCTCGGACAGCTGGTGATCGGACCGCTGTCGGACTCCCTGGGCCGGCGCCGGCCGCTGATGGCCGGGATCGTGCTGCACATGCTGGCGTCGGTGCTGTGCATGTTCTCGCCCGACATCATGACGCTCGGGATCGCGCGCGCCCTGCAGGGCATGGGCGCGGCCGCGACCATGGTGGTGGCGATCGCGGTGGTCGGCGACCTGTTCACCGGATCGGTCGCCGCGACGGTCATGTCGCGGCTGATGCTGGTGCTCGGCGTGGCCCCGGTGGTGGCGCCGTCGCTGGGCGCGGCGGTGCTGCTGCACGCCTCGTGGCCGTGGGTGTTCGCCGCGCTGGTGGTGCTCGCCGGCGGTCTGCTGCTGCTCGCCGCGCTGGCGCTGCCCGAGACGCTGCCGCAGGCGCACCGCAGGCCGCTGAAGGTGGGCGGCATCGTCGCCACCTACGGCAAGCTCCTGCGCGACGTGCGGTTCGTGGTGCTGGTGTTCGTCGCGGCGCTCGGGATGTCGGGGCTGTTCGCCTACATCGCGGGGGCGGCCTTCGTGCTGCAGGGCCGCTACGGACTCGACCAGCAGTCGTTCGCGCTGGTGTTCGGCGCGGGCGCGGTGGCGCTGATCGGCGCGACGCAGTTCAACGTCGTGCTGCTGCGCAGGTCCTCACCGCAGCGCATCGCGCTGTGGGCGCTGGCCGCCGCGTCGGTGGCGGGTGTGGTGTTCGTCGGGCTCACCGTCGCCGAGGTGGGCGGCCTGTTCGGCTTCCTGGTTCCGGTGTGGGCGATCCTCGCGGCGATGGGGCTGGTGATCCCCAACGCGCCCGCGGTGGCGCTGTCCCGGCACAACGAGGCGTCCGGCACCGCGGCCGCCCTACTCGGCGCCGCGCAGTTCGGCCTGGGCGCTGCGGTGGCCCCGCTGGTCGGCGTGCTGGGCAATGACGCGTTCGCGCTCGCCGTGGTGATGACCGCGGGCGTGGTGGTGGCGTTGGTGGCGCTGCTGGCCGTCGGTGTGGCCGGCGGCAGGGACGCCGAGATCACCGGTGAACTGACCGCGGACGAGGCGGTCGCCGAGCCGGTGAGCGAGCCCGCCTGACACGCCGTGCCGGCACCCTGGTGGACTTGTTCGCACCGCGGGCGGGCACATAGCGTCGGCGGAATCGTTGGTGAGGCGAGTCGACTCTTGAAGTTCTCCACGTCATCTGCCCGGAGGGCGGGCCACACCGGTGCGGCGCGGCCGCGGCCGGGCGGTGCAGGCACGCCCGACAATCCCTGGCACGCGCTGTGGGCCATGATGGTCGGCTTTTTCATGATCCTGGTCGACGCGACGATCGTCGCCGTCGCCAACCCGCCGATCATGGAGGCGCTGCGGGCCGACTACGACGCGGTGATCTGGGTGACCAGTGCCTACCTGCTGGCGTATGCGGTGCCGCTGCTGGTGTGCGGCCGCCTGGGCGACCGCTTCGGCCCGAAGAACCTCTATCTGATCGGGCTGGCCGTCTTCACCGCGGCCTCGCTGTGGTGCGGTCTGGCCGGGACCATCGACATGCTGATCGCGGCGCGGGTCGTGCAGGGCATCGGTGCCGCGCTGCTGACCCCGCAGACGCTGTCGACGATCACCCGGATCTTCCCGCCGGAGCGGCGCGGGGTCGCGATGAGCGTGTGGGGCGCGACGGCCGGAGTCGCGACGCTGGTGGGGCCGCTGGCCGGCGGTGTGCTGGTCGACCACCTGGGCTGGCAGTGGATTTTCTTCGTCAACGTCCCGGTCGGGATCCTCGGTCTGGCGCTGGCGTACCGGCTGGTGCCGCAGCTGCCGACGGCCGGGCACGATTTCGACGTTCTCGGGGTGCTGCTGTCCGGCGTCGGGATGTTCCTCATCGTCTTCGGCCTGCAGGAGGGGCAGGCCCACGACTGGACGCTGTGGATCTGGGCGCTGATCCTGCTCGGGTTCGCGGTGATGGCCGGCTTCGTCTACTGGCAGGCCGTCAACCCGCGCGAACCGCTGATCCCGCTGCAGATGTTCCGGGACCGCGACTTCTCGCTGTCGAACCTCGGCGTCGCCACCATCGGCTTCGTGGTGACCGGCATGATCCTGCCGGTCATGTTCTACGCGCAGGCGGTGTGCGGTCTGAGCCCCACCGAATCCGCCCTGCTGACCGCGCCGATGGCGATCGCCACCGGACTGCTCGCACCGGCGGTCGGGCGCCTCGTCGACCGGTTCCATCCCCGCCCGATCATCGGGTTCGGGTTCTCGGCGGTGGCGATCGCGCTGACGTGGCTGTCGTTCGAGATGGCGCCGGACACGCCGATCTGGCGGCTGGTGCTGCCGTTCGTGGTGATGGGTGTGGGGATGGCGTTCATCTGGTCCCCGCTGGCGGCGACCGCGACCCGCGGTCTGCCGCCGCGGCTGGCCGGTGCCGGATCGGGCGTCTACAACGCGACCCGCCAGGTCGGTTCGGTGCTCGGCAGCGCGAGTATGGCGGCGTTCATGACGTCGCGGATCAGCGCGGAGATGCCCGCCGGCGGTGCGGCGCCGCAGGGCGAGGGGGCGGTATCGGCGCTGCCGGAATTCCTGCACGTCCCGTTCGCCGCGGCGATGTCGCAGTCGCTGCTGCTGCCGGGATTCGTCGCCCTGTTCGGGGTGGTGGGAGCACTGTTCCTGCTCGGCTTCGGCACGCGTCCGGCCGAGCTCCCCGGCCTTTCCGTCGCCGATGCTCCCCGCCGGCCGGATGCCGGTGACCACGACCCGCACGGCCTGCACGGCCTGCACGATGATGACGAGTACCTGGAGTACACCGTCGACCTGGGCGATCTGGAACCCGAGACCGAACCACTGAAAGCGGGGGCGCGGCCGGCACCGGGGTCGGCGTGGCGCGACGGCGGACCGGTCCCGGCCGACGAGCCCGCCACGGCCGAGATCCCGGCGCAGCCGCTGCCGCCGCGCGCTCCCGCCGACGACCCGTGGCGCCGCGTCATCGACGAACTGCTGCCGGAGCTGCCGCCGCGGACCTCCGCAGAACCGGTCGGTTTCGCGCACAACGGGTCTCACGTCGATGCTGGGGAGCGCAGCGGCCGGCATGCGCAGCGGGGCGGCGACGCCTCACCCGGTCGCCACGCGCGGCGCGGCGACGACTAACCGGCCAGCGACAGGAACGCGCCCAGTTCGACCAGGCCCCTCGGCGTCGACGGCAGGTAGTCGGTCAACGCCGCCGAGCGCGCGATCACCGCGGCGTACTCCGCCCGGCTGACCGCCACGTTGAGCCGGTTGCGGTTGAGCAGGAACGAGATGCCGCGCGGCACGTCGTCGATCGACGACGCCACCATCGAGACGAACACCACCGGCGCCTGCTGGCCCTGGAACTTGTCGACGGTGCCGACCCGGACCTCCGACAGGCCGGCCGCGTCGAGGCGCTGCCGCAGCAGCACCACCTGGGCGTTGTAGGGCGTCACCACCAGCACGTGGCCGGCGTCGAGCGGGCGGGTGCCGTCCTCGTCGGTCCACGGTGACCCGAGGATCCCGGCGATCTCGGCGACGATCGCGTCGGCCTCCTCGGGGCTGTCGGTGGCGTTGCCGTCGTGGTCGACAAGCAGGGAGCGCACCCCCGGCGGATAGCCCGCGAGCACCCGCGCCGCGGTCACCTCCTCGACGCTGCGCAGCCGGTTGTCGTAGGACAGCCGCGACACCGGACCGCACACCGCGGGATGCATCCGGTAGGTGCACTCCAGGAAGTAGCCCCGTTCGACGGGCAGCGTGTGGTGGCCGTCGACCAGCCAGCCGAGTGCCGACGCGTCGACCGGCTCGGGATGGATGCCCTGGCTGACCTGGGGAAGCTGCTGAGGATCGCCGAGCAGCAGCAGGTTGCGCGCGGCGCGGGCCACGGCGATGGTGTTGGCCAGGCTGAACTGGCCGGCCTCCTCGACGACGAGCAGGTCGAGGGCGCTGTCCGGGACGCGGGTGTCGTTGGCGAAATCCCACGCCGTGCCGCCCAGCACGCACCCCGTCGCGTCGGCCTGGCTCTCGGCGACGAACGACGCGTAGCGGCTGCCGTCGAGTTCCTGCCAGGCGGGGTGGGCGCCGCCGGGCTTCTTGGCCACCCGCTGCGGGTCCACCCCGGCCGCGAGCACCCCGCGGAACAGGTTCTCCACCACCGCATGCGACTGCGCCACCACCCCGACCCGCCAGCGGTGTCCGGTGACCAGGCCGGCGATGACCCCGGCGGCCGTGTGCGTCTTCCCGGTGCCGGGCGGACCGTGCACGGCCAGATACGAGCCGTCCAGGTCGAGCAGGGCGGCGGTGATGTCGGCCACCACGTCGCCGCCGCGGGGCAGTTCGCGGCCGCTGCGGGTGCGGGGCCGGGCGCGCAGCAGGATGTCGACGACCGGGGTGGGCGGCAGGTTGGGCAGGCCGGCCGCGACCGCGGCGGCCATCGCGTCGATGGACTCGCGCTGCTTGGGCGTCGGGATCGGCGGCCCCGGCGTCAGCGCGAACGGGGTCTGGGCGAAGACGTCGCCGTCCTTGGGCTGTTTTTCGACGATGTCGACGGCGGTCGGGATGTCGGGGTCGTCGCAGCCGATCACCTCGACCTGACCGAAGCCGCGCCGGTCCGGATCGTCGGCGAGGCCGGCCGGCGCCGGCGGTTCGTAGAGCGCGTACATCTCGCGGCACAGTTCACCGGCGGCGATGGCCCCACGCAGCCGCACGTGCCGTCGCGGTTTGCGCGCCCGCGGCGGCTGATGCCAGTCCTCGACCACCTCGGCGGTGTCGGCGACGAATACGTCCGGGGCGTCACACCATTCGTCGAGCGGGCTGTTGAGCCGGTCGAAGTGCGCCCACCAGAACGGTTTGTCCTCGCGGCGGTGATAGCCCCGGGCCGCGGCGACCATCGCGACCGCCGTCTGCTCGGGGCTGCGGGCGGCCGGATCATCCCCGACGAACCGGGCCAGCGTGCGGGCCACCTGATCGTCGTCTTCGACGCGCACGCCGTCGCCGACCGGTTGCGGGCCCATCGGCGGCACCGCGCACTCGAAGGCCAGCTTCATCAGCCAGTCCCGCAGCCGCCGCGTCGACGTGCAGTCGTAGTGGTTGTACTCCTCGATCTCCTTGAGCACCGTCGCCGCCTCGTCGTGGCGGCCGGCCGCCCGCAGGTCGGAGAAGGTGGCGTACTGGGTGATCGAATCGGTGGCGGTGGTGACGTCGCCGGAACGCAGCTGCGTACCCATGTACAGCGGCTCGAGGGATTTGATGCTGTAGTTCTCGCTGCCCACCCGCACGCTCTTGCGCACCAGCGGGAACAGGTCGACCAGCACACCGGCCCGCAGCAGGTCGTCGACCTCGTCCTCGCCGGTGCCGTGCCGGCCCGCCAGCCGCAGCAGCGCCGTCTTCTCGTATGGCGCGTAGTGGTAGACGTGCATCTTGGGATACCGCTTGCGGCGCTTGCGGACCAGGTCGAGGAAAGCCCGCAGCGCGGCCTTCTCGCCCGCCCGGTCGTGCGCCCACAGCGGGGTGAACTCACCGGACATGGCGAGCACGCCGAACAGGTACTCCAGCCCCCAGTCGCGCCCGTCGGCGGTCCACAGCGGATCACCCTCGAAGTCGAAGAACAGGTCGCCGCGGTCCGGGTCGGGCAGCACCATCAACGGTTGGGCGTCGACCACCTCGTACGGCGGCTTCCCGTCGGTGCGTGGCGCCACCTGCAGCGCGGCCTGCGCGACGAGGTTCGCGGTGGTGCGCGCCGACAGCCCCGCGACCGGGCCGGTGTGGGCGGCCAGCGCCGTGCGGGTGAGGATCCCGGCCTCGAGCAGCCGGGCGCGCTGGCTGACCCGCATACCGGCGACCAGCAGCAGATCATCCGAGGCACGGACCTGTTCGGTGCACTCGGGGCAGCGGAAACACGCACGGACCCGCTCGTCGGCCCAGTCGACCGGGCGGTCGCCGGCGTGGTGGGTGTCCAGCAGGCGCTGCAGCGCGGCCCGGCGGGCCCGGTAGACCGGCAGCAGTTCGTCGAGCCGGTAGCGGGCGACCGCGCCGTCACCGAGCACGATCTCGGCCTCGGCGGCGACGGGCACACCGGCGCGGGCCAGCGTGTCGGCATAGGCGGCGAGCTGCAGCAACGCCTCGACCTTGGCCGAGCGCGCGAGTTTGGTGTCGGCGACGCGGTAGCCCTCGTCGGTGAGGATCAGGAAGTCGGCGAATCCGGCGAAGCGGCCGTCGAACATCGCCGCCTGGTAGATCACCGGTACCCGGCCGGCCACCGCGCGCATGGTCTGGTCGGCGGCCGCGCGCAGCCCGGCATCGGTGTAGGGCGGGCGGCCGATGACCGTGACCTCGCCGCCGAACTCCGCGCGCAGATCCTCGAGGCGGCGGTGTTCGTGGTCGTCGCCCAGCGAGGCGGTGCGGGCCAGCAGATCGTCGGACACCGTGACCCGCGGGCCGCGGCCGAGTTTCGCGTCGAACGCGCGCAGCAGCGCGTATTCGCAGCGCGCCGCGGCGGCGAGGTCGGATGCGCTGTAGATGACCGTGGAGTCGGGGCCGCCGCCGGTGACGAACACGGTCGCCACTGTAGGGCAGGGGACCGACAGGTTAGCCGGTGTTGCCGATCAGTTCGACACCGTTGCCGTTCCACCGGAACCGCACCACGCTGGCGAGACCGTCGACCTCGCCGGCGTAGCGCAGTGCGACGGTGTCGCCGGTGGTGTTCGCGGCGTCGAGGCCGTTGAAGCCGTAGGTGTCCGGCACGCCGTCGGGGATGAATCTGCCGAGGTGGAACATCACCGCGCGGGTGTTCGGGTTCTCGGCGTTGGTGTTGGCGCGCACGATGACCGCCGAGAGCTGTGCGCACGGGTTGTAGTTGCCGGCAATGGGTTCGGGGCTCCAGGCCTGGTTGCTGCGGGGGTCGCGCGGCAACGTGGAGACGGCCTTGGCGATCTCGGGCGCGGCGAGGTTGACCGCGCACGGGTCCGACGGCGGCGCGGCCGGCGGCGGCGGGCCGACCGTCGGCGCCGGCGCGGGCGGTGCGGTGGCGGCGGGCGGGGGTGCGGACGCCTCAGGTGTCTTGGAGACGGTCGAGTCGCCGTCGCCGCAGGCGGTGAGAGTCAGCACGGCCACCGCGACCGGAATCATGACCTCCCGCTTCACAACAGCGCACCGTACCCGGTGACGGTGCCGGCTTCGGTCAGGCGTGGCCGGGGAACGGGCCCGGGGCCACTAGACTCGGTAGCCGATGACGTCGCCTGAACCGGGATCGCCCGGCCCTGACCCCACCTTCGCCGACCTGCAGATTCACCCCGAAGTGCTGCGGGCCGTCTCCGACGTCGGATACGAGACGCCGTCGGCGATCCAGGCCGCCACGATCCCGGCGATGCTGGCCGGCTCCGACGTCGTCGGCCTCGCGCAGACCGGCACCGGCAAGACCGCGGCGTTCGCGATCCCGATCCTGTCGAAGATCGACCCCGACAGCCGCCACACCCAGGCGCTGGTGCTGGCCCCCACCCGCGAGCTGGCGCTGCAGGTGGCCGAGGCGTTCGGCCGCTACGGCGCCCACCTGTCGGTCAACGTGCTGCCGGTCTACGGCGGCTCCTCCTACGGACCCCAGCTGGCCGGTCTCCGGCGCGGGGCGCAGGTCGTCGTCGGGACGCCCGGCCGGGTGATCGACCACCTGGACAAGGGCAGCCTCGACCTGTCGCACCTGGACTACATGGTGCTCGACGAGGCCGACGAGATGCTGCAGATGGGATTCGCCGAGGACGTCGAGCGCATCCTCGCCGACACCCCCGAGTACAAGCAGGTGGCGCTGTTCTCGGCGACCATGCCGCCGGCGATCAAGAAGATCACCGCGAAGTACCTGCACGATCCGGTCGAGGTGACGGTCAAGGCCAGGACCCAGACCGCCGAGAACATCACACAGCGGTACTTCCAGGTGTCCTATCCGCGCAAGATGGACGCGCTGACCCGGCTGCTCGAGGTCGAGCAGGGCGACGCGATGATCGTGTTCGTCCGCACCAAACAGGCCACCGAGGAGGTGGCCGAGAAGCTGCGGGCGCGCGGCTTCGCGGCGGCGGCCATCAACGGCGACATCCCGCAGGCGGCCCGGGAACGCACCATCGCGCAGCTCAAGGACGGGTCGATCGACATCCTCGTCGCCACGGACGTGGCCGCCCGCGGGCTGGACGTCGAGCGGATCTCGCACGTGGTGAACTTCGACATCCCGCACGACCCGGAGTCCTACGTCCACCGCATCGGCCGCACCGGGCGCGCCGGCCGCTCGGGTACCGCGCTGCTGTTCGTCACGCCGCGCGAACGCCATCTGCTGAACTCGATCGAACGGGTCACCCGCCAGAAGCTGGTGGAATCCCAGCTCCCGTCGGTCGAGGACGTCAACGCCCAGCGCGTCGAGAAGTTCCGCGATTCGATCAGCGAGGCGCTCAACGCACCCGGCACCGACCTGTTCCGCCGCCTCATCGAGGACTACGAACGCGACAACAACGTGCCGATGGCCGACATCGCCGCCGCGCTGGCCGTGCAGTCGCGCAACGGTGAGGAATTCCTGATGACCGAGCCGCCGCCGGAGAAGCGGCGCGAGCGGCCCGCCCGCGAGGACACCGGCCCCCGCAAGCCGCGGGAGCGCAGCCGGGAGGATCTCGTCACCTACCGCATCGCGGTGGGCAAGCGGCACAAGGTGATGCCGGGCGCGATCGTCGGCGCGATCGCCAACGAGGGCGGGCTCAACCGCAGCGACTTCGGCCACATCTCGATCCGGCCGGACTTCTCACTCGTCGAACTGCCCGCCGACCTGCCCAGGAACACGCTCAAGAAGCTCGAGCGCACCCGCATCCAGGGTGTGCTGATCAACCTCGAACCCGACCGCGGGCCCAAGGCGCGCCACAAGCGCAAGTGACCGCACCCCGGGGCGTGCAGGAGTCCCTCTCGGCAGCACCGGCCCAGGGCGGGCTGGAATCGGTCTCCGCCGCCGAACGGGTCGCGTCGCTGACCGGGGTGCGCGCCGTCGCCGCCCTGCTGGTGGTGCTGACCCACGCCGCGTACACGACGGGCAAGTATCCGCAGGGATATCTCGGTCTCGTCTACTCGCGCATGGAGATCGGGGTGCCGGTCTTCTTCGTGCTGTCGGGGTTCCTGCTGTTCCGGCCGTGGGTGCAGGCCGCCGCGAACGGCACGGCGGCGCCCTCGGTGCGCCGCTACGCGTGGCACCGGGTGCGCCGGATCATGCCGGCCTACGTCGTGACGGTGGCGGCGGCCTACCTCGTCTACCACTTCCGCACGGCCGGACCGAATCCCGGGCACACCTGGGAGGGTTTGTTCCGCAACCTGACCCACACGCAGATCTACACCGACCACTACCTGTACTCCTATCTGCACCAGGGTCTGACGCAGATGTGGAGCCTGGCCGTGGAGGTCGCGTTCTACCTGGTGCTGCCGGTGCTGGCCTACGTGCTGCTGGTGGCGCTGTGCCGGCGGGCGTGGCGCCCGGCCCGGCTGATCGCCGGGCTGGTGGTCCTGGCCGCGGTGTCGCCGCTGTGGTTGTGGCTGGTGCACAGCGTGACGTGGCTGCCCGACGGCGCCCGGCTGTGGCTGCCCGGCTACCTGATGTGGTTCCTCGGCGGCATGCTGCTGGCCGTCCTGCAGGCCATGCGCGTGCGCGCCTACGCCTTGGCGTGCCTCCCGCTGGCGGTGGTCTGCTACCTGATCGCCTCGACCCCGATCGCCGGGGAGCCGACCACCTCACCGGCCGGCCTCGACGAGGCGTTGGCGAAAACCCTGTTCTACGCGGTCATCTCGACCCTGGTGGTGGCACCGCTGGCGCTGACCGGCTCCGGCGGCGGGCAGGGGCTGTACGGGCGGTTCCTGGCCAGCCGGCCGATGGTGTTCCTCGGCGAGATCTCCTACGAGATCTTCCTGATCCATCTGCTCACCATGGAGTTGGTGATGGTGGAGATCCTGCGTTACCCGATCTACACCGGGTCGATCGGCGCGCTGTTCGTCGGCACCATGGTCGTGACCATCCCGCTGGCATGGGTGCTGCACCGCTTCACCCGCGTGCGGAGCTGACCCGCCGCACGGCCGTCTCGTTAGGTTAAGCTGCCCTAAGTTGTCGAGACGAAGGGTGTGGACGCATGTCCGACAGGAAACCGTCGCGCGGGTTCTCCGGCGCGGTGCTCAAACTGCTCCGGGCGGGCGACTACCGGCTGACCGTGACCGGTAAGCGCGAGATCGGTCCGCACTACCTGCGGCTCAGCTTCACCGCGGGCGGCATGCTCGCCGACCACCCCGTGCACCCCACGCAGTGGATCCGCATGTGGTTCGCCGACGGCGACAAACAGCACCAGCGCGGCTACACGCTGGTCGACCCCGACCCGGCCGCCGACACCGTCGACATCGAGTTCGCGCTGCACGACGGGGTGGCGTCGCGGTGGGCGCAGGACGCGCAGCCGGGCGACACCATCGACGTCACCGTGCTCGGCAGCAATTTCGCCCTGCCCGAACCGCGTCCGGCGGGCTACGTGATCGTCGGCGACACCGCGTCGCTGCCGGCGATCAACTCGCTGCTGTCCGCGATCGGCGAGGCCCAGGCGCGGGTCTTCCTCGAGGCCGGCCACGATGAGGACAGGCAGCTTCCCGTGGTGCGCGGCTCCGACGTGACGTGGGTGGACCGCAAGAACGCCGGCGAGGCGCTCATCGAGACCGTTGCCGCGGCCGCGTTCGACGCCGCCGACCACTTCGGCTGGGTGGCCTGCGACAACCGCACCACCCGCGCGGTGGTCAAGGTGCTGCGCGAGGACTACAAGATCCCGAAGAAGTCGATCAAGGCGCAGGCGTACTGGCAGGTCTGAGCACCACCGGCACCACGAACTCGTCGAGCATCGCCCGTTCGTCATCCTCGTCGCGGCCGGGGAACAGCAACAGCGACGTCAGGATCCGGACCAGCCAGCGTGACCGCGGTTCGACGGCGTCGTCGTCGATGCCGAGGGACCGCACGAACGCCCCGACCATCACGCCCACGACCTCCGAGCGTTCGGCCATCTCGCCGCCGATCGGCGGGCCCGTGTGGGTGAACCACGATGCCAGCGGCGGACTTTCGCGCACGCTGCGCACCGCGGTCAGCATGCCTTCGACCAGCCGTTCGCGCGGATCGGTCAGGCCGCCGACCCGCGCGGTCAACTCCCGGTAGAGCCGCTGCGCCTCACGGTGCACGTAGGCGGTGTAGAGCGTGTCGCGGCTGTCGAAATAGCGGTACAGCGTGGCGCGCGAACAGCCCGCCGCCCGGGCGATCTGGTTCATGCCGACGGCCGCGGCGTCGCGCTCGGCGAACAGTCGCTCCGCGGCGTCGAGGATGCGGTCGGCGGCCGCCTCCGTGCGCCGGTCGGACAGCCAGTCGGCAGGCATCAGCCGCCCGTGCGGAACGGTACGGACAGCGGACGGCGCACGTAACTTCCACCCGCCCAGATGATTCCGTCTTCGTCGACGCTGAACTCGGGGCAGCGGGCCAGCAGTTCGGTGAGCGCGACGCGGGACTGCATGCGGGCTGCGGCGGCGCCGAGGCAGAAGTGCGCGCCGTGGCTGAACGTCAGGATGTTGCGCGGCTTGCGACAGACATCCAACTCCGCTGCATCGGGGCCGAATTCGCGTTCGTCGCGGTTGGCCGACCCGTACAGCAGCAGCACCTTGCGGCCGGCGGGGATCGTGGTGTCGCCGATCGTGACGTCGCGCGTGGCGGTGCGGGCCAGCCCCTGCACCGGAGAGGTCAGCCGCAGGAACTCGTCGACGGCGTCGGCGATGAGCGCCGGGTCATCGGCCAGCAGACGGCGCTGGTCGGGCCGCCGAGCGAGCAGCTGCACGGAGCCGCCCAGCATCCCGGTGGTGGTGTCGTTGCCGCCGGTGACCATCGTGAACGTGAACGCCAGCACCGACAGGGTGCCGGCGATGTCGCCGTCCGCGCCGACACCCGCGGCCACCAGATGGCTGATCGTGTCGTCACCGGGGTCGCGGCGGCGTCGCTCGATCAGCTCGGCGAAGTAGGCCATCATCTCGCCGATCGCGTCGCCTGCCCCGGTCACTCCGGTCGACTCGGTGCTCGCCGCGACGATCGCCTCGGTCCAGCCGTCGAACCGGGCGCGATCGGCCTCGGGCACGCCGAGGTAGTGCGCGACGACCATCGAGGGCAGCGGTTTGAACAGCTCCCGGACGATGTCGCCGCCGCCGTCCGCGCGCAACCTCTCGATGCGCTCGACGACGAACGACCGCACCGCGGGTTCGACCGCCTCGACCTGGCGCGGGGTGAACCCACGCGACACCAGCTTGCGGAACTCGGTGTGCACCGGCGGGTCCTGCATGACGAACGGCGGATTGTCGGCCAGGCCGATCATCTCCAGTTCGCCGTAGTTGACGGTCAGGCCCTGCGCCGAGGAGAACGTCTCGTGGTCCCGCGCGGCCCGCCAGACGTCGGCGTGCCGGGACAGCACGTAGTAGTCGTGCTCCGGGCGGTCGTCGGGCACGACGTGGTGCACCGGATCGTGATCGCGCAGGGCTGCGTACATCGGCCAGGGGTCGGCCCACGTGTCGGCCGAGGCCGGCTCGAACCGCACGTGAGACACATCCGCACTCATGTCTCATGAGTACGACAGTAGCGCCTGTGTGTCAACCCTCCATACACCGCGAGCAGACGCACACTCGCGTGATCACGGGTGGAATCGCGCGCGTCTGTGTCTGCTCGCGGAAGAGGGGGCGCGCGGGGAAGAGCGGCGCGCGGGGAAGGGCTAGAACGCCGCGCCGGGGTTGAGGATGCCGGCCGGGTCGAGCGCGTGTTTGATCCGGCGGTTGAGCTCCATCGCCTCGGGCCCGATCTGCCCCGCCAGCCACGGGCGCTTGAGCCGGCCGACGCCGTGTTCCCCGGTGATCGTGCCGCCGAGGCGCACGGCCAGGTCCATGATCTCGCCGAACGCCTGCTGGGCGCGGTCGGCCATGGCGGCGTCGGCCGGGTCGAACACGATCAGCGGGTGGGTGTTGCCGTCGCCGGCGTGGGCGATCACCGAGATCATCACGTCGCGGTCGGCGGCGATCTTCTCCACTCCGGCCACCAGGTCGGCCAGCGCGGGCAGCGGCACCCCGACGTCCTCGAGCAGCAGCGTGCCCTTCGCCTCGACGGCAGGGATCGCGAAGCGCCGGGCCGCCACGAACGCCTCACCCTCCTCGGGGTCGGAGGTCGAGAACACCTCCGTGGCACCGGCTTCGGCGAACACCTTCGCCATGAACTCGGCGTCGTCGGCGCCCGCCGCGCCCCGGTCGTCGGAGGCGGCGACCATCATCGCGGCGGCGTTGCGATCCAGGCCCATGCGCAGCTTGTCCTCGACGGCGTTGATCGCGACGGCGTCCATGAACTCCAGCATCGACGGGCGGATCCGGCCGGTGATCGTGACGACGGCGCCGGCGGCGGCCTCCACCGAGTCGAACGTCGCGACCACCGTGCAGGGAGCGTGCTGCGGCGGGAGCAGGCGCAGCGTCACCTCGGTGACGATGCCGAGCGTGCCCTCGCTGCCGACGAACAATTTGGTCAGCGACAACCCGGCGACGTCCTTGAGCCGCGGCCCGCCCAGGCGCACCGCGGTGCCGTCGGCCAGCACCACCTGCAGTCCGAGGACGTAGTCGGCGGTGACGCCGTATTTCACACAGCACAACCCGCCGGCGTTGGTGGCGACGTTGCCGCCGATGCTGCAGATCTCGTACGACGACGGATCCGGCGGGTACCACAGCCCGTGTTCGGCGACGGCCTTCTTCACCTCCGCGTTGAGCAGTCCGGGCTGCACGACGGCGGTGCGGGTCACCGGGTCGACGGTGATGTCGCGCATCTTCTCGGTGGACAGCACGATCGCGCCGTCGAGCGCGGACGCCCCGCCGGACAGCCCCGTGCCCATCCCGCGCGGCACCACGGCCACCCCGTGCGCGGACGCCCAGCGCAGCACCGTCTGCACCTCCTCGGTGCGGGTGGGCCGGACGACGGCGAGCGCGGTGCCCGCCCCCGGATCCGCCGCGCGGTCCTGGCGGTAGGACGCGACGATGTCGGGATCGGTGACGACCATGCCTTCGGGCAGTTCGGCGGTGAGCTCGGCGAGCGTGTCGGTGCTCATGCAGCGATGCTATGCCGCGCGCCCTCCGGCGATTCACCATCACGGCGTTGACGGGGCTGAATCCATTGGGAAGTATCAAGATCAAAAGGCGAAGTCCGGCATTCCCGACGTCGCGAGTCGCATGATCACCACGGGGAGGCATCCGCCGACCGGTGGCAGGAAGGGGCGAGTGATGGCCGAGGAACGAGCGGACGCGATCGTGGCTCCGGTGCTGCAGGGCGGTGGCGTGCTGCCGTTCGCGCCGACACCGTCGGCCAGCATCGCCGGGCGCACGCTGGCCGAGTCGACCTATGCGCCGCGGTCGGTGCCGCGGCGGCTGCACCCCGACAGCCCCAACATCGTCATCGTCCTCATCGACGACGCCGGGCCCGGGCTGCCGTCCACGTTCGGCGGCGAGGTGCGCACCGCGACGCTGGACCGGATCCGGGACGAAGGGGTCAGCTTCAACCGCTTCCACACCACCGCGATGTGCTCACCGACGCGGGCGGCGTTGCTGACCGGCCGCAACCACCACGAGATCGGCAACGGGCAGATCGCCGAACTGGCCAACGACTGGGACGGCTACGCGGGTAAGATCCCGCGCAGCAGCGCCACGGTGGCCGAGGTGCTCAAACATTACGGCTACGCGACGTCGGCGTTCGGGAAGTGGCACAACACTCCCGCCGAGGAGACCACGGCGGCCGGCCCGTTCGAGAACTGGCCCACCGGACTGGGTTTCGAGTACTTCTACGGTTTCCTGGCCGGCGAGGCCTCGCAGTACGAACCACATCTGGTGCGCAACACCACGGTCGTCGCCCCGCCGCGCACCGCGGAGGAGGGCTACCACCTCTCCGAGGACCTGGCCGATGACGCGATCGCCTGGCTGCGCCGGCACAAGGCGTTCAACGCGGACAAGCCGTTCTTCATGTACTGGGCCAGCGGCTGCCTGCACGGACCGCACCACATCATGAAGGAATGGGCGGACCGGTACGCCGGGAAGTTCGACGACGGCTGGGATGCCTACCGGGAGCGGGTGTTCGAGCGCGCCAAGGCCCAGGGCTGGCTCCCGGCGGACTGCCGGCTGACCGAACGCGACGAGACGCTGGCGTCCTGGGAGTCGATCCCCGAGGACGAGAAGCCGTTTCAGCGCCGCCTCATGGAGGTCGCCGCCGGCTACGCCGAACACGTCGACGTGCAGGTCGGCCGGATCGCAGACGAGCTCGACCATCTCGGGTTCGGGGACAACACCCTGTTCTTCTACATCTGGGGGGACAACGGGTCCTCCGGTGAGGGACAGAACGGCACCATCGCGGAACTGTTGGCGCAGAACGGCATTCCGACCACCGTGCGCCAGCACATCGACGCCCTCGAGGAGCTCGGCGGGCTGGACGCGCTGGGCTCGCCGCTGGTGGACAACCAGTACCACGCGGGGTGGGCGTGGGCCGGATCGACGCCCTACAAGGGCATGAAGCTGCTGGCGTCGCACCTGGGCGGCACCCGCAACCCGATGGCGGTGCGCTGGCCGGCCAAGATCGCCGCCGACACCGTCCCGCGCGACGTGTTCCTGCACTGCAACGACGTGGTCCCCACCATCTACGAGGTCGTCGGCGTACAGCCGCCGCGGGTGGTCAACGGTGAGCCCCAAATCCCGCTGGCAGGAGCGAGTTTCGCGCGGACGCTGACCGACCGGGCGGCGCCGGGCGGGAAGCGGACCCAGTACTTCGAGATCATGGGCAGCCGGTCGATCTATCACGACGGGTGGCTGGCCAGCGCCCGCGGCCCGCGGCTGCCGTGGGTGCCCGGCCAGCCGGAGGGCATCGCCACGTGGACGCCGGACAACGACAGCTGGGAGCTCTACCACCTGGATGAGGACTGGTCACAGGCCGTCGACCTCGCCCAGCAGTCACCCGAGAAGCTGATCCAGATGCGGGAGATGTTCGCGATCGAGGCGGCCCGCAACGCGGTGCTGCCGATCGGTGGCGGACTGTGGGTGCCGGTCTACCATCCCGAGTTGCGGATCTCCCCGCCCTACCGGGAGTGGGAGTTCTCGGGCGACATGGTCCGCATGCCGGAGTTCTGCGCCCCCGCGCTGGGCAACAAGAACAACGTCGTCACCATCGACGCGGACCTCCCCGCCGACGCCAACGGCGTCCTGTACGCGCTGGGGGCCGCGGCCGGCGGCCTCACGTGCTACCTCGACGACGGCCATCTCTGCTACGAGTACAACCTGTTCATCCTGCAGCGCACGAAGATTCGCTCCGCGCAGAAGATCCCCGCCGGCCCCGCCACCATCACCGTCACCACCCGCTACGCCGAGCAACGCCCGGCCGGACCGCTGGACGTCGAGATGACCGTCGGCGGTGACACCGTGGCGACGGGCCGGGTGCCGGTCAGCGCGCCGCTGCTGTTCACCGCCAACGACTGCCTGGACATCGGCACCTGTCTGGGGTCGCCGGTGTCGCTGGACTACCGCGAGCGGGCGCCGTTCCCGTTCGAGGGCCGCATCGACCGGGTCCACGTCAGCTACACCTGACGCGCATTGTGGTTGTGAATTCCAAGTCCGCACGTCGGGCGGCCGAAGCTGGATTACGCTCGCCGCATGCCCCGCTCCTACGGTCAGCACTGTGCCGTGGCGAAAAGCCTCGATCTGGTCGGTGACCGGTGGACGCTGCTGATCGTGCGCGATCTGCTCGACCGCCCGCGGCGCTACGGTGACCTGCTCTCGCGGCTGGCGCCGATCGCCACCGACATGCTGGCGGGCCGGTTGCGCGAACTCGAGCGCAACGGTCTGGTGCGCCGGCGCGAACTGCCGCGCCCCGCGTCGGGCAACCTCTACGAGCTGACCGACGACGGGCTGGCGCTCGAGGAGGTCATCAACGCGTTCGCGCGCTGGGGTCGCCACCTGCTGCACAGCCGCACGCCCACCGATCTGGTCCGGCCCGAGTGGCTGGTCCGCGCCGTGCGGGCGTATGTGCGCGACGGCCGCAGCGGTGACGACCTGCTGATGCGCCTGGCGGCGCCGCAGTGCGGGGTGACGGTGCGGATCGCCGCCGACCTGGTCGAGGTCGCCGACGACGGTGCGATCCCTGACGTCGTGCTGACCGGTGATGTCGACGTCCTGGCCGCCGCGCTCGATCCCGAGCGCGTCGACGACCTGGTCGCGGCGGGCCGGCTGCACGTCGCGGGCACCCCGGAGGCGTTGGGGCGCCTGGCCGATGCGTTCACCCCGCCGCGGGCGGCGGTGGCCGAACCAGTCCGCGCCGTCGTTTAGACCGGGTCCGCGGCCGGGGTCCGGTCCAGGTCGCGCAGCGCGGGCAGGAACACGGCGACCACACCGAGCGCCAGCATCGGCAGCGACAGCGCCAGGAACGTCACGTGCAGGCCGGCGCCGTCGGCCAGCGGGCCCGCCACCACGAGCCCGAGCGGACCGGCCGCGTACGCCAGCGACCCCATCACCCCGACCACCCGGCCGCGCAGATGCGCCGGGGCGCGGGTCTGCATGACGTAGTTGTAGATCGGCGCGATCGGCCCGTAGACCAACCCGACGACGGCCGACAGCACCAGGATCACCGGGAGCGGCGGCAGGAACGCGATCACGGTCATCACCACACCCAGCGTGAGCACCGCGGTCAGCATCACCGTGCGCCGGTTGGCGTAACGGGACAGCACCGCGTACCCCAGCGCCCCGACCAGCCCGCCGATCGACAGCGCCATCAGCACCCAGCCCAGCTGCGCGGGTTCGTCACGGTCGGTGAAGTACTTGGGGAACAGCACGCTCTCCATCGGCATGTACAGCCCGGTGGCGACCAGGTCCACCGCAGCCAGGGTGCGCAGCACCGGGGTGTGCCAGACGAACCGCAGCCCCTCCACGATGCCCGCCCACACCCGTTCGGGCAGGTGCTCACGCTCCGGCCGGCCGGCCCCCTCCAGGCGCAACACCGCGATCGCCGCGATCGACAGACCGAACGCCGCGGCGGTGACCCACATGGTGTCGATGCCGCCGAGGGTGGCGATCAACAGTCCGCCGATCCCGGGCCCGACGATGTAGGCGAGGTTGAAGACGGCCTCGTACACGCTGTTCGCGTGGTCGAGGGTCCAGCCCGCGCGGCGCGCCGCCTCGGGGAGCATGGTCTCGCGCGCGGTCATGCCGGCCGGGTCGAAGAACGCACCGAGTGCGGCCAGCGTGGCGAGCACCGCGACGTTGACCGCCTCGACCCCGGCGCTGTGCGCCAGCACGGGCACCGCGGCCACCGACAGTGCGGACAGCGCGTCGGAGATCATCGACACCCGCCGCCGCCCGAGGTAGTCGACCGCGGCGCCGGCGATCAGCGTGGCCACCAGCAGCGGCAGCGTGCCCGCCATCGCCACGATCGATGCGTCGACCGCAGAGCCGTTGCGCTGCAACACCAGCCACGGGAACGCCACCATCGAGATGCCGTTGCCCGACCCGGCGGTCAACGCCGAGAAGAAGATGAGGAGAAGCGGTCCGCGCTTGCCGGTGGTCATGGGATATCGCGGCTGAATCTAACAGCGCGCGTTGACCGGTCGCCACGGATTTTGCCGCGCACGGCACAGTGGAGGGGTGCAGTTGCCCCATCCACGCACCGGTGACCTGTTCGGCTCACCCGTGCCGCCCGGTACCGGCTGGCCCGGCGACCCCGCGACCGACGCCACGGCGGTCGCCGACTCCGCGGCGGCCGTGGCGTCGCTGGCCGGACCGGTGCGCACGCTCGGCGAACTCGACGCGCTGGTCTCGGTGTGCCGGGCGTGCCCGCGGCTGGTCGAGTGGCGTGAGGAGACCGCCCGCAAGAGCCTCGCGAAACGCCGGTCCTTCGCCGACCAGCCGTACTGGGGACGCCCGGCGCCCGGGTGGGGTGACACCGCCCCGCGGATCCTGGTGGTCGGGTTGGCGCCCGCCGCGCACGGCGCCAACCGCACCGGGCGGGTGTTCACCGGCGACCGCTCCGGGGACTTCCTCTACGCCGCGCTGCACCGGGCGGGTCTGGCGAACCAGGCGGTGTGCGTCGACGCCGCCGACGGTCTGGAACTCGACGGGATCCGGGTCGCCGCCGCGGTCCGCTGCGCGCCGCCGGCCAATGCGCCGACGCCGGTGGAGCGGGCGACGTGCGCACCGTGGTTGGACGCCGAATGGCGGTTGGTCAGGTCGCATGTCCGGGTGGTCGTCGCGCTGGGCGGGTTCGCGTGGAAGGCCGCGCTGCAGATGCTGCGCCGCGGCGGCGAGGCGGTGCCCGTCCCGGCGCCGATATTCGGGCACGGCGCCCCGGCGACCGTCGGCGAGGTGACGCTGCTGGGCTGCTACCACCCCAGCCAGCAAAATACCTTTACCGGCAAGCTCACCGCGGCGATGATGGACGACGTTTTCACCGACGCGAAGAAGAGGGCTGGGCTCTGATGGCTACCGTGCTGGTGTCCGGCGCGAGCGTCGCCGGGACGGCGACCGCGTATTGGCTGGCGCGACAGGGTCATTCGGTGACCGTCGTGGAGCGGCACCCGGGGTTGCGGCCCGGCGGCCAGGCCATCGACGTGCGCGGGCCCGCGTTGACGGCGCTCGAGCGGATGGGTCTGCTGGACGCGGTACGAGCCCGCGCCATCACGTTCCGCGGCATGTCGGCGGTGGACGCCGCCGGGACCGAGACCTCCCGCGACACCGAGAAGACCGCGACCGGCGGGCTGATCGGCAGCCCGGACATCGAGATCCTGCGTGATGATCTGGTGGCCGTGCTGTATGCGGCGACACCCGATGTGGACTACGTGTTCGGCGACACGGTCGCCGCGCTCGACGACACGGGTGAGGCGGTGCGCGTCGATTTCGAGCGGGCCGGGACCCGGACCTTCGACCTCGTGGTCGGCGCCGACGGACTGCACTCGGCGGTGCGCCGGGCCGCGTTCGGCCCCGAGGAACGTTTCATCAAGCCCATGGGCATGTTCCTCGCGGTGGGCACGGCGGCGAACGTGCTGGGTCTGGACCACTGGCAGACCTGGTACGGCGAACGGGAACCCGAGCTGTTCTGCGGTGTCTACAGCGCCCGCGACAACACCGAGGCGCGGGTGATGTTCGGCTTCACCGATCCCAGCCTGCGTCTCGACCACCGTGACGTGGCCGCGCAGCGGGCCGAGATCGAGCGGCGGTTCCGCGGCGCCGGCGCCTTCGCCGAGCGGCTCCTTCAGATGACGCGCGACATCGGCCAGTTCTACTGCGACGAGGCCGCGCAGATCGTCATGGACCGGTGGTCGACGGGCCGCATCGCGCTGGTCGGCGACGCCGCGCACTGCGCGTCACCGCTGTCCGGTCAGGGCTCGAGCCTCGCGCTCATCGGCGCCTACGTGCTGGCCGGGGAACTCGCCGCGGCGGGCGGCGACCACGGCCGGGGCTTCGCGGGCTACGAGGCGGCGTTGCGGCGCTACGTCACCGACAACCAGGCGCTGGCGTTCGAGGACAGCAGTGACGACGACGCCTGGTGGGACCGCTTCTACCCGGTGGTCAACGGGCTCACCCTCGGCGACTATCCCGACCTCGCCGCCGCCCGCTGAGATCACACCGGCGCGCGGGAACGTCCCGGGCGCGGAATGCGTTGACGTTGCCATGCGCCTTTCTGTCCTGGATCTCGTTCCCGTGCGCACCGATCAGAGCACCTCGGATGCGCTGGCGGCCACCACACGCCTCGCACAGACCGCCGACCGGTTGGGTTTTACGCGCTACTGGATCGCCGAACACCACAACATGCCCGCGGTGGCGGCCACCAGCCCGCCGGTGCTGATCGCGCATCTGGCCGCGCAGACCGCCCAGCTGCGGTTCGGTTCGGGCGGGGTGATGCTGCCCAACCACGCGCCGCTGGCCGTGGCCGAGCAGTTCGCGTTGCTCGAAGCCGCCCATCCCGGACGCATCGACCTCGGCATCGGCCGGGCGCCCGGCTCGGACCCGGTCACTTCGATGGCGCTGCGCGGCGCCGCGGGCCGTGACGACACGGACATCGAACGCTTCCCGCAGTACCTCGACGATGTGGTCGCACTGATGGGCGCACAGGGCGTGCGGGTGTCGTTGCCGCGCAACCTGATGCGGGAGAACTACATCCTCAGGGCCACCCCCGCCGCGGCCAGTGAGCCCCGGCTGTGGCTGCTGGGCTCGTCGATGTACTCGGCGCACCTCGCGGCGGCCAAGGGCCTGCCGTACGTGTTCGCCCATCACTTCTCCGGTCAGGGCACCGCGGAGGCATTGGCCACCTACCGGGCGGAGTTCCGGCCCAGCGACCTGGCGCCCGAACCGGTGACGTTCCTGACCGTCAACGCCGTGGTTGCCGACACCCACGCCGAGGCGGTCGCGCTGTCGCAGCCCAACCTGCAGATGATGGCCAAGCTGCGCACCGGTAGGCCGCTGACCGCCCTCGACCTGGTCGAGGACGCCGAGCAGCAGCCGCTGTCGGCCCAGGAACGCGCGATCGTCGAATCGGCATTCGGCCGGTCCGTCGTCGGCTCACCCGCGGAGGCCGCCGAGCAGGTTCGCGCGCTGGCCGCCGAATTCGACGTCGACGAGGTGATGGTGAACCCGGTCGCCTCCGCCCGCCGCGGCACCGACCCCGCCACCGCGCCGGGTCGCGAGACCACGCTCGAACTGCTCGCCAAAGAGCTGTTCTAGGGCGTCAGCACCACGACGGGAATCGGTCGGCTGGTCCGTTTCTGGTAGCCGATGTAGCGGTTCGCGTTGCCCTTCATGTCGTTGACGATCCGCCACAACCGGTCGAAATCCGGATCGCCGGGGAACACCGCGCGCGCCGTCACCGCGAACCGCTTGGGCCCGGCGTTGATCTCGGCCCGCGGATCGGCCTTGAGGTTGTGGAACCAGCCCGGTGCGCGGGAGTCGCCGCCGTTGGACGCCACCACCAGGTAGTCGGCGCCGTCGCGGGCATAGGACAGCGCGTTGGTGCGCGCCTTCCCGGTCTTGGCGCCCACCGTGTGCAGCAGCAGGCAGGGCGGCCCGAACGGGATGTGATGTCCGATGCGGCCGCCTGTCTTCCGGTAGACGGTGTCGTGCACGCGCAGCAGGCGCAGGCCGACCTGTTCGGCGGGGGAGAGGTGGCTCATGTCCCCAGTGTGTCAGGGTCGCGAGCGGGTCAGCCCATCCCGGCGATCTGAGCCACGGTCAGTGCCGCGGTCAACTGCAGCAGATCGCGGGGCCGGGTCAGCCGCAGGCCGGTGAGGTCCTCGAGGCGGCGGATGCGCTGCTGCACGGTGTTGGGGTGCAGGTGCAGCAGGGCCGCGGTGCGTCGCCGGTCCAGGTCCTGGTCGAGCAGCGCGCGTGCGGTGCGCAGCAGTTCGGTGCCCCGCTGGCGGTCGTAGTCCAGCGCGGGCCCGAGCGCGGCCCGGGCGAAGGCCCGCAGCCGTTCGGGATCGTCGAGCTGCAGCAGCAGATGGTCGATCGCCATGTCCTGCAGATCGATCACCGACGAGGTGGCGCCCGGGACGGCGAGGTCGAGCGCGCCGCGCAGCGTGCGGAACGTCGCGGGCAGGTCGGCGACGGCGCCGGCCGCCGCCACGGCCGCGACCGCCCGTTCGACCAGGGCCGCGCCGGTCAGCGAGTCCACCAGCCGCGCCGCCAGATGCCGCGCCGCACCGGCGCCGTCGCCGGTGGGCGAGACCAGGACCAGGTCACCGCGGTGCACCGCGACCAGCGGCCGCGGCGCCAGCCGCGAGACGAGGCGGTCGGTCGCCGCGAGCAGCCGCTCCGTCGCGGGACCGCCACTGCCCGAGCCGAATCCGCGCACCGCCAGCAGCGCTTGCGGCCCGGACAGATCCCAACCGAGGCGGCGGGCCCGGTCGAGCAGGTCGGCCAGATCGTCGCCGTCGGCGGACAGCAGATCGGCCACCAGCGACCCGCGCAGCCGCTGCTCGACCTGGGCGGCGGTGCGGGAGCGCAGCAGTTCCAGGGCGGTGACCACGGCGGCATGCTCGACCGCCCGGACGTCGAGCCCGCTCAGCGATCCGCGGGGTGCGCGCACGTGCACGCGCGCCACGACGTCGCCGTCGAGCACCACGCCGGCCACGGTCGCGAACTCGCCGGACACCACCTCGCCCGCGGCCAGGTCGTCATCGATCCCGACGTGTCCGGCCGCGCTCTCCGCATCCGTGACGACGGCGTCGTCCCAGGCCGTCGCCGCCAGCCGCTCGCCGTAGACGTCCTCGATCAGCACCGCCCGGTTCAGGAGCTCGGACAGCGCGGCCGCGACGCCGGCGACCCCTTCCCCGCGCAGCGCCGTCGCGGTCAGCAGCGCGTGCACCTCCTCGGCGCGGCGCAGCTCGCGGATGGTGTCCTGTTCCCGCGCGCGCAGCTGCGCGGTGCCCAGGGCGATCGCCACCTGGCTGGCCAGCGTGGTGACCAGGCTGATCTCGGCCGCGTCGAAGCGGTGCGGCCCGGCCCGGTAACCGTTGATCGCACCGACCACCGCCCCGGCCCGGCGCAGCGGCACCGAGATCAGCGCCCGGTAGCCCTGTTCGTGGGCGACCCCGCCCCAGGCGAAGCCCGGCTGGAGCTCGATGTCGGACAGCACCACCACCTCGCCGGTGCGGAACGCGATGCTGGTCGGCGCCTCGTCGGCCCCGCGGACGTCGAGCAGGATCGGCCGGGTGGCATTCACCTGGGCGACGTAGTCGGGGGACAGCCCGTGCGACCCGACGATGCTCAGCGACCGCCCGTCGGTGTCCGGTAGGAAGACGGCGCAGAAGTCGTAGTCGAGCAGGGTGCACGCGGTCCGCGCGACCCGGTCGAGCAGGTCGGCCACCGGTTCGTCACCGCCGACGGCAGCGCCGATGTCGGCGAGCGCGTCGAGCCACCGCTCAAGCGGCGGCGGTGTATTCACGGACATGTGCGCGAGCATAGATGTGTGTTCGCAGACATTGTGGCGACTCGGTCACACCGCGCATCGTGATGGCGTGACGGTGAGCGCCGTCACATGCGGACGGTCAGCAAGGAGGTTTCCGTTGCGCACATCAGACGGTCCCGGGCGGACGGCCCGGTGCCTGCGGTCGGCGGTCGCGGTGGCCGCCGCCGTCGCGGTGGCGGCGAGCACGGCGTGCTCGGCGGGCCTGGGCGGACCCGCGTCGTCACGGGCCGCCCAGAACGGCGAAATCCGCTTCACCTTCGCCCCGGACCCCATCTGGGACCACATGAACGAGACCGGCCTGGTCGAGGCGTGGGAGGCCGACACCGGCTACACCATCGAGACCAGCGCCACGTGGGACGAATTCGGGCTGTTCGCCGGCGGGCACGCCGACATCATCTCCACGGCCTCGTTCGAGGTGCCGTATCTGGAGGAGCAGACGCAGCGCGAGACCGTGGTCATCGGGCGCTACAACGCCGAGCGCAGCCGGATGCTGGTACGCGCCGACGACCCCGCGCAGTCGCTGCAAGACCTGCGGGGCAAGCGCATCGGCGTGTTCACCACGGTCTCCGGCACGCTGGTGTGGAGCGCGCTGGTCAAGCAGATGCACGATCTGGACCTGGTGGACGAACACGGCGGCGACAGCGACTTCCAGATCGTGGTCGCCGACATCCAGAACCTGTCGAACCTGTTGGCGCGCGGTGAGATCGACGCGTGCATCTGCTATCCGGACCTGTCGGCGCGGGAACTGCGCGACGGTGCGGTGCGCCCGCTGTACGACGGCAAGTCCTCGGCCGACCTGTTCGCCGACCTCAACGCACCCGGCCACGACGGCCCGATGGGCAACGTGTTCGTGGCCCGCGAGGACTGGGTGCAGGGCCACCCCGACGAGGTGTCGGCGTTCCTCGACCTGTGGGACCGCGGGCTCGCCGAATGGCGGGCGCACCGCGACGAGATGATCGAGCGCTATCCCCAGCACTTCGCCGTCGCCACGCCGGAAGACGTCGAATTCATGAAACAGTATGTCGCCGAACATGACTGGGTGGTCGACGAAGTCCGCTTCGACCAGAAGTGGGCCGATGACGAAAGCTCGATCTTCGACCTGATGCGCACCACCGGGATCATCGGCGACGACGTCGCGGATCCGCAGTTCCTGCCGACCGAAGGAGTCCAGCAGTGACCCAGACCATCGCGCCGCCCGATCGGCGCCAGGAGGCCGGCGGCCCGGCCCCGCGCCCGCGGTGGCGCCGCCGCAGCGGCCGCACCGCGGGACCCCGACGGTGGCTGGTCTCGGGCCTCGCGCTCGTCGCCGCGGTCGGCGCGTGGGCCGCGGTCGCGGCGTGGGTGAACGACCCCATCCTGCCCAAACCGACGGCGGTGTTCGACCAGGTCGTCGCGATCACCGTCTCCGGCGAGGCGGTCACCAACTTCGCCTCCAGCATCGGCAAGATCGCCGCCGGCTTCGCCATCGCGATGGTGGCCGGTCTGGTCATCGGGTTCGCCATGGGCCGGTCCCGGTTCATGACGAGCTACTTCTCGCTGCCGCTGTTCGTGCTGGGCAACATGCCGGGGTTGACGTACGCGGTGTTCGGCCTGCTGATCTTCGGGGTCGGCGCCGGCGGCCCGATCGTGGTGTCGGCGCTGGTGGCGTGCCCGTTCATCGCGATCAACGTCGCCGAGGGGGTGCGCTCGGTCGACGGCAGCCTGTTGGCGATGTGCCGCGCGTTCGAACGCAACCGGCGCGACGTGCTGCGCCACCTGTACCTGCCCGCGCTGGCGACGTTCGTGTTCGCCGGCGTGCGCTACGGCTTCGCGATGGCGTGGAAGGTCGAGGCGCTCACCGAGGTGTTCGGCGCCAGCGACGGCGTCGGTTTCATGATCCGCAAGGCCTACCAGGAATTCCAGGTGGCCGACATGCTCGCCTGGACAGCGCTGTTCATCATCACGATGATCCTGATCGAGCGCGGCCTGGCCCACACCGAAGCCCGATTCTTCGCATGGCGGAAGGACCTCGCATGACCACCACCGTCCCGGCCGGGCTGCCGTCCTGGCAGCGCCACCTCAGAGCGCAGGGCTCCTCGGCGGTCGCCGTCGCCGCCGCGGTGCTGAGCATCCTGGCGGTCTGGCAGCTCGCGGTCGTCGTGGGCAACCGGGTGCCGTCGCCGGCGCAGACCGTGGACCGCCTGGCGTCCGAGGCGGCGATCGGCGAGCTGTGGCACAACCTGGCGCTGTCGATGAACCGCTTCCTGTTCGGCCTGGCGCTGGCGCTGGTGGTGGGCACCGCGATCGGGGTGCTGATGGGCCTGTCGAAGCTGGCGGATCTGGCGTTCTCCGACCTCAACGCCGCGGCGCTGGCCATCCCGGCGGTCATCTGGGCGCTGCTGACCACCATGTGGTTCGGCTTCGGCTGGCTGACCCCGGTGGTGACGGTGTTCCTGTCCGGGCTGCCGTTCGTGATCGTCAACATCGCCAAGGCCACCCGCGCGGTCCCGGCCGACCTGGTGCTGATGGCCCGCTCGTTCGGAGTGCCGCGCATCCAGGTGCTGCGCCAGATCGTGGCGCCGGCCGTCGCCGGATCCACCGTCGCCGCCGTACGTTTCGCGATCATGAGCGCCTGGAACGGCCTGCTGCTCGCCGAATGGTTCGGCGCCACCTCGGGCGTCGGCTGGCGGTCCCGGTATTGGTATGACGCCAATCAGCTCGACGGCTTCTTCGCCTGGGTGCTGGTGTTCATCCTGCTGCTCGTCGTCGCCGACCTGCTGCTGCTCGGACCGATCGAGCGTTACGTCACCCGCTGGCGCTCGGCCTGACCACCCCCCATCACGAGAAAGAGACACCCATGGCTTCCATCGAAATCCGGGATCTGGTCAAGGATTTCCACGACCGGCACGGTAACCGCACCCGCGTCATCGACGGCATCGACCTGACCATCTCCGGCGAGACGTTCGTCTCCGTCGTCGGCCCGTCGGGCAGCGGGAAGACCACGCTGCTCAACATCGTCTCCGGCATCGAGACCCACAGCGGGGGCTCGGTGCGGCTGCGGTCGGACGGGCACGACGCGCGGGTCGGCTACGTCTTCCAGGATCCGCGGCTGCTGCCGTGGCGCACCGTGATGGCCAATCTCGGCTTCGTCCAACACGAACGGCCCGGCTGGCAGGACCGCGCGCGGCACTACCTCGACCTGGTCGGACTGAGCCACTGCGCCGACCGGTACCCGTCCCAGCTGTCCGGCGGCCAGCAGCAGCGCATCGGCATCGCCCGCGCGTTCGCCGTCGAACCCGACGTGCTGCTGATGGACGAACCGTTCTCCCACCTCGACGCGATGACCTCGCGCACGCTGCGCGAACACCTCGAGCGGATCTGGCTGGAGTCGCGGCGCACGGTCATGTTCGTCACCCACGACGTCACCGAAGCGGTCCAGCTGTCCGACCGCATCGTCGTGCTCGAACCGGGTGGCCGGGTACACGAGATCATCGACGTCGACCTGCCGCGCCCCCGCAAGGCCTCCGACCCGGCGGTGGCCGTGCTGCAGGCCGAGGTGCTGGCCCGCTTCGAGGCCCTGGAGGCCCTGTCGCAGAAGAGTGAGGTCACGGTATGACCGCCGACATCCGGCCCGGCGCGATCGACGTCCACGCGCACTGGCTGCCCGAGGACCTGTTCGGGCTGCCGCCCGGTTCGCCGCTGCCCGCGTTGCACGGCCGCGACGGCCAGCTGCACCTCGGCGAACTCCCGCTGTCGATCGCCACTGAGGCGATGAGCGACCCGGCCCGGGTGCTCGCCGACACCGACGCCGCCGGGCTGGGCTGCCGCGTGCTGTCCGCGCCGCCGTTCGCGTTCCCGGTCGGCGACGACCCGGCCGACCGGGCCGGAATCGACGACTACGTCGGCCGGTTCAACGACGCGCTGACCCGGATCTGCCGCGACAGCAACGGCTGGCTGCTCGGGCTCGGGCTGGTGTCGCTGCACGATCCCGACGCCGCCCGCAAACAGATGGACGCGCTGCGTGCCACCGAGGTGGTGCGCGGGATCGCGGTGCCCCCGCTGCTGGGCACCGCCTCGTTCGACCGCGGGCCGATGCGCGAGGTGCTGGCGTTCGCCGCAGAACAGGATCTGGCGGTCATCGTGCATCCGATGCAGTTGCCGCGGCCGGAGTGGTCGTCGTACTACCTGGCGAACCTGATCGGCAACACCGTCGAAACCGCCACGGCTGCAGCGTCACTCGTCCTCGGCGGGGTGCTCGAACAGCTGCCGGCGCTGCGGGTCGTGCTGTTGCACGGCGGCGGGTGCGCCCCCGCCCTGCTGGGGCGCTGGCAGCACGGCTGGCAGCAGCGCGCCGATGTCCGGACCGCGGGAACCCGTTCGCCACGCGAGGGTTTCAGCGCGCTGTGGTTCGACACGCTGACCCATGACGGGCCCGCGCTCGAGCTGCTGCGCGCCCACGCCGATCCGGCACACCTGATGTGCGGCAGCGACTATCCGTTCGACATGGGCGTGACACGCCCGCTCGACCTGCCGCACGCCGCGGGCCTGACCGACGACGAGCTCGAACGCAACGCCCGCCGGTTTCTGGGGTTGCCGGGGCGCTGACGGCCTCAGGCGTCGAGTTCGGCCAGCGCCTCGCGCAGCAGGCGGCCGGACTCCTCGCGGTCGGGGTCGCGCCGCAGCACCATGTTCTTGGCGAACGACAGCTTGTCCCCGGACCGGCGGGGCAGCACGTGCAGGTGGATGTGGAAGACGGTCTGGAAGGCCGCCTTCCCGTCGTTGATCACGATGTTGTTGCCGTCGGCGTGCAGCCCGGACCGCCGCGCCGCCCGGGCGATGCGCTGGCCGATGCGGGCCAGCTCGCCGATCGTCTCGGGCGGCGTGTCGGTCAGGTCGGTGCTGTGGCGCTTGGGAATCACCAGCGTGTGGCCGCGCGCGAACGGCCGGATGTCGAGGATGCCGAGGTGGTCGTCGTCCTCGTAGACGCGGATCGCGGGTGCCGTACCGGCGACGATGTCGCAGAACACACAGGCCATCGGTTCACGGTAGCGGTGCGCGGTCAGACGTTCTCCGACGCCCACGCGGCCAGCCGCCGGTCCCGCTCCTCGGCGGACACCTCCTCGACGCGGGTCATCACCGCCCACCGCTGGCCGAACGGGTCGACGATCGAACCGAACCGGTCGCCGGTGACGAAGGTCCGCACCGGCTCGCGCACCGTCGCGCCCGTCGCCTCGGCCCGCGCGACGACGTCGTCGGCGTCGGGGCAGTACAGCACCATCGAATGGGTGACCGATTCGCCGCGGGGCGGCGCCTCGAGGCCGTACTGCGGGTTCGGGTCCGACAGCTGCAGCCGGCCGTGGCCGAAGTCGAGTTCGGCGTGGGCGACCGTGCCGTCGGATGCGGCCATCCGCTCGACGACCTCGGCGCCGAAGACGCTCGTATAGAACTCGATCGCGGCGGCCGCGCCGTCGACGACGAGGAACGGGGTCAGACTGGTGTAGCCCGGCGGGATCGGGAAAATGCTCATGGCTTTCGAGCTTTGTAGCCTGACCGCGATGGACGCTTGGAAAAACCCGCCAACCACGCCGGTGCGCGGCGTGGTGGGCCGCGCCACCAGCGGGTCGGCGTTCGATCTGCAGCGGTGGGCACCCTCGCAGGCCACCGCGGAGTTCGTCGACCACTTCTGGTCGGTGACGTGGGATCTGCGGGGCGGCGCGCCGGTCGACACCACCGTGATCACGTTCCCCGTCATGCATTTGACCCACGAGTGGGGCGGCGACTCGGAACGCCACGGTCACCGGTTGCCCGCGACGCTGATCCACGGCGTGGTGGAGCGCGTGTTCGGTGTGACGATCCGCGACCGCGGCGCGGTGGTGGGCGCCCGGTTCCGGCCCGGCGGGTTCGCGGCCCGGTTCGACCGCGACGCCGCGCGCCACACCGGCACCGTCGTCGCGGCCGACCCCGATCTGTTCCCCGCCCCGCTGCGGCTCCCCGAGGACGTGGCGGCGGCGAGCGCCGCCCTGGACGCGGCCATCGCCGCCACAGCGCCGCCGGTGGACCCGACCTACCGGAGCGTGACCGAACTGGTCGACCGGATCCGCGACGACGACCGCCTGCAGCGCGTCGACCAGGTGGTGGCCGCGGCGCCGTGGAGCGAACGCACCACCCAGCGCGTCTTCCGCCGCTACGTCGGGGTTCCGGTGAAGTGGGTGCTGTGCCGTTTCCGCCTGCAGCAGGCTGCACTCGAGATCGAGAGCCGCCCGGCGGTCGATCTCGCCGACCTGGCCACCCGACTCGGGTGGTACGACCAGGCGCATTTCAGCAACGACTTCCGCGCGATGCTGGGCTGCACCCCCGGCGAATATGCCTCCAGGCACGGCGCCTGACCGGATACGCTGCGGCGGGTGGACATCTCCGGCCTGCCCTTCGCCGGCGCCGCCGAACAGGCGCGACGGCTCGCGGCGGGAACCGTCACCGCGCCGGCACTGCTGCAGCGGTACCTCGACCGCATCGCGCGACTCGATCCCGAATTGCGGTCCTACCGGGTTCTCGACGGCACCGCAGGCGACCAGGCCGCCGCGGCGCAGGCCCGCCTCGACGCCGGGGAGCGGTTGCCGCTGCTCGGTGTGCCGGTCGCGATCAAGGACGACGTCGACGTCGCCGGCGAGCTCACCACCTACGGCAGCGCGGCGCACGGTCCGGCCGCGACCGCGGACGCCGAGGTGGTGGCCCGCCTGCGCGCCGCCGGGGCGGTGATCGTCGGCAAGACCGCGGTGCCGGAACTGATGGTGTGGCCGTTCACCGAGACCATCACCTACGGCGCCACCCACAACCCGTGGAACACCGCCTACACACCGGGCGGCAGCAGCGGCGGCAGCGCGGCCGCGGTGGCGGCGGGGCTGACGGCGATGGCGCTGGGCTCCGACGGAGCCGGGTCGATCCGCATCCCGTCGACGTGGTGCGGGGTGTTCGGGTTGAAGCCGCAGCGCGACCGGGTTCCGTTGACCCCGCACGACGACGCCTGGTGCGGAATGAGCGTCAACGGGCCGATCACGCGGACCGTGGAGGATGCGGCACTGTTCCTGGACGTGACGTCGACGCCGCCGGGGCCGACGGGCGGGTTCGTCACCGCGGCCACCCGCGACCCGGGCCGGCTGCGGGTGGCGTTGAGTGTGAAGGTGCCGCCGACGCTGACGGCCCGGGTGGGCCGCGCGCAACGGGCCGCGGTGCACGAGGCGGGCGCGTTCCTGCGCGACCTCGGGCACGAGGTGATCCACCGCGACCCGGACTATCCGGTGTGGGCGGTGTACGGGCACGCGTTGCCGCGGATGCTGCGCGGCATCCACGACCACGCGCGGACGCTGCCGCACCCCGGCCGGCTGGAGGCCAGGACGCGCGAAATGGTGCGGATCGGCGGGTTGATCTCCGACCGCCGCATGGCCCGCATCCGCGCCGCCGAGCCCGCGCTCACCGACCGCATCACCGGCATCTTCGACGACGTCGACGTGGTCATCACGCCGGGCACGGCGGCCGGGCCGTCGCGCATCGGGGCCTACCGGCGCCGCGGCGGGGTGTCGACGCTGGCGCTGGTGGCGGCGCGGGTGCCGTTCCAGCTGCTGTTCAATGCGACGGGTCAGCCGGCCGCCGTCGTGCCGTGGGGCTTCGACGGCGCCGGCCTGCCGACGTCGGTGCAGCTGGTCGGCAGGCCGTTCGACGAGGCGACGCTGTTGTCGCTGAGCGGGCAGATCGAGCGGCTCCGGCCGTGGTCGCAGCGCCGCCCGCCGGTCAGCTGAGGCCGGCGGCTAGTCGATCTGCAGCGCCGCCCGCCACGCCGCCAGCTTGAGCTCGTAGCGCATGGTCTGCGCGGGGCTCGTCGAGGGCAGCCGCTCGTAGGTCAGACCGAACGTGTCCGCGACCAGCCGACGGAAGTTCCGCTCGGCGGCCGCCCCGTTGAACAGCACTCGCCGGATCGTCGGGTGCCGGCCGAAGAAGCCGTGGAAGTCGTTGGCCACCATGCTGTCCGGCACCACCGCGGAGTCCAGGCTGCCGGCCCGCCTGCAGGACTTCAGCACATCCCACACCGCGACGCCGTGCGCCGTCACCGCGGCGGTGCGCTGCTCGTAGGGGTCGTCCGCGGCGAACCCGTACAGCTCACCGGCGATGCGCCAGAACGCGTTGCGCGGATTGCCGTAGTACTGGTGTCGGGCCAGCGCCAGCACACTCGGTGCGTTGCCCAGCACCAGCAGCCGCGGCGCCGGTCCGACGATCGGCGGAAATCCGTGCAGCAGGGGAGCGGTGGTCATCACCGACCATGATGCCGACTCCTGGGCGGTACGTTTCACGCGTGGCCGATGATTCCCCTCTGCTCGACGGGCTGTCGGGCGACGCGCGCGCCGAACGCGCCGAACTGATCGACTGGTTGCAGCAGCGCGGTGTCACCGAAGCCGAGATCGGTGAGGCGTTCGCGCCGATGCTGCTGGCGTCGCGGCGCCTGGTCGGCGACGACGGGGTGTACGTGTCGGCGCGCGAGATCAGCGAGAAGCACGGCGTGGACCTCGAATTGCTGCAGCGGGTGCAGCGCGCGATGGGGCTCTCCCGCGTCGACGACCCGGATGCGGCGGTGCATCTGCGCGCCGACGCCGAGGCCGCCGCGCACGCCCAGCGCTTCGTCGACTTCGGGCTCGAGGCCGATCAGGTCGTCCAGGTGGTGCGCGTGCTGTCCGAGGGGCTGGCCAAGGCCGCGGAGGTGATGCGCTACACCGCGCTGGCCGCCGTGCTGAGACCCGGCGCGACCGAATTGCAGATGGCCCAGGGCTCCGAGGCCCTGGTCCGCGACATCGCGCCGCTGCTGGGGCCGATGATCACCGACATGCTGCTGCTGCAGCTGAGGCACGCGATGGACACCGAGGCCGTCACCGCCACCGAACGTGCGCAGGGCGTGCCGCTGCCGGGCGCCCGCGAGGTGTCGATCCTGTTCGCCGATCTGGTCGGCTTCACCCGGCTGGGCGAGGCGGTGGCCCCCGAGGATCTCGAGCAGCTCGCCCGCCGCCTCGGCGACCTCGCCCGCGAGCTCGCGGTGGCGCCGGTGCGTTTCGTCAAGACGATCGGTGACGCGGTGATGCTGGTGAGCACCGATGCGGCGGCGCTGCTCGAGGTGGCGCTGGCCCTGGTCGACGCCACCGACACCGACGACGACTTCCCGAGCCTGCGGGTGGGGGTGGCCGGCGGGCTGGCCGTGAGCCGCGCAGGCGACTGGTTCGGCAGCCCGGTCAACCTCGCCAGCCGCGTCACCGCGGCCGCCCGGCCGGGGTCCGTGCTGGTCGCCGCCGCGGTCCGGGAGGCGGTCGGCGACGACGAGCGCTTCACGTGGTCGTTCGCCGGCGCCCGTCACCTCAAGGGCATCAAGGGCGACACCAAACTGTTCCGCGCCCGCCGTGCCGCGGACTGATCAACGCGACGGGGTGAACCGGCGCAGCCGCAGGCTGTTGGTGACCACGAACACCGAGCTGAACGCCATGGCGGCACCGGCGATCAACGGGTTGAGCAGTCCGGTCGCCGCCAGCGGCAGCGCCGCCACGTTGTAGGCGAACGCCCAGAACAGGTTGCCCTTGACGGTGCCCAGCGTCGCGCGCGAGAGCCGGATCGCGTCCGGGACGGCGCGCAGGTCGCCGGTGACCAGCGTGAGGTCGGCGGCCTCGATCGCGACGTCGGTGCCCGTACCCATGGCCAGCCCCAGATCGGCCTGGGCGAGCGCGGCCGCATCGTTGACCCCGTCGCCGACCATCGCGACGACCTTGCCCTCGGCCTGCAGTTCGCGCACCACGCCGACCTTGTCGGCGGGCAGCACCTCGGCGATCACCCGCTCGATGCCGACCTGCTCGGCGACGGCCTGCGCCGCCCGCCGGTTGTCCCCGGTGAGCAGCACCGGCGTCAGGCCGAGGCCGCGCAGCTCCGCGACGGCGCCGGCGGCGCTGTCCTTGACCGCGTCGGCGACGACGATCACCCCGCGCAGCTTCCCGTCGGCGGCGAACCACACCGGCGTCTGACCGCGCGACTCGGCCTCCTCGGCCGCCACCCGCAGAGGCTCGGGCACGCTCACCGCGAGGGTTTGGGTCAGCCAGCTCAGCCGGCCGGCCGCCACCGCACGGCCCGCCACGGTGCCGCTCACCCCGCGGCCGCCGTGGTTGGCGAAGTCCTCGACTGCGGGCAGTTCGTGGCGGTCGGCGGCGTGCGCGGCGATCGCCGCGGCGATGGGGTGCTCGGAGGCGTTCTCCAGCGCACCGGCGAGCGCGATCATCTCGTCGTCGCCGGCCGGGTGCACGGCCACCACGGACATCGCCCCGGTGGTCACGGTGCCGGTCTTGTCCAGCACGACGGTGTCCACCCGGCGCGTCGACTCCAGGATCTGCGGACCCTTGATCAGGATGCCCAGCTGCGCGCCGCGGCCGGTGCCGACCAGCAGCGCGGTCGGCGTGGCCAGTCCGAGCGCACACGGGCAGGCGATGATCAACACGGCCACCGCGGCGGTGAACGCCGTGCTCACCGCACCGCCGGACAGCAGCCAGCCCGCCAGCGTCGCCAGCGCCAGCCCGATCACCACGGGCACGAACACCGCGGAGACCCGGTCGGCGAGCCGCTGCACGTCGGCCTTGCCGCTCTGTGCCTCGGTGACCAGCCGGGCCATCTGCGCCAGCTGCGTGTCCGACCCGATCCGGGTGGCGCGCACGGTGAGCCGGCCGCCGACGTTGACGGTGGCGCCGACGACGTCGTCGCCCGGTGCCTTCTCGACGGGCACGGACTCACCCGTGAGCATCGAGGCGTCGACGGCCGAGGAGCCCGAGACGACCACGCCGTCGGTGGCGATCTTCTCGCCGGGCCGCACCACGAACTCGTCACCGACGGCGAGTTGTGCGATGGGGATCCGCCGCTCCTGCGTACCGCGAAGCACCGCGACGTCCTTGGCGCCCATGTCGAGCAGCGCGCGCAGCGCCGCGCCGGAACGCCGTTTGGCGCGGGCCTCGAAGTAGCGGCCGGTGATGATGAAGGTGGTCACCGCCGCGGCCACCTCGAGGTAGAGGTGCGGTTCGGCGGTGCCCGACGGCAGCAGGTCGAACGACATGGTCATGCCGGGCATGCCGGCGTGGGTGAAGAACAGTGCCCACAGCGACCACAGGTACGCGGCGGTGACGCCGACCGAGATCAGCGTGTCCATGGTGGCCGCGCCGTGGCGCAGATTGGTCAGCGCGGCGCGGTGGAACGGCCACGCGCCCCACACCACGACGGGCGAGGCCAGGGTCAGCGTGAGCCACTGCCAGTTGTCGAACTGCAGCGCCGGGACCATCGACAGCAGCACCACCGGCACCGTCAGGGCGGCCGAGATGCCCAGCCGCCGACGCCACTGCGCCGCCTCGTCGTCCTCGGCGGGTGCGTCGTCGGACGGCGGTTCTGCGGTGGGCAGGGTGGCCGTGTAGCCGGTGGCCTCGACGACTGCGACCAGATCCTCGGGCCGGACGGTGTCCGGATAGTCGACCGTTGCCTGTTCGGTGGCGAAGTTCACCGCGGCCGACACCCCGTCGATCCGGTTGAGCTTCTTCTCGATCCGTGCGGCGCACGACGCGCACGTCATACCGCCGACCGAGAGGGTGACCGAACTCATGCCGCGCGGACGTCGTATCCGCAGTCTTCGATGGCCTCGACGACGTCGGCTTTCTCGGCCTCGCCGGCCACCGAGACGGCGCCCCTGGACAGGTCGACCGTGACACCGGTGACGCCGGGCAGCGTCTCGACCGCCGCGGTGATGCTGGTGACGCAGTGTTGGCAACTCATACCGTCGACGTTCAGAACCATGCTCATGCCGACAGCTTATACCCATAGGGGGTATGGGTAAACCGACCCCGCGTGCCCTACGGGTGGGCGGCGAAGCCCGCCGCCAGACGCTTCTTGTCCACCTTCTCCCCGGCCAGCGTCGGCAGCGGTTGGTCGGTGATGTGCCAGCGGGTCGGAACGGCGAACGACGACACCACGCCTGCGAGGTGGCGGCGCAGGTCGTCGACGGACGGCGCGTGCGCGCCGCGGTAGACCACCACCGCAGCCAGCTCCTCGCCGAGATCGGCGTGCGGCACGCCGAGCGCGGCCGCGTCCGCCACGGCCGGGTGGGTGGCCAGCGCTGCCTCGACGTGCGGGCACGCGATGTTCTCACCACCGCGGATCACGATGTCCTTGCTGCGGCCGTCGATGTACAGGTAGCCGTCGTCGTCGACGTGGCCGAGGTCGCCGGTGTGCAGCCAGCCGTCGGCGTCGACGGTGTCGTCGGCCCGCAGGCCGGCGTATCCGAGCATCACCGCGGGCGAGCGGGCCAGCACCTCGCCGACCCCGTCGGCGTCCGGCCGGTCGATGCGCAGTTCCACCACCGGATAGGGGCGGCCGACGGTGCCCGGCCGGGCAGCCAGGTCCCGGCCGTCGGCGACGGTGAGGAAGCCGCCGGCCTCGGTCATCCCCCAGGTGTTGGACAGCCCGCGCTCCCGCAGTCCGGGCAGCGCGGTGCGGATGCGGTCGAGCAGCTCGGTGCGCACCGGCGCGCCGCCCAGCGGCCACGAGCGCAGGCTGCTCAGATCGTAGGTGCCGAAGTCAGGATGCTCGAGCACGCGAATCGCCATGGTGGGCACCGCACCCCACACCTGCACGCGTTCGCGTTCGACCAGCGCCATCACCTCGGCGGCGTCGAACCGGCCCTGGGTGAGCACGATCCGGCCGCCGGTCAGGAAATGCGTGAGCAGGCTGGACAATCCGCCGATGTGGAACATCGGCGTGCTCGCCAGGCTGACCGCCTGCGGGGACCCGGCGTCGAGTCGCTGGGGCAGCCGGCCGTTGCGCACCAGGATGTTCTGCTGGTTGGCGATCACCGAGCGGCGCGACAGCTCAACGGCTTTCGGCATTCCCGAGCTGCCGGAGGTGAACAGCACGAGTGCCACCTCGTCGACGCCGGCCTCGGCCGCGGCAGGCGCGGTGTCCGGGTCCGGGTGCTCCAGGGCGGCGGCCAGCCCGGCCAGCGGGCTCGCCGGGGTCGCGGTGTCCAGCGGGGTGTCGGTGAGGACGTGGCGGACGCCGAGAAGTTCGAGCGCGTGGGCGATCTCCGCGCCGCCCCACCACCGGTTGCCCAGCACCGGGACGGCGCCGTGCAGCCACAGCGCCCACACGGCCAGGACCCACTCCGGGCTGTTGTAGCCGAACACCAGCACGCGGTCGCCCGCTCCGATGCCCAGGTCCGCCAGGTGCTCGCGGGCCGGGCCGAGCGCACCCCGGAAGCCGGCGTAGGTGATCTGGCGGGCGCCGTGCACCAGGAAGACGCGGTCAGTCCAGCACCGGGTGCCCTCGATCAGCTCCGCGACCGTGGTGGGGCCGTCGCGGTAGAGCAGACCCGGATGCCCGGCGTAGGTGCCGACCACGGTGGCGGTGTCCCAGTCGACGGCCATGATCGCTACTGCGCCGGGATCTGCACGCCCTCGGACGGCTGCACGATCACGAAGCCCTGCCCGGAGAACGCCACCTGCATGGCTTCCCCGGAGCCGCGGCCGATCAGCGCGCCGGCCTTGAAGCTGGTCCGCAGCTGGGTCTGCAGGTTGGCCGACCAGGCGACGACGGCGTTGGTGTCGGCGAAGGTCGGCGCCTCGGCGGCGTTGAGCACGACGGGCGGGCCGTCGGTGGTCAGTGCCACCCAGCCGGTGCCGCGCAGCGTCGTGTTGAACAGGCCGCCGGTGGCCATGCTGCCGCCGCGCACCCGCTCGATGTTCCAGTCCAGCCCGGCCGAGAACGCCAGCACGTTCTTCCCGCTGATCGACAGCCCGCCGTTGGACAGGTTCAGCAGGTGCACGTCGTAGTTGCGTTCGGCGAGGAACACATCGCCCTGGCCCTGGCACCGCATCAGCGGAAGGCCTTCCCCGGTCAGCGCCTTCTTGATGAACTTCGACGCGCCGCCGCCCTCGAACGCGAAGTCGACGTTGCCCTGGTAGGCGACCATCGAGCCCTGGCGCGCCATGAACGGTTCGCCCAACCGGACCCGCAGCATCTTGATGTTCTGGTTCGCGACCGCAGCCGCTTCCTTCTCGCTGAAGCGGCCGTCGACCAGGTCGCCGGAGATGCCGGCGAAGCCGTCGCCGGCGGCTGCGGGCGCGGGCGACGGTGCGCCCACCGCCTGCGGCGCCCCCGCCGGGGGACCGCTCAGCGGGGCGGTGACCACCTGGCCCCGGTCGGACACCTGGTCGGTCCAGGTCTGGCCGTCCCACCAGCGGTAGTCGTAGCGGCCTTCCGGGTCGGGCAGCCATTGACCGGTCACGCGTACTCCTCTCGTCGGGTGCATCGGCGCAGTGCGGCACTGCTGCGCTCGACCCTAGGCGACCCCGATACCCGGCACGGCGGCCCACGGATGGCGGCGTCGTTCGCGGTCGGTGAACACCCACCACAAGCGCTGCAACGGTGTAATCATGTAATCATGAAGGCACATCATCGTCGCGGCCGCGGACGTTCCGGCGGCTGGCAGCAAGCACAGCAGCCCGATGCGGGCGACGCCGGCGACTGGTTCGCCGGCCGGATCCCCGACGGCTGGTTCAGCGGTGACCCCACCGTGGTGGTCGACCGCGAGGAGATCACCGTGATCGGCCGGCTCGCCGATTCCGGTGAGCAGGACAGCGAGGCCCGCGCGTCGGGCCGCGCCGCCCGATTCCGGGAGCAGACCCGGCCCGAGCGAATGCAGATCGCCGACGAGGCCGAGGCCCGCTACGGCCGCAAGGTGTCGTGGGGTGTAGAGGTCGGTGACGCCGAGCATGCCGAGCGAATCCTGTTCACCCACATCGCGGTTCCGGTGATGACCCGGCTGCGGCAGTCGGAGCGGCAGGTCCTCGACACGCTGGTCGACGCCGGTGTGGCCCGGTCGCGGTCGGATGCGCTGGCCTGGTCGGTGCGCCTGGTCGGCGAGCACGCCGACGAGTGGCTGGCCAAGTTGCGCGAGGCGATGTCCACCGTCGACGAGCTGCGCGCCGAGGGCCCGCAGCTCTAACCGGACCCGCACACCTTCTCGATCCCGACGTGGACACCGCCCAGCGTGGAGGTCTGCGACAGCGGGTCCAGGGAGTCGCCGTCGGCGAGCAGGTTGCGGTTGACGCCGTAGGACTGCGGTGCGCCGCCGCCGCGCGGATCGAAGATCCGCGACCCCCACCCGTGGTCGACGATCACCTGGCCCGGTCGCGGGCGGTCGCTCACCGCGGCAGGCAGTTCCACCGCACCGACGGGGGAGAACACCCGCACCCGGTCGCCGTCGGCGATGTCCAGCGCCGCCGCGTCGTCGGGGTGGATCACCACCTCACTGCGCTTACCCGCCGGATGCAGCGCGGGCAGGTCGTTGAGCCAGGAGTTCATCGAGTGCCGGTGGCGCCGGTTACCGAGCTCGAACGGGTAACCCGGGGGCGCTGACGGCGGCCCGGCGGCGAGCAGTTCGCGCGCCCGCGCGACGAACTCCGGCGGCGCGACGTGCACCTTGCCGTCCGGGGTGCGCAACGCCGCGCGGAAGTGCCCGTACTCGCGCGGCCCCAGCACCAGCCCGTGCGGATGCGCGACGACGTCCCGCCAGCGCAGCTTGCGGCCGTTGACCTTTCGCGACGTCGCGACCACGATCCGGTTGATCCACTGCGGTCCGAACGCCAGGGCGGGACGGCCGCAGACCGCGGCCACCCGGCGGGTGGCGCGCACGAACGCATTCAGCCCGCGCACCCCGAACAGCGGCCGGCGCATCGCCAGCGCGAGGTCGGTGAAAATCTGCCACTCCTCGCGCACCCCGGCGGGCGGGTCCACCGCCCGCCGGCCGAGTTGGACGAACGGCTCGTCGTGCATGCTGCTGGTGAACGCCAGCAGGTCGTCGCGCTCCAACCAGTGCGCGGCGGGCAGCAGCCAGTGCGCGTGCCGGTGGCTCTCCCGCTGCACCAGGTCGATCACCACCAGCAGATCCAGCGTGGCCAGCGCGCGGTCCAGCTTGGCCCCGTCCGGTCCGGACACCACCGGATTGCCGCAGTTGATGACCAGCGCCTTGATCTGACCGGGGCCGGGGGTGGTGATCTCGTCGGGCAATTCGGCCAGCGCGTGCGCGCCGGTGACCATGGGGCGCCCGGCCACCCGGCTGGTGTGCGGGGTGCCCTTGGCGAGCTCGGCCAGGCGCAGCGCGTCGACGTAGCCGCGTTCGAAGCGCCGTCCGCCCGGCCGGTCCATGCGCCCGGTGATCACGTTGAGCACCTGACCGAGCCATTCGGCCACGGTGCCCGCGGCGTGCAGCGACACCCCGGTGCGGGTCACCACCATCGCGCCGCGCGCGCCGGCGAAGTCGCGCGCCTCGGCCTCGAGCACCGCGCGGTCGATGCCGCAGCGCGCGGCCAGATCGTCGAGGTCGGCCGCGGCCACCAGCGCGCGCAGGGTATCGACGCCGACCGCCAGGTCCGCGCAGTCCTGCCGGTGCTCGAGTCCCTCGTCGAGCACCACCTTCACCAGCGCCAGCAGCAGCGCCCAGTCCTGACCGGGGCGCACGGCCAGGTGCAGGTCGGCCTTCTCGGCGCTCTCGGTCCGCACCGGGTCGACGACGACCATCCTGGCGCCCGCCTTCTGCCGGGCCAGCGCGCGCCGCCACCCGCCGGGTACCGTCTCCAGCCAATTCCAGGCGCTCACCGCGGGATTCGTCCCGATCAGCAGGAAGTGATCGCAGTGGTCGATGTCGGAGACCGGCGCCATGAGCATCGACCCGTACATCGCCTCGGCCACCACGTGCATGGCGTTCTGGTCGACCGACCCCACGGCGTACCGGTTGTGGGTGCCGACCGCGTCGAGCCAGGCGTTCATGAACATCACGTTCGAACCGGAGAAGCCGCTGGGGTTGCCGTAGTAGCTGGCGACCGCGTCGGGTCCGTCGGCGGCGATCGCGGCGGTCATCCGGGCCGCGATGTCGCTGATCGCCTCCTCCCAGGTGGCCTCCACGTAGCGGTCGCCAATTCGCCGCATCGGGGTGCGGATCCGGCGGGGGTGCTCGACCAGCTGGGCGGCGGTGCGGCCCTTGGCGCAGAAGTCGTGCCAGCTGTGCGGGTTCTGCCGGTCGGCGGAGATCTTGCGAACGCGGTTGTCCTCGACGGTCACCTCCACCCCGCACGATGCCAGGCAGTACCGGCAGAACGTGTGCACGGTGGTGCTCGCCATAGCGGGCATCCTGCCCGACCCGGTCGCGTGCGCGGGGCGGATTGCCAACCAGCGACGTGCTTAAACCTGTGTCATGGACCAGTATTCGCCGCGACGGGCGACGAGTTCGGTGTGCGTGCCGCGTTCGACGATCCGCCCGTTCTCCATGACGAGGATCAGGTCGGCGTCGCGGATCGTCGACAGGCGGTGGGCGATGATGAAACTCGTCCGGTCCCTGCGCAGTTCGGCCAGCGCCTGCTGGATCAGCAGTTCGGTGCGGGTGTCCACCGAGCTGGTCGCCTCGTCGAGCACCAGCAGCCTGGGCTGCGCCAGCACCGCCCGCGCGATCGTGATCAGCTGCTTCTCCCCGGCGCTGATCGCGCCGCCGTCGTCGCTGACCCGGGTCTGGTAGCCGTCGGGCAGCATGTGCACGAACCGGTCGACGTAGGCCGCCCGCGCCGCGGCGACGACCTCGTCCTCACCCGCGTCCGGCCGGCCGTAGGCGATGTTGTCGTAAATCGTGCCGGCGAACAGCCAGGTGTCCTGCAGCACCATGCCGATCCGCGACCGCAGCTCGTGCCGGGCGACGGTGGCGATGTCCACACCGTCGAGCAGGATGCGGCCCGAGTCGACGTCGTAGAACCGCATCAGCAGGTTGACCAGCGTGGTCTTACCCGCCCCGGTCGGGCCGACGATGGCGACCGTGGAGCCGGGTTCGGCGACCAGCGACAGGTCCTCGATCACCGGGGTGCCGGGCAGGTAGCCGAAGCTGACGCGGTCGAACTCCACCCGACCCCGCGGCAGGGGCAGCACGGTGTCGCGGTCGGGCGGCTGCTCGTCGGCGTCGAGCAGCTCGAACACCCGCTCGGCGCTGGCGATCCCGGACTGCAGCGTGTTGTACATGCCGGCGACCTGGGTGAGCGGCTGGTTGAACTGCCGCACGTACTGGATGAAGGCCTGGATGCTGCCCAGCGTGATCTGCCCGGTGGCGACCTGCAGTCCGCCGATCACCGCCACCGCGACATAGGAGAGGTTGCCGATGAACATCGTCGCCGGCGCCACCAGGCCCGAGAAGAACTGGGCGCCGAACGCCGACTGGTACACGTCGTCGTTGAGTTCGCGGAACTTCTCCTGGGCGGCCGCGCGGTGGCCGAAGGTCTTGACGATCGTGAACCCGCTGTAGGTCTCCTCGATGTGGGCGTTGAGCCGGCCGGTGTTGCGCCACTGAGCGACGAACATCCGCTGGGAGCGCCGGGTGATCCAGCGGGTCACCAGCAGCGACAGGGGCAGCGCCAGTACCGTGATCAACGCCAGCAGCGGCGAGATCGTCAGCATCATGACCAGCACCGCCACGAGAGTGAGCAGGGAGGTGAGCAATTGGCTGATGGTGAGGGTCAGTGAGGTCTGGATGTTGTCCACGTCGTTGGTGACGCGGCTGAGCACCTCACCGCGCTGGCGGGTGTCGAAGTAGGACAGCGGCAGCCGGTGCACCTTGGCCTGCACGTCGGCGCGCAGCGTCACCATCGTGCGCTGCACGGTCACGTTGAGCAGCCGGGCCTGCAGCCAGACCAGCAGTGCGGCAACCACATAGAGGCCGAGCGCGAGGAGCAGGGTGCGGGCGACGGCGCCGAAGTCGATACCCTGACCCGGCACCACCGCCATCCCGGACAGCAGGTCGGCAAACGTGTCGTCGCCCCGCGCCCGGGCCGCCTCGATCGCCTGCTCCTTGGTCAGCCCGGCGGGCAGCTGCCGCCCGATCACCCCGTTGAACAGCAGATCGGTCGCATGGCCCAGGATGCGCGGCCCGATCACCCCGAGCGCGATGCCGGCCACGCCGAGCGCGATCACCAGCGCCGTCAGCCCCCGCTGCGGCGTCAGCCGCTTCACCAGGCGCAGCGCCGAGCCGCGGAAGTCGCGGGTGCGTTCGGCCGGCGCCTGCGGCAGCCCGCGCAGCGGCCGGCCCATCGGCCCGGTCACGGCCGGTCCCCGGCGTCGGCGCCGACCGACTGGGAATCGGCGAATTCGGCGTAGGTGGGGCAGTCCATCAGCAGGGAGTCGTGCGTGCCGATGCCGACCACCCGGCCGTCGTCGACGACGACCACCTGGTCGGCCTCGGCGACGGTGGAGAGCCGCTGCGAGACCACGATCACGGTGGCCTCGGCCGACACGTCGCGCAGCGCGGCGCGCACCCGGGCGTCGGTGTGCACGTCGAGTGCGGAGAACGCGTCGTCGAATAGGTACACCGCGGGTCTGCGGATGACCGCGCGGGCGATCGCGAGCCGCTGGCGCTGTCCGCCGGAGACGTTCATCCCGCCCTGCGCGATCGGCATCCCCAGGCCGTCGGGGTGCGCGCGCACGAAATCCTCGGCCGCCGCGACCCGCAGTGCGGCCCACATCTCCTCGTCGGTCGCGTCCGGCTTCCCGTATCTGAGATTGTCGGCGACCGTGCCGGAGAACAGGTATCCGCGCTGCGGCACCAGCCCGATCGCCGCCCACAGCCGTTCGATGTCGTAGTCGCGGACGTCGACGCCGTCGATGTGCACCGCACCGGAGGTGACGTCGTAGAGCCGGCAGATCAGCGCGACCAACGTGGACTTCCCCGATCCGGTGGAGCCCACGACCGCGGTGGTGGTGCCGGCCCGCGCGTTGAGGGTGACGTCGGCGAGCACCGGCCGGTCCGCCCCGGGGTAGCAGAACGTCGCGGCCTGCAGCCGGATCTCGCCGCGGACCGTGTCGGGGCGCACGGCGTCGGGCGGGGTGGCGATGCCGGACTGCGTCGTGAGCACCTCGGTGATGCGTTCGGCGCAGACCGCGGCACGCGGGATGATGATCAGCATGAACGTGGCCATCAACACGGCCATCAGGATCTGCATGAAATAGCTCAGGAACGCGATCAGCGAGCCGACCTGCATCCGCCCCTCGTCGATGCGCTGGCCGCCGAACCAGATCAGCGCGACGCTGGAGACGTTGATGACCAGCGTGGTGACCGGGAGCATGAGCGCCTGCCAGCGGCCCGCCTCCAGCGCGGTGTCCGACAGCGCCTGATTCGCCTCGGCGAAGCGCCGGCGTTCGAACGGCTCCCGGGCGAACGCGCGGATCACCCGGATGCCGGAGAGCTGGTCGCGCAGCACCCGGTTGATGTTGTCGATGAGCTGCTGCATGCGGCGGAAGATCGGCAGCAGGTGCGAGACGATCCAGTAGTTCGCCACCGCCAGCACCGGAACGCTGATCAGCAGCAGCCACGACAGCCCCGCATCCTGGTGCAGCGCCATCGCGATACCGCCGACCGACATGATCGGCGCGGTGATGAGCATCGTGCAGGTCAGCTGCACCAGCAGCTGGATCTGGCCGACGTCGTTGGTGGTGCGGGTGAGCAGCGACGGCGCGCCGAACCGCGCGGTCTCCTCGGCCGAGAACCCGGTCACCCGGTCGAAGATCGCCGCGCGCAGATCGCGGCCGAAGCCCATGCCCGCGCGGGACCCGAAGTACACCGCCGCCACCGCGCACACCACCTGCAGCGCGGTGACCCCGAGCATCACCAGGCCCAGCCGGACGATGGCGTCGGTGTCGCCGACCGCCACCCCCTCGTCGATGATCGCGGCGTTGACCGTCGGCAGGTACAGCGAGGCGAGCGTGCTGACCACCTGCAGGCCGGCGACCACCGAGAGCAGCCCGCGGTACGGCGTCACATACCGCCGCAACAGGGCCCACAGCATCCCGCTACTGTGGCACACCCGAAGAAAAGCCAGGTCAACCGGCGTGCCGGTGGTTGGCGGTCGGTGCGGCCGCTACAGTGCATGGCGTGATCACCAGCACGCGCAGGCCGGGATGGACCCGCAACGCGAAAGCGCTGGCCGCGCTGGCGACGGCCATCATCCCGGTGGTGGCGGGCTGCTCCGACTCCGGCGAGCCGGCGGCTCCGGGAGAGGCACCGCAGACCACGCAGGCCCAGCAGAACACCTCGCACGGACCCTTCTTCCCGCAGTGCGGCGGGATCAGCGATCAGACCGTCAGCCAGCTCACCGAGCGGCCCGGGCTGGTGAACACGGCGACGACGTCGGTGGGCTGCCAGTGGCTGGTCGGTGGCAGCATCGTCGGTCCGCACTTCTCCTTCACCCACTTCCGGGGCAGCCCGATCGGGCGCGAGCGCAAGACCCAGGAGCTCTCGCGCACCAGCGTCGAGGACATCAACATCGAGGGCCACGACGGGTTCATCGCCAAGTCCGACGACCTGTTCACCGGCACCACCAACCTGTGTGAGGTCGGCATCCAGTTCGGCGACGATTTCATCGAGTGGTCGGTCAGCTACGACGCCCAGCCGTACCCCGACCCGTGCCAGGTGGCCACCGAACTCACCCGCCAGTCGATTGTGAACTCCGAATGAGCCGACGCGCACGACTTCTCGCCGCCGTCGCCGCCCTGCTCGCCGTCGCCTCGATGCTGCTCGGCTGCACCCGCACCGTCGAGGGCACCGCCGCGCGCGAGGGCACGGGCGGCGGCCCGAGCAACAACGACTCCGAACGGCAGTACCCGAACCTGCTCAAGGAGTGCGACGTGCTGACCGAGGACATCCTCGCCGAGACGGTGGGGGCGGATCCGCTCGACATCCAGAGCACGTTCGTGGGCGCGGTGTGCCGCTGGCAGGCGGCCAATCCGGCCGGCCTGGTCGACATCACCCGGTTCTGGTTCGAACAGGGCAGCCTGGACAACGAGCGCCAGACCGCCGAACGGCTGCAGTACCGGATCGAGAGCCGCTCGGTGGCCGGTGTCCCGTCGATCGTGATGCGCCCGGGTGACCCCAACGGTTCCTGCGGGGTGGCCAGCGACGCCGGCGGCGTCGTCGGCTGGTGGATCAACCCGCAGGCCCCCGGCATCGACGCGTGTGGGATGGCGATCAAGCTGATGGAGCTGACGCTCGCCACCAATTCCTAGCGATTTCGGTGTCGTTGGTCGCGCCGGCCGCGACCGACGACGCCGAAATCACCGTGGGATGTGGAAGGTGACCAGCGCGGCGCCGCCCAGTTCCAGCCGGTCCCACGGCGCAGAGGTCTGTAGCACCGCCATCGCCGAGGTCGGGAACTTCGCCGAGAGCCGTTCTGCCGCCTCGGCGTTGCTGTCCGCCGTGTCGGCCAGACAGAGAGCCAGGCCCGACATCACCGGTTCGTGGCCGATCACCAGCAGCGTGGACACCGCGTGGTCGAAGTGCCGCGCCAGCGCGTTGATCTCGCCGAGCACGATGCCCGGCGTGGCGTCGTAGATCCGGTCGACGAACCGCACCGGCGCATCGATCGCGGTGCGCTCGAGGGTCTGTCGGGTACGGGTCGCGGTGGAACACAGCACGGCGTCCACGGGCGGCAGGTGGGCCCGCAGCCAGTCGCCCGCCAGACCGGCCTCCCGGACCCCGCGCGGGGCCAGGGGCCGCTCGTGGTCGGCGGCGCCGGGCGGGTAGTCGGATTTGGCGTGCCGTAGCAGCACCAGGGTGCGGAGGTCCGGGGTCACCCGCATCACGTTAGGGCAGTGCGCGTACATGCCGGTCGAGGTCCGCCGACTTGTCAGAGCCCGGACCTACACTCGCCATGCACACGACGCCGACCCGGCGAACAGGTGCGATGACGAGGTGGAAAGGGGCGGGTAGCCATGCGATTCGTGCACACCGCCGACTGGCAGCTCGGGATGACCCGGCATTTCCTCAACGGCGAGGCACAGCCGCGGTATTCGGCCGCGCGGCGCGAGGCCGTCGTGGCGGTCGGCGCGCTGGCCGCGGCCTCCGGTGCGGAGTTCGTGGTGGTCGCCGGGGACGTGTTCGAGCACAATCAGCTCGCGCCCCGTGAGGTGAGCCTGTCGCTGGAGGCCATGCGCTCGATCGGGGTCCCGGTCTATCTGCTGCCCGGCAACCACGATCCGCTGGACGCCTCGTCGGTGTACACCAGCGCGCTGTTCGCCGCGGAGTGCCCGGAGAACGTCACGGTGCTCGACCGCGCGGGCGTTCACGACGTCCGCCCGGGTCTGCAGATCGTGGCCGCGCCCTGGCGGTCGAAGTCGCCCACCAGCGACCTGGTCGCCGACGTGCTCGACGGGCTGCCCGCCGACGGGGTCACCCGGGTGCTCGTCGGGCACGGCGCGGTGGACCTCGTCGATCCGGGGAAGGACAAGCCGTCGCTGATCCGGCTGGCCGCGGTGGAGGCGGCGCTGGCGCGCGGTGCGGTCCACTATGTGGCGCTGGGAGACAAGCACTCCCGCATGCAGGTGGGCGGTACCGGCCGGGTCTGGTACTCGGGTTCGCCGGAGGTCACGAACTACGACGACATCGAGTCGGAGTCGGGTCATGCGCTGGTCGTCGATCTCGACGAGGACGACGCGCGCCGCGCCGTGCACATCACCCCGGAGCGGTTGGGCCGCTGGCGGTTCGTCACGCTGTCGCGCACCGTCGACAACAGCCGCGACATCGCCGATCTCGACCTCAATCTCGACCTGATGACCGATAAGGAGCGCACGGTGGTGCGCCTCGGCCTGACCGGGTCGCTGACCGTGACGGATAAGGCCGCACTGGACGCCTGCCTCGACAGGTACTCCCGGCTGTTCGCGGCATTGACGTTGTGGGAACGCGGATCTCACCTCGCCGTGGTGCCTGCCGACGGGGAATTCGACGATCTGGGCATCGGGGGTTTCGCCGCCGCGGCCGTCGAGGAGCTGGTCGGCGCGGCCCGCGCCGACGGTGAGGCCGCCGAGGATGCGCGCGCCGCGCTGGCCCTGCTGCTGCGCCTGGTCGATCGGAGTGATGTCGCATGAGACTGCACCGCCTGGTGTTGACGAATTACCGGGGAATCACCCACCGCGACATCGAGTTCCCCGCTCACGGTGTGGTGGTGATCAGCGGCGCCAACGAGGTCGGCAAGTCCTCGATGATCGAGGCGCTGGACCTGTTGTTCGCCGCCAAGGATCGCTCGACCAAGAAAGAGGTCAAGCAGGTCAAGCCGACGCATGCCGACGTCGGCGCCGAGATCACCGCCGAGATCTCCTGCGGTGCCCACCGGTTCGTCTACCGGAAGCGGTTCCACAAGCGGGCCGAGACGGAGCTGACGGTGCTGGCCCCGCACCGTGAGCAGCACACCGGGGACGAGGCCCACGAGCGGGCGCTCGCCCTGCTCGACCAGAGCGTCGACATGGATCTGTGGCAGGCGCAGCGGGTGTGGCAGTCGGCGTCCACCGCGGCGGTCGACCTGTCGGGCTCTGATGCGCTGGCCCGGGCGCTCGACGTCGCCGCCGGGGAGGCGGCCACGCTGTCCGGCGCCGAACCGCTGCTCGTGGACCGCATCGACGAGGAGTACGGCCGCTACTTCACCGCGACCGGCAGGCCCACGGGGGAGTGGGCCGCGGCGACGAAACGGCTGCAGGCCGCCGAGGCGCAGGTGGCCGAGTGCGCGGCCGCGGTCGCCGAGGTCGACGAGGCGGTGCGCCGGCACGCCGCGCTGACCGACGAACTCGCCCGGCTCACCGCCGAGCACGCCGGAGCCCGGCAGCGGGTGGCCGAGGCACGGGCGGCGGCCGAGGCGGTGTCGGCGCTGCGCCGCCGCCTCGCCGACGCCGAGGTGCGGGCGACGGCGGCCGACGCCACCCGCACGGCGTCGCTGGCCGCGGTCACCGAACGCCGCCGCATGCGCGCCGACATCGACGAGCGGGCCGAGACGATCGCGTGGCTCGACACCGCGCTCACCGCCGCGGTCGACGACGAGGCCACCGCGCGGGAGGTCCACGACGCCGCCGAGCAGGCCGCCGAACAGGCCCGCGCGACGGTCGAGGCGCAGCAGGCGGCGGTCGACACCGCGCGGGTGGTCGCGCATCGGCTGTCCGACCGCGACGAAGCCGACCGGTTGGCCACTCGGCTGGCCAAACTGGAAGCCGCACTGCGAGATTCGGCGTCAGTTGACGGCGAGCTGTCCGGTATTCGCCTCACCGACGCGACCATGCGCGCGGTGGAGACGGCGGCGCTGGCCGTCGAGCGGGCGGCGGGGCAGGCCGAGCTCGCCTCGGCGCGTATCGAACTGGAGGCGGTGGCCGGGGTCGACCTGTGCATCGGCGACGAGCCGGTGCAGCTGACGGCCGGGCAGAGCTGGTCGGCCAACGCCACCGCACCGACCGTGATCACCGTGCCGGGGCTGCTGACCGCGCGCATCGTGCCCGGGACGCCCGCGGCGCAGACGCAGGCCAAGCTGGATGCCGCGCACACCGAACTCACCGCGGCACTGCAGGCCGTCGGCGCCGACAGCCTGGATGCGGCCCGCGCGCTGCACGAGCGCCGCCGCGACCTGACCGGCCGGCGCACCGAGCTGGCCGCCACCGTCCGCGCGCTGACCGGCGATGACACGATCGACGCGCTGCGCGACCGGCTGGCGCTGCTGCGGGACGGACAACCCGCGGAGGCGGCGTTGTTCGATCTCGACGGGCCCGCCGACGCGGCGGCGGCCCGCGCCGAACTCGACGCCGCCGTCGCCGCACACCAGCGGGCCGTGGCCGACTGCGAGACGCACCGCAAGGTCGCGGTCGCGGCGTCGAAGCGGTTGGCGGAGAAGAGCACTCGGCTCACCGCCGTCCGTGAAAAGGCCACCGCGGCCCGCGCCGAGCTCGAGGTGGCCACCGCGCGGCTCGCTGCGGCGCGGGCCGTCGTCACCGACGAGGCGCTGGCTGTGGCGGCCGAGGCCGAGCGGGAGGCCGCGGAGCGTGCCGCCGCGCAGGTGGCCGCCCTGCGCGACGAACTGGCCCGCAGCGCGCCGGAGGCCGTCGACGCGGCCTTCGACGAGGCCCAGCGGTGTGCGCGCACCGTGGCGACGCGTCAGCAGGACGCGGCCGGACAGCTGCGGGAACTCGCCGCCGCGCTGCGGGTGTACGGCACCGAGGGCAGGCACGGCCGGCTGGACGCGGCGAGCACGGAGCGCGAACACGCCGAATCCGACTACGTGCGGGTGCAGCGGCGGGCGCGCGCGGCCGATACGTTGCGCTCGGTCATGAGCCGGCACCGGGCGGCGACGCGTCAGCGCTACGTCGACCCGTTCCGCCGCGAGGTCGAGCGGTTGGGCCGCCTCGTGTTCGGCGAGAGCTTCGAGGTGGAGATCGACCCGGAGTTGCGGATCACCCACCGCACCGTGGCCGGTCGCACGGTGCCCTACGAGTCGCTGTCCGGCGGGGCGAAGGAGCAGCTGGGCATCGTGGCGCGGATGGCCGGGGCGGCGCTGGTGGCCACGGAGGATTCGGTGCCGGTGGTGATCGACGATGCGCTCGGGTTCACCGATCCCGACCGCCTGCTCAAGATGGGCGGCGTGTTCGACGTGGTCGGCGAGGACGGCCAGGTGATCGTGCTGACCTGCGACCCCCAGCGCTACGCGGCGGTGGCCGGAGCCCACCACATCGAATTGACCTCCTGACCCCATTCCGGCTCCTACACTTGCGGCGATGCATGCCGACTACGTCGTGGTGGGAACCGGCTCGGCCGGTTCGGTGGTGGCCAACCGGTTGAGCGCCGACCCCGGTGTGACGGTGCTCGTGCTCGAGGCCGGCCCGCACGATAAGGACAAGTTCGTCCACATCCCCGCCGCGTTCTCCAAACTGTTCCGCAGCGAGCTCGACTGGGACTACCGCACCGAACCGCAGAAGGAACTCGACGGCCGCGAGCTCTACTGGCCGCGCGGGCGGATGCTCGGCGGGTCGTCGTCGATGAACGCGATGATGTGGGTGCGCGGGTACGCCGCCGACTACGACGAGTGGGCGCAGCACGCCGGCGAGCAGTGGAGCTTCGCCGCCGTCGAACCCTACTTCCGCCGCATCGAGGCCGGGCCGCTGGTCATCTCGCGCCAGCGCAGCCCGCGGGCGTCCACCGCCGCCTGGCTGGCGGCGGTGCGGGAACTGGGCTTCGCGATCGAGTCACCGAATACCGATGCGCCGGAAGGTTTCTGCGAGACGCGGGTGACCCAGCGCCGCGGCGCCCGGTGGAGCGCCGCCGACGCCTACCTGCGGCCCGCCCTGCGGCGCGACAACCTCACCCTGCTCACCGACGCGCTGGCCACCCGGGTCCTCATCGAGGACGGCCGCGCCGTGGGTGTCGAGTTCCGCCACGGCGGCGCCACCCGCACCGTGCGCGCCACCCGCGAGGTGATCCTGTGCGGCGGCGCGATCAACAGCCCGCAGCTGCTGATGCTCTCGGGCATCGGCGATCGGGAGCGGCTCGCCGACCACGGCATCGCCACCGTGGTGCACGCCCCCGAGGTCGGCCAGAACCTGATGGACCACCTCTGCGTGCCGCTGGGCTTCAATGTCGCCCACGATTCGCTGTTCACCGCCGAGAAGCCGCTGGAGCTGCTCAACTACCTGCTGCGTCGCCGCGGGATGCTGACCTCCAATGTCGGCGAGGCCTACGGATTCGTGCGCAGCCGTCCCGATCTCGACCTGCCCGATCTCGAGCTGATCTTCGCGCCCGCGCCGTTCTTCGACGAGGGGATCGGTGACCCCTACGACGGGCACGCAGTGGTGTTCGGTCCGATTCTGCTCACCCCGCACAGCCGCGGAACGGTCACGCTGCGTTCCGCGGACCCGGCCGCCAAGCCGCTGATCGACCCGCGTTACCTCACCGACGACGCCGGCGCCGACCGCGCCGCGCTGATGGAGGGTCTGCGCATCAGCGCGCGGATCGCCCAATCGCCGATCCTGCGTGACGATCTCGGCACGCTGGCTCGGCCGCTGCAGTGCCGCGAACTCGACGAGGCCACGCTCGAGAAGGCATTGACCACGTGTTCGCAGACGCTGTACCACCCCGTGGGCACGTGCCGGATGGGTCGCGACGACGCCAGTGTCGTCGACCCCGAATTGCGGGTGCGCGGCGTCCACGGGTTGCGCGTGGCCGATGCGTCGGTGATGCCGGTGATCATCCGCGGCCACACCCACGCCCCCGCGGTCCTCATCGGGGAGAGAGCCGCAGACCTGGTTGCGGACCGCACCAGAATCTGACGTCCGGGCCCGATGCGTGGCACGCGCCACGTGAGGTATCCGTCAAAACGGGTATGTGACCGACGAGTCAGACGTGACGACGGGAGACGATGGTGTCATCAGATGGAAGCAACGCGCCGATACAGCAGCGCGTAGCCGACCTGCTCAGCGCCGCCGCGGCGGCGCTCACCGAATTGGCGCAGCGGGCACGCGAAGCTGTGGAGGGGGCGGCCGAACGGGTCGGTATCGGATCGTCGGACGACGACACCGGCAGCGGCGCCGCGGTCACCGCGCTGCCCGCGGGCGGCGACAGGGCGGCGACCGAGAAGGCTCCGCTCACGGTGGTGCCGTCGCCGGACGAACCCGCCAAGAGGGCTCCGGCGAAGGCGCCGGCGAAGAAGGCTGCGGCGAAGAAGGTTCCGGCCGAGAAGGCGCCGGCCAAGAAGGCGCCGGCCAAGAAGGGCGCGGTGAAGGCGACCCCGGCGAAGACCGAGGCCGCCAACGTGCCCGGCGCGACCGAGGCGCCGGCGAAGAAGGCGCCGGCCAAGAAAGCGCCTGCCAAGAAGGGGGCGGTGAAGGCCGCTCCGGTGAAGAAGGAGACCCCACCGGCGAAGAAGCCGCCGGTGACGCAGGCCGCCAAGAAGACCCCGGCGCAGAAGACCCCGGCGCAGAAGACCCCGGCGCAGAAGACTCCAGCGCAGAAGGCCCCGGCCAAGAAGGCCACCGCCAAGAAGGCGCCGGCGAAGAAGGCGGCCGATTCAGCGACCGCGGATGCGAACAAGCCGGCCACCGATCGAGCCTGACCGCCACAGCGGCCGTACGCGGCCGACCCCGCCGCGGCGCTACTTCATGAAGCCGATCTTGGTGTAGTCCAGCGTGCCGATCCCGGTGGGTCCGTAATTGGCCAGGTTGCTGCGCACCGCGACGTTGCCCGCGGACTGGAACAGCGGCAGGCTGAACGTCTCCGCCCAGATCAGGCGGTCGAGTTCGTTGGCCAGAGTGCGCGCCCGCTGCGGGTCGAGTTCGGACAGCGTCTCCTCGATCTTGGCGTCGACCTCGGGTGAGCCGATCTTGCCGTAGTTGCTCTCGCCGTTGGAGGCGTAGATCTGGGTGAGCCCGCCGAACGGGAACGCATCTCCGCCCCAGGCGAATTGGGCGATGTCGAAGTTACCTGGCGTGACGTAGTCGGTGAACAGCTTGCCGCCGGGGGCGGCGACGAGTTGCAGGTCCACGCCGATCTGGGCGAGGTTGTTCTGCGCGATCTGCCCGATCTGGCGCGTGCTCTGTGCGTCGTAGTAGACGTCGCGGATGGTCAACCGGCGGCCGTCTTTCTCGCGGAACTGGCCGTTGAGACGCCAGCCGAGTTCGTCGAGTTCGCGTGTGGCCGCCTCCGGGTCGAACGCGGTGCCGTTGTCCTGGTAGCCCTCCTGGCCGGCCACGTAGATGTGGTTGTTCAGCGGGACGGGGTTGTCGACGAGCCCCCGCTGGGACACCGCCGCGATGGCCTGCCGGTCGATGCCCTTGGCCACCGCGCTGCGCAGCGCCGGGTCGGCGAGGATCGAGCCGGGCGCGCCGTTGAACGTGAAGTGGTACCAGCTCGGCGCCGGAGCGCGCCGGATCGCGATGCCCTGGGTGCGTCGGGCGATGGTCAGCTCGTCGAGCGACGCCAGTCCCGACGCATCGATCGAATTGTTCTGCAGCGCCGGGATTCTCGCCGCATCGTCGAGGACCGTGTAGGTGATCGAGTCAAGCTTCGGCGGGGCGCCCCACCACTTCGGGTTGCGGCTCAGCGTGATCCGCTGCGCGCCGCGGTCGATGCCGGTGATCATGAACGGCCCGGCCGAGGGGCCGAAGTTGTCGAGGTAGCCGGTGTTGAACGCCTCGGGCGTCGCGGTCATCACCTTGGGCGCGAGCATGGCGTTGCCGGCGAACATCCCCTTCCAGTCGGCGTAGTGCCGGTCGAAGGTCATCACGGCCTGCCGGTCGTCGACGCCACGGGTCACCGAGGCGACCCGTTCGCTGCCGTTCGGCGACGCGAACAGGAAGTCGGGGTTCTTCCCGCTGGTCGCGTTGATCTGGGAGGCGATGTCCTCCCACGTGATCGGGGTGCCGTCCGACCAGACCGCCTTCGGATTGATGGTGTAGGTGACCACCTGCGGGTCGGTGCCGGTCAGCTCCACGCTGGTGAAGTAGTCGGTGTTGACCGAGGTCTGCCCGTCGGGGGAGATGACGAACGCGCGCGGCAGCGTGGCCCGCAGCAGGGAGCCGTACTCACCGAGGTTGCCGTCGATGTGCAGGTAGTTGAAGTTGGGCGGGAAGCCGGTCATCGCCAGGCGCAGGTTGCCACCGTCGCGCAGGCTCGCCGGAACCTGCGGATTGATATCCGCGGTGGCGCCCAGTTCGGCGTCGCCACCCGCAGACGGCACGTCGGTGTCACTGCTCGAGCATCCGGCGAGCGTGAGCGCGGCGATCGCGGTGGCGGCGGCGAGGCGGCGGAATCTCATGCGCACCGACTCTAACGGTGCCCCGCCTCGGCGCGGGGGACCGCCGCGATCAGCTGCCGGGTGTACTCGTGCTGCGGGTCGGCCAGCACCGTGTCACTGTCGCCCTGTTCGACGATCGTGCCCCGGTACATCACCGCCACGTGGTGGGCGAGGTGTTTGACCACCGACAGGTCGTGCGAGACGAACAGGTACGTCAGGCCGAACCGGCGCTGCAGATCGAGCAGCAGGTTGATGATGCCGGCCTGGATCGACACGTCGAGCGCGGACACCGGTTCGTCGAGCGCCAGGATCTTCGGCTGGGTGGCCAGCGCACGGGCGATCCCGATGCGTTGCTTCTGGCCGCCCGAGAACTCACCGGGATAGCGGCTGGCGTCCTCCCGGCGCAGCCCGACTGTGCCGAGCAGTTCGGCTACCCGGTCGTCGATGTGTCCGCGTTCGAAGCCGTTGGCCTGCAACGGTTCGGCGATCAGATCGAACACCGGCAGCCGGGGGTCCAGCGAGGCGACGGGATCCTGGAACACCACCTGCACGTCGCCGCGCAGCGCCCGCAGCGCCGCTTTGTCCAGCGTCGCGACGTCGGCGCCCAGCACCTCGATGCGGCCGGACTGCGGCGCGGCCAGTTCGAGGATCTGGTGCAGCGTCGTCGTCTTGCCCGACCCCGACTCGCCGACGATGCCCAGTGTGCGGCCCTGACGCAGCGCGAAGCTGACGCCGTCGACCGCGCGGACCTCGCCGACCCGTCTGCGGAACACCACGCCCTTGTGCAGGGGATACACCTTGACCAGGTCCTCGACCCGCAGCACCACGGGCCGGTCGGCGGACGGTTCGTCGGCCGGCGGCTCGGTCGAGACACCGTAGATGTCGGCGGCGCTGCGCCCGTCGACCACATCGGTGCGGATGCAGGCCGCGAAATGGTCGGGGCCGACCTCGATCAGCGGCGGTTCGGCGGCCCGGCACTCGTCGACGGCCAGCGGGCAGCGCGGGGTGAACGGGCAGCCCGGCGGCAACGCGGCCGGCGACGGCGGCGTGCCGGGGATCGGTACCAGCCGGGCGCCCTGAGGCGCGTCCAGGCGCGGCGCCGAACCCAGCAGCCCGACGGTGTAGGGCATCCGGCGCTGTCCGTACAGCCGGTTCACCGGCGCGGTCTCGACCGCACGGCCGGCGTACATCACCAGCGCGCGGTCGGCGAATTCGGCGACGACGCCGAGGTCATGGGTGATGATCAGCACGCCGGCGCCGGTGACGTCGCGGGCGGTGCGCAGCACGTCGAGGATCTGCGCCTGCACGGTGACGTCCAGCGCGGTGGTCGGCTCATCGCAGATCAGCAGGTCCGGGTCGTTGGCGATCGCGATCGCGATCACCACCCGCTGCCGTTCCCCACCGGACAGCTCGTGCGGGAACGCCCGCGCCCGTCGTTCGGCCTGCGCGATGCCGACCAGGTCGAGCAGTTCGACGGCACGGGCTCGGGCGGCGCGCCGGCCGATCGTCCGGTCGTGGACCTGCAGCGCCTCGGCGATCTGGTCGCCGACGGAGTAAACCGGCGTGAGCGCCGACATCGGATCCTGGAACACCGTGCCGATCCGCCGGCCGCGGATCGCCGACATCTGCGCATCGGAGCGGCCGATCAGCTCCTCGCCGTGCATCCGCACCGATCCGGACACCTCGGCGTACTCGGGCAGCAGGCCGACGACGGCCATCGCGCCGGCAGATTTGCCCGCACCGGATTCGCCGACCAGCGCGACCACCTCACCGGCGTCCACATGGTAGGTCAGGCCGCGCACGGCGGCGACGGTCTCGGTGTCGGTGGGGAATGCGACGGTCAGGTCCGTCACCTCGAGCAGCGTCATCGCTTGCGGCGCTTCCGTAGGGGGCGGGCGGCGGGATCGATGGCGTCGCGCAGGGCGTCGCCGATGAGGTTGGCGCAGAGCACGATCGCCACCAGCACCCCGGCGGGGAACAGGAACACCCACGGGAACGTCGTCACCGACGGGGTGCCCGCGGCGATGAGCGTGCCCAGCGAGACGTCGGGCGGCTGCACCCCGAAGCCCAGGAAGCTGAGCCCGGTTTCGGCGAGCACCGCGACACCGACGTTGAGCGCGGTGTCGATGATCAACAGCGAGGCCACGTTCGGCAGGATGTGGCGGGTGATGATCCGCCGGTTGCTCACCCCCATGTAGCGGGCGGCCACCACGAATTCGCGGTCGCGCAGGGTCATGGTCATCCCGCGCACGATGCGTGAGCTGATCATCCAGGAGAAGAGCGCCAGCAGCACGATCAGCCACAACACGCTGTTCTCCGCACGGGGTGTCACGATCGCGATGAGCAGGAACGCGGGCACCACCAGCAGCAGGTCGACCACCCACATCAGGGTGCGGTCGCGCCAGCCGCCGAAGTAGCCGGCGACGGCCCCGGCGGTGGCGGCGATCAGCGTCGACGCGAACGCCACGCAGATGCCGATCAGCAGCGATTTCTGCATTCCGCGCAGGGTCTGGGCGAGGATGTCCTGGCCGAGGGCGTTGGTGCCGAACCAGTGCCGGGCGCTCGGCGGCTGCTGCAGCGCGTAGTAGTCGAGGTCGGTGTAGCTGTAGGGCAGCAGCGGCGGCAATGCGTAGCACCCGACGACCATGGTGACCAGCACGGCCAGCGAGACCACTGCGGGCTTGTTGCGCACGAACCGGCGCCACACCAGGGTGCGCCGGGACGCGAAGCGGTGCTCGTCGAGGCCGGACTGCGTGGTCAGTTCGCTCATGAGGCGCGCACCCTCGGGTCCACCGCCGCGTAGATGACGTCGGAGAGCAGCCCGGCGAGCAGGATCGCGACGCCGGAGAACACGGTGACCGCGACGACGATGTTGGTGTCCTGACCGGTGATGCCCTGCACCCACCACTCGCCGAGACCGTGCCAGCCGAAGATCTTCTCGACGAACACCGCCCCGGTCACCAGGCCGCTCACCCCGTAGGCGAACAGCGTGGCCATCGGGATCAGCGCCGTGCGCAGGCCGTGTTTGAACAGCGCCTGCCTGCGGGTCAGCCCCTTGGCTCTGGCGGTGCGGATGAAGTCCTGGCCGAGCACGTCGAGCATCGCGTTGCGCTGGTAGCGGCTGTAGCCGGCGATGCCCACCAGCGCCAGCGTGAAGCTCGGCAGCACCAGGTGCTGGACTCGGTCGGCGATCTGGTTCCAGGTGCCCTCGACCGGGGTCAGCGAGGTCTCCCCGGTGTACTCGAAGATCTGCACCCCGAGCACGTTGTTGACGTTCAGCGCGGCCAGGATCAGCAGGTTAGCGGTGACGAACGCCGGCGTGCTGAGGATCAGCAGCGACACCACGGTGATGACCCGGTCGGAGAGCCGGTACTGCCGGATCGCGCCCCACGCGCCGACCACCACGCCGATCACGGTGCCGAGGACGGAGCCGATGACCAGCAGCCGCAGGCTGATGCCGGCGCGCCGCCACAGCTCGTCGGACACCGGCTGACCCGCGACCGTCGTGCCGAAGTCGCCGCGGACGGCGTCACCCAGCCAGTGCGCGTAGCGCAGCGGGATCGGCTGGTCGAGTCCGAGTTCGGCCGCCTTCGCGTCGATCACCGCCTGCGGTGGCCGCGGGTTGCGCTCCAGCAGGCTGTCCAGCGGGTTGAACGACACCGAGGCCAGGGTGAACGCCAGCACCGAGGCCAGCGCCAACAGGGCCAGGTAGTTGAGCAGCCGGCGCGCGAGAAAGCGCGTCATCGGCGACTGCCCGCCGGGGCGCATGGCTGCATGGGCAACCAGCGTAGAGAAGATCGGCGCCCGGGCAGGTGTTGGCGGTGCCGGGCGCGCCGCTCAGGGCCGTGGGGCGGGCGGACCGCCAGGGGCGCCGCCCGGGCCGCCGGGCCCGCCGAACCCACCGGGCGGCGGGCCGAACTGGTGTGAACCGGGTCCCGTCGAAGCCTGGTCCGTCGCTGCGTACACGGCCGCGCCGCCGAATGCGGCGATGACGGCCGCGACGGCGACGGCGGCCGCGGTCTCCCGGATGCCCCAGCGCTCACCGTCGGGCTTCCCCCAGACATGCTCAGTGCTCATGGACGACACTGTGCCGAGGCCCGATGTGCGCCGGCTGTGTGCCGGATCGGCCGCGACTGTGGGTTCGGCGCTCACAGCGGGCGCATAGGAACGGCACAGGCATCGCCCATCGCCGCGCGAATAATGGATGCCATGAGTCCGAACCAGTCCGAGACGGAGCGGTCCGTGCTGCGCCGCGCGGACGGCAATCCGGTGCGCGTGCTGGTCGTCGACGACGAGCCGGTGCTCGCCGAACTGGTCTCGATGGCGCTGCGCTACGAGGGCTGGGACATCGTCACCGCTGGTGACGGCGCCACGGCCATCGCGGCCGCGCGGGAGACCCCGCCCGATGTGGTGGTGCTCGATGTGATGCTGCCCGACATGAGTGGCCTCGACGTGCTGCGCCGGCTGCGCGAGCAGATCCCCGGCCTGCCGCTGCTGCTGTTGACCGCGAAGGACTCCGTCGAGGACCGCATCGCGGGGCTGACCGCCGGCGGCGACGACTACGTCACCAAGCCGTTCTCGCTCGAGGAGGTGGTGCTGCGGCTGCGGGCCCTGCTGCGGCGCACCGGTGTCACCGAGACCGGCGGCGCGAAGATCGTCGTCGGGGATCTGGTGCTCGACGAGGACAGTCACGAGGTGACCCGCGCCGGAGACCAGATCACGCTCACGGCCACCGAGTTCGAGCTGCTGCGCTTCATGATGCGCAACGCCAAGCGGGTGCTGAGCAAGGCGCAGATCCTCGACCGGGTGTGGAGTTACGACTTCGGCGGCCGTTCCAACATCGTCGAGCTCTACGTTTCCTACCTGCGCAAGAAGATCGACAGCGGGCGCGATCCGATGATCCACACGCTGCGCGGCGCGGGCTATGTCCTCAAACCGGCCGCCCGCTGAGCCCGGCCGGGCCCGGCTGCGTGCTCCGCGGACGTGGTCGCTGCGGGCACGGCTGCTGGTCACCCAGATCGCGCTGCTCGCCGTGGTGTGCGCCGCGGTGGGCATCGGCACAGAATTCGCCCTGCAGCGGTTCCTGACCCATCAGCTCGACAACCAGCTCGCCGAGACCGGCCGCCGGTCGGCCGGCCTGTTCATGCTCGGTCCGCCACCTGCGGGCCCGCCGATGATGCTGCCCGCACCGGGATTTCCGCCGCCGGACTACCCCCACCGCATGGTGATCCGCGACCCGGGGCCCGGGCCGGCGTTCCTCAACGCCCCCGGGCAGGCCGTCGGCACCGTCGGAGCGATCGTCACCCGCGGTACCGCGGCCGACGCCGGGCTGATCACCGCCGACGGCACCCGCGAGCAGATCAGCGCGACCGCCGCCGCACAGCTGGCCACCGTGCCGGCCGACGCACCGCCCCGGACCGTCGAGCTCGACGGACTCGGCCGCTACCGCGTCGTCGCCCTGCCCGCCCGCGGGCCGGGCGAGACCATCGTCACCGGCCTGCCCCTCTCGGACGTCGACGACACCCTGCTGACCGTGCTGCTGATCTTCTGCGTGGTCGGGGCGATCGCGCTGATCGGCGCCACGACGGCCGGGGTGGTGATCATCCGCAGGCAGCTCGAACCGTTGTCGCGAGTGTCGGCCGCCGCGCGGACGGTGGCGGACCTCGAACTCGACCGCGGCGAGGTGCGGCTGCCCAGCCCCATCGTCGAGGTCGACCCGGCGGCCGCCCACACCGAGGTCGGTCAGCTCGGCTCGTCGCTCAACCGGATGCTCGACCGCATCGCCGGCGCCCTGACCGCCCGGCACGCCAGCGAGACCCGGGTACGTCAATTCGTCGCCGACGCCAGCCACGAACTGCGCACCCCGCTGGCCGCCATCCGTGGATACACCGAACTGGCGCAACGCAGATCCGACGTGCTGCCCGACGACGTCGCGCACGCCATGAGCCGGGTGGAATCCGAGACCGAACGCATGACGCACCTGGTCGAGGACATGCTGCTGCTGGCCCGCCTCGACACCGGCCGGCCGTTGCAGCGCGAACCGGTCGACCTGTCGCGGCTGGTGGTCGACGCCGTCAGCGACGCCCACGCCGCCGGGCCGGACCATGCGTGGTCTCTGGACCTGCCCGAGGAGCCGGTGGTGGTCGCCGGTGACGAGGCCCGCCTGCACCAGGTGCTGGCCAACCTGCTCGCCAATGCCCGCGTGCACACCCCGCCCGGCACCACCGTGACCACGGCGCTGGCTCCTGCTTCCGACGGCGGCGCGGTGCTCACGGTCACCGACGACGGCCCGGGCATCCCGCGCTGGCTGCAGGGTGAGGTGTTCGAGCGGTTCGCCCGCGGCGACTCGTCCCGGTCGCGCCGTGGCGGCAGCACCGGGCTGGGGCTGGCCATCGTCGCCGCGGTCGTCAAGGCCCACCGCGGCACCATCGAAGTGCACAGCGCCCCTGGCCGGACCGAGTTCGTCGTCGCCCTGCCCGCCGGCACACAGCCCGCACACAGCCACGACCCATCACCGGCCTAGCGCGGCCCGCGACCATGGCGGGATGACCCTGACCCTTCCCCGCCGGCAGGCCCCCGCAACCGGGAGGGACGTGCCGTCAAATCGCGCGAGAGGCGCTGCGCTCACCCGAGTTCCGGCCCGCCCGCACCGGTTCGCGTTCGCCGCGCTCCTGGCCGCCACCGCGGTGCTGTACCTGTGGAATCTCTCGGCGAGCGGATGGGCGAACGCGTTCTACTCCGCGGCCGTGCAGGCCGGGAGCCAGAACTGGACGGCCATGCTGTTCGGGTCCAGCGACGCCGCCAACGCGATCACGGTCGACAAGACGCCGGCGGCGATGTGGGTGATGGACCTCTCGGTGCGAATGTTCGGGCTCAGTTCGTGGAGCATCCTGGTCCCGCAGGCGCTCATGGGTGTCGCCGCGGTCGCGGTCCTCTACGCGGCGGTGCGCCGGGTGAGTGGACCGGGTGCGGCACTGCTGGCCGGCGCCGTGCTGGCGGCCACCCCGGTGGCGGCGTTGATGTTCCGGTTCAACAACCCGGATGCGCTGCTGGTGCTGCTGCTCGTGTTCGCCGGGTACTGCGTGCAGCGCGCCTGCGAGAAGGACGGCAGCCGGTGGTGGCTGGTCGGCGCCGGAGTGGCGGTGGGGTTCGGCTTCCTGGCCAAGATGCTGCAGGCGCTGCTGGTGCTGCCCGGCTTCGCCGCCGCCTACCTGCTCACCGGCCGACGCCCGGTGGGCCGACGACTGGCCGACCTGCTCGGCGCCGCGGCCGCGATGGTCGCCGCCGGCGGCTGGTATCTGGTGCTGGCCGAGTTGTGGCCGGCCGACGCCCGCCCGTATATCGGCGGCTCGCAGCACGACAGCATCATCGAGCTGGCGCTGGGCTACAACGGTGTCGGCCGGCTCACCGGTGCGGAGACCGGCGGGCTGGGCAACCTGAACCACGACGTCGGCATCGGCCGACTGCTCGGGTCCGGGATGGGCCTCGACATCGCCTGGCTGCTGCCCGCCGCACTGGTCTGTCTGGGCGCCGGGTTGCTGCTCACCCGCCGGGCGCCACGCACCGACGTCACCCGCGCCGCGCTGATCAGCTGGGGTGGCTGGCTGCTGGTCACCGCGCTGGTGTTCAGCTTCGCCAACGGCATCGTGCACTCCTACTACACCGTCGCGCTGGCCCCCGCCATCGGCGCGGTCGTCGGTATCGGTGCTGATCTGCTGTGGCACAGCAGGTCCCGACCTCGGTGTGCCGTGGCGCTGGCCGGCATCGTGCTGACCACCGCGATCCTGGCCGCGGTGCTGCTGGCGCGCAACGTGAATTGGCTGCCGTGGCTGCGTGCGGCGGTCGCGGTCGGGGGAGTGGGGACGGCGGTGCTGCTCGTGGTCGCCGGGCGGTTGGGGGACGGGGTGGCCCGGGTGGTCGCGGCGCTGGCCGTCGTCGTGTGTCTGGCGGCGCCGGCCGCGTATTCGGTCGCCACCGCCGCCACACCGCACCGCGGCGCGATTCCGTCGGTCGGCTTCGCGCGCGGGCCCGGTGGCGGTTTCGCCGGGCCCGGTGGCCTGCTGGACGCCCCGGACCCCGGGCCGGCCGTCGTCGCGGCGCTGAGCGCGGATGCCGCACGCTACCGCTGGGCCGCGGCCGTGGTCGGCTCCAACAACGCCGCCGGCTATCAGTTGGCCACCGGCGCACCGGTGATGGCGCTCGGCGGGTTCAATGGCACGGACCCGTCGCCGACCCTCGAACAGTTCCAGCGGTACGTTGCCGACGACGACGTCCACTACTTCATCGCGGGCACCCTGGGGCGCCTGGGCGACGACGCCCGGACCGGCAGCCGCGCCGCCGCGGATATCACCGAGTGGGTGGAAAGTCATTACCCAGCAGTGGATTTCGGTGACGTGACGATCTACGACCTCACCGCTGGTGACTCATAGCTGACGCATAGCCACGACCCATCGCCGGCACAAGCAGCGCCACCACCATGGTCGTCATGACAGACATCGCCGTGGATCCCGCCACCGACCGGGCTTACCCGTTGCCCTTCGAGCCGCGGCCGGACGCCGCGGAGTACGCCCGCGATGCGGGCGTGCCGGTCCTCGATGTGGTCGTGCCGGTCTACAACGAGGAAGCCGCGCTGGCCGGCTCGGTACACCGGTTGCACAGTCATCTGCGCGCGCACTTCCCGTTCCGGGCGCGGATCACGATCGCCGATAACGCCAGCGTCGACGCCACGCCACGGATCGCCGCCGACCTCGCGGCCGCGCTGCCTGACGTGCGCGTCGTGCGGCTGGAACAGAAGGGCCGGGGCCGCGCCCTGCACGCGGTGTGGTCCGAGTCGGACGCTCCGGTGCTGGCCTACATGGACGTCGACCTGTCCACCGAACTGGCCGGCCTGGCGCCGCTGGTGGCGCCGCTGATCTCCGGGCACTCCGACCTCGCGATCGGCACCCGCCTCGGGCGCGGCTCACGCGTCGTGCGCGGACCGAAGCGCGAGATCATCTCCCGTTGTTACAACCTCATCCTGAAATCTACGCTGGCAGCCCGGTTCTCCGACGCCCAGTGTGGGTTCAAGGCGATCCGCGCCGACGTCGCGCGCCGGCTGCTGCCCTACGTCGCCGACACCGGCTGGTTCTTCGACACCGAGCTGCTGGTGCTCGCCGAGCGCAGCGGCCTGCGCATCCACGAGGTGCCCGTCGATTGGGTCGACGACCCGGACAGCCGGGTCGACATCGTCGCCACCGCGGTCGCAGACCTGAAAGGGATCGGCCGGATGCTGCGGGGTTTCGCCGACGGTTCGATCCCGGTACACCTGATCGCCGCACAACTCACGCCGTCACGGGCGGCGGCCGGGCCGCGCTCGCTGTTGCGCCAGGTCGTGCGGTTCGGCGCTGTCGGCGTGGTGTCCACCCTCGCGTACCTGATGCTGTTCCTGCTGACCCGCGACTGGCTCGGCGCGCAGCCGGCGAACCTGGTGGCGCTGCTGGTGACAGCGATCGGCAACACGGCGGCCAACCGGCGCTTCACCTTCGGTGTCGCCGGGCGCGCCCGGGTGGCCCGCCACCATCTGGAGGGCCTCATCGTGTTCGCGATCGCGTTGGGCATCACCAGCGGCTCGCTGGCCGTGCTGCACGCCGTCGCCGCCGTACCGGACCGCGGCGTCGAACTCGGCGTGCTGGTCGCGGCCAATCTGGCCGCCACCGTCATGCGCTTCCTACTCCTGCGCGGCTGGGTGTTCCACCCCCGGCGCACCCACTGACCCTGCCCCTGTGACGACGAGGATGACGATGACCCTGACCGCCGACGCGCGGCCGCTGGCCGCCCCCGACCCCATGGCCCCCGCAAGGCCCCGCTGGGAGCGTCCCGCCCTGGCGGCGCTGCTGGCCGCCACCGCCGTGCTCTACCTGTGGGGCCTGGGTTCCTCGGGCTGGGCCAACGAGTACTACGCGGCCGCCGTGCAGGCCGGGACGCACAACTGGACGGCCTGGCTGTTCGGGTCGCTGGACCCCGGCAACGCGATCACCGTCGACAAGCCGCCGGCCTCGCTGTGGCTGATGGTGTTGTCCGCCAGGCTGTTCGGCTTCAGTGCGTTCACGATGCTGCTGCCTCAGGCACTGCTGGGCGTCGCGTCGGTCGGCGTGCTGTTCGCCGCGGTGCGACGGGTCAGCGGCCCGGCCGCCGGGCTCATCGCGGGGGCCGTGCTGGCCACCACTCCGGTGGCGGCGTTGATGTTCCGGTTCAACAACCCGGATGCGCTGCTGGTGCTGTTGCTGCTCGTCGCGGCCTACGCCATGGTGCGAGCCATCGAGACGGCGAGCACCCGGTGGATGGTGGTGGTCGGCTGCGCGCTGGGGTTCGCGTTCCTGACCAAGATGCTGCAGGCGTTCCTCGTGATGCCGGGACTCGCGCTGGCGTTCCTTGTCGCCGCGCCGGTGAGCCTGTGGCGCCGGATCGGCACCCTCGCCGTGGGTGCGGTGACGATGGTGGTCGCCGCCGGGTGGTACATCGCGCTGGTCGAGCTGTGGCCGGCGGACTCCCGGCCCTACATCGGCGGGTCGACCGACAACAGCCTGCTGCAACTCGCGCTGGGCTACAACGGGATCCAGCGCATCGCCGGCGGTTCGCAGGGGCCGGGCGGCGGCGGTGGACCGGGCGGCGGCCCGGGTGGCGCCAATCTGTTCTTCGGCGGCGACCCGGGGGTCGGCCGGCTGTTCGGGGCGTCGATGGGGGTGGAGGCGTCGTGGCTGCTGCCCGCGGCGCTGCTCGGCCTGGCCGCGGGGATCTGGTTCACCCGGCGCGCCGTGCGCACCGATGCAGTGCGGGCCGGTCTGTTGATGTGGGGTGGATGGCTGCTGGTCACCGGTGCGGTGTTCAGCTTCATGGACGGCACCATCCACCCCTACTACACCGTCGCGCTGGCGCCTGCGGTCGCGGCGCTGGTCGGCATCACGGTCGCCGAGCTGTGGCGCGGCCGGCGCTTCACGGCGCCCCGCCTGCTGCTGGCCGCGATGCTGGCCGCGACGGGCGGCTGGGCGTTCGTTCTGCTCAACCGGACGCCGGACTGGCTGCCGTGGCTGCGCTGGGTGGTGCTGGTGGCCGGGCTGGTCTCGGCGGTGGTGTTGGCCGTCGGCGCGCGCCGGATGCGCCGGGCCACGGTGGCGGTCGTGATCGCCGCCGCCCTGGCGGGCCTGGCCGCACCGGCGGCGTTCGCGGTCTACAACGTCGCGCATCCGGCCGCGGGGCCCGGCACGATGTCGGGCCCGGCCCGCGACGGCGGCTTCGGCGGGATGCCGCCGGGTGGGCCCGGCGGTCGGGGCCCCGGCGACGGGGACGATGCGGCCCTGCAGGAATTGGTGAGCGGTGTCGACAGCCGGTGGGCGGCGGCCACCGTCGGCTCGATGGGCGCGGCTGGCCTGCAGCTGGAGAGCGGCGTGTCGATCATGGCGATCGGCGGCTTCACCGGCGGGGACGACTCACCGACGCTTGCGCAGTTCCAGCAGTACGTCGCCGACGGGCAGGTCGGCTACTTCATCGCCGGTGACCGCATGGGTCCGTCCGGCGACCGCGGCGGCGCCGCGGCCGCCATCACCGCGTGGGTGAAACAGAACTACATCGCGCTCGACGTCGGCGGGACGACGGTCTACGACCTGCACTCGCGCTGACCGCAGACCGCGGCGGCCGTCTCGCCACCCCCGGGCGGGACGGTCGCCGCTTCCTCGTATCGGCGCGTGCAGCAACCGCGTCGCCAGACTGAACACACGCAGCGAAAGTTCGAGAGCGGTGCTGCGTGGCTTCAGTGTCGACCGCAGATCCGTCCGGTCGTCGCCGCTGCGCTGCTGTCCCGGTCGTCGACCGCTCGATTGACAGCCGGAGCCGCCCGCCGCTACCTTTCCCACTAAAGGCAGTAAATCTGGCAAGTTCTACCAACTTTATGGGGAATCGATGACAGCCGCTCAGGTATCCGTCCCGGAGCCCGGCCAGTACGAGCTGAGCCATCTGCGCTCGCTCGAGGCGGAGGCGATCCACATCATCCGCGAGGTCGCCGCCGAGTTCGAACGGCCGGTGCTGCTGTTCTCGGGCGGCAAGGACTCGATCGTGATGCTGCACCTGGCGATCAAGGCGTTCGCGCCCGCCCGGCTGCCGTTCCCGGTCATGCACGTCGACACCGGCCACAACTTCGACGAGGTCATCTCCACGCGCGACCGGCTGGTTGCCGAGAACGGCGTGCGCCTGGTCGTCGCGTCGGTGCAGGACGACATCGACGCCGGCCGGGTGGTGGACAACGGCCCGTCGCGCAACCCGCTGCAGACGGTCACGCTGCTGCGCGCGATCCGCGAGAACAAGTTCGACGCCGCCTTCGGCGGGGCCCGCCGCGACGAGGAGAAGGCCCGCGCCAAGGAGCGGGTGTTCAGCTTTCGCGACGAATTCGGCCAGTGGGACCCGAAGGCGCAGCGCCCCGAGCTGTGGAACATCTACAACGGCCGGCACCGCAAGGGCGAGCACATCCGGGTGTTCCCGCTGTCGAACTGGACCGAGTACGACATCTGGGCCTACATCGGCGCGGAGAACATCACGCTGCCCGCGATTTACTACGCCCACACCCGGCCGGTGTTCCAGCGCGACGGCATGCTGCTCGCGGTCCACCCGTACATGCAGCCCCGCGACGGTGAAGAGGTCTTCGAGACCAGCGTGCGATTCCGCACCGTCGGCGACGTCACCTGCACCGGCTGCGTGGAATCGACCGCCGCGACCGTTGAGGACATCATCGCCGAGACCGCGGTCTCGCGCCTGACCGAACGCGGCGCCACCCGCGCCGACGACCGCATCTCCGAGGCCGGGATGGAAGACCGCAAGCGCGAGGGGTACTTCTGACATGACCGAGACGACGCTTCTCAGGATCGCCACCGCCGGATCGGTGGACGACGGCAAGTCCACGCTGATCGGCCGGCTGCTGTACGACTCGAAGGCCGTCATGGAGGACCAGCTCGCCGCCGTCGAGCGCACCTCCAAGGAACGCGGTAACGACTACACCGACCTCGCCCTGGTCACCGACGGGCTGCGCTCCGAGCGTGAGCAGGGCATCACGATCGACGTCGCCTACCGCTACTTCGCCACGGCCAAGCGGAAATTCATCATCGCCGACACCCCCGGCCACATCCAGTACACGCGCAACATGGTCACCGGCACCTCGACCGCGCAGCTGGCCATCGTGCTGGTCGACGCCCGCCACGGACTCCTCGAGCAGTCGCGCAGGCACGCGTTCCTGGCCTCGCTGCTCGGTGTGCAGCACATCGTGCTCGCGGTGAACAAGATGGACCTGATCGACTGGGACGAGCAGAAGTTCAACGACATCCGCGACGAGTTCCACGCCTTCGCCGCGCGGCTGGACATCCACGACGTCACGACGATCCCGATGTCGGCGCTGCTGGGCGACAACGTCGTCACCAAGTCCGACAAGGCGCCGTGGTACGACGGCCCCGCGCTGCTCAGCCATCTCGAGGACGTCTACATCGCCGGTGACCGCAACCTGGTCGACGTGCGGTTCCCCGTCCAGTACGTGATCCGCCCGCAGACCCGCGACCACGCCGACCACCGCAGCTACGCCGGCACGGTGTCCAGTGGCGTCATGCGCGTCGGCGACGAGGTCGTCGTGCTGCCCAGCGGTAAGAACAGCACGATCACCGCGATCGACTCGCCGACCGGCCCGGTGACCGAGGCGTTCCCGCCGATGGCGGTGTCGGTCAGCCTCGCCGACGACATCGACATCTCGCGCGGCGACGTCATCGCCCGGGTCAACAACCAGCCGCACGTGTCGACGGAGTTCGACGCCATGGTGTGCTGGATGGCCGACGGATCCGCGCTGGAACCCGGCCGCGAGTACCTGGTCAAGCACACCACGAGGACCACCAGGGCCCGGGTGGCGGCGCTGGACTACCGGCTCGACGTCAACACCCTGCACCGCGACAAGTCGGCGACCGCGCTCAAACTCAACGAGCTGGGCCGGGTCACGCTGCGCACCCAGCAGCCGCTGCTGCTCGACGAGTACTCACGCAACGCCTCGACCGGGTCGTTCATCCTGATCGACCCCGACACCAACGGCACCGTCGCCGCGGGCATGGTCCGCGACACCACCCCGGTGGCCAACCGCACCGCCAGCCCGAACACCGTGCGGCACCAGTCGCTGGTGTGCGCCGAAGACCGGCTGTCCAAGGGCCGCACCGTGTGGTTCACCGGCCTGTCCGGCTCCGGGAAGTCGTCGGTGGCGATGCGCGTGGAGCAGAAGCTGCTCGAACGGGGTTGCCCCGCATACGTTCTCGACGGGGACAACCTGCGTCACGGGCTCAACGCCGACCTCGGCTTCTCGATGGCCGATCGCGCGGAGAACCTGCGCCGACTGGCCTACATCGCGACGCTGATGGCCGATTCGGGGCTCACCGTGCTGGTGCCGGCGATCAGCCCGCTCACCGAGCACCGCGACCTGGCCCGCCGGGTGCACGCCGAACAGGACTTCGATTTCTTCGAGGTCTTCTGCGACACCCCGATCGAGGACTGCGAGAGGCGGGATCCCAAGGGGCTCTACGCCAAGGCGCGCGCCGGCGAGATCACGCACTTCACCGGGATCGACAGCCCCTACCAGCGGCCCCGCAACCCCGATCTGCGCCTGACCCCTGACCGCAGCGTCGACGACCTGGCGCAGCAGGTGATCGACCTGCTCGACAGTCGCCGATGAACGACCACGAACTCGCCGCGCGGCTGGCCACCAGGGCGGGCGACCTGCTGCTCGATGTGCGAGCCGAGTTCGCCGGTGCGACGGTCGAGGAACGGAAGGCTGCGGGCGACAAGCGTTCTCACGACTTCCTGATGGCCGAGCTGGCGTCGGCGCGTCCGGGTGACGCGGTCCTGTCGGAGGAGGGCGCCGACGACCCCGTGCGGTTGCGCGCGCAGCGGGTGTGGATCGTCGACCCGCTCGACGGCACCCGCGAGTTCTCCGAGCTGGGCCGCGAGGACTGGGCCGTGCACGTGGCGCTCTGGGCGGCCGGCGAGCTGGTCGCCGGGGCCGTGGCGCTGCCGGCGCAGAACACCACGCTGGCCACCCCGGACGTCGCGCCCCCGAGGCCGGTGCCCGACGCGCCGCGCGTCGTGGTGTCGCGGACGCGTCCGCCGGCCATCGCGCTGGCGGTCCGCGACGCGCTGGGCGGCACGCTGGTCGAGATGGGCTCGGCCGGCGCGAAGGTGGCCTCGATCGTGCAGGGGGTGGCCGACGTGTACGTTCACGCCGGCGGGCAGTACGAATGGGATTCGGCGGCGCCGGTGGCGGTGGCGCGCGCGGCCGGCCTGCACTGCTCGCGGATCGACGGCTCGCCGCTGGTCTACAACGCCGAGGATCCCAAGCTGCCGGACCTGGTGGTGTGCCGGCCGGAACTGGCCGAGGCGGTGCTGGCCGTCACACGTTGAGTACGCTCATCCGCGTGCCGAACCCGACCCTTCGCGTCCTGGCCGATCTGCCGCAGCAGCCGGTCAACCTGTCCTCGTCGACGCTGGTGCTGATCGACTGCCAGAACACTTACACCAAAGGCGTGATGGAGCTCGACGGAGTCGAGGCGGCCCTCGACGAGGCCGCCGCGCTGCTGGACCGGGCGCGCAGCGCGGGCATCCCGATCATCCACATCCAGCACTCCGACGGGCCGGACTCCCTCTACGACATCGACGGGGAGACCGGGGCGATCGTGCCCGCGGTTGCGCCGCGCGAGGGGGAGCCCGTGGTGGTCAAGCAGTTCCCGAACTCGTTCGTGCAGACCGACCTCGACGACCGGCTCAAGGCCGTCGGCGCGTCGAACCTGGTGCTCGCCGGCTTCATGACCCACATGTGCGTGAACTCGACCGCGCGCGGCGCCTTCAACCTCGGCTATGCGCCCACCGTGGTGGCCTCGGCGACGGCCACCCGCGCACTGCCGGCCCTCGACAGCGACGAAAGCGTGTCGGCGGCGGCGATGCAGGCGGCCAGCCTGGCGGCGATGGCCGATCTCTTCGCCGTGGTGGTTCCCGGATCGCAGGACATCCCGGACTAGATTGGCATCATGCGGATGTCGGCCAAGGCGGAGTACGCCGTCCGGGCCATGGTGCAACTGGCCACCGTCGACGACGGTGTGCTGGTGAAGACCGACGATCTGGCCAAGGCGCAGGGCATCCCCGCGCAGTTCCTCGTCGACATCCTGTCGGACCTGCGCACCGATCGGCTGGTGCGCAGCCAGCGCGGCCGCGACGGCGGGTACGAGCTGGCGCGGCCGGCGCGCGAGATCAGCATCGCCGACGTGCTGCGCTGTATCGACGGCCCGCTGGCCAGCGTGCGCGACATCGGGCTGGGGGACCTGCCGTATTCAGGCCCGACAGCGGCGCTGACCGACGTGTGGCGGGCGCTACGGGCCAGCATGCGGTCGGTGCTCGAACAGACGAGCCTCGCCGATGTGGCCGCGGGGGCGCTGCCGGTGCACGTCTCAGCGCTGGCGGGTGACTACCTCGACCAGGAGGACAAGCGGGGCCACCGTAGCCGCGGCGCGGGGTAGGTCGTTTCAGGCGTTGCCGAAGCCGACCGCGCTGCGGATCAGCGGCAACGTCGCCATGGTGGCGAAGCCCGGTTCGGCCGCGCACACTGCGGGCACGGCGTTGAGGACCTGCATGCCGGTGGCGATGTTCGCGGCATTCACGTGTTCGGCCATGCTGGCCGTGCGACTGAAGCTGGCCAGCGCGATGAAGTGCGCTTGCATCGACGGATCGCCCTCGATGGTCAGCGTCCAGCCGTGGCGCGGGGTGGGCCAGTGCGACGGGTATTCGTTGCCGACCGTCCACAGCGTCTCGATCTCCACGAGCGGTTCGCCGTTTCGGCGGCCCGCCCAGTTCCAGCGCTGGCCGGCGGTGGTGCCCGCGCGCAGGGTGTGGTCGAAGATCTCGTGGTCCTGTTCGGCGGCGACGGCCTCGACGGATGCCGTCACCTCGTCGATGCCGGCGTGCAGCGCGTCGGCCAGCAGCCACACCTCCTCGGCGAAGATACCGCTGTTGAAGGCGAGGAACTCGGTTGCGGTGGGGCTGATCTCATCGACGGGCCGGCCGAAGGACATGTTGTCGAACGTGATCGCGGTGCTGTCGTAGACCGACCAGTCGGCGCGCTCCTGCAGGGTGACCTTGTCGATGGTGCGGCTCATTCCCGACAGCGCGAGCGGCAGCACGCCCGACAGGTTGCCCGGGTTGATCCCGCTGCCGTGCAACGTGCTTCGGCCCTGTCGGCAGGCGTCGGCGAGGCGGCTCCTGACCTCGGCGGGTTGGCGGTCGGGGTGGAAGAGGAACGCCGTGGTGACGATGTTGGTGCCGCTCGCCAGGATTGCGCACACCTCATCGAGGTCGGTGAGGCGCGGGGTGTAGATGACGCAGTCGGCGCCAAGAGCCAGGATGGCCGCGGTGTCGGTGGTGGCGGCCACTCCGATGGGTGGACGGTCGACCAGTGCGCCGGCGTCGACGCCATCCTTGGTGTCGGAGTACACCTTGACGCCGACGACCTCGAGATCGCTGCGGTGGTCGAGGACGGTCGCGAGGATCTCTCTGCCCACCGCGCCGGTGCCCCATTGGACGACGCGCAGCCCGGCCATCAGCTGCCCGATCCGTACGGTCTGGTGATGATCTCGAGGTAGTGGCCGGCCGGGTCCTGGAAGTAGACGCCGCGGCCGCCGTCGTGATGGTTGATCTCGCCGGGGTGCTGACCGTGCGGGTCCGCCCAGTGCTGGAGCGCGCGGTCGCGGATGCGCCCGTAAATGGCGTCGAATTCGTCCTCGGACACCAGGAACGCATAGTGCTGCGGTCGGATGTCCTCCGCGGCATCCACCTGCGCGTAGTCCAGGGACACACCGTGATTGAGCTCGACGGCGAGGAAGGGACCGAACTCGCGGGCGGCAGGCAACCCGAACAGTTCGGTGAAGAAATCGGCCGACTGCTGCCGGTCCCGGGCTGCGACGATCGTGTGATTGAACGTGATGGCCATATCGCTTCAGTCAAGCAGCCAAGATCACGCCGGCACAAGGATGTGCCAGCACACGACCACCGCAGATCTCAGAAGGGTGGTGGGTCGTCGCCGGGGTCGGCTGGTGGGGTGGGTTGGAAGTAGGGGTGGATGCGTTGCCGGCGCTGGATGCGGGCCTGGTGGTTGTGGGCGCGTTCGGCGGCGATGGCTGCGGCGCGGTGTTCGGCGCGGGTGCGGCGGCGTTGCGGTGCTTTGGCCAGGCGGTCAGTACCGGCTACCGGGGGTGTCGGCGGGGTGCGGCGGGTCGCGGGCGCGGTGGGCGCGCACAGGGTGGGGAAGATGAGGGCGGAGCCGGGGGTGGTGAGGTAGGTGTCCCCGGCCGGCGAGGTCCAGATGACGGTGCCGTCGGGGAGTTGTTGGTCGGTCCAGCCGCCGAACGTTTTGAGCAGGTGATGGGCCCGGCACAGGCATTTCAGGTTGGCGGCCTGGGTGGGCCCCCCGGCGGCGTGCGGGATGGTGTGGTCGATATCGGCGCTCACGGCGGGCTGCTTGCAGCCCGGGAACCGGCACGTCAGATCCCGGCAGCGGACGTACTCCGCCAGCGCGGTGCTGGGTGTGTAGCCGGCTTCGGGTGGGGCGTCGCCGGGGAACACGACGGGGCGGATGGTGGCGTGGGCGGCGAGGTCGGCCACCACCTCCGGTGGCAACAACCCGTCGGCCCCCAGCAGCACCCCCATGCCGGCCGCCGGTTCCGCCGAAGCGGCGGGGTTTGCATCTGTCCCACCACCATTAACGGCGATGGTGTCGGTGATGAGGTGCAGCACCACCGGTGCGGCGGTGGCCTCGCGGGCAGGGCAGTCAGGGCGTTGGCAGTGGCAGGCCATCCGGTCGGCGCCGAGGGTCATCGCCGCCATCGCATCGGCGCGGCGCTGCTCGAGGGTGCGGGGATCGCGGTCACACACCGTGCCCGCCAGCGCGGTGAGCCGGTCCAGCCAGGCGTGCGCGGTGGGTGAGGCGACCATGCCGCCGAACAGGCTCATCCCGCCGAGCTGGTCGCTGACCCAGACTTCGCGTTTGTCGGCGTAACTCTTGCGGCGCCGCACCCCATCGGGATCCAGGCGGCCCACGATCCGGTCGACGTAGGTGAGTAGCGCCCGGTACGACATCCCCGGCAACCGGGCCGCCGCGGCGGCCAGTTGGGCGTCGATGCGGGCCAACACCCCCAGATCGACCACCAACGCGGTGCGATGCACCAGCGTTTCGACCACGCGCTCGGTGATGTCGCCGGCGGCGAACACCGCGGCCACCAGCGGCAGGCGGTCGCGCAGGTCTTTGGCCAACCCGACCTGCGCCGACGCGGCCAGGTGGGTGATGTTCAACGCGGCGGCGACTTCGGCGGCCACCGCGCTCACCGTGTCCACCACATGGCGTTCGGCGTCAGGGCCGGCGGTGGCGGAGCGCAGGGCGAACAGGTCGGCGATCGCGGTCAACCGGGCCGCGGCCTCCCGATTCTCGCGCCGCGCGGCGGCCGCGATCTGCTCGACCAGCGCCGCCGATTCCGGCGTCACCGCCGGGCAGCGCCGCTCGAACCCCAAGTCGAGAGGACCCTGACCGAACATACTTTCGATCTTAAATCCACCCCCCGACAACCCGATCCGGCTGATTCCTGCCAGGCGCCGGTCAATCACTGCCACCGGAAATCAATGCCCTGACGTGCGGGTTTGGACAGTCAGAACCGGAACACAAGCGCTCCGGACGGCCACTGAAAGAAGTGAGAACGATGAACAAGTTCGCCGCCACCACCCTGCTCGCCGCCGCCACCACCGCCGCCCTGTTCGGCCTGGCCGCCCCCGCCAACGCCGCCCCCGCCGGCCCCGGCAACGCCGCCGACACCATCAGCTCCCTGGATGACCGCGGCTACCAGGTCCGCGTCACCCAGCAGGGCATGACCAAGCCGCTCGATCAGTCCAGCATCGTCTCGGTCCGCTACGACAACGACGACCGCATCGTCTACGTCACCACCCGCTGACCCCACACCAACACACAAGGGGCCGCCCACCCGGGCGGCCCCTTCGTGTCAGCGGTGGCGGTGCGTGTCGGTCTCCACGATCACCACGCTGCCGTCGTCCGTGCGGGCGGTGACCTCGCTCGCCGCGGCAGCGGGGTTCGTCGTTTCGGGCACCCGCACCTGCGTCGACTCACCCGACTGGGCGCGCACCAGATACGGACCCCGCCCGGGCAGACCGAGCACGATGTCGCCGTCGCGGCTGACCGCCTCCACGGTGGCCGGGGCGGCGTCACGGAAGTCGACCGCAATGTCCCCGTGGGAGGTGTTGACGACGAAGCGTTCGCTGACCGAGATCGCTCCGCGCGCAGTCACATCGCCGTCGACGGTCTGCACCTCGATCCGGCGGGCCGAACCCCGCAGGATCACCGGTCCGTGTGTGGTGCGCGCGATCAGCTGGTCGAGATCGGCCTGCGCCATCACCACTCCGGCGTCCTGTTGGGTCCGTACGGTCATCCGGCGCGCCTGCTCGGGTGGGAGCGTCACGGTGAGCTCGCCGCCCCGCGCCCACGGCAGTGTCGGTGACGGCCGGCCCTCGAGCACCACGCGGCTCTCGGCGCCCTCGGTGGTGACCGCCAGGCGGTGCTCACCGGGATCCGACATGTTGACCAGCCGCAGCGCCGCACGCGGCTCACGGGCCTGCTCGTCGGTGACGATGCGGATCGCCACCGGCACCTCACCGGTGTCGACCACCAGCGTCCGCGTTCCCGGGGGCAGGCTCTGGGTCTCGCTGATCACGCGCACACTGCTGACGCCCCAGGCGGTGACACCGAGCCCGATGAGGCTGCCCACCAACAGGAGCGCGGCGGCGGCGATCAGCGCACCGCGGATCGCGGTGCGCCCACCCGGTGACAGATGCGGCGGTGGTCCGGTGGGCACGGGCGGCGGGGGAGCGATCGTGGTCATGGGGAAACCCTTCTGCTCGTTCATGATTCGAGGAAACGCAGCACGGCCAGCACGCGGCGGTTCTCGGTCTCGTCCTGGGCCAGGTCCAGCTTCTGGAAGATCGACGCGATGTGCTTCTCGGCCGACCCGACCGAGATGTGCAGTCCCGCAGCGATCGCGGAGTTCGTCTTGCCCTCCGCCATCAGCTGCAGCACCTCTTGTTCGCGTGGGGTCAGCTCGTCGAGGGCGGCCCGTCGGTGTGAGCGGACCAGGATCTGGGACACCACCTCGGGGTCGAGCACGGTGCCGCCGTTGCCGACCACCTCGACGGCGTCGAGGAAGGCCGGCACGTCGGCCACCCGGTCCTTGAGCAGATAGCCGAAACCGCGGGTGTCCGAGGCGATCAGGTCGGCGGCGTAGCGCTCCTCGACGTAGTGCGACAGCACCAGCACCGGCGACTCCGGATTCTGGCGGCGCAGCAGCGCGGCGGCCCGGATGCCCTCGTCGGTGAAGGTGGGCGGCATCCGCACGTCGAGGATCGCCAGGTCCGGCCGGGCCTCGTTGACCAATCGCAGCAGGTTCGTCGCATCCGGCACCCCGGCGACCACGTCATGCCCGGCGTCGGCCAGGATCCGTTCGATTCCGGCCCGCAGCAGGGCGGAATCCTCGGCGATCACGATCCGCATGGCAGCACCGCGGTGACGATCGTCGGGCCGGTGGCCGGGCTGGACACCGTGAACGTGCCGTGCGCCGCGCGTACCCGTTCGTCCAGGCCCCGCAGCCCGGTGGCGTTGTCGTCCTCGGTGACGGCCGCGCCGCCGCGTCCGTCGTCGAAGACCGACACGTGCAGCGCCCCGGCCTGCTCGTCGAGCCGGACGGTGACGACGGCCTGCGAGGCGTGAGCGTGTTTGGCCACGTTGGTCAGCGCCTCCGCGACGACGAAGTAGGCCACGGACTCCACCTCCTCGGGCAGGCGCCGCGGCAGGTAGAGATTCAGCGTGGTGGGCACCCCCGAGTTCTCGGCGCGCTGCACGACCGCCGAGAGGGCGGCGTCCAGCCCCCGGTCGGCCAGGATGGTGGGCGCGATGCCGCGGACCACGTTGCGCAGATCGACCAGCGCGTTCTTCGCCTCGTCATGGGCTTCGGCGATCAGCTGCCGGGCGGCGGGCAGATCGGTGTCCAGCTTGGTCTGGGCCAACCCGATCGCCATCGCCAGCGACACCAGCCGGGGCTGGACGCTGTCGTGCAGGTCCCGTTCGATGCGGTGCCGTTCGGTCTGCGCCGACGACACCGCCCCCGCGCGGGCGTGACTCAACGCCTTCACCTGGTACTTCAGCGCCGCGGTCGGGGACGGCGAGAGCAGCCAGCGGTCGATCCTGGCGTCGACGGCCGGAGCGAAGACCAGGATCGCCACGGCGGCCGCGGCCGCCACGACCGCGAGGATCCAGGCGAGCAGCGGGGGCAGGAACGCCAGACCGGCGTCGTCGTCGCTGCGGCTCACGGCCATGGCCGCCGCGGGTCCGAGGAAGGCGAACGCCAGCAGCACGAACGCCAGGCCGGCGGCGGCGATGTCGTAGAGCATCCGCAGGTAGTGGTGGGCGAGGGCTTTCCAGAACGGCGCGCTGCTCACGTCCAGCCAGCCCTGGTGCAGCCACCGCTGGAAGCCGGTGTAATGCGACATCCGCCGGAACGGCCGGCCGATGCCCAGCCCGAACACCGCCTCGCTGCGGACCCGCTCGACCCGGTCGACACCGCGGACCAGATAGACGAAAACCACCGCGGCCACGATGAATCCGACGCCGGACGGGATCGACGATATGCCGATGACCGCGACGGCCAACGGAACCCAGAACCACACCACCCCCAGCGCGGCGCCGGTCAGCATCGACGCGGTCGGGACGACGCCCAGGACGCGGGGCGGGGCGGGGGTGTCGGGAGGCGCGGCGGGCGCCGGAGCGGGTGGGTGGGTGACTGCGACCATGTGTCCAACCTATGGATCCGGCGGTCGCGGCAACACAGCGTTTTCCGGACAGCTGGGCGGGGGGAAACCCCCACTCCCACCGGCGCGTCACCCCGGAGCGGCCCCGCCCGTCGCATAGCCCGGTGCGGCGGATGCCCCACGTGTCAGAATCGCCGTCGTGCGTATCGGGATGACGCTGCCGGTCATGGAACCCGACCTGGACTCGCAGCTGCTGCGGGACTGGGCGCGGGTGGTCGACGAGGGGCCGTTCTCCGCGCTGTGCTGGGGTGAGCGCATCGCGTTCGACAATCCGGACAGTCTGACGCTGCTGGGCGCGGTGGCCGCCTGGACCGAGCGGGTGCGGCTGGTGACCACCGTCATCGTGCCGCAGCTGCATGACCCGGTGATGCTGGCCAAGGCGCTCGCGACCGGTGACATGATCAGCGGCGGCCGGCTGACCGTGGGTATCGGAGTCGGTGGGCGCCATGAAGATTACCGGTCGGTGGGCGCCGATCCCGCCACCCAGACCATGCGCGGCATGGCCGAGCGGGTCGCCACCATGAAGCGGGTGTGGGCGGGTGAGAAACTCACCGATTCGGTACTGCCAGTCGGTCCGCGGCCGGTGCAGCCGGGCGGGCCGCCGCTGCTCGTCGGCACGATCGGGCCCAAGACGGTGCGCAGTGCCGCGGCATGGGCGCAGGGCATGGCGGGCACCATCCTGGACCTCGACGTCGCCAAGCAGGCCGAGTTGTTCGACGTGGCCCGGCAGGCCTGGGCGGACACCGGCAAGCCCGCGCCCCACCTCGCCACATCCTTCTGGTTCGCGATCGGTGAGCCCGATGAGGCCCGCGCGCAGATGCACCGCCACCTGCGCCGGTACATGAACTGGATCCCCGGCGAGTACGTCGACGCGATGGCGCCCGCGACCGGATTCGCCGGCACGGAGGACGAATTGGTCGAGACACTGCGAACATTCGAGGAGATCGGCACCGACGAGGTGCATCTGATCCCGACCAGCTCCGACATCGGCCAGCTGCACCGGGTGGCCGGCGCGGTCAAAGAGTTCGGCTGAGCCATGACCGACCACGCGCTCCCAGCCATCGTGTCCCGCGCGGAATGGGAGACGGCCCGCGCCGAGCTCCTGGTGCAGGAGAAGGAACTGATGCGGCACAAGGACGCCGTCAGCGCCGCGCGTCGGCGGCTGCCGATGGTGGAGGTCACCGAGCCCTACGTGTTCGACACCGAGACGGGCCCGGTCGGACTGCTCGACCTGTTCGACGGGCGGCGGCAGTTGATCGTGCAGCACTTCATGTTCGGCGCCGACTGGGAGCAGGGCTGCGAGGGCTGCTCGATGATGGCCGACCACATCGGTCCGCTGTCGCACCTGCACGCCAAAGACACGTCGTTGGCCCTGGTCTCCCGGGCGCCGATCGGCACGCTGCTGGCATTTCGCGACCGGATGCAGTGGGCGCTGCCGTGGGTGTCCTCGGGAGCGACGACGTTCAACGAGGATTACCGCGTCACCGTCGACGGGGAGGAACGCCACGGGATCAGCGTGTTCCTGCGCGACGGTGACCGCGTGTTCCACACCTGGTCGACCTACCAGCGCGGTGAGGAACCGTTCATGCTGGTCTTCGACCTGCTGGACCTGACGCCGTACGGCCGGCAGGAGACGTGGGAGGACTCCCCGCCGGGGTGGCCGCAGCGACCGCCGTACGAGTGGATGCGCCTGCACGACGAGTACTGACCGCGCAGCGGGCGCGGTAGCCGGCCCGTTCGTAGAGCCTCAGGTAGCCGGCGGCCATGGCGGCGGGGGAGAACCGCTGCTGCGCGTCGACCCGGCACGCGGCGGGGTCGAGGCGGTCCGCTTCGTCGAGGGCGGCGCCCAGTGCCGCCTCGTCGCCGGGATCGGCGAGCCGGCCGGTGGAACGGGTGACCAGTTCGGGCAGGCAGCCGCGGCGGTAGCCGACGACCGGTGTGCCCAGGGCCAGCGATTCGATCACCGCGGTGCCGCCGGGTTCCTCCCAGTCGAGCGGGAACAGCGTGGCGCGGGCCGTGGCGACCAGGCGGTCGCGGGCGGCACCGGCCAGGCTGCCCACCCAGCGCACCCGCGTGCCGTCGACCAGCGGTGCGACGGCCTCGCGGAAGTAGCGCACGTCGGGGTAGCGGTCGGCCTGATCGTCGGCGGCGAGCGCGGCGGCGTCGGCGTACGGGCCGACCGGGCCGGCGAGCACCAGATCGACACCGCGCCGGTGGGCGATCCGGGCCGCGGTGTGCTGGCCCTTGGTCGGGGTGATCCTCGCGACCAGGGCGAGGTGGCGGCCCTTGGTGGCCGGGGGCGGTACGGCGGCGGCCAGCGGCGTCGCGAGGTAGACGTGACCGAGGCTGCGCCGCCGCAGCGCCGTGGGCCCGCGGGCCAGTTGCGCGGCCGACACCCCGTTCACCCACAGGCGGTCGGCGACCAGATTGCCGTACAGGCCCGGGTGTTTGCACAGGTCCCAGTGCAGGGTGTGCAGGACCGGCGGCAGCCGGCCGCCCGCCGCAGCGAGCACGGTCGGGCCGAACGCCTCGAGGTGGTCGTGGATCAGGTCGATGTCGTCGCGGCCGGCCAGTTCGGTGGTCACCCGGTGCATGTGGGTGGCGGCGATGCCCATCACCTGGTTGTACGGCTCGGTGAGGTGGGAGAACTGCGGCCCGTCGAACGTCGGGAGCGTCTCGTCGACGTCGACGGTGCTCCCGCCGACCGTGGCCAGCACCACGCGCACTCCCGCCCGCCGCAGCTCCGGCACCAGCGTGGCGATCATGTTCTCGATACCGCCGTATCCGCGGGGTGGAACTGTCAGCCACGGGCCCGCGTTGATCAGGACCGTCATGGACATAGCGGTCGGGTACCCACTGAATCGACAGTTCCGTCAAAACCTCGCTTACCGTGGCCGCGCCCGGGTATCCGACGCGGGTAGGGAGGGTGGTCGTATGGCGCGCTGCAGGGTCGGATTCGTCGGGGCCGGCGGGGTGGCGGCGCGCCACGCCCGTCATCTCGCCGAGATCCCGGATGTGGATGTCGCCGCCGTCACCGACCTCGCGTCCGCAACGGCCGGTGCCTTCGCGGAGGCGACCGGCGCCAAGCGAGTCCCGGACCTCGCCGCCCTGCTCGACGAGTCACCGGATGCGGTGTACGTCTGCGTGCCGCCGCACGCCCACGGACCCATCGAACAGCGACTGGCCGAGGCCGGTGTCGCGCTGTTCGTGGAGAAGCCGCTGGGCACGGACCCCGACACCGCCGGCCGTACCGCCGCGCTCATCGCCGAACGCGGCGTCGTCAGCGCTGTCGGCCACCACTGGCGGTACTCCGCGGCGATCGCCATGGTTCGAGAGGCGTTGCACGAGAGCGACATCCGCTTGGCGGTCGGGTCGTGGCTGGACAAGGTGCCGCCGGTGGCATGGTGGTGCCGCCGCGACCTGTCGGGTGGGCAGATCATCGAGCAGGCGGTCCATGTGCTCGACCTGCTGCGTCATCTCGTCGGTGAGGTCAGCGAGGTGAGCGCCTACGCCAACGCCGCGCCGCCGGCGCATCCCGGCGCCGACGTCGACGGGGCCACCGCGGCGACGCTGCGCTTCACCTCCGGTGCGGTCGGCACGGTCGCCGCCGCCTGCTGTCTGACCTGGAAACATCTGGCGGGCATCGACATTCATGCCGACGGCGTCAGCGTCACCGTGCGGGAGGACGCGGTCGTCGCGCACACCGCCGAGGGGCCCGTGCACCGGGACCTGGACCCCGACGACGCCAAACGAGCCGCCGACCGCGCCTTCGTCGACGCGGTGCTGGGGCGCGGCGCGGGTCCCGGCGGGATCCTCGTCGACTACGCCGAAGCCCTGCGCACTCACGAATTGGCCTGTGCCATCGCGGCGTCGGCACAGCAGTCCCGCCCGGTGGCGCTGCATGCATGACAACGGGTTCGCCGTCGTGGTGGACCGGCCGGGCGAGGTGCGGCTGCAGGACCTCCCGCCCCGGGATGGATTGCCGGACGGGCAGTTCGACGTCGAGACGGTGTTCAGCGGGCTGTCCGCCGGCACGGACCTGAGTTGGGTCAAGGGCAGCAACCCGGCGCTGCACCGGCACTTCGACACCGATCTGGGCCTGTTCCTGCCCGGGGCGGCGCACGCCGGCTACCCGGTGGAGCGCTTCGGCTACATGCAGGTCGGCCGGGTGACCGCCAGCCGGACGCCGACCGTGACGCCGGGCGACCTGGTCGCGATGACCTACGGGCACCGCAGCCACTACCGCGCGGACGCCCTGCGCGATCGCTTCGTGCCGCTACCCCGGTCGCTGGACCCGGTGCTGGGGATCTATGTCGCGCACATGGGGCCGATCTGCGCGAACGGCCTGCTGCACGCGGCGGCCGACGTGGTGGGCGCCGATGTGCGCGGACTGGGTGACGGCGTACGCGGGCGGCACGTCGCGGTGGTGGGGGCCGGGGTGGTGGGCCTGCTCACCGCGCTGCTCGCCGCGCACCACGGCGCGGACGTGCTGGTGTTCGACGAGACCGCCGAGCGGTGCCGCATCGCCGAGCGGCTCGGCCTGCCGACGCTGAATCTGCGCGCGGGCGATCCGGCGGTCGTGGTCAAACAGCGCTGGGGCCGGCCCGGCGAACGCGGCGCCGACGTCGTGTTCCAGTGCCGGGGCCGGGGCAGCGCGCTGGCGCTCGCGTTGCGCCTGCTGAGACCGCAGGGCACCGTTATCGACCTGGCCTTCTACCAGGGTGGGTGCGACGAGGTGCATCTGGGCGAGGAGTTCCACCACAACGGGCTTTCCGTGCGCTGTGCGCAGATCGGCCGGGTGCCGCGCGGCACCGCGCACCTGTGGAACCGCGACCGGCTGAGCGCCGAGACCGTCGCGCTACTCGATGACCGGGGCGATGCGATCGTCGAGCACCTCATCACCGACCGCGTCCCGCTCGTCGAGGCGCCGCAGGTGCTGACGCGGCTCGCGGCGACCCGGCATCAGGGGTTGCAGGTCGTGTTCACCGGCTGACCCGGCCCCACAGACGACGATGGCCGCCTCGACGGGAGGCGGCCATCGACGACAGCTGTCAGATCACCACGGCGTCAGCTTGGCCCACGGCATCGAAGGCATCTTCGGCATCTGCGGTGCCGGCAGGTTGACCTCCGGCGGGTTGAGGATGAACGGCACGCTGAACCCGAAATCCGGCACCACGTCGGGCAGCACGACATCGGGCAGGCCGATCTCGACGGGCACGCTCGCCTCGACCGGCGAGGGGAGGTTCGCCACGTTCTTGGCGACCTCGCGCGACCACTCCTCCGGGATCTTGATCGCCGGGCCGTCGGACGCGGTGTTGCGCTTCTCGGCCGGCTGCTCCTCGGCGGGGCGCTCGCAGGCCGCCGGGTCGGCGCACTCCTGGGCGGGGGCCGGCTGAGCAGCGGCCACGCCGGTGCCCAGGAACCACGCCGGCAGGCCGACGACGCCGACGATCGATGCGCCGGCAAGTACTCGTTTGATGTCCACGGTGAACCCCTCGCAATAGGAAATCGGTTAGATCATATGCCTATCGCGCGAGTCGTGCGCACCGTTCCATGCCGCCGACCGCCCGGAGCGGGGTTTGCTTGTCCGCAATGCGCAACTGCCGACAGCAGCGCCGATCCGGGCGACCGCCCATTGCTGACGACCGCGCGCGAAACCGGCAAAGGGCACCGCGCGGCACCACAGGTCGTTGCCTGCGGAAACGTCGAGGGGCGGCGTTGTGGCGAACACCGAGGCGGTCAGTTACGCAGCGTGAACCCGGCGTCGAGCGGCCAGGACGTCCCAGTGATGAATCTCGCGGCATCGGAGACCAGCCACGCCACCGCCGCGGCGATGTCGCCGGGCTGCAGCAGCGCGATCGGCAGCGCGTTCTGCTGGGCCATCAGCCACGGATCCTCGGCGGCCGCCAACGCCATCGTGGCCTCGTTGATGATCATGTCGGTGGCGACGCCGCTGGGATGGATGGTGTTGACCCGGATCGAGTGCGGCGCGAGCTCGGTGGCCCAGCCCTGCATGAGCGCGACGAGGGCGCGCTTCGACGCGGCGTAGGCCTGTAGGCCCGGCCGGTCGGTGCCCGACGCCTTGAGGCCCTGGGTGGAGCTGGCCAGCACGATGGATCCGCCGCGGCCGCCCTCGATCAGCGCGGGGATGGCGGCGTCGACCGTGTTCCACGCACCGATCAGGTTCACCTCGACGATCTCGCGGAATGTCCGCGGCCGCTCGTCGGTGTCGGTGACCCGGATGACGCCCGCGTTGGCGATCACGATGTCGAGCCGGCCGAACTCCCGCACCGCCGCGGCGACCACCGCGTCGACCGCCTCGGCGTCCCGCACGTCGGCGCGGTGGGCGAGGATCCGGCGGCCCCGTGCCTCGACGAGCCGGACCGTCTCGGCCAGGTCCTCCGGCGTAGCGCCGGGGTAACCGGTGGTGTCGAGGCTCGCGCAGAGATCGAGGGCCACGATGTCCGCGCCGTCGCCGGCGAGCTGCACGGCGTGCGCGCGGCCCATACCGCGGGCGGCGCCGGTGATGAACGCCACGCGGCCGTCGAGAGTGCCCATGCTCAGCCCTTCGGGAAGTTGACGTTCTTGGTGACGGTCTCCCACTCGTCGATCGACGCGGAGAACGCCGCCAGCTTGTCACGCACGGCCTTGAGCACATCGCGGCCGAGCAGCAGCCGCAGCGGCGGCTCGTCGAGCGTGGTCACCATCACCACCGCTTCGGCGACCTTGCGGGGGTCGCCGGGCAGGTGGTTCGCGAACTCCTTGATCATCGTCTTGCGCGCGCCGACGGTGTCGTCGTAATCCCCGATCGGCGTGGCGGATTCCCACATCGACCGCGCCGCCCAGTCGGTGCGGAACGCGCCTGGCTCGATCGCGGTCACCTTGATCCCGAGCGGTCCGACCTCCTGAGCCAGCGCCTCGGTCAGCGCCTCGAGCGCGAACTTCGTCGACGAGTAGTACGCGTTCGGCGGGTTGGCCACCAGCCCGGTCATCGACGAGATGTTGACGATGTGGCCACCGCGGCGGGACCGCATCTGGGGCAGCACCGCCTTGATGGTGTCGACCACGCCGAAGTAGTTCGTGTCGAACAATTTCCGGACCTGCTCGTCCTCGCCCTCCTCGACCGCGGAGAGGTATCCGTTGCCCGCGTTGTTGACCAGCACGTCGACACCGCCGAAGGCGTCCTCGGCCGTCTGCACCGCGGCGGCGATCTGCGCCTTGTCCGTGACGTCGAGCGCGGCAACCGCGACGCGCTCGCCGAACGTCTCGGCGAACTCGGCGACGGACTCCGGGCGGCGGGCGGTCACCACCACCGAGTGCCCCGCTTCCAGTGCGGCGCGGGCGATCTCCCGGCCGATACCCGTCGAGCAGCCGGTGACCAGCCAGCGTGCCATCTCAGATCGTCCCTTCCGGGAGCCGGCGCAGATACGCCGCGCGCCGGGCGGCGAGGTCGGCCGCCCGCTGGTCTGCCGACACCCGGGCCAGCATGGGCACCTCGCGGTCGAGATCGTCGAGGTGGATCACGCGCCCGCGCGCGCCGAGGTCCGGTGTGGGCCCCTCGGCCCCGAACTCGGCCATCCGCAGCGTCAGGATCCCCTCCCGCAGGCCGTCGGAGTCGATCCAGTTCGCGACGCCCGGGTCGGTGGGGGAGATGACGTAGGTGTAGGTACCGTCCGCGTTCGGTGCCGACTGCGCCTTGTTGAGGCTGCCGGTGCGATCGACGATGTCGAGCGTGGTGCCCCAGATGTTGCTCAGCGGAACGGTGAAGTACTCGGCGCCGCCGTCGCTGACGTCGACGACGAACGCTTCGCCGGGTGCGAGGTCGAAGCGGCCCATCACGTACACCTGATTGCGCATCGCGCCCACCGTGTCCGCCGACCATGCCAGGTTGAAATGATTCGGCGGCATTTTGTAGATGCCGTGGCTGAGCTTGCCGGTGAAGTTCGCGAAGTGGGCCATCATCGCCGCGGTGGCGTCGGCCTGTTCGTCGAGGGTGCGGGCCGACCGGTCGGGGGCTCCGCCGAGCCGCTGCACGGCGAGGTGATTGGGATCGTCCCGGTCCCAGTTCAGCAGGACGTCGCGGATGTAGAACTCGTGGGCCTCGGGCGTGGTCTGGACGTGATTGGGTCGACCGCCGGCCGGGTCGGCGTCGACGGCGATGGTGAACGACCCGTCGGCGTCGACCTCCATGGTGCGCCCGTTGAGGACCGCGACGGTGCCCATGTCGGCGTCCCACAGCGTGAAGTAGTTCTCGGTCATCCGGTTGGCGCCGACCCGCCCGTGGATCTCGTAGCGTTCGGCGCCGGAGATCGGGATGACGCGGTAGACGCTGTCGGGATTGTCGATGCCCCAGCGCGACCCGGGGACGGCGCGCCCGGCGACGGGATGGCCCAGGCGGGTGATGCAGCTGACCCTGGGACGCAGCGGATCCTGGTTCGACGACCACATCGCCGCGGAGAACATCACCTCGGCGAACGCGTCGTCGAAGCGTTCCCGCATGGCGTCGGACGCCCTGGCCCGCGAAAGCCACGTCTCGGCGACGCTGCGGTAGGCCGCCTTCACGGTTGGGTGGGCCGTCAGCTCCAGGGCGGCCAGTTCCTGTTCGTGTTGCGATGCCGTCGCGACCGGGTCGCCGGTGAAGTCGGTCATGCGGTCCTCCCGGATAGGTCGGCGCCGGTGCGGAATCGGCGGTTGTAGGCAGCGAACCGTTCGTCGATCTGCGCGTCGCGCAGGCCGTAGTCGGCCGCGGTGTACGGCGGCCGGGCCGGCTCACGCGGCCGATCGGTCAGCCAACGGCGCATCGCGGCCTCGGCGTCGGCGGTCAACGGGAGGCCGATCGCGTCGTACACGCGTGCCACCTGGCCGATCGGATCGGCGACGGCGTCGGCGAATTCGATGTCCGTGCAGCGCGCCGAATCGTCGCCCCATCGGCCCCGGGTGGCCATGGCGCGGTCGTTGGCCCAGCCCATCCGCTCCAGCCATTCCGCGCCCACCCGATGGCGGTCCACCCGGTCGGCGTGCATCGCGTGCAGCGTGGCGTTGAGGCCGGCGCCCGACGGGATCGTCTCCCGAGGGTCGCGGTGCATGTGCACGATGTGCAGGTCCGGGAACCTGTCCCGCAGCGTGTCCAGATAGCCAAGGTGTGCAGGTGATTTCAGCACCCAGCGATCAGCGGTCACACCAGCCCGCTTCTTCTGCCACTGCAGGAACTGCAGCATCCGGTGCAGATGGGCGTAGGCCGGGCCGAAGTCCTGCCCGTCGATCCACGCGCGGTAGGCCGGCACATGCGCACCCGACTCCGGGACGTGCGACAGGAAGGCGTCGGAGAGGAAGACGATCTCCTCCTCGGCTTCGCGGGCGTACATCGGGTGGATGCTGAACAACTCCGGCGCCAGCTCGCGCGAGACCGCCTCGCGCTTCTCGCTGACCGCGATCCGCGGATCCTCGCCGCCGCCGAAGTCGTAGCCGAGCTGCGGTGCCACCTCGACGACCTCCCAGCCGTACGCACACCGGAACCGCTCGTCGGCGGCGAGGAGGCGCTGCAGGAGGGTGGTTCCGCTGCGCATCATGCCGACCACGACGACCGGTGCGGCGATGACCTCGTCGGTGATCTCGGGGTGGCGCCGGATCCACTCCTGGGCGCGCAGCCGCATCCGCAGACTGTGCACCAGGCCCGAGCGCAGGATGTGCCCGCCGATGTCGTTGAGGTCGGCGCCGGAATAGCTTTCGGCGAGCACACCGAGCGGCTCCTCGAACGGCAGCGGACCCCATTCGGTGACGCCCTCCTTGCGCTGCGCGGTGGCCATGAGCGCGGCCGCGTCGAAGGAGGGCGTCATGGGGTCAGAACTTCAGGTGATGGCTGGTGTCGCCGACCTGATCGACGAACATGACCCGGGTGTCGAACCACCAGACACCGTCGATGCGGTGGAAGGTGTCGCGGTAGTGGCCGGTGACGATGACCTGCAGCGGCAGGTCGGGTGTCGCCTGGGTGACGCAGTAATACGCGCTGCCCCGGGCCGTCCCCGCCGAATCATCAACGTAGATCTGCACATTCGTGGTGAAGTGCCGGGTCTTGGGCGTGCCGTCGTCGTACAGGCGGGTCGCCATGTCGTACATCTGCCGCACGCGATCGGCGCCTTCGAAGACCGTCTCGGGCGGTCCGTCCGCCATCCCGCAGATGCGGCCGTGGGCGAACAGCGCGGCGACTCCGTCGAGGTCGCCGGCATCGATGCGCTCGGCGTAGGTGTACACGAGGTTCTCGATCTCGCGGGCGCCGTCGCTCACGGGCGTAGACAATCAGCTCCCGTCACCGATGTCAACGCTTGTGTTCACGGTCCGCGCGGCGTGGCTAGTCTGGCAGCGTGACAGCACAGTGGTCGCCGGCCCGGCTCGGCGATATGAGCGGTAAGCGGATCATCGTCACCGGCGCCACCAGCGGGGTGGGGTTCGCGACCGCGCGGGCCCTGGCTCACGCCGGCGCCCAGGTGATCCTCGCCGTGCGCAACCTTGAGCTCGGCGCGCAGCGCGCGGCCGAAATCGGCGGCGACACAACGGTCCTGAAACTCGACCTGGCCGATCAGTCGTCGGTGCGCGCGTTCCCGGAGCTGTTCACCGGCGACGTCGACGTACTGATCAACAACGCCGGCGCGGTGGCCCAGACCCGCAGGGAGACCGTCGACGGCTTCGAGATGACGCTGGGCACGAACTTCCTCGGCCCCTTCGCGCTGACCAATCTGCTGTACCCGCGGGTGCGGTCGAAGATCGTCAACGTCGGATCCGACGCCCACAAGTCCGCGACGATCACCCTCGACGATCCGCATCTGCGCTCGCGGAAGTGGTCGGCGTTCCCCGCGTACGCCCGCTCGAAGCTCGCCGTCATGCTGTGGGGCCTGGAACTCGACCGGCGGCTGCGGGTTGCGGCTTCGCCGGTCACCACCTACCTCACCCATCCGGGCTGGGTGACCTCGAACCTGGCGAAAGTGGGCGAAACCCGCGTCATGTCGGCGTTCCACGCGATGGTCAACTCGGTGGCGGGCGTCATCGGCAACGACATCGACGCGGGGGCCGCACCGACGCTGTACTGCCTCACCGAGCCGATCCCGCCGGGCAGTTACGTGGGCATCAACGGACGTTTCGGATTCCAGGGTGCGCCGACGTTGAGCGGCCGGACCCCCAACGCCTGTGACTACGACGACGCCCGCAGGCTGTGGGAGTTCGCGGAGAAGGAGACCGGTACCTCCCTGGGCAGTTAGAGAATGCCCGTCAGCGGCCTGACTCCACCGGCTCGCGGCGCAGGACGACGGCGGTGACGTCGTCGCGTTCCAGCTGTCCGTTCGCACCCGCGCACAAGGCGTCCACCAGCGCCTGCGGACTGGAGCCGTGCTGTTGCGCGCAGTGCGCGACCGCGTCGGAGAGCTGCTCCACCGAGCCACCCCACAGATCCATCACCCCGTCGCTGACGAGCAGGATCGCATCACCCGGGTGCAGCGCGCCACGCTTCTCGTCCCAGCCGTCGTCCAGCCCCATCGGCAGATCGCTCGACGGCACCCGCTCGACGCGATTGCTCCCGGTCCGCACGATGAAGTGCAACCCGTGTCCGGCGTCGGCGAAGCGGAAGTCACCGGTGTGGAGGTCGACCAGCACGTAGGTCAAGGTGATGAACGCGCTGGTGCGCTGGAGGTCGCGGTCGATGACGCCGGCCACCCGGCTCACCGCCGCCGACGGGCTGAGCTCGGGATCGTTGGCGCGCAGGGCCGCCCGGGTGGCCGCGGCCAGCATGCCCGCACCCATGCCCTTGCCCATGACGTCGCCGAGGCTGAGCACCGCGTGCGGAACCTGGACGCGGATGTCGTAGAAGTCCCCGCCCACCTGGCGCGCGGGAACCGATGCCGCGCCGGAACTCCACCCGGGAGTGGCGGGGAACTGCCCGGGCAGCAGCGCCCGCTGGACCTCCGCGGCGCGTTCCAGCTCCGCCTGTTCCAGGCGGCGGGCCCGCAGGGCTTCGGTGATGTCGTAGAACTGCAGGGCCAGGGTGCGGCGGTCGTCGTCGGTGCTGATCGGAGAGATGCTGACGTTGAGCACCTGGCCGCTGACGGTGGTCAGCGTGAGGCGGGCGTTGCCGTCGGCCATCGCGTCGGCCTTCGCGGACAGCGCGTCGATCGCCTCGTCGCCCAGCACCGCGGCGAGGCGCGCCATGTCGCCCTCGAGCTCCGGCAGCATGGCCACCGCCGAGGCGTTGCTCCGCAGCACGGTCCACCCGGTGTTGTCGCGGACTGCGATCACCATCCCGGCCACCGACGTGTCGAAGATCTTGCGGAACAACTCCTCGCTCTCGACCAGTCGTGCGGCAGTGTGCCGCTCGGCGGTGACCGCCAGAGCGAGCGCGAGGAACACCACCACCATCGACAGCTCGAAGATCTGCAGGACGACGTTGCCGGTCTCGGTGCCGAGGAGGTGGAACGCGAACGGTCCTTCGCCGTGGGCGCTGCCCGCCGAGGCGATCACGGCGATCGCCAGCATGAGCACGATCACCTCGCGGGTGGACAGCCGCATCGCCGCCCACACCAGCGGCATGAACGGCAGGAACGACAGCGGCATCCCGGGGTTGAACGCGAACACGAACGTGACGAGCGCCAGCGTGGCCGCACTGAGGATGACCGTTTCGACCGGACCCGCCCGGTGGGGCCGGCGCGGCAGATCCATGAACAGCGGAGCCACCAGCAGCATGCCGGCGGCATGCTTCGGGGCGGAGGTCACCAGACGCGTCCACGCCGCCGACGAGTCGACGATCAGGAAGGTCGCCGCGGTGGCGACCACGTCGTACACGGCGGCCGCCGAGACGACCGCGATCAGCAGCCGACCGAGGTCCCGCGGATCGGACAGCGTCGGCAACCTGTCGCGCCGGCCGCGCAGGATCAGCGTGCCGACGGCCATCTGGATCCCCACCGCCACGGCGAGCGCCGCGGCCAGCAGGGCCGGCCGGCCGGCGATGTAGAGCAGCGGCAACGTCACCGCGGACACCGCGGCGGCCAGGATCCAGGTGTACCGGCGGGGGAAGCGCAAGCCCAGGCCGAGGGCGATCCCGGCGACCGGCCACCAGGCCGTCGACGCCAGCGCGGCGGGTTGGGTGACGAGCGAGAACCAGCCGATGATCCCGACCGCCACCAGGGAGACGAGAATGAATGCCACGGCGGACGACCGACGCTCAGCTTTCCGCAATTCCATCCCACCCCGGTCAGAACTCACCCGTTCACTATTTCATTTTCAGCGAATGGCGGGAGCAGGTCGGGCCGGGGATTCCCGGATGAGCACAGGAAAGCACAAGATCAATTGCTGACGGCCGGATGCCGCCGGGCGACGCCGCGGCAGGACCGGTCGGATGCAGGAACAGACAGGCGTCGCGGGACCGACGTTGCAATCTTGCCACATTTGCTTCGCATGGCGAATGAAGCAGGGGACGAAGCCACGTATTCCGCCCTCAAGGCCGAGATCGCTCGGTCGCCGCCGGCCCTCGGTGGCGGCGCCGAAGTTCATCATGGAATGACGAACGCCATTCGAGCTGTGGCGAGGGAGCGGCACTCACCCGGGTCTGGTGAGGCCTGCTTCGTGCGCGACGGATTTCACCGACGCGCTCAGGCATCGAGCGATCGGATCGGCAACTGCGTCGGCCCGACGGACCGGACGCGACGACGCGGTGGCTTGAAATCACCGTCCAGCACGTCACTACGTTGCGCTTGAGCGAGAATCGCGCGCAATGTGGGCACCCCGCACGGCAATTCGGCGCACGGTGGAGACCCCTTCTGGCTCCGGAGGTTTCCCGGGCAAAGATGAGCTGTGCGTCGTGAGCGGTTCGCGCCCGGCGCGCCTGTGGCGGGCGTACTGTGCGGCCAGGCCGTCAGCCACGGGAGGTCTTGCTATGGCATCACTTCGGGTGTTCGTTGTCATGACCGTGGCGATGGTGCTCTTCGCCGGCGGCGCGATCGCGCCGGCAACGGCGACGGCGTTCTCCAACCCGAGCCTCCCCGTCGAGCAGCTCGACGTGCCATCGGCAGCCATGGGCCGCGACATCCGGGTCGAATTCCTCAGCGGCGGAGACGGTTCTCATGCGGTGTACCTCCTCGACAGCATGGAGGCGCCCGAGGACTTCAGCGGCTGGGACCGCAACACCGCGGCCTTCGACATCCTGAACGGCTCGGGTCTGTCGGTGGTCATGCCCGTCGGCGGGGAGTCCAGCTTCTACAGCGACTGGTATCAACCCGCGGTCGGTAACGGCAAGACCGTCACCTACAGGTGGGAGACGTTCATCACCGAGGAATTGCCGGCGTGGCTGGCCGCCAACCGCAATGTCGCCGCGACCGGCAACGCCGCGGTCGGGGCGTCGATGGGCGGTTCGGCCGCGCTGACGCTGGCGATCTACCACCCGCAGCGGTTCGTTTACGCCGCCGCGCTGTCGGCGTTCCCCAACCTCTCCGAAGGTCAGTGGCCCGGGCTCGTCGGCCTGTCGATGAACTGGAATGGCGGGTTCAGTTCGGCAGCCATGTGGGGTCCGTCCGGCGATCCGGCGTGGGTGCGTAACGACCCCACCGTCAACGTCGCCCGACTGGTTACCAACAACACACGGATCTGGGTCTACTGCGGCAACGGTTCGCCCACCGACGTCGCCTACGCCAATCCCGCACCGGTGGCTGGCGAGGGCTTCCTCGAAGGGTTCGCGATCGAATCGAACCGGACGTTCGAGCAGCGGTACCTCGCCGCGGGCGGGCGCAACGGCGTGTTCAATTTCCCGCCGAACGGCACGCACAACTGGGGTTACTGGGCGCAGCAGCTACAGCAGATGCGGCCGGATCTGCAGCGGGTGCTCGGTTAGCGGCGACGGCCCCACCAGCGCGAGGGTCTGCGTAGCCGGCGACGCCGCCTGAGGCCGGCTCGTCGATCGGTGTGGTGCCCCCGGCAGGATTCGAACCTGCGGCCTTCTGCTCCGGAGGCAGACGCTCTATCCCCTGAGCTACGGGGGCGCGTGGAACACCGCGCCATTGGGCGTGGACAGCGTAACGCATCCAGCGCCGCCGCACGGATTCGGGCTCTGACCACCCCAGACCATAGGATGGACCCCCGTGACACCCGCCGACCTCGCCGAGCTGCTCAGGGCCACCGCGACCACCGTGCTGACCGGGCGCGACCTGGACACCGCCGCCCTGCCGGCGGTCGTGACGGTGGAGCGTCCGCGCAACCCCGAGCACGGCGACTACGCCACCAACCTCGCGCTGCAGGTCGGCAAGAAGGTCGGCGTGAACCCGCGGGAGCTGGCGGGCTGGCTGGCCGACGCACTGACCGCCGCCGAGGGCATCGCCGCCGCCGAGGTCGCCGGGCCGGGATTCGTGAACCTGCGGCTTGAGGCGTCGGCGCAGAACGTCATCGTCGGCAACGTGATCGCCGCCGGGGACCGCTACGGGCACTCGGCCGAGCTGTCCGGACGCCACATCAACCTCGAGTTCGTCTCCGCCAACCCGACCGGGCCGATCCACATCGGCGGCACCCGCTGGGCGGCGGTCGGGGACGCGCTGGGCCGGCTGCTGTCCACCCAGGCCGCGCAGGTCGTCCGCGAGTACTACTTCAACGACCACGGCGCCCAGATCGACCGGTTCGTCAACTCGCTGATCGCCGCCGCGAAGGGCGAGCCCACGCCCGAGGACGGCTACGCCGGCAGCTACATCGGCGACATCGCCGCCCAGGTGCTGGCCAAGGACCCCGACGCGCTGAGCCTGCCGGACGAGCAGATGCGCGAGACGTTCCGGGCCATCGGCGTCGACCTGATGTTCACCCACATCAAGGCCTCGTTGCACGAGTTCGGCACCGACTTCGACGTGTTCACCCACGAGGATTCGATGCACACCAGCGGCCGCGTCGACCAGGCGATCGCCCGCCTGCGCGAGACCGGCGCGATCTACGAGAAGGACGGCGCGACGTGGTTGCGCACCACCGACTTCGGTGACGACAAAGACCGCGTGGTGATCAAGAGTGACGGTGCGCCCGCCTACATCGCCGGCGACCTCGCCTACTTCCTGGACAAGCGGCAGCGCGGATTCGATCTGTGCATCTACATGCTCGGCGCCGACCACCACGGCTACATCGCGCGGCTCAAGGCCGCCGCGGCGGCCCTCGGCGACGACCCGGACACCGTCGAGGTGCTGATCGGGCAGATGGTCAACCTGGTCCGCGACGGGCAGCCGGTGCGGATGAGCAAGCGGGCCGGCACCGTCATCACGCTCGATGACCTGGTCGAGGCCATCGGCGTCGACGCCGCGCGCTACGCGCTGATCCGCTCGTCGGTGGACACCCCGATCGACATCGACCTGGCGCTGTGGTCGTCGGCGTCCAACGAGAACCCGGTGTACTACGTGCAGTACGCCCACGCCCGGCTCTCCGCGCTGGCGCGCAACGCCGCCGACCTCGGCGTCGTCGCGAGCACCGAGCACCTCGACCTGCTCACCCACGACAAAGAGGGCACGTTGATCCGCAACCTCGGCGAGTTCCCGCGGGTGCTCAAGGCCGCCGCGGCGCTGCGCGAGCCGCATCGCGTGTGCCGCTACCTCGAGGACCTCGCCGGCGACTACCACCGCTTCTACGATTCCTGCCGGGTGCTGCCGCAGGGCGACGAGGCGGCGGGCGACCTGCACTCCGCGCGGCTCGCGCTGTGCCAGGCCACCCGCCAGGTGATCGCCAACGGCCTGGCGATCCTCGGCGTGACCGCACCGGAGCGGATGTGAACGCCCATCCCGCCGGTCCCCGGCACGCCGAGGAGATCCACCACGCCGGTGCGCCGCAGCGCCCGTCGTCGGTCGACGAGGTGCTGCAGATCGCGCCGAATGTGTGGCCCCGCAACGCCGTTCGTGGCGCCGACGGCGTGGTGTCGATCGCCGGGGTCCCGGTCACCGACATCGCCGCCGAGTACGGCACCCCGTTGTTCATCATCGACGAGGACGACTTCCGGTCACGCTGCCGCGAGATCGCCGCGGCGTTCGGCGGCGGCGACTACGTCCGCTACGCGGCGAAGGCGTTCCTGTGCACCGAGGTGGCGCGCTGGATCGACGAGGAAGGTCTCGGGCTCGACGTCGCCAGCGGGGGAGAGCTCGCGGTGGCGCTGCACGCCGGCTTCCCCGCCGAGCGGATCGCATTGCACGGCAACAACAAGTCGATCCGCGAGCTCACCCTGGCGGTCGAGTCCGGGGTCGGCCACGTCGTCGTGGACTCGATGATCGAGATCGACCGGCTCGACGAGATCGCCGCGAACGCCGGTGTGGTGCAGGACGTCCTGGTGCGGGTCACCGTCGGGGTGGAGGCCCACACCCACGAGTTCATCTCCACCGCCCACGAGGACCAGAAGTTCGGGCTGTCGCTGGCCAGTGGCGCGGCGATGGACGCCGTGCGCCGGGTGTTCGCGACCGACAACCTGCGGCTGCTCGGGCTGCACAGCCACATCGGCTCGCAGATCTTCGACGTGGCCGGCTTCGAGATCGCCGCGCACCGCGTGATCGGGCTGCTGCGCGACGTGGTCGCCGAATTCGGGGTGGATAAGACCTCGCAGATGTCGATCGTCGACCTCGGCGGCGGGCTCGGCATCTCCTATCTGCCGCAGGACAATCCGCCGCCGATGACCGAACTCGCCGATAAGCTGCTCGAGATCGTGCGCAGCGAGTCCGCCGCCGTCGGCCTGCCCGCACCCCAGCTCGTCGTCGAACCCGGCCGCGCGATCGCCGGGCCGGGCACCATCACGCTCTACGAGGTCGGCACCGTAAAAGACGTGGCGGTGAGCCCGACCGCGCACCGCCGCTACGTCAGCGTCGACGGCGGGATGAGCGACAACATCCGCACTTCGCTGTACGGCGCCGAGTACGACGTCCGGATGATCTCGCGCGTCAGCGACGCCGCGCCCACGCTCGGCCGGGTGGTCGGGAAGCACTGCGAGAGCGGCGATATCGTCGTCCGCGACGCCTGGTTCCCCGACGACGTGACCCCCGGCGACCTGCTGGGCGTGGCGGCCACCGGTGCGTACTGCTATTCGATGTCGAGCCGTTACAACCTGATCGGCCGCCCCGCCGTGGTGGCGGTCAAGGACGGGCAGACCCGCCTGATCCTGCGCCGGGAGACGGTCGACGACCTGTTGAGTCTGGAAGTGAGGTGACGCCGTGAGCGCATCAGAGAAGCCCGTCGGCGTGGCGGTGTTGGGGCTGGGCAACGTCGGCAGCGAGGTGGTCCGCATCATCGAGGACAGCGCCGCCGACCTGGCCGCCCGCGTCGGGGCGCCGCTGGAGCTGCGCGGCGTCGGGGTGCGGCGGGTGGCCGACGACCGCGGTGTGCCGGTCGATCTGCTGACCGACGACATCGAGCAACTGGTCTCCCGCGATGACGTCGACATCGTCGTCGAACTGATGGGCCCCGTGGAACCGGCCCGCAAGGCGATCCTGTCCGCGCTCGAACAGGGCAAGTCGGTGGTGACCGCCAATAAGGCGCTGATGGCGCAGTCCACCGGTGAGTTGGCCCAGGCCGCCGAATCCGCCCGCGTCGATTTGTATTTCGAGGCCGCGGTGGCCGGTGCGATCCCGGTGATCCGTCCGCTGACGCAGTCCCTGGCCGGCGACACCGTGCTGCGGGTGGCCGGAATCGTCAACGGCACGACCAACTACATCCTCTCGGCGATGGACGACACCGGTGCCGACTACGCCGGTGCCCTGGCCGACGCCGGCGCGCTGGGGTACGCCGAGGCCGATCCGACCGCCGACGTCGAGGGCTACGACGCGGCGGCCAAGGCCGCGATTTTGGCGTCGATCGCCTTCCACACCCGGGTGACCGCCGACGACGTCTACCGCGAGGGCATCACCAAGGTGTCGGCGGCCGACTTCGCATCGGCGCGCGCGCTGGGCTGCACGATCAAGCTGCTGGCCATCTGCGAGCGGCTGACCACCGGCGACGGGCAGCAGCGGGTGTCGGCCCGGGTGTACCCGGCGCTGGTGCCGCTGAGTCACCCGCTGGCCTCGGTCAACGGCGCGTTCAACGCCGTGGTGGTCGAGGCCGAAGCGGCCGGACGGCTGATGTTCTACGGCCAGGGCGCCGGCGGTGCGCCGACGGCGTCGGCGGTGATGGGCGATCTGGTGATGGCCGCGCGCAACCGCGTGCAGGGCGGCCGGGGCCCGCGGGAATCGAAGTACGCCGCGCTGCCGGTGTCGCCGATCGGCTTCATCCCGACCCGCTACTACGTCAACATGAACGTCGCCGACCGCCCGGGCGTGCTGTCGTCGGTGGCGGCGGAATTCGGCAAGCGCGAGGTGAGCATCGCCGAGGTGCGCCAGGAGGGCATGGTCGACGAGGTCGGGCAGCCCTGCGGGGCCCGCATCGTCGTGGTGACCCACCGCGCCACCGATGCGGCACTGTCCGAAACCGTTGCCGCACTCGCCGATCTCGATGCGGTGCAGAGCATCAACAGCGTTCTGCGCATGGAAGGAACCAACGAATGAGTACGCCATCGCAGGCGGTGCACCGGCCGTGGCCGGGCCTGATCGAGGCCTACCGGGACCGGTTGCCGATCGGCGACAACTGGACGCCGGTCACGCTGCTCGAAGGCGGCACGCCGCTGATCCACGCCAAGCGGATCAGCGAATACACCGGATGCACAGTGCATCTGAAGGTCGAGGGGCTCAACCCGACGGGTTCGTTCAAGGACCGGGGCATGACGGTGGCCGTCACCGAGTCCGCGGCGCGCGGTCAGCAGGCCGTGCTGTGCGCGTCGACCGGCAACACCTCGGCGTCGGCCGCGGCGTATGCGGCGCGGGCGGGGATGACGTGCGCGGTGCTGATCCCGCAGGGCAAGATCGCGATGGGCAAGCTCGCCCAGGCGGTCATGCACGGCGCGCGGATCATCCAGGTCGACGGCAATTTCGACGACTGCCTGGAGCTGGCCCGAAAGCTCACCGCCGACTTCCCGACCATCGCGCTGGTCAACTCGGTCAACCCGTACCGCATCGAGGGGCAGAAGACCGCGGCGTTCGAGATCGTCGACGCGCTGGGCACCGCCCCGGACGTGCACGCGCTGCCGGTGGGCAATGCGGGCAACATCACCGCGTACTGGAAGGGCTACACCGAGTACCACCGCGACGGCGTGTCCGACCGGTTGCCGAAGATGCTCGGCACGCAGGCCGCCGGCGCCGCACCGCTGGTGACCGGCGAGCCCGTCAAGAACCCCGAGACCATCGCCACCGCGATCCGCATCGGCGCCCCCGCTTCGTGGAACGGCGCGGTGGAGGCCCAGCAGCAGTCCGGTGGCCGGTTCCTGGCGGCCACCGACGAGGAGATCCTCGCGGCCTACCACCTGGTGGCGCGCACCGAGGGCGTGTTCGTGGAACCGGCGTCGGCGGCCAGCGTGGCCGGGTTGCTCAAGTCCATCGAGGACGGCTGGGTCGCCAAGGGGTCCACGGTGGTGTGCACGGTGACCGGGAACGGACTCAAGGACCCTGACACCGCGCTCAAAGGCATGCCGACGGTGACCCCCGTCCCGGTGGATCCGGTGGCGGTCGTCGCCGAACTCGGACTGGTCTGACGGGACGGCCGGTGACCCACACTCTTCCCGCCGGGCTGTCGGCGACGGCCGTCGTCGCGGCCTCGAGCGCCAACCTCGGGCCCGGATTCGACAGCCTCGGCCTGGCGTTGAGCCTGTACGACGACGTCGTCGTGGAGACCACCGAGTCGGGGTTGACCGTCGAGGTGGAGGGGGAGGGTGCCGGCCAGGTCCCGCTCGATGCCGGCCACCTGGTCGTCCGGGCGATCGAGGCGGGGCTGCGGGCAAGTGGCTGCGCCGCGGCGGGCCTGGTGGTCCGGTGCCGCAACGACATCCCGCATTCGCGCGGACTCGGCTCGTCGGCGGCCGCAGTGGTGGGTGGTCTGGCCGCCGCCAACGGGCTTGTCGCACAGTCCGGTTCGACGCCGTTGACCGATACCCAGCTGGTGCAGCTGTCGTCGGAGTTCGAGGGTCATCCGGACAACGCGGCGGCCGCGGTGCTCGGCGGCGCGGTGGTCACCTGGACCGACGAATCGGCCGGGCGGGCCCGCTACGCGGCCGCGCCGCTGCGGCTGCACCCCGACATCCACCTGTTCCCGGCGATCCCGCAGGAGCGTTCCTCGACGGCCGAGACCCGCGTGCTGCTGCCCGAGCAGGTCAGTCACGCCGACGCCCGCTTCAACCTCAGCCGCGCCGCACTGCTCGTGGTGGCGCTGACGGAGCGTCCGGACCTGTTGATGGCGGCCACCGAGGATGTCCTGCACCAGCCACAGCGGGCGCCGGCCATGCCGGCCTCGGCGGAATATCTGCGCGTGCTGCGTCGTTGTGGTGTACCAGCGGTGTTGTCGGGCGCCGGACCTGCGGTGATCGCGTTGAGCACCGAGGCCGAGCTCCCCGCCGAAGCGCTCGAGTACGGCACCGCGAATGGTTTCACCGTCGCCGAGATGTCGGTGGGTGAGGGAGTCCGCTGGTCGTCGGGTGTCGCCGCGCGTCGATGACCTTCGACACGCTGCCGGGGTGGTGCGGGGGTTTCTTGCTTCCGGCTGCCAAGCGGGATATCCTCGCTTTCGTCCAGCAATCGCAGCGTTTCTAGCTGCGCCGACACTAGGACGCCACCCATCTCTCCCGTTTTTCACCCGTGGACTGACGGTTCGCCTCATGGCGGCGAATCCCGGCGATCACCGTTGCACAGGCGGCGGTGGGACCTTCGCGTTCAGCGGATGGGCTGAGCGCCGAGGAATTTTGAGCCCTCGCCCAACGCAGTCAGCGAGGGATAAGAAAGGAAATCCGTGACCGATACGGACCTCTTCACGGCCGAAAACGCCGAGGTGCCGAACGCCGTGACGACTGACATCCCTGCCGCGCCGGAGAGCGCGCCCGTCACCACGACGACCGCGGAAACCGCTCCGACCGCCGATGTGGCGTCCGGTGACCGCGCCAGCTCGTTGACCTCCATGGTGCTTCCCGAGCTGCGGGCACTGGCCCGTCAGATCGGTGTCGAAGGCGCCTCCGGCATGCGCAAGAGCGAACTGATCGCCGCGATCCGCGAACGCCGCGGTGATGCCAACGGTGCTGCCAAGGCCGACGGCGCCGACGCGCCGGCGACCCAGGCCGCGCCGCGCCGCGAGCGCCGCTCCTCGTCCCGCCGCGCGGGCGCCCCCGCCGCC
>NZ_SPQO01000015.1 GCF_004570325.1 Mycobacterium sp. PS03-16 | reverse complement strand
GGCCACGATCCGCCAGTCGCGGCCCGCGGTAGCCTACCTCATCCCCGATTTCCACAATCCCACGGGAGCATCGCTGGCGCCCGACGACCGCGCGCGGCTCGTCCACGCCACCCGTGCCGCGGGGACGGTGCTGGTGGTGGACGAGGCAACCGTCGACCTGAACATCGACCGTCCGTGGGACGACGGCCCCTTCGCCCGGCATGCAACCCGTGCCGGCGGCGCCCACGGCTCCGGTGTGGTCACGCTCGGGTCACTGTCGAAGAGCGTATGGAGCGGTCTGCGCATCGGATGGATCCGCGCCGACGCCGCTGTCATCCGCCGCCTCGTGCAGGCGCGGCCCGCCGGCGACCTCGGCACTCCACCCATCGAGCAGCTCATCGGCGAGCAGGTCGTGCGCCGCCTCGATGAGCTCGTCGCCGATCGTCAGCGTCTTCTCCGCGCGCATCGCGCCGTGCTCAGCGAGGCATTGCACCGCCGTCTTCCTCAGTGGCACACGCCGTGGCCGGACGGTGGTCTGTCGATGTGGGTGCAACTCGACCGCCCCGCGAGCTCCGCGCTGACGTCGATCTGCCGCGCCCGCGGGATGTCGCTGATCGCCGGTCCGAAGTTCTCCGTCGACGGCTCGCTCGAGCGATTCCTCCGCATACCGTTCACGTCGGCCGTCGAGGATCTCGAGGCGGGGGTCGAACTCCTCGCCGAGGCGTGGGCACAGCTCGCGCCGGGTCCGGATGCGACGGCCGGCTTGCGGCAGCCGGCCACTGCCGTCTGACGCTCGCCGATTCGCTCGCTTCCCCCAGGACATCCTTCGCCGGACGGGCGAAGCGCGAAAACGGAGGGGGTGCGGGTGTCTCAGCCGCTTCCCGGCTCCCTCGCCCCCGAGGCGAGGGCCACGGCGTGAGAGCGGCTCCGGGCCCCGAGCTTGGCCAGCACGTTCGACACGTGCGTCTTCACGGTCGCGACGGAGATGCCGAGGTGCTCCGAGATCTGCGAATTGGACAGACCCGCCCGCATCCCGTCCAGCACGTCACGTTCCCGCTCGGTGAGCGACGCGAGAACCGGGGCACGATCCTCCCCCTGATCCTGATCATCCACGCGTGCGATGAGCGACAGCGCGCGACGCGTGACCCGCGGGTCCAGCACGCCCTCCCCCGCCGCCACCCGGCGCACGGCATCGACGAGCGTCGCCGCATCCGCCGTCTTCAGCAGGAACCCGGCCGCTCCGGCCCGCAGCGCGCCCGCCACCAGGTCGTCTTCGTCGAAGCTCGTCAGCACGAGCACCTCCCCCCATCCGGCCGCGACGATCTCGCGCGTCGCGGAGACGCCGTCGACGCCGGGCATCCGCAGGTCCATGAGCACCACGTCGGGAGTGAGCGCCGCCGCGTTGCGCATCGCGACGGCGCCGTCGGCCGCTTCGCCGACCACCTCGATGCCGTGCGACTCCAGCATGATGCGCAGCGCCTCGCGGATCGCCGCATGATCGTCGGCGAGCAGCACCCGCGGCGAGGTCATGCCGGCACCTCCACCGGAATCCGCGCGCGCACCGACCAGCCGTCGTCCATCGGTCCCGCCTCGACGGTGCCGCCCAGGGCGCGCGCCCGCTCCCGCAGCAGGTCGAGACCCCAGCCGTTGCCCCGCACCGGTGCGGCGCTCACCGGCGTACCGCCGCGCGAGTCGACCTGTACGCGCACCTCATCACCGTCCGCATCCAGCCGCACATCGACCCGCGCGCCGGACGCGTGGCGCACGCAGTTGGTGAGCGCCTACTGCACGATGCGCGTGACGGCCTGATCCACCGGCGACGGGATGCGGGGCGGCAGGGCGTCATCGAGCGTGACGTCGGCCAGCAGGGCAACCGCGGGCAGCACCGGCGCCGCCGCCACCTGCGCGCACCGCCGCACCTGCCGGTCGTCGGCACCGGCCACATCGGCCTTGTTGAGCACCACCAGCACCGGCACCCCGGCGTCGCGCCAGGCGTCCACCACCGCGCGGTCCTCGGGTTTGACGGTCTCGGCGGTCACCAGCACCCCAACGTCGGCGGCCCGGTCGGTGATCCGGAAACGCGCGCCCGGCAATGCGGCGGCGAGCGTGCCGCGGCCCACCCCGGGGCGGCCGCTGACCGCCACCCGCACCGGCGCCCGCAGGCGGTCGGCGATCCCGCCGACGACGCGGGCCAGCGCGGCGTCGCCGCACTCCCGGGCGAACTGCGTCAGCACGTCGGCGACGATGGCGGCGACCTCCCCCTGCGACCAGCGGTTCCGGGCCGTGCGCAGCCGGCCCTGCCCAGAATCGTGGCACGCGGCGCAACGGCTGGCGAACGCTTCATCCACATACCAGCCGAAGGCAACTGTTGGGTATCAATCTGCCCCAGGATGCGGGTACACCCCTGGCGATGGGCCACCATGGACGGATGCACGCGCGCGAGTCGGAGGTTGCCGGCGCCCCGGCGCCGGACGACCTGCCCGACCCTGCGGACGGCGACCCGACGCCCGACCCGCAGCACCGGCACCGCCGCATCACCAGCTTCCGGTCGCGGCGCTCCACGCTGTCGGATGCTCAGCAGTCGCTGTGGGATCGTCGGTGGCCGGAGCTCGGTACCCAGGCCAGGGACTCCGACGGGCACCTGCTGCCCCCGCTGGACCCCGCGGCCTGGTTCGGCCGGTCGGCCCCCGTGGTCCTCGAGATCGGCTCCGGCACCGGCACCTCGACCCTGGCGATGGCGCAGGCCGAGCCCGACATCGACGTGATCGCCGTGGAGGTCTACCGCCGCGGGCTGGCCCAGCTGCTCGGCGCGATCGACCGTGCCGGGGTCACGAACATCCGGATGGTCCGCGGTGACGGCGTCGACGTGCTCGAACACCTCCTGCCCAGCGGCTCGCTGACCGGGGTGCGGGTGTACTTCCCGGACCCCTGGCCCAAGGCGCGTCACCACAAGCGGCGGCTGCTGCAGACGGCCACGGTCGCGCTGATCGCCGACCGGCTCCGGCCCGGCGGCGTTCTGCACGCGGCGACCGACCACACCGGCTACGCCGAGCACATCGCGGAGGTCGGCGACGCCGAACCGCAGCTGCGCCGGGTGGCCGCCACCGATGCGCTGCCCATCTCCGTGCAGCGGCCCGTCACCAAGTACGAGCGCAAGGCGCTGGCGGGTCCCGTCATCACCGAACTCATCTGGGAGAAGCGCGCACGATGAGCCGAGGGAAACGATGAGCGTGACCGAGGACGTCCCCGAGGTCGTCACCCCGCCGCCGCCCGCGGGCCCGCCGGAGGGCACGCAGCGCGTGCTGCTGGTGTGGGACGCCCCGAACCTCGACATGGGTCTCGGCTCGATCCTGGGCGGGCGCCCGACCGCCGCGCACCGGCCCCGCTTCGACGCGCTGGGCCGCTGGCTGCTGTCGCGCACCGCCGACCTGTCGGCCGGCCGCGGAGACGTCACGCTGGAACCCGAGGCGACGGTGTTCACCAACATCGCGCCGGGGAGCGCCGACGTCGTGCGGCCGTGGGTGGAGGCGTTGCGTAACGTGGGTTTCGCCGTCTTCGCCAAACCGAAGATCGATGACGACAGCGACGTCGACAGCGACATGCTCGACCACATCGCCCTGCGGCACCACGAAGGTCTGGCCGCGGTGCTCGTGGCCTCGGCGGACGGTCAGGCGTTCCGCCAGCCGCTGGAAGAGATCGCCCACGAAGGCATCCCCGTGCAGGTGCTCGGATTTCGCGAACATGCGAGCTGGGCGCTAGCGTCGGATACCTTGGAGTTCGTCGACCTGGAGGACATCCCTGGTGTCTTCCGGGAGCCGCTGCCGCGGATCGGACTGGATTCGCTGCCCGAGCAGGGAGCATGGCTGCAGCCGTTCCGGCCGCTGTCCGCGCTGCTGGCCTCGCGTGTGTGACACACAACTGAAGACCACAGCGCGGTCGACAAGGATTTAAGGAGCTTACGTGTTCGCCTGGTGGGGTCGAAACGTATACCGCTATCGGTACATCGTCATCGGAGTCATGGTGGCGCTGTGCCTCGGTGGCGGCGTGTACGGGATCAGCCTGGGTAGCCACGTCACCCAGAGCGGTTTCTACGACGAGGGCAGCCAGTCTGTGCAGGCCTCGGTCATCGGTGACGAGGTGTACGGCCGCGACCGCACCAGCCACGTCGTCGCGATCCTGACACCGCCCGACGGCGAGAAGGTCGACAACCCGGAGTGGCAGCGCGAGGTCGTCGGCCAGCTCGACACGTTCGTCGAGGACCACCCCGACCAGGTGGTCAGCTGGGTCGGCTGGCTACGCGCCCCCGACGCGGCCAGCGCCACGGTCCAGGAGATGAAGACCGACGATCTGTCCAAAACGTTCGTCAGCATTCCGCTCAAGGGCGACACCGACGACGAGATCCTGAAGAACTACCAGGCCGTCGAACCCGCGCTGCAGGAGATCAACGGCGGGGACATCCGGCTGGCCGGCCTCAACCCGCTGGCCAGTGAGCTCACCGGCAGCATCGGCGAGGACCAGCGGCGCGCCGAGGTGGCCGCCATCCCGCTGGTCTGCGTGGTGCTGTTCTTCGTCTTCGGCGGTGTGGTGGCCGCCGCGCTGCCGGGCATCATCGGCGGCCTGACCATCGCAGGCGCGCTGGGCATCATGCGCCTGCTCGCCGAGATCATGCCCGTGCACTTCTTCGCCCAGCCGGTGGTGACGCTGATGGGGCTGGGCATCGCGGTCGACTACGGCCTGTTCATGGTGAGCCGCTTCCGTGAGGAGATCGCCGAGGGCTACGACACCGAGGCGGCGGTCCGCCGCACGGTGATGACCTCCGGCCGCACCATCATGTTCTCCGCGGTGATCCTGGTCGCCTCGTCGGTGCCGCTACTGCTGTTCCCGCAGGGCTTCCTCAAGTCGATCACCTACGCGATCATCGCGTCGGTGATGCTGGCGGCGATCCTGTCGATCACCGTGCTGGCCGCCGCGCTGGCCATCCTCGGCCCCAACGTCGACGCACTCGGGGTGCGCACGCTGCTGCGCGTCCCGTTCTTCCGGAACTGGAAGCCGATGCGCGTCTACCTGGAGTGGCTGTCGGAGAAGACGCAGAAGACCAAGACCCGCGCCGAGGTCGAGAAGGGCTTCTGGGGCAAGCTGGTCAACCGCGTCATGAAGCGGCCCGGCACGTTCGCGGTGCCGATCATCATCGTGATGATCCTGCTCATCATCCCGCTCGGCGGGCTGGCGCTCGGCGGTATCAGCGAGAAGTACCTGCCGCCGGACAACTCGGTCCGCCAGGCGCAGGAGGACTTCGACCGCAGCTTCCCGGGCTTCCGCACCGAACCGCTGACCATGGTGCTCAAGAGCGACAACGGCGAGCCGGTCACCGACCAGCAGGTCGCCGACATGCGGGCCAAGGCGATGACGATCAGCGGCTTCATCGAACCCGAGAACGATCCGGCCAAGATGTGGCAGGAGCGGTCCGTCCAGGAGGGCGGCTCGAAGGATCCGTCGGTGCGGGTCATCCAGAACGGTCTCGAGAACCGCAACGACGCCGCCGCGAAGATCGACGATCTGCGCGCGCTGTCACCGCCGCGCGGGGTCACCGTGCTGGTCGGCGGCACCCCGGCGCTGGAACAGGACAGCATCCACAGCCTGTTCGCCAAGCTGCCGCTGATGGTCACGATCCTGATCGTCACCACGACGATCCTGATGTTCCTGGCGTTCGGTTCGATCGTGCTGCCGATCAAGGCGGCGGTGATGAGCGCGCTCACCCTCGGCTCGACGATGGGCGTGCTGACGTGGATGTTCGTCGACGGGCACGGGTCCGGGCTGATGAACTACACGCCGCAGCCGCTGATGGCGCCGATGATCGGCCTGATCATCGCCGTGATCTGGGGTCTGTCCACCGACTACGAGGTGTTCCTGGTGTCGCGCATGGTGGAGGCGCGCGAACGCGGCCTGTCCACCGCGGAGGCCATCCGCATCGGCACCGCCACCACGGGCCGCCTGATCACCGGCGCCGCCCTGGTGCTGGCCGTGGTGGCCGGGGCGTTCGTGTTCTCCGACCTGGTGATGATGAAGTACCTGGCCTTCGGCCTGCTCATCGCGCTGCTGCTGGACGCCACGATCATCCGGATGTTCCTGGTGCCTGCGATCATGAAGATGCTCGGCGACGACTGCTGGTGGGCGCCGCGCTGGATGAAGCGGGTCCAGGAGAAGCTGGGGCTCGGCGAGACCGAACTGCCCGACGAGCGCAAGCGTCCCGCCGTCCGGGAGGCCGTCGACGAGCAGGCCCTGGTCGGCGCCGGCGCCCCGGTGCCACCGCGGCCGTCGGCCGGAACGCGCCCGCCGCACGATCCGACGCATCCCGGCGTCGAGGGCCGGGTCGGCCCGACGCGCATCCCGCCGGGACCGCCACGGGTCAACGGGCCGTCGGCCGCGGGCACCTCGCGAATCCCGACCAACCGGCCCGCGCCGGGCGCGGAACCGCCCACCACGCGGCTGTCGATCGCCAAAAACGCCGTGCGCGGCGCGGTGAACGCGGCCGCCGGGCAGCGGGCGCCGCAGGCGCCCACCCCCGGGCCCAAGCGGGAGGAACGCGAGATCGAGTCGTGGCTCGGCGAGCTGCGCGGCGGGCCCGCCGGTCCGACGCCGCCGCGGCCGCAGCCGTCGGCCGAGCCGACGCGGGCGATGCGGCCGGAACCGCAGCAGCCGGAGGGTAACGAGCCGACGACCGCGATCCCCGTGCAGCGACCCGCCGCGCCCGAGCCCGCCGAGGATCCCCAGGCGGCCACCACGAAGATCCCGGCCCAGAAGCCGGAGCCGCAGGATCCGGAGTCCACGGAGAAGATCGACACCCGTGAGGCCGAGGAGCAGAAGCGGCGTGGCGGCGGGATGAGTGCCGCCGACCTGCTGCGCCGCGAAGGCCGGATGTAACCGGCCGCTAGTCGGCCTTCTGGTCGATGACGTCCTCGACGTCATCGGGTTCGGCTTGGATGCGTGGGCCGTCCTGGTCCTCCAGGCTCTCGGCCTCGGCCTCGGTGTCGGGGGCGAGCAGCACCCGCACCGCGCTGTTGAGGAACGCCACCGCGGGCACCGCCAGCAGCGCGCCGATGATGCCGGCGAGCACGCCGCCGCCCGCGATGGCCAGCACGACGGCCAGCGGGTGGATCGACACGGCGCGACCCATCACCAGCGGTTGCAGCACGTGGCCTTCGAGCTGCTGCACGGCCAGGATCAGGCCGAGCGTGATCAGCGCGTACACCACACCCTTGGTCAGCAGCGCGACGATCACCGCGAGGAATCCGGTGACCACCGCGCCGACCAGCGGGATGAACGCGCCGAGGAACACCAGCGACGCCAGCGGCAGCGCCAGCGGAACGCCCATGATGGCCAGGCCGGTGCCGATGCCGACGGCGTCGACGAGCGCCACCAGGAACGTCGCCCGCACGTACCCGATGAGGGAGTGGAATCCCGCGCGGCCCGCGTCGCGCACCCGCTGACGTGCGTTGGGCGGGAACACCTTGGTGACGAACCCGAAGATGTTGCGGCCGCCGTGCAGCAGGAAGATCAGCGTGAACAACACCAGCAGCGCGCCGGTGACGATCTCGGTGATGGTGCCCGCGGTGGACAGCGCCCCGCTGGTCAACCGCTCCTGGTTGTTCTGCAGCGCCTCGATGGCCGCGTTGCCCGCGTTGTCGATCTGGCTGCGGGACAGCTGCAGCGGACCGTCGATCAGCCACGCCCGCAGCCCGTCGATGCTGCGCGTGACCTGTTCGACCAGTGCCGGTGTGCCCTCGACGAACTGGCTGACCACGAACGACAGCAGACCGCCGACCAGGGCGATGCCGCTGAGCAGCACGAGTGCCACCGCACCGCCGCGGGGGGCGCCGCGGCGGTCGAGGAAGTCGACGGCAGGCATGAGCAGTGCGGCCAGCATCGTCGCCAACGCGACCGGCACGACGAGGACCTCGAGCCGTTTGACCACCCAGAGCACCGCGATCAGCGCGGCGAAGATGATCAGCAGCCGCCACGACCACGCCGCGGCCTTGCGGACCAGCGGCGTCACCGCCTGATCGTCCCCGAACACCTGTTCTGACATGGTGCGAGCGTAGTCGCAGCCACCCCGCATCCCGCGTAGATCACGTCCCGGTGACGCCATCGCGGCACACCTGTCGCACCCGCCGTCGGCGAGGGGGCACACCGTTACCCTGTAGGGCGTGTCCCACGACGCGTCGGCGAGCGACGCCCAGCCGTACAGGCTGAGCGCGGAGGGACCCACCCGCGGCAAGTACTGGTGGGTGCGCTGGACGGTGATCGTCATCGCGGTGGCGGTGCTCACCGTCGAGGTGGTCCTGGTGTGGGACCAGCTGGCCAAGGCGTGGCGCAGCCTGATCTCGGCGAACTACTGGTGGGTGCTGGCCGCGATCGTCGCCGCGCTGGCGTCGATGCACAGCTTCGCCCAGATCCAGCGCACGCTGCTGCGGTCGGCCGGCGTGCACGTCCACCAGTGGCGTTCGGAGGCCGCGTACTACGCCGGCAACGCGCTGAGCACGACGATGCCCGGCGGACCGGTGCTCTCGGCGACGTTCCTGTACCGCCAGCAGCGGTTGTGGGGGGCGACGCCGGTGGTGGCGTCGTGGCAGCTGGTGATGTCGGGGGTGCTGCAGGGCGTCGGGCTCGCGCTGCTCGGTCTGGGCGGTGCGTTCCTGCTCGGCGCGAGCAAGAATCCCCTGTCGCTGATCTTCACGCTCGGCGGCTTCGCCGCGCTGCTGGTGCTGGCGCAGGCCGTGGCCACCCGCCCGGAGTTGATCGACGGCATCGGTGTGCGGCTGCTGTCCTGGTTCAACTCGCTGCGCGGTAAGCCCGCGGACACCTGGCTGCCGAAGTGGCGGGAGCTGCTGGCCCAGCTGGAGTCGGTGCAGCTGCGCCGCCGCGACCTCGGCACCGCGTTCGGCTGGTCGCTGTTCAACTGGATCGCCGATGTCGCCTGCCTGGCGTTCGCCTGCTACGCCGCAGGCGGACACCCGTCGCTGGCCGGCCTGACCGTCGCCTACGCCGCCGCCCGCGCGGTCGGCACGATCCCGCTCATGCCCGGCGGGCTGCTGGTGGTCGAGGCGGTGCTGGTGCCGGGCCTGGTGTCGAGCGGGATGACGCTGGCCGGGGCGATCTCGGCGATGCTGATCTACCGGTTGATCAGCTGGATCTTCCTCGCCGCGATCGGGTGGGTGGTGTTCTTCTTCATGTTCCGCACCGAGAACGAGTTCGACCCCGACGCCGCCGAGGCGCCCGCACCGTCCGCCGAGCGGGCCTCCGAAGCGCAGACCACCCGGAAGGACGGCTCGTGACGGTTCGCCGCACCGCTGCGCTGGCGCTGCTCGCCGACGCGGTCTGCGTCGTCGTGTTCTGCACCATCGGGCGCCGCAGCCACGCCGAAGGGCTGTCGGTGGCCGGGATCGCCGAGACCGCGTGGCCGTTCCTGGCCGGCACCGCGGTCGGGTGGCTGGCCGCGCGGGCCTGGCGGCGGCCGCTGACGCTCACCCCGACCGGGGTGGTGGTGTGGGTGTGCACGGTGGCGGTCGGCATGCTGCTGCGCCGGCTCAGCGGCCAGGGGGTCGCGGTGAGCTTCTTCATCGTGGCCTCACTGGTCACCGCGGTACTGCTGCTCGGTTGGCGCGGAGCCGCAATGGCGCTGCGCCGCAAGCAGTTTCAGCGCAGCTGAGAGTCACCCGGTTCGGCTGAGGCCGACGCGGACACCGTGAGCGTCGCGCGTAGACCGCCGAGCGGCCCGTCGGACAGCTCGATGTGCCCGCCGTGCAGCGCTGCCTGCTGGGCGACCAGCGCCAGCCCCAGGCCCGACCCGCCCGGCGCCGCGGCGCTGCCGCGCCGGAACCGCCCCAGCACCGTCCGGTGTTCCTCGGCGGGCAACCCGCGCCCGTTGTCGTCGACGACGATGGTCAGCCCGTCGGGGTCGCGGTGCGCCTCGAGCACCACCCGGCCGGCCTGACCGTGGGTGATCGCGTTGCGGACCAGGTTGTCCACCGCGAGGCGTAACCCATCCGGCCATCCCCACACCGTGCCGAGGTCCTCGCCCGCCTCGACCACGATCTCCACGTCGCCGGCGGCCCGCATGTTCTCCCTCGCCACCCGGTAGAGCAGGTCGGTGACGTCGATGGGTTCCCGGTCGGCGGCCTGCGCGAGTTGACCCGAGGCCAGCTGGCCGAGCGCGGTGATGATCGCCTCGACGCGGCGCTGCGCGCGGGACAGGTCGGCGACCACCTCGTCGCGCTCCTCGGGCGGCAGATCGTGGATGCGCAGCGTGTCGAGGTCGGCGCGCATCGCGGTCAGCGGGGTGCGCAGTTCGTGGGCGGCGTTCGCGGCGAAGTCCTGCGCGGCCTGCAGGGAGTTGGTGGTGGCCTGCTGTGCGGCGGCCAGCCGGCGCAGCATCGCCGACATCGCCTCCGACAGCTCCTCGGCCTCCCGGACGCCGCGCACCTCGGGCATCTCGTCGGTGGTGCCTTTGCCGAGAGTGGAGGTGTGCTCGGTGAGCTTGCGCAGCGGCCGGATCGCCGGGCCGGCGAGCAACCAGCCCAGGCCGCCGGCGATCAGCACCGTCACCAGGCCCACCGCGGCGTACTCGGGTATCCGGCCACGGCTGAGCAGGATGCTGTCGGCGCGGATGCCGATCGAGACCATCACGACACCCTCCTGGTCATCGACCGGCAGGGTGCGCACGCGGTATTCGACCCCGTTGACCTCGACGTCGGCGGTGCCCGGCGGCAGCGGCGGCAGCTGGAACCCGCGCTGGAACACCACCTGCCCGTCGGAGCGGGACCGGCCCGTGGTGAGCACTCCGCGCCGGGGGTCCTGCAGCTGCTCGGGATACATGCTGGCGTCGACGATCGACTCGAGCCGACGGTCGAGTTGCGCGGCGTCGTTGTTGGCGAGCACCACCGAGGTGAGGATGGTGAACGCCGCGACCACGGCCGAGGCGGCCGCCGCCGACGCGACGGCGACCCTGGTCCGCAGCGACGCCGACCGCAGGAAGCGGGGTACCGGGCTCAGGGTTCTTCCCGCAGCACGTAGCCGATGCCCCGGACGGTGTGGATGACCCGCGGCAGCCCGTCGCGTTCGAGTTTGCGCCGCAGGTAGGAGACGAACACATCGGCGACGTTGGTGTCGACGTCGAAGTCGTAGCCCCACACCAGCTCGAGCAGCCGCTGACGCGAGAGCACCACACCGTGGTTCTCGGCGAGCACCGCGAGCAGATCGAATTCGCGTTTGGTCAGATCGACCCGCTCCCCCTCGACGAACACCAGCCGGCGCGCGGTGTCGATGGTCAGCGGCCCGACCGTCATGGTGTCCGACTCGCGGTCGGAGTGGCTGGCCCGGCGCAGCAGCGCGTTGAGCCGGGCCACCAGCTCGCCGAGATCGAACGGTTTGGTCAGGTAGTCGTCGGCGCCCGCCTCCAGCCCGGCGATGCGGTCGTTGACGGTGTCACGCGCCGACAGCACGCAGATCGGGATGTCGTTGCCCAGCGCGCGCAACGCGGTGACCACGGCCACGCCGTCGAGTTCGGGCATCTGCACGTCGAGCACCAGCGCATCGTGCGATTCGGCCGACAGCAGGCGCAGCGCCTCCTTGCCGTTGGCCGCCACCCGCACGTCGAAGCCCGAGTGGCGCAGTCCGCGCGCCACCGACGTACGAACGTCCGGGTCGTCGTCGACCATCAGCACCGTCCGACTGGCGGTGTCATGCCCCTCGTGCTCGGGCGGTGCCCCCGGTCCAACCCGCACGCGGGTCAGGGCATGTCGTCAGGCGACGGCCCGGTTCCGCAGCGGTTCTTTATATCGACGAGCGGCTGACGGATCCCGGCGAGTTCGGCCTTCACCTGGGGGTTGGCATTGAGGTAATCCTGCACCTTCGGGCGGATCTCCTCGCGCGGCAGGCCCTCCAGGCTGGTGAAGAAGTCGTTCACCGGCGGATGGGTGAACAGGTAGGCGGAGGTCGACGCCGAGACACCCGAGGCGACACCGGCCAGATCGGCGGCGGTGCAGTTGGGCGGCAGCGGTGCCGGCTGGGCCATCGCGGCGGGCGCCACGCCGAGCAACATCGCACCGGCGACCGCGCCGGCGCCGACCGCACCAACTACCGCACGTCGGGCGGTACGGGCAGGAAGCAACATGGACATGCTCCTTCTTCAGATGTAGGAGGCCGTAACCGTGGTGGTTATCGCCAGAGCACAGCTAATCAGAACTCGCCGACGTTGTCCTGCCTTATGGGCAACACGCTGCGACAACACACCGATCTTGACGCTCAGCGCTGCGACGTCGCACCGGGTCCGGGCAGCGGACCGGCGCCCGGCGCCACCGCCGACACCGGGGACCCCGCCGCGGCGCCCGGCAGCGCCGCCTGCAGGCCGCCGCCCTGCTGCGCGGCCTGCATCAGGCCGAGCACCTGCGGCACCGACACCGGCAGCTTGCACCGCCCGGACAGGGCAGCCAGTGGCTGCTGCAGCTTCTGCAGATCCGACGCGACCTGCGGGTTGGCGTCGAAGTACCCCTTGAGCGCGGCCAGCGAGGCCGGTCCGGCCTGTTGCTGGGAGATGGTGGTCAGCGCCTGATCGGTCTCCGGGTTGGCGGCCAGGTAATTGCTGGTGTTGGTGGCGACCGCGGCGACGGTCTTGGCGATCTGGCTGGCGGCGCACGGATCCGGCGCCGCCGTCGCCGGCGTGGCGGGCACGGTGAACGCGGCGATCGCGGCCCCGCCGGCGGCGGTGACGGTCAGCGCGGCGTACAGGGACCGGCGCAGGGCGGTGGACTTCATGGCACTCCTAATCGGTGGCGCGAACCTCGGCGTGATCCGCGGATCCCTCCCGGGTCGCGACGTCCGATGGTCCCCCGACGCTTGAACGGCCAGCGGCCATCTTGCCATCGCGGCCGCCCCGGCCGCCATTCGCAACAGCCGCGCCGGCGCCGCAGTAACACCCCGGCAGTGTCGCGCGAGAACCGATCAGAGCAGGTTAACGGCGAGGTCACAGCTTGCTCCCAGCTGTTCCGAGGCCGCGGTACCCTACCGCACGCTGCGGTACGCTCTCGCGAGAAACGCCGGGAATCGCCAGACATCGCCTCAGGAAGAACGGGGAGCACGTCATCCAGCAGTTCATGATGCGCTTGAGCAGCAACCTGCGCAGATTCCGCTGGGCGGTCTTCGCGGTGTGGGCGCTGCTGTTGGTCCCGTCGATCTACCTCGCGGTCAGCCAGTCGTCGAACCTCACCGGCGGCGGCTTCGAGGTCGAGGGATCGCAGTCGCTGCACGTGCAGTACGAACTCGAGGACCATTTCCCCGACCAGGGCGCCTCCCCGCTGGCCCTGGTCGCCGCGCCCCGAGCAGACGCCTCCTACGACGACATGACCGCCGCCGTCGCGCACCTCGAACAGATCGCGGCGCAGGTGCCGAGCGTCACGATCGCGCCGACGCCGCAGCAGCCACCGCCCCAGCCCGACCGGCCGTACGTGGTGACGTTGTCACTGGACTTCAACAACACCGGCGCCACCGACATCGCCAAGGAGTTGCGCACCAAGGTCGGCATCGACGGGGAGGACCCCGGCGAGTTCCGCGACGGCAAAGTCAAGATGTACGTCATCGGGCAGGGCGCGCTCGGGGCGGCGGCGTCGGCGGCCATCAAGACCGACATCGCCCAGGCCGAACAGTGGAATCTGCCGATCGTGCTGATCGTGCTACTGGCGGTGTTCGGATCGCTGGCCGCCGCGGCGATGCCGCTGCTGCTCGGTATCTGCACCGTCGCGGTGACGATGGGTCTGGTCTACGCGCTGTCGACGGTCACCACGATGTCGGTGTTCGTCGCCTCGACGGTGTCGATGTTCGGGATCGCGCTGGCCGTCGACTACTCGCTGTTCATCCTCATGCGGTTCCGGGAGGAGTTGCGCGCCGGACGGGACCCGGAGCAGGCCGCCGACGCGGCGATGGCGACCTCCGGGCTGGCGGTGCTGCTGTCCGGGATGACCGTGATCGCCTCGGTGACCGGCATCTATTTGATCGACACCCCGGTGCTGACGTCGATGGCCACCGGCGCGATCCTCGCGGTCGCGGTCGCGGTGCTCACGTCGACCACGCTGACGCCCGCGGTGCTCGCCACCTTCGGCCGGGCCGCGGCCAAACGCTCGTCGTACCTGCACTGGTCGCGGCGTCCCGACACCACCCGGTCCCGCTTCTGGACGCGCTGGACCGGGTCGGTGATGCGCCGGCCGTGGGCGTCGGCGCTGACCGCGACCGCGGTGCTGCTGGTGATGGCGGCGCCGGCCTTCACGATGGTGCTCGGCAACAGCATGCAGCGCCAGTTCGAACCGACCCACGAGATTCGCGGCGGCGTCAACGCGGCCGCCGAGGCGCTCGGCGACGGCGCGCTCGGCCCGGTCCGGGTGCTCGTGACGTTCCCCGAGGGCAACCCCGCCTCGGCCGCCGCCAAGGAGCCCACGCTGGAGGCCGTCCGGACCGAGATGGCCAAGGCGCCCAACATCGTGTCGGTCTCCCCGCCGGAATTCGGTGACGACTACCGCCGGGCGCTGCTGTCGGCGGTGCTGTCGGTGGACCCCGAGGACAGCGGGGCCCGCGAGACCGTCGACTGGATGCGCGCCAACCTCGCGTCGGCGGCGGGCCCGAACGTGTCGATCGACGTCGGCGGGCCCACCGCGCTGATCAAGGACTTCGACGACCGGGTGTCGGCGACGCAGCCGCTGGTGTTCGGGTTCGTCGCGCTGATCGCGTTCCTGATGCTGCTGGTATCGATCCGCTCGGTGTTCCTCGCCCTCAAGGGCGTGCTGATGACCGTACTGTCGGTGGCCGCGGCCTACGGCAGCCTCGTCGTCGTCTTCCAGTGGGGCTGGCTGGAACCGCTGGGCTTCGAACGCATCCCCTCGCTGGACAGCACGATTCCGCCGCTGGTGCTCGCGATGACGTTCGGTCTGTCGATGGACTACGAGATCTTCCTGCTGACCCGCATCCGCGAGCGGTTCCTGCAGACCGGCAACACCCGCGACGCCGTCGCCTACGGCGTGAGCACCAGCGCCCGCACCATCACCAGCGCGGCGCTGATCATGATCGCGGTGTTCATCGGCTTCGCGTTCGCCGGCATGCCGCTGGTCGCCCAGCTGGGCGTGGCGTGCGCGGTCGCGATCGCCGTGGACGCCACGATCGTGCGGCTGGTGCTGGTGCCCGCGCTGATGGCGATGTTCGACCAGTGGAACTGGTGGCTACCGCGCTGGCTGGACCGCATCCTGCCGTCGGTGGACTTCGAGAAGCCGCTGCCCAAGGTGCAGATCGACGATCTGGTGATCATCCCCGACGACATCTCCGCGCTCGGGCCGTCTGGGGCGGACCTCCGCGGCATGGTGAAGTCGGCGGCCCGCCTGAAGAATCTGGCGCCCGAGACCATCACGGTCGCCGATCCGCTGGCGTTCAGCGGCTGTCAGCCCATCACGCAGCGGATGGTGGCGCGCAACGGCGGTGACCAGATCGTGCGGCCGGCCCGCGCCAACGGGCGCCGCAACGGCCGCAACGGGGCCCACGGCACCACCGTGCGCACTCACCTGCCCGTGCACCCGGTGACGCTGTGGCGGGGTCGGCTCTCGGTGGCGCTCGACGCACTCGAGACCGAGGCCGACACCGACCGGGCGCCGGTGGAGCGGCGCGGCCCGGTGGAAACCACCAACGTGCAGTTGCCGACCGGTGACCGGCTGCAGATCCCGACCGGCGCCGAGACGCTGCGGATGAAGAGCTACCTGATCATGTGCCGCAACAGCAGCCGCGACTACGCGGAGTTCGCCGACCTCGTCGACTCCATGGAGACGCACACCGCCGCAGTCGTGCTGTCCGGAATGGACCGGTATTACTGTGGGCAGCAGGCGAGGAAACAGTGGGTGGCCACCCAGCTGGTGCGCCGCCTGGCCGATCCGCAGCCCTCCGACGACGACCGGGTCAGCGACCCGGACGCCGAATCGGACTGGGCGTTGGTCAGGCAGCGGTGCCTTTCGGTGGCCGTGGCGATGCTCGAGGAGGCGAGGTGACGTTGGCCAGCGAGCGGGAGGCCGGCCGCGAGGCTGCGTCCGCGCCGACCCGACCGCTGACGACGGCGCCGCACCGGGCACCGGTCGACGAACGGCCGGTCGAGTTCTGGTCGACGGCGGCGATCCGCAGCGCGCTCGAGACCGACGACCTCACCGTCTGGCAGCGCATCGTCACCGCGGTCAAACGCGACCCGTTCGGCCGCACCGCGCGCCAGGTCGAAGAGGTCCTCGAGAAGGCGCCGCCGTACGGGGTGTCCACGGCGCTGACCGAGGTGCTGGTGCGGGCGCGCGAGCACCTCGCGGCCGCCGAACGCGCCGAGGTGGCCCGCCATGTCCAGCTGCTGCTCAACCGGTCGGGGCTGGGGGCGCCGGAGTTCGCGTCGCGCATCGGCGTCGAGGTCGACGAATTCACCAGCTACCTCGACGGCGAGGTGAGCCCGTCGGCGTCGCTGATGATCCGGATGGGCCGCCTGTCCGACCGCTTCGCCAAGATCCGCGCGCAACGGTCCCGCAGCGGGCGCTGAGATCCGCGTCGGGGCGCCGGTGACGGGGAATGCTGTTCCCATGACCGACACCGCCGACTGGACCGAACCCGACACCGACGAACTCAGGCGCATCCTGCAGGAGACGCGCACGGTCGCGGTGGTCGGCGCCTCCGCCAACCCGATGCGCCCCAGCTACGGGGTGTGGGACTACCTGCGCTCGGCCAGCCACTACGAGCTGTACCTGGTGAACCCGACGGTCGAGGAGATCGACGGGACCCGGGTGTATCCGTCGCTGGCCGACCTGCCCGTGGTGCCCGACATGGTCGACGTGTTCCGGCGGCGCAGCGAGCTGGCGTCGGTGCTGCAGGACACCGTCGCCATCGGCGCGAAGACGCTGTGGCTGCAGCAGGGACTGTGGGACGAGCAGCTCGCGCGCGACGGCGTGGCCGCCGGCCTGCAGGTCGTGATGGACCGCTGCCTCAAAGTCGACTACGCCCGCCTCCTGTAGCGCGATTTCGGTGTAGTTCGTCGCGCTGAGCGCGACCGACCACGCCGAAATCGCCAGGTCAGCGGGAATGGATCGGCGTGACGTCGTCGACCAGCCAGCGGCCGTCGGCTTTGGACAGCGTGACGCGCAGCGCCAGCACCGCGGTGTCGACCGGTTCGCCGGGCACGCTCTGCGTACCGCGCAGCACCACCGCCACGCTGGCCGCCGCCGGACCGAGGGCCTCGACGCCCGCCGACACGGTGCTGGCCTGCGCCGAGACGTTCCTGCTCGTCAACTGCCGCGCCACGCCGGCGAACTCGTTCTTGAACGCCTCGGCCCGCTCGGGCACCATCTGTGCGGCCGCGCGGTCGATGGACGCGGTGGGGCTCTGCGGGGTGAAGGTCGCCGTCGCCTCCGACACGCTGCTGGCGATGCGGACCACCTCGGCGCTGTCGGCGGTGAAGGCGCGGTCGGGCACCGTCCAGCGCAGGTAGCCCACCGCCACACCCACGACGAGGGCCGCGGTGGCCAGCCCGGCCACCGCCAGCCGCAGCCCCGGCCCGTCGTCGTCGGTGCCGACCGTGACGCCGTCGCGGCGCGCCAGCACCACGTTGACCAGCACGCCCTGCACGATCAGCAGGCACAGCACCGAGCAGACCGAGACCCACCACAGCGGCCAGCCGAGCGCGACGCCGATGAACACCACGCCGGCGATCGCCGCGGCCGGGGCCAGCACGTCGAAGGCCAGCACCCGCAGGGCGTTCCTCATCGGATCGGCTCCAGCCGGGAGATCATCAGCTTGCCGTCCACGTCGGACACGTCGATGCGCAGATTCCACCGCACGGTCTGCGGCTCCTCACCGCCGGCGTTCTCGCTGACCGACGTCGCGACCACCAGCACCGTGTCGGTGCGGGAGGCGAACGCCGACAGCGCGGGATCGCGTGGCGGCGGCAGCGCGGGCCCGCCGTCCGGGCCGGGCGCGGGGTGGTGCAGCGTCTCGATCGACACCGAGTCGATCTGACCGCGGGTCTGGGTCTGCAACCGGCCGACGAGCTGCCGGTAGGGCTCGACGGTCGAGTCGAAGTCGGCGTTCAGCTCGCCGATCGTGTTCTCGTGCAACTGCGCCAGGTTCGCGTCGACCGTGTCCTTGCTCATGTTGATCAGCACGCCGGTCCAGTCGGCGGCCGCCTGCAGGACCCGCGTCTGATAGGCCCGCTCGTCGGCCTGCTCACGATGTCCGGTCCAGATCAGCGTGATCAGCACGACCGCGGCGACCGCCACGACACCCAGCGCGGCCGAGGCGATGCCGAAGCTGCTGAAGGTCCGCCCGTCGGCGGTGTCGGTCGCGTCGGCAGGCTCGTCGGTGAGCGCGTCGGGCATGGCCGTGAGGGTACCGGTGCGCTTCTGGCAGCATGTTGGGGTGACGGAGAGAACCCTTGACGCCGGAACCACAGCGACCATCAAGTCGGGTCTGGACCTCAGTTACGTCGACCCGGCATCGCGCCCCCAGGACGATCTGTTCGGCCACGTCAACGGACGCTGGCTGACCGAGTACGAGATGCCGGCCGACCGCGCCGCCGACGGCGCGTTCCGCTCGCTCTACGACCGCGCCGAGGAGCAGATCCGCGACCTGATCACCGGAGCCGCGGCGGCGACATCAGGCACCGAGGCGGCCGCCTCGGGCGCCGCCGACGGGACCGACGAACAGCGCATCGGCGACCTGTACGCCAGCTTCCTCGACGAGGAGACCGTGAACCGCGTCGGTGTGCAGCCGCTGCTCGACGAGCTGGACATGGTCGACGGCGCCGACTCTCCCGACGCACTGGCCGCGGTCCTGGGGGTGCTGCAGCGCACCGGCGTCGGCGGCGGCGCAGGCATCTACGTCGACACCGACTCCAAGGATTCGACGCGCTACCTGGTGCACCTGAGCCAGTCCGGGATCGGGCTGCCCGACGAGTCGTACTTCCGCGACGAGCAGCACGCCGAGATCCTGGCCGCCTATCCGCGCCACATCGCGGCGATGTTCGCGCTGGTCTACGGCGGGGACGCCGCAGACCATGCCGGAACCGCCGAGCGCATCGTCGCGCTGGAACGCCGCCTGGCCGCCGCGCACTGGGACGTGGTGAAGCGCCGCGACGCCGACCTGACCTACAACCTGCTGCGGTTCGCCGATCTGCCGACGCAGGCACCCGGCTTCGACTGGGCCGGCTGGGTCGGCGCGCTGGGCGCGACCGAGGACAAGGTCGCCGAGCTGGTGGTCCGCCAGCCCGACTACCTGACGGCGTTCGCCGCGGCCTGGACCGCCGAATCGCTGGCGGACTGGAAGAGCTGGGTGCGCTGGCGGCTCATCCACGCCCGCGCGTTCCTGCTCACCGACGCGCTGGTCGCCGAGGACTTCGCGTTCTACGGGCGGTTGCTGTCGGGCACCGAGCAGATCCGCGACCGCTGGAAGCGCGCGGTGTCGGTGGTGGAGAACCTGATGGGCGACGCGCTGGGCAAGCTCTACGTCGAGCGGCACTTCCCGCCGAATGCCAAGGCCCGCATGGACGAACTCGTCGCCAACCTGCGCGAGGCATACCGCGTCAGCATCAACTCACTGGAGTGGATGACGCCGGAGACCCGCGAGAAGGCGCTGGCCAAGCTCGACAAGTTCACCCCGAAGATCGGCTACCCGGCGCGGTGGAAGGACTACTCGCAGCTGGTGATCCGCCGCGACGACCTCTACGGCAACTACGTGCGCGGCTACCAGGTGGCCTCCGACCGCGAGTTGGCCAAGCTGGGCGGACCGGTGGACCGCGACGAGTGGTTCATGACCCCGCAGACCGTCAACGCGTACTACAACCCGGGCATGAACGAGATCGTGTTCCCCGCGGCGATCCTGCAGCCGCCATTCTTCGACGCCGAGGCCGACGACGCGGCCAACTACGGCGGAATCGGCGCGGTGATCGGCCACGAGATCGGGCACGGATTCGACGACCAGGGCGCCAAGTACGACGGCGACGGCAACCTCGTGGACTGGTGGACCGATGCCGACCGCAGCGAATTCGGTTCGCGCACAACCGCGTTGATCGAACAGTACGAGGCGTACACGCCGCGTGATCTACGAAACGGCCACTCCCCCTCTCCGCATGTGAACGGCGCCTTCACCGTCGGGGAGAACATCGGCGACCTCGGCGGGCTCTCGATCGCGCTGCTGGCGTACCAGCTCTCGCTCAAGGGCGAGGAGGCACCGGTGATCGACGGGCTGACCGGTGTGCAGCGGGTGTTCTTCGGCTGGGCGCAGGTGTGGCGCACCAAGTACCGCGACGCCGAGGCGGTGCGCCGGCTGGCGACCGATCCGCACTCGCCGCCGGAGTTCCGCTGCAACGGCGTGATCCGCAACATCGACGCCTTCTACGAGGCGTTCGAGGTCGACGAGTCGGACGCGCTGTACCTGGAACCCCAGCGCCGGGTGCGCATCTGGAACTGAGCCCCCGCCCGCGGTGTTTCAATATCGGCCAGACGGGGAATGTCTCGGCCGCCTACGGTCGGCTGGTCACGGTGTTCGCTGACCGGAGCATCCGCCTGAGCGCGGAACACGTCCGGGAACGATCCCAGACCGACGGTTCGGAGGCCGCATGGAAGCGATCGAACCAGCATATGGCGCCGCGACTCTGCTGCTGATCGCCGCAGCCGCCGTCGCCGTCCTGCTGTTCCTGATCATCAAGGTCAAGCTGCACGCGTTCGTGGCGCTGGTACTGGTCAGTGTGCTGACGGCGCTGGCCGCCGGGTTCCCGGTGGCCGACATCCCCGATGCGCTGATGTTCGGCTTCGCCGACACGCTGGGGTCGGTGGCGCTGCTGGTCGGGTTCGGCGTGATGATCGGCCGGCTGCTCGAGATCACCGGCGGCGCACAGGTGCTCGCCGACACGCTGATCAACCGGTTCGGCGAGAAACGGGCGCCGTTCGCGCTCGGCGTGGCTGCGCTGCTGTTCGGTTTCCCGATCTTCTTCGACGCCGGCCTGGTGGTGTTCCTGCCGATCATCTTCACGGTCGCGCGGCGGTTCGGCGGGTCGCTGCTGCTGTACGCGTTCCCGGCCGCCGGTGCGTTCGCGGCGATGCACGCGCTGGTGCCGCCGCACCCCGGACCGGTGGCCGCCGCCGGGGCGTTGGACGCGAACATCGGGCTCACGCTGCTGATCGGCTTCCCGGTCGCCGTCGCCTCCTGGTACATCGGCTCCTACCTGGTGTCGCGCATCATGGGGCGGCGGTTCTACGTCGACATCCCCGACATCCTGTTCGGTGAGATGAACGGCGGCCGCGACCGGGACGCCGGCACCGACACCGATCCCGACGGTGACGGGGCCGTCGGCACCACCGGTGAACGCGGCGCCACCCGGACCGTCACCCGCACGGCACCGTCATTCCCCACCGTCCTGGGCATCCTGCTGCTGCCGTTCGTGCTGATCTCGTTCGACACCGTGATCAGCACGCTGACCGAGGCGGGGGTGATCGCGGAGGACGCGACCTGGGCGCGGTATCTGGTGTTGCTCGGCAACACCACCGTCGCCCTGTTGATCACGGTGATGGTGGCGATCGCCGCACTGGGCACCCGCGGCCGGTCGATGGCCGACGTCCGCGACATCCTCGACCACTCGCTGGGCCCGATCTGCTCGATCATCCTCATCACCGGTGCGGGCGGCATGTTCGGCGGCGTGCTGGAGCTCAGCGGTATCGGCGACGCGTTGAGCAGCTCGCTGTCCAATCTGGGGATCTCGCTGATCCTGCAGGCGTTCGTCATCGCCACGCTGCTGCGGGTGGCGCAGGGTTCGGCCACCGTCGCGATCACCACGACCGCCGGTCTGCTCGGCGCGACCGCCGCCGAGGCGGGCCTGAGCGACATCCACCTGACCCTGCTGGTACTCGCAATCGCCGCGGGCGCGACGGTGCTCTCACACGTCAACGACTCGGGCTTCTGGCTGGTCAGCCGGTTCTTCGGGATGGACGTCAAGACCACGCTCAAGACGTGGACGGTCATGGAGACCACGCTGGGGCTCTCGGCGTTCGTCATCGCGCTGGCGTTGTGGGTGGTGACCTAGCCGCCGCGCAGGAACGGCCGCACCGCCACCAGATAGGCGCCCAGCAGCGCGAGCGGGGCGGCCAGCGGCAGCCACGGCACGTGCAGCGGCGCCGCGGTCACCAGCGCGGCGACGGCCGCGAACCCGGTGACGGCCAGCATGCTCGGCGGGGTCACCGTCCCCGGGCCGTGGCGCAGCACCAGGTAGAGCGCGGCGGTCAGCCCGGACAGCACCGTCACCATCGGCGCCGGGACGGCAACGGCCAGCGTGCCGACCGTCAGCAGCACCGCCAGTGTCGCGGCCGGTCGCCACACCGCGCCGCCGAGGACCGCGGCGAGGGCCGCCACCGCAGGGATCAGCTGCGCGCCGGTGGCCTGCGCGGCCGACGCGGTGACCATCAGCACGCCACAGCCGGTCGGCAGCAGCTGCGCCGGCCACCCGGTCACCGCCGCCGCCCGGGGCGTCTGCGGTCCGGGGCCACCGCCATGGCCTGATCGAGGGTGACGTCGGACGGCCACGCCACCACGTCCACGCCGATCGTGCCCATGTCGCGGTACATGAACGACCGCTGCAGCGCCCACATGCGGTCGACCAGCGGATCGTCGACATCGGCCAGCGGGTTGCCCTCCAGCACGTCGACCGCGACCACGGTGTGCCCGCGCCTGCGCAGATCGATCAGCGCCAGCGCGAACTCCGTCTCGAGCATCGTGGAGAAGGCGACGACGATCGCGCCGGGCGGCACGGCGGCGCGCGGTGCGAGACTGCCGGTGGCCGTGTCTGGTTGGTCGGCCACGTCGAGCAGGACGTCGAGCACGCGGTAGAACTGCCGCTGGCCGATGTCGGCGGCCAGCCACCGGGTGTGGCGGCTGCCGAGGGTGACCAGACCGGCGCGGTCGCCGTAGCGCAGCGCGCTCTGGATCACCTGCACGGCACCGCGTGCGATGCGTTCGGTGGCCGCGGTGGCCGGGCCCGCCGGCTGCGGATAGGTGTCGGCCAGCACCACCACGTCGGCGGAACGGTCCGTCAGCCGCTGGGTGACGTGCAGGCTGCGGCGCCGGGCGCTGACCGCCCAGTTCACCGTGCGCAGTTGGTCACCCGGGACGTACCCGCGGATGTCGGCGTACTCGACGCCGGGGCCGAGGTGGCGGGTGAGGTGGGTGCCCAGCCGGTCGAGCAGGTCCGTGCGCGGCACCGCCACCGTCTGCGGCGGCGCCATCGGGAACACCGCCACCCGCGCGACGGCGGCGCTTCCGGTGCCCACCAGCAGGCCACCGCGGCCGGTCACCGACACGTGCGCGTGAACCGGGTACCGGCCCCAGCGGGCGGCGGTCAGCGTCACCGACAGCCGGCCGCCGTCGCCGACGGTGGTATCGGCCCGCATCCCCTCGGCGGTGCTGCAGGACAACATGATCGGGCCGGGCTCGTCGGCGGCCGCCCACACGTCGACCGTGGTGGCCTCGGCTTCGAAGCACCGCTGCAGCTGTGGGTGTGCGTACACCCGCACGGCCGGTGGCCGCCGCTGCCAGCCGAGCGAGCACAGCACACCCAGCAGCGGCGCGCAGAACGCCACCAGGTCCCACCGCGCGGTCAGCAGCGCCGCGGCCAGCGCCACGGCGGCACACGTCGCAATCGTCCTGGTCAATACCGATGCGCCCCAGCGCAGTTCGATATCGACACCGGAGTGATCGGCGGGGTGCTCGGTCACGGTCCGCCGGTCCGGGCGCGGGGCACCGGGAGCCGGCGCAGCAGCTCCTCGACCACGTCGGCCCCCTGGACCCGCCGCACCCACATTTCCGGTCGCAGGCTGATGCGGTGCGCCATCACCGGCACCGCAAGGGATTTCACGTCTTCCGGGATCACGTAGTCGCGTCCGGTGAGCAGGGCGCGGGCGCGCGCCAACTGCACCAGGTCCAGCTCGGCGCGGGGGCTGGCGCCGACCGCGACCTGCGGGTGCTGACGAGATGCCGTCGCCAGCGACACGACGTACTGCAGGACGTCGTCGTGCACCGTGACCTGTTCCACCGACTCCTGTATGGCCAGCAGGTCCTCCGCGCTGACCACCCGCTGCACGGCGGGCTCCGCCGACCCGCGCTCGAGGCGGCGGCGCAGCATCGTCACCTCCTCGGGTTCGCTGAGGTGGCGCAGCTCCAGCCGGATCGCGAAGCGGTCCAGCTGCGCCTCGGGCAGCGGGTAGGTGCCCTCGTACTCGATCGGGTTGTCGGTGGCCAGCACCAGGAACGGCGCGGGCAGCGGGTGGGTGGTGCCGTCGATGCTGACCTGGCGTTCGGCCATCGCCTCGAGCAGCGCGGCCTGCGTCTTGGGTGGCGTCCGGTTGATCTCATCGGCGAGCAGCAGGTTGGTGAAGATCGGTCCGTGCCGGAAGTCGAACCGCCCGGTCTGCATGTCGTAGATCGTCGCGCCGAGCAGGTCGGCGGGCAGCAGGTCGGGGGTGAATTGCACACGGGTGAAACGCAATCCGAGTGCGGCCGCGAACGACCGGGCGATCAGCGTCTTCCCCAGCCCCGGCAGATCCTCGATGAGGATGTGGCCGCGGGCCAGCACGGTGGTCAGGATCAGGGTGAGCGCCGACCGTTTACCGACCACCACGGCGCCGATCTCGTCGAGCACCGCCCGGCAGTGGGCGGTGGTGGTCTGGGCCGGCAGTGTCACACCCGCTCCAGCCGTCGCAGGATCTCGTCGAGCGCCGCGCGGCCCGGCCCCGGCTCGTGGGCGCCGGTGCGGCTGATGTTCTCCGGGTCCACCCACTGCCACAGCTCGGCGCCGAACAGCATCTCACCGGTGGCCTGAAACGCCCTGGGATTGCGCGCTTTTCGATGCCCGGTCGCCAGTTCGAACTGGCGGGCCAACATGGGCCGCAGCCGACGGTCCCAGTCGGAGCGGGTGGATTCCGACCACGCGATCAGGCTCTGCGTCTTGGCCGCCCACCGCCGCAGCGCCGCCTCCCGCTCACCGACCCCGGCGTGGTCGGAAGCCGGCCGCCGGACCCGCGCCATCACCGCGCGCACCGCGAGCAGGGCCGCGGCGAGTGCCACCCCCGACGCCACCAGCACGTCGTCGCGGTCGAGCCGGATGAGCGCGTAGGCCTCGACGACCGCCACCGCGGCGAGGGCGAGCACGACGACGCGGGTCACGGCGCCTCCTGCAGCTCATGCAGCACCAGGCGCAGCACCTGGACCGCGACCTCGCGGTGCTGCTCGTCCATCACGTGCGGGCTGAATCGGGCCTCCTCGAACAGGTCGACGAGTTCGGTGGCACTGTCGGCGCGCAGCAGGTCGCGCTGTACGGCCCGGGCCAGCACCTCGGTCGGGGTGTCGGACTCCTGCGGACGGGCGCCCGGTGCCTTGTCCAGTTCCCGCTCCATGGCCGCATAGCAGGCGATGATCGCCTCGCGCGGTTCGCGGCTGAGGTCCCCGATCTCGGCCAGGCCGCGTTCGGCGGCCCGCACCAGCGTCTGCGGTCCGGACGCCGGCGCCTGCTCGCCCGGCGGATCGTCGAACGGCGCCGATGGCATCTGGCGTCGCTGCCGGCGGCCGGCCATCGTGGCGGCGATCGACAGCGCCACGAACACGGCCGCCGCGGCGGCGAGGACGCCGAGCGCCGCACCTGAACCGGGTGCGTCCTGCGGCGGCGGCGGTTCCGGCGCGCCGGCGTTGGGAGCGGCGCGGGTGGGTTCGGCCGGCTGCGCGGGGGGTCCGGCGGCGACCTCCAGCCACCCGCTGAGCCGCATCAGCAGCAGCACCACGACCAGCCAGCCCACCACGACCGCGGCGACCACGGCGGCCATGCGCCAGGTCCACCGGCCGCCGCGGCCGGCCCGGTCGCGCGCCAGGGCACCGACGGTGTCGGGCCGGGTGACGGGGTCGTGCCGCTGGGTGAGCACCGACAACGCGATGACGGCCATCGACAGCACCAGCATCGTGACCACGGCGATCAGCGGGCCGGGACCGCGGTCGGGCGGGGCGTCGGTGGCGGGATCAGCGCCGGGTAGGTGGCCCCGCAGCGCGACGACGGCCAACACCATCAGCACGATCACCACGACCGTGCGGGCAGCGGCTCTGTCGACACCGGGCATCGGCCCACCCTCGGATGGTCACCGGCCGCGACGGTGCGGCCGGGCTCACTTCAATCCTGACACGGTCAGTGCGGACCGGGAGGGCCGAACGGGTCAGGTCAGAACATCTGCCAGTCGGAGGCGCCGTCGGGCTGGGTGTACAGGCCGCCGCCGGTGTTCTTGATGACCACGGCGTCGCCGCTGCCGAAGTTGTCGTAGAACCACTGCGCGTCCTCGGCGCTGAGGTTGATGCAACCGTGGCTGACGTTGCTGTTGCCCTGCGCGCCCTCCGACCACGGGGCCCCGTGCACGAAGATGCCGCTGTTGTCGATCCGGACGGCGTCCTTGACCTTGATCTTGTAGCCCTCGCCGGACGGGTCGTCGACGGGCACGCCGTACGTGGAGGAGTCCATCACGATGTCCTCGAACTTCTCGAGCACGTAGTACGTGCCGTTCTTGGTCTCGTAGCCGGACTTGCCCATCGACACGGGGAACGTCTTCTCGACGACCCCGTTGCGCACGATCTCCATCTGCTTGGTCTCGTCGTCGACGGTCGCGACCAGCTGCTCGGGCACGGTGAAGCTGGACTTGGTGCCGCCGGCGTCGATGTTGACGACGGTGCCGGCCGGCCAGAAGTCCTGTGGGCGCCAGCGCACCTGGGTGTCGCTGGTCCAGTAGAAGCGGCCGGGCACCGGCGGGTTGCTCGAGATGTGGATGGCCTGCTCGGCCAGCTCACGGTTACCGATCGGCCGCTGGAAGTTGATGTAGATCGGTTTGGCGGCGCCGGCGATCGACCCGTTGACCGGGTTGAACGTCGGCGGTGCGAACACCGGCTCACCGACGTAGGGGGTGGGGTTCTGACCGGCCGGCGTGCCCTCCGGGATCGCCATCGGCTGCGCGGCCGGGGCGAACGGGGTGCTGCCCGGCGCCGCCGGGGCCAGCGGGTTGGGCGCGGGGGCCGGCGGCGGGAACGCGAACGGGTTCGCCGGCGGAGGCGGCGGCGCGACCGGGTTCACCGGCGGGGGCGGCGGTGGAGGCAGCGGCTGGGCCGACGCCGAGGGGGCGATCGCCACGCCGCCCGCGAGTCCGGCGGCGATGATCGCGGTCGTGATTTTCCGCGCTGTCCGCTGCGGCATGCGTTACCTCCAGTCCACGAAACAGGTCCAGTGTCGCACAGAGGACCGGCCAGCTACCGTCGCGCGCAGCGCCGCGAACAGCGCTGCGGTGCAAGCCGGGTCCCTGACCTGCACCATTCATCGCGGCTACGGGGTGCGCGTTACTTTTTGCAGGTCACCCGGGGGAAGTGCCGGCGCCGTTCATCCGGCGACGGCGGCGGGCGCGGGCAGCTCCCACCGCCACACCGGCCCCTCGTCGGGGTAGTCGAGTTCGGCGGTGCGCCGGAACCCCAGCCGGCGCAGCACCCCGGTCGACGGGTTGTCCTCGGCACGGGTGTGGGCGATCACGGTGGTCACCCGGTTACTGCTGGTGACGGCCTTGTCGATCATGGCCCGGGCCGCGGCCGTGGCCAGGCCGCGGTCGCGGAACTCGGGCGCGATCTCGTAGCCGATCTCCACCACCCCGTCCCGGGGCGGGCCGACGAACCCGCCGGAGCCGACCAGGACGGCACCGTCCTCGGCGAGGAAGAAGTGCATCCACCAGTCCGCCTGGTACGGGTGCTCGGTGAGCGTGGCGATCGTGAACTCGATGGCCTCCGGGAACTCGGGCCAACCGTCGGGCACCGCGCTGCCGAGCAGTTCGGCGAATGCGGCGCGGTCCTCGCGCAGGGCGGTGAGGTGTTCGACGGTGGCGGGGAGCAGGACGACTTCGGTCACCCCGGCAGTGTGTCAGGCTGGACCGATGCTTGTGGCGTTCAGTGTCAGCCCGTCCGGCGGCGACGACACCGGCGGCGTGCGCGCGGCGGTGGCCGAGGCCATCCGGGTGGTGCGGGCGTCGGGTCTGCCGAACGAGACCAACGCGATGTTCACCAACATCGAAGGCGAATGGGACGAGATCATGGCGGTGGTGAAGCAGGCCGTCGACGCGGTGGCCGCGGTGTCGCCGCGGGTGAGCCTGGTGCTCAAGGCCGACATCCGGCCCGGTTTCCGCGGTCAGCTCACCGCGAAGGTGGAGCGCCTGGAACGCGAACTCGGCGCCTAGGACCGCACCAGCCGGGCGATCGCCGCGGAGGCCTCGGCGAGTTTGGCGTCGGCCTGCTCGCCCCCCTCGGCCACCGCCTGGGTCACGCAGTGGCCGAGGTGTTCGTCGAGCAGCCCCAGCGCCACCGACTGCAACGCGCTGTTGACGGCGCTGATCTGGGTGAGGACGTCGATGCAGTACTTGTCCTCGTCGATCATCTTGGCGATCCCGCGGACCTGGCCCTCGATGCGGCGCAGCCGTTTGGCGTAGTTCGCCTTCTGCGCCGAATAGCCGTGCTGCCCGGCGTCGTGGGCAGGGTCTGCTGCCACGTCATCCGACATCGTCACCTCGCGAGCATCTCGTTCATCTGCGCGATCTCTTTCTCCTGTGCCGTGATGATCGCCTCGGCCAGCGTCTTGGCCTCGGCGTTCTGCCCGTTGGCGAGTTCGGCCTTGGCCATCTCGACCGCGCCCTGGTGATGGGCGATCATCGACTGCAGCCACAGCGTGTCGAACTCCGCACCGCTCAGCGTGCCGAGCCGCTGCATGGTGGGCGCGTCGACCATGCCCTGCATGCTCATGTCGTGGCCGCCGTGCCCGCCGTGCTCCATCATGGGCTCTTCGCCCCAGCTGCGCAGCATCTGCGTCATCTGGTCGACCTCGGGGCCCTGCGCCGCGGCGATCGCCGAGGCGAGGTCGAGCAGCGCGGGATCGGTGGAGCGTTCCCGGGCCAGGTCGGCCAGTTCGATCGCCTGCTGGTGGTGCGGGATCATGCCCTGGGCGAACGCGACGTCATCGGCGTTGTGCGCGGCCTGCGCGTCGCCGGCGCTCTGGCTCTGGGTGTGGTTGGCGTGGCCTTCGGCCGCGGGCGGCTGCTCGGCCGCATCGGAACAGGAGGAGAGCAGGAGGGCCGTAGCGGACGCGGCGATCAGGGCGGCGAGTCGGGACATCATGCCCACAGCCTACCGAATACCCCAAGGGGGTATCTATATCGGTTTGGCCGGGCCAAACGCCGAAGGCATACTTGACGGATGCCCTCTCAGACTCCGGACATCAAACCCAGAAGCCGCGACGTCACCGACGGCCTCGAGAAGACCGCCGCCCGCGGCATGCTGCGCGCGGTCGGCATGGGTGACGACGACTGGGTCAAGCCGCAGATCGGTGTCGCCTCGTCGTGGAACGAGATCACCCCGTGCAACATGTCGCTGCAGCGGCTGGCGCAGGCGGTCAAGGGTGGCGTGCACGCGAGCGGTGGCTACCCGCTGGAGTTCGGCACCATCTCGGTGTCCGACGGCATCTCGATGGGCCACGAGGGTATGCACTTCTCGCTGGTCTCGCGTGAGGTGATCGCCGACAGCGTCGAAACCGTGGTGCAGGCCGAACGCCTCGACGGCACCGTGCTGCTGGCCGGCTGCGACAAGTCGATCCCCGGCATGCTGATGGCCGCCGCGCGGCTCAACCTGGCCTCGGTGTTCTTCTACAACGGCTCGATCATGCCGGGCACGGCCAAGCTCACCGACGGAACCGAGAAGGAAGTCACGATCATCGACGCCTTCGAGGCCGTCGGCGCCTGCGCGCGCGGACTGATGTCGCGCGAGGACGTCGACATCATCGAACGCGCCATCTGCCCCGGCGAGGGCGCGTGCGGCGGCATGTACACCGCCAACACCATGGCCTCGGCCGCCGAGGCCCTCGGGATGTCGTTGCCGGGCAGCGCGTCGCCGGTCGCCATCGACAAGCGGCGCGACGAGTACGCGCGCCGGTCCGGTGAGGCGGTCGTGGAGATGCTGCGGCGCGGCATCACCGCCCACGACATCCTGACCAAGGAGGCGTTCGAGAACGCCATCGCCGTGGTGATGGCGTTCGGCGGCTCCACCAACGCTGTGCTACACCTGCTGGCGATCGCGTCGGAGGCCGGGGTGAAGCTGACGCTGGAGGACTTCACCCGCGTCGGGCAGAAGGTGCCGCACCTGGCCGACGTCAAGCCGTTCGGCCGCCACGTGATGAAGCACGTCGACGAGATCGGCGGTGTGCCCGTGGTGATGAAGGCGCTGCTCGACGCCGGCCTGCTGCACGGCGACTGCCTGACGGTGACGGGTCAGACCATGGCCGAGAACCTCGCGCACATCGAACCGCCCGACCCCGACGGCAAGGTGCTGCGGGCGATGAGCAACCCGATCCACCCCACCGGCGGCATCACGATCCTGCACGGCTCGCTGGCGCCCGAGGGCGCGGTGGTGAAGTCGGCCGGCTTCGATTCGGACGTGTTCGAGGGCACCGCCCGCGTGTTCGAGCGCGAGCGTGCGGCGCTGGACGCGCTGGAGGACGGCACGATCACGCACGGCGACGTCGTCGTCATCCGCTACGAAGGCCCCAAGGGCGGGCCCGGCATGCGCGAGATGTTGGCGATCACCGGCGCCATCAAGGGCGCGGGCCTCGGCAAGGACGTGCTGCTGATGACCGACGGCCGCTTCTCCGGCGGCACCACGGGTCTGTGCGTCGGCCACATCGCGCCCGAGGCCGTCGACGGTGGGCCGATCGCGTTCGTGCGCGACGGCGACCGGATCCGGCTCGACGTCGCCAACGGCACGCTGGACCTGCTCGTGGACGCCGACGAATTCGAGTCGCGCAAGGCCGGTTTCCAGCCGCTGCCGCCGCGCTACACCACCGGCGTGCTGGCCAAGTACACGAAACTGGTCGGGTCGGCGGCCACCGGCGCGGTCTGCGGCTAGTTCAGCGCCCGAACGCACGGTTGCTGTCCGCATCGGCCGAGTAGGCCCGTCAGCAACCGTGCGGTCGGCGGTCAGCTGACCATGCGATCGATGCGCGACAGCGCGATCGCGAGCACCGGCACATAGGCACCGGCCCACACCGGCGCATTCATGTACACCCGGGTGCCGGTGTCGGTCGGTTCCACGCCGTGGCCGGTGGCGGGGATGCCGGCGACCTGCCACGCCCAGTACCGGCCCGGCTGGAACTCGGTGATCGTGAACGGCAGCGGCAGGCCGACGGGCGTGAACACCCGGCCCCGTTCGCCGAGCCCGAGTTCGGTGCCGTCGAGCAGTTCGGCCCCGGCGACGGTCGGCCCCCACTTCGGCCAGGCCTGCAGGTCGACGAGCACCGACCACGCCGCCGCTGGCGACGCCTTCACGATCCGGTCGACCGACACCATGCCGTCGCGATAGCAGATCCCCATGGCGTGCCTATACCCGCCGCGAGCGGCGGATCACCTCGGCTCAGCTCACCACCGCGACCGCGAACCCGTCCCAGCCCTTGGCGCCGACAGTCTGGATCGCGGCGGTGCTCAGCCGCGGATGCTCGCCCATCATCTGCAGCATCTCCCGCACGGCGCGGGCCTGCAGGTCGTTGGGCGCAGGATCGTAGATGCGGCCCATGCGGGTGACGTTGTCGACCACGATCACGGTGCCGGGCCGGCCCAACCGGATCGCCCACTCGACGTAGGCGATGTTGTTCTCCTTGTCGGCATCGATGAACACCAGGTCGAAGGGCCCGGCGTACTCGAGCGTCGGCAGGGTGTCCAGCGCGGCGCCCACCAGCACCTCGACCCGGTCGGCGACACCCGCGCGGGCCAGGTTCTCCCGGGCCACCACGGCGTGGTGGGGGTCGAACTCGCAGGTGATCACCCGCCCATCGGGCCCGGCGCCACGGGCGAGGTTGATGGTGCTGTACCCGCCGAGCGTGCCGATCTCCAGGATGCGCCGGGCGCCGCTGATGGTGGCCAGCAGCGCCAGCAGCCGGCCGTGCTGGGCCGACACCTCGATCGGCGGCATGCCGGCCGAGGTGGTCGACTCCCGCGCGGTCCTCAGCGCCTCGTCCTCGGTGTGCAGCAGCGCGTTGAACAGCTGATCGACGCTCTGCGGATCCGGCTCGCTCACGCGCCCACGTTAATCCTTGGAACCGCCGCCCAGGCGCACCCCCTCCTTGGCGTACACGACCCGCAGGACGTGCGCGGCCTCCGGCCCCATCACCGCCTCGGTCAGATCGCACAGCGCGGTGGCGAAGGCCGGGCCGTGCGGCGGATCCGCGTCGCAGAGGTGGTGGGCGATCTCGTGCAGGACGACGAGTTCACGCAGTGCCCAGGTGGTGCGCCGCTCCGGCACGGCGATCAGCGCCCGGTCCTCCGTGCGCTCGTAGTGGGCGGCCGTGGCGCCGCGGCGGGCGCGCACGCTCAGCGGCCCCGCATCGGGCCACCGTTCCCGCACCCCGGGGTGGGCGAGCACGTCGTCGACGTAGGACTGCACCGACGGCACGGACGCGAACCGGCCCTCCGGCGGCAGCGTGAGCGCCGCACCGAAGAACTCCACGACCGGGTTGCCGCGTTCGGCGGCGCGGTCGAACAGTGTGCGGACGAACTGTTCGGCCGCGTACACCTGGGCCCGTTGGGTGTCGCGGCGGGTCACGTCTCCAGGGCGGCGCGGGCGCCGGCGAGTTCGGGGCTGGGGCCGAGCCGGGCGCGGCGGCCGGCCCGGTCACCGGCGCGGCGGGCGGCCGAGGAGTACCCGGCGGTGGCGCTGGTGGCCCGCCAGGTGCCGCGGGCCTGCGACGCCTGCTGATAGAAGTCCTTGAGCTCGAGATCACTGTCGCGCAGTGCGATCGCGGTGCCCGGCCGGCTGTCCCGGCCGTCGGTGGCCGCCGCCCGCGCTTCCTCGCGGGCCTCGCTGAGCCGGTGCCCGATGCGCGCGCCGAACGCCAGCTGGAAGTTCAGCCGGGCGGTGATGGTCGGTGTGGGCCGGTGCGCCCCCGAGGCGATGTAGGCCTCCGACGCCTTCACCATCTGCGTCACCAGGCTGGCGTAGAGCGCGTGGCTGGCGTCGATGTCCTCGGCGAACCCGTAGGCGTGCACGAAGGTGGAGTTCGACGCGACGTCGCACTTCACGTCGTTGGCCGCGGCGATCACCACGAGCAGTTGGACGTAGGTGCGCAGGCCGCGGGTGCCCGCGTTGCCGATCGTGATGGTGCGCTGCACCGGGGTCTGGGCCTTGGTGCGCTGGTCGCCGTGTGACCGCGCGACCGCCAGGTCGATCGAGGTCGCCGTCGCCAGGCGCTGCGCGGCGGCCATGAACGCTTCTGCCTCGTGGGCGTTGTCGGTGCCTTCGGCTTGGCGCAGCAGGGCCGCGATGCGCGCCAGCATCTTGTCGTCACTCATGCGCGGATCCGCTCCGCTCCTCGCTCGTCACTCATGGCCGCCACGCTAGGGCTCCTTGCCGACAAACCCGTCGATCGCCGTGACGACCTGTGGAGAAAGTGGCTCGCCGTTGGCGTAGTTCGCGACGTTGTCGGTGGGGTCGTCGCGCAGCACGTGGTTGACGCCGTCGAGTTCGGCGACGGTGAGCGCGGTGTGGCCCAGCGCCTCGATCAGCGGTCGCAGCGCGTCGCAGCGGGCCTGGCTGTCGGTGTTGGAGCAGGTCAGCAGCACCGGCATCCCGGCGGGCAGCGTGGCGGCCAGCGCCACCGGGTCGACGCGGTCGGCCTCGATCACGGCCTTGATGTTGCCGGCGTTGACGATGGCGCCGAGACCCTCGGGCAGGTCGGCGGGCACGGTGCCCTTCGTGCGGATCTCCTCGACCGCGGCCAGCCAGGCGTCGAGCACCGCGGGATCCGCCTCGCCGCGCACCCGACCGGTGATGATGTCGAGATAGCGCCCGGGCAGCGGCTGCAGCAGCGCCAGCGAGTGCACCGCCGGGCCACCCGCCGCCGGGTCGGCCAGCGCCATCGCGTGCACGGTGCCCTCGCCGAGCGCGTAGATCGACACCCGGTCGCGGTCGGTGCCCGGCTGGTCGGCGAGGAAGCGCAGCGCGGCGGCGGCACCCCCGGTGTACACGGCGGTGCCGACCTCGGTCGGCCGGTTGGCGTAGGGCCCCAGACCGGTGCGGCCGGTGCCGACCTTGTCGTACCGCAGCGAGGCAACCTGCCGCTCGCTGAGCAGTTCGGCGAGCTGGCGCATGTTGCCGACGGGCCCCGCGACGGCGTTGTCACCGTTGCGGTCGGTCTGCCCGCTCTCGGAGATCAGCAGCGCGGCCGGACCGCTGACGTCCGGCTGGTGGCGGTAGGTGCCGTGCAGGGTCAGACCGTCGGCGGTGAACGTCACCTGGTCGTCGACCCAGTTCGACGCCTGCGGTTCGGCGTCCGACGAGCAGCCGGCGATAAGCAGGGCGGCGGCCAGGCCCGAAAACAGCCGTCGCGCAGCGGGTTTCACAGTCGTGTCTCGATCCAGGAGGTGACGTCGTCGAGGACCAGGTCGCGCTCGGGTTCGTTGAACACCTCGTGGAACAGGCCCGGGTAGACCTTGAGGTGCACGTCCCGGGCGCCCACGCACTCGACCAGCCGGTGGCTGCCCTCGACCGGGATCAGCCGGTCCTGGTCGCCGTGCACCACCAGCAGCGGCGCCGAGATCGACGCGGCCCGGCGCGGCATCGTCTCCCCCACCGTGAACAGTCCGCGGGCCACCCCGGCCGGGAGCTTGCCGTGGTGCACCATCGGATCGGCCTTGTAGGCGGCGACCACCTCCGGGTCGCGGGACACCGCGTCGGCGTCGAGCTCCTCGACCGGCACCCCCGGCGCGATCCGGCCGAGCACCTTGGCCGCCGTCACCAGCCACGGCTTGACCGCCGACTGTGCGTACACCGCAGGCCCGGAGAGCACCATCGCCGCGTAGTCGCCGGGGTGCTCGGCGCCGTAGGCGAACACCACGCCCCCGCCCATGCTGTGGCCGAGCACGATCCTCGGCAGCTGCGGGTACTCCCCGGCCGCGATCTGCACCAGCGTGTGGAAGTCGGCGGTGTAGTCGGAGATGTCGCGCAGGTAGACGCGCTTGCCGGCCGAACGCCCGTGGCCGCGGTGGTCGAGGGCGTAGACCACCAGCCCGGCCGCGCCGAAGCGCTGCGCGACGTGGTCGTAGCGGCGGGCGTGTTCGGCGTAGCCGTGGGCGAGGACGACGACGCCGCGCGGGGCGGTGTCGGGGGTCCAGGTGTCGTACACGATGCGGACTCCGCCGACGCCGTCGAAGCTCCGCTCGGTGCGGGTGCTGGGCATGTCGGCGAGACTATCGGTCCGCCTGCGAAACAGACGTGCCGGTTGTCGGCCACCGTGCGTAAGCTCACGGACGTGACCGTCCTCGCACAGACCTTGGATGACGGCAGCGCGGAAGACGCCTTCCTCGCTGATGCGCAGCAGTACCGCCGCGAGCTGCTGGCGCACTGTTACCGCATGACCGGATCCCTGCACGACGCCGAAGACCTGGTGCAGGAGACCTACCTGCGGGCGTGGAAGTCCTACAAGGGGTTCCAGGGCAAGTCGTCGGTGCGCACCTGGCTCTACCGGATCGCCACCAACACGTCGCTGACCGCGCTGGAGGGCAGGCAGCGCCGCCCGCTGCCCACGGGGCTGGGGGCACCGAGCTCGGACCCGGTCGACGACATCCAGTGGCAGGGCGAGATTCCCTGGCTGGAACCCCTCCCGGACGAGTCGAACGATCCGTCGAGCATCGTCGGGTCGCGGGAGTCGGTGCGGCTGGCGTTCGTGGCGGCCCTGCAGCACCTGTCCCCGCGCCAGCGCGCCGTGCTGGTGCTGCGCGAGGTGCTGCAGTGGAAGGCCGCCGAGGTCGCCGAGGCCATCGGCACGTCCACCGCCGCGGTGAACAGCCTGCTGCAGCGGGCGCGGGCCCAGCTCGACGCGATCGGCCCGAGCGAGGACGACGTGCTGCCGCCGCCGGAGTCCCCCGAGGCCCAGGACCTGCTGAGCCGGTACATCACGGCATTCGAGACCTACGACATGGACCGGCTGGTCGAGCTGTTCACCGCGGAGGCGGTGTGGGAGATGCCGCCGTTCGACGGGTGGTACCAGGGGCCCGAGGACATCGTGCTGCTGTCGAAGACGCACTGTCCGGCCGAGGGCGCGGGCGACATGCTGCTGACGCCGACCACCGCCAACGGTCAGCCCGCGGCGGCGATGTACATGCGCAACCCGCAGACCGGGCGGCACGAACCCTTTCAGCTGCACGTGCTGGCCGCGACACCGGACGGCATCACCCATGTGGTGGCGTTCCACATGACGTCGTTCGCGGCGTTCGGCCTGCCCGATACGCCCCGCGAGAGGTAGCGGGGGGCCGAGAGGCCGAGATCAGGGTTATGCCCCGCGTTCGAGTGATAAGCGTGCGTCAAGTCTGACCTCGGCCCAGTGCGGCCAGCCCGCCGCGCGCATGGCGTCGCGCGTGCGACGCAGCGCGACCACTCGGCGGTATCGCATGATGTCGCGACTGACGCGGATGATGACCCATCCTTGAGCCGCCAGCTCTGCCAAACGGTCGATGTCCCGGGCGTGCTGGCCCGGGTCGTCCCAATGTTGCGGACCGTCGTATTCGACGCCGACCTGGTGCTCGCGATAACCCATGTCGATGCGGCCGACGAATGCGCCGTACGCGTCGACCACGACGATCTGTGTCTCCGGCCGCGGGAAGCCGGCAGCGATCAGCATCAACCGCACCGCGGTCTCCGGCGGGGATTCGGCCCCGCCGTCCATGAGGTCGAGCGCCCGACGTAGCGCCACGATCCCGCGCGCACCACGATGCCGTTCGAGCAGCGGATCGACATCCTCGCGCGTCAGCCCGGTCGCGTTGGCCAAGGCATCGATGCGCTGGACGGCGGCGGTGAGTGTGCCCCGTCGGCGGCCCAGGTCGAAAGCGGTGCGTGCGGCGGTCGTGGCGGGAATCCCCATGCGCTCACAAACCTCGTCCTCGGGGAGACGGTCGCGGTGGATGAGAACGCCCGGAGCCGCATCGCCGATCCGGATCAGTTCGGCGGGTTCGCACGCGTCGATCCACCGGGACCCGTGCAACGCCGACGCCGACAATCCCGCGGCGGTCGCGTTGCGGCGGGCCCACAGATACGCCGCCTTGGCACGCGTCACCGCGGTGAGTTCCTGTCCCGCCGGCACGTAGACGTTGCGGTACACCGCCCGGTACCGGCGGCCCAGCTGACGGCGGGTCACCGCACCGGCTGCCAGCGCCTCGGTGCCGAGGAACGGGCCCATGATTGTGGTTGTCATGGCCACACGGTGGCGGCGAGGGCCGACAATTCGCGCCGACTTCAGGGTTATGACACGCATTGCTGTGGATAAGCGTGCTGGAACCTTATTCCGGCGGCACGGGTGGTCACTCGACGGGTCAAAGTCGTCATCGGCGCAGGTGACCGGGTGCGCGAGACACAGAACTGCAACGTGTTCTATGATCGCGGACCATGAAGACGAAGGGCGCCCTGCTGTGGGAGCTGAACTCGCCGTTCCGCGTCGATGAGATCGAGGTCGGCGACCCGATCGACGACGAGGTGCAGATCCGGATGCATGCCTCGGGCATGTGCCACTCCGACTACCACCTGACCACCGGGGCCACACCCATCGGCCTGCCCGCACTCGGCGGTCACGAGGGCGCCGGGGTCGTCACCAAGGTCGGCCGCAACGTGACCGGCATCGAGGAGGGCGACCACGTCCTGCTGGCGTTCATCCCGGCCTGCGGGGAGTGCCAGCCGTGCCTGCGGGGTTACCGCTCGCTGTGCGACCGGGGCGCGCTGTTGCTCGGCGGCAAGGCCATCGCCGACGGCACCTCCCGCGTGCGCGCCGGCTCCCACGAGGTCACGCCGATGAACCTGCTGGGCACGTTCGCGCCGTACATGACCGTGCACAAGGACTCGGTCGTCAAGATCGACCACGATGTCCCGTTCGAGACCGCCGCCATCATGGGGTGTGCGGTGCCGACCGGCTTCGGGTCGGCGACCAACGTGGCCGAGGTGCAGCCCGGCGAGACCGTCGTGATCGTCGGCGTCGGCGGCATCGGCCTGTCCGCCCTGCAGGGTGCGGTGATCGCCGGCGCCCGCAACGTCGTCGCGATCGACCCCGTCGAGTTCAAGCGCGATCAGGCGGTCAAGTTCGGCGCCACCCACGTCTTCACCTCGATGGCCGAGGCCATCAACCCCGTCCTCGAGCTCACCCACGGCTTCATGGCCGAGAAGACGATCATCGCCGTCGGCGAGATGCGCGGCGAGTACATCGAAGAGGCGATGACGCTGACCGCCAAGACCGGCACCTGCGTCGTCACCGGCATGGGCTCGATGATGGACTTCGACGTCAAGCTCAACCTGTTCCTGTTCACGATGTTGCAGAAGACGTTGAAGGGCAACATCTTCGGCGGCGGCAGCAGCCATGTGGAGACCCCGCGGCTGATCGGCCTGTACAAGTCCGGGCTGCTCAAGGTCGACGAGATGGTGACCAACACCTACCGCCTCGAGGACATCAATCAGGGTTACCAGGACATGCTCGACGGCAAGAACATCCGCGGCGTCATCACGTTCGACGAATCCGACTGGTAGCTCACGCCTCGGCGCGCAGCCGTTCCCGCACGGTGTCGATCACGTCGGCGAACACCGTGCGGGCGGCGTCGGGCACCCCGTCGAACATGGCCCGACGCACCAGCGCCGCATGCCCGGGTGCTGCGGTGCGCAACGCCTCCCGGCCGGCATCGGTGATTGCGACGACGGCGCCGCGGCGGTCCTCGTGCACGCCCTCGCGCGTCACCAGCCCGCGCTCGCGCATCCGCCGCACCTGGTGCGACAGCCGGCTCTGCTCCCACCCCAGGTCGTCGCCGAGCTGGTTCATCCGGCGCGGTCCGTGCTCGGACAGCGCGACCAGCACCTCGTAGTCGCTCAGCGAGAGCCCGCAGTCCCGCTGCAGCTGCCGGTTCATCGCGGTCTGCAACTCCGCCACCATCGCGAGGTAGCCACGCCACACCCGCTGTTCCTCCGTCGACAGCCACATGGAATACATGACACATCATCGAAGTTGTCGTGTCCAGGTCGGCCACCTAGGCTGGCCACGACCAAGGGGTGAAGACATGACAGCATCGACGGCCGAACGCATCGACATCCGCCGCGCCGACGACCGCGCGAAGACGCGGATCTCCTGGCTGGACTCCAAGCACTCCTTCTCCTTCGCCGACCACTACGACCCGGCCAACACCCACCACGGCCTGCTGCTGGTCAACAACGACGACATCGTCAGGCCGGGTAAGGGATTCGACACCCACCCGCACCGCGACATGGAGATCGTCACCTGGGTGCTGCGCGGATCGCTCGTCCACCAGGACTCCACCGGCCACTCGGGCGTCATCTACCCCGGACTCGCGCAACGCATGTCGGCCGGCCGCGGCATCCTGCACTCGGAGAAGAACGACTCATGGACGCTGACCGGCGGCGAAACCCACAGCGAGCCTGTGCATTTCGTGCAGATGTGGGTGGTTCCTGACGAATCCGGTGTCACGCCCGGCTACCAGCAGCTCGAGATCGACGACGAACTGCTGCGCGGGAACCTCGTGACGATCGCGTCGGGTATGCCCGAGCACCGCGGTGAGACCGCCATCACCATCCGCAACCGCTATGCGGCGCTGCACGGCGCGCGGCTGCAGCCCGGACAGAGCATCGAGCTGCCCCAGGCGCCGTATCTGCATCTGTTCGTACCGCGCGGCGAAGTGTCCCTGGAGGGCGCCGGCGTGCTGCACGAAGGCGACGCCGTGCGCTTCACCGCCTCCGGCGGCCAGCGCGTCACCGCCGCCGAACCATCGGAGATCCTGGTCTGGGAGATGCATGCGAATCTGGCTGCGGCCTGAGCGACTCGGCGCCTGTCTGCTGTGTGCGGCGGCGCTGGCGGGATGTTCATCGGAAGCCTCACCGCCATCACGGGAACAGGGGTCGGCGTCGGCCCCGGCGACCTCGGCCGGAGAGGCCGCCCCAGCCGAGTTGAGCCCTGTGACCGTCGAGGTGCCCGAGGACCTCGGGGCCGCCCCATTCGACGAGCCGCGCCAGGCGCTGGTGCCGCAGGGCTGGACCATGGCGGTGTGGGCCAGAATCCCGGAGGCGCGGCTGGCCCGGTGGACACCGGACGGCGCGCTGCTGGTGTCTGTGCCGCGGACCGGTCAGGTGATCAAGCTGACCCCGAACGGCGCCGGCCCGCAGCCCACCCAGTTGCTGAGCGGGCTGACCCAACCGCACGGGATGGCCTTCGCCGGCCAGACGCTCTACGTCGCCGAAAGCGACGAGGTGGTCGCCTACGACTACGTCAACGGCGAGGCGACCAACCGCCGCGTGGTGGCCGGCGGACTGCCCGACGCAGAGAGCCCCGACCTCAAAGGCGCGTACGCACACGCGTTGAAAAGCGTCGCGGTGGGACCCGATGGGGCGGTGTACTTCTCGATCGGATCGACCGGCAACATCTCCGCCGGGGACCGGGACGCCACCCCGCCGCGCGCGACCATCATGCGCGTCCCGCCGGGCGGCGGGCCCGCCGAGCCGTTCGCCACCGGGGTCCGCAACGGCACCGGCCTGGCGGTCGCGCCGGACGGCTCGGTGTGGACGGCGGTCAACGGTCGCGACAATGTGCTCACCCCGCGGACCGGGCAGGTCGATCCCGACTACGTCGACGACCATCCGCCCGAGCAGCTCGCCAGGCTGACGCCGGGCCGTGAACTGGGCTGGCCATACTGCAATATCGACGGCGGACCCGGGGATGTGCCGTTCATCCGCGACGTGCAGACCAACGCCGACGGCTCGAAGATGGACTGCGCGGCACTGCCGCCCGTGGAGCAGAGTTTCGGTGCCCATTCGGCGCCGTTGGGGCTGAGCTTCGTCGACGGAGCGCTGCCCGAACCGTACGCGCGGGGCGCCCTGGTGGGGATCCACGGCTCGTGGAACCGGCAGCCGCCGCGGGCGCCGGAGGTGTCGTTCTATCCGTGGCGCGACGGCGGGCTGGGCGATCAGCAGACACTGGTCGGGGGCTTCCAGGCCGAGGATGGTTCCCGGTGGGGCCGCCCGGTCGACGCGGTCGCCGGCCCCGACGGCGCGGTCTACATCACCGACGACGACGCGGACGCGGTGTACCGGCTGGCTCCACCCGGCCGCTGACAGACGAGGGGCCCGGGGCGTGCGCCCCGGGCCCACTCGTAGCGCTCGGTGTCAGCGAACAGCCGTGCCGGGACGCGACCCCCGCTTGCCGGTCACGCCGACGTAGATCGCGATGAGCACGATCGCGACGATGATGCCGACGAGGAACGGGATGATCTGGAACCCGCCGTTGGAGTTGCTGTAGCCCACCTGGTACGTCAGCCAGCTGCCGATGAACGATCCGAGGGCGCCGAGCACGATCGTCATGATGACGCCGATGTTCTGCTTGCCCGGCATGATGAGCCGCGCCAACGCGCCGACGATCAAGCCGACGATCAGCGCGCCGAGGATGGTACCGATCATTTCCTGCTCCTTCGTGGATGGGGCGCGCACGCCCGAGCTACTACCCGCGGAGCGGGCATGCCGACCGGTTACCCAGCAGCGCCGCGATTAACCCGTCACTGATTCGAAAGATTTTTCTCACGGAGACCGGCCCGACGCCGAGCCGAGACAGCGCTGTTACCAAAGTTGACAGAGTGACTGATGTGCCCATCAATGGTGGGTAGGTGACCAGTGACGAAGGGATGGGCGTGCCCGCGCCAGCAAAGGTGACGCAGCGCATCGTGGCGGTTGCGGCCGTGTACGCGATGTGCGCGGTGCTGAGCACTCTCGGCGCATCGCAGGCCCGTGCCGAGGACGCCAGGGCGCTGCTGCTCGGCGCGATCGCCAACACCAAGGGCTCGTACCTCGTCTACAACTTCGGCGGCCAGTTCGCCGCACCGTTCCGCGCGGCCGACGGGCGCGAGTACACGTTGGACAACGGCGGACACCTGATGACCATCAAGAACGCGTCGGCGCGCCTGACGCCGCGTCTGCTCGTCGACACCCATCAGGGTTATCAGGCGCGCTGCGAACGGGATCCGCGCGCCCGTACGCGCGAGGGCCTGCGGCAGGCGTCGGAGACGTTCACCCCCCTCCAGGCGTGGCAGGTGCTGGGTCAGCCGACCATCGCGGTGAACGCGAACTTCTTCGACGTCCGCGGTCAGCAGGGCGGCTCCTGGCGCGACACCGGGTGCAGTTCACCGCTGGGCGCCTACGTGGACAACACCCGCGGGCTGGGCCGGGCCAACGCCGCGGTCACCGGGACCCTCGCCTACGCAGGCAAGCAGGCTCTGTCCGGCGGCGACGAGACCTGGACCGCGCTGGCGACGATGATCATCCCGGTCACGGGCGCGCCGTATGTCGTGATGCCCGACGGGCCGCAGGACTACGACGCCGCCTCACCGGAGATTCAGCGGTTGATGGATGGCGGAACGCGGTTCGTCGCGGTGGCCGGGTTGGGCCTGCTCGGTCCGGGCAACACCGGACAGCTCAACGACCCCGGCCCGAGCGCGGCACGCACCGCGATCGGGTACAGCAGTGCCGCCGACCAGTTGTACGTGTTCCAGGGCGGCAACTACACCCCCGACAACATGCAGGATCTGTTCCGCGGCCTGGGCGCCGACCATGCCATCCTGCTCGACGGCGGCGGCTCGTCGGCGATCGTGCTTCGTCGCGACACCGGCGGGATGTGGAGCGGTGCGGGATCGCCGCGCGGCAACTGCGATACCCGCCAGGTGCTGTGCAACTCCCGGGAGCGCGCGCTGCCCAGCTGGCTCGCGTTCGGCTAGGGCGTCAATACCGGGTTCACGCGCTCGACCGTGGGACCATTGTGCTTCACGTGACTGAAGTGACGAAGTCTCCCTCACCGGTCCGGCGCGGCCCGTCCGCGGCGGCGCGCCGTGGCGCATTCCGCACCGACATCGAGGGTCTGCGCGCGGTGGCGGTACTGGCCGTCGTGCTCTACCACGCCGGTATGCCGGGTGTCGGGGGCGGATTCGTCGGTGTCGACGTGTTCTTCGTCGTCTCCGGATTCCTGATCACCGGGCTGCTGTGGCGCGAGGTGGCGTCCCGCGGCGGCGTCCGACTCGGCGCCTTCTACGCCGCGCGGGCCCGCCGGTTGCTGCCCGCCGCCGCGCTGGTGCTGACCGTCACCGCCGTCGGCGCTGCGCTGCTGCTGCCACCGCTGCAGGCCCGCAGCGTGCTCGGCGACGCGATTGCCGGCGCGCTGTACGCCGGCAACGTCCGCTTCGCGATCCAGGGCACCGATTACCTATCCGTCACCGAACCCTCACCCCTGCAGCACTATTGGTCGCTCGGCGTGGAAGAGCAGTTCTATCTGGTGTGGCCGGCGCTGATCATCGCGACGGCGTGGGTGCTGCGTCGCCGGTTCGGTGCGCCGGTGGCCCGGTCACCGCTGCCCTACGCGGCCGTGCTGGCCGCGGTGGCCGCGGCCTCGTTCGCGGTGTCGGTGTCGTGGACAGATCAGTGGCCGTCGTGGGCGTTCTTCTCGTTGCCGTCGCGGGCATGGGAGCTCGCGGCCGGGGGGCTGCTGGCGCTCAGCGTCGCGTGGTGGCGGCGGCTGCCACCGGTGGCGGCCGCACTCGTCGGCTGGTGCGGCCTCGCACTGATCGTGGTGGCGTGCACGCGGATCGGCCCCGCCACACCGTTCCCCGGCACCGCCGCACTGCTACCGGTCGCCGGTACCGTGCTGGTGATCGTGGCCGGCTGCGCGACGCCGAATCTCGGTGCGGGACGGCTGCTGTCGAAGCGGGCGTTCCGGGCGATCGGACGGGTGTCCTACTCGTGGTATCTGTGGCACTGGCCGGTGCTCATCCTCGCCCCGACGCTGCTGGGTGCGCAGCCGGGGTTGGCCAGCCGCCTGGCGCTGGTGGCCATCTCACTCGGACTGGCCATCCTGACACTGCATCTGGTGGAGAATCCCGCGCGGTTCGCCGACGCCCTGCGGGGATCGACCGTCCGCAGCCTCGCGGCCGGCGGCGTCGCGACCGCGATGGCGGTGTGCTCGGCGATCGTGCTGCTCGCGCTGCGTCCCGTCCCGGTCGGCGACGCCCCCTCGCCGCTGCCCGCGGCGTTGACCGCCCCGGCCGTCCCCACGGCCGGTGCCCCGTCGCCCGCCGGGCCTGCCACTCCCGTGCCGGTGACCGCCCGCACCCAGGTGCAGGCAGCGGTGGCGGCTTCGGCCGAGATGCGTGCGGTGCCGGCCGATCTGTCGCCGCCACTGGGCGCGGTGCCCAAACCGGAGGTGTTCGTCAACGGGTGCGTCCTGAGCTGGCGCGACGTCGACCAGCCCGACTGCGTGTCGGGCGACAGCGCGGCCGGCGCCGGTGTGGCGCTGGTCGGCGACTCCCATGCCGCGATGTGGCAACCCGCCCTCGAATCGGTCGCGGCGCAGCGCGGCTGGCGGTTGACCACGATGAGCAAGGTGACCTGCCCGCTGATGGACCTGCCGATCACGAGCCCGTACCTGGGCAGGACGTACAGCGAATGCGTGCAGTGGCGCGGTGACGTGCTGGCGCGGCTGGACGCGGAACGGCCCCAACGGATCGTGGTCGACATGTCCCGCCGCTACGGCGCCGACTTCGGCTTCGCCACCTACGATTCGGCGTGGCTCGACGGGCTGGGCCGGCTGGTGTCGCGGCTGCGGTCCACCGGCGCGGACGTGCTGGTGCTCGGGCCGGTGCCGGATCCGCAGTCGACGGTGCCGTCATGCGTATCGGACCACATGGACGATGTCGTGGCCTGTTCACCCGACCGGGGAATCGCGCTGCACGCCAACGGAATCGCCGCCGAGGCGGCCGCGGTGCATGGAGCCGGTGGCCGCTACGCCGACCTGGGCGAGCTGTTCTGCACGGCGCAGCGCTGCCCTGTGATCGTCGGCGGCCTCCTGGTCTACCGCGACGACAACCACATCACCGGGGAGTACGCGCAGTGGCTGACCCCGGCGATGGCCGAGATCCTCGGCTAGCCGAAAAGCCGACAGCCCCGGAGTATTGCACTCCGGGGCTGCCGCGCACGGTGCGACTACTGCGCGTCGGTGCCGTCCGACGCGTCGCTGCCGGACGCGTTGTCGGACGCCTTATCCGCGGCGTCGTTGTTGTCGGCGTCGTCGGTGGCGCTGCCGTTGTCGGACGCGTCTGCCTCGCGGTCCCGGTCGACGGCGTTGCGGATGTTCTCCCCCACCTGCTCGCCGGCGCGCTGCAGGTTGTCACCGGCCTTCCTGATCGAGTCGCGGAGCACCGAACGCCTCTCGGCGGCGGATTCGCGGGCGTCGCGGACCGCCGAATCGACCTGTCCGGCGACCTGTCCGGCGTCGTCTCGCGCCTCGGCGAGCTCGCGTCCCGTCGCCCGCTGCACGGCGGCCAACTGCTCCTGGGTGACCTGCGGCTGGTCGGGCACGCGGGCGTCGACGGCGCCGAGCCCGGCCGAGACGACATCGCCGGCATCCCGACTGACCGTCTTCAGTACGCCGCCCGCCGTGACCAGCGTGTTCTCGAGCGCGGCGTCCTGCTCGGGCGTGAGGTTCAGCGCGAGGTTCTTGACGAGTTGATCCTTGGTGCGGATCAGCACGTCCGACAGCTCGTCGCCGAAGCCTGCGCCCAACGCGGCGACCAGGTCACCGGGCACCAGGGCCCACTGCTCGCGCGTGAGGGTCGGCGTACCGAAGAGCGCGTTCTCGCCGAACTGGTCGAGGGTGCGGACGTAGGTGCCGTCCTCCTGGCGCACGACGTCGGTGTAGCCGAGATTCACCAGGATCTTCATCGCGGGTTCGAGGGCGTCGGCCAGCGCGGCGTTGGCATAGGCATCACCGAGAGCCAGTCCCGCGGCCTGAGACGGCATCCGCAGCGGTGCCAGCAGCGGAAGCTCCTCGACCGGCAGCGTGTAGTAGATCGTGCCGTCGGGCCCGATGTAGCCGCCGTCGCCGAGATTCTGGAAGTCCGTGCCGGTGAGCAGGTTGGTCAGCAGCACCGCCGACGCGACAGAGTTGGCCCACGCGAAGGGATTCGCCGTGGCCGGCGCATCCGACAGCAGGTCGTACTGCCAGCCCACGTCGGCCTTGAGGGTCACGACGATCGGCTTGCCGTCGACGGAGTCGATGACGGCCTGGATGTTGCCCAGCTCGTCCATCGTGATGCCGTCAGCATTCCCGGTGAGCAGCTTGGTGATCAGCTCAGGGTCCACGCCCTCGGGAAGGACGTCCTGCCGATCCGGGCTGATCGGGTTCACGCCGGTGAGCTCCTCGTACAACGGGGCGAACCGCGCGTAGAGGCCACCGTTGGCGCGGCCCGGATTGCGTGCGAGCACGAGGGACAGCACGGTCAGGTCGACCACGCCGCCGTCCTGGACGCTCTCCCAGCCGACCTGCGGGGCGTCGGGGAATTCGAGATCACCGGGCAGCGGGATCTCCAGCGGATTGTTGGTGGTGTCGGTCTGGTGTACCTGAATCACACCGTCGCCGAACGTGATTCGGATCTTGCGCGGCCCGGTCTCCGGGTCGCCGATGACGAAGGCGTCGTAACCCTCGTGGGTCTCACCACGCACGCTGTCCAGGTACGCCTGATACGCCTGCCCGGCGGCGATCGCTCCGTCGCCGTAGGCGATCAGGTTGACGTTGGTCAGGTAGGCCGTCCAGTTCAGCACGGGCGCAAGCGCACTCAGGTCGCCGTTCTGCACGGCCTGCGCGAGGTAGGCCAGCTGCCCGGCGGTCGGCAGGTCCGCGACGTCCTCGGGGGACGCGACCCACTGACCCGACGTGGTCGTGGACCAGAAGCCGTCCTCGGTCCAGCCGTACTCCGGGATCTCTTCGCTGAACTCGACGGTCTTCGGAATGTTCGCCACGGCGGCGAGGGCGGCCGCCAGAGCCAGCCTGGTCGCCTCGGCCCGGGCTGCCGCCGGAGCCTGCGCGTCGGCGATCCGCTTGGCCTCAGCGGCTGCGTCGACCGCGGCCTTCGCCTGGCACAGCCTCGCCGTCCACCCGCTGCAACCGCGGGACAGGCGCGCGTAGGCCGAGTCGTAGGCGGCCGCCGAGATCTGCGCGTATGCCACGCCGTAAGCGACGTCGTAGTTGTATGCGAGGTCGTACGCAGCGTCGTAGGCCGGCTGGTACAGCGGGTTGGGACCCGTGTAGCTGACGGTGTGGGAACCGGTCTGCCCCCACTCGCCCGGGGTGTAGTACTGCTCCTGGTTGGGGTCAGTGGGATCGAGCGGGTTCACCGGGGTGTACCACTTGACGAAGGTCGGTCGCAGGTCGACCGGCCCCAGGCCCCAGGCGATCAGCGGGTCGGTGTCCTTGGCGCCCACGATCGCGTTGTTGATCGCCACCGGATCGGACGGAAGGGTCGAGCCCTCGCCGATCGGCAACCACTCGGGGAAGCCGATGAAGTACGTCTCGCTGTTCGCGGCATTGGCCAGCGCCGGGGTCAGCCCCATGGCGAGGGCGGTGGCCGAGATCGCGCCCATCATGCCCAGGCGCTTCACTTTCGAGCGCTCCATCCGTCGGCGCATCGCCCGGCGGCCTTCCGGCTTGTTCACTCCCCGTCGCATCCCCCACAGCCCTTTCTCAGTTTCTTCTCAGCGTGTGCCCCGGCGAGGTTAGCAGCGCGAAACGATTAGCTGAACCGGGCGATAGGGTCGGTCTTTGCGCTATCAACTATTGCGGTGACAACCGCCACGGATTCCGCTATCCAGACAGCGAAGCATCCGTGCAACCTTGAGGAACCGCCTCTGAGCTGGCAATAACGCGGGTTATCCAGTCGGCGAATGCACGAACGTCAAGGACGTTATCGTGTGGTCGAACCACCGATGCTCGCCCGTGTCGTTCCACCTGCGAAGATCGGCTGATCTTCGCCACGGCGCAGCAATGCTGCGCTGTGTCGGTCCGCCGAAATGCGCACGACGCGCCGTCCACGGCCTTCTTCCTGAGAACGTTCGCCGGTCAACGACGCCGCGCGCGAAGCGGGCACCGACCCTGCGGATCACGCGGCGCGAAATTTGTGTCCGACATCACTTCGGCGCGCTGCTGCGACGAAGCGCCGGCGCCTCAGGCGGCGGGAGCGCTAGATCCGCTCGGGTCGCTGTCGGCGGCGCCGGTGTCGGCGGAGTCGGCGTCGCCGGCGCCCTCGCCGTCGGCACCTCCGTCGGCATCCTCACCGTCGTCGTCCGCGTCTTGCGCGGCGTCCGTTGCGGCGTCGTCCGCAGCGGGAACGTCGTCGATGCCCTCGTCGTCGTCCGTGGCATCGTCGTCGACGGGTTCGGCGGCGTCTGAATCCTCGGCGGCGTCTGAGTCCTCGGCGCCGTCGTCGGCACCCTCTTCGGCGGAGTCTGCGCCGGCGGATACCGCGTCCTCGACGTCCCCGACCGGTTCGGGCGCTGTCTGTGCATCGTCGAGCGACGTCTCGCTGCCCTCGTCCACCGTGGCGGCGCCGGCGTCTTCGACGGTCAGCGACACCCGCTGCGCGCGCTCGTCGGGCACGCTGCCGGCGGTGGCCAAGGTGGAAGCGCCGGCCCGGACAAGACCGCCGAGCAGGTCGTCGACCGCGTCACGAATCTGGTTCACGACGCCGTCGAGTCCGGCGCCACCGATACCGCCCGGCAGGCCGCCGTCGAGACCGAGCAGGTTCAGCAGCGTGGCCAGCGCGTTCTTGACGGGGCCGTCCCGGTTCACCAACCCGTCCTCGAAGGCCTGCCGGACGCCCGCGCCGAACGCACCGATGATGTCGCCCGGAACGTTGAGCCAGTTGATGTCCGGGAACGAGCCGAACGGCGTCGGGACACTCGTGTCGTCGAACGTCCGCACGTACTCCCAGTAGTCGCCCTCGTCGTTCCACTGCCGTTCCACGTCGGTGTAGCCGAGGTTGACCAGGCTGGTCAGCGCCGGCGCGAGCGCCGTGGCGATCGGGTTGTTGAGGTTGGCGCCGGTGAGCAGGTTGATCGCGTCGAAGATCAGGTATGTCGGCTCGAGCAGCGGCAGGGTGTCCGTGGGCAGCGTCGCGTACAGATTCAGCGCGAGCGGGACGTCGTCGTCGAGGAGGCCGGCCGTGATCTCGGCGAGTTGCGGCGCCAACTGTTCGGTGACCGACTCGGCGGTCAAAGCGGTGTCCAACCCCCGCAAGGTGTAGGTCGGCAGCGCCGCGGCGACCAGGCTGTTCACCAGCGAGAACGGGTTCGGCCAGGCCGCGAAATCCGAGAGCGGGTCGTACTGCACCGTCGCGTCGATCTTGACCGGGATCAGCGTCGCCCCACCCAGGTACAGGTTGGTCAGAGGGATCTCGAGGCCACCGCTGTTGCTCACCTGGGTGTCGGGGGTGACGGTGTCGATGCCGAACAACCCGGCCAGCGGGTACAGGCGGGCGAACAGCCCGCCGTTGGCCCGTCCGGGGTTGCGGTACAACAGCATCGGCAGCACCGTGATGCTCCCGAGCAGCGGCGCGGCCTCCTCGCCGTCGTAGTCGACCCCGCCGGGCTGGCTGGCGAGCCGGTCGAGGATGTCCTGGTACGCCATGCCGGCGGCGAAGGCACCGACCCCTTCACCGACCACCACGGGCACACGCACCTTGAGCGCATCGGGGATGTCGTCGAGGCTGCCGAGATCCAGCAGATCGAGCACCTGGTTGAGGATCCCCGGAATCGAGACGATTCCCGTGTCCGCCAGTTCGAGGAGTCCATCCAGCCCGACTCCGAGGTACTCGGTGCCCTCCACCTCGTCGGCGACCGAATTCGGCAGCGTCGGCGTCCATCCGAGGTCCGTGCCGAGCACCTTCAGCAAGGTGAACAGGTGACCGGACGTGACGACGTTGAGGCCGAGCTGGCCCCCGACCTCGGTGAGATTGAACGGGTCACTCAGGTCGAGGCCCACGACCTCGAGAAGCCCGGCGATGGTGTTGAGACCGGCCTCGTTGATGCCCTGACTCAACAGGGCGGTCAGCAGATTCCCGAGCAGCGGGATCTGCTCGAACAACGGGAGCTGATCCAGCACGGTGGCCAGCGGCAGGGCCAGCCCGCCGAGCAGATCGACGAAGATCGGGTCGGTGAGCAGGGCCAGCGGCAGGTTGCCGAGCACCGTTTCGAGGATGCTCTCGGGATCGACACCCGCCGCACGCGCGAGAGCGGCCAGGTTGACGTTGTCGAAGATCGTGCGGAAGACGAAGTCGGCGAACTGGTTCTTGACGTCGTAGGCCGCGCCACCCGCCCCGAAGGTGATGTCGGGAATGGCCGCCGGCGGCGGAAAGAGCCGGAAGTCCGCGGCCAGGTCGACGGCATCCGCGCGCTCGACCGCCGCCGCCGTCGCGGTGGGGGCCGGTCCGGCTCCGACGGTCAGCGCGGTCGCGGTGACCGTCGCCGCACCGAGAACAGCAATCTTCTTGGAACGCCGCTTCGCACCCCGGTGCTTGGCCATGTGACCAGGTCCTCCCGACCGACTTTTCCGACAGATCCCAGGCACCGTAACATCTCTTAGGTCGCCGAACATCCGATTGCTGATAAGTCCGTCAATATCGCTCGACGCAAGAGAACTCCACCCTCAGCCGCGGTGTTCACCGGGGAAGCGTGCTGTTCACCGCCTGTACTTTCTCGAGCAACTAAATCGTCATGCGGTCGAGTCAGTTGCCGCGGGCGGTTGCTCTGACACGTGCGCCGGAATCGGCGCAGCACCCGATATTTGTGCCATAACAACTACTTCCATGATCATGGCACGCGGGCGGGCAATCCGCCGATGACGCTGGCCAGCAACGCCGTCGCAGACGATCAGCCCAGCGCCGATGCCGCCGCCGTCTCGGTCTGCGACGTGTACGCCGCGCCGAACAGCGCCACGTGGGCGAGCAACGGATACAACTGGTGCAGTCCCACCCGCGTCTGCCACCCCGCACGCAACGGGTGCACCGATTCGTACCCGGCCAGCACGTCGTCGAGGTACGGACACCCGAACAACGCGAGCATCGCCAGATCGGTCTCCCGGTGGCCGCCGTGCGCGGCGGGGTCGATCAGCACCACACCGTCCGGCGTCCACATCACGTTGCCGCTCCACAGGTCGCCGTGCAGGCGCGCAGGCTCGTCCTCATCGTCGAAAGCGCCCGCCCGGCAGAGGGTTTCGACCTCGCGCACGGCGGTGCGGCCGCGCGGAGTCAACCGCGGCCCGGCCCGTTCGGCCATCGGCGCAAGACGCTCGTCGGCGTAGAACTCACCCCATCGCTCATGCGCGGTCAACGACATCGGCAGCGGATGTTGCAGCGGCCCGAAGAAGCCGTCTCCGTCCCACCCGTCGGGCGCCGCACCGAAGGCCTCGGCCCCGGCGTCGTGGGTCACCGCGAGGCCCGCGCCGAACGCCGTGGCGGCACGCCGCGTCGGCGCGGCCGACTCGAGGCGCTCCAAGGTCAATGAGGCTGCGCTACAGGCGATCACGGGGGCGCACGGAACACCGCCCGCCGCTGCGAGCCATCGCAGACCGGCCGCCTCGCAGGCGAAGAACCCGTGCGGCGCAGCCGGGTTGTGCTTGACGAACTCTGCCATCACATCCGGCGCGGGATGCGGGCGAGTCCGGCCATGACCCGGTCGCGGACCGCCGTCGGCAGATTCGTCATCAACGCCAACTGCACCTTGGGGCCGACTCCCACCACGTACCGTGCCCGCGGCCGTCGGGCGGTCAATGCCTCCTCGACGACGGCGACCACCTTCGCGGCGGGGACGGCCATCCGCCGGGCCGCCGGCACGAACGACTTCATCCCCGCGATGTGTCGCGCGTAGCGTTCCCGCTGCTCCGGTGACATCGCGGCCTCGGCCGCCAGCACCATGTCGTCGGCGCGCCGCCACATATCGGTGTCGGTCTGCGCGGGCTCCACCAGCACCACCGGAATACCCCACGGACGCACCTCGACCCGCAGCGCGTCGGCCACCGCCTCCAGCGCGAACTTCGACGCGCAGTACGGACCGAGCAGGGGCATGGAGATCTGCCCGTTGAGGCTGGAGATGAACACGATCCGGCCGCGCGCGTCCCGCAGTTTCGGCAGCACCGCCTGGGTCACCGCGATCTGTCCGAACACGTTGACGTCGAACTGCATCCGCCAGTCATCCACGTCGACGGCCTCGACGGCGCCTGCCACGACGATGCCCGCGTTGTTCACGACCGCGTCCAGCCGGTCGGGCAGTGTGGTGGCGAGGGCGGCGACGTCGGCGGCGTCCGTGACGTCCAGCGACACCGCCGTGATGCGGTCCGGGTGCAGCGCGCAGACGTCGGCGCCGTCGCGATCGCTGCGCACACCGGCGTAGACCGTCCAGCCCCGACCGGCGAGATGTCCGGCCAGTGCCAAGCCGATACCGCGGGACGCGCCGGTCACCAGAACGGTTGGCATACCGCCGACCTTAGCCGCCCGCCGGTGCCGCGCCGGGCCCGAATCGGAAGATCAGGGCGGCCGCGGTCACAACCACCGCGGCCAGCGCGATCACCGGCGCCACCGTCACCCGCGTCAACGTGGCCCCCACCACCGCGCCCGCGCACATCGTCGCCACGACGCCGTAGCGCAGCTTCTCCCGCTGCCCGGTCCCACCGGCGAGCCTGCTGTCGAAGCCGATGCCGACGATCGTCTGGGTCAGCACGGTGGTGCTCAGCTCCTGAATCCCGAATTGGCGCGCCGTGGTGTTCTGCACCCCGAACACCACGGCCAGACCCGCGATCAGGAACAGCTTGGTGTCGTCGTGATAGTCGAGCACCCCGGTGCCCGCGAGAATCGACAACGCCACCAGCGTCACGACCTCGACGCTGAATGCGACGGTCAGCCACCGCCGCACCCGGGAGTCGAGGTGGCGGGCCAGCCGCCCGCCCATCACCGTGCCCGCCACGAAGCTGACGAACGCGACCAACGCCGCGGTCAGGTCCACCCCCGAGTGCGGAACGAACCAGAAGCCGAGGAAGATCACATTGCCGGTCATGTTCGCGACGAACACGTGGCCCAGCACCAGCACGCTGATCGCGTCGACCAGTCCGGTCGCGAACGTCAACAGCAGGAGTGCGACGACGGTCAGCCGGTCCGACACCGGCGATTGCACGGGCATGTCGACGCGCCCGCGTCACACCTGCGGGGTGAGGTCCAGACTGGTGATCGAGTTCATCCCGGTGATCAGCCAGTCCCCGCCGTCGCGTTCCAGCGTCAGCCGATACGACAGGTAGCGCAGCGACGGCACGTTCTTGGTCACCGGGCTCATCGACACCGAGTTGGTGTAGACGATCGCGGTGGCCTCCGACGGTGACAGCGATTCGACCGCCGTGCCCATCACCTGAGTCGTATTCGTCACCTGTGCCTGCTGATTCGTCGACACGATCGCGTCGATGTAGCGGCGGTACTCGCTGGCGAACTCCCCGGACAGGTACCGCGACGAGCGGTCGGGCAGCGCCGCCATGTCGTCGGGCGTGTAACTCCACAACGTCGTGATGGCGTCGGCCGCCGTCCGGGCGATCTCGAGCTTGGTGTCGACCGCCGCCCGGTCGGAGAGGTAGGGCTGCACCATCGCCCCGGCGAACGCGCCTGCCGCGACGAACAACACCGACGCCGCTGCGGCCACCGTCAGCAGGCGCCGGCCCGCCGGCCGGTGCGGCACCAGGATCGGTTCGGGCTCCGGTTCGACCTCGGTATCCGAGTCCGGGTCGGCGGCGGCGGCGGCTTCAGCGTCGTCCACATCGGCGTCGGAGTCGGATGCCGCGACCGGCTCCTCGCCGACCGGCTCCCCGCCGACGGGCTTCTCGCCGACCGGCTCGTCGGCGACCGGCTCCTCGGCGACCGCATTCTCCCGCGAGGCCGGCTCCTCCGACGCGTCGGTGGTGACCTCCGTCTTCCCGGCGCGGCGCGCCTTGCCCGTCGGCATCCGGCGGACCGGTTCGCCCGCGGGCGACTCCGCCTCGCTCTCGACGACCGCCTCCGGCTCCGGCGCAGCGGCTTTGGCGCGACGCCACGGCAGCCGCCACCCGCGGCGGGCGGGCTCGGATGGAGCGGTAGCCGGGGTGGTCAGATCACCTGAATCAGCTGGCTGATCTTCCACTGCTGTCCTTCCTGAGTCGCCGTCGCCACCCAGCGGTTGCCGCTCTCGATGGTCGTCTTGCCGTCCGGGGTCTTCGACGTGGTGGTGGTCGCCACCAGGACGTCGGCGCTGCCGTTGTCGTTCCAGCGCTGCACGCCGGCCTCCACCACCTCACCCGTGGAGGGCTCCGCTCGCGCCACCTGGATCACGATCTCGTTCATCTTCTCTTTGAACATCTTCGCGAACTCGCCGGTGCCCTCGGCGAGGATCCGGTCGGCATAGGCGTTGGCATTGAACGGATCCAGCGAGGTGTAGGCCGTCATGAAGCCCCGCACGTAGTCCAGCGCGGCGGCGGTACGGACCTCGGCGCGCCGGTCGGTCTCGTAGGACACCAGCATCAGCGTGCTGGCCGTCACCACCGCGGCGAGCAACACCCCTGCCAGCGCGGCCACCAGCGGCAGACCCCACCGCCGCGGCGGCTTCGGTTCGACCGCGAAGTAGTCGCGCTCGTCGGCGTCGACGCGGCGGCGCGGGCTCACTGCGGCACCCCCTGCATCGCCGGCGCCTTGAGCACTCGGAGCTGATTCACCCGCCACTCGTCGCCGACCTTGTCGAACTCCACCCGCACCGTCGCGGTGATGAACTTCAGGTCATCGACGTTGGCGCCGCGCTGGCCCTGCATCGCGAGCAGCATCGCCGCCTTGTCCTGCGTCGCGGACAGCACCGCGCTGCTGACGGCCCAGTACTCGTTGGTGGTCGCGCCGCTCTCGCGGACCGCATTCTGCTGAGCCACCAGCTCCGGCCGGTAGGCCTCGGTGGTCAACGACTGTGCCCGCTGGAAGTCCTCGTCGACCGTGTCCGCGCCATAGCTCAGCATCTGCTCGACGATCCGCGGACCCTGTTCGGCGATCTGTGCCTGCGCGCGGTCCAGGGCCTGTTCCTGGCGGTACACCACCAGATAGGCCAATCCCGCCGCGACCGCCGCGACGACCACCGCCGCCACCATCCACTTGGCGGTGTAGCGCCGCATCTCGCGCTCCGGGCGGGGCACGGCGCGGACCTCGGTGCGCGCCAGCAGATCGGCGAACGTGCGGCGCCGACGGTCCCAGAGCGGCCACAGCCAGCCGACGAACAGCGCTGCCGTGTCGAGCAGGTGGGCGAGGTCGCGCAGCAGCAGGCGCCCGAGACCGGCGGCGGACCCGTCGCGTCGGACCACCCGGATCCCGCACAGCGCGCGCCCCAGCGACCAGCCCGTCATCGTCGGGAGCAGCCACCGGTTCGCGGCCATCGCCACCAGCACCACGGCCGTCGCCACCACGAACAGCCACCACAGCCAGCCCAGCTGCGGCCCGGCCAGCAGCCACGGCGCCAGCGTCGCGACCACACCTGCGCCGACGAAGACGTCGACCGCGAGCGCGCCGGCCCGCACGTGCCAGCGCGCAGGCGGGTCAACGGGTGCGGCGTCGACGGCGGCCGCGTCGGGGGTGGCGTCGAGGACCGCGGTCACGACGTCACCTGGTCGAGCTCGGCGACCTTGTAGGTCCCGTCCTCCGGCGCCATCTGCACCCGCAGCCGGTAGCCCTGCTCCTGGTCGGCGGCCTCGGAGTTGGTCACCTTGACCCGGACGGCCACGAGCACGTCGATCGACCCGTCGGGGTTGTGCTTCTCGACGGCGGCCCGCATGTCGGCGACCTGGACCTGCACGTTCGCCGCCCGATAGGCATCGACGAGCAGCCCGCCGTACAGGCCGGCCTGCACGCCGAAGTCACCGGTCGAGCACTCCAGGATCTTGGCCTGGCTGGCGCTCATCGCCGCCGCATCCGGAGCGTGGGTGGCCGCGACGCACTCACGCGCGGCCTCCACCGCCACCGCCTCATTGGCCGCCAGCGCGACGCTCTCCTGATGGGAGCGCATTGCGAAGTAACCGCCGACCGCCGCACCGGCGGTGAGCAGCACCAGTAGCGCGCACACCGCGGTGAGCCAGCCGCGGCCCAGCCGCGTCGGGCGTCGCCCGTCATCGGCACGTGGGGCGATGAGTTCGGTCTCGGAGGGATTCTCGGTTGCGGATTCGGTTGTGTCGTCTGGGGATACTGCTACCGATTGGTCCGGCGTTTCGTCAGCATCGGGTTGGGGGTTCAGCCGGCTGGTGCCAGCATCTCCTTCCATCCGTTCTCTCCTGGGTCGCTCGAGTTGCTGACGTTGTACTTCACGCCGTCAGGTCCGACCACCTCGCCGTTGGCTGGGCTGTACACCGCGGTGCCGGGTGGTCCTGGTGCCGGAGTGTAGATGCACGGGTTGGGTTGTTGTCCACTGCACTCGACGCGGCCCTGTCCGGGCGGGCTCAGCGGATCGCTGATCGGCGCCGGTGGCGGGGGCAGCTGGTCGGCGGGCAGCGGGTTCATCCCATTGTTCACCGACGGCGCCGGGATGACGCCGTTGCGGCCCGGATGCACCGGCTGGTTGCAGCGGGCACCGGCGGCCGGGCAGTCCCGGATCTGGTTCGGGTCGCCGTACCACGGGTTGGTGCCCAGCGGCACGTACGGCTCGTCGCTGCGGCACTCCCGCGGCGTCGCCGCGCGCTTGCCCGGCACGTCGGCGCACGGGTAGTTACGGGCGCCACGCACGACGTTGGCCTGGAACTCCTTCGGGATCTTGCAGTACGTGCCCGACGGCAGTTCCGCCATGCTGGTGTCGGCAGGCGACCGCCACTCCGAGGCCGGCAGGAAGCCGGTCAGACACGGCGGTGGCTGGTTGATCGACAGACCGAAGTGCAGCAGACCCTCACCCTCGAAGATCGTGCCCGCCTGGGCCACCGCCGCGCCCTGCGGCAGCACCACCAGCGCCTGCTCGAGGCCCTTGTTGTAGCGCTTGAGCATGTCGATCACCACCGACAGGTTGGCCAGCGTCTGCGGCAGCGAATCGCGGACCCCGCCGAACACCGACTCCAACTGCTGGGCGGTCGGCGCGGCCTGCTGCAGCCCGCTGCGCAGCGCGGCGTCCTGCTCGGCGGACTGCGCCGCCAGGATGTTCAGGTTGCGCGCCCACTGCTCGATGTTGTCGCCGGAGGTCACCTGGCTCTCCAGGATCGGCGCCGAGTTCGCGATGATGTCGTTGACCGGCTCCAGGTTGTCCCGGAAGTCCTGCGCGATGTTCGTCGTCGAATCGACCAGCCGCTGCAGCGACGGGCCGAGCCCGCCGACGGCCAGTGACGTCTCGGTCAGCAGCGAGTCGATCTTCTCCTTCGGCAGCACCTCGAGGCCCTCGTTGGCCGCGTCGAGCGCCGGACCGACCTCGCTGGGCACGGTGCTCTTGGTGATGGTCTGCCCGTCCGAGAAGTACTGGCCCGGGGCACCGGTCGACACCAGGTCGAGGTACTGCTCACCGATCGCCGACACCGAGTGCACATTGGCGCTGGCATCCACCGGGATCCGGTACTGGTTGCTGATCGACATCGTCGCCTTGGCGCCGCGTTCGGTCGGTTCGACCGCGGTGACCTTACCGATCGTGGTGCCGCGGTAGGTGACGTTCGCGGTCGAGTACAGCCCGCCGGAGCGGGGCAGTTCGGCGTGCAGCGTGTACTGCCCGATGCCCATCAGGCTGGGCACCCGCAGGTAGTACCAGCCCAACGCGACCAGCGCGATCACCGTCAGCACCGTGAAGATGACCAGCTGGATCTTGATGAAGCGAGTCAGCACCGCTCACTCACCCCTTTCGACCAGCGGTCCGTTCGGCGAGCTGTGCGCGTTCGGGGTGAAGCGCACGTCCGGGATCATCGTGTTCGGATCGCGGCCCCAGGCCTGTTCGAGCGCCCGCAGCATGCCCGACACACCGGTGCCGGTCAGAATGCCGTTGTCGACCGCGGACAGCGTCAGGTCGACCATCAGCGACACGTTGATGTAGTCGCCGCGCACCACCTTCGGCACGTTCTCGATGCTGAACGGCGCGGTCAGCATCAGCTTCAGCGCCCCGATCAGGTACGGCGACGAGCGGGCCAGCTGCTTGAGCGGACGCTGCAGGTTCTGCAGGTTCGTGTTCAGCGGATCGCTGGCCTGACCCAGGTAGGTGTCGGCCGCGGCACTGATGCGGCCCACCGCCTGCACGGCGTCGGCGAACAGATCGCGGGTCTCGGCGAAATGCTCGATCAGCGGCGGGAACTCGGTGAGCACCCGGTCGAGGGTGTCGTTGCGGCTCGCCACGATGCCCAGCAGCCGGTTGGTCGAGTCGATCGCCCGGGTGATCTCACCGCGCTGCTGGTTGAGCTCGTCGGTGAACACGTCGAGCTGGTTGAGGAACTCGCGGATCTGATCGGCCCGGCCGGTCAGCAGGTTGTTGACCTCGGTCTGGATCACCTCGAGGTTCGGGATGCCGCCACCGCGCAGAATCGTCGCGATGCTGGCGAGCACGCGCTCGGTGGTCGGGAACGCCGAGGCGTTCTGCAGCGGGATGGTGTCCCCGTTGCGCAGCGGGTCGTCGGACGGGTCCGGCGGGGCCTCCAGCTCGACGTGTTGGGAACCCAGCAGGCTGGTCTGGCCGATCTTGGCGAGCGCGTTCGACGGCAGCTTGACGCTGTTCGACACGTCGAGGGTGAGCGTGGCGACCCAGTTCTTGAGCTCGATCGCCCGCACGGTGCCGACGAACACGTCGGCCACCCGGACCCGGCTGTTCACGTTGAGCGCCAGCGTGTCCGGCATCTGCACGTAGATCCGCATGCTGTCGGCCCCCGTACCGGGACCGCCGGGCAGCGGGACGTTCGCAATGCCCTTCCAGTTGCCACACGAGGTCAGCACCACGGCGGCGACGGCCAGCGCGACCGTCCGCCGGGCGATCTTCGAGAAGCCCAGCGCGACGCCGCGGCCCATGCCCACCTTCTGTTCTCTTCGCGTACGGGTCATCACGGTGCTCCCGCCTCGGCGGGCAGCAGTCCCGGCGGAGCCGGCGCGGGACCGGCCGGCGCCGGCGGGGCCGGAGCCGCGCCGGGTGGCGGCGGAGCCGGACCCGACAGCGGGGAGCCGCCCGGATCGCCGAGTACCACGCCCGGCGCGGGCGCCGGCGGCGGCGCCGGCTGCGGATACCACGGCGGCGGCAACGGGTTCTGGTTGTCGTAGGCGTTCGGCGGGCCCGGCAGCTTCCCGTTGGGCTGCACACCGAAGGCCGGCGGAGCCGCCCGCGGTGCGGGATCCGGCCCGCCCAGCAGCGCGGCCAGCGAGTCCGGGGTCAGCATGTTCGCGGTGAACGGCTGCACGTCGACGCCCTGCATACCGGGCGCGACGACCCAGCCCGGCTCGTGGTTGCCGTGGGAGAACAACGTGTCGCGGGAGAAGATGCCCGGCACGGTCGTGTCCTTGTACCCGGGCGGCGGCCGCAGCCGGTCCTCTGAGTAGGCGATCATCTTGGGCAGTGTCATGGCCGTGCTGATCTGGTTGAGGCCGAACGGCGGGAAGTTGAACTTCAGCGCGTCCAGGATCGGCGCCAGGTACTGCGCGCACAGCTCGGCCGACTCCTGATAGCCCAGCCGGCTGCCGGCCTGGATCGCACTGCAGATGAACTGCATCGGGTTGGCCATGTTGTTGATGACCGGCAGACCGACGATGCCGCCCGCGACCGGGGAGCTGATGTTGACGATGTTGGCGCCCAGGTTCGGGAACACGTGCAGACCCGTCTCGAGACCGTCGAGCGGTTCGGGCTGCAGGATCGCGTTGGTGACCTCGGCCAGGTTGTTGATGTCCGTGGTGAGGACTTCGCTGTTCTCGTCGAGGAAGCCGCGCGTGGTGGTGAGCAGCTGGTCGAGATCCTGCAGCGCGGTGGCCAGCTCGCGGTCGGTGTTGGTGAACGAGTTGGTGAACTGCGCCAGATCCTGGTTGAGCGCGACGAACTGCTGATCGCTGCGGTAGAGCGCGTTGACGAACAGCGCCAGGCTCTTCACCACGCTGAAGAAGTCACCGCGGCCCTCGTTGAGCGTGGTCAACGCCTCCGAGAGGCTGTTGAGCGTGGTGTTGATCTGCTGACCCTTACCGGCCAGGCCGTCGGCGAACGATTCGATGACGTCGCCGAATGGCCCCTTGGGCTGCTCCTCGGTGGGCCCCAGGTCGGTCAGGATGCGGTTGATCGAGTCGCGCAGCTCGTCGTACTCCACCGGTACCTGGGTGCGCTCGAGCGGGATGACGGCGTCGTCCTCCATGACCGGACCGCCGGTGTAGGGCGGGGCCAGCTGGATGGTGCGCGACGCGACCAGGCTCGGGTTGAGGATCGACGCGGTGGCATCGGCCGGGACCTTGTACTTGTTCTCGTAGCTGAAGGTCACCTTCATCTTGTCGCCGGCCGGCTCGATCGAGTCGATCGTGCCGACGCGCACGCCCATGATCTGCACCTTGTCGCCGGGATACAGCGCCAGCGTGTCGGTGAAGTAGGCGACGACGGTGTTGGTGGTCAGCCGCTTGTACAGCTGCCAGCCCACGAGTGCGGCCACCAGCGCCAGCACCACGACCAGCGTGCCGATGATCACCGAAGCGCGCGACATCGCCGGCAGCTTCAGGTTTCGCACGTTGAAGATGGTCGACATCGGTCAGGCCCCCGTCATTCTTGGGATCCGGGCGGGAGGAACGGTGGGTTGCCCGGCAGCGGCGCCGTGTCCACCGGCGGCAGCTGCTGGCCCGGGCCGGGAGGCGGCGGCGGGCCGGCCAGCGGCGGCGGGGGCGGCGCGTTGGTGACCTGGCCACCGACCGCGGTCGGACCGGGGAACGGCCCGGGCGGCTCGTGCCGGGCGCCCGGCGGGGCGGGCGGCAGCGGCACGGGCGTACCCGGCACCGACGGCGCCTGTTGACCGGGGACCCCGGCGCTGGCGATACCCGGCGTCGGCGGCAGCCCGTTCGGGTTGGGCTCCGAGGTCACCACATTCGGCGGGCCGTAGTTCGGTCCGTACGGGTTGTCCCCGAACGGGCCGACCGTCAGGTCCGCACACGGCAGCGGATTGCCCGGGCGGGGCAGGCCGTCGGCCGGCGGCGTGTACGAGCAGGGGCTGCCCTTGGGCACCGCGACGTCCGGATTCTCCGGCGTGCCCTGCAGCACGGTCGGCGACGGCGGCGGCGCACCGTTGGGCTGGCGCACCCCGTTCGGGTCGGGGAACTGGTAGGCCGGCAGACCCGCGTTGCGCCAGAACTGCTCCGGATCGATACCGCGCTTCTGGAACGCGGCGTCGACGTAGGGCTGCAGGATCCAGTACGGCGCCAGGTTGACCAGCATGACCTTGAAGTACGGGCCCGAGGCGATGCCCTCGGCGAGCGACGCGGTGAACTTGCTGAGCGTGGTCAGCACGTCGACCAGGTCGAACTTGCGTTCCACCAGGATGTCGCTGATCGTGCGGAGCTGCTCGAGCACCTTGTTGAGGTTCGGGTTGTCGTCGATGAAGCCCTTGACCTGTTCGGAGAACGCCGACACCCGCTCGAGCAGCTGACCGACGGCGTAGCTGCGCTCGTTGATCGCGCCGAGCAGGGTCTGCGCGTTGACCAGCAGCTGGTTGACCTGACCGCTGCGCTCGCCGAGGACGCCGGCGATCTTGTTGGCGTTGGCCAGCAGGGTCTTGAGCTCCTCGTCGCGCTTGCCGATGGTGTCGGAGAAGCGCGCCACCCCGTCCAGGGCGGCCGACAGATGTGGATAGGTCTGATCGATGGTGTCGGACAGCACGTTCAGCGACTGGCGCACCGTCTGGGTGTCCCACCCGGACGCCGCCTCCGTCACGTCGAAGAACGCGTCGTAGATCTGGTACGGCGTGGTGGTCTGGCCGAGCGGCAGCACGCCGTTGACATCCAGCGGCGTCGAGCCGCGGGGCTCGATCTCGACGTTCTTGCGGCCGAGGATGGTGTCGGTGCGGATCGCCGCCCGGCTGTCGCTGCCGATCTGGGTGCCGCCGAGCGTGTACCCGACCAACACCTTGTCGCCCTCGATCTCGGTGGTGGTGACCTGACCGACGTCGACGCCGGCGATGCGCACCTTGTCGCCCGGGTTGATGCCACCGGTGTCGGTGAACTCCGCGTAGTACTTGGGCTGCGCGAACAGCATCGGCACGCTGGCGAAGCTCTGCCCCACCCCGACGACGAGCACCAGGATGATGATGCCCATCAACCCGCCGCGGACGCGGTTCGACCCTTCGAGTGTCCTCATTGCGGCGTGCACCTACCCGAGGGCTGCCCCCACACCTTGACCGTGCGGACCGGGCCGCCCGGCTGCAGGCCGTTGAGCTTCAGCGTGACGTCGCAGGCGTAGAAGTTGAAGAAGTCGCCGTAGACGCCGCCGGCGCGGCCGATGATCTTCAACGCGGTGGGCAGCCGGACGAGGATGTCATTGAGCTGCTCCTTCTGGTCGACCAACGGCTGCTGCGTGGCGTCGAGGTAGCCGATGGTGTCCTGCAGCAGCGGCCGGTTGTCGGCCAGCAGGTCGGCCACGGTTCCCGCGGCGTCGCTGATGTCGGCCACCGAGGTGGCGATCGGATCGGCCCGGTTGCGCAAGCCGGTGATCAGCCTCTCGAAGTTCACCAGCGTCTCGTCGAACTCCTGCTGGTGGCGGACCGTGGTGTCGAGCACGGTGTTGAGGTTGCGGATCACCTCGCCGATCGCCTGGTCGCGGTCGGCCAGCGCCGACGTCAGCGACGCGGTCTGGTCGAGGATGTCGTTGATGGTGCCGCCCTGGCCCTGGAAGATCGTGATGATCGACTGGGCGATGTTGTTGACCTTCTCAGGGTCCAGTGCGCGGAACAGCGGGCGGAAGCCGCCGATCAGCGCGTCGAGGTCCAGAGCGGGCTGGGTGCGCTGCACCGGGATGATGCCACCGGCCGGCATGCGCTTGTCGCTGTCGCCCCGCTTGAGCTCCAGGTAACGGTCGCCGATCAGGTTCAGGTAGCGCACCGAGGCGGTGGTCTCGTCGAACAGCGGCAGCGACCGGTCGACGCTGAAGTCGACCTTCACCCGCTTGCCGTCGTCGACCAGCGTGACATCGGAGACCTTGCCGACCTCGACGCCGGAGGCACGGACGAACTGCCCGGGCCGCAGGCCGCTGGCACTGGTGAAGATCGCCGAGTAGCCGGTGGTGCGGTCGAACCGCATCTGGCCGAACACCACGATGATGATCGCGGTGAACAGCAGCAGCACCAGCGAGAAGGCGCCGAGTTTGAGGGCGGTACCGGTGATTTTCATGGGTTGATCGTGTTCTCCCCGATCTGGCGACCCCAGACGTACTCGATGGCGATCGGCTGGCCGAGTTCGAGATGGTTGTAGGGCGCGATCGACGCACCGGTGTCCATCACCAGGTACGGCGCGGGCCACAGCTCACGGGTGGTCGGCTGCCAGCAGCCCGGCCGGCCCTCGGGACCGCCCGTGGCGTTCACGCGCGGGAGGTTGTCCGGGTAGACGTACGGGTTGCCCGCGCCGAGCACCTCGGAGTGGGTGCGCAGCGAGTAGCCGTTGCCGCCGAGCGACGAGGCGATCTTCGGCTCGACGTCGTGGTAGTTGCGGATGGTGCAGAACAGGGCCGGGCTGTACTCGTCGAGCAGCGCCGACGTCGGGATCAGGTCCTCGGCCCCGCGCACCAGGTACGGCCCGCCGCGTTCGAAGACCTCGCCACCGGTGTTGCCGAACCCGACCGCCGCCATCAGCGCCTGGTCGAGGTTGCCGCGCTGTTCGTTGAGCGTGCGCGCGGTGGTGACGGCGTTCTCCAGGCCGTCGAACAGGTCCGGGGAGGCGTTGGCGTAGACGTCGCCGAGGTCGGCCAGCGCCGTGGTGTCGCGGCGGATCTGCGGCATCTGCGGGTTGAGGTCGGCCAGGATCGCGTTGCCGTTGATGATCGACTCGCCGAACCGGTCGCCGAGCCCGTCGAGGGCCTGCGCGGTGGCGGTCAGGGTCTGGTTCAGCTTGACCGGGTCCACCTTCTCCGCCACGTTGACGACCGTCTCGAACAGCGTGTTGAACTCGGTGGTGACGTTGGTGACGTCGATGACGTCCGAGGGGGAGATCCGCTCGGCGGAGGGGTCGGGCGGCGTCGTGAACGACACGTACTTGTTGCCGAACACCGTGGTCGCCGAGATGTCGGCGATCACGTTGGCCGGGATCAGGTCGATGTACTTGGGCTCGACCTCGAGCTGGATGCGGGCCTTGGGCTCGGTGCCCACGCTGATCGCGGAGACGTCGGAGACGCGGCCGATCTCGACACCGTTGTAGGTGACCTTGGTGCCGGGATCGAGGTTGAGCCCGGCGCGGGCGGACTCCATGGTCAGCGTCTCGCGCGGGGTGAAATCGCCGCGGAACTGGAACGCCACGAGGACGAAGACGACGGCGACGACGACCAGCAGCACCAGGCCGGCCAGCTTGTACGGCGGGGTGCGCGGATTGTTGACGGGAGACTGGGGTGCGGTCATGGCTACACCGTGAGGTTGAAGTTCGGGTCGGTGCCGTAGAGCGCCAACGAAGCCAACAGGACCACCAGCACGATCGCGATCAGCGACGCCCGCATCGAGCGGCCGACCGCCTCACCCACGCCGACCGGACCACCGCTGGCGTAGTAGCCGTAGTAGCAGTGGTTGAGCATGACGATGATCGAGATGATGATCGCCTGTACGAACGACCACGCCACGTCGTCGGGTCTCAGGAACGTGCGGAAGTAGTGCTCGTAGGTGCCGGTCGACTGCCCGTAGAACAGCGTCGTGGTCACCTGCGCCGACAGGAAGCTCATGATGATCGCCATCGCGTACAGCGGGATGATGACGATGAAGCCGGCCATGATGCGGGTGGACACCAGGTAGGAGATGGACTTGATGCCCATCACCTCGAGCGCGTCGATCTCCTCGCTGATCCGCATGGCGCCCAGTTCGGCGGTGGCGCCGGCGCCGACGGTCGCGGCCAGGGCCTGACCGGAGACCACCGGCGCGGCGATGCGGACGTTGACCAGGGCGGCGAAGAAGCCGGTGAACGCCTCGACACCGATGTTGCCCAGGGACGCGAAGCCCTGGATCGCGATCAGTGAGCCGCCGGACAGCGTGACGAACCCGACGATCGCGACGGTGCCGCCGATGACGGCCATCGCGCCGGTGCCCATGCCGATCTCGGCGATCAGCCGGAGCACCTCCTTGCGGTAGAAGCGCAGCGCGTGGCCGATGGAGCCGACGGCGGTGACCACGAACCACGCGACGTGGCCGACGCTGTCGAGTCCGCGTGACGGCGCCGCGGCCAGCTTCTCGGCGCGGGCGTAGCCGCGGGGGAAGCGCTGCCGCAGGACGGTGCCGGTCTGGGTGTGCGACTGCGAGGTGGTGGCCATGTCAGCGCCCCGTTCCGAACCGGACGCCGATGGTCGTCAGCACCACGTTGACCGCGAACAGCGCCACCACGCAGAGCACCAGCGTCTCGTTGACGCCGGTGCCGACGCCCTTGGCGCCGCCGCCGACCGTCAGGCCGCGATAGCAGCCGACCAGGCCGGCGATGAGGCCGAACGTGGTGGCCTTGATGACCGAGATGAGGACCTCCGGAAGGCCGGTCACCAGCGTGAGCGTCGACACGTACGCGCCCGCGGAGACGTTCTGGATGTAGACGCCGAAGATGAAGCCGCCGACCAGGCCGATCGTGATGACCGCGCCGTTGAGCAGCAGCGCCACGAACGTGGAGGCCACCACGCGGGGGACGACGAGGCGGTGGATGGGGTCGATGCCCAGCACCTCGAGCGCGTCGATCTCCTCCCGGATGGTGCGGGCCCCGAGGTCGGCGCAGATCGCGGTGGAGCCGGCGCCCGCGACCACGAGCACGGTCACGAGCGGGCCGAGCTGGGTGACCGCGCCGAGCGCGGCGCCCGCGCCGGAGACGTCGGCGGCGCCGAACTCGGCGAGCAGGATGTTGAGCGTGAAGATGATCAGCACGGTCAGCGGGACGGACACCGCGACCGTCGGGAGGAAGGACACCCGGAACAGGAACCAGGCCTGCAGGATGAACTCGCGCCACTGGAAGGGCGGACGGAACAGCGCCTTCCCGGTGAGCACGCACATCCGGACGAATCCGCCGACGGCCTCGAGACCCGGCCTCACCTGATCACGAACGTATCCCGTCAGCCCGCCGCTGGAGGCGGTCACCAGTGCGCTCCCATGACGGAACCGTCATCGTGGCGCAACGGCAGTCCCTGTCGCACGCCGCCTCCTTGTTGCCCCGTCCCGACCGTAGTGACGACTGTCTCCCTACTCGGTAGTAGTAAGTGAGACCACAGGACTGTACCCGATGCCAGAACCGCCGTGCACCGCATCCGCGGGATTGGCCACCCAACCGTTAGCAAACTCGTCACCAAACGCTAGCTTTTGCGCGATGTGGCCGAAAGACTTGTCGCAGACTGGCTTTCGTCCGCGTCATCGGACTGCGTGGAAGCATACCGCTGCCGCAGTTCGGTCTTGAGCACTTTGCCTGCCGGATTCCGCGGCAGGGCGTCGACGATCTCGAGGGCTTTCGGATGCTTGTAGCGGGCCAGCCGCTCGGTGAGGAAGCCGTCCAGATCGGCCAGCGACAGGCCGGGTTCGGCGCCGTCCAGCGCGATGACGGCCACCGGCACCTCGCCCCACTTCTCGTGCGCTCGGCCGATCACCGCGACCTCGGCGATGGCCGGGTGCGCGGCCAGCGCGTTCTCCACCTCGGCGCAGTAGATGTTCTCGCCACCGGAGATGATCATGTCCTTCTTACGGTCGACCACCCAGATGTAACCGTCCTCGTCCTGGCGGACCAGGTCGCCGGAGTGGAACCAGCCGCCCTCGAACGCCTCCGCGGTGGCCCTGGGGTTGTTCCAGTAACCGGCCATCAGAGTCGGTGCGCGGTAGACGATCTCCCCGACCTGTCCCACGGGCACGTCGTTCATGTCCTCGTCGACCACGCGCGCCGAGACGGTCGGGATCACCTTGCCGACCGAGCCGAGTTTGCGGATGGCGTCGTCGGCCAACAGCATGCAGGTCACCGGTGACATCTCGGTCTGGCCGAACGCCGCGAAGATCTGGGCGCCCGGGAACGTCTCGGCCATCGCGCGCAGCAGGGTGTCCGACGCCGGCGCCGCACCCCACGACAGCACCCGCAGTTTCAGGTCGCGGGGTCGGCTGCGCTGCGCGGCGCAGACCGCCTGCCACTGGGCGGGTACGAGGAAGATCGACGTCACCTTCTCCTCGGCGAGCACGTCGAGCAGTTCACCGGGGTCGAAGGCGCCGAGCGGGTACAGCACGGTGGGCAGGCCGAGGAGCAGCCCGCTGATCATGTTGCCGATCCCGGCGATGTGGAACAGCGGCACGCCGATGAAACCGACGTCGTTGTTGAGGTCGGCGCCGGTGGTGAACAGGTTGGTCATGGCCTGACCGGCGATGTTGGTGTGGGTGAGCACGGCACCCTTGGGCCGGCCGGTGGTCCCCGAGGTGTACATGATCAGCGCGGGCGAGTCGTTGGGGATGTCGACCGGTTCGGGGTCCAGGCCGGGTTCGGCGAGCAGGTCGTCGTAGCCGAGGAGCCCCTCGGCGGTGCCGCCGCCGGCGACGATCACCGTCTCGAGCGTGGCATCGAGGTCGCGTACCGCGGCGGCGACCGGGGCGAGCGCGGCTTCGGTGACGACGACGCGGGCGGCGCAGTCGCTGACCAGGAACGCGATCTCCGGCGGGGTCATGCGGAAGTTGACCGGCACCGCGATGCCGCCGAGCTTGTTGACCGCGAGGAACGTCTCGATGAACTCGGTCCGGTTGAGCATCAGGATGAGGACCCGGTCACCGGCGGCCACGCCGCGCCGGCACAGCGCACCGGCCAGCGTGGTGACGCGCTGGTCGAGCTCACCCCACGTGGTGGTGCGGCCGAGGAAGCGCAGCGCCGTCTTGCCGGGCTGCATCAGCGCGTGACGGGCCAGCTGGTTGGTCCAGTTCTGCCGGCGGGCGAGGTACGGCTGCTCGGTGGCGGCGGGGGGCGCTGAGGTCAACGGCGTGACTCCCTCTTCTGGGGTTGCACGTGCTTGATATTTGATCAAACATGGGATGGCCCCGGTCACACTATGGCCTCGGCGGCTCGGGAACAAGCCCGCCCTGAAGACCGGAGAGCGCGATGAACACGACCGTCGGACACCGCCCGGTGCGCCCGCGGGGAGTCCGTCGCGAGCAGATGTCCGACGAGGTCGCGGCGCACCTGCGGGCCGAGATCATGACCGGCTCGCTGCGGCCGGGCACCTTCATCCGGCTCGACGAGACGGCGGCGCAGCTGGGGGTGAGCATCACCCCGGTGCGGGAGGCCCTGCGGACGCTGCGCGGTGAAGGGATGGTGCGACTGGAGCCGCACCGCGGACATGTCGTGGTCCCGATGACCCGCGCGGACATCGAGGACATCTTCTGGTTGCAGGCGACGATCGCCGAGAAGCTGGCCGCCTCGGCGACCGAACGGATCACCGACGAGGAGATCACCGAACTCGAAGGGCTCAACGAGGCGCTGGCGGACGCGGTCGAGCGGCGGGACCCCGAAGAGGTGGCCTACGCCGAGTTCGCCTTCCACCGGGCGTTCAACCATGCGACCGGGCGGATCAAGCTGGCGTGGCTGCTGCTGCAGGTGGCGCGGTTCCTGCCGCCGCTGCTCTACGCCACCGATCCGGCGTGGGGGGCCGAGGCGGTGGCCAGCCACCGGGAACTCATCGCGGCGCTGCGCCGGCGGGACACCACCACGGTGGTGCGGCTGACCAGCGGGCAGTTCACCGACGGCGCCGAACGGCTGATCGCCCGCCTGGAGAAGATCGGGCTCTGGGACTGAGGTCTGGGGCGGCCGAGTGGCCACTCGTGCGACGCGAGCCACCGAGAAGCGCGCCGTAGGTGGCCGCTCGGCGCTATTGCTGGGCGCCGAACTGCTCCGCGCGGGCCTTGAGGTTGTCGGCGAGGTAGTCGAGCGTCTCGCCGATCGCCTTCTTCACCATCGGCCCGGGAATCGACAACTTGGTCTCGACGTCCATGTCCACGGTCAGCAGCGACGCCGTCCCGATCGGCACCACCGAGAAGCGCTGTTCCTGCTTGTCGAAGTGATCACCCTGCTGCAGCATCGTGAAGATCTGGTTCTCGGCCGGGTAGTACACGGCGGTGATGAACGTGCCGGCCTGCCCCTGCACCTCGACGTCGAGCCGCAGCTGGCTGGGCCGCCCGTCGTGGTAACGCGCGAGGATCCAGCACCCCTTGATCTCCGGGTTCCACTCGGGGAACCTCTCGAAGTCGGCGACGATCGCCATGATCGTCGCCGCAGGCGCCTGCACCTCGACGGTCTTGCTCACCAACGGCATCGGGCGAGCATATCGACTAGCCGACGACCGCCGTCGCCAGCAGCGTCCGGATCCCGTCGGGCATCGGCACCGGCCGCCGCGTCTGCCGGTCGACGTACACGTGCACCCAGTGCCCCACCGCCGCGACCGCGTCGGCGTCCCGCTCGAACAGCGCCAATCGGTAGGTCACGCTGCTGCGGCCCAGCCGGGCCACGGCCAGCCCCACCACCAGCGGATCCGGGAACGCCAGCTCCGCGAAGTACTGACATCCCGACTCCGCCACCACGCCCAGCCACGGCGCGGTCACCGGGTCCACCCCGACCGTGGTGTTGATCCACGCGTTGATCGCGGTGTCGAACAGCGCGTAGTACACCGCATTGTTGAGGTGGCCGAACATGTCGTTGTCCGCCCACCGCGTGGACACCGACCAGTGCACGGGGAAGTCGCGGGGCGTCGGACGGCTCGCCGGGTCGCTGGGCATGCATGCAGTGTCCCAGTGGGGGCAGTCTGGTCTGCATGACGATCACGATCCGCGGCGCCGTGCTCGAAGAGATCGGCCGGCCGCGCCCTTTCGGGGAGTCCACTCCCCTCTCGGTGTCCGAGCTCGAACTCGACGGTCCGGGCCCCGGCGAACTGCTGATCCGCATCGAGGCGGCCGGCCTGTGCCATTCGGACCTGTCGGTGGTCGACGGCAACCGGGTCCGTCCGGTCCCGATGCTGCTGGGCCACGAGGCCGCCGGCGTCGTGGAGGAGACCGGCCCCGGCGGCTCCGACCTCGCGATCGGCCAGCGGGTCGTGATGACGTTCCTGCCGCGCTGCGGGCACTGCCGCGCCTGCGCCACCGACGGCCTCACCCCCTGCGAGCCCGGCAGCGCCGCCAACGCCGCGGGCACCCTGATGCAGGGCGAGATCCGGCTGCGCCGCGACGGCGCGCCGGTCTTCCACCACCTCGGCGTGTCCGGGTTCGCCACCCACGCGGTGGTCGACCGCCACTCGGTGGTGCCGGTCGACGACGACGTACCCGCCGTGGTCGCCTCCCTGCTGGGATGCGCGGTGCTCACCGGAGGCGGCGCGGTACTCAACGTGGGCAGACCCGCACCCGGCCAGACGGTGGCCATCGTCGGGCTCGGCGGCGTCGGGATGGCCGCGATGATCACCGCCATGGCTTTCGACGGCGTCGACGTCGTCGGCATCGACCAGGTGGAGGAGAAACTGGAACGCGCCCGCGCCATGGGCATCAACGCCGCCTACACCCCGGCCGAGGCCGCCGAACGCGACCTCAAGGCGACCGTGGTGATCGAAGCGGTCGGCCACCCCGTCGCCTTGGAGACCGCGATCGCACACACCGCACCCGGCGGGCGCACGGTGACCGTCGGGCTCCCCCGGCCGGACGCCCGGCTGTCCATCGCGCCGCTGGGATTCGTCGCCGAGGGCCGGTCGCTGATCGGGAGCTACCTGGGGTCAGCGGTGCCCGCCCGGGACATCCCGCGCTTCGTCGAGCTCTGGCGCGCCGGCCGGCTGCCGGTGGAAACCCTTGTCTCCTCGACTATTTCGCTCGACGACATCAACACCGCCATGGACCGGCTGGCCGAGGGCAAGGCCGTGCGACAGGTGATCGAGTTCAACTGACCCTGGACCGGTCACTACTCGTCTGATAACTTGAAGCTTGTCATACAAGCTTAAGGAGCATTCGTGGCCGACCGGATCAAGAGCCTCACGCTGTCGCATGTGGTTCTGCCCCTCGACAACCCCGTCAGCGACGCCAAGGTGCTGACCGGCAGGCAGAAGCCGCTCACCGAGACGGTGCTGCTGTTCGTCGAGGTCAGCACCGAAGACGGTTTCGAGGGAATGGGTTTCAGCTATTCCAAGCGGGCCGGCGGGCGGGCCCAGTACACGCACCTGTGCGAAGTGGCCGAGACCGCGCTCGGGCAGGACCCGTCCGACGTCGACAAGATCTACCAGTCGCTGCTGTGGGCGGGTGCGTCCGTCGGCCGCTCCGGCACCGCCACCCAGGCCATCGCCGCGCTCGACGTCGCGCTGTGGGACCTCAAGGCCCGCCGGGCGGGCCTGCCGCTGGCCAAGTTGATCGGCGCGCACCGCGACTCCTGCCGGGTGTACAACACCTCCGGCGGGTTCCTGCAGGCCTCTGTCGACGAGATCAAGGAGAAGGCCACCGCCTCGCTGGAATCGGGTATCGGCGGCATCAAAATCAAGGTGGGACAACCGGATTGGCAGCTCGATCTGGAGCGCGTCGCCGCGATCCGCGACCACCTCGGCGACGTCCCGCTGATGGTCGACGCCAACCAGCAGTGGGACCGGGCCCGCGCCCGGCGCATGTGCCGAGAACTCGAGCAGTTCGACCTGATCTGGATCGAGGAGCCCCTCGACGCGTGGGACGCCGTCGGCCACGCCGACCTCAGCCGCACCTTCGACACCCCGATCGCGACCGGGGAGATGCTCACCTCGGTGCCCGAACACCTCGCCCTGCTCGACGCCGGCTACCGCGGCATCGTCCAGCCCGATGCCCCGCGTATCGGCGGCATCACGCCGTTCCTGCGCTTCGCGACGCTGGCCTCGCAGGCCGGCCTGGCCCTGGCCCCGCACTACGCCATGGAGATCCACCTGCACCTGGCGGCCACCTATCCGACCGAGCCGTGGGTCGAACACTTCGAATGGCTCAACCCGTTGTTCAACGAGCGCATCGAGATCCGCGACGGCCGCATGTACCTGCCCGAGCGGCCCGGCCTGGGCTTCACGCTCAGCGACACGATGCGGGCACTGACCAAGGAGTCGGCGTCCTTCGGTACGCGATGATCGTGCGGTGAGCACGAATCTCGCGGCGCGGGTGGTCGCCGGTGTCAAGGACAAGATCTTCACCGGCGCCCTCCCGCCCGGACACAAACTGCCGTCCGAGGCCGAACTCATCGATGAGTTCGGCGTCTCGCGCACCGTGGTGCGCGAGGCCGTCACCCGGCTGCGCGCCGAGGGGCTCATCGAAACTTTCCAGGGCCGCGGCTCTTTCGTGCTCGCGGTGCCCGATCCCACGCCGTTCACCGTCGAGACCGATGCGCTGCGCACCCACCGCGACATCCTCGACATGATCGACTTCCGGCTCGGCGTGGAGAGCGAGACCGCCGCGCTGGCCGCCGCCCGCATCGACGCCGCGGGCCGGCGCACCGTGCGGGCGGCGCTGGCGGCGTTCCTGGCCGCCGAGGCCGAGGACGCCGTCGAGGCGGACTTCGCCTTCCACCGGGCCATCGCGGCCGTCAGCGGCAACCGGTTCTGCCTCGAACTGCTCGACTCACTGGGCCCGATGATGATCATGCTGCCGAGAACCCGGTTGGGCGACGCGTATTCGATGAGCGACACCGGTCACGTCGAGCGCGTGCGCCGCGAACACGACGACATCGCGGCCGCGGTACTGGCCGGCGAAGCCGACACCGCCCGGGCCGCGATGCGTGTCCACCTGGGCAACAGCCGCCGGCGCCTGGACGCCGGCGGCCGCTAGCTCAGACGCCGACCTTGTCGGAGTCGGCCTTGTGAGCGTCGTCCTTCTTGGCCTTCCGCAGGTGGAGGAGGTGCCGGATCAGCGGCAGCAGAATCAGGAGCAGGAAGATCGCCAGGATGGTCCCCGAGATCGGCCGGGTGATGAAGCCGGTCGGGTCGCCGCCGAAGATCAACAGCGAACGGCGGGTGCTGGATTCGATGATCGAGCCCAGCACGAACGCCAGCACCATCGGGCCGGGGTCGAAGCCGGCCTTCTTCATCAGGTAGCCGATGATGCCGAAACCGATCATCAGGAAGATGTCGAAGGTCGAGTTGTTGATCGTGTAGACGCCCAGGATCGTGATCAGCGCGGTGATCGGCGCCAGGATCGCCGGCCGCACCCGCAGGATGCGGACGAACAACCCGACCAGCGGGATGCTCAGGATGAGCAGCAGCAGGTTGCCGATGTACATCGAGTTGATGACGCCCCAGAACACATCCGGGTTCTCGTCGACCAGCTGGGGTCCGGGCGAGACGCCCAGGATCAGCAGCGCACCGAACAGCATGGCCATCGAGGCGTTGGCCGGCAGGCCGATGGTCAGCAGCGGGATGAATGACGAGGTGGCCGCGGCGTTGTTCGCGGTCTCCGGGGCGGCGACGCCCTCCACCGCACCGCGCCCGAACCGCGACGGATCCTTGGCCCGGCGCTTCTCGGTGGCGTAGGCGACGATCGAGGACAGCACCGCGCCGCCGCCGGGCAGCACGCCGAGCACGAAGCCGATGATCGAACCGCGGCCGATGGCGCCCGAGGACTGCTTGAGGTCCTTGCGTGACGGCCACACGTTGCCGACCTTGGCGGGCGGCTGCACCTTGCGGTGGCGCTGTTCGAGGTTGTAGAGGATCTCGCCGACACCGAACAGGCCCATGGCCACGACGACGAAGTCGATGCCGTCGGCGAGGTTGAGGCTGTCGAAGGTGAACCGCTCGGCGCCGGTGAAGCTGTCGCGCCCGACCGTCGCCAGTAGCAGACCGATGGCGCCGGCGATCAGCGCCTTGAGCTTGTTGCCGCTCCCGATGGTCGCCACGAGCAGCACGCCGAGCAGGGCCAGTGCGGCGTACTCCGGCGGCCCGAAGTCGAGCGCCACACTCGCCACCACCGGGGCCAGCAGGGTCAGTCCGATGATCGAGATGGTGGCGCCGACAAAGGATCCGATGGCGGCGATACCGAGCGCGGTGCCGGCTTTGCCCTGTTTGGCCAGGGCGAAGCCGTCGAAGACGGTGACCACCGAGGACGCTTCGCCGGGTAGCCGCAGCAGCACCGAGGTGATGGTGCCGCCGTACTGGGCGCCGTAGTAGATGCCGGCGAGCATGATGATCGCCGACACCGGATCGATGGTGTAGGTGATCGGCAGCAGGATCGCGATCGTGGCGGCCGGGCCGAGGCCGGGCAGCACGCCGATGATCATGCCGATCAGCACGCCCGCCAGGCAGTAGAGGATGTTCTGCGGCTCTAAGACGAGCGCGAACCCGTCGAGGAATGCGTTGATGTCCATGGTGTTCTACACGTCGCTTTTCACAGAGAGATCAAGTGCGGCAGCGGGATTCGCAGCCCGTAGAGGAACAGGAGGTAGAAGACCGTTACGGTCACCACGCTGGTGATGAGCGTGCTACGCCAGGTCTCCCTACCCAGGAACCGCAGCCAGATCACGCCGAGCACCAGGGCCGGGATCTCGAAGCCGATCACCGGCATCAGGAACCCGAACGCGATGAACGTGATCACGCCGATCACCGGCAGCCAGCTGCTGCGGGTGAAGGCCTCCGCATCGGTCAGGCCCCGGCCGGCCACCAGCAGACCCACCGACATCAGCGTGATCGCGACGCTGACGATGAAGGGCCATAGGCCGGGTCCGGGCTCGTTCAGCGAGCCCAGGCCGTAGCCCCAGGAGAAGAATCCGCCGGCGACACCGACCGCGACGCCCACCAGTGCGCCCACGGTCTGGTAGAGCGGACCGCCCTGCGGCGGGCGGTCCTCCTCCATCTCGTGTGCGATCTCCTCCTCGATCTCGTGGAGGATGTCGCGGGTGTGCGGGTGATCGTGCTGGTCGCGCGGATCCTCGGCGGGATCCGAGACCGGGCTGTCGACGCTGTCCTTCATGGTCAGCCTTCGTCGCGCAGGTTGATGCCGTACTGCTGCACCAGGTCGGCGTACCGCTGCTTGTCCGACTCGAGCTGCTCGAGCACCTCTTCACCGGAGATGTCCATCGGAGTCAGGCTGTTCTGCTTGTTGAACTCCTGGTACTCCTCGGTCTCGAAGGTGGCCTTCATGCCCTCGACGAGCCGGTCCTTGACGTCCTGCGGAGTGCCCTTGGGGACGGTCATGAAGCGGTACTGCGTCACCTCGACGTCCAGACCCTGCTCCTTGGCGGTCGGCACGTCGGGCAGGTACTCGATGCGCTCGGGGCCGAACACCGCGAGGGGGACCAGCTTGTTGGACTGGATGTTCTCGATCGCCTCACCGACCTGGATGCTGGCCACGTCGACCTGGTTGCCCAGCACGGCAGCCAGGGCCGGGGCGCCGCCGTCGAACGGCACGGCCTGGGAGTTGACGTTGCTGGTCTTGAACAGCAGCGCGGCCGACAGCTGCGCACCGGTGCCGACGCCGGTGGTGCCGTAGCGCACCACGTTCGGCGAGGCCTGCATGTCGGCGAGCGAGCGGAAGCCGCTGCCCGGGCTGGCGACCAGCACGTAGTCGTCGCGGGAGACGCCGTGCACCACGTCGAACTGGTCGATGTTGGTGACCTCGTCGGGCGCCACGGCCAGCGGGGTGATGGTGAACAGCGAGGCGTTCTGGATGCCGATCTTGGAGCCGTCCGGCTTGGCGTTGGCGATCTCGGCGGCGGCCAGCGCACCGTTGGCGCCCTCGCGGTTGATCACCGGGAAGGACGCGCCGAGGCTGTCGGACAGCCCCTTGGACACCGCGCGGCTGATCAGGTCGCTCGAACCGCCGGCCGACGCGCCGACGTACATCTCGACCGTGCCGGACGGGTAGTTCGCGCCCTCCTCGCCGCCGCCGGTCGACGTCTCGACCCCACCGCACGCCGTGAGGGTCAGGGCGGCCGCGGCCGAGGCCACCAGGCCGGTGCGGAAGCGGGTGCGGGTAGCGATCGCCATGGAAATCTCCTGTCTGCGTGACTAGCACTTCGTTGAGCCGCCGGTATGGCGTGCGTCACCTGGATACACGGTAAGAACAGTTGGTGATACCTGTCCAAGCCCTATGCGGCATTACTTGATACTTTTGGTGCATGACGGTGACGCTGGATCAGATCCGCTGCTTCGTCGCGGTCGCGGAGGAGTTGCACTTCGGCCGCGCCGCCGAGCGGTTGGCCATGACCCAGCCCCCGCTGAGCCGCCAGATCCAGAAGCTCGAACGCGCCGTCGGGGCCGGGCTGCTGGACCGCGACAACCGCCGGGTGTTGCTGACGCCCGCCGGCATCGCGTTTCTCGAGGACTGTTACCGCATGCTCAACACACTCGAGGGCGCCACCACGCACGCACAGCGGGTCGAGCGCGGGTCCGCGGGCACGCTGCGGCTGGGTTTCACGGCGGTGTCGGCGATCGGCATCCTGGGGCCGCTGCTCGGACTGCTGGGCAGTGAACTGCCCGACGTGCAGGTCGTGCTGCAGGAGGGGGTGACCAACACCCAGGTCGACGGCATCCGCCGCGGCGAGCTCGACCTGGGCCTGGCGCGGCCGCCGTTCGACACCGCCGCGCTCGCGTCCGAGATCGTGGCGCGCGAACCGCTCTACGCGGTGGTGCCCGCGGACCATCCGCTGGCCGCCGGGATCGGACCGCTGACCCCGCAGGCGTTCGACGGGCTACCGGTGATCAGCTACCACCCGGAGCGGGCGCGCTACTTCCACGAACTGACCGTGCGGTTCCTGTTCAACGGCCACCCGCGCATCACCCAGCGCGTCCAGCAGGTGCTGACCGCGGTCCTGCTGGTGGCCGCGGGGGAAGGGGTGGCCCTGGTGCCGGCCAGCGCGACCGCGCTGCGGGTCGACGGCGTGGTCTACAAGTCGCTGACCGACGTGGGCGGCGGGCATCCCGACATGGATCCGGCGCGCCCGGTCGAACTGCACGCGATCTGGGCGCGCGGCGGTCTCACCCCGATGTTGCAGCGGGTGCTGCAGCTGGTGCAGCAGTCCGCCGAGGCGCACCTCACCGCGATCACCGGCTGACGGGCTGTTCCCCGAGGTGGCGAGTGAAGCCGTCCGGGATCACGAGGTCGGCCGGGCCGAGGTCCTGCACCGAGGAGTGCCCGAGACCGAGCAGGGCCGAGTCGATTCCGCCGCGCATGATGTCGAGGACGTTCTCCACGCCGGCTTGGCCGCCTGCCGCCAGACCCCACAGGTAGGCGCGGCCGATCATCACCGCGCGGGCGCCCAGCGCCAACGCCTTGACGACGTCGCTGCCCCGCCGGATGCCCCCGTCCAGCACGATCTCGACTTCGTCACCGACGGCCGCGGCGATCGAGGGCAGTGCCCGGATCGGCGCCGGCGTGCCGTCGAGGTTGTTGCCGCCGTGGTTGGAGACCGATATCGCGCTGACCCCGGCGGCGACCGCCCGGCGGGCGTCGTCGACCCGCATCACGCCCTTGAGCATGAACGGCCCGCCCCACTGCTCGCGCAGCCACGCGATGTCGGACCACGTCGGCAGCGGGGTCTGCATCCATTCGCCGTACGCGCCGAAGAATGTGGGCGCCGCACCGCCGTCGGCCAGATTGGGTGCGGTCAGGTCGGGAACCCGTCCGGCGCGGGCGAATTCGCCCAACCAGCGGGGCCGGGTGACGGCCTCGGGCGCGAACCGCAGCATGGCGCGCCAGTCCATCTTCTCCGGGATCGCCGGGCTGCCCCAGTCCCGGCCGCTGGAGAAGGACCAGTCGGTGGTGAGGATGAGGCCGACCGCACCGGCCGCCCGAGCTCGCTGCATCCGGGTGACGAGTTTGTCGCGGCCGCCCGTCCAGTACATCTGGAAGAACGTCTGCGGATTCGCCTCGACGACCTCTTCGATCGGCTTGCTGGCGAACGAGCTCAGACTCATCGCCGTACCGCGAGCGGCGGCGGCCCTGGCCACCGCGACCTCGCCGTCGGGATGGACGGCCTGGACCCCGGTCGGCGAGATGAACACCGGCAGCGAGATCGCCTGACCCATCACGGTCGTCGAGAGGTCGCGCTTGCTCGACAGGCCGGCCACATGCGGCGCGAAGCCGAGCTCACCGAAGGCCGCGAGGTTGTCGTCGACGGTGCTGCCCCGCTCCGAGCCGGCGACCAGCGCGGAGTAGACACTACGGGGAATGCGTTTGGCCGCCCGCCGCTGCGCTTCGGCGACGGTCTCGAACCAGCCTGTACTCGCCACTTCTGATCTCCTCTACACCAGGTCGCGAACCGGGTTGATGTCACAGGCACGCGCCGGCTGCCGCGCGACCACCGTCAGGGGAAGTGACCTCGAATGGTCGACGGTGGATTTGGGCACCTCACGCTCGAGGCGCAGGGCCGTTTCGCCGAAACCCTGAACACATTCGGGATCCGGCCCGTCCATCGGCAGACCGGTGAAGAATTTCGCGGCCATGCAGCCGCCGCGGCACGCATCGAAGAAGGAACACTTCGCGCACGCGCCGCCGGTCTGCGGCGCCCTCAGCTCGGCGAACAACTCGGAGTCCCGCCACACCGCGGCGAACCCGTTGTCGCGAACGACGTTCCCGGCCAGGAACGTGTCGTGAATGGCGAACGGGCAGGCGTAGACGTCGCCCACGGGATCGATCAGGCACACGACGCGTCCGGCGCCACACAGGTTCAGCCCCGGCAGCGCCGAGCCGTAGGCGGACAAGTGGAAGAAGGAGTCCCCGGTCAGCACGTTCTCGCCGTTGTCGACCAGCCAGTCGTAGAGCTCGCGCTGCTGCGCCGCCGTGGGATGCAGCTCGTCCCAGACGTCCGCGCCGCGGCCGGACGGGCGCAGGCGGGTGATGCGCAGGGTCGCACCGTAGGCGTCGGCGAGCGCCTTGAAGTCGTCGAGCTGGCCGACGTTGTGCCGCGTCACCACCACCGAGATCTTGGCATCGGAGAAGCCCGCCCCGGCCAGGTTGTCCAGCGCGCGGACCGCCATGGCGAACGAACCGCGCCCGCGGACCGCGTCGTTGACCTCGGCCGTGGCGCCGTCGAGCGAGATCTGGACGTCGACGTAATCGGAGGCGGCCAGACGCGCGGCGACCTTCTTGTCGATGCGAACGCCGTTGGTGGAGAATTTGACCCCGACGTGGTGATCGGTGGCGTAATCGACCAGCTCCCAGAAGTCCGGTCGCACGGTGGGCTCACCACCACCGATGTTGACGTAGAAGACCTGCATGCGCTCCAGCTCGTCGATGACCGCCTTGCACTGTGCGGTGCTCAGCTCCCGTGGATCGCGCCGGCCCGACGACGACAGGCAGTGCACGCAGGCCAGATTGCAGGCGTAGGTCAGCTCCCAGGTCAGGCAGATCGGCGCATCGAGCCCCCGCTCGAACCGGTCGACCAGGCGGGGCACCGCCACCGCGGTCATGATGCCCGCACCAGCATGTGCGACGACACCAGGGTGTCCAGCGCCCGGGCGTACCGCTCGACATCGTGGACGCCGGCCGCCCGCAGCGCCGTCCGCGCGTCCGCGTGATCGGGCAGTGAGGTGATCACCCGGACCACGGTGCGGTCCTTGAGGAACGACAGCTTCCTGGTTCCGAAGTGATACAGCAACGCACCGAACGATTCCGGCCGCAGTGCGACCTGCGGGTGCAGTCGCCAGGCGGCGTCGACGTCGAACATGTCAGTAGACCCCGCACATGCCGTCGATCGAGACCTCTTCGACCAGGGACTCCTCGACGAGCGGCTCGGCCGGCGAATTGGTCAGGGCGTCTTGGTGATCGGACATCGGAACCTCCGGGGAATGTGGTCGGGACCACACCGACGCTATGGCACGGCACGCGATCACGACACTCGCCGAACGGGCAGTCGACATCCCGTCCGGGCGGCGCGGCGTTTACGCCCGATCGGTGCGCGTGGACACGGGCGCGATCCGCATAGCGTCGCGGGCATGCTGGATCAGCTCACCGTCCGGGTACGCCGCCGCAGCGGCGCCCATCCGCTCCACCACGGGCGGGACACGTTGTGCACCAGTCACTTCTGCGCACACCGGTCGGACGGCATCCTCGAGGTCGCGCATGATCTGGACGCCGACGACCTGTCGGACGATCTCGCCGAGCTGCTGGCCGACGAGCTGGACGATGCCGGCGTCCTGCGCGGACTACCGGAGTTCGAAGCGGTGTTCGCAGGCGTGGTCGAGTCGACCGACCCCGACCGGGAGGAGGCCTGGTCCCGCTTCTACGCCAACTCCCTCGACCGTCTCGAACGCGGTTGCGCCGCCTTCGCGCCCGTCCACGAGCACGCCGCCTCGCTTTTGGTCGGCCACCGTCTGATCGACCTCGGGTCCTGCTTCGGGTTCTTCCCGTTACGCGCCGCCGGCGACGGATACGCAGTACTGGCAACCGATCTCAGCGCACCGACGATGGATCTGCTCGCCCGGGCCGCGACGTGGCTGGGCCGGCCGGTGAAAACGCTGGCGTGCGACGCTGCGCAGGTACCGCTGGCCGGGCGCGCCGCGGACACCGTCACCGTGCTGCACCTGATCGAACATCTCGAACCCGACGTCGCCGAGCAGGTGCTCGACGAGGCGCTGCGCCTGGCCCGTCGGCGTGTCATCGCCGCGGTGCCGTTCGAGGACGAGCCCCGCGCCTGCTACGGCCACATCCAGCGGTTCGACGAAGCCGCCCTGCGCTCACTGGGATCCCGGATCGCCGAGCGCCACCACGACGTCCGCGTGGCGGTGCACTCCCATCACGGCGGCTGGTTGGTGTTCGACCGCTAGATCAGCCCGCGTTTACTCGCCGCGTACACGGCCTCGGCCCGTCTGCTCACCTCGAGTTTACGCATGATGTTGCTGACGTGGAACTTGGCCGTGGTCGCCGAGATGTACAGCTGTTCACCGATCTTGATGTTGGACAGGCCGGCCGCGAGCAGCCGCAGCACCTCGATCTCCCGGTCGGTCAGCTGCTGGCGCGGCTCGGTTCGGCCGTTCATCGAGCGGACCACCGCCGCGGCGCTGCGCGAGTCGAAGGCGCTCTGCCCCAACGAGACCGCCCGGATCGCCCGCACCAGTTCGGTGGTGTCGACGTCCTTGACCACATACCCGCGTGCCCCGGCGTGCACCGCGCGCACCACGAGATCCTCGTCGAGGAACGTCGTCAGCACCAGCAGCCCCAGGTCCGGGTGCGCCGCGGACAGTTTGGCGCACAACGACAGACCCTCGAAGTCCGAACCCGCCGACAGTTTCAGGTCGAGCACCACGACGTCGGGCGTCGAGGCGCGCACGACGGCTTCGGCCTCGGCGTCGCTGGACGCCTCACCGACGACCACCAGATCGCTCTCCCGCTCCAGCACCGAGCGCAGACCCTGGCGCAGGATGGCGTGATCGTCGACGAGGACCAGCCGGATGGTCCTGGTGCCCACACCCACACTCATGCCTCACACACCTTCCGTGGAACGGGGAATGGTCGCGGCCACCCGCACCCCGCCGATGCGGGAGCGGCCGACCTCGAACGTGCCGCCGTGTTCTCGTGCCCGGGCGGACATGTTGGCCAATCCGCGGTGGTGACCGTCGACGTCGGTGGCGTCGGCCAGCCGCAGCATCAACCGCAGCTTGTCCGGGTCACCGGTGCCGTCGTCGGCGATCGCCAGCGAGACCGAGGTGGGCCGGTACGTCAGCCGTACCGTCGCGCGCGTGGCGTTGCCGTGCATCGCGGTGTTGAACAGCGCCTCGCCCGCGATGCGCAGCAGCGCGTGCTCGACCTCGCTGGGCAGGTCGGCGCGGCGGCCGATGACCCGCAGCGTCACCTGCAGGTCCTCGGGCATGTGCACGGTGGCCAGCTGGGCCAGCATCTCCGGCAGGCTGGAGCGGTGCGCGCTGCCGGGATGGTTCAGCGCGTAGATCGCCGACCGCAGCTGCTCGACCGCGGACCGGGTGAGGGTCTTGGCCAGGTCCAGCCGCTCGGCGAGATCCGCGCCGTCCGAGCGCCTCTCGATGTCGCTGCGGCACACCTCGATCTGCATGCCGGCCGAGAGCACGCACTGAGTGACGCTGTCGTGGAGCTCGCGCGCGATGCGGTGCCGCTCGGAGTCCAGCACCTGATGGCGTTGGGCTGCGTCGAGTTCCCGCTGCGTGGTCAGCAGCTGGGCGTTGCGCGCCTGTGCCTGCGCCAGGAGCGCCTCTGTGGTGCCGAACAGCGCACAGTTCTGCAACGCGACCGCGGTCTGGCTGCTCAGAATTCGCATCACGATCTCGTCGGTCGCGTCCAGCGTCCGGTGCCGGGGCGTCCATGCCGCGAACGCGCCGATCACCCCGCCGTCGAGCTCGATCGGCACGTGGGCGTGATGGCTCTCGATCACCGGCCGGGTGAACTGCGCCAGCTGACCGCGTAGGACGTCGTTGAGCCGGTTGAGCACCGCGTCCGGCAGTGCGGCGCCCGGGTCCCTGGCGCCCACCAGCCCCTCGAACGAGTACGCCACCCCGTCGGTGTCCAGGATCAGGTGCCGCGGCCGCGCCTCCGGCAGCGCTCCGTCGGCCAGCGCCAGCAGCACCCAGTCCGCGTTCAGGTGGGTGCGCGCCGCCTCGGCCACCGCTCGCACCAGCGGCTCGGGACCGTTGACGGTCTGCACCAGCGCGCGCGAGATCGCATCGAGGGCCGTCAGCACCCGTTCGGTGCGCTGGGCGGCCACCCGGAACTCGGGATAGAACGAGCCCTTACCCGACCGGACGCCGGTGAGCCGTTCCAGATCGGGTGTGCTGACCCGGCGACCCGACAGCGACGTCACATCGCCGCCCGGAACAACGCCTCCACCAGCGCCTCGTCGGCGGGCCGGGGGTTGGTCGACATACAGGCGTCCTGCAGCGCGGTCCGCGCCAGCCGGGGCACGTCGGCATCTCGGACGCCCAGGTCGGCGAGCCCGCGCGGCACCCCGACGTCGGCGGCGAGTGTGGCGACGCGGTCGGCCAGGGCGTGCGCAGCCTCGGTGGCGGGCGCGCGCCGGTCGACCAGCCCCAGGCAGCCGGCGATCGTGGCGAACGGGGCCGGATCCGCATCGGCGTTGAAGCGGATGACGTGCGGCAGCAGCACACCGTTGATCACCCCGTGCGGCAGGTCCAGCAGCCCGCCCACCTGGTGGCTCATGGCGTGCGCCGCGCCGAGGATCGCGTTGGTGAAGGCCAGGCCCGCCTCCAGGCTGGCCTGGGCCATCAGCACGCGCGACGGCAGGTTCCTGGGCCGCTCGATGGTGTCGGCGAGGTTCTCGATCACCATCAGCACGGCCCGCAGCGCGTGGTGGTCGGTCAACTGGTTGTGCCCCAGCGACACGAACGCCTCGATTCCGTGGGTCAACGCATCCAATCCGGTTGCCGCGTTGAGCCATTCGGGCATCGTGGTCAGCACCCGCGGGTCGATGACGGTGACGTCGGGCACCAGGGCCCGGCCCAGGATGGTGACCTTGGTGTTTCGGGTGGTGTCGGTGACGATGCAGAACTGCGATACGTCGGCGCCGGTGCCCGAGGTGGTCGGGACCACCACCAGCGGCGGGATCGGCATCGTCGCCTTGTCCACCCCGGCGTACTCGAGGATGTCGCCGCCGTTGGCCGCCAGGATCGCGATGCCCTTGGCCGCATCGATCACCGAGCCGCCGCCCAGCGCGATCAACACGTCGCACCCGTGCTCGGCGTAGTACTGGTAACCGGCGGTGATCTCGTGGTCCTTCGGATTGGGTGTCACCGCGCTCCACACCCTGGCATCGACGCACTGCGTCCGCAGGTACCCGGCGAGTTCGTCGACCCAGCCCGCCTCGATCAGTCCGCCGTCGGTGACCAACAGCGGCCGCAACGCCCCGTGCCGCAACGCGGCGTGGGCGGCCTCGGCCATCGAGTCGAGCCCGAACACGATCTCGGGGGCGTGGAACTTCAGCAGCCGGGTCGGTTCGGCGGCGGCGCTGCGTTCATGTTCGGGGATCAGCGCCCGCCCTGCCAGTGCGGGCATCCCGCTCGGTGCCTCGCGTGTCGCCGAGAGCTTTGCCACGGTTCCTCGCTTCCCCTCCGTGCCCGGGTCGGCGCGTCCGGCCGCCTGCCCCGGGGTGTGATGCACGCTACATCGGTGGCTTCAGCCTACGACCCATCCGGTCACCCCCCAATGTGCAGCCGGGCAGCCCGACCCCTACCCGATCGGGTAGGTGCCCGGCTCACGACAGGGCCGCGGCCAGGTCGCGGGCCTGGGCCGCCAACTGGTCGGCGTCACGGGCGACGATCACCGCATCGCACACGTCGGCGTACTCCGGCATCGCGCACGTCGCCTGGCGCCAGTACCGCTCGGGTTCGGGAGTGATCCACGCCAGTCGATGCACCCGCCTGCGCAGGGCGCGCAGCACATCGGCGCGGGCAGGCAGGCCGCCGCTGCGCCCGTCGCCGACGATCAGCACCGCGGTGCGTTTGTCGAGCGCACCGGCGTGTCCGGTCATCATGTCGTCGAGCATCCGCCCGTAGTCACTGCTGGCCTCCAGGTCCAGGTGGGCGTCGGCCAGCACGGCCGCCAGCACGGCATCCCCCCCGGCCTCGCCGTGATCGCGCAGCAGCACGTCGGTGACGTCCACGGCCCGGTCCACGAACGCCATCACGCGGCACCGCTCGGCGCGCCGGTGCATCGCCCGGGCCAGCCGCAGCGTGAACGCGGTGACCGGGCGCACGGACAGCGACACGTCGGCGATCACGAGCAGCCGCACCCGGTCGGGCAGCGGGGTGCGCATGACGAGGTGGAACGGCACGCCGTCGGTGCGCAGGCTCGCGCGGGTGGTCCCGCGCATGTCGAGCCGGCCGCGGTCGCGCGCCCGCGGCACCGGACGCGGCGCCCCGCGCATCCGGCGCAGCACCTCCTGGCAGGCCAGATCGACATCGCGTGTGCCGGCGCCGGCGTCCGCCGCGAAGTCAGCGGTGTCGGTCGCCGCGGCCAACGGTGTCCGCGCTGCGAGGGCGGCGACGAACTCCTCCACCGCCCGGGTCAGCTCGGCCAGCTGGTCGGCGGTCAGCGGCGAATCGGACGCGTCGCCGCCGTAGGTGCGGTCCGGGTCGTAGGCGTCGAGCCAAGCCAGGATCGAGTCCGGGTCGTCGAAGCTCAGAGAGCCTGCGACCACCGGGCCGACAGCGTCGGCGAGATCACCCGCCGCGGTGGAGGCGGCGCGGTCGACCTCGACGGTGTACTTGACGCCCCGGCGCCCGTCGTCGGCCTCGGCGGAAACCGCGAGCTCGTTGTCGGCGCCGGAGACGCTGATGTCGTCGTCGTCCTTGTGCGGGTTGAAACCCTTTTCCGCCTGGGGGGTGTCGAAGTGGTCGCCGACCTCGGCCGCGCGTTCGTTGTATTCGGCGTACCGGCCGATGGAGTCGTCATCGGAGACCTCGAGGTCGGCGGGCAGGCCCGCGGCGGAGTGGGCCCGGGAGGCCGGACCCTCGGTGGCGTCCGCGCCCGTGCGCGCGCCGAACAGCGCATCGAATGCGCGGTCGAAAGCGGCCTGCTCGCGCGCGTACTTGGCGCAGGTGGCCCGCAACGCGGCCCGCAACGCCGGCTGGTCGCGCGCACCGAGCAGCGCGAGCACCCGCCGCACCTCGATCATCTCGGCCGGCGACGCCCCGACACCGGACATGCGCAGCAACCGGCCGAACCCGGCCGCCACCACGTCGAGGATCTGAGCCGGGTCAGCGCCGACTGCCACGGAACGCCGCCGTCGTCGTGTTGGCCGGACGCGACGCGACCGTCACCCGCTCGACCGACGTCGCGACGGCCACCGCGGTGGGTGCGGGCGCGCCGCGCAGATGGTGCAGCGCCACGTCTCGGTCACTGGTGAACTTCACCAGCGTCGCGAGCAGCACGTCGTCGGACACCCTGCCGCCCAACATGATCGCCGCACGCGCAGCGTCGATCACCTCCGAGATCGACGGGCTCTTGCGCAGTGGCAGCTCCCGTAGGGCGCGCGCCAACTCGACCACGTCGTGCACGGTGTCGGCCGGGACGTGCGGCGCCCGCACCGACACGATGTCACGCTCCCGCTCGGCGGTGGGGAAGCCGAGGTGGTAATGCAGGCAGCGGCGTTTGAGCGCGGACGACAATTCGCGGGTGTCATTGGAGGTCAACACCACCCACGGGACGTGGCGTGCGGTGAACGTGCCGATCTCGGGGATCGTCACCTGCCGTTCGGCGAGCACCTCCAGCAGCAGGGCCTCGACGGCCTCGTCGGTGCGGTCCACCTCGTCGACGAGCAGGACCACCGGTTCGTCGGACGTCACGGCGTCCAGCAGCGGGCGCGACGAGAGGAAGGCCTCGGTGTAGAGCCCGAAGTCGCGGTCGGCCAGGTACCGCGACGCCTCGTCGAGGTCGTGGATGCCCGCGGTGGCGGCGGTGATCCGGTCCCGCAGCATCTGCACGTGCAGAAGCTGTTTGGCGTAATCCCACTCGTAGAGGACGCGGTTGTCGTCAAGACCCTCATAGCACTGCAACCGCACCAGACGGCGTCCGCTGGCGGCCGCCAGCGCCTTGGCCAGCTCCGTCTTGCCGACGCCGGCGGGACCTTCGAGCAGCAGGGGCCGGTCCAGCGCGGTGGCCAGGTGCACGACGGTCGCGAGGTCGTCGTCAGCGATGTAGTCCTGGTCGCCGAGTGCCGCGGAAAGCTCTACGGCACTGCGGAACCGGCGTGGGGCTTCGATCGAAACGGCGGCGATGGTCGAGGTCACAGATCACTCCCATGGGTGGACGGGTGGTGACGGGCACGGCCGGAGGGGGCTCATCCGGCCGTGCCCGCAGATCGGGTCAGTACTTCTCGTTGATCGCGTGGCCGACCACCGGAATCATCGAGTCGACGGTCACCTCACGCGGATTCCCCGGCGTGCACCAGTCGCCCTGGATGTGTTCGGAGATCGCCAGCACCGTCTTGTCGTCGCCCTTGATGACCTCACCGCGGCCGGCGTACTTGCCGGTGTTCATCCGGTTCTTGTCGTAGGAGTCGGTGCGCACCTGGCTGAAGTTGTCGGGAATGCCCACATCTTGCGACAGCCGGATGGCCGCCTCGACCGCGGCATCGGCGGCCTGGACCGTCGTCATGTTGCGGGTGTCAACCCCCATCGCCGTGGCCAGCTGCGCGTACCGCTCGTAGCGGGCGGGCAGGTTGTACTCCCACACGCGGGGCAGCGCGATCGCGTTGTTGAGGCCGTGGTGGCTGTCGAAGAACGCGCTGACGGCGTGGCTGATCGAGTGCACGATGCCCAGTCCGCCGGAGTTGAACGCCTGTCCGGCGATGTACTGCGCGTTCATCATGCCTTCGCGGGCCTTGAGGTTGCGCGGTTCGAAGACCGCCTCCCGCAGGTGCTTGGCGACGAGTTCCACCGAGTACAGCGCGTTTCCGAGTGAGGGCGCGAAATCGAGCCGCGACACGAACGGCTCGGAACCGTGCGCCAGCACGTCGAATCCACAGTAGGCGGTGAAATGCTGGGGGCAGCTGTAGTAGAGCAGCGGATCGTCGATGGCCAGCGTGACGATCGTCGCCTCGTCGAAGCCGACCCACTTGTGGGGATGGTCCATGTCGGAGGTGTCGGTGATGACGTATGCCCAGGACGTCTCCGAACCCGTTCCCGCCGTGGTGGATACGGCGATGTGCGGCGGGTTCTGCTTGTTCGTCGACTTGGCGAAGCCCTCGAACTCGTTGATGTTGCGGCCGTCGTGGGCGATCACCACCCGCGCACCCTTGGCGGCGTCATGACTGGAACCGCCGCCGACCGAGATGATGCTGTCGCACTTCTCCTGCTGGTAGAGCGCCGCGGCCTCCATGCAGTTGTAGTCCTTGGGGTTGGACTCGACCTTGTCGTAGAGGACGACCTCGACGCCCTGGTACTCGATCTTGCCGGTGAGCTCCTCGATGATGCCGGAGCCGCGCAGGCCCGTGGTCACCAGCAGAGCGCGCTTGAACCCGAGATTCTTCGCCTCCACCCCGATGATGTCGTGTGCACCCACGCCGAGCAGCGCTCGCGGAAATGGATGGAACTCCTTGATCGGGAACTCCCAGATCTGGTTCAGCTCAATGGCCATCGCGATCTCTCCTTGCCGTATCGGTGGACGTTCGGTGGAAGTGCGCCACCGCCGGTCACCACCGTGACGCCCTGTGTCGGCGGTCACAACGGGTACGGGCACTTACTCACCGACCGGCAGGACAGAACTACCCGACCGGACAGGACGCGCGACGGGATCGGACCCACCGCCGCGAGGGGTCCGCGCTGACGGCGCTCGGCCGTCCGGTCAGCGGATCGTGCTCACGCCGCCGTCGACGGGGATGACCGTGCCCGTGATGTAGGTGCTGGCGCGGCTGGCCAGAAAGACCGCGATACCCGCCATGTCGTCGGGTGCGCCGACGCGGCCCAGCGGCAGCGCGGCGCCGACGGCCTCTTCCCCGGCGCTCATCAGCACCTTGGTCATCTTCGACGGGAACAGCCCGGGCGCGATCGCGTTGACGAGGATCTTCGGGGCCAGTTCGGTGGCCAGGTGGGTGGTCAGCATGTGCACCGCGGCCTTGCTCGCCGCGTACGAGAAGTTGTTGCGGCCGCGCTCGGGGGTGTGGAAGCCGTCCACGCTGCCGGTGTTCACCACCCGGGCCGGGTCGTCGTCGCGTGAGCCGGCGGTCAACAGCGGGACCAGTGCCCGGGTGAGCAGGAAGACACCTTTGACGTTGACGTTGAAGACCCGGTCGAACGCCGCGTCCGGGAACTCCTCGAACGGCGCACCCCAGTTGGCGCCGGCGTTGTTGAACAGCGCGTGGATCTCGTCCTCGCGGGCGGTGAGCGCATCGGTGAGGGTCTGGACCCCCTCGGCGGTGCCCAGGTCGGCCGGCACCGCCTCGACGCGGCCGAACGGCGACAGCTCCTCGACCGCGGCGGACAGTTCGTGCTCTTTGCGGCTCGACAGGTACACCGCGGCGCCGGCCTGCAGCAGCCCGCGCGCCATCATCACCCCGATGCCGCGGCCGCCGCCGGTGACGACCGCGACCTTGCCGTCCAGCCGGAACAGGTCGGTCACGCCGAGGGCACCTGTTCGACGCCCAGCGGCGAAGAGGCGCGCACGGTCTCGTCGCGGATCAGCCCGCGCAGCAGCGCGGTGCTGAACTCCTCGGCGATCTCCTGGGCGGTGCGCCGGCCCTGCGGCCGCAGCCAGCGGTAGGAGCCCAGCGTCATCCCGATGTAGCCCAGCGCGAGCACGTGGGAGTCGCAGTCGTAGAACTCGCCGTCGGCGATGCCGCGGTCGATCACGTCGCGGACGTGTTCGTAGACCTGGGTCTCCTTCTCGCGGATGTACTCGACCTGCTCCTCGGTGAACCACTCGCCGATGTAGGGCCCCTCCTGGAAGTACACGGCGGCCCGCTCGATGTCGCTGGCGATCCCGACCAGCAACCGGCGGGTGAAGTGGTAGATCGTCTCGCGCGCGGACGCGGACGGATCGTCGTGCAGCGCGTCGACGGTGAAGTCCGCGGCGCCCTTGTAGATGTCGTAGAGGATCAGCGACTTGCTGGCGTAATAGTGGTAGACGGTCGCCTTGTTCAGGCCGACGGCGTCGGCGACGTCGTCCATCCGGGTGCCGTGGTAGCCGCGCGCGGCGAACAGTTTGGTGGCCACCCGCAGCAGTTCGTCGCGCCGGGAGGTGCCGTTCGACGGCGACGACCCGCTCGCGCGAGCGGATTCCGGCGAGGCTTCGGGGGGCATGGCGACTCACTATCGAACGGGCCCGGCGGCGGGCGTCTATCAACTGGCTGGTTGACCAGTCTATGGCAATGCGGTGCGACCCCTGTTTAGGTTCGGCGCCGGCGGTCTAGACTTCCCGAAACGGCCCGCGTCACACCCGGAGGTACCGATGGACCCGAATCCCGATTACGACGCGACCGACGAGCTCGAGTTCTTCTTCAGCTACCTCACCTGGGGTCTGCGCGGCGTGGCCGGCCCGGGCGGTGGCTACCCGCCGCCGGCCTATCCCCCGGTCTGATCAGTCGGGCTGGCTGCCCCGGGTGTCGAGGCGGCGCAGCACCAGGTCCACCATCGTCGGGTCGGTGCCCGACTCCGAACGCGCCTGCACCACCGCGTCGCGGGCGGCGGCGAGCATCTCGTCCTTGAGCGCGTTGACCGTCATCGCGTGTTCGGTGTGCTCGGTGCGCCCGTCGTCGGGCGTGTAACCCAGCTGAGGCCACATCCGGTCGGCGTTGTCGCGGGCATGCTCGATCAGCTCGGCGGCGGCGGCGCCCGACGCCGCCAGCTCGTCGAGGCGCGCCAGCCCGGCGTCGCGGGCACGGCGGATCAGCGCCTGCACGGCCTCGTCCTGATCGCCCGCCGAGGCCCGCACGTCGAGCCGGCGCACCAGCCACGGCAACGTCAGCCCCTGCAGCAGCAACGTGACCACGATGACGACGAAGGCGAAGAACAGCAGCCGCTCGCGGTGCGGGAAGTCCGGGGGTAGCGCCAGCACCGCGGCCAGTGTCACCACCCCGCGCATACCCGCCCACGACGAGACCGTCATCTCCCGCCAGCCGATCGGTTCGGCGACCGCGGCCTTGCGGCGGTGCAGCCGTTCGTCGAGGGCGGCGACCGGGAAGATCCAGGCGAACCGCACGACGATCACCACGGCCGTCACCAGCAGCGCCTGACCGATCAGCTCGCCGAGCGGGGCGTCGATGCTGGCCGCCACCGCCCGCAGTTCCAACCCGACGAACGCGAACGCCACCCCGGTGACCAGCAGCTCGACGATGTCCCATGCGATTCCGGTGAACAACCGGGTCTGGGAGGACTCCACGTCGCCGTAGCGGCTCAGCGCCAGCGCGACCGTGACGACCGCGAGCACCCCGCTGCCGTGCAGCGCGTCGGCGGCGCCGTACGCGGCGAACGGGATGATCAGCACCAACGCGCTGCCCGCCGGGTGGGCGGGCAGCTTGGTGACCAGCCAGCGCGTCGCGGCGGCGACGGCCAGCCCGACACCGACGCCCAACACGATCGACAGGGCGAGCGCCTTGCCGGCGCTGACCGGTGAGAACGCCCCGGACAGGGTGCCGGCCACCGCCACCTCGTAGAGCACCAGCGCGGTGGCGTCGTTCGACAGCCCCTCCCCCTCGAGGATGGTCCGCAGCCGCCGCGGCAGGCGCAGTTCGTGGGCCACCGCGGTGGCGGCGATCGGGTCCGGCGGCGCGACGGCCGCACCGAGCGCCAGCGCGGCGATCAACGGCAGGCCCGGCAGCAACGCCTGCAGCGTCGCCCCCACCGCGAAGGCGGTGACGCCCACCAGCGCGACGGCCAGCAGGCCGATCGCCCGGCGGTTGTCGAGGAACTCCCGCCACGACGTGCGCCGCCCCGCCGCGAACAGCAGCGGCGGCAACACCAGCGGCAGGATGAGCTCCGGGGCCAGCGTCGGCGTCGGCACCCCGGGCACCAGAGCGAGCACCAGCCCGAACACCAGCAGCAGCACCGGGTACGGGATCGACATGCGCCCGGCCACTGGAGCCAGCACCACGGTGCCGGCCAACAGCACGAGCAGGAGCGTGAAGTCAGCCAAACCGCGGTCCTTCCCCCTCGACGTGCCGGGGGCGAGTACCCGCTTCACGCCCGCCACACCACACCCGATCCCGGTCGCGGCCGCAGAGGGTGGGCATGCCGCCGGTCCGGACGGATGCCAAGATGTGGCGATGCTCATAGCGATCCCTCGCGAGTCTGCGCCCGCAGAGACGCGCGTCGCTGCCACGCCGCAGACGGTCGGGCAGCTCATCAAGCTCGGCTACTCGGTCGTGGTCGAATCCGGCGCGGGCGCCGCCGCCAGCTTCTCCGACGCCGCCTACGCCGAGGCCGGCGCCGATATCGCGCCGTCCGAGCAGGTGTGGTCCGCCGACGTGGTGCTCAAGGTCAACGCACCCACCGACGCGGAGATCGCCGCGCTGCGCGACGGCGCCACCCTGGTCGGCCTGATCTCCCCCGCGCTGAAGCCCGACCTCGTCGAGAAGCTGGCGGCGCGGCCCATCACCGTGCTGGCGATGGACGCGGTACCGCGCATCTCGCGTGCCCAGTCGCTGGACGTGCTGTCCTCGATGGCCAACATCGCCGGCTACCGCGCGGTGGTCGAGGCGGCGCACACCTTCGGCCGGTTCTTCACCGGTCAGGTGACCGCCGCGGGCAAGGTCCCGCCGGCCAAGGTGCTGGTGGTGGGCGCCGGGGTGGCCGGCCTGGCGGCCATCGGGGCCGCGGGCAGCCTCGGGGCGATCGTGCGGGCGACCGACCCGCGGCCGGAGGTCGCCGACCAGGTCAAGTCGCTGGGTGGCGAGTACCTCGCTGTGGACCCGGCGGCGGCCGAGGTGTCGGCGACCGGCTACGCCAAGGAGATGGGCGACGACTACAAAGCCCGCGAAGCGGCGCTGTACGCCGAGCAGTGCAAGGACGTCGACATCATCATCACCACCGCGCTGATCCCCGGCCGGCCGGCGCCGCGGATCATCACCGCGGAGATGGTGGCCTCGATGAAGCCGGGCAGCGTGATCGTCGACATGGCGGCGGCCAACGGCGGCAACGTCGAGGGCACCGTCAAAGACCAGGCCGTCGTCACCGACAACGGCGTGACCATCATCGGCTACACCGACCTGGCCGGGCGGCTGCCCGCCACGGCTTCCCAGCTGTACGCGACCAACCTGGTCAACCTGCTCAAGCTGCTGACGCCGGAAAAGGACGGGCAGCTCACGCTCGACTGGGACGACGTGGTGCAGCGCTCGATGACGGTGGTGCGCGACGGCGAGATCACCTGGCCGCCACCCCCGGTCCAGGTGTCGGCGGCGCCCGCAGCGGCCGCCAAGGCCGCCGCCCCGGCCGAGGTGTCGAAGGCCAAACAGCCGATGACCACCGGACGCCGGCTGGGCATCGCGTTCGCCGGCGCCGCGGTGCTGTTCGCGCTGATCGCGTTCTCCCCCGCCGCGCTGCAGGTGCACCTGACGGTGTTCGCGCTCGCGATCGTCATCGGTTACTACGTCATCGGCAACGTGCACCACGCCCTGCACACACCGCTGATGTCGGTCACCAACGCCATCTCGGGCATCATCGTCGTCGGCGCGCTGCTGCAGATCGGTCACGGCGACGCCATCGTCACCGCACTGGCAACGGCAGCGATCCTGCTGGCCAGCATCAACGTCTTCGGCGGCTTCGCGGTGACCCGCCGCATGCTCGCGATGTTCTCGAGGAGCTAGGACCATGTTCACACTGGAGACCGCCGCCGTCGCGGCCTACGTCGTCGCGGCGCTGTTGTTCATCCTGGCGCTGGCCGGCCTGTCCAGACACGAGACCTCGCGGGCCGGAAACACCTTCGGCATCGCCGGGATGGCCGTGGCGCTGGTCGCGACGATCGTGCTGGCACTGGACCGCCACATCGAACCGCTGGGGCTGGCGCTGCTGGCCGCCGCGATGGTCATCGGCGCGGCGATCGGGTTGTGGCGCGCCAAGATCGTCGAGATGACCGGCATGCCCGAGCTGATCGCGCTGCTGCACAGCTTCGTCGGTCTGGCCGCCGTGCTCGTGGGCTGGAACGGCTACCTGCACGTCGAGGGCGATTCCGGCGGCGCCGAGGCGGCGCAGCTCGCCCGCGAGGGCATGCTCGGCATCCACTCGGCCGAGGTCGTGATCGGCGTCTTCATCGGGGCCGTCACGTTCACCGGGTCGATCGTGGCCAACCTGAAGCTCTCGGCCCGGATGAAGTCCGCCCCGATGATGCTGCCCGGCAAGAATGCCCTCAACGTCGGCGCGCTGGTGGTGTTCTTCGCGCTCACGGTCTGGTTCGTGATCGACCCGCAGCTGTGGCTGCTGATCGTGGTGACCGTGCTGGCGCTGCTGCTGGGCTGGCACCTGGTGGCCTCGATCGGCGGCGGCGACATGCCGGTCGTGGTGTCGATGCTCAACAGCTATTCGGGCTGGGCCGCCGCGGCGTCGGGCTTCCTGCTGGGCAACGACCTGCTGATCATCACCGGCGCGCTGGTCGGCTCCTCGGGTGCCTACCTGTCCTACATCATGTGCAAGGCGATGAACCGCTCGTTCATCTCGGTCATCGCCGGCGGTTTCGGGATGGAAAGTTCCAGTAGCGGGTCCGATGTCGATTACGGCGAGCACCGTGAGATCACCGCCGAGGGTGCGGCAGAACTGCTCGCGTCGGCCGGCTCGGTGATCATCACGCCCGGCTACGGCATGGCCGTCGCGCAGGCGCAGTACGGCGTCGCCGACCTGACCCGCAAGCTCCGCGAACGCGGCGTCGACGTCCGCTTCGGCATCCACCCGGTCGCGGGGCGCCTGCCCGGCCACATGAACGTGCTGCTGGCCGAGGCCAAGGTGCCCTACGACATCGTGCTCGAGATGGACGAGATCAACGACGATTTCGACGGCACCTCCGTCGTCCTGGTCATCGGCGCCAATGACACCGTCAACCCGGCCGCGTCGGAGGATCCGGGCAGCCCGATCGCCGGCATGCCGGTGCTGACGGTGTGGAACGCCGACCACGTCATCGTGTTCAAGCGGTCGATGGCCTCCGGGTACGCCGGTGTGCAGAACCCGCTGTTCTTCCGCGAGAACACCCAGATGCTGTTCGGCGATGCGAAGGACCGCGTCGACGCGATCAACGCGGCGTTGTCCGTCACCGAGAAGGTCTGACGCCCGCGCACACCCGTCGACCTCCTGCGTGGTCGGTGCCGATGTTCTTCGTCGTCGGCGCGGTCTCGCAGTACATCGGCGCCGCGGTCGGAGTCTTTCTGTTCACCACGGCCGACCCGGCGGCGGTTGCCTGGCTGCGTGCAGCGGCCGCCGCGGCGGTGCTTCTCGCCTGGCGCCGGCCGTGGCGGTTGCGCTGGACGCGGCGCGGTGTCGCGGTCGCGGGCGGCTTCGGCGTCGTGACGGTGGGCATGAACGTCGCGTTCTTCGAGGCGATCGCGCGCATCCCGCTCGGCACCGCGGTCGCGATCGAGTTCCTCGGGCCCATCGCGGTCGCGACGCTGGGGTCGCGCCGGGCGCGCGACGTACTCGCGGTGGCGATGGTGGCCGCGGGCGTCGCGCTGCTCGCGGGGGCGCCCGGGGGCGGAGCCGGTCGGCCGGCCGGCGACGACGCGCTGGGCATCGTCTTCGCCCTGGTCGCCGCGGGCATGTGGGCCGGCTACATCCTGCTGAGCAAGCGCGTCGCCGACGCGGGGTCGGGGCTGGACTCGCTCGCGGTGGGGATGGCCGTGGCCGCGGTGGTGCTGGCCCTGCCGCTGCTGGCCCGGCAGGTGCTCGACGACGCCTCCGTTCTCGCCGAGCCGCGGACCTGGCTGCTCGGCCTCGGTGTCGGCGTGCTGTCCACCGCCGTCCCGTACGTGCTCGACCAGTTCGTGCTGACCGTGATCAGCCGGGCCCGGTTCGCCCTGCTGCTGGCCCTGCTGCCGGCGACGGCGGCCGTGGTCGGCGTCGTGATGCTGCACCAACTCCCGACGGTGGCCGAGGTCGCCGGTATCGCGCTGGTGATGGCCGCCCTGGTCATCAGTGCGGGCGGGCAGGAGGCGGCGCCGGGTCCGCCCTGAGAACGGCCGCCGGTAATCTGAGCCGCGGAAAAACTAGGAGATGCAACCATGCCGGTGGACCGTCTGCTGCCGTCCGACGAGGCGCGCGAGCTGATCGCGCTCACCCGCGACCTCGCCGACAAGGTGCTGGACCCGATCGTCGACGCCCACGAGAAGGCCGAGACCTACCCCGACGGCGTGTTCGCGCAGCTCGGTGCGGCCGGGCTGCTGAGCCTGCCCCAGCCCGAGGAGTGGGGCGGCGGGGGCCAGCCCTACGAGGTGTACCTGCAGGTGCTCGAGGAACTCGCCGCGCGGTGGGCGGCCGTCGCGGTCGCGGTCAGCGTGCACAGCCTGTCGACCCATCCCCTGCTGGCCTTCGGCACCGATGCGCAGAAGCGGCGCTGGTCACCCGGCATGCTGTCCGGTGAGCAGATCGGCGCCTACAGCCTGTCCGAACCGCAGGCCGGTTCGGACGCCGCCGCATTGCGCTGTGCCGCAACGCCCTCGGACTCCGGGTACGTGATCACCGGGGAGAAGTCGTGGATCACCCACGGCGGGCGGGCCGACTTCTACACGCTGTTCGCGCGCACCGGCGACAACAGCGTGTCCTGTTTTCTGATCCCCGGCGATCAGCAGGGGCTCTCCTTCGGCAAGCCCGAGGAGAAGATGGGGCTGCACGCGGTGCCGACCACGTCGGCGTACTACGACGGCGCGCGCGTCGAGGCCGACCGGCGCATCGGCGACGAGGGACAGGGTCTGCAGATCGCGTTCTCCGCGCTGGACTCCGGGCGGCTCGGCATCGCCGCGGTGGCGGTCGGCCTGGCGCAGGCCGCGCTCGACGAGGCCACCCGTTACGCCAATGAGCGAACCACGTTCGGCCGCAGGATCATCGACCATCAGGGGCTGGGTTTCCTGCTGGCCGACATGGCCGCGGCCGTGGTCAGCGCGCGCGCCACCTACCTCGACGCGGCGCGCCGGCGTGACCTCGGGCTGCCCTACTCGACGCAGGCCAGCGTCGCCAAGCTGGTCGCCACCGACGCGGCGATGAAGGTGACCACCGACGCCGTGCAGGTGTTCGGCGGGATCGGCTACACCCGCGATGTCCGCGTCGAGCGCTACATGCGCGAAGCGAAGATCACCCAGATCTTCGAGGGCACCAACCAGATTCAGCGCCTCGTCATCTCGCGCTCGCTGAGCCGTCGAGACGCTTGACGTAGAACACCCGGTCGTAGCCGTGCCGGCGGCCGCGGCCGGACTCGGTGTACCCGTGCCGCGGATAGAAGGTCTGGTTCTCGGTCATCGCGACGTTGGTCGAGAGCCGCACCTCACGCAGGCCGAGCTCGCGGGCGTCGTCCTCGGCGCGGGTCAGGAGCACTGCCCCGTAGCCACAACCCTGGGCATCGGGTGCGACGGCGACGGTGTCGAGGTGCAGATGGTCGGGATGCCCGACGGTGACCAGCACACCGGCGATGCGCTCCGGCGTCTGGAGCACCCACACCCGCGCTGCGGTCAGCAGTGCGCGGTAGTCGTAGGTCATCGGGCCGGGGGGCACGCCGATGCGGTCGATGTAGTGGCCGAACGCGTCGGCGACGAGGCGTTCGATCGCCGGCACATCGTCCTCGCGCGCGCGGCGCAGGTCGTGGTCCGTCACCGTGATCAGGGTAGGCCCGCGGCCGCTCGGGGCGGGGATGACAGCCCCCGGCCACCGGGCGTTGGTCGGCCCGACTCGACGGTGTCCTATCGTGGTCGTTCAGTGCCCAACCGGTCGGTTGGGCGGTGCGGCACGAAGGGACACCCGATGGACTTCGCGATGTCGGCCAAGGCGCAGGACTACCACCAGCGGCTCACCGATTTCATGACCGAGTATGTCTTCCCCGCCGAAGCGGACTACCACCGCTACCGCGAGGAGGCCGGGCCGAAGGACCACACGGTCCCGCCGGTCGTCGAAGACCTCAAGAAGCTGGCCAAGGAACGCGGCCTGTGGAACCTGTTCCTGCCGTCGGAGTCCGGGCTGTCCAACCTCGACTACGCGGAGCTGGCCGAACTGTCCGGGTGGAGCATGGAGATCGCCCCGGAGGTGATCAACTGCGCCGCGCCCGACACCGGCAACATGGAGACGCTGCACCTGTTCGCCACGGAGGCCCAGCGCACGCAGTGGCTCGACCCACTGCTGGCCGGGGAGATCCGCAGCGCGTTCGCGATGACCGAACCGGCGGTCGCCTCCAGCGACGCCCGCAACATCGAGACCACGATGCTGCGGGACGGGGCCGACTACGTGATCAACGGCCGCAAGTGGTGGATCACCGGCGCCGCCGATCCGCGCTGCAAGATCCTGATCGTCATGGGGCGCACCAACCCCGACGCGGCCAGCCATCAGCAGCAGTCGATGATCCTGGTCCCGGTCGACACCCCCGGCGTCGACATCCGGCGGTCGCTGCCGGTGTTCGGCTGGCAGGACCAGCACGGCCACTGCGAGATCGTCTTCGACAACGTGCGCGTCCCCGCCGAGAACCTGCTGCACGAAGAGGGCAGCGGATTCGCGATCGCCCAGGCCCGGCTCGGCCCGGGCCGCATCCACCACTGCATGCGCGCGCTCGGCGCCGCCGAGCGGGCGCTCGCGCTGATGGTCGACCGCGTGCAGAAGCGCGTCGCGTTCGGCAAACCGCTGGCCGAGCAGGGTGTGGTGCGCGAGGCGATCGCCAAGTCGCGCAACGAGATCGACCAGGCCCGGCTGCTCTGCCACAAGGCGGCGTGGACCATCGACCAGCAGGGCAACAAGGCCGCGCACGTGCTGGTGTCGCAGATCAAGTCGGTGGCGCCGCAGGTGGCCTGCGACGTCATCGACCGCGCCATTCAGGTGCACGGCGGCGCCGGGGTGTCCGACGACTTCCCGCTGGCCCGGCTGTATGCCTGGCACCGCGCGATGCGGCTGTTCGACGGCCCCGACGAGGTGCACATGCGGACCATCGCGCGCGCCGAACTGGGCCGGGAGAAGTCGGCGTTCGCCGCGGCGGTGACACGCTAGTGCTGTCGGGCGCCTGGAACTTCCGCGACGTCGCCGAGGAAGCCGGCATCCGCCCGGGCCGGTTCTTCCGGTCCAGCGAGCTCAGCGGTCTGGACGACGACGGTCGGCGCCGCCTCGTCGAACTCGGCATCACCGATGTGGCCGACCTGCGCTCCGCGCGCGAAGTGGAGCGCCACGGTCCCGGCGCGGTGCCCGCCGAGGTCGAGGTGCACCTGCTGCACTTCCATGAGGTCACCGCGGTCGGCGGGGAAGCCCCGCACGAGTCGGCGTTCCAGAAGATGATGACCGAGAAGCCCGACGACGAAGACGTCAGCGTGGCGGCCAGGCGCTTCATGACCGAGGAGTATCTGCGGTTCCCCACCCTGCCGGGCGCGCAGCGCGCGGTGCGGCGGGTGGTCGAGCTACTCGGCGAGGAGCGGCCGGTGATCGCCCACTGCTTCGCGGGCAAGGACCGCACCGGCTTCACGGTCGCCACCGTGCTCGAGGCGGTCGGTGTCGACCGCGACGCCGTCCTCACCGATTTTCTACGGAGCAACGACGCGGTGCCGAGGCTGCGCGAGCAGATCTTGCAGTCGATCCGCGAACGCACCGAGACCGCCGAGGAGGTGACGTTCGTCGAGGCGCGGCTGACCGACGCGGTGCTCGGCGTGCATGCGGATTACCTCGATGCCGCGCGTCGTGCGATCGAACAGAACTACGGCGGGCTACCGGGCTATCTCGAGGCCGCCGGGGTGACCGCGGACGACCTGACGCGGCTGCGGACCGCACTGCTGGGCTGATCGCGTGACGCCACGGCGGTGCAGAGCCCGCTTTCCCGCCACCGCGTTACGCGAACGACGGGTGTCGGTGCCCGTCGTCATGCTGCCTTCATGGTCGAGCCCTTCCTCGGTAGCGCCGCGCTCGCCGACGGTGTTCTGACGCGGCACGCGCTGCGGTCACGATTCGTGGCCGTCCACCACGACGTCTACGTCGCGAAAGATGCCGAACTCACCGCCGTCGTGCGCGCGAAGGCCGCCTGGTTGCGCACCCGGGGCCACGGTGTGCTCGCCGGTTTCAGCGCGTCGGCGCTGCACGGGACGCTGGATCGATGCTCGGCGACCCGCCACTGTGATCGACTCGAACCGGCGGCGCACCCGCGGCCTGCAAGTCTGGGCGGACCGGCTCGACGACGAGGTCGCGACGATCGACGGCGTGCGGGTCACCACTCCCGTGCGCACCGCCGTCGACCTGGCGCGGCGCTATCCCACCGACACGGCCGTTGCCGCGATCGACGCTCTCGCCCGCGCCACCCGGCTGACCGTCGGCGACATCCTGGCCGCTACGAACCGGCCACGGCGCCACGGGATGATAGGGGCACGCGCGGCGATCGCCCTGGTCGATCCGGGTGCGGAATCACCGCGGGAGACCTGGTTGCGGTTGGTGATCGTGCGGGCCGGGTTTCCCCCTCCCGAGACACAGATCCCGGTGCAGAACGAGTACGGCGTGCTGATCGGCGTCGTCGACATGGGCTGGCGGCAGGTGCAGATCGCGGTCGAGTACGAGGGCAAGCACCATCGGATGAGCCGTGCCGCATTCGACAAGGACATCCGCCGGATGGATGACCTGATGGAACAGGGCTGGACGGTCATCCGGGTCACGGCCGCCGACACCGAGGCGACCGTCGTCCGGCGACTGTCGGCTGCCTGGAGCCACCGCACGCCCGCGGTGTCGTAACGTCACGCGCGCTACTGCGTGACGTACACCCCGGCCACCCACGCCACGGTGGCCAGCAGCGCGCCGGCCAACTCCACCCCGACCGACAGCGCGACGCCCTTGAGCGCGTGCACCGTAGACGCCCACGCCACCCGCTGATCGCGGCGCACGCCGAGCTCGGCCAGGTACACCCCGCCGACGAACCCGATGACCAGGCCGAGCACCGGAATCACGAAGAAGCCGACCACGCCGAGCACGCCGCCGGCGACCAGGCTCATGGTGCGCACCTCGGCGGCCCGCATCCGTCGCATCGGCCACAGGTACTTGACCAGCAGCGCCGCACCGAGAATCGCGGTGACCACGCCGAGCGTCACCCACCCCGCCACGTTGCCCTCGACGAACGCCCACACCGCGATCGCGGCGAACACCAGCAGCGTCCCGGGGAGCAGCGGCACGATGATCCCCACCATGCCGACCGCGATCGCCAGTGCGACGAGAACGATTCCTCCGGCGCTCATGGAGTCGAATCTACGGCGTCACGGCCGCCGGCCGCGGACCCACTGGACGGTGCCCATGCTCTTCGTCCGGACGCCGGCCCGCCGGGACCGGCCGCGCGACCCAGAGCCGCGGTGACGTTGCCCGGTCCGCTTCCCACGTCGAGGGCCACGCCGCCGGCCGGCAGCTCGCGCCACTCCAGCGGCAACTGCCACGCCGCGAGCAAACAACGGGCCACCAGCTGTGCGTTGTCGTAGACCAGCGAGCCGAGCCGCGCCGCCCACATCGCCCGGATGGCGCCGGTGTTGCGTTCGGCGGTGCCGGTGCCGTCAGGCGCCGAGCTGGTCGGCAAGATCGAGCAAATCGCTTGCGTCCACGTCGAATTCACCGTGCGGCGGCCTGCGCAACGTGCGGTCGGGGCCGTATTCGAGCGGCCGGAACACGAACGCGGTGCGCAACCCGGCGTCGCGGGCGGCCCGCAGATCGGACGCGTGCGCTGCGGCGAGCATCAGCTCGCCGGGCGCGATCCCGAAGAGGTCGGCGCAGCCGAGGTACGCCTCGCGGTCGGGTTTGTAGTGGCGGAACAGTTCGGCGGAGATCACGCAGTCCCACGGCAGCCCGGCGCGTTTGGCCATGTTGGTCAGCAGCGACACGTTGCCGTTGGACAGCGTGGTGATGACGAACCGCTCCTTGAGCCGCGTCAGCCCGGCGACGGAGTCCGGCCACGGGTCCAGGCGGTGCCACGCCCGGTTGAGCTCGTCGACGGCCGCGTCGTCGGCCGAAATGTGTTCGCGCCGCAGGAGTTCGACGAGGATCATGCGGTGCAGATCGTCGATGCGGGTCCACGGCAGCTCACCGCGGCGCACCCGGTCCATGGCCGGTGCGTAACCCTTGCGCCAGTCGTCGGCGAACACCGGCCAGTCGGCGGTGGCGCCGTGCGTGCGCCCGAAACGTTCGAGCTCGGCGATGATGCTCGACCGCCAGTCGACGACGGTGCCGAACACGTCGAACGCCAGGGCGCGGACCGTCACGGTTCGAGGACCAGCTTTCCCCGGATCTCCCCGGCCGCCAGCGCCTCGAGCGCCGCACGGCCCTCCGCCAGCGGATAGCGCACCGGCGGCGGCGGACGCAGCCCCGCCTCGACCAGCCGGCCCAGGCCGGAGCCGAACAGCGACTGCGCCCCCGGATTGCGGCTGACGAACTCGCCCCACCCGACGCCGACCACCGAGACGTTGCGCAGCAACAACCGGTTGACCTTGACCGTCGGGATGCCACCCGCGGCGAACCCGACCACCAGCAGCCGGCCCTCGGTGGCCAGCGCGCGGATCGCGTCGTCGAACGCCGCGCCGCCGATCGGGTCGACCACCAGGTCCACCCCGCGGCCGTCGGTGGCGTCGCGCACCGCCTGCAGCCACCCGTCGGTCAGCGGCAGCACGAGGTCGGCGCCCAGCGATTCGACGAACTCGCGCGCATGCGGGCGGTGCACCATCGCGATCACCCGGGCACCCATCGCCTTGGCGATCTGCACCGAGGCCGTGCCGATGCCGCCGGCCGAGCCGAGCACCAGCACGGTCTCGCCGGGGCGCAGCGCGCCACGACGGGCCAGCGCGAAGTACATCGTGTAGTAGTTGCCCAGCAGGGCCACCGCGGCGCCGTCATCGATTCCGGACGGGGTCGCCATCACCGAGGCCGCGGGCACCGCCACCCGTTCGGCGAAGCCACCGAGCAGTGAGAACGCCGAAACCCGCTGTCCCACGGAGAATTCGGAGTCTTCCGGCGCCGCGACCACGACACCGGCCACCTCGACCCCCGGGATGAACGGCGGGTCCATCTTGAGCTGATACTCGCCGCGGAGCATCAGCAGGTCGGGGAAGTTCACCCCGGCCGCACCGACGTCGACGACGACGGCGTCGCCGCCCGACACGTCGTCGACGTCGGTGTAGACCAACCCGGCCGGGCCGGTCAGAGATTGCGCGACAAGCGCTTTCACGCCGGGTCTCAGCCGAGCTTGAAGCTCGCCTGCTGCGCCGCCGACAGATCGGTGATCTCGCCCCACTTGGCCGCGACGTCGTCGACCGTCGGCACGCCGTCGGTGAACGTCACGCCCTCGTTCTGGAACAGCGCCGCCCTCTGGACCTTGCCGCCGCCGACGATGAACACCGACGCCGTCTCGGGCACCTCTTCGCCCATCAGGTACGCCACCACCGGAGCGACGTACTCGGGCGTCAGCTTCTCGAACACCTCCGGCGGCAGGATGTCCTGCGTCATGCGGGTGGCGGCGATCGGCGCGACGGCGTTGGTCTTGATGTTGTACTTGGCGCCCTCCTGGGCCAGCGTGTTGATCATGCCGACCAGGCCGAGCTTGGCGGCGCCGTAGTTGGCCTGTCCGAAGTTGCCGAACAGGCCGCTGGTCGAGGTGGCCACCACGACCCGGCCGAAGCTCTGCTCGCGGAAGTGCGGCCAGGCCGCGCGGATCACGTTGTAACCACCGTAGAGATGGACCTTCATCACAGCGTCCCAGTTCTCGAACGGCATCTTGTGGAACGTGCCGTCGCGCAGGATGCCGGCGTTGCTGACCACGCCGTCGACCTTGCCGAACTCGTCGAGCGCGGTCTTGACGATGTTCTCCGCACCCTCGGGTTCGGCGACGCTGTCGTAGTTGGCCACCGCGCGGCCGCCGGCGTCCTTGATCTCGGCGACCACCTGATCGGCCATCGCCGACCCGGCGCCGGTCCCGTCGCGCGCCCCGCCGAGGTCGTTGACCACCACGGCGGCACCCTCACGCGCCAGCGTCATGGCGTACTCACGACCCAGACCGCCACCGGCCCCGGTGACGACGATGACGCGATCCTGCACTCCTGGCATGGACTTCCTTTCGGATTCGGTGCGGATTTCGGTGCAGTGGGTCGCACTCAGCGCTACCAACTACACCGAAATCGCTAGAACAGACGGCGGGCGAGCTTCCAAGCCTTCTCTGTATACGGGGGGTAGATGAAGGAGCCGACGTCGGGTCGGGTCGGTTTGGTCATCACGGTCTTCTTGTGGCTGAACGTCTCGAACCCGAACCGGCCGTGGTAGGCGCCCATCCCGGACGGGCCGACGCCACCGAACGGCAGCTTGTTGGTGGCGAAGTGGAAGAGCAGGTGGTTGACCACCATGCCGCCCGACGGCACCTCCTTGACCACCCGCTCGCGGATGCTCTTGGTCTTGGTGAACAGGTACGCCGCCAGCGGTTTGGGCCGGGCGTTGACGAACGCGATGGCGTCGTCGAGGTTCTTGACCGTCACGATCGGCAGGATCGGCCCGAAGATCTCGTCGGTCATCAGCGGTTCGGCCGGGTCGGGGTCGACGACGACGGTGGGCTGGATGCTGACCTTGGCGGCGTCCGACCCGCCGCCGATCACCACGTCGCCCTTCGTCGCAGCCAGCGCGGTGGTCAGCCGGTCGAAGTGCCGCTCGTTGACGATGCGCTTACCGTCGGGGTTGCCGGACTCGAACGTGGCGACCGCGGCCTTGATCCGGTCGACCAGTTGGTCCTTGATCTTCGCATCGGCCAGCACGTAGTCGGGCGCGATGCAGATCTGCCCGGAGTTGATCAGCTTGGTCCAGGCGATGCGCTTGGCCGCCACCTCGATGTCGGCGTCGGCGGTGACGATCACCGGGCTCTTACCGCCCAACTCGAGCGTCACCGGCGTCAGGTGCGGCGCGGCGCCCTCGTACACCTTGCGACCGATCTCGGTGCCGCCGGTGTAGAGCAGGTAGTCGAAGCCCTGGGCGATGAGCTCCTGGCTCACCGCGCCGTCACCCTCGATGACCGCGACCGCGTCACCGTCCAGGTAGCGCGGCACCAGATCGGCCATCAGCGCCGACGAGGCCGGCGCCACCTCCGACGGTTTGAGCACCATGGTGTTGCCCGCGGCCAGCGCCCCGACGGCCGGGCCGAGCGTCAGTGCGAACGGGAAGTTCCAGGCCCCGATGATGAGCACGGTGCCGAACGGCTCGTACTCGACCCAGCCCAGCCCCGGCAGCTGCGACATCTCCAGCATCCGGTAGCGCCGGCGCGTCCAGCGGCGCAGGTTCTTCGCGGCGTCCTTCGCCTCACCGGCCACGCTGGCGATGTCGGCCAGCCACGCCTCGAACGGTTTGCGGCCGAGATCGCGGTCGAGCGCATCGGCGATCGCGCCCTCGTTCTCGATCATCAGCCGTTCCAGCGCACGCAACTGGCGGATGCGCCAGTCCAGCGAGCGGGTGCGGCCGGTCGCGTAGGTGCGCCGCAGCCGGGCGACGGTGGCCGGGATGTCCTCGGCGGCAGTCGGCGCCGCGGTCGAGGTGGCGGAATCGGTGGTCATGAGGGTCCTTCCTGACCTGGGAATGACCCGATACTAACCAGTCGGTTGGCCGCCTCAGAAGGGCAAGCGACGGGCTAGGCGATTTTCTCCGCGGTCGCCAGCATCGCCTCCGCGGACAGCCACTCCTCGCCGTACGAACCGCGAGCCGACAGCTCCGGCAGATCGCTGACCGCCACCACGTCGGTCCACCAGCCGCGGGTGGTCAGCCAGTCGGCGGCGTCGGAACGCCCGGTGCAGCGGCCGAGCGCATCGTTGAACGCGAAACGGCTGCCCGCGGCGCTGAGCCCGTCGATGTCGCTGACCAAGGCGTCCTGGTCGGCGTCCGGTAGCGGCAGCAGCCCTTCGGCCACCCACGCCGTCGGCTCGTTGTGGGTGAAGCCGGACCGCCACAGCGCCTTCGGCCACGACTCGCTGCCGTGCACCGCGACCAGATGCCGATTCGTCTGCAGGCGGATGCCGTGGGCGGCCAGGGTCGCCGCCTTGAACACCAGTACGGCGGGGCGGTCGACCTCGAAGACCGTCATCCCGGCCGGCCAGGCCAACCGGAACGCGCGGGTGTCCAGGCCTGCGGCGAGCACCACGCACTGCCGGATGCCGGCATCGGCCGCCTCGGCCAGAAACGTGTCGAAGTAGCGCGCCCGGACGGCCTGATAGTCGGCGAGCTGCTGATGGATGGCGGCCAGTGCGGGCACCTCGTCGATCAGCGTCGTCGTCTTGCGCAGCACCCCGGCGAGTTCGGGGGTGGAGATCAGCACCTCGGCGAGCGGATCGTCACCTCCGGCGGCGACCGATCGGGCCGCCGCGGTCAGGACCGCGGCGGGACCCAGGACGGTCGCCAGACCGGGGATCGCCGCGGAGTCGGTCACGACGTCTTCTCGCCGGTGACGAAGTGGGAGAACCCGGTGTCGGCGTCGTCGTCGGCGCTGAACTCGGCGGGCAGCACCCACCGGCCGAGCCGCCGCATCTCCTCCTGCGAGCGCACCGCGTTCGCCGACCAGCCGTGCGCGCCGAGCCATTCGGCGACGTCCGCGCGGTCGGGATCCTCGTAGATCAGTTCCATGATGTCGATGCTCGAGCCCAGACCGAACTTCTCGGCGATGCGCTCGAAGCGCTCCCGCATCTGCCTGCGCCGTTCGTCGTCGGTGTGCATGCCTGCGGTCTCGGCGGCGACGCGGCTGCCCGGCGCGGACAGCTCGGTGATCTGGGTGAACAGCCGGTCCTGGGCGTCCGCGGGCAGGTACATCAGCAGGCCCTCGGCCAGCCAGGCCGTCGGCGCGACTGCGTCGAAGCCGGCGTCGCGCAGGGCGGCCGGCCAGTCCTCGCGCAGGTCGATCGGCACCTCTCGTCGCGTTGCGGCGGGCTGCGCACCGTGTGCGGTGAGCGTGGCGCCCTTGTACTCGAGCACCTTGGGCTGGTCGATCTCGTAGACGGTGGTGCCGGCCGGCCAGTCGAGCCGGTAGGCGCGGGAGTCCAGCCCCGAGGCCAGGATGACGATCTGGCGGATGCCGGCCTCGCCGGCCGCGGTGAAGAACGCATCGAAGAAGTGAGTGCGGACCGCCTGGTAGTTGTTCATGTGGGTGAACAGCGCACCGGCCTCGGCGTCCGCCTCGGCGACCCGGGTGACGAAGTCGGCGTCGAGCACCGACTCCCAGATGCCGGTGCCCGCGCCGTCGACGAGGGTGCGGGCGTACGGGTCGCGGATCAGCGGGGTGTCGGATTCGGTCTCTGCGGCCCGCGACGCGGCCACCATCACCGCGGTGGCGCCCACGCTGGTGGCGATGTCCCAGGTGTCGTTGTCGGTTCGCAGAGAACTCATCGGCGTTCCTCCTGCCGCGCCCACGGCAGCGGCTCACTCAGCACAGACGGTGGTCACATCCATGCTAAGCGGAAAGTTAGCCGAGCTATACGACTGTGGTTGAGGTCACGCCATCCGGTCGTTGAGCTGCCACAGCTTGTTCGCCATCAACAGTTCGAATTTGTCGACGATGACGCTGACGTCCTGAGAGGTGCCGACATACCCGGCGTAGAAGCCCATTCCCCACATCACGGCCACCAGCATCTCGACGATCGACGGGATGTCGGTGTCGGTGCTGAGCTCGCCGCGCTCGATGGCGTCGTTGACCGCCCACGACACGAACGACCGGGACATCCGCAGTGCGTCGTGCTCGTCGTTGCGCAGGTCCGGATGCCGCTGGGATTCGAGCACCGAGGTGACCAGGAACGCGGCCGCCGACCGGTCCTCGGTCTCGGCGTGCATGGCCGCGGAGAAGAACGCCGAGAGCCGGCCCAGCAGCGTGGTGGCACCCCGGGCGCGTTCCATGCCCGCGCTGATCACCAGCGCGTTGGTCTGCTCGACGACCTCGCGGTAGAGCACCCGCTTGCTCGCGAAGTAGTGGTTGATGGCCGGACGGGTCAGATCGGCCCGGATCGCGATGGCCTGGAAAGTCGCAGCGTCGTAACCGAGTTCGCTGAACACCTCTCTTGCGGCACGCAGAATGCGTTCCCGCGTCTCCGCGGCCTTCGCTGCGGGAGGACGTCCGGGCCCTCGACTGGCAGTATGCGGCACAGTCAAATTGTGCCACACGTCACGCGTCGTCCCAGCACACGGGTTGCGGGCTTTCCCCGCCGCGTCACTGTCAGCAAAGTGCGACGCGGCGACGACGGCGCCGTGGCCAGTCTCGCACCGAGCGCAAGATCAAGAACTATGGTGTCGTCCCATGGGGGGCACGGTTACACGCGACGCCTATTTCGACACGGGGTTGGAGGTTCTCTCCGACCTGGGCTACGGCGGTCTCAAACTCGCCGAGGTGTGTCACCGCCTCGGCGTGACGACGGGGTCGTTCTATCACTACTTCCCGAACTGGTCGGCCTACACCGGCGAGCTCGTCGCCTACTGGCGCCAGCACCGCACGTCGCTGATCATCGAGGCGGTGCGCACCCAAGGCGATCCGCGCCGTCGCATCGAGACCCTGGTCGGCGAGGCGCTGGCCCTGCCGCACGGTGCGGAGGCCGCGATCCGGGTGTGGAGTTCCATCGACGCCGAGGTCTTCGCGGTGCAGTCCGAGGTGGACCGCCAGCGGTACGACATCATGCGTGAATCGGCACTCGAACTGCTGCACGACGCCCGGCAGGCAGAGGTGTTCGCGGCGTGGAGCCTGTACGTGCTGGTCGGCTACGAGCAGGCCACGGTGCCGCCGGACGAGGCCGCGCTGCAGTGGATCTCGGCCGAGATGCTCGGCATGCTCGACTCCGGCCGCTTCGCCTCGGTGCCCGACCGGGGCTGAGCCGGTCGCCGGCGGTCTACCATCGGCGATCATGCTGACCCCGGCTGTCCTGTGGCGCCGGGCGGCCGACCGGATCGAGCGACGCGATCCCGAGCGCGACGCGCTGCGGCGGGCCGCGCGGGCGGCGATCGTGCTCCCCCTCGCGGCCGCGGCCAGCTTCACGTTCGCCGGCGGCACGCAGGCCCCGATGTTCACGATCTTCGGTTCGGTCGCGCTGCTGATCCTCGTCGACTTCCCCGGCAACCGCCCGGCGCGCGCGTTGGCCTACGCCGGGCTGGCCGTCAACGGGGCCATCCTCATCACCCTCGGGACGCTGACGGCGCCGTACCCGTGGCTCAGCGTGCTGCTGATGTTCGTGCTCGGCGTCGCGGTGATGTTCTCCGGGGTGCTCAGCGAGATCGTCGCGGCAGGCCAGCGGGCGACGCTGCTGACATTCGTGCTGCCGGCGTGCACGCCACCGGGGCCGATCGACGAACGGTTGACGGGCTGGTTCATCGCGCTGGCGGTCTGCGTCCCGGCGGCGCTGTTCCTGTTCCCGCCGCGGCACCACGACGACCTGCGCAGGCACGCCGCCCAGGTCTGTCATGCGCTGGCCGACTGCCTCGAGGGCGACGCCTCCACGCGCGACGTCACCCGCGCGATGAACGCGCTGTGGGCCAATTTCGTCAACGCCGACTACCGGCCCGTCGGGCTGACCGCCGGCAGCCGCGCCCTGGTGCGGGTGGTCGACGATCTCGGCTGGCTGTGCGACCGCGTCACCGACAGCACCGGCGCCCTGCTCGGCGACATGAAACCACCGATCGTGCGGGTGCTGCGCGATTCGGCGGCGGTACTGCGCCTGGTGGACCGCGATGAGCGTGCGGTGCGCACGGCCGACCTCGACGCCGCGCTGACCGAACTGCGGGCGGTGGCCCAGGGCCGCTACCGCGAGGACATCGAGCAGATCCTCGCCGTGCCCGACGACGCGACGGCCGTCGCGGTGGGCCGCTCACTGCTGGACCGCCGGACCTTCTCGGCCACGGCGGGGGTCACCGGGCGGATCATCCGCAACGCCGCGCTGGCCGACGCCCGGCCGGTGTGGGCGCGGGTCTTGGGCCGCCGGCTGCCGCCGACCGGTGCGGCGGACTGGGTGATGCCGGAGACCACCGCCGTCGCGGCGATCACCAAGGGCTTCGTCGCGACCCGCGCGGTCGCGCTGCGCAACAGCCTGCGCACCGGGCTCGGTCTGGCGGTGGCCGTCGCGGTGACCCACGTGTTTCCCGTGGAACATGGCTTCTGGGTGGTGCTGGGCGCAATGTCGGTGTTGCGCAGCAGCGCGCTGACCACCGGCACCCGGGTGCTGCGCGCGGTGGCCGGGACCGGCATCGGTTTCGTGCTCGGGGTGGCGCTCATCGAGCTGGTCGGCGTCGATCCGGTGGTGATGTGGCTGTTGCTGCCCGTCGTGGCGTTCGGCTCGGCCTACGTTCCGGAGATCGCCTCGTTCATCGCCGGGCAGGCCGCCTTCACGATGATGGTGCTGATCATCTTCAACGTCATTCAGCCCAGCGGGTGGGCCGTGGGGTTGATCCGCGTCGAGGACGTCGTGGTGGGCGCGCTGGTCGGGGCGACCGTCTCGCTGCTGCTGTGGCCGCGCGGCGCCTCGGCCGCGGTGTCGGCCGCGGTGTCCGAGGCGTGCGCCGACGGCGCGGCGCTGCTGCGCGCGGCGGTGGCGCGGGTGACCCGCGGCGCCTCGGAGAACGCCACCGACCGCGTCATCGCACTGAGCCACGAGGCGCTGGAGGCGACCAGGACCCTGGACGACGCGGTGCGGCAGTACCTGTCGGAGAACGGCGGCGAGACCGACGTGCGCGCACCGGTGGTGCGCGCGGCCAACCGGGCGGTGCGGCTGCGCGCGGCGGCCGAACTCATCGCCGACGTCGTGCCGCCCCCGCTCGCGGTGTATCCGCAGACCCGCCTGCTGCTCGAGTCGCACGCCGATCTGGTCTGCGGCCGCTTGATCGGTGACGGCCAGGCGACCGACCGGCGTCGGCTGCCCCCGATCAGCGACGACTTCGTGCTCGCGCTGCGCGCCGAGACCGGGGAGGGTGACCTCGCGATCTCGGCGGCGCTGCCCCTACTGACCGTCGCGGCGCACCTGGGCGAGCTGGAACTGCTGTATCCGCGCGCCGAGGAACCGCTGTCGGCCTAGCGGGTGTGCGGCATCAGCGCGCCCGGCGGGATGGTGCCGAACTTTCCGGCCTGGAAGTCCTCCACCGCCTGGATCAGTTCGGACTTCGAGTTCATGACGAACGGGCCGTAGTGGAACACCGGCTCGCGGATCGGCCGGCCGCCCAGTAGCAGCACCTCGAGGGCGGGGCGGTTGGAGTCCTGCGCGCTGTCGGCCGTGACGGCGATGCGGTCGCCGGGTCCGAGCACCGCGAGCTGGCCCTGCTGGATCGGGTGCCCGAGCGGGCCGACCGCCCCGCGGCCGGACAGCACGTACACCAGCGCGTTGAAGTCCCGGTTCCACGGCAGGTCCAGCCGCGCACCCGGCTGAACCGTGGCGTGCGCCATGGTGATCGGGGTGTGGGTGGCCCCCGGACCGTGCGCGGTGCCGTCCCGGCTCTCGACGTCGCCGGCGATGATGCGGACCAGCGCTCCGCCGTCGGAGGAGGCCAGCAGCTTGACCTCACCGCCCTCGATCGCCTGGTAGCGCGGCGTGGCGAACTTGTCCTTGCGGGGCAGGTTCACCCACAGCTGGATGCCGTGGAACACGCCGCCGCTCTCGACCAGTTCGGCGGGCGGGGTCTCGATGTGCAGGATGCCCGATCCGGCGGTCATCCACTGGGTCGCGCCGTCGGTGATCAGGCCGCCGCCACCGTGCGAATCCTGGTGGGCGAAGCGGCCGTCGATCATGTAGGTGACGGTCTCGAAACCGCGGTGCGGATGCCAGTCGGTGCCGCGGGGTTCGCCGGGCTCGTACTCGACCTCACCCATCTGATCCATGTGGATGAAGGGGTCCAGGTCGGCGGCGCTCACGCCGGCGAAGGCGCGGACGACGGGAAAGCCCTCCCCCTCGTAACCACGGGGGCCGGTGGTGATGGAGCGGACGGGACGTTCGGTGTCCGACGGCGCGGGCGCCGTCACGCGGGGCAGGGACAGGGTGTCAGCAGTGATGGCAGGCATGCCCACAATAACCGGACTGCGGTCCGATTCATTCCTCGGCCGGCGGCGGGTACCCCTCATCCACACAGGAGGAGGTGCCGATGACCGAGACGAACGACGCGGCGGTGTGGGAGGTTGTTGCCGCCAGGCCCTACGACAAGGGAGACACCGCCCAGGGCGCGGAGGAGATCTCGCTGGCCACCGGGCCGGAGGACGAGGCACGACGGATCTACCACGACACTGCCGGGCAGGCCGCCGACCAGGGCTATGAGTACGTGTCGCTGCGGCGCGACGGCGTCGAGGTCGAGTCCTGGCCGCAGGCCACCGGCTGGACCGTCTAGCCCAGGACGGCGAGCGCGGCGGCCCGGGCCTGCGCAGCCGACGCGGTGCCGCGCACGGCGTCCGCAGCGTCGCGGCACTGGTCCAGCGTGACCTGTGCGAGTCTCGCGCCGACCCCGGGGACCGCGGCCGACGCCGCCGACAGCGACGCCACCCCGAGCCCGGTCAGCACGCAGGCCAGCACCGGGTCCGCGGCCGCCTCGCCGCAGACTCCCACCGGCTTGCCTGCCGCCTCGCCGGCCCGCACGGCCATTGCGACCAGCGCGAGCACCGCGGGCTGCCACGGATCGGTGAGCGTCGCGAGATCGGCGGACATCCGGTCGGCGGCCATCGTGTACTGAGCCAGATCGTTGGTCCCGATCGACAGGAAGTCGACGTGTTCGAGGATGCGGCCGGCGAGCAGTGCCGCGGCGGGCACCTCGATCATCACCCCGGGTGTCAGGCCGTGCCGGCGGGCGGCGGCGGCGAAGTCCCGCGCCTCCTCGGCGGTGGCGATCATCGGCGCCATCACCCATGGCGGGTTGCCGGTGCGCCGGCCGGCCTCGGCGATGCCGGCGAGCTGGCGGTCGAGGATGCCGGGATTGCCGGCCGCGATGCGGATGCCGCGGACCCCGAGGGCGGGGTTCGCCTCGTCGGGGTGGCCCGCGAACTTCAGCGGCTTGTCCGAACCCGCATCCAGGGTCCGGATCACCACCTTGTGGCCGGCGAACGCCTCGAGCACCTCGGCGTAGATCTGCGCCTGCTCGTCGACCGACGGTTCGGTCTCCCGGTTGAGGAAGCACAGTTCGGTGCGGAACAGCCCGACGCCCTCGGCGGGGGTCTGACGCGCGGCCCGCGCGGCCGCGCCGTCCTGCACGTTGGCCAGTACGGCCACCCGGTGACCGTCGGCGGTGGCGCCCGGACCGGTCCACTGCGCCGCGCGCTGGGCCTCCCGGTGCGCGGCGGCGACGGCCGCCCCCGCGACCGCCGCATCGGGTTCGACGGTGACCGTGCCCGCCGTACCGTCGACGAGCACCATGGCGCCCGCGGGCACCGCGTCGAGGCCGTCGACCGCGACGACGCACGGGATGCCGAGCTGGCGGGCGATGATCGCGGTGTGGCTGGTCGGGCCGCCCAGCGTGGTGGCCAGCCCGACGATCAGCGCCGGGTCCAGCCCCGCGGTGTCGGCGGGCGCCAGGTCCTCGGCGCACAGGATCGACGGGACGTCGGGTAGCGGGACCCCGGGTTCGGGCAGCCCGCTGAGCTCGGCGAGCACCCGGTCCCGGATGTCCTGCAGGTCGGTGACCCGCTCGGCCATCAGCCCGCCCATCTTCGCGAACAGGTCGACGAACTGGGCGGCGGCCTCGCGCACGGCGCGGACGGCAGGCGTCCCCGCCGCGATCCGCTTCTCGGCGGCGCCGATCCACGCCCGGTCCTGGGCCAGCGTGGCGGTCGCGGCCAGCACCTCGGATGCGGCACCGGTGGCGTGGGCGGCGCGGTCGCGCAGGCGGGTGGCGACGGCCGTCACCGCGGCACCGAACCGGGCGGACTCTCCCGGCCGATCGGCCTCCGCGACATCCGGGAGCTTCTCGTCGAGGGCGGGCAGCCGTCCCGGGCGGACGACGGGCGCGTACTGCACGCCGGCCACGACCGGGACGCCACGCAGTACGGTGCCGACCGGCGCGCGGGGGGTATCCGCGGGCAGTGATGTGGATGCGGATGAGGTGCTCATGTGAACCAGATTACAGAATTCCATTGACAACACAACACGAACGGGAGTAAAACCAAACATAACCAAATCACACCGCAGGCAACCCCACACATAGACGGAGTCCCATGTACGCCGAAGAGCGGCAGCAGGCCATCGCCACGCTGGTGATGGAGAACGGCCGCGCCTCGGTGGCCGAGCTGGCCGCGGCGTACGACGTCACCACCGAGACCGTCCGGCGTGACCTCGCCGTCCTGGACCGGGCGGGGCTGGTCCGCCGCGTGCACGGCGGCGCGGTCCCCGCCCGCTCACTGCACCTCGTCGAGGCCGGTGTCGGCGAACGCGAGAACAGCCGCGCCGACTACAAGAACGCCATCGCGGCGGCGGCCGTCGACTACTGCCCGGTCGGCGGGGGCAGCATGCTGCTCGATGCGGGCACCACCACCGCCCGCATCGCCGCCGCCCTGCCCACCGACCGCGAACTGGTCGTGGTCACCAACTCCGTGCCCATCGCCGCCCGGCTGGCCGGCGTGCCGTCGGTGCACCTGCAGTTACTCGGCGGCCGGGTGCGCGGCCTGACCCAGGCCGCGGTCGGCGAGCAGACGCTGCGGGTGCTCGACCACCTCCGCGTCGACGTCGCGTTCCTGGGCACCAACGGCATCACCGCCCGGCACGGGCTGTCCACCCCCGACAGTGAGGAGGCCGCCGTGAAGCGGGCCATGGTCTCGGCCGCCAACTACGTGGTCGTCGCCGCGGACTCCTCGAAGATCGGTCGCGAGGAGTTCGTCAGATTCGCCCCGATCGAGCGCGTCGACACCCTGATCACCGACCGCGAGATCGACGACGCGCACCGCCGTGAGCTGACCGACTTGGGCATCGAGGTGGTCGTCGCATGATCGTCACCGTCACCCCCAATCCCAGCATCGACCGCACCCTCACCCTGCCCGCCCCGTTGGCCCGCGGCGCGGTGCAGCGGGTCTCCTCGGCCACCAGCGAACCCGGCGGCAAGGGCGTCAATGTTGCTCGCGCGCTCACCCAGGCGCACGTCGACGTCGTCGCCGTGCTGCCCGCCGCCGCCCACGACCCCCTGGTCACCGCGCTCTACGACAGCGGCGTGCCGTTTCGCGCCGTCCCGGTCACCGAACCGGTGCGCACGAACCTGGCGATCACCGAATCCGACGGCACCACCACCAAACTCAACGAACGCGGCGCGGTGCTCGACGCCACCACCCGCGACCTGCTGACCCGCGCGGTGACCGAGGCCGCCCGCGACGCGTCGTGGGTGGTGCTGTCCGGCTCGCTGCCGCCCGGGCTGCCGGACAGCTGGTACGCCGACGTCGTCGCATTGCTCGCGCCGCTGCCGTGCCGCGTCGCCGTCGACACCTCCGAGGCGCCGCTGGCCGCGCTCGCGGCCGCCTTCGAGCGGGCCGCACCCGACCTCGTCAAACCCAACGCCGAGGAACTCGCCGGGCTGGTCGGCGAGTCGCCGGCGCGCCTGGAAGGCGCTGTCGCACAGGGTGATCCGCAGCCCGTCGTGGCAGCGTGCCGCCGCCTGGTGGACCGCGGCGTCGGCGCCGTGCTGGCGACGCTGGGCGCGGCCGGTGCCGTGCTCGTCGATCAGACCGGCGCGTGGCTGGCCACGCCGCCCCCGATCGTGCCGCGCAGCACCGTCGGCGCCGGCGACTCCGCACTGGCCGGCTACGTCCGCGCCGCGGTCGGCGGTGCCGAACCGCCGCGGCGGCTGCGGATGTCGGTGGCCTACGGCAGTGCGGCGGCCGCCCTGCCCGGCTCCGCTCTGCCCGGACCCGCCGAACTCGACCTCGACGGCGTCACCGTCACCACCATCGTCCCGACCCCGGCCACCTCGTAACCCGAGGAGAAGGATCTCGCCATGTCCAGTCCCACCGCATCACCGATCATCACCACCGATCTGGTGCTGCTCGACGTCGACACCGGCGGCGACAAGGAGGCCGTCATCGGTCGTCTCGCCCACCGGGTCGCCGACGCCGGCCGCACCAGCGACACCGCGGGCCTGACCGCCGCGGCGATGGCGCGCGAGGCGCAGTCCGCCACCGGCCTCCCGGGCGGGATCGCGATTCCGCACTGCCGCTCCCCGTACGTCGACACCGCCACCATCGCGTTCGCCCGGCTGACGCCCGGGGTCGACTTCGGCGCCCCCGACGGTCCGGCCGATCTGGCGTTCCTCATCGCCGCTCCGGAATCCGGCGGCGCGGAGCACATGAAGCTGCTCTCCAGCCTGGCCCGCGCGCTGGTGCGCAAGGACTTCGTCGCCGCATTGCGCGCCGCCTCGACCCCCGACGAAGTCGTCGGCCTGGTCGACGGGGTGGTCAACCCGCAGGCCGCGCCGGCCCAAGCGGCACCGGCCGCGCCCACCCCTTCCGCCGCCTCGGCGCCCGCCGCGCCCGAAGCCGCCCGGGAGAGGACCCTCGTCGCGATCACCGCCTGCCCGACCGGCATCGCGCACACCTACATGGCCGCCGACTCGCTGGTCGCCGCCGCCAAGAAGGCCGGAGCCACGCTGCATGTCGAGACCCAGGGATCCTCGGGCAGCACCCCGCTGTCGGCGGCGACCATCGCCGCGGCCGACGCGGTCATCTTCGCCACCGACGTCGGAGTCAAGGACCGGCAGCGCTTCGCCGGGAAGCCGGTGATCGCCTCCGGGGTGAAACGCGCCATCAACGAACCCGACCGGATGGTCGCCGAAGCGCTTGCCGCGGCGGACAATCCGAACGCCGCCCGGGTCGAGGGCAGCGCCGGGGCCGCGGCCGCGCCTGCGGGCGGACCGTCCGGTGACGTCGGCTGGGGCACCCGCACCCGGCAGATCCTGCTGACCGGCGTCAGCTACATGATCCCGTTCGTCGCGGCCGGCGGTCTGCTGATCGCGCTGGGCTTCCTGTTCGCCGGCTACGACATCGCCAACGCCCCCGACGGTGAGACCGACTCGCTGGGCAAGATCATCGCGCTGAACAACTCGCTGACCGACCTGCCGTCGGGCGGGCTGCTGCAGTACCTGGGCGCGGTGCTGTTCACGATCGGCAACCTCGCGTTCTTCTTCCTGGTGCCCGCGCTGGCCGGCTACATCGCGTTCGCGATCGCCGACCGGCCCGGCATCGCACCGGGGTTCGTCGCGGGGTACATCGCCACCACGGTGGGCGCCGGCTTCATCGGCGGCATCGTCGGCGGTCTGATCGCCGGCTTCGCCGCGCTGTGGATCAGCCGGATCGGCGTCCCGCAGTGGGCGCGCGGGCTGATGCCGGTCGTCATCATCCCGCTGTTCGCCTCGATGGCGGTCGGCCTGCTGATGTTCCTGCTGCTCGGCCGTCCGCTGGCCTGGCTGACCAGCAGCCTGACCGACTGGCTCGGCGGGCTGTCCGGCAGCTCGGTCATCATCCTGGGCGTCATCCTCGGGCTGATGATGTGCTTCGACCTCGGCGGCCCGGTCAACAAGGCGGCCTACGCGTTCGCCACCACCGGACTCAACGTCGCCGACCCGGCCTCTCTGCGCATCATGGCCGCGGTGATGGCCGCCGGGATGGTGCCGCCGCTGGCGATGGCGCTGGCCTCGACCGTGCGCCCAGGACTGTTCACCGAACCCGAGCGGGAGAACGGGCGGGCGGCCTGGCTGCTGGGCGCCTCGTTCATCTCCGAAGGCGCGATCCCGTTCGCGGCGGCCGATCCGCTGCGGGTGATCCCCTCGATGATGTTCGGCGGTGCGGTGACCGGCGCGCTGGTGATGGCGTTCGACGTCACCTCCAAGGCGCCGCACGGCGGGATCTTCGTGTTCTTCGCGATCGGCAACCTGCTGTGGTTCGTGGTGGCGCTCGCCGTCGGCACCGCCGTGGCCGCCGCCGCGGTCGTCGCGGCCAAGCAGTTCGCCAAACCCAACGCAGCCACCGAGACCACCCCCGAACTGGCCACCGCCTGACCATCCCATCCGGACCCAAGGAGAACCCATGCCCAGCAAGACCGTCACCGTCGGCTCGTCGATCGGCCTGCACGCCCGGCCCGCGGCGATCATCGCCGAGGCCGCCGTCACCGCCGGCGTGCCCGTCACGCTGTCCGTCGACGGCGGTGAGCCGGTCGACGCCGGGTCGGCGTTGATGATCATGACGTTGGGCGCCGCGCACGGCGCCCAGGTGACCGTCGCCTCCGACGACCAGGCCGCCCTCGACACGGTCGCGGCGCTGGTCGAGCAGGACCTCGACGCATAGTTTGCCGACCCCCGCGTCCGCCTGACCCGGACGCGCCGGACGCCGCCGGTCCATGCTGCCGCAAGAAAGCGGAGCCGCCCCCCTCGGGCACCCCTTACGATTGCTACCGTGCTTTCTGCCGGACGGCGTGACGTGACGGGATGGCTCGCCACACCAGCGACGTCCGGTTTGCTGTGCACAGCGGGCGCCCGACGTGCCCGCGGGTCGACAAGGGGGGTGCGTAGCGCGATGCGTCGCATCGGTGTGCTGCTGGTGGCATTGCTGTTGGCGCTGGTGAGCGCCCCGCCGGCCGGGGCGGTCGAGCCACCCGGCATCGACCCCGGCGCGCTGCCGCCCGACCAGACCGGTCCGGATTCGCCGACCGAACAGCGCCGTGTGTGCTCGGCGCCCACGGTGATGCCGAACTCGAACTTCGCCGACAAGCCGTGGCCGAACACCTATCTGCAGCTGGCCGAGGCGCAGAAATTCGCCACCGGCGCGGGCATCACGGTCGCGGTGATCGACACCGGGGTCAACGGGTCACCGCGCGTACCCGCCGAACCCGGTGGCGACTTCGTCGACCAGGCCGGCAACGGGATGAGCGACTGCGATTCGCACGGCACGCTGACCGCGTCCATCATCGCCGGCCGCGGTGCGCCGACCGACGGCTTCATCGGCGTGGCGCCCAACGCGCGGATCCTGTCGCTGCGCCAGACCTCCGAGGCGTTCCAGCCGGTCGGCGCCCGCCAGGACCCCAACGACCCGAACACCACCCAGACCGCGGGCTCGCTGCGCAGCCTGGCCCGCGCCGTCGTACACGCCGCGAACCTCGGCGCCCAGGTCATCAACATCAGTGAGGCGGCCTGCTACAAGGTCACCCGGCGGATCAACGAGACCAGCCTGGGCGCCGCGATCAACTACGCGGTCAACGTCAAGAACGCCCTGGTGGTGGTCGCCGCGGGCAACACCGGACAGGACTGCACGCAGAACCCGCCGCCGGATCCCGCGCTGCCCGCCGATCCGCGGGGCTGGCAGCAGGTGCAGACCATCGTGAGCCCCGCCTGGTACTCCCCGCTGGTCCTGACGGTCGGCAGCATCGACGAGAACGGCCAGCCGAGCAACTTCTCGATGTCGGGTCCGTGGGTCGGTGCGGCCGCGCCCGGCGCCAACATCACCGCGCTCGGCTACGACGGCAACCCGGTCAACGCGCTCTCCGGTCAGGACGGCCCCATCCCGATCGGCGGCACCTCGTTCTCCGCGGCCTATGTCTCGGGCTTGGCGGCGCTGATCAAGGAGCGCTTCCCCGACCTCACCCCCGCACAGATCATGAACCGGATCACCGCGACCGCGCGGCACCCGGGCGGCGGCGTCGACAACTACGTCGGCGCCGGCGTCATCGATCCCGTCGCGGCGCTGACGTGGGAGGTGCCCGACGGTCCGGCCACGGTGCCCTACCGCGTCAAGCAACTTCCCCCGCCGGTGTACGTGCCGCCCCCCGACCGCGGACCCATCACCTGGGTGGTGGTGATCGGCACGGGTCTGGCGCTGGTGCTGGGTATCGCGGCCCTGACGCGGCGGGCGCTGAGGCGGCGATGAAGACGCTGTTCGGGCAGTTCGGGCTCCGGCTGACCACCGGCCACTCCATCTCGGCGGCGGTGCTGATCCCGGCGTGCATCGCGATCTTCGTCCCGCTGAACCTGCTGTGGGTCGGTGTCACGGTGTCGGTGCTGATCGCGCTGACGGCGGTGGTGACCATCCGCGGCCGCCGCCTGACCGGGTGGATCGCCGCGCTGTTCGCGTGGCGGCGGCGGCATCGCAGCACCCCGCCCGCACCGTCGGAGCCCGCGGTCGGCGCGACCGTGCTGCCCGGCGACCACGTCGCGGTGCGCTGGCAGGGCGAGTACCTGATGTCGGCCATCGAGCTGGTGCCGCGGCCGTTCACCCCGACCGTGGTGGTGAACGGCAAGTCGTTCACCGACGACGTGCTCGACACCGAACTGGTCGAGAAACTGCTCGCCGCGCACTGCCCGGAGCTGGAGGCCGACGTGGTGTCGGCGGGCTACCGCGTCGGCAAGACGGCGCCGGCCAGCCTGGTGGCGCTCTACGAGCAGGTCGTCGGCCCGTACCCGGCGCCGGCGAACCGGCGGACGTGGATCGTGCTGCGCGCCGATCCGAAGCTGACGCGCAGACCCGCCCAGCGCCGCGACGCCGGCCTCGGCGGGCTGGCCCGCTATCTCGTCGCGTCCACCACCCGCATCGCCGATCAACTGGCCGGCAACGGGATCGACGCGCGGTGCAGCCGCAGCTTCGACGACTTCGACCGGGCCACCGAGGTCAGCTTCGAGCGCGAGACGTGGTCGACCATTAAGGGCCGCAGCACGTTCACCGCGGCGTACAACGCGCCGGGCGGACCGGACGTGTGGTGGTCGGCCCGCGCCGACCACACCATCACCCGGATGCGCATCCGGCCGGGCGAGGCGCCGACGATCACCGTGCTGTTGACGACGCTGGCCAATCCCACGACGCCGCGCGGCTTTTCGTGCCTGTTCGGTGGGCAGCGCGCGGCGCTGCAGGGCATCAGCCCGGTCACCGACAGGCACTACGAGATGCCCATCGGGTCGGCCGGCATCCTGATCGGCGAGACCGCCGACCGCTACCCCGTCTACATGCCGTTCGACGATGTCGACGTCAGCATCAACCTCGGCGACGCGCGCCTGTTCACGCAGTTCGTCGTGCGCTCGGCGGCCGCCGGCGCCCAGGTGACGCTCGGACCGCAGTTCCGGGAGTTCGCCACGTTCGTGAACGGCCGGATCGGTCAGGTCGCGAAACTGTCCTGGCCCAACGCCACGACCTACCTCAGCCCGCATGCGGGTGTGGGCCGGGTCATCCTCCGCCACAACTTCATCGACACGCCGCGGCACCGCCAGTTGCCGATCCGGCTGATCAATCCGCGTGAGGAAAGCCGTTACCAGATGGCGCTGGAGCAGTAGAGAATGGATTCGCTGGACACCGCGACGCGGTGACCTGAAAAGGAGTGCCACATGGGGGATCAGCTTCAGGTCGAACAAGAAGCGCTCAACGCGCGCGCCGGTGTGCTGGAGGGTAAGCAGTGGCCGCCCGCGCCCGAGAACGTCATGCCGCCCGACGGCCTTCCGTTCGCCCCCGCCGTCGCCGAGAACATCAACACCAACGCCCGGGCGCTCGCCGAGTACAACGAGTACGCCAGGGCCGAGGCACAGCGGTTCGCCGGGGTCCTGCGCGAGGCGGCCACGGCGTACGGCACCGTCGACAGCGAGTACCGGGTCGCCATCGAGAATCCCGAGCGGCGTGCGGCGATGGACGCGATCTCGCTGTCGCCGGGTGCGTCGCTGCCGCCCGTGCCCGGGGCCGTGCCGCTGCCGAAGTCGCTGGACCCCGGCGGCTACAGCGATGTGATGGCCACTCAGGCGCAGTTCGAGGCGAACCAGGGCGCCGCGACGGCGCTGCGGGCCGCGATCCAGTACAACACGATGGCCGATGAGCTGGTGGCCGACCTGCCGGACAGCCCGGTCGGCAACTGGGAGGGCGACGCGGCTTACGCTGCAGCCGAACGATTTACGAAGTACCGGCAGTGGGTCACCGAGCTGTCGCAGGCCTGGCGTGAGCTCGCGGCGGCGGCGGCCAAGGTGGCCGAGGCCCATCAGGAGGCCTACCGGGCGCACACCGCGATCGCCGCGAACTACAAGGGTCTCGAGGACCGGCTCAAGGCGGAGATGAGCCGCGGCTGGTTCGGCGACCCGGATGTCGTCAATGCCATCCAGAAGCAGATGGCCGAATTGCAGCAGCACTCCGAGCAGATCCGCGAGGACTACGCCGGTAAGGCGACGTTCAGCACGGCGCAGCCGCCCGA
>NZ_SPQO01000075.1 GCF_004570325.1 Mycobacterium sp. PS03-16 | reverse complement strand
TCAGAACGGTGGTTGGTCGGGGGTGTCGGGTTGGGGTGGGGGTTGCCAGTCCGGTGGGAGGTCTTCGGGTTCGAAGGGGTCGTTGACCCAGGTGCACAGGGGGCTTGTGCTGTGTTGGATGCCTTTGAACATGATGAGTTTGCGCCGCATCTCGTTGCGGAATTGGCGGGCGTCGATCTCGTGGCGTCGTTGGTAGGTCAGGTGGCGGTAGGCGGCGTTGATCGGGCGTAGGGTGCGGTTCTTGCGCCGGCGGCGGGCGATGCGGGTCGTGCGTTGCCGGATCGGGTTGCGGCGGCGGGGTGGGGGTGCGGCGCAGGATGGTCTTTGGGGGGTGGGGAAGATGTCGGCGGCGCCGGGCAGGGTGGTGTAGCGCCGGCCCGCCGGTGAGGTCCACACCACGGTGGCGTCGGGGAGCTGTTCATCGCGCCAACCGCCGAAGGTTTTGAGGCGGTGGTGTTCGCGGCACAGGCACTTGAGGTTGGTCGCCGCGGTGGGACCGCCCGCGGCGGGGTCGACGTGGTTGAACGGGATCGTGTGGTCGACATCGCAGATCTGTGCCGACCGGTCACAGCCGGGGAAGCGGCAGGTCAGGTCGCGGGCGCGTACGTAGCGGTCGACCGCCGCCGACGGTTGGTAGCGGCGCATCTCCTCAAGGGTGGCCACGGGGGCGAGCACGGTGCGGATCCGGGCGCCGTGGGCGAGGTCGCGCACCAGGTCGGCGTCGATGACGCCGAAACCCTCCAGGTAGCCGGGTTTCTGGTCGGCGCCCAGGATCGTGGACTGCTGGGCGAACACATTGACGATGACACGCACCGGACCGAACACCGACGCAGCCGGAGCGGGCGGCTTGGCCGGCGCGGGCGGGTCGGTGGGCGCGCAGGCGGGGCAGCGGCAGGTCAGGCGTTGGCCCTGGGCCATCGCTTCGAGCGCGTCGGCGCGGCGCTGATCGCGGGTGCGTGGATCTTCCCGGCACAGTCGCTTGACCAGCTCGGCGACGGTGGCCTCGACGATCACCGCCGCCGGGGCGCCCACTTTCCCGCGTACCTTGGCCGTGCCGTCGGCCAGCGGTGTGATGTCGAAATGCCGGCTGTCCTCGCCGCGCTGACGTTCCCGTACCGCGTCGGGGTCCAGCAGGCGGACCTCGGCGTCGACGAGGGTGCGCACCCGCGCCCGGGACCACGACTGCCACCGCGCCGCCTGTGCGGCCACGCGGGTGTCCAACGCCGCCAGCGCGGTGCGGTCGGTCACCAGGTCGGTGCGCGACAGGATCAGCTGCACCGTGGGCCAGTCCACCTCACCGCGGGCCAGCACCGCGGCCACCTTGGGCAACTGGCTGTCGAGCGCCTCGGCAGCCGCGACCAGTGCGCTGGCCGCCGACGATGACAGGTTCAGCGCCGCGGCCACCTCGGCCGAGGTGCGTTGCCGACCGGTGATGATCATGTAGCCGCAATCGGGGTCCTCGGCCTCGGCCTCCCAGGTGCGCCGGCCCAGCAGTTCGGCGACCGCGGCCAACCGGCGCGCCACCAGCTTCGACTCCTCACGATAGGAGTCGCTGATCGTCG
>NZ_SPQO01000014.1 GCF_004570325.1 Mycobacterium sp. PS03-16 | reverse complement strand
CGGGCGCCGGCGCCGCCGGCTCCCGGGGCGGCGGTACCGCCGCGGCCGGGCGGCCCGCCGCAGCAGTTGTCGTCGGCCAAGGCGGCGGCGCTGCAGGAGGTGCAGGACGCCATGAGCGGTCTGCAGGAGGCGCAGCGCAACGGCGACTTCGCCCAGTACGGCGAGGCGCTGCAGCGACTCGACGACGCGATGAACCGGTACTCCGAGACGCGCTGAGCCGACGCGGGACTGCGCTTAAGCTCGTCGGGTGCAGTTTCGCTTGCTCGGGCCGCTGCAGGTGGTGCACGCGGACTGCCCGGTCGACGTCGGGCCGCCCAAACAGCGTGCGGTGCTGGCGGTGTTGCTGCTGGCGGCGGGGCGGGTGGTGTCGGTCGACCGGCTGATCGACGCGGTCTGGGGCGACGATGCCCCCGGCAGCGCCACCGCCGGCCTGCAGGCCTACATCTCGAATCTGCGGCGGGCGCTGCGCGACGGGGCCTCGGCGCAGGTGGCGTCGCCGATCGTGCGCCAACCGCCGGGTTACTACCTGGACGTCGACCCAGCCTCGGTCGACCTCACGCAGTTCGCGACCGGGTGCGCGCAGGCGGCCGCGGCGATCGAGCGCGGTGACTGGGAGGAGGCGCTGCTCGCCGCGGATGCGGCGCTGGCGTGGTGGCGTGGCCCGTTGCTGGCCGACCTGCGCGACGAGCCCTGGGTCGCCGATGACGCCGCGCGCGCCGAGCAGCTGCGCACCGACTGCCTCGATGCGCGCATCACCGCGCTGCTGGCGCTGGGCCGGGTCCCGCAGGCGCTGGCCGCCGTCACCGACCTGCGGGCCGCGGCGCCCATCGCCGACCGGGGCTGCTGGCTGCACATGCTGACGCTGTACCGCGCCGGCCGGGCCGGTGACGCGCTCGACGTCTACACCCGCCACGCCCGCATTCTCGACGACGAGCTGGGCCTGCAACCCGGCGCCGAGCTGCGCGACCTGCAGACGGCCATCCTGCGTCAGGCCCCGGAGCTGGCGGCCTGGCCGCGGTCACCGGAGTGGACGGGCGCGGCCGACGTCACCACCCCCACACCGCCCGCGGTCGAGGCGCCGCGGGAGGCGTCGGCCGGCCGGTCGGCGCGGGTGCCACTGATCGGTCGTGATCGCGAATTGGCCACCGCAGCATCCGTTCTCGACGATGTGTTCGCCGGATCCGTGCGCTGGCTGGTGCTGTCCGGGCCGCCCGGTATCGGTAAGACGCGGCTGGCCGACGAGATCGCGGCGCACGTGGCGGCCGAGGGCGGGCGCACGGTGTGGGTGAGCTGTCCCGACGAGCGGGCCACCCCGCCGTGGTGGCCGATGCGTCAGGTGGTCCGCGCGCTCGGCGCCGATCCCGACGACGTGCTCGACGCGCCCGCCGACGCCGACCCCGACACCGCCAGATTCCGGGTTTACGAACGCATCCAGACGATGCTGGAATCGGTGCCGGACCCGCTGGCCGTGGTGGTCGACGATGTGCAGTGGGCCGATTCGACGTCGGCGGCCTGCCTGGCGTATCTGGCCGGCGCGCTGCGCGACCGGCCCGTGGCGGTGATCCTCACCCTGCGCGACGGGGATCACAGTGCCGAGGTGTCGCGGTTGGTGGCGACGGTGGCCCGCACGGACCGCAACCGGCACATCACCGTGCCCGCCCTGTCGGCGGATGACGTTGCGACGCTGGCAAATCAGGTGGCCGACGCCGAGCTGACCGACGGCGAGGCGGCGGTGCTGGCCGCCCGCACCGGCGGCAACCCGTTCTTCGTGTCCGAGTACGCCCGGCTGCCGCGCGCCGACCGGCAAGCCAGCGAGATGCCGGTGGCGGTGAAGTCGGTGCTCGACCGCCGCCTGGCGGGCCTGGACCCGGCGGTGGTGCACGTGCTGCGGACCGCGGCGATCATCGGCGACACCGTGGATTCCCATGCGGTGCCGCTGTTGGCGAGCGCCACCGGCATGGACGTGGACACGCTCGCCGACCACCTGGACGAGGCGGCCGACGAGCGGCTGCTGATCGCCGCGCACACCGGCGCCGGGTACGCGTTCGCCCACGGGCTGCTGCGTGAGCACCTGATCGCCGGGGTGCCCGCGCTGCGCCGGCAGCGGCTGCACGCGCGGATCGCCGAGGTGCTGGTGTCGAGCACCGCCGAGGACGCGGTGACCCGTCGGGCGCAGCATCTGCTGGCCGCGCAACCGCTGATCGATCCGTGCGAGGTGGTCGACGCGTGCCGGCTGGCGGCCGAGGACGCGACGGCGCGGTGGAGTTCCGACATCGCCGGGCGGTGGTGGCAGGCCGCGCTGGACGCCTACGACCGGCTCCCGGCTGCCGAGCGGGTGGACGAGGAGCGTGACGGGCTGACCGTGGCGATGCTCGAGGCGCACTCGCGGGCCGGGCGGGGCCGCCTGGTGCTCGACACCGTGGAGGTGCAGCTGGCCGAGGCGGTGCGGACCGGTCGGGTGGCGACCGCCGGGCGGGTCGCCAGCGCGCTGTTGCGGGCCAGCGGCGGCTGGCCGTGGCTGGCGCCTGGACACGATCCGGGGGTGCTGCTGTCGCTGCTCGATCGGGCTGCGGCACTGGCGGTCTCGGATCCGGCGGCGGGGGCGCGTGTGCTGGCCGCGCTGGCGGTGGGGCACTGCTATCACCCCGATGCGGGCGTGGCGGCCGGGCATCTGCAGCGCGCCGCCGGGCTGGCCGAGGCGACCGGCGACGACGACGTCATCGCCGACGTGCTGATGGGCCGGCTGATCACGTACTCGGGGGTGGCCACCTACAGCAGGCAAACCCTGGACTGGGTGGAACAGCTGAATCGATTGCACCACAGCAGGTCCCATGAGGACGCGGTGATCGCGCACTCGGTGGCGACGATGGCGGCGGTCAACCTGGCCGACATCGGTCTGGCCGAGGAGCATCTGCGGGCGGGAATCGCGGGGAGCGAGGAGCTGCAGCTGCCGGTGCTGCGCGCGCAGCTGCGGTGGATGGAGGCGGTGCTGGCGGTGTGGCGCGGCGATTTCACCGAGGCCGAACGTCACCACGGGATCGCCGCTGACGTGCACGAGCAGACCGAGCTGTACGAGGCGGGCAGCGGGCTGGTGGCGGCGGTGTCGCTGCTGCGCGAGAAGGGCGGCCCGGTCGCACCGGACTGGCCGGGCCTGGCGGCCGGCCCGGAGAGCGGCGGGCAGGGCATGGTGGGCCTGGTCCACACGGCGCTGCTGACCATCGACAGCGGGGCCGGCGCGCGGGGGCATGCGATGGCGCGGCTGGGGGAGTGGAGCGCGGGTGCCGAGCGCGCGCACGTATGGACCACGCTGGGTCACACGGCGCTGCTGGCGCACCTCGCGTGCGACTACCGGCTGCCGGAGTACGCGCCCGCGCTGCTGGCCGTGCTGAGCCCATACCGCGACCGGATCGCGGTGATCGGGCAGGTCGGCGTGGCCGGGCCGGTGGCGCTGGCCACCGCCCGACTGCATGCACTGCTGGGCGACCCCGACCGTGCGCTGGCGGACCTGGCCACCGCGGAGGACATCGCCACCCGGACCGGCGGCATACCCACGCTGCTGCGGTGCCGGCTGCTGCGCTGCGAGCTGGCCCCGGACCCGGCGACCGCGCGGTCCCTGGCCGGCGACGCGCTGGCCGCAGGCATGCGCGGTATCGCCGACGCGGCCGCGGCGCTGGCCTGAGTGCGTCGTGACCGGCGCTTGCGGCGGACTTGCGGGCCGCTTGGAGCGCGCTCCAAGCCTTCGCCAAGGGGCGTGGGTCAGGCTGAGCGCGACAGATCCACAGTGCTGTGAAAGGACCCGAGAATGACCCTGACCGACGTCGCCCGCGACGATCTGCTCGACCCGGTGGCGGCGCTGCGCGCGCATGTCGCCGCGCCGGTGGCGCTGCCCGGGGAGGCCGGCTACGAGCGCTGCACCCCGTGGAATGTGGCCGCCGACGTACGGCCCGCCGCGGTGGTGCTGGCCACCTCGGCCCGCGACGTCGCCGACACGGTGCGGTTCGCCGCGGCGCGCGGGCTGCAGGTGACGGTCCAGGCGACCGGGCACGGGGCGATCGGCGTCGATACGGACACCATCCTGGTGTCCACGGCGGGCATGTCCACGGTGACAGTCGACGCGCAGCGCCGCACCGCCCGCGTGGGTGCCGGGGCGCGGTGGCAGCAGGTGCTCGACGCGGCGTGCCCACACGGGCTGGCGGCGCTGTGCGGTTCGGCGCCAGGGGTGGGGGTGGTGGGGTTCCTCACCGGTGGCGGTGTCGGGCCGCTGGTGCGTACCGTCGGGGCGTCGTCGGACCATGTGCGTTCGTTCGAATTGGTCACCGGCACGGGGGATGTGCTGCGGGTGACCCCGGACGACCACGCCGACCTGTTCTGGGGGCTGCGCGGCGGCAAGGCCACGCTGGGCATCGTCACGGCGGTCGAGATCGATCTGCTGCCGATCGCCGAATTCTACGGCGGGGCAATGTATTTCGACGGCGCACACGCCGCCGAGGTGCTGCACACGTGGGCCGGCTGGTCGGTTACACTGCCGGATACCGTCAACACCTCGATTGCGCTGCAACAGCTTCCGCCGTTGCCGGGCGTGCCCGAACCGCTCGCCGGCCGGCTGACGGTGGCGGTGCGCTACACCGCGGTCGGCGACCTCACGGAGGCCGAACGGCTGCTGGCGCCGATGCGGGCGGTCGCGCCGACGGTGATGGACACCGTGGGGGTGCTGCCCTACGCCGCGATCGGTGCGGTGCATGCCGACCCGGTCGATCCGATGCCGGTCTACGAGGATCAGACCCTGCTGCACGGGTTCGACGCGGCGGCGGCCGAGGCGTTGCTCGCGGTCGCCGGGCCGGGGTCGGGCTCCGTGCAGGCGATCGTCGAGGTGCGCCTGCTCGGCGGCGCGCTGGCCCGCGAGCCGCACCACCGCGGCGCGTTGTGCCACCGGGATGCGGCGTATGCGCTGACGACGATCGGGGCGCTGGTGCCGCCGGTGGCCGACGCGGTCCCGCAGCATGCGACGGCGGTGCTCTCGGCGCTGGCGCCGTGGTCGACGGGTGGGCTGCTGCCGAACTTCGCGCCGTCGACCGATCCGCGGCGGGCGGCGCGGGTCTACACCGAGGACACCCGGTACTGGCTGGCCGCGCTGGCCGACCGGTACGACCCGGCCGGGGTGTTCCGCACCGGGCAGGTGGTCCGCGCCTGATTACTGTGACCGCGCGCGTCTGCACCCCGACACGCCGGTGCAGACGCGCACCTCGGGCACGCTCGTGGCCGGAGTGAGCAGCGTCATAGCTTCCGGCGAGCTGGCGATTTGGAGGACGGCCGACGCCTTCGGTAACCTCGTGTTCACCCGACGCGGGGTGGAGCAGCTCGGTAGCTCGCTGGGCTCATAACCCAGAGGTCGCAGGTTCGAATCCTGTCCCCGCTACTAGGTAGAACGGCCCTCGGACTTCTGTCCGGGGGCCGTTTTCATGCGCGATGGGAACAGTCGTTGAGCAAGTCGCGTGTGCGAGCGAAGTCGCCACCGGACCACATCGAGTCATGTCAACGGTGCCGTGATGCGGTCGCGGAACTCAACTTTCGTCAGCGACGCCGCTGATGTGTTCGATTGTTTGATCGTGACCGAAGCGCTGCCGCGGCCCCTGGAATCAGCTCGTCGCGCCGACGCGGGTGGTTCCTGTCGGCGGGCGGTGCGCGGCGATGAACTGCGTGAGGCGTTGCGCGGCGGTATTGCTCTTCCGGTCTCTGGGCCAGGTCAGCACTGTACGCCGCACTGCCTCGGGCTCAGTGAACTCACGCAGCTCGACCCCCTCGGCGCCGGCGAGCCGCACAGCGAGCTCGCTGAGCACACCGACGCCGAGTCCGGAACGGACCATCGCGACCAGGGTGTGCGGGCTGGCCACTCGACGAGCGCCACCGACGCGCACGCCGGCAGCGGTGAGCAGGGCGGCCACCTCGGGCGACAGTCCCCTTGCGCCGTCGCCGCAGCCCGGGGTCACCACCGTTTCACCGTCGAGGTCCGTCAGACTTGCCGTCGTAGAGTCGACAAGCCGGTGCGTCGGGTGGATGAGAAGTTTGAGCGGCTCGTCCCACAACTCGATCCACTGCAGTTCCGGATCATTGCGGACGTAGGCCAACGGCGCGATCGCCAGATCAGCTTCGCGCCGGTGCAGCATGTGCGGCAATGTGTCCGTTGGTCCTTCGAGGACCTGTACCTCGATGTTGTGTTCGACGCGGCTGAACCGGTCGATCAGCCGGGGCACGAAATCACCGGTAACGCTTGACATGCACGCCAGCCGCACCGTGCCATAGGTGGAGCCGCTCAGCGCGGTGGCTTCTGCCCGCGCGCTGTCGAGCGTGTTCAACACGTCGTAGGCGCGGCCCAGGAACACTTCACCGGCGACGGTCAGTCGGACCGGGCGGATCGCGCGATCGATCAGTACGACACCGAGGTCGGCTTCGAGCTTCGCCACCTGCTCGCTGATGCGTGACTGCGCGCGGCCCAGAGCGCGGGCCGCCTGAAGGAACCCGCCCTTCTCGGCTACAGCGACGTAGGCCTTGATCCAGTCGGTGTGCACAACCGCGGATCCTATCCGGATTCCGGATTGGATGTATCTGTTTTCCGTGGGTTCAGCCAGCGGGGAATCGACATACGCTCGCGCAGCGCGTGACCAACCTCACAACAAGGAGTGACAATGACCGAAACCTCTGCCGCCGCCGCACCGCCGATCCCCGGGACCACACATGACCGCACCCGCTACCGCAACGCGATGGGGCCGCGCGGCGTGATCGGCATCATGACGCCGGGACCCAACGTGGTGGTCGAGAACGAGATGATGGATATGCGACCCGAGGGCGTCATCAACGCCATCGACCGCTACTACGTCCCCAACCAGTCGATCGCCGCCGACGAGGACTGGTCGATCATCATGCGTCATGTCTCGGCCAACCTCGATGACTCGGTGCGGCGCCTCAACGAAGCGCTGATCGACCATCTGGTGCTCGGCATGTCCTCACAGAGCTTCATGGGCGGCGTCGAAGGCAGTTTCGCGCTGCTCGACCACCTGCGAGAAATCTCGGGTGTCGATGTATCGCAGGGCGCGCAGGCCGCCGAGGCCGCGCTGCACGATGTCGGTGCGCGACGGGTGGCACTGGTCACTCCCTACTACCCGGTCATCGAGAAGAACGCCGTGAATTATTTCGACGGCCGCGGCTTCGAGGTCGTCCACGTTGAAGGTCTGCGATGCCGCAGCATCATCGAGGTCGCAGCCCAGCCGGAGGAGCGGCTACGTGAAGCGGTGCGTGCGGCCGACTCTTATCGACCCGACGCGATCATCCAACTCGGCACCAACTTGCGCTTCGGGCGGCTCGCACCTGTGCTCGAGGAGGAGATGGGCAAACCGGTGTGGGCAGTCGGCACCGTCATCTACTGGCACGCACTGCGTGCCATGGGGGTTGACGATCAGTTCGATGGATTCGGCAGCTTGATCGCCAAGCACTGAGACGGAAGCAGATCACCATGTCGATTCAATTGATTTCCATCGCGGTGTTGGTCGGGGTGTTCGTCATCGCGACCTTTTTGAATGTTCACATGGGTGCTCTGGCATTCGTGGCGACCTTCATCGTCGGCTTGGGGCTGGCGGGGCGCTCCGAAAAGGAAATCCTCAGTGGTTTCCCAACCGGGCTGTTCGTGATCCTCGTCGGCGTCACGTTCCTGTTCGCCATCGCCAAAGTCAACGGGACCATCGACTGGCTTGTCGATCGCGCGGTCGGCCTGGTACGAGGACGGGTGTGGGCGTTCCCATGGATAATGTTCCTCATCGCGGCCGGTCTGGCCGGCATCGGTGCGGTACCGCCCGCGGCGGTCGCCATCATCGCCCCGACCGCGATGCGCATCGCGCAGCGCTATCAGATCAGCCCGCTGCTGATGGGATTGATGGTCGCCAACGGAGTGAGTGCCGGTGAGTTCTCGCCGATCGGCCTGTTCGGCATCATCGTCAACGACATCGCGATCGAAAATGGTGTGCAGTCATCACCGCTGGTGTTGTTCGTCAGCTGTTTCGCGGTGAACGTCGTGCTGTGCTACGCGCTCTTCGTGGTGATCACGCGACGCGCGCAGCGGCGAAACGCGCAGGGCGACAGCACTGCTGAGCCGGCCGCCGATTCATCCGGTGGCTCCGCCGGGCTCCGGCCGCCCGTCGGCGGTGGGAGAGGCGCCCAGATGGTGGCCGAGCGCACCGAGGTCAGCGTGCCCGCCCGTCCCGCGATGAGCCCTCAGATCGGGGCGACCTTGACCGGTCTCGTCGCCATGGTGTGCATCGTGCTCTTCTCGGACCTCGACATCGGCTTCGTGGCCATGACGCTCGCTGTGGTTCTGAGTGTCCTGTCGCCGGCTGCGGCGAAGGAGGCCCTACCGAAGATAGCGTGGCCGTCGGTTTTCCTCATCGTCGGCATCATCACCTACGTCAATCTGCTCCAGGGCCTCGGCACCGTCACCTATGTCTCTGATGCAGTGGCTCACCTGCGTTCACCCCTGCTGATCGCCTTGCTGATCTGTGTGATCGGAGCTGTGGTGTCCGCCTTCGCGTCCACGACCGGAATCCTGGGCGCCCTTCTGCCGCTCGCGGTTCCCTTCCTGCTGGCCGGCGAGGTCAACGCGGTCGCCATGCTCATCGCTTTGAGCCTGGCGTCGTCGATCGTGGACGCTTCACCGTTCTCCACCACCGGTGCTTTGATCGTGGCCAATGCGGCCGAAGAGGATCGCGACAAAGTGATGGCCCAACTTCTGCGCTGGGGGATGGCCATGATCGTCGCCGCACCCTTATTCGCGTGGGCGATCTTCCTATTGCCCGGCTGGTAGGGATCGGACCGCCGCAGAGCGTTGCGGTCCGAGACCTGTCCCTCGTTACCGGGTGAAACGGCCTTCGAGCATGGCGGGCTCCAGACGTCGTCGCAACGCTGCCGGTGTAGTAGATCACGCAAGCGCTCGGCTGGGTTGTCCCAGCCGAGCGTCTTTGCGTGGGCGTCCGCTGAGTTGTTGGAGGATGTGTTCGAGGTCCTCGGGTCCAAAGAGGCTGAGGTCGGTGCCTTCGGGGAAGTCTTGGCGGAGCAGTCCGTTGGTGTTTTCGTTAATGCCGCGCTGCCAGGGTCGCAGAAGTAGTCTGCCATGACGGTGGCTATGGAGAACTGTTGATGCGTAGTTCTTCCGGCGTCGCTCCATTCCCGGCAGCGCTGGGCGTAGGTCGATGATGAGGTCGTGTGGGCCTGGGGCAGCCGGGTGTTGCGCGAAACCCCTGCCCTTCCCAAGACCCCATGGGGTCCCAGTGGCCCCGCCGGGTCAGCGCGAGAAGTCTGTGTAGGGAGTCGAGGAGCGCTGACGGATCGCGTTGTCGAGGTGGTTGATGAGCGTGTTGCCGTAGTAGAGCTTGGTGAGATCGGCCAGGGCGGCGGCTCCGATCAGACTTTCGGCGTCCCGGTGAACCAGCAGCGTGGCGTTGTCGGTGGCGCCGAGGATGGCTTTCGGATCCTGGAGTCGGCGGATACGGAAACGGAGGTGTAGCGCCTGGGGGTGCCAGAACGGGATCACCATCCACCGCCGGTTCTGGACTGCATCGATGAATGCCATGATGCAGTCGTCTTCGGAGCCGTTCTCGAAACGATATCCGGCACTGTCGAGTCCGTATTCCGTGACGGCTCGTGGTGACATCTCGCTGATCCCCGCTCCGGGCGCCATGCCCTGTATTCGCCGCTGCATGTGCTCCAGCGCCACGGGCTGCGAGAGATCGGGGATGGAGGCGATCTCGGCCGGAACGTAGTCGGGGACGCCCCAGATCGGATAGGGCTCGTACAGCACCGTCAGCATCCGAACGCTGCCGGCGATCGGCGCGAAGTACTCGCCGTGGCTCCAGGGCAGCCACGCCGAGACCAGGGCGTCGACTTCGCCGCGTCCCAGGGCACGGAACATCTCTCGGTGCGGCGCGCTGTGGCGTTCGATCTCGTGGCCGTGTGAGCGGAGCACAAGTTCTACCTGTTCGGCCGCGGCGTCGTGGAAGGACAGCGAGATGTGTCCAACCCGTAGCGGTCGAGTCATGAGCACTGTTCTTCCGGCGGGCGGGTGGTCACCGGTCGTGGACGATGTCGGTCATGCGGGTGCCGGGCCCCGCGTCCCAGGGGCCCATGCCGCCGACCTTGTCGATGTGGATGCGGGTGAGATAGCCGTTCTCGTATCCAGAGGGCGGCCAATCGATCTCCGGGTTGCCTACCGCCTTGGCCAACTTGCGCTCGAGCTCCACGATGTCGGCCTCTTCGACCGTGGCCGTGCCGGTGAGTCTGAGGAAGGGTCTGACGACACCTTCCCAATGGTCCGGATTCGGGTCGAAGATGCCCACGACGACCAGGCTCTGCTGACGCATGTTCTTCACCTTGACGTGTTCCTTGAGGTGTCCGGTCACGAGTTCGTCGCCCCGCGGGGTCTCCTCCAACCCCACCCAGACTGCACTGACCTGCGGATTACCTTTGGGGCTCAACGTGACCAGGGTGGCGTTGACGCCCTCGCCGATGACTTGCCGAGCCGCCTGATTCAGTCTCATGACTTGTCTCCTTCACATTGCGGGTCATTCGTGGGCACGGTGAGTCCGCTGGATCCGGACATCGGGGAGGTGCTCAGCCGACGCTAGGCGCGGGGCTGCCAGGCGAAGCCGTCGGGAACCGGGATCACCCGGCCGAACGTGACGTCGGCGAAGTGCACGCCGAAACCGTAGGTGTCAGGCCGGATCAGCCTGCTCAGCAGCGCTTCCCGCGTGACGCGAGCGGTTCTCGTGTCGTGGTCCATGCCATCGGCCCACTCCGGGTGCGCAATCTGAGCCGCGGAGTGGAACGCATCGCCGAAGGCGATCAGCGTCTCGCCGCCGGATTCGATCACATAGGAGGTGTGCTCGGCGGTATGTCCCGGAGTGTGCAGCACCGACACACCGGGAGCGATGGTGGTTCCGTCGGCGACAGGGCGCACGTTGTCGGCGAGCGCGGTGATCACCGGCGTCAGCGTCGGGTCTGCTGTGTTCCTGCCGTGTTCCCAGCCTTCGGCGCCGATGTAGGCGGGCAAGTCGGCGAACGGCCCCCGCCCGGCGGCGTCCGCACCGTTGGCCCACCAGCCGACATGGTCGGCATGCAGATGTGTGATCGCCACGGCCGACAGCTCCGCTGGAGTGACCCCGTGACGGGCAAGTGAGCTCACCAGGGCACCGCCCGTCACCGTCCCGAGCCCGTCGAGCGAAGGGACGTTGTCCAACGGACCCAGCCCGGTGTCAATCAGCAGCGACCAGCCTGACCCCTGTACCAGAAGTCCGCCCGCGCCAATGACGAGGTAGCCGTCAGCGTCGAGCAGGTGCGTGTTCTGTTCCCAGAACGCCGGCGGACTGTCGGGCAACAGGGCGGACGGGGAGATCTGCACGGTCCCGTCCGAGATGTAGGTTGCGGTCACCTCCCCGACCGTGATCGACCTGGACTCCGGCGCGCTGTGCCAGCGTGGATGTGCGACGGCGGTATCGGCATCTCGATCGCCTGCAGAAGTGCTCACTGGCACAGCATGCAAACGGTGGTGGCACTCGAGCATCGGGCATTTGACTGCTCCGCGGTGCCGCCTGTCACACCGCCGGCGTTTGAGCGCCGGCAGCAGTCGGGAATTGCGGCCGCTGCGTCGATACCCATGAGGGCGGAGTCAAGCGGTCATTCGACCGATGCCTGTGGGCGGACGAGTTGTCACCGTGTTTGTGGCTGACTGAGCCAGTGGCGGCGAGAGCGACAACCGAGGAGACAAGCATGTCGAGCATGAAGGCGGTGGCGTCGTTCGATGCGCTACCGATCGACCATCCAGACGCGTTGACCGACATCACCGTCGACGTTCCCGAATTACGTGCACGCGATGTTCTGGTTCGGGTGCTGGCAGTGTCGGTCAATCCGGTCGACATGAAGCGCCGCCTGTCTCTGACGCCATCGCAGACCCCGACTGTGCTGGGATTCGATGCCGCCGGCGTCGTCGAAGCTGTCGGCCCGCAGGTCACAACCCTCTCACCGGGCGATGAGGTGTGGTACGCCGGCGATGTGAGTAGGCCCGGAACCAACGCTGAGTTTCATGCCGTCGATGAGCGGATCGTCTCACGCAAGCCCAGTTCGCTGTCGTTCGGCGACGCCGCGGCGCTGCCGCTCACCACCATCACCGCCTGGGAATCGTTGTTCGAGAGATTCGGCCTGTCGGGCGAGTCCACGGGGGACCTGCTCGTCGTCGGGGCCGCGGGAGGCGTCGGGTCGGTGATGATCCAACTCGCCAAGGCACTGACCGAACTCAGAGTGATCGCGACGGCGAGCCGGGCACCGTCGCAGGCGTGGGTGCGTGAGATGGGCGCCGACGCGGTCGTCGACCACCACGACCTGGAAGCGCAAGCCGCCCGCGTCGCGCCCGACGGGGTCGACTATCTCTTTTCACCGCACTCGCGCGGGAACGTCGAGACTTACGCGACGATCGTGCGGCCGTTCGGCCACATCACCGCCATCGACGAGCCCGAGGGCCTGGATCTGGTGGCGCTGAAGCCCAAAAGTATTGCCTGGCACTGGGAGTTGATGTTCACTCGTCCGCTGTTCGGCTACGACATGATCGCCCAACAGAAGCTGCTCGCTCAAGCGGCGGACCTGGTTGACCGCGGCGTGATCAGGACAACCGTGACCAGAACGATCACCGGACTGGATGCCGAAGGCATCCGCGAGGCGCACCGAGAGATCGAATCCGGTCACACGATCGGCAAAATCGTTGTCACACGCTGATGATCAGCGCCACAGCGCACGCCCTAGCTGTCTCTCTTGTCCAGATGTGACTGCAGGGCGGCGGCAAGTTGGCTGCGGGTGGTGACACCGAGCTTGGGAAAGACGTGGTAGAGGTGTGCCGCGACGGTTCGGTGCGACAGGTAGATCCGATCGGCGATCTCCCGGTTGGTGAGCCCGTCGGCGGCCAACTGGGCGATGTGAAGTTCTTGAGCGGTCAGCGATTCGGTAGCAGGGGCGAATGTGGCGGGTCCGGCGTGCACGCCGGCCGCCCTCAGCTCCGCGTTGGCGATGTCGGCCCAGGGCCGAGCTCCTGAGGCGGTGAAGGTGTGGGCAGCGGCGGCCAGATGTTCTCGCGAGGCGACGATGCGCCGCCTGCGGCGCAGCCACTGCCCGAACGCGAGCTGCGTTCGGGCCAGCTCCAGCGTCGCATTGCTGTTGGCCCCAGCGGCGATGGCCGTCACGAATCGAGCCTCGGCGTCGTCGGGGTCTGCGGACAATTCGGCCAGGCAGCGCTGCGACAGCATCGTCAGGAAGGGAGAATCGATGTGGGCGGCCTCATCCAGCGCGCGCTGGACCGACGGCTGCGCGAGATCAGGCTGTCCGGCGGCGATCGCCGCTTCGGTCAGGTCGCCCACGGCCCACAGCTCCATCTGCGGATGCGCTGCCAGTCGCGAGAGGTCGGCGACGGCCTTGGCGGCGTCGCCGGCAGTCAGTGCCGCGAGCCCGGATGCCCACTGCAGGTGGGCGTTCCAAACCACGCCGGGGTCACTGCTCACCCGGTCGTAGCCGTCGGCGATGGCCGTTTCGGCAGCGCGGAAATCACCCCGCCAGGCCGACGCCCTAGCCAGGATCGCGGCAGCAGCCGCGGCCTCGCCCAAAAGGTCGGTACTGTCGGCGAGCCGCAACGCGGCATCAGCGGTCACCCGTGCTTCTCGCAGACCGCCCGTATGAATTTGGAACTGCGCCCGGCCACGCAGTGCGTCACATTCGTGCACGGGGGAGTCCAGAGCCGCCGCGCACTGCGCCAACGCCGTCCATCCCTCGATAGCTGCATCGAGGTTCCAGGTGTACTCACCGGCCAGCGCGATCGCGCTGAGCAACAACGGGTCGGCGTGGAATTCGTCGGTCATCGACTTCGCCTGGGCGGCAAACGATGAAGCGCGACGGCGATGATCGATGGAGGCTTCGGCAATCTGGAGCATGGCCGCAACGACCGGTTCGGCGGCATCGGCGGTCCGGGCACGCCGGAGACCGTCGGCGATGACATCCCGTTCGTCGCGGTGCTGGCCGTACATTCGCCATCGGATCGACGCCGCCGCGAGCAGGAATCCTTGACCATAGCGGGCTCGCGGCTCGGCCACCCGGCCGAACCGCTCGGCCAGCCGGACGAGCTCCGCGACCGAGCGACCGGGAACACCGCCCATCGCCGCAAGGACGTATCGCGTGACTTCCAACTGGGCCGCCTCTGGCACCGGTGGCTGCAATGCGATCGCCTCGTCGACGATTCGAATGGCGTCCGCCCCCAGTCCGGCCATCCGAGCTGATTCGGCTGCGGATGTCAATCGACGTACTTTGTCCGGTTTCTCGGGTGAGATGGCTGCGGCGCGCCGGAGGGCCGCGACCGCTTCAGCGTGGGCACCCGTGGCGCTCGCCGCCGCGGCGGCATGCTCGAGTTCAGCTGCCACCGCCTCATCCGGGCCATAGGTCGCCGCAGCCGTGTGCCACGTGGCACGGGTGGGGTTGTCCAGGGCTGCCGCCAGCGCGCGGTGGGCCGCTGCCCGTTCCGGGAGGTTGGCGGCGCCATAGATCGCTGAGCGGATCAGCGGATGACGCACCTCGAGGCGGTCGGCGTTGATCTTCATCAAACCGCACGAGTGCAGTGTCCCGAGTTCGCGATCACCCACGCCGAACTTCTCGGCGGCGCGACTGAGTTCCCGCACCGTCAGTGTCCCCGCGGTGGCCACCAGCAGCAGCAGGGTCTGTTCCTCGTCCGTGAGGCAGGCAAGCTGCCCGAGAAAAGCGTTCTCGATCCGGCGGGTGGTGGGCAGCGGCGCGTCGGACAGCGGTTGGTCATGCACCCCTTCGTCGGCGATCGCCGCGGCCAGTTCCAGCACCGCCAGCGGATTTCCCGACGCCTCCGCCAAGATCCGCGCCCTGGTGGGTTCCTGTAGGCCGTGTAGCGCTGCGTTGCCATCGATGATTTGATCCAACAGCGTGGCGGCCGACTCCGAGTCCAGTGCGGTCAGTTGTAGATGCGGTAGATCATTGAGGTGACGCGGTTGCCCGGCCGTGTCCGGGCGCACCGCACACAACATCAGGGCTGCGGCGTTGGCCAGGCGCCGTCCGACGAAGGTGAGCACATCGAGCGTCGAAGGATCCAGCCACTGCGCGTCATCGACGATCAGCACCAGCGGTTGCTCCTGCGATGCCTCCTCGATCAGCCCGAGGACCGCAAGGTTGATCAACAGACGTTCGGGAGTGGGGCCCTCGTCGATCCCGAACGCAGTCAGCACGGCGACACGCTGCCGGCTGGGCAACCGTTGCGCGTGGCCCAGCAGCGGATAGATCAGCTCATGCAACCCGGCGAACCCGATTTCGGACTGGCTGTGCACGCCCGCACACCTCAGCTCGCGGAATCCGACCGCACCCGCCCGAGCGGCCAGCTCGGTCATCAGGGTGGTCTTGCCCAGCCCGGGCTCGCCCTCGATGACCAGGCAGCGACCCGACCCGCCGCCGACGACGGAGTCAAGCGCGGCCATCCCGATCTCCAGCTCACGAGAACGACCCAGCACTTGCCCAGCATCTCTTCCTGACGGCGGATCCGTCGAGCGCAGACTTTACCGACGCACTGGCGAGCCCGCCGTCCAGCACCGCCGAGACCACAGCCGTCCTAGTCATCTGACTGATGCCTGGCGACCGTGACGGTGACACCTTCGTGCCTATGCGCCACGTCGTCGAGGAAGTGCTGGACGCCTATGGGGGAGGTGCCCGGTGGTGTCGCGTGACGGCGATAGCCGCCCACTACCGGCTCGGTGGCGACTTCTGGGCCCGCAAGGGCGCATCGGCGCTGGCCGGTGAGGGTGAAGTGACGGTGTGGGTGAAGGACCAGCGGGTCAGCATGCGGCCATTCGGAGCTTCGGACCTCAAGTCTGTGTACAGCCCCGCGCGGGTCAGCATCGAGACGGTCGACAACGACCTGATCGAGATCCTGACCCGACCGCGGTCGTCGTTCGACGGCCACACACGGCGGTCATCGTGGACCGACCTGCAGGTGGCGTACTTCACCGGGTACGCGATGTGGACTGATCTCGCCGAACCGTTCAGCCTCACCATGCCGGGTGTCGAACTGCGGTACGACAGCTTGTGGCAGGAAGGTCCGGACGACTGGCGACGGTTGCGGGTGCATTACCCGCCGACGGTCGTCACGCACACTGCTCAGCAGACGCTGTATGTCGACGACCGCGGGTTGATTCGGCGACGCGACTACGACATCGACATCGCAGGTGGATCCCGTGCCGCGCAGTATGTGAGCGACTTCGTCAGTGTGGGCGGAATCGTGATGCCCACCACTCGCACGGTCTACGTGCGAGACGCCGCCGATCATCCGGTTCGCGATCAGCTCGAGGTGTCGATCGAGCTCACCGATGTCCGGGTGCTGTGACACGCGGCGGCCGGATGCAGTCATTCGTCGGATACCGATCGCCCGCGTGGGCCGGTCACGCTGGTGAACCGAGATCCATCGACCTATGGCGGAGGCCAGCTGACGTGACGACTTACCGCGCCTATCAGGTGACCGGCCAGCGTTCCTTCGAACTGGTCGAGCGGAACCTGGAACCACCGGCCCGGGGCAGTCTCACCGGATCCGTTCCAGCACGCACCCCACGCCTGACCGGATGATGTCGGGCGCGCGGTTTCGCGTCGTCCTCGATTTCTCGACCGTCTGAATCAACAACCACGCGCAGAAAGCGATCACTTGTGCCCACCTACCGCACTGTCGACGTCAACACTCCGTCCGGCCCACTGGAGTTGGCGGATCGCGAGATCGCCGAACCGGGGCCCGGGACGGTCAGAATCCGGGTCGAAGCCTGCGGCGTCTGCCATTCCGATTCGCAGCTGGCCGCCGGGCACCTGCCCGGAACCGTGTTCCCGATGACTCCCGGACACGAAATCGCCGGACGCATCGACGCCGTCGGCGGCGATGTGCAGGAATGGCGGTTGGGTGACCGGGTCGCCGTGGGATGGTCGGGCGGCTATTGCGGCCACTGCTTCTTCTGCCGCCGAGGTGAATTCATGCACTGCGAGTACGCCAAGGTGACAGGGGCTGCGTTCCGGGGCGGCTATGCCGAGATGATCGTCGCACCCACGAGCGCATTGGCCCGGATCCCGGACGAGCTTGGTGCCGCCGAAGCCGCCCCGCTGGCCTGTGCCGGAGTCACGATGTTCAATTCCCTGCGCCATACCGGGGCGATGCCCGGCGATGTCGTGGCCATTCTCGGGATCGGCGGTCTGGGGCACCTCGGTGTGCAGTTCGCCGTCAAGATGGGATTTCGCACCGTGGCCGTCGCCCGCGGCAGTGAGAAATGCGACATGGCCGAGCAACTCGGCGCCCATCACTACATCGATTCGACCGTCAGCGATGTCGCGGTCGAGCTGCGGAAGCTCGGCGGTGCGCGGGTCATCGCGGCCACCGTCACGAATTCGGCGGCGATGAGCGCAACCATCGACGGTTTGGCCCCACATGGCGAACTGCTGACCCTCGGCGTCTCGGCAGACCCGATCGCCGTCACTCCGCTGCAACTGATCAACACCACGGGAACCGTGCACGGACACCCCGCCGGGACTGCCGCCGACATCGAAGACACCCTGAATTTCTCGGCACTGCAGGGGATCCGGCCGTGGATTGAAGAGTTCCCACTGAAATCGGTGGCCGACGGGTACGACCGGATGATGCGCAACGAGGCCCGGTTCCGTGTCGTGTTGAGGATGTCATGAGCACGATGATCACTGCCGACCTCTTGGTCATCGGCTTCGGCAAGGGAGGCAAGACCCTCGCGGCCGCCCTCGGGGCACAGGGCCGGCGCGTGGTGGTGGTGGAACAGTCGGCGCAGATGTACGGGGGCACCTGCATCAACGTCGGGTGCGTACCCACCAAGTCCATGGTGTACCGAGGCGAGATGCGTACGTCGGATGGTGACGGCGCAGCCGCGTACAGCGAAGCCGTCGCGGCCACCGCAACACTGACTGCCGGGCTACGCGCAGTCAACCTCGGCATGTTCGCGCCGATACCCACGGCCACCGTGCTGACCGGTCATGCGGCTTTCGTCGACGAGCACACGGTGGCAGTCGACACCGCCGACGGCCGCGCTGTTGTGACGGCGTCCAATATCGTCATCGGAACCGGTTCGGTGCCGGTGATTCCGGACATCCCCGGCTTACGCGACTGCCCTGTCGCGTTGACCAGTGCGGAGCTGCTCTCCGCGCTGCCGCGACCTGACCGCCTCGTGATCCTCGGCGGCGGCTATATCGGGCTGGAATTCGCCTCGATGATGGCCGCTTATGGCACGGAGGTCACGGTCCTGGAGCGCCATTCGGCGATTCTGGGCGGTGAGGACGAAGACGTCGCGACCGCCGTGCGTGAAGTCCTGGCGGCTGCCGGCGTCTCGGTGGTCACCGGTGTCGAGATCGACGGTGTCGAAAGCACATCCGAAACGTCGGCCACCATCCACTTCACCGCAGCCGGCACCGAATCGGCGGCGGTCGCCGACGTCATACTGGTGGCGCTGGGCCGTAGACCGAACACCGAAGACCTGTCGCTCCACAACGCCGGTGTACAGACCACACCCACCGGGGCGATCGAGGTCGACGAATTTCGGCGCGCGAGTCGACTGCACATATACGCGGTGGGAGATGTCAACGGCGGACCGCAATTCACCTACATCTCGCTCGACGACTATCGCATCGTTGCCGACCAGCTCGCCGGCGCCGATCATCCGCGCTCGGCTGCTGATCGAGTCGCGGTGCCGTCTTGTCTGTTCCTCACCCCACCGCTGGCGCGGGTCGGGATGACCGAACGGCAAGCGCGCGCCGCCGGGCATCAGGTGAAAACGGCTTCGAGCCCGGTGGCGAAGTTGGCCACGGTCGCCCGTGCCCGGATCGTCGATCAGACCGATGGAATTATGAAGGTCGTCGTCGACGCCGAAACGGATCAGTTTCTCGGTGCGGCGCTGTTGTGCTACGACGCCCATGAGGTGATCAACCTGGTGGCCATGGCGATGCGTCACCGCCTCACCGCAAGCATGATGCGCGACGAAATCTACACCCACCCATCGATGTCCGAGTGCTTCAACCAGCTCCTGTGGATGCTGCGATGAGCTCTGTGATCGATCCGACCGACACCCGGCGCGTCCGGGAATCAACCATCGAAGGGGAAGCGCCATGAGCAAGGTCTGGTTCATCACCGGGTCATCGCGGGGGCTTGGCCGAGCGCTCACGCGTGCCGCCGCCGAAGCCGGTGACCGCGTAGCCGCCACAGCTCGCCATCCGGAGCAGTTGGCCGATCTCACCCGTGAGTACGGAGACCGGATCCATCCGCTTCAACTCGATGTGACCGACCCAGGCGCTGCCGTCGCCGCGCTGTCGACTGCACGTGGCCGATTCGGCCGGGTTGATGTGGTGGTGAACAACGCCGGATATGCGAACGTCGCACCCATCGAGACCGGCGACGACGCGGACTTTCGCGCGCAGTTCGAGACCAACTTCTGGGGTGTGTACAACGTCTCGAAGGCGGCGATCCCGGTGCTGCGGGAGCAGGGCGGCGGCACGATCATTCAGATCTCGTCGATGGGCGGCAGGACCGGCGGTTCAGCCGGCATCGCCTCCTATCAGGCGGCCAAGTTCGCCATCGACGGTTTCAGCCGGGTGCTGAAGGCCGAAACTCAACAGTTCGGCATCAAGGTGCTCGTGGTGGAACCCAGCGGTATCGCCACCGACTGGGCTGGATCATCGATGCGGATCGCCGACATCCCGGAACGATACGCCGACACAGTCGGAGCCATGCATGCGATACGCGAGAGCGATGCCGTGCGAGCTGGTGACCCCGTACGGGCTGCCGAGATACTGGTCCGCCTGTCACGGCGAAGCGAGTCGCCGTATCGGCTACCCCTCGGTGTCATCGCGATCGAGGCCGCCATCCGCCAAGACGAACAACTGCTCGCCGAGGACATGCGGTGGGCAGCGGTGGCTCGGTCCGCGGACTTCGGACAGCCCTATCCCGTGGACCTACCGGGCGAGTAGTCACATCACCGGTGTCCGTCCGGCCAACTCGGCCGCTGATTCGTCCGCCTGCGCCGAAAAGCGCTGCGGCACAACAGGGGTCGTTTCAGATACCGAGGTAGTGTCCCGACGGTCGGCTGGTGGGGGGCTCGACTCAGGACTCCGCCAACTCCGCCAAATGCCGCAGCGAGTTGTCCAGGTGCTGCGGGTCGAACGGCGGGAACTCGATGTCTCGCCGGTCCGGCGGCACGCGCGACCAGTCGTAGGTCAGCGTGACCTCGGTCCGCCCCCCGTCGACCGGGGCGAGGTCGTAGCGCCACGTCCACCCGCCGTACTCGATGGGCCCGTCCTCGTCGCCGCGACCGGGAATGTGCCGGGGTTCGGTACCCGGCAGCCACGCGATCGCCCGCGGCTTATCGAACACCTCGACGAGGTTCGCCATCTCGTAGTGCTTATTGGGGTGACCCTCGTGGTACATCGCCACCCGGAAGATCTGCCCGGCACCGGTGACGGGTCCACCTTCGAGAGCGCGTTGCACCCATCCGGTGCCGTCGATCGCCGCGTGGGTTGACGGATCCGCCAACACGTCGAACACCGCCTCGGCCGGCGCGTTGACGACGATTTGAGCGATGAGATTCTCTTCAGCCATGCGGTATCGACCTGCGGGCCGCTACGAACTCATCGCGACGGCACTACGCGCACGACCGCGGTCGTCCCGTTGGGCGGGACGCAGCATGTGCCCCAGCTCACTGGCCTGTCAGTGTTGCCGCTCGGACCACAGCAGCGCCCATGGAGGTTACCGATGCGTCGAACGGACTTGAACCGTCCGCTGGAGGCGGTCGGTGGGCTGTTCGGGATGTCGGTCGACGCGGTGCGGTTCGTCTTCCAGCGGCCGTTCCAAGGCCGGGAATTCCTCGAGCAGTCGTGGTTCGTCGCCCGCGTGGCCCTGGCGCCCACCCTGCTGGTGGCCATCCCGTTCACCGTGCTGGTGAGCTTCACGCTCAACATCCTGCTGCGGGAACTGGGGGCGGCGGACCTGTCCGGCGCCGGCGCGGCCTTTGGCGCGGTCACCCAGGTTGGCCCGCTGGTGACGGTCCTCATCGTGGCCGGTGCCGGCGCCACCGCGATGTGCGCTGATCTGGGCTCGCGGACCATCCGCGAGGAGATCGAGGCCATGGAGGTGTTGGGCATCAACCCCGTGCAGCGGTTGGTCACCCCGCGCATGCTCGCGTCAGGCCTCGTCGCGCTGCTGCTCAACAGCCTGGTGGTGATCATCGGCATCCTCGGCGGCTACACCTTCTCGGTCTTCGTGCAGGACGTGAACCCCGGTGCGTTCGCGGCGGGCATCACGCTGCTGACCGGGGTGCCCGAGGTGATCATCTCGTGTGTGAAGGCGGCGCTGTTCGGCCTGATCGCCGGCCTGGTCGCGTGCTACCGCGGGCTGACCATCACCGGCGGGGGCGCCAAGGCCGTCGGCAACGCGGTCAACGAGACCGTCGTGTATGCATTCATGGCGCTGTTCGTGATCAACGTGGTGGTGACCGCCATCGGCATCCAGATGACGACGGGCTAGCGATGGGCGCACTCACCACGCTGGGCTCCGCGTACCCGCGCGTCGTCACCCAGATCCGCAAACCGGTCTCGATGCTGGGCCGCCTCGGCGACCACATCCTGTTCTACGGCCGCGCGCTGGCCGGCACCCCGCACGCCGCCGTGCACTACCGCAAGGAGATCATCCGGCTGATCGCCGAGATCTCGATGGGGGCAGGCACATTGGCGATGATCGGCGGCACCGTGGTGATCGTCGGATTCCTCACCATGGCGGCGGGGGGCACGCTGGCGGTGCAGGGGTACAGCTCGCTGGGCAACATCGGGATCGAAGCGCTGACCGGGTTCCTGGCCGCGTTCATCAACGTGCGCATCTCGGCCCCCGTGGTGGCCGGGATCGGCCTGGCCGCCACCTTCGGCGCCGGTGTCACCGCTCAGTTGGGCGCGATGCGCATCAACGAGGAGATCGACGCGCTGGAGACGATGGGCATCAGGCCCGTCGAGTACCTCGTGAGCACCCGCATCGTGGCCGGCATGGTCGCGATCACCCCCCTGTACGCGATCGCGGTGCTGCTGTCCTTCGGCGCAAGCCAGTTCACCACCGTCGTGCTGTTCGGCCAGTCCGGTGGCCTCTACGACCACTACTTCAACACGTTCCTCAACCCGATCGACCTGTTGTGGTCGTTCCTGCAGGCCGTGTTGATGGCGCTCACCGTGCTGTTCATCCACACCTACTTCGGCTACTTCGCCACGGGCGGCCCGGCCGGCGTCGGTGTGGCGGTCGGCAATGCGGTGCGGACCTCCCTCGTCGTCGTCGTCTCGGTGACCCTGCTGGTGTCCCTGTCGGTGTACGGCGCCAACGGCAACTTCAACCTGTCGGGATAGGGGGAGTCGTGGCACTGAAGTCGAGCACCACGCGCGCGCTGGTCGGCGCGACGACGGTCCTGTGTATCGCCGGTGTGGTCGCACTCGCCGTCGGCCTCTTCCGCGGCAGTTTCACCGACAGCGTCGGCGTCACGGTGATATCCGAGCGGGCCGGCCTGGTGATGAACCCGGATGCCAGGGTCAAACTGCACGGCGCCCAGGTCGGGACGGTGGAATCGATCGAGGCACTGCCCGACGGACGTGCCGCTCTGCATCTGGCGATGGATCCCGCACAGCTCGAACTGATCCCGTCCAACGTGCTGGTCGACATCGGGTCGACGACGGTGTTCGGCGCCAAGGCGGTCGAGATGGTCCCGCCGTCCGACCCGTCGCCGCAACCGTTGCGGGCGGGCCAGGTGCTCGACGTCGGGCACGTCACCGTGGAGGTCAACACCGTCTTCGAGCAGTTGGTGTCGGTGCTGTCGAAAATCGAACCGGCCAAACTGAACGAGACGCTCGGTGCGCTGGCCAAGGGATTCGACGGGCGCGGCGAACAATTCGGTCAGACCATGACCGACCTCGAGGCGCTGCTCGCCAAGCTCGATCCCAGCCTCGAAAACCTCAGCCAGGACCTCGCCGTTGCGCCGACGGTGCTCAACGCCTACGCCGACGCGGCTCCCGACCTGCTCACCACCGTGGACAACACCTCGCGCATCAGCGACACCCTCGTCGAGCGGCAGAACGACCTGGACACGTTGCTGCTGAGTACCATCGGCCTTTCGGAGATCGGTAACGACGTCATCGCCACCAACCGGCAGTCCATCACCGACCTGATGCGCGTACTCATCCCCACGACGGACCTGACCAGCCGCTACCGCGAGGCGCTCAACTGCGGGCTGGCCGGAATGGCCCCTCTGGCCAAGGGGCCGCCACCGCCCGTCCCGGGCGTGCTGCTCCTCGATTCGTTCCTGCTCGGCACCGAACGCTACCGCTATCCGTCCAATCTGCCCAAGGTGGCGGCGCGCGGCGGGCCACAGTGCGCAGGCCTGCCCGACGTCGGCTACGAGAACCGCGCCCCGTTCGTGGTGTCCGATATCGACGCCAATCCCGCGCAGTACGGGAACCAGGGGATCCTACTCAACTCCGACGGGCTCAAGCAGATGCTGTTCGGACCCATCGACGGCCCGCCCCGTAACAGCGCGCAGATCGGTCAACCGGGATGAGGCGCCTCGGACCCACCGCGGTCAAGTTCACTGTTTTCGGCACGGTCATGGCACTGTTGACCGCCGCGCTGTTCGCGATCTTCGGTCAGTACCGCACCGGGTCGGCCGACGACTACTCGGCCGTGTTCACCGATGCATCCAGCCTCAAGACCGGAGATTCGGTACGAATCGCGGGGATTCGGGTAGGAACGGTCAACGACATTGCGCTGCAACCGGACAACACGGTTCTGGTGCGTTTCGACGCCGGTAGCGACATCCGGCTCACGACGGGTACCAAGGTGGCGGTGCGGTACCTCAATCTCGTCGGCGACCGCTACCTCGAACTCATCGACGGCCCCGGCTCCACCCGCATCCAGCCGGCCGGCTCGCAGATCCCCAAAGAGCGCACCGAACCGGCCCTGGATCTCGATCTTTTGCTGGGCGGCCTCAAGCCGGTGATTCGGGGCCTCGATCCGCAGGACGTCAACGCACTGACCAACTCCCTGATCCAGGTGCTGCAGGGACAGAGCGGCGACATCGAGTCGCTGTTCGCCAAGACATCGTCATTCACCGATGCGATCGCCGCCAACGGCGAGACGGTGCGCCAGATGATCGACAACCTCGATGCCGTGCTGGCGACCGTGTCCCGCGATGGTGAGAAGTTCTCCGGCGCCGTGGACCGGTTGGAACAACTGGTCACCGGGCTCTCCCAGGATCGTGATCCGATCGGGGCGGCCATCGACTCCCTCGACGACGGCACCGCGTCGCTGACCGATCTGCTGACCCAGGCGCGGCCACCGCTGGCCGGCACCGTCGATCAGCTCAATCGCATCGCCCCGCAGCTCGAGAAAGACAAACCCCTACTGGATATCTCGCTACAGAAAGCCCCGGGGAACTATCGCAAACTCGTGCGCCTCGGCGCGTACGGCAGCTGGCTCAACCAGTACCTGTGTGGTTTGTCCGTGCGAGTCACCGACCTGCAGGGCCGCACCGCGTACTTCCCTTGGATCAAGCAAGACACCGGAAGGTGCGCGGAGCCCTGATGCTGAAATACCGTGGAAGCGCCCTGGTCCGAACCGGATTCATCGGTCTGGTGCTGATCGTGCTGGTGATCACCGTTGGGCTGCAGCCCCAACGGCTGCTGTCGATGGCGACGTCGGTGAAGTACCAGGCACTGTTCAACGAGGCCGGTGGACTCGCCGCCGGCAACGAGGTCAAGGTCTCCGGGGTGGCCGTCGGGACGGTCTCCGACGTGGCGCTGCAGAACGGCAAGGCGCTCGTCACCTTCTCGATCGAGAGCTCGGTGCGACTGGGGACGGACACCACCGCCCACATCCGCACCGGGACGCTGCTGGGCGAGCGGATGCTGACCGTGGAACCGCAGGGCACACAGACGCTCGTCCCGATGTCGGTGATCCCGTTGACCAGGACCGCCTCGCCGTATTCGCTGACCGATGCGGTCAGCGAGTTCACCGCCAACACCGCGGACACCGACACCGCGACGCTCAACCAGTCGCTGGACACGCTGTCGGAGACCATCGAGCGGTTGGCTCCGCAACTGGGGCCCACCTTCGACGGCGTGACCCGGCTGTCGCGGTCCCTCAACGACCGTGACGAGACGCTGGGCAACCTGCTGGCCAGTGCGGCCGACGTCACCGGAATCCTCTCGGAGCGCAGCCAGCAGGTGAACGCCCTGCTGCTCAGTGCCAACGATCTGCTCGCGGTGCTCGAGCAGCGGCGCTACGCGATCGTCAACCTGCTCGCCAACACCTCGGCGCTGGCCCAGCAGTTGACCGGGCTGGTACGCGACAACGAGCAGGAATTGGCGCCGACATTGGAGAAGATCAACTCGGTCTCCGACATGCTCGAACGCAACCGCGACAACATCGCCGAGGCGCTCGCCGGTCTGGCCAAATATCAGGTGACGCAGGGCGAGGCCGTGAACAACGGTTTCTACTACAACGCCTTCGTCGGAAACCTGTTGCCGGGCGCGGCCATTCAGCCGTTCCTCGACTATGCCCTCGGCTTCCGCCGCGGTGTCAACGCCGGACAGCCGCCGGACAATGCCGGCCCACGGGCAGAGTTCCCGTTCCCCTACAACGGTATTCCGGGTGGATCGCGATGAAGAACCGCACTCGTCTCGTCAAGGCGCTGGCCGTTGCGCTGGTGGCGCTGATCGTTGGCGGCGTCGCGGTGGTGGTCCGACAGGTCTACTTCGGACCGCGACACATCACCGCACACTTCACCTCTGCCACGTCGATCTATCCGGGCGACGAGGTCCGGGTGGCGGGCGTCAAGGTGGGCACAATCGAGTCGATCACTCCCGCGGGGGACCAGGCGGTGTTCACCCTGGCTGTCGACCGCGACGTGCAGGTGCCCGCCGACGCCCAGGCGATCGTCGTCGCGCAGAACCTCATCTCTGCGCGGTATGTGCAGTTGACCCCCGCGTACGAGAACACCGGACCGGTGATGGCCGACGGGGCGGTCATCGGGCTCGACCGCACCGCCGTGCCTGTCGAATGGGACGAGGTCAAAGAACAACTGGCGCGGCTCGCCACCGAACTGGGTCCGTCCGGCGGTGTGTCGAGCACCTCGGTCAGCCGGTTCATCGACAGCGCGGCCACCGCGATGGACGGCAACGGCGACAAGCTGCGGGAAACCATCGCCCAGCTGTCCGGGGTGGGCCGCATTCTCGCCGACGGCAGCGGCGACATCGTCGATCTGATCAAGAACATGCAGGTGTTCGTCACCGCGTTGAGGGACAGCAATACTCAGATCGTCCAGTTCCAGGACCGGTTGGCGACGGTCAGCAGCGTCATCGACGGCAGCCGCGCCGACATGGACGCTGCGCTGACGAACCTCTCCGAGGCGGTCGGTGAGGTGAGAAGGTTCATCGAGGGCAGCCGCAACCAGACCTCGGAGCAGGTGCAGCGGTTGGCGAACATCACCCAGAACCTGGTCGACAACAAGACCGAGCTGGAGAACGTGCTGCACGTCGCGCCCAACGCGATCGGCAACGGCTACAACATCTACAACCCGGACACCGGGTCGATGGTCGGCGCGTTCGCGATGGGCAACTTCGCGAACCCGGTGCAGCTGATCTGTTCGGCGATCGGCGCGGTGCGCAATGCGACGGCGCCCGAGACGGCGCGGATCTGCGCGGAGTACCTCGGGCCGGCGCTGAGGCTGCTCAATTTCAATTACCTGCCGTTGCCGTTCAATGCCTACCTGAAGAAATCGCCCAGTCCAGGAAATCTGATCTACGCCGATCCCAGCGTCGCTCCGGGCGGCACCGGTGGCAGCCCGGACGCTCCGGAGCCTCCGCCCGCGGTGTCCGCCTACACCGGTGCCGGGGACGTTCCACCGCCGGCCGGTTGGGGCACTCCGCCCGGTCCGCCGGGTGCCTACGCCCCCAACGGCCTGCCTGCCAACCCGACACCTGCGCTGTTCCCGGGCGCGCCCGTGCCGGCCGGCCCGCCGGTCCCCGGACCGCCCGCGCCGACCAGCCTGCCCGACATGCTGCTTCCCGCCGAGGCGTCGCCGCCGCCGGCACCCGCTCCGGCCGCACCGTCACAGGAAGGGAATCCGCCGTCATGACGGGTCGCCGTTCGATCACCCGCGTCCTCGCCGCGGCTTCTTGTGTCGCGGTCGTCGGAAGCGGTTGCAGTTTCGAGGGATTGAACTCGCTACCCCTGCCGGGCACGGTGGGAACCGGTGACGGGTCCACGACCTATCGCGTCCAGATGGCCAATGTGGGCTCGTTGGAATCGAATTCGCCCGTCATGATCAACGACGTCGTGGTCGGCGCGGTTGGGCCGATGACGGTGCGCGACTGGCACGCCGATGTCGAGATCAGCGTCGAGCCGGACGTCGTCATACCCGCCAACGCGACGGCCACGGTGGGGCAGACCAGCCTTCTGGGCTCCATGCATCTGGCGCTGGATCCGCCGCTGGGGCAGCCGCCGGCCGGCCGGCTGGCACCGGGATCCACCATCGGCCTGAACAAGACCTCGACCTATCCTTCGACCGAGGAGACCCTGTCCTCGCTGTCGGTGGTCGTCAATGGCGGTGGCTTGGGGCAGGCGGGGGACATCATCAGGGAGTTCAACGCGGCGCTGAGCGGTCGCGAACCTCAGCTTCGGGCGCTTCTGCTCCGCCTCAACACCTTCGTGGGACTACTCGATTCACAGCGCGAGGACATCAACGCCTCGATCGCGGCGCTCAACCGGCTCGGCGCCACCGTCGCCGGCCAGCGTGACGTCATCACCAGTGCACTGCAACGGATTCCGCCCGCACTCGACGTCTTGATCCGTGAGCGGCCCCGACTCACCACCGCGCTCGACAAGTTGCGCGTATTCAGTGACACCGCCACGGGGCTGATCAACGACACGCAGGCCGACCTCGTCCGAAATCTGCAGAATCTCGAGCCCACGCTCAAAGCGCTGGCCGATGTCGGACCGGACCTCGGCACGGTGCTGGCCTACGCGCCGACCTTTCCCTACACCCAGGGCTTCATCGACCGGGCCATCCGCGGCGACTACATGAACCAGTTCATCATCTTCGACTTCACGATCCCGCGGCTCAAGCGGGGCCTGTTCCTCGGCACCCGCTGGGGGCAGGAGGGGGCGCCCATGGTTCCGGCGCCCGGGGATCCGTGGTATCTGAACTACACCCTCGATCCGCTCAGCGCGCCGGTGGCGCCACCGACGGAGGTGGCGCCGATCCCGCAACTCTTCGAGACAGAGGACGGGGGCGCGACGGTGGACGACGCTTCCGGCGAAGGCGGGAACTGATGCTCACCCGTTTCGTTCGCAGCCAGCTCGTCATCTTCACGATCGCCGCGATCGTGGCGATGGGTGTGATGATCTTCGGCTATCTGCAGGCACCCCTGTTGTTCGGTGTGGGTCGCATGACGGTGAAAGTGGAACTGGCCGGCACCGGAGGCCTGTACCGGTTCGCCAATGTGACCTATCGCGGTGTCGAGGTCGGCAAGGTCACCGAGGTGCGTCCCACTCGATCGGGCGCGGAGGCGACGCTGTCGTTGGACACCTCCACCGAGATCCCGGCCGATCTGCACGCCGCCGTGCGCAGCGTGTCGGCGGTCGGAGAGCAATACGTCGACCTCCAGCCCCGCACCGACCGTGGCCCGTTCCTCGACGACGGCGCGATCATCAGGCGGGAGAACACCTCGATCCCGCAGCCGGTCGGACCGATGCTCGACCGGGTCAGCGCGTTGCTCGACAGCGTGCCGAAGGAGAAGATCAGCGGGCTGCTCGACGAGACCTTCAGGGGGCTCGACGGCGCTGCCTACGATCTCGGCTCACTGGCCGATTCTTCGGCCACGGTGGTCGGGGATGCGAACGCGGTGTCCGATCAGACGCGGTCGCTGGTCGACGACGGCCGGCCGCTTCTCGAGGGGCAGGCACAGACCGCCGACCAGATCCGCACGTGGGCACGCAGTCTGGCCGGCGTGACCGGACAGCTGGTCGCCAACGACCCCCAGTTCCGCACCCTGCTGGAAACCGGTCCCGGTGCGGCCGACGAGGCATCGCGACTGTTCAACCAGGTCAAACCGACGATGCCCGTGCTCCTCGCCAACCTCACCGCGGTCGGTCAGATCGCCGTCACCTACCACGCGTCGCTGGAACAACTTCTCGTGCTGCTGCCGCCCTACATCGCTGCGACGCAGACCGTCGGCGTGGCAAGGAACAATCCGACCGGGATGTCGATGGGCGACTTCACGCTCAGCATGAACGATCCGCCGGCGTGCACGGTGGGATTCCTGCCGCCTTCGTCGTGGCGGTCACCCGATGACGAGAGCGACATCGACACACCGGACGGTCTGTATTGCAAACTGCCCCAGGATTCACCACTCGCGGTCCGCGGTGCCCGCAACTACCCGTGTATGGAGCAGCCGGGTAAGCGTGCGGCCACGGTGGAGGAGTGCCGCAGCGATCGGCCCTACGAGCCGCTGGCGATGCGTCAACACGCGCTCGGCCCCTATCCCATCGACCCGAATCTGATCGCCCAGGGCATCCCGCCGGATGACCGGGTGGATTTCAGTGAGCAGATCCACGGGCCGCCCGGTGGTACTCCGATGCCGCCGGCTGCCGGCGCGCCGACCGCCGCGCCACCCGCAGGTGAGCCGGCTCCGGCTCCGGCTCCGGCGCCGCCCGGCGGCGGCGGTCCGGTGATCGCCCCCAGTGGCTTGGCTCCGGACGCCGCGGCGGGTCCGTCCGTCGCGATTGCCACGTACGACCCGGCGACCGGGCAGTACGCCACGCCCAGCGGGGCGGTGTTCCAGCAGTCGAACCTCGCGACCGAGACCGAGCCGAACAAGACCTGGCAGGATCTTCTGCCGACAGGCGGCTGACGGCTGGGGCGCGCCGGGGGAACAGGGACGGCGCGTCCCAGCCGTTCAGCTCAGCGAAGTGTGGACGCCTCTAGTCGCTCAGTTTCACCAATTTGAACGGCATCGTGATGAACAGCGGCTTGCTGATGCCGCATGCCCCGCTGGGGCCGGTGGTCTGGTCCTCGCCGACCAGCATGTCCGAGTCGGGGTCGGTCTGGCTGCCGTCCTCCACCGTCGGCACGAACCGGAACACCTGCAGTCCGTCTGCTGCCGTGCCGTCCGGACACGGCTCCCACCGCGGCACGGTGTGCTTGACGTACCAGATGCCGCCCTTCTGGTAGATCGGCGCCTCCCAGCCCTGATCGCTGACGACGGTGCCGGTGCAGTCGGTCGGGTAGCTGCACTGCGTGGTGATCGTCCAGGTGGCGCGCACGACGGCCTCGTCGCGGAAGACCTCGTTCTTCTTCGCCCATTCGCCGTTCGAGGTGGCGGAGTACGTGCCGTTGAGACCCCACTCGTCGTCGGCCGCCCATGCGAGCGCAGCCGGCGCGGCGGCCGCAGCGGCGACGACGGCTCCGGCGAGAGTCAACACGGGCACCAGACGCATGGCGGCTCCTTGGCTCGAAGAGTGTCCGACGGTAATCACCGGTGCGGGGTCCGTCGGGTCGACCGGCCACTGAGTGGGACGGTTCGGCCACCTCCCCGGGCGCGGGTGCCACAGTGCACCAGTGCGCACGCTGGCCATCGCCGTCACTGTCCTTGCGGCCGCAGCGGTGATGACGCCCGCTCGCGCGAGCGCCGAACCGCCGCCGTGTGACGAGCCGTCATGTGTGCCGGGCATCGCCGGACACGTCGTCCTCGGCGCGCCCTGTGCCAACCCCTCGCACTACGTGTTCGGCACCACCGACTGGGGCCGCCTGGTGTTCTGCGGGTCACCGCGGAGATATGCGCCGCGCTACTTCCGTTCCCCTCGGATGGAGGGGATCCGCGTGTTGGACACCAACTGCACGGGCTTCGAGAATTCGGTCGCCCAGGCACCGGACGGGTTGTTCCTGGCCTGCGTGTCGTCCAGCGGCGAGTCGCGCTGGGTGCGGGGTGACAACGCGTGAGTCGGCGCGTCACCGCCTCACTTCTGGCGGCGGGCACCGTCGTGGGCGCTGTCGTCGCGGCGCCCGCGGCCGCGCAGGGGCCGGTTGCGCACCACGTGCGCTACACCGTCACCGCCGACCAGCCGACGTCGGCCGACATCTACTACCGGGACATCGACCCGCCGAGCTGGGCGGACTACAGCCACAACCCGTACGTGTTCAGCCCCAAGGCCGAGGTCACGGTCGGCCCCGACCAGCCGTGGGTGCTCGACGTCATGCTGGTCGATCCGGCCCGCTGGGCGATGGTGACCGCCTCCAACGGCCGCGCAGCGGACCGGCCGAACTTTCGGTGCGAGCTGACCGTCGACGGCGTGGTGGTCGCCCAGAACGAGGGTCCCGGGGGCGCGCTGTGTTCACAGCGCTACTGGTGAGGTCCGGCCACCGCGTCGGGGATGACCGCTGAGCGGGACGACGGCAGAGGCCGCGGTGTGACGCCGATTACCGTGCGCGGGGGGCCCGACCGGGGGACATGGCGCGACGGTGGCGCGCAGGCCCACCAAGGCGGTTGATCGGAAGGAGGCCGTGGTGCCTCACAGCAGGAACACGTTGTTGACGCGCGGTGACGCACAGGACGACGGGACGCCAGACAGCGTCGAGCGGAAACGCGACGCCCTGGCGGCCAGGGCGCTGGCCGAGGAGGCCGAGGCGCAGGCCGCGGAGGCGCTGGCGGCGGCCGCGCAAGCCCGCGCCCGCGCGGCGCGACTGCGCGAACGAGCCGACGGCCTGACGACGCACGACGCCGTTGAAGCCGATGACGTCGCGGCCGACGAACCGACCGTCGGGGAGGCCGACGACGACGCCGACGAACCGGCCGGTGACGAGGAACGGCCGGAGGCAGTCGTTGCCGCCCGGCGGCGCTTCCCGCGTACCCGATGGGGCACGGTCGTGCTGACCCTGACGCTGCTGTGCACCGCCGCCTTCTCGGCGGCCGGCGCGTATGTGGTGTGGCAGCACCGTGAGGCCGTTGCGCACCAACAGCAGTCCGCCGAGTACGCCGCCGCGGCGCGCCAGATCGTCTTCACGCTGATGTCGATCGACGCCGCCAAGGCGAAGGACAACGTCGCGCAGATCCTGGACAACTCCACAGGTGAGTTCCACGACGAGTTCGCCGGTGCCGCGGAGGATTTCGTCAAGCTCGCCCAGGACGGCCAGGTGGTGACCGACGTCAATGTCAAGGCAGCCGCCGTCGAGAAGATGGCTGGAGACACCGCCGAGGTGCTCGTCACCGCCACATCGACGGTGACCAACGCGGCCGGTGCGGACAAGCAGCCGCGAATGTGGCGCTTGAGCGTGACAGTGGTTCGGGACGGCGACCGGCTCAAGATGTCGAAGATGGAGTTCGTGGCGTGAGCGACAGCGTGACGAAGGAGGACTCAGACGTGACGTCCGAAGCAAAGGCGCCTGTCGACGACGCCCGCGCCGAGAACACCGACGAGGCGCACGACGCGGCGCGACCCGCCGGCCCGCGGCGGGTCCGGTCGAAACTGCTGCGGTGGCGGGTCGTGGTTCCCGCACTGGCGCTGACGGCGTCCGCCACGGTGTTCGCCGTCCTGTACTTCACGCAGTACCGGGCCGATCAGCAGACCGGCGACGCCGCAGCAGCGTCGGCGGTACGGGCGGCCTCGGAGGCCACGGTGTCCCTGCTGTCGTACAAGCCCGACACTCTGCAGGCAGACCTGGCGGCCGCAAAGTCGCATCTGACCGGCGAGTTCCTCGACTATTACAGCAAGTTCAGCGACGAGATCCTCATGCCGGCAGCGCGCGACCGGGAAGTCATGACGTCGGCCTCCGTCGTCCGCGCGGCAGACGCCGAAATCCACGCGGACACGGCCAAGGTGCTGGTGTTCGTCAACCAGACGACGACGAGCCGGGAGCGCCCGGAGCCCGCGCAGAATGCCAGCAGCGTCATGGTCAGCTTGGCCAAAGTCGACGGCCGGTGGCTGATGTCGGCGTTCGATCCCATCTAGGTCGGTCCCCGAACTCCGGTCACTCGCCCGGCGTCGGCCGGATGAAGATGCCCTGGGCTTCCACGGTGGTGCGGCCACCGGTGAGCAGGCGCCCGCGGGCATAGGTCTTACGACCCTGCTCGTGCTCCACCCACGCCTCGGCGCGCAGGCGGCCGAGCGGGGTGGGGCGAAGGAAACGCATCTGCAGCGTGCCGGTGTAGGCAGGACGGCCTGCGCGGTGAGCGGTGGCGCCGAGCAGATGATCGAGCACCAATGCGCACACCCCGCCGTGCACGTGCCCTGCGGGTCCTTCGTATGCGGCGCCGAGGTGCACTTCGGTGCTGACCAATCCGGCTGCGTCGCGTTCGATCACCAGCGGGGGAGCGATCGCATTACGCCGCCCGATGGCCACGTTGCCCAACAGCCGCGGTTCGCCGTCGGATGTCCCACCGACACCGAACGAGCCGGACATCAGCTGCTCGCTGAGCAGATCGACGGCCGCTGCAACGTGCGCCTCGGCGGCCGCGATCGTGTCGTCGCCGACCTCGGTGCGGATCACCGCGTCGAGCAGGGTCCGCACCGACTGCGCCAGGCGCTCGTCCGCCGTGCGTGCCACCGCAGGGCCACCGCCGGGCGGATCGACCGCGGCCCGGACCCCCTCGGTCACTTCTTCCCCCGGCCCGCCATGTCCAGGGCGGCGAGATGGCTGAACACCATGGAGGCACCGATCGGGTTGCCGCCGCCCGGATACGTCGTCCCCGAGACCGCAGCCATGGTGTTACCGGCCGCGTAGAGACCGGGTATCGGCGCGCCCGTGTCGTCGAGCACCCGAGCTCGGCTGTCGGTGCGCAGGCCGCCCTTCGTGCCCAGATCCGACAGCCCGAAAGCGGCTGCGTGATAGGGCGGTCGGTCGATCGGCACCAGCGGTGAGCGGCCGCCGGAGAACGCGCGGTCGTAAGGCTCGTCCCCGCGGCCGTAATCAGCGTCGCGTCCGGCGGCGACCATCGCGTTGAAGCGGGCGACCGTGGCGGTGAGCGCTGCCGCGGGCACGCCGATCAGCTCGGCCAACCCGTCGAGGGTGTCCGCGCTGTGCCACAGGCCGGCCGCGCGGTACTGCGCCGGGTCGACCATCGACACATTGGTGGCCTTCACCGGAGGTACGTCACCCTCGCGGTTGTCGTAGACCATCCAGAAGGGTAGCCGCACCGACTCCGCGGCCATCTCGCTCAACACCGCTCGGCCGAGCCGGTCGTACGGCGCGGATTCGTTGACGAACCGCTCGCCGTCCTGGTTGACGAAGATGCCGCCGGTGAACCACAACGCGAACGCCGATCGGCCATCCGGATGGGTGAGGCCCGGAGACCACCAGGCCTGATCCATCAGGTCGGTGGCCGCTCCCAATCGGATCGCCGCCTGGTGCGCCGCACCGGTGTTGCCGCAGCACCCCATGCTGTCCTCGGCCCGTCCGGGCACGCCCCAGAACTGGCGCATGCGCGGGTTCTGCTCGAAGCCACCGGCCGACAACAAGACACCCCGGCGGGCCCGGATCCGGACGATCTCGCCGTCGCGGTCGACGGCGACGCCGGTGACCGCGCCATCCGAGCTGATCAGGTCTACCAACGGCGCATCACGGTAGAGGTGCGTTCGGGGGAAGGCGCCCAGGGCGGCAAGGAACCGGCCGATGAGGGCGCGGCCCCCGATGAGCAGCGACGGCGCGGGACTGCCGAGCCGGTCGGTGTCGAGGGGACCGCGGATCGTCTCCGCCAGGGCGCCCAGCTCGGCGGCCTCGAGTGGCGCCGGCACGATGTGACGTCGGCCATCGGCTCGTGCATCGGCAACCGACCCGTAGTAGTCCGGCCACGGCAGTTCGGCGAATTGGAAGTGCTCGTCGCGTTCGAGGTACTCGATGAGGTTCGGCCCACCGTACACATACGTCTGCTGCAGCTCGAACGGCGTGCGGTCTCCGACCACGGTGTGGAAGTAGTTCAGCGCGGCCTCGGGTGTGTCATCGAGTCCTGCCCGCTGCGCCACCGGATTGCACGGGAACCACATGCCTCCACCGCCGGAGTACGCGGTGGTTCCCCCGAACCTGTCCGTCGCCTCGACGAGGGCGACCGACATGCCTTCCCGCGCGGCCGTGTAGGCGCCCGCGACTCCGGCGCCGGACCCCACGACCACGACATCGACATCCAGGTCGGCGTCGAAGCCGCCCCGATCGTCGATGTCTGCGCTGCGCTCAGGCATCGCCGGCGCTCATCCTGTCGATGCCGCTCGCGAAGCCGCCGAAGTCGCCCCGGAAGAACAGCAACGGTTCCCGCTCCGGGTGGGCGCGCAGCGCCGTCACGCGGGCGACGACGATGGTGTGGTCACCGGCCTCGTGCTCGAACTCGATGTCGGCCTCGATCGAGGCGAGTGTCCCGGCGATGACGGGACTTCCGCCGGCCGCCGGAGCCCAATCGACGCCGGCGAACTTGTCCGAACCGCTCGTGGCGAAGCCAGCGCAAATGTCGCGCTGGTCCGCGGCCAGGACATTGACGCACACGGAGCCGGTCGCGCGAATCAATGGCCAACTGCTCGAGTTGTTCGAGGGACAGAATGAGATGTACGGCGGGTCGAGCGACACCGAGGTCACCGACTGGCAGGTGAAGCCCAGCGGTCGGTCACCGTCGTGTCCGGTGACCACGGCGACCCCGGTGCAGAAGTGACCGAGTACCCGCCGCATCATCGCGGGGTTGGGCGTGCGGTCTTCCGTCGCCGTCGAAACGCTCTCGCCCATTGTCGCCACCCTCCTGATCTGCCGGTCATCACACTGTCGAGCTCCGCGGACACCACAGCAAGGGGTGCTCCCGGTCAGCGGATCCGAGCAGCACAACATCGAGCACGTGTTGTTAGCCTGGAGAAATGTCCTCGCGCAGCGGCAGGTCGAGTGTGACCCCAACGGGTTGGGCGCTGCTCGGTGTGCTCTCCAACTCAGACGAGCTGTCGGGATACGACATCAAGAAGTGGACCGAATGGAGTCTTCGATTCCTCTACGGCAGTCCTGCCTACAGCCAGATCTACACCGAATTGAAGAAGCTGGAGGACGCGGGGCTGCTCACCTCGAGGGTCGCCGGCGACGGCGGCGCCCGCACCAAGCGGCTGTACAAGATCACCTCCGACGGCTCGGCGGCGCTGCGCGAATGGGCGGATGAATCGCCGGTCGACCCGCCTCAGCTCAAGCACAATCCCCTCTTGCGTGTCATCTTCGGTCACCTCACCAGTCCGCGCCGACTCAAAGAGATCATGCAGGAACACGTGGCCTTCGCCGATCGGATGCAACGGGAAGCCGCGGTCGAGGCGCGGTGGGCTGCTGAAGAACCCGCGTGGGCATTCGGCCGAGTAGCCCTGCAGTGGGCAGAGCGGTACTACGCAGCCGAACGCGAGTTGGCGTTGCGGGTGATCAAGGATCTCGACGAAGCGGAAGAGGCGGTCGCCAAGTCGTCCACCGAGACGGTCTGTGGCACGCCGCCGTTGATGCGCGAGCGGTGGTACGAGATCGAGCGCAGGGTCAAAGCCGAAGAGGGGTAGTAGCTCGGCACCGACCGTCCGGTGAGCGGAACACTTCCCCGCTCCCGCGTGCTCTCGACGGTAGGAACAAGCCATGCCGGCGCGCCCCTCGAGCGGACCCGATCCCTTCGCACCCGCCATGCTGGGCCCTGTCCGGCTCCGCAACCGCGTCATCAAGGCGGCGACATCAGAGGGGCGGTCACCGGACGGTCTGGTCACCGACGATCTCATCGACTTCCACAAGCGCTTCGCCGACGGGGGAGTCGGCATGACCACGGTCGCCTACTGCACCGTGGCGCCGGACGCCGCCAGTGCACCGGGACAGATCCTGATGAGTCCGAGGGCGATCCCGGGCCTGCGGAAGTTGGCCGACACCGTGCACGCGTCCGGGGCGGCCGTGGCCGCACAGCTCGGGCACGGCGGGGTCGTGGCTACGCGAAAGGTCAACCGCGTCACCCCGAAGGCGCCCAGCCGCTTCGTCAACCCCCAGTCGTTCGACTACTGCAGGCCCATCACCCGGGACGAGATCCGCGTGGTCGTCGATCAGTTCGGCGACGCCGCACAGGTGGCGGTCGACGCGGGGTTCGACGCGGTCGAGTTGCATCTGGGCCACCTGTATCTGCCCAGTTCGTTCCTCAGCCCACTGATGAATCGACGTAAGGACGAGTACGGCGGCAGCATCGAGAACCGTGCGCGCTTCGCGCGGCAGATCGCCCAGCGGGTTCGGGAAGTCGTCGGTGACCGCATCGGCGTGACGGCGAAGATCAGCATGGAGGACGGGATTCGCGGCGGCATCACGCTCGCCGAGTCGCTGCGTGTCGTGCAACTGCTCGATGTCGACCGGAATCTCGACGCCATCGAGTTGACGCAGGGCTCCTCGGTGTTCAAACCCATGTACCTGTTCCGCGGCGACACCCCAGTGGACGAGTTCGCTGCCGTGATGCCGCCGCCGATGAACCTCGGTGTCCGCGTGGTCGGCAAGTGGGCGTTGGGCACGTTCCCCTACGCGGACCTGTACATGCTTGAATCGGCCCGTCAGTTCGTGCCGGTGGTCGAACACACGCCGCTGATCCTGCTGGGTGGGGTCACCAACCGCGAGCACATGCTCATCGCGATGCGCGAAGGATTCGACTTCGTGGCGATGGGTCGCTCTCTGCTGAGGGAGCCGGAACTGATCAGTCGGCTCATGGCCGAACCGAACACCCGCAGCCTTTGCAACCACAACAACAAGTGCATGGTCACGGTTTTCGGTCGGACCCATTGCGTTCTGGACCCGAGTCAGCGGTACGGGCCGTCCGCCGAGACCTTCTCTCGCAGCGCCGATCCGGTCGGCGCTCCCACCGACATAGCGTAGGGGAGTACACCATGGTCGGTCACCGTCGCGCAGCCGTGAGAGCCGCACTGATCGGCGTCTCGATGGCGCTGGCCGGCGCGCTGATGCCCGCCGACGCCCAGGCCGAAACCCCGTACGGGAATTTCGAACTGAGGATCCAGGGCAGGTACGACTTCCACACCTGGCTGTGGGCCATCTCGAGGTGTCCCGGCGACTGCCTCGAGGTGCAGGCGATCCCGCAACCGATCGCGAAGGCGTTCGCCTATCGGGGCGATGCGAGGCTGATCGATGGCCGGTATACGTTGACCATCGACGTTCCGGACGGACTCCGTTGTGGCAACGTGTATTACGGTCCGGTGATCCCGACGCGCGACGTCTACTCCTGGGATCCAGGGACCCGGATGGGGACGCTCTCGTCGTCCTTTGCCACCGGCTGCGACGGTGCACCGGGCGGCACCTTCACCTATCCCTTTGCCCTGGTTCGGCTATAGCGGTCGGCGGGCTCTTCGAACCTGCCCGTCATCCGCGAGCCCGCGCAGCGTCGTGCGCAGCGATGTAGCCGTAAACCAGTCCTTGAGCGATCGTCGCGCCTGCGCCGGGGTACGTGGCTCCGAACGCGTTGGCGGCCGTGTTGCCGATCGCGTACAGGCCACCGATCGCCGTGCCGTCCTCCCGCAGCACCCGGGCGCGCTCGTCGGCGAGCAGGCCGCCGCAGGTGCCGAGGTCGCTGAGCACCATCTTGACGGCGTAGAACGGCCCACGGTCGAGCGCCCGCAGGTTCGGATTCGGCGTCACGGTGAGATCGCCGTAGTAGCGGTCGTAGGCGCTGCGACCGCGCTGGTAGTCCGAATCCTGCCCGGCGCGAGCCATCTCGTTGAACCGATCGACCGTGGCCGCGAACTGCGACTCGGGCACGCCCATCAGGCGGCCGAGTTCACCGAGGTCGTCGGCGCGGTGCGCGATGCCGGCGTCATACCAGGATTTCGGAATCGGCATCCGAGGGAAGAGCTCAGCCGCGAACACGTAGCCGTTGCGGTACTGCTGATCGAACACGATCCACATCGATTCGACGGGATTGCCTGCGCGATCGCGGTCGAGGACACGCTGTCCGAACGACATGTAGTCGGTGGCCTCGTTGACGAACCGGCTGCCCGTCTGGTCGACGATGAACGACCCTGGCAGCGATCGCTCGGCCAGCATCACCTTGGGATCGGCGCCCGGCAGCGCGGCCACCGCGGGGAACCACCAGGACTGGTCCATCGATTCGATCGCGGCGCCGAGATCCTGGGCGAGGCGAATGGCATCGCCGGTGTTGGACTCGGCGCCGAGGCTGACGTGTGCGCCGAGCCGCTCGGACTGGAACTTCCACCGCATGTCCATGCGGTGATCGAAGCCACCGGCCGCGAGCACGACGCCGCGGCGTGCCGTCACGGTGACCTCCTGCCCCCCGTGGTCGACGACGGCGGCGGTCACCTCGCCGTCGTCGTCGGTGATCAGGCGCTGCAGCGCTGTTCCGGTCCAGACCGGGATGCCGGCGCGTAGCACACCAGCGAAGAGACCGGCCGCCAGTCCCTGGCCGCCGGCGGCATACCGTCGGCCCAGCAGCAGGCCGCCGACGCCTTGTGCGAGCCTCTTGGCGATCAGCGGAAGACCTTTACTGGGCACTCGCGACATCAAGTTCAGCCAGCGGTAGTCGGCCCCGGTGGTCGGCATCGGGATCTTGACTTCCATGACCCCCGGACGCAGCCTCGACCGATATTCCCCGAGCACCGCAGTGTTGAGCGGTCGACATTCGCAGGTGCGGCCCGCAGCCGACCCGCCCGGCTGTTCGGGGTGGTAGTCGGAGTACTCGCGCGCCCAGAACAAGCGCATCGGTGTGGTGCGACGCAGCAGGTCGACGGTGGCGTCCACGTGCTCCAGGAACGCGGTGGACCGAGACCGCGGTGCGGTGCTGTCTACGACGGCGTCGAGGTAGGTCGCCGCCCGTTGCGGCGTGTCGCCACCACCGTCGCCGTTGATGATCTGGCTGGCGGGGAACCACAGCGCACCCCCGGACCGCGCCGTCGACCCGCCGACGAACTCCGACTTCTCGACGACGAGCACCGACATGCCTCGATCGTTGGCGGCCAGCGCCGCTCCGAGCCCGGTTCCCGAACCCACCACGAGCAGGTCGACGGTGATGTCTCCGACGGGAAGGCCGGCCGGGATGGTGCTCTGATACGCCGTGTTCACGGCCCGACGTTAAGCGGAACGAGCCGACTCGCACACCGTCTGTCCTGATGAGCGGAACAGCCGACCTAACGATGAGCGGTCCGGATGCATTGTCTCACTGAGTCGGACATGGCGCTCGACGCACCTCCACGCGACGTAGCGTCGGCAGTACCACGTATCGAAGAAGCGGAACGAACTGAAGGCGGTCAATCGGTGGCGGAGCGAACCAGAACGGATCTCGGGAAGTACGGCCCGTGGGCGGTGATCGCCGGAGGCTCTGAGGGCGTAGGCGCTGAATTCGCCGCAACGCTCGCCGAGGACGGGTTCGACCTGGTCCTCATCGCGCGCAAGCCCGGTCCGCTCGACATGACCGCCGAGCAGTGTCGCCGGCGCGGCGCCAATGTGCGCACTCTGGCTCTCGACCTGCTCGCCGTCGACGCCACCGACCGGGTGGTCGAGGCGACGGCCGACCTCGACGTCGGCCTGTTGATCTACAACGCGGGCGCCAGCACTTGCAACGAACCTTTCCTCGAGGCCGAGCTGACCGAGTTCAAGAAGGTCATCGATCTGAACATGACCAGGATGCTGGAGCTCACACAGCATTTCGGCCGGCGAATGGTTGCGCGATCCCGAGGCGGGATCCTGATGGTCGGATCGCTGTCCGGATACATGGGAGCTGTGCGTCACTCGGTCTACTCGGGGGTCAAGGCGTTCAGCAGAGTGTTCGCTGAAAGCATCTGGCTCGAACTGCGGGAGCACAACGTTGATGTGCTGGAACTGGTTCTCGGCGTGACTCGAACACCGGCCATGGAGAGGATCGGACTGAATTTCGACGCGCCGGGAATGATCGTCAACGATCCGGCTGAGGTGGCCCTGGAGGGCCTCGAACATCTCGGTGACGGACCGGTGCATGTCGCCGGTGGGAACGCAGCGCACGCTGCGCTCAACAGCGGACCCGATCGCGCGAACATCGTGCTCCGCTCGCACGAGGCGATTCAACGACTTACCGGGTCGCGGCACTAGTATGCGCCTCGGGCTCTCGACGCCCGTTGTTGTGCAGGTGCCCGGGGCGGCGTCGTCCTGGGAGGCTGCCGCCGGGCCCGACGACCTGGTGTCGGTCGCCGCGGCGGCCGACAAACTGGGCTTTGAGTTCCTCACCTGCTCTGAGCACGTGGCCGTCCCCGCCGATGCCGCCCCGGCACGGGGGGACGTCTATTGGGACCCGCTGTCCACTTTGAGCTTCATCGCGGCACACACCACTCGAATCAAACTCGCGACAGCGGTGCTGGTGCTGGGGTATCACCACCCACTGGAAATCGCCAAGCGGTACGGGACGCTCGATGTGCTCAGCGGTGGCCGACTGATCCTTGGTGTTGGGATCGGTTCCCTCGCAGAGGAATTCGACCTGCTTGGCGCGGCGTGGCAGCACCGCGCGGCGCGCGCCGATGATGCGATCCGCGCATTGCGCCTCTCCATGTCCCGTCCCGAACCGGAGTATCACGGGCCGTTCTACCGCTACAACGGGATGTCGGTCCGTCCGTATGCGCTGGCCGCCCGGGTTCCCATTTGGGTGGGCGGCAGGAGCATGCCGTCGTTGCGCCGAGCCGCGGATCTCGCCGACGGCTGGATGCCGTTCGGCATCCCTGCGATGAGGGTGCCGGAGATGCTGGCCGATGTCGAGGCGCCGGCAGGGTTCGAGATTGTCCTGCCGTCCGGCCCTCTTGATCCGGCCGCACAGCCGTCGGAGGTCCGTCAGCGGCTCGACCGGTTGCGGGCGTTCGGGGCTACCGTGGTGTCCTGCACCGTGACCGCACGGTCCGCCGCTCACTTCATCGAGCAACTCGAAGTTCTCCGCGAGATCGCCGACACCACGTGAGGAAGGGTGCGCGATGACAACCGTGCCGCAGGCAGACGACGACCGGATCGCCGCCCTCGAAGAACGGTTGTACCGGCTGGAGGCCGAGCGCGACATCCAGCGGCTGATCGCCAGCTATGGCCCGTGCGTGGACGCCGCGAACGCGGCAGGCGCCGCCGAACTCTGGTCGCAGGACGGCAGCTACGACGTCGAGGGCTGGCGCATGAACAGCCGCGACGACGTTCGCCAGATGGTGGATTCGGCGGGACATCGGGAACTGGTCGCGGGCGGCTGCTGCCACTTCCTCGGGCCGACGGTCGTGACCGTCGACGGCGACGACGCGGTCGCCCTCTGCGAGTCGCTGGTGTTGGTGCGCGCGTCCGAGGCCGACCCGCGGCGAGTGGATCGCGCCGCCTGGCGTAATGCGCCGTCGGAGTACGTGGTGTGGCGTGCGGCGGCCAACCACTTCCGGCTGCGGCGGGTTGACGGCCGCTGGCGGATCGCGGCGCGCACGAGCCGCCTGCTCAACGGCAATCACGAGGCCCATGCGCTGCTGACGGCAGGGATCGCCGGGAAATCTCCCTGACACGTCGTTCGCTGACAGGGTCTCCTGTTGAGTGGAACACCTCGCCGCTGGCAGGCGCCGCGCGCTGTAGAACAGCGGTATGACTGCGCATCAGGAATTCGAGCAGATTCGGCAGATCGAGGCCGAGGCGGCTCCAACGCGTTTTGCCCGTGGGTGGCACTGCCTGGGGTTGGTTCGTGATCTGGGCGACGGTCAGCCGCATTCGATCAACGCGTTCGGTCAGAAGTTGGTGGTGTTCCGCGGCGGTGATGGCCGGATCAACGTCCTGGATGCGTACTGCCGGCACATGGGTGGGGATCTGAGCCAGGGGCAGGTCAAAGGTGACGAGATCGCGTGTCCGTTCCATGACTGGCGCTGGGGTGGCGACGGTCGCTGCAAGCAGGTGCCCTACAGCAAGCGCGCGCCGCGCTTGGCGCGTACCGCGACCTGGACGACGCTCGAGCAGGACGGGATGTTGTTCGTGTGGAACGATCCGGAGCGCAAGGCGCCGCCGGAGGGTGTGACGATCCCGCGTATCGAGGGCGCCATTAGCGACGAGTGGACCGACTGGCATTGGTACTCCACGGTGGTCGACACCAATTGCCGCGAGGTGATCGACAACGTCGTGGACATGGCGCACTTCTTCTACATCCATGGATCGCTGCCCACGCACTTCAAGAACATCTTCGAAGGTCACGTGGCGATCCAGTACATGAACAGTGCCGGCCGCGGGGACATGCAGCCGTTGGAGGGGCCGAAGATGCTGGGGACCACCTCGGTGGCCGGGTACTACGGTCCGTCCTTCATGATCGACGACCTCACCTACCACTACGAGAACATCGACCATCGCACGGTGCTGATCAACTGCCACTATCCGATCGACGCGAATTCCTTCGTGCTCCAGTACGGCATCATCGTGAAGAAGTCCGAGGCGCTGACCGACGAGTTGGCCATGCAGACTGCGATCGGCCTCGGCGACTTCGTCAAGATGGGTTTCGAGCAAGACGTCGAGATCTGGAAGAACAAGGCTCGCATCGACAATCCGTTGCTTTGCGAGGAGGACGGGCCGGTGTACCAGCTGCGGCGCTGGTATGAGCAGTTCTACGTCGACGCCGCCGACGTCACCCCCGACATGGTGGACCGCTTCGAATACGAAATCGACACCACCCGCCCGCGCGAGGAGTGGATGAAGATCGTCGAGCAGAATCTGGCGGCGCGGGCGTCCGCCGGAAACACGACATGAGTATCCGTCCCGACAACCGGCTCGCCGACGCGCCGATGGTGCCGGTGTCCTGCCGCGCCTGCGGTGCCGACGTGCTGGCCCGCAAGAGCAGTTGGGAGCAGACCAGTGTGCAGTGGAGCGCCGAGGCGACCGAGACGTGTCCGCAGCGCCGCGAAGCCGAACGGCTCTCCGCGCACAGCAGGTCCGCACTGTTCTTGTCGTGCTCCGAGCTGACCGAGTCGATCCTGGACGCGGTGCGCAGGGGAGCATTGGGAATCGTCGACGAGACGCCGATAGCGCCCTAGCCTCACGGTGTGACTTCCCTTCCCGACCCACCCGTTGCCGTCGTGACCGGTGCCAGCCGCGGCGCGGGCCACGGCATCGCGCGGGCCCTGCTGACGTGCGGGTGGCGCGTGTACGTGACCGGCCGCACCGTGGTGGAGGCCGGCGGCGGTGCGATCGCGGTGCCGCTGGACCACCGTGACGATGCCGCGGTCGCCGCGCTGTTCGCCCGGGTGGAGCAGGAGGACGGTCGGCTCGATCTGCTGGTGAACAACGCCGCCGCGGTACACGACGCGGTCACTGGTCCGAAACCGTTCTGGGAGAAGCCGGTAGACCTGGCCGACATCCTCGACGTCGGTTTGCGATCGGCCTATGTCGCGTCGTGGCACGCCGCGCCACTGCTGCTTCAGAGCAGCGCGGGGCTCGTCGTGTTCACCTCGTCGCCCGGGGCCGTCTGCTACATGCACGGCCCGGCCTACGGAGCCCAGAAGGCCGGGATCGACAAGATGGCGGCCGACATGGCGGTCGACTTCCGCGACACCGCGGTCCACACCGCGTCCCTGTGGATGGGCATCCTGCTGACGGACAAGCTGCGGCGGGCGTTCGACGGCAATCCGCGGGGCCTGCACGAGATGGCACAGCATGCGGAGACCCCGGAATTCAGCGGCCGTGTCATCGATGCGCTCTATCGCGACCCCGACCGTGCGAGGATCAGCGGCCATGCCCTCATCGGCGCCGAGTTGGCGCAGCGTTACGGCATCACCGACGAGGACGGCCGGATTCCACCGTCGCACCGCGAGATGCTCGGGGCGCCGCGGATACCGAGCCAGGTGATCGTGCGCTGATCAGGCGTGCGCGCCGCCGTCGATGCGGATCTCCGTACCCGTGATGAATGCGCCGTCGTCGCTGGCCACCATCGCGATCACCGACGCCACCTTGGCCGGCTCGCCCAGCACGCCGCCGTCGGGCTGCGGCAGGATCGGCGTCTGCTTGGCCCACAGACCGAGGTCATAACCTTCCGGCATCTTGTCGAGCGTGCTCAGCGCCAGCGCGGTCGACACCCCACCCGGCTGGATGTTCACCACCCGCAGACCCTGTTTGGCGTATTCCAATGCGAGGCAATGGGTGAACGCCAGGATGCCGCCCTTGCTCGCCGCGTACGCCGACATGTAAGGGTGCGCGAACGATGCCGAAGTCGACGTGAAGTTCACCACGACGCCACGCCCCGATTCGCACAGCGCCGGCAGCGCTGACCGCACCATCAGGAACGTGCCGGTGAGGTTGACCGCCAACGTCGCGTTCCAATCCGCCAGCGTGTGTTCGTGCGTGTGCGCACACCGCTGGATGGCGGCGGCGTTGATCAGCACATCCAGTCCGCCGAGCTCGCTGACCGCCTGTCCGACAGCGGCATTCACCGCATCCTCGTCGGAGACATCGAGGACGGCGGTGGTGAGCCGCTTGGCCGTACCCGCTTCCTCGGCAGCCGCATATGTCGCCGCCAGCCCGTCGGCGGAGACGTCATAGGCGACGACGGTGCCGCCCTCGTGGAGCAGACGCGCCACGGTGGCCTGTCCAATGCCGGAGCCGGCGCCTGTGACCAGCACCCGGCGATCGCTGAATCGATCCATGACTCAGGCCATCTGGAACGCCGAGAGCGGCGCTTCGTCGGGGTAGGTGGCGGGGCCACCGAGGTCGTAGGCGGCGTTGAGGGTGCGGATGAACTCCGGATCGTGCAGCGGATTGTCCGGCATGGCGAGTTTTATGCCCTGGGCGTTGACGTCTTTGACCATCGTGTCGATGGCCTGCTCGATCGTCAGGTCGTCGGAGTGGTCCATGTTCTTCTTGAGCTCGTCGTAGTCGGCGAACACCTCCGCCGACCAGTGCACCAGGAAGCGCAATTCGTCGGTGTGGTGGCGAGCCACGACGTCGTCACCGTTCTTGAGTAGCCAGTGGTCGCGCGAGGCGGGGTCACCGGTGAAGACGGTGTCGAACGCCAGGCCCTTGGGAGTCTGCTGTTCGATCGGGCCGTTGGCCTCGCCGCGGTGCACCATCATCTCGTTCTGGACGACGACGCCGCGGTTGTTCACCGGCGGCAGCAGGCGCTGCGGCTCCTTGAGCGGGCCGTCGGGCCAGTAGGTGAATCCACTGTTTTCGTCGAGGGAGAACCACGTGATGACCTGAGCCATCTTGATCAGATAGTCCTGAAACAGACCCGACTTGCCCATGACACTGGTCAACCAGGTCGGCGCGTTCTCGTGGCGTACACCGCGGAAGCTGGGGGAGTCAAGGTGGCCCGGGTCGCGGTTGGCGCACGGGCCGTTGATGTTGAACAGCATCAGTTCCGGCTTGGCGTACTTGGCGTTCCAGTAGCTCTTGGCGTGGTTGAGGAACGTCTCGTTGTAGAAGACGTCGTGCAACTCGGGATACAGCACCGCGCCGTAGTTCGCCAGATAGCCCCGGAACGTCGGCGTCAGGAACAGGTCGAGCGACGGCTCGAAGCCCTCGGGGAACGCGCCGCTCATGGTGGCCATGAGCTCGTCGGCCGACGCGAAGTGCTGGGCGATGATGAGCTTCCACGGACCCTCGTTGCGCACCACGTCGAGCAGGCGCTCCCGTTGATCGTCGGCGTAGACGTTGTCGATTTCTTTCGGGGGTGACGCGGGGCGGAGCACATCGGACAGTTCCATGCGCCGATCGTCAGTCAGCATCGGGTCTCCTCTTGTTCCATCGGGCTCTCGGCAGCGCCGTCGATACGCCAATCTTGGGGTGGTGGAGGCCGTGGGGGACCCCACCTGTCCGGTCATCGGGAGGTGAATGCCCGCTCAGCCGGCCGGGCATGGACGAACTTCGCGGCCAGCAGCGCGCCGATCTCGGCGATCGCCAATCGGCCCCTGGCGGTGGCATCCGATCGCATCAAGAAGCCGTGATACGCACCGGGATACCGGGTGAGCGTGGTCTGCACACTCGCGTCGCGCAGTCGGTTCGCGTACCGCTCGCCCCAGTCCCGGATCGGGTCGCAGGCGGCCGTGACGACTACGGCCTGTGGTAGTCCGGTGAGATTCGCGGCGAGCGCGGGAAACCGGTACGGGTCAGGCGGAGTGGTCACTCCACGGTCCGCCAACTCGTGCATGTAGTCGATGTCCGCACGGGTGAGCATCGGCGCATCGGGCATGCTCAAGATTGACTCGCACGTCATGTCGCGGTCCAATCCCGGGTACAACAGCACCTGGCACAGGATCGACGGCCCGCCGCGGTCGCGGGCTGCCAGTGCCACCGCCGCCGCGAGCGAGCCGCCCGCGCTGTCTCCGACGACGGCGACTCGGTCGGCGTCGACACCGAGCGACTCCGCATGAGCGGCGACGTGGGTGGTGGCTGCGTAGGCGTCGTCGAACTGCGCCGGCGCCGGCGCCTCCGGGGCCAGCCGGTAGTCGACCGACACCACCGTGGCTCCGCTGACCGCGGCCAGTGCCCGGGCGAGCGGTTCGAATGAGTGGTTCGACCCGAGCACCATTCCGCCGCCGTGGAAGTAGACCAGGACCGGACCACCCACCGTCTCCGTCGGCCGGTAGATCCGCAGCGGAATGGGCTGGTCCGGGCCGGGTACGAGCCGGTCCTCGATCTCTGCCATCACCGGCATCGCCTCGGGATGCGGCGCTGACTCGATGCTCCGCCGCACCTCGTCGAGGCCACGCTCGCGCATCGGGGGAATCACGCCGAACGCCGCCACGCGCGCGGCGGCGTCGGGATCCAGATGGTAGGCGGCCGCCCCATCAGCCGACGTCATCGAACTCCCGGCGCCCGGTTGTATGTGGCTGCGGCATGAGCACCTGCGCGTCGGCCACTGAAGATGCAGTCCGCGATGGACAGTCCGCTGACGTAACTGTTGGAGCAGATTCCCACCGCATTGCGTCCCGCGGCGTACAAGCCCGGCACCGTGCCACCGGTGCGGCGCTTCACTGCGCCGGTCGCTTCGTCGATCACCAAGCCGCCGAGGGTCAACCCGGGGATCGGGTAGAACATCGAGGAGTCGGCCGAGATGTCGATCGAGTAGAACGGCGGGGTGGTCAGCGGCGGACTGAGATCGGGTTCCTTATGGGCAGGATCGCCTGCGCCGCTGTGAATACCAGCGTTGTACGCGTCGACGGTGCGACGTAAACCAGCGGGGTCGATGCCGTTCCGGGCGGCTATGCCCTCGATCGAGTCGGCCTTCTTGTGCCCGACGGTGAACAGATAGATCAGCTGTATCCGCTGAAACAGTTGCGTCTGCGTTCGGATCTGGTGCTTCACTTTCCGCCACGTCGGTGCGTCATAGATCGCCCACCCCGTACCGCCGAATTCCCGCATCATCACGTTGCCGTGAGTGGCGCCGTACAGGTCCTCGTTGATGATGCGCCGTCCGTCCCGACCCACGGTGACGCCCTCGAGGAAGGCGCTCGGCGGCGCGAGGAACCGCCATGCGGTGACGTTGCCCATCTTGTCGGTGATCCCGCCGGCCTCCACGCCCAGCCTGATGCCCGCGCCGTCGTCACCGGCCGTGCCCAGCGGTGAGATCTTCTTGAACTGAGGCGCGTGTCGCGCCACCCAGTCCCGGTTGAAGATGAAGCCACCGGCCGCGAGGATCACCGACCGCGCGTAAGCCTCGCCGTCGACGGCACCGGCATCCCACAGCCGATCAGCGCGGGCCACCGCGCCCTTGACCATCCCAGGCTGCCAGTTCCCGATCTTGCCGGTGAGTTTCGTCAGCACCCGGTGGCGGCGCGCATTCGGGTGATCGGAGTTCATCGCGCGGTAGCGCACCCCGGTGACGCGTCCGTCGGCGTTGGTGATGAGCTCATCCACGCGGGCAAGCGGGAGGATGTCGACCCCTTTGGCTCTCGCCGCGGAGGCCAGATGCTCGAACAGCACCCTTCCCGAACTCATGCCGGGAGCCAGCACGCGGTGCCCGCGGGGCACCGGCCGGGCACGCTGCGCATAGGGGTACGCCTTCTCGTTGCCCGAGAAGTACAGGTAGTAGTCGTCTGTCGGGTACGACGTCTTGTATGACGACACCTCGCCGCCGCGGAACTCGACGCCTTGAGCCTTCAGCCAGCGGATCATGGACGGGCTCTGCTCGCAGAAGCGCTGGAGGGTCTCGTCGGAAACGGCATCGCCCACCTCCTGCCTCAGGTAGGCGTGCATGTCCTCGGCGCTGTCGTCGTATCCGCCGGCCCGTTGTTCGTCGGTACCGGCGCCGGCATAGATGATGCCTCCCGACAGCGCCGTCGCCCCACCGCCGTACGCCCGGTCGAGCACGAGCACCCGTGCGCCGCGGTCCGCGGCTTCGATCGCCGCGGCAGCGCCCGCGGCGCCGAACCCGACCACGATGACGTCATACTCGTCGTGCGTTGGCATGCCCACTCCTGGCCTCAGAGGACCGATTTGATTTGCTTGGCCACGAAGCGGGTGGCGCGTTGGGGAGAGATGCGTGCCAGCGCGTCGAGCACGTGCGCATCCGTGCCGATGAGCATCCGGAAGCAATCGTTCGCTATGCCGTCGACGATTTTCCTGCCGGCAACTTCGGGCGGCGTGGAGCGAACCTTCCTGTCGCCGGCGTCGAGCATCGCAACGCCGGAGTTCCCGGTCAGATTGGTAGCGATGTTGCCGGGAAACACTGTCATCACATGGACATTGGTGTCGCAAAGTTCCGCGTACAACCCTTCGCTGAATTGTTTGACAGCGCCCTTGCTGGCGCTGTAAAGGGTCTGGCTGGCGAACGGTAGCAGCGCGGAGAGGCTGGACATGTTGGTCAAGTTGGCCTCGGGACGCGCCAGCAGCGTGGGCAGGAATGCGCGGCACATACTCACTGTGCCAATGAAATTCACGGCGATGATACGATCCGTGTCCGCCGCGGACAGCTCGGTGAACGGCGCGAAGCGATGGATGATGCCGGCGATGTTCACCAGTCCATCGATCTGTCCATGGACGTCCAGCAACTGGTCCGGCAACGCGGCGACCGCCTCGAGGTCGGTAACGTTCAGGACATGCGTGGACAAGGGCGCGCTACCCGCTAGTTCGGCCGTACGCGACAGGCCGGCCTCGTCCAGGTCGGCTGCGGCCACTGCGGCTCCGCGTCTGGCCAACTCGAGCGCCACCTGCCGGCCCATCCCGTTTCCGGCGCCGGTGACGACGAAGACCTTGTCGGCGATGTGCACGTTGGCTCCTTGCTGAGGTCGAAAGGCATGTCAGTGCCGCGCGGGGTCGAACCGCTGCTTGGCCTTGAGCGCCGGTGCGCGCTGCGCGCGCAGCACGTCGGCGCGTTCGGCCATCGCCGAGCCGACGTACTCCGGCTGGGTCAACAGGTAGAACCGGCCTTCAGCGGCCTGGTCGAACACCACCTCGGCGGCAGCCAGCGGATCCATCGCGGTGGCCTTGATGTCGAGCATCGCCGATCGTTGTGCCTCGGCCGCTGCGACATCACCGCCGTCGACACCGCCTGCGGACTCGAAGATGTTGGATGCGACGGCACCGGGCAGTACGGCCTGCACGTGGATGTGGCCGTGGCCCGCCAGTTGCACCTCGAGCTGCAGGCACTCGGTCAGCGCGAGAACGGCGTGCTTGCTCATGATGTACGGCGCCTGCAGTGGCACCACGGCGACGCCGCCGATCGAGGACAGGTTCCACACCCACGCCGGTGTGTCGGCGGAGATCATCGTCGGCAGGAACGCGCGCACCCCGTGGAACACGCCGGAGATGTTGATGTCCACCAGGCGCTGCCAGTTCGCGACCGGGGTGTCCCACAGGAAACCGAACTGTTCGACACCGGCATTGTTCACCAGCAACCGGACCGGTCCGGCGTCGCGACGGGTTCGATCGGCCAGTTCCTGCACAGCGTCGAAATCGCGTACATCACACACAATGTCGAGCGCCCGGGCGCCCTGTGCGGTGAGCTCGTCGCGCAGGGCGGCGATGGCGTCGGCGTCGATGTCGGCGAGCACCACCGTCATCCCGAGGCGGGCCGCATGGCGGGCCAGCCCGGCGCCGATACCCGCCCCGGCGCCGGTGATGACCGCGACGCCGCCCGAGAACGTGTCGCGAGCGCTCACCGGGTCAGGCATTGGCGCCGGCGGAATCCGCCGACATCTCGGACAGGAGAACAGAGTTCGTCGTGTCGAGAATGACCTCCATCTCGGTGAACTCCAGCCCGTTGGCGCCCCTACGGACGGTGACGTTGGCCACGCCGCTGGACACCCCGAACGGGACGAAGTTCGCGATTTGGTTGACGTAGATGTAGAAGCGCGCGCGGACGCCTTGGCCGTCCGCTCCGGTGCGGTGCACATTGGTGGCGTGGTGCCGCAGTGGATACGGGCTTTGCTTGCGGTGGTCGGCCAGCCACTCCATGACCGAGTCGCGCCCCTTCAGTTCCGGCGACATGAGTTCTTCGAAGGGGCTGGCGCCGGAGTCGCTACGGCTGATGTAGCGGACATCGTCGGCGTAGGCGAGCGCCATCTCGTCGTAGTGCGCTTCGTCATAGTGGTACCAGAAGGCGGAGATGAAGTCCTGCAGTTCGGCCAGCGTGATGTCGTTGCTCATGCCGGTCAGTCAATCGCCCGATCGCGCTGGTGGCAGCGGCGATGCCCGGTGAGCGGAACACCTTCAGTCGGCGATGAGGTCCCACAGTCCGGCGGCGCCTGCGCGCAGGGCGGCGTCGGTCACCTGCTCGTCCCAGTAGCGGACCGACCCGAATTCCGACCGCCACGCCAGCGCGGCACGGGTGAACTCGCCGAGGCGGTGTTCCCGGGTGGTGCCGATGGCGCCGTGGACCTGGTGGGCGTTGCGCACGACCACCGACGCGGCGTGGCCGGTACAGGAGCGCGCCACCGCGATACGGAAGCCGAGGTCGTCGGCCGACCAGTCCGTGCGCACCGCGACGCCCAGTGCGGCTTCGGTGGCCGCGCGGGCCAGCGCCGCCTCCGCCGCGATATCGGCGACGAGGTTCTGGATCGCCTGAAACCTGGCGAGCGGGCGGCCGAACTGCACGCGGGAGGCGGTGTGGTCGACCGACATCTCGGTGATCCGGTCGAGCACCGCGCAGACCTGGACCGCGCGGACGAGCGCCGCCTTCAGGCGCAGCCGGGTGACGGTGGCGCCGTCGACGGCTGTGCCGTCGAGCGCGGCGAGGTCGACGATCACCGTGTCGCGCGGTTCTCCGATCGTGTTGGCGCCGGGGGCGGTCTCGACGCGGGAGGCCTCGACGTCCGCCGCGCGGTATCCCTCGCCCGCCTGCCACACGACCACGATTCGGTCGGCGCTGGACGCCCACGGAACACCGCGCGCCACTCCCTGCTGGTCCGGTAGGCACACGGTGCGCACCGCGCCGTCGGCGGGCCAGCCCGCGGCCGTGCACACCCACCCGGCCAGCAGATCGTGTTCGGCCAGCGGAACCCGCACACCGTGGCGCGCGGCGGCGGCGATCAGCTCGGCGGCTTCGTACCAGCCGGCGCCGCTGCCGCCGGCCTCCTCGGCTCCGGTGAGGCGCACGAGCCCGAGTTCGTCGAGGTGACGCCACAGCGCCGGGTCACGGTCGGCCTGCCCCGTCGGTGGGTGGTCCTCGCGGTACTCCCGGAACACCGCGTCCATCATCTCGATCAGATCCGGGTCGACGACCCTCGTGTCGGTGCCGGTGGTCGTCATCGCATGCCCAATCCCCGCGCGATCACCCCACGCAGTACCTCGTTGGTTCCGCCGCGCATCGTGAAGCCGGGCCGCTGGTCGGCGGCGGTCGCCACCAGCTCGGCGAAGGCCGAATCGGTCGCGCTGTCGTCGCCGACGAGCAGATCGGCGAAGTCGACCACATCACCCTCGGTGGTGGTGCCGAGCACCTTCACCACCGCAGCGGGCACGTCGGCCGACTCGTGTCGCTCCAGGGCGCCGGCGACCGCGGTCGACATCTGGTGTAGCCCCGCGAGGCGCGCCACGAGGCGGCCGAGACCGGTGTCGGCGGGCAGCTGCTGGGCGGCCATGCGGTCGGCGGCGGCGCCGAGGAGCACGAACGTGGACAGGAACCGTTCCGGACCGCTGCGCTCGAAGCTCAGTTCGGACGTGACCTGCCGCCACCCCTCGCCGATCTCGCCGAGCACCATGGCATCCGGTACGAACACCTCGTCGAGGATGACCTCGTTGAAGTGGTGCGCACCGTTCATGGAGATGATCGGCCGGACATCGACATTCGCGCCGCGCAGATCGACGATGAACTGGCTGAGCCCGGCGTGCCGGTGCGCCGGATCCACCGGCGCGGTGCGGGCGAGCACGATGAACGCATGCGCGTGATGCGCGCCCGAGGTCCACACCTTCGTCCCGGTCAGGGACCAGCCGCCCTCGACCCGGACGGCGCGCGTGCGCACACTGGCCAGATCGGATCCGGAATCGGGCTCACTCATACCGATGCCGAAGAAACACTCACCCCGGACGATGCGTGGCAGGAACTCCGACTTCTGATGCTCTGTGCCGTATTTCAACAACGACGGCACGATCTGGCGGTCGGCGATCCAATGCGCCGCCACGGGCGCCCCGGCCGCGAGCAGTTCCTCCGTGACCACGAAGCGTTCGATGTGCGAGGCCCCGTGCCCGCCGTACTCGGCGGGCACCGTCATGCCGAGCCATCCACGCGATGCCAGTGTGGCGGTGAATTTCTCGTCCCACCCGGTCAGCCACGCATCGACCGAGGGCGTGAAGGCTCCCGCCGCGAGCTGTTCGGCGAGGAACTCGCGGACCTCATGGCGCAGGGCGGTGGTGACCGTGGGGTCGGTGGCCGCGGTCGGCACCAGTCGGGGAAGTGGCATCAGCGTGACCTCCAGCGTGTCAGGCGGTGCTCGTGTTCGGGATCGCGGTGCGCCAACGGCTGCATCGCGGCGGCCATGCCCAGCGTGGACTCGAGCGTTCCGGTGCGGGACTCCTGCAGCAGGCGTTTGGCCATTCGCAGCGCGTGCGGGGGGTTCTTGGTGATGCGTTCGCCGAGGGCGTGGGCCTCGGTCAACAGATCGTCGTGGGGTACCACCCGGCTGACCATGCCCCAGGCCAGCGCGGTCGCCGCATCGATGCGATCACCCGTCAGGGTCATCTCCGCCGCGCGCTCATAACCGATGGCGCGGGGTAGGAACCATGAGCCGCCGTCGCCGGGGATCAGGCCGAGTTGAACAAAACTCTCTGCGAAAGAGGCTTTTTCGGACGCGATGCGAATGTCGCACATCATCGCCAGATCGCATCCCGCCCCGATGGCCGGTCCGTTGACCGCGGCGATCAACGGAACCTCGAGCCGGCTCAGCGCGCGCGGAACCCGTTGGATGCCGTCGATGTAGGCGCGGCGTTGCGGTAGTGCGTCGAGACCGAACATGCCCTCGCGGTCGGCCATCTCCTTGACGTTTCCGCCGGCGGAGAAGATCTTGCCCTCGCCGGTGAGGATCGCCGCGCGCACGGCGGTGTCGGCGTTGGCGGCGTCGACAGCCGCTTCGAGCGCGGCGATGAAACCCAGGTCGGTGATCGCATTGCCGACCTCAGGCATCGCAATGGTCCAAACCTGCGTCGGTCCGGCGGCGGTGATGGTCAGCGGCGAGTTCTCCTCGCGAACGTCACTCATGCGGGCAGCTGCAGCGACTTGGTCTGCAGGAACTCCTCGAAGCCCGCGCGGCCGAGTTCCCGGCCGACACCGGACTTCTTGTACCCGCCGAACGGTGCGATGGGGTTGTACATGCCGCCGTTGAGATCCAGCTGACCGGTCTGCACGTGACGCGCGAAGTCGATCGCGGCGTCCAGGTCGCGCGCCCACACCGCTCCGGAGAGGCCGTACGGAGTGCCATTGGCGATCTGCAACGCCTCGTCGGTGTCGCGGAACGGGATGACGGCGAGCACGGGACCGAACACCTCCTCCTGCCCCAGTTCGGAGGCCGGGTCGACGTCGGCGAAGACGGTCGGGGCGACGTAGTAGCCGACGTCGCGGATCCGGTGGCCGCCGCCGGTGATCAGCCGGGCGCCGTCACGCTGGGCGCGCGCGATGAATCCGCGCACTGTCTCGCACTGCGACTTCGACGCCGACGGCCCGATCCGTGTCGCCGGATCGAACGGGTCACCCACGGTGTATTTCGCCGCCGCTGACTCGATGAGCTCGAGCGCCTCGCCGTAGCGAGACATCGGCACCAGCATCCGGGTCCACGCCATGCACGTCTGACCGCCGTTGAGGAACGCGTTACCCACACCCACCTTCACCGCGGTCGCCAGGTCGCCGCCGTCGAGGATGACGTTGGCGGATTTGCCGCCCAGCTCGAGCGCCACCTTCTTGATCGAGCGCGCCGCGAGCTCTGCCACCCGCTGTCCCACGCCGGTCGACCCGGTGAACGAGACGAGGTCGACGTCGGGGTGCTCGGCGATCCGTTCGCCGACCACCCGGCCGCTGCCGGAGACCAGATTCACCACGCCCGGCGGCAGGTCGGCGGCCTCGAGCGCCTCGACGAACTCGAACACCGAAAGAGGCGCCTCGTTGCTCGGCTTGAGCACGACCGTGCACCCGGCGGCAATCGCCGGCAACACTTTCGCGACGACCTGGTAGAGCGGGTAATTCCACGGGGTGATCGCCCCGACGACGCCGTAGGGCTCGCGCAAGATCAGCGAATTGCCCGCGCGCTCCTCGAATTCGAACGCGTCCAGCACGTCGGCGAAGCCACGGGCAACGGCCAGCGGCACCTTGGTCTGCACGCCCTGTGCGATGCGGATCGGGGCGCCCATCTCGCGTGTGATGGTCTCGGCGATGTCAGGCAAGCGCTTCTCCATCGCGGTGAGGACCCGGGCCAGGCGGTCGCGGCGCTCGGCCACGGAGATCAGTGGATCGAACGCGCGACGGGCCGCGGCCACCGCGGCGTCCACGTCGGCGACCGTGCCGTTGGGCACCGATCCGATCACCTGCTCGGTGGCAGGGTCGATCACCTCGATCACGTCATCACCGGCCGGGGCCACCCATTGACCGTCGATGAACAGGGTCTTACGCGTGTAGTCGTGCATGGGGTTCCTTCTGGGTCAGGGGACGATGCTGGCGCGAACGTCGCGCTTGCCCTCGGCGGCGGCGAATGCGTCGTTGATGTCGTCGAGCGTGTAGTGCGCCGCGGCCAGGCGATCCAGCGGCAACCGGTCCTGGTGCTGTTCGAGGAAGCGCAGCGCCCGGGACAGCACCGACGGTTCGTAGAGCGACACGCCCACCATCGTCTTGTTCCCGAACACGAACCGCGACGGATCGAACTCGAACGTCTTACCGATGTTGATGTTGCCGATCTCGACGTAGCGACCGAACTGGCCGAGCAGTTTGAGGCCCTCGTCGATGGCGGAGGGATGGCCGACCACCTCGACGACCACGTCGGCGCCGTGTCCATCGGTGAGTTTCCGCACGATCTTGGCGCGTTCCTTGACCGTGGTCGCCTCGTTGAGGTCCATCACCGCGTCGGCGCCGAAGGCCGTGGCCAGCTCCAGTCGCTCCGGAACCCCGTCGATGGCGATGACCTGCGCGGCTCCGCGGGCCTTGGCCACCGCGACCGCGTAGAGGCCGAGCGCGCCGGCGCCCTGCACCACAACGGTCTCGCCGAGTTGCTGGTCGACCCGCTCGAGGCCGTACATCACCTGCGAGAGTGCGCAGTTGGCTCCGGAGGCGGCCTCGTCGGACACGGCGTCGGGAACCCGGTACACCACCGCACCGGCGGGGAGTAGGAAGTAATCGCCGTAGCCGCCGACGAAGTACGGCGGCTCGTCGGCACGTCCGAGCATCGCCATCTTGAGATTCAGGCAGGCGTTGCGCCTGCCCACCAGGCAGTTGCGGCACCGGTGGCAGGAAAAGAAGTAGGGGAACACCACCCGGGTGCCTACGGCGAGCGGTGACCCGTTGGAGTCCGCGTTGACGCCGTCGCCGAGCGCCTCCACTGCACCGACCATCTCGTGGCCGAGAACGGTGGGCAGTTGACCGCCCAGTCCACCGGTGTTGAAGGTGCCGTGCCAGGCGTGGAGGTCGGATCCGCAGATGTTGGTCCGCGTGACCTTGATCAGGATCTCACCGGGGCCCACTTCGGGCAGGGTGACGGTCTCGATCTCGAACGGTTCTCCCGGCGCGTCGAAACGGGCGATCCTTCCCTTGAACAAGAAGGTTCCTTTCAGTGGCTGTGTTCGAGGCTGAACCGCTGGCGCAGATCGCGCTTGAGCAGCTTGCCGCTGGGGTTTTTGGGCAGTGTGTCGACGAAGAACACTCGCTTGGGCGTCTTGAAGCCGGCGAGGTGCTCGCGGCAATGGGAAATGACGTCGTCCTCGGTGAGGTGTACGCCGGCACGGGGCACGACCGCGGCGACGACGGCTTCGACCCAGACGGGGTGTGTCAGGCCGAACACCGCGACCTCTTGGATTCCGCTGTGCCGGTAGAGAACCTCTTCGACCTCCCGGCTGGCGACGTTCTCGCCCCCCGTCTTGATCATGTCCTTCTTACGGTCCACCACGTGCAGCAGGCCGTGTTCGTCGTAGTAGCCGAGATCGCCCGAGTGGAACCAACCTCCGCGGAACGCCTCAGCGGTCTTGGCGGGGTCGTCGAGGTAACCGAGCATCAGATGAGGGCTGCGATGGGCGATCTCGCCGACCACGCCGGTCGCGACCGGTTCGTCGTGCTCGTCGAGGATCGTCGTCTCGACGTTGACCACCGGCCGTCCGGCGGACCCGGCGTGCGTGTCCTGCTCGTCCGGGCCGAATGCGGAGGCCAGCGGCGCCATCTCGGTTTGACCGTAGAAGTTCCACAGCCGCAGATTGGGCAGGCGCTCACGGATCTCGGCGAGGATCTCCCTGGGCATCGCCGACGCGCCGTAGTAACCCTTACGCAGACTCGACAGGTCGACCTCGTCGAAGACGGGACACCGCAGCAGGCTGATCCACACCGTTGGCGGTGCGAAGTAATTCGTCACGCCGAAGCGCTCGATCGTGCGCAGCACCAACTCGGGATCCGGCCGAGGCAAGATGATGCTGGTCGCGCCCAGGTAGATGTCGGTGGCCAGGAAGTTGTCCAGCTGCGCGCAGTGATAGAGGGGCAGCGAGTGGATCTCGACGTCCTCGCCGGCCATCGAACCGGCCACGATCGTGCTGACGTACTGCCACATCAGGCTACGGCTGGTGTGCATCACCGCCTTGGGCCGCGATTCGGTGCCGCTGGTGTACATCAGCCGCAGCAGCTGTTCATCGTCGATGTGTGGGTTCGGGGCGGGCGTGTCGGTGCTCAGCCAGCGGCCGAAGTCGTCCCAACCAGGCGGCGGGTTCTGATCGGCGGCTGTCAACGCCACCCTGGTTGCAACTCTTCCGCCGTGGCGCATCGCGTCCTCGGCGGTCGGCGTCAGTTCGGTCTCCACGATGAACCCGGTCACCTTGCTGTGGTCGAGCAGGTAGGCGATCTCCTCGGCGGTGAGCATGAAGTTGATCGGCACCAGAACCACACCCGCGCGCGCGGTGGCGAACGCCAGCACGGCGTACTGCCAGCAGTTGTGAGCGAGCAGCGCGACGCGGTCACCGGATTCGAACCCGTTGTCTCGCAGCGCGGCTGCCGCGCGGTCGACGAGACGGTCGAATTCGGCGAAGGTGAGCACGACGTCGCCGTCGACGATTGCGGTTTTCTCCGGATGCTTGCGGGCTGATCGGCGTGGGATGTCACCGAGTGAGTGACTGCGAGCCCGCGCGATCACGTCATCGGTGTCGTGGTCCCCGTTCATGGCGGCAGCCTAAGCACGGACCGCGGGAAGGAACCGATCGCTGTCCCGCTCAGTAGGCACAGACGGTGCCTGCGACCGGAGGTTCGCTCGATACTCGGTGCCGTGACCATCAATGCCGCAATAAGGACACCTGACGCCCCTCAGCTGGATCTCGACGAGTTGAGGATGCATCTGCGGCAGGCTGACCCCGGCGTCCTGGTCGCGGTGCTAACCCAGATGACCGGCGACACCTCGGTGATCGATCGGTTCGCGCCCAAGATCTCCCACGAGCCCGATCCGCCGGAGCGCGTCGGCCGCACCGATTCCGACACCATGGAGGAGCTGGTGGCGGCTTTGGTGGAGGCGGTGACCACGCCTTCGCTCGGTCCCACAACGGAGCCTGACGACCCGGCACTGTTCGTCCGCCTGCTGCCGGTAGCCCTCGGATCCGAGGTCGACGACGAGTTCGTCCCACTGCTCATGGAGCAGGGCGGGTTCCAGCTGTCGCAACCGACCCTGCCACGGGATGTCCCGATTCCGGGGACCACCACGGTGGCGATCATCGGTGCGGGTATCGCCGGCATCGTCACCGCGCTCGCGGCGGCGGACGCCGGGGTGGCCTACGAGATCTTCGACCGTAACGAGGAGGTCGGCGGGACCTGGCTGACGACGACCTACCCCGGGATCGGGGTGGACACCCCGTCGGCGTACTACTCGCTGTCGCGGGAAGTGAATCCCGACTGGTCGAACTACTACCCCCAGGGTGCTGAATACCAGGCCTACCTGGTGTCGCTGGCCGACAAGCATGGTCTGCGTGAGCACACGCGCTTCGGCACTGAGGTCGAGGCGCTGTGGTGGGATGAGGATCGTCGGCAGTGGCAGATCCACTCCGTGGATCGGGCCGGCAATCGAGACATCGGCTATGCCCGGGTGGTGATCACCGCGGCGGGTTACCTGAACCGGCCGCGCTGGCCGGACCTGCCCGGCCGGAACACCTTCGCCGGCGTGAGCGTGCACTCCGCGCAATGGGATTCGACGCTGGATCTGACCGGCAAGCGGGTGGCGATCATCGGTGCCGGCTGCACCGCGGTGCAGATCGTCGACGCCTGTGTCGATCAGGTGGCGCATCTGACCGTCTTCCAGCGGCAGCCGCACTGGGTGGCGCCCCGCAGACGCCTCTCCGATGAGGTTCCCGAGTTCCGTCGTTACCTCGGGCGCCACCTGCCGTACTACGCGAATTGGCACCGGTTGAAGTCGTACTGGGGCACCGCCGACAACAACTATCCGGTGATCCTGCAGGACCCCGAGTGGTCGAAGAACCACCTGTCGATCTCGCCGGCCAACGATGTGCTGCTGCAGATGTGCACCGAGTACATCAACCGGATGTTCGGCGAGGGAACGGAGTTGGCGAAGAAGGTCACTCCGGACTTCGCGCCGTACGGCAAGCGGATCATCCGCGATCCGGGTGGCTACTACGCCGCGTTGACCCGCGATCACGTCGACGTCGAGGCCAGCGAACCCGCTGCGGTCAACCGCGAAGGGATCGTCACTCAGGACGGCCGCCAGATCGACCTCGACGTAATCATCTATGCGACCGGTTATCACCTCGACTTCCTGTCGACCGTGGACATCCGCGGACGCGGCGGACGGACCCTGCGCGAGGAATGGGGTGACAGCCCCCGCGCCTACCGCGGCGGCACGGTGCCCGGTTTCCCGAATCTGTTCATCACCTCGGCGCCGAACTACAGCCCAGGCCACGGGGCGGGCGCGAACTTCTCGATGGAGGTGCTCGCGCACTACATCACCGAGTGCCTGCAGCTGATGGCGCTGCGCGGCGCGACGACGATCGAGGTGACGCAGGAGGCTTACCAGGAGTACGTGGCGCAGATCGACGAGGCGATGTCACGCACGGTGTGGTGCCATACCCCCAACGCGCACACCTACTACCGCTCCGGCTCTGGGCGTGTCGTGGTGTCCACCCCGTGGCGCCTGGCCGACGTATGGCATCAGCACCGGGCGCCGATCGAGGAGCACTTCGTGCTCGGCGGGCAGGAAGGTGAGTCCGGTGGCGGATCTGCTGCGCGGTAAGACGGCCCTGGTCACCGGCAGCAGTCGGGGTATCGGCCGGGCCATCGCCCAACGGTTGGCCGCCGAGGGGGCGACCGTGGTGGTGACCGCCCGGTCCTACACCACCTCACCGTCGGTGCGGGCGGGGGCGGCGTCGGCCCTGCCCGGGACCATAGGAGAGACCATCGCGCTGATCGAGGCGGCGGGTGGCACGGCCATCGGGGTCGCGGCCGACCTCGAGGACGCCGAGCAGCGAGCGGCGCTGATCGGTGATGTCATCGATCGTACGGGCGGCCTCGACATCCTTGTCAACAACGCCGGCTACGCCGATTACTCGGTGGTCGAGAAGATGGCGATGGAGACCTTCGATCGCACCGTCGAGCACTATCTGCGCACACCGTTCGTGTTGGCGCAAGCCGCGATCCCGTGGATGCGTGAACGCGGGGGCGGGTGGATTGTCAACATCGGCTCGGTCACCGGGATGGCGCCGGTACGTCCGTTCCGGGAGTACAACAAGAGCTCTGGCGACGTGATCTACGCCTCGCTCAAGGCCGCGCTGCACCGGTTCACCCAGGGGCTGGCGGCCGAGACGCTCGACGACAACATCGCGGTGAACTGCGTCGGACCGTCGACCGCGGTGCGCACGCCGGGCGCCTCGGATCTGATACCGGACACGTTCCCGACCGAACCCGTCGAGTACCTGGCCGAGACCGTGCTGGCCATGTGCCATCTGCCCGCGGCCGAACGGACCGGCCTGGTGGCCTTCAGCCTGCACTATCCGTGGTCCCAGGACCTCCCGGTGCGCACTCTCGACGGCCTCGGCCTGCTGCCGCCGCTGGAGCCGCCGGCAACGGCCAACCCGAACATCCTGCCGGCCGGCGTCTAGTTCAGGAAGCGTCGCACATAGCCGACCAACCGGCGCGCCGGAACCGGACGCGGCCAGTCATCGGGCCGGAAGTGCGCATCGGTCCCGCCGTCGACGAAAATGACGCTGCCGCAGAGAAAATCAGCGGCGTCGGAGAGCATGAAGCGGATCCACTCGGCCAGTTGCCCGGGATCGCCGAAGCCGCCGACCGGAACCGGGAACCGGCGGACGGCGCCGGCCTGACGTGAATCGGCCAGCTGTTCCTCGAGCAGCGGCGTCATCACCGCGCCGGGCGCCAGCGCGTTGAGACGGATGCCCGCGCCGGCCCATTCCGGTTCAACGGCGTGCCGCCGCACCCATCGGGTCACCGCGGTCTTCGACGCCGCGTACATCATCGCCGCGCCGGCCGGGCCGTACACCCGGGTGGTGCGGACGGCCTTCTCGACGTCGCCGGCGATCAGCGCGCGCACCGCGCGGGAGGGCACCGCGGGAGTTGTCGTCGTCGAATTGCTGCCCACCACTACGACCTTGGATCGACCGGCGGCGGCAAGTGCCGGCCGCCAGCACATGAGCAGGTCGACCACGCCGAAGAAGTTGACCTCGGCGATCCGGTGCGGACGGTCGGCGCCGCGTCCGGGCCCGAGGCCGGCCGCGAGTACAGCCCCGTCCAGGCTTCCGTTCGCGGCGGTCAGCACGCGAAGCGCTGCCTTCGTGCGGCCGTCGGAGGTCGACAGGTCCGCGACGACATCCGCCTGCTGGATGTCCACGCCGATCACCGTGTGTCCGTCCTCCAGCAGCCGCTGAGCGGTCTCGAAGCCCATTCCGGATGCCGAGCCGGTGACCGCGTAGATGCCCATGTGACTCCAGATCAGTGCGGGGTGTTCGGACAAAAGCTGTGGCACACCCGATCGCGCACGATCACCTCTGGGCACTCCGGATCGAACCACCGGTCGACACGGGCCCAGTGGATCGGATGCATGAGGTAGGGGCCCATCAGGCCATCGAGGTCGGTGAACTCCTGCTCGAATACGTGTGTCCACGGCGACGTACCGATCGCGTCCTCGACGCGGCTGAGCTGCCATCGATGGATGGTGCGCACGTAACGTGGCAGCAACCGCAGATCGTCCTCGAAACGTTGTACGGTCGCGTCATCCGTGCCGGGCTGCACCCGGAGCAGCAGTGTCCGGTAGACGGTGCCCGTCCCGGCGGCGCCGATGACCGGCGTGCCGTCGTACGTGGCGCCGTTGCAGTGGCGGACTGCCGGGTGACGCAGCAGGTCGTCGATCGCGGCGACACCCGCGGACCGTGCCTGTCGCTCCGCGAAGCGCAGGTGGACCAGCACATCCCCGCCGTTGCGCACACCCGGCAGCGTGGGTTCCACGAGCGTGCGTTCGGCATCGAGAGTCTCTGTCACATCGCGGATTTCGTCGAGCAGCCGGTCCTTGCCGGCCTGGTCGACGGTGTCGATGAGCCGGATGGCATTAAACATCGCAGAGCCGGTCGACGTCATCGGCGGCCGCGGCCACGCTGCGGCTGCGCTCGAGGATGAGATCGTCCATCTCGGACCACCATTCGGCGATCGACGGATCCGGGCGACCCTGCCACGTCATCTCCCACCACGCTCTGGCGCTGGGCAGGGACCACGTCACAGTGACGGTATTGGGCTGGTCGTCGAACCAGATCGGTGGGCTCACCAGTAGCTGACGCAGGGTCATTCCGCGATTGCGGGCACCCGGCGCGTAGCTTTCGAGGTAGGCGTCGACGAACTCGCGCGCCGCACCCGGCCGGGTGACCACCCGATCGATCACGTACACCGCACCCTCAGTCATGGTGCTGACCCTAGGGATTCAAGCGGGATGGCCGACACCGCCGATCCCGGTTACCGGGACGGCCGAGTCTGCCAGCAGATCGGTGGCGTCACGGCACAACTGCGCGCGCGCGTCCTGCGCGATCGTGAGACTCGGCATCGTCATGAAACCGTGGATGCCTCCGTCGAACCGACGCACGCGCGTGGGGACCCCAGCCGCGCTGAGCGCCTCAGCGAAGGCCACTCCTTCGTCGCGCAGCGGGTCGCAGCCCGCGATGATCATCACGGCGGGCGGCAGCCCCCGCAGATCAGCGTGGATCGGGGAGACGTAGGGGTCGCTGCGGTCCGCCTCATGCGGCGCGTACTGGTCCCAGTACCAGCGCAACGCCGGGGCGGGGTTGTAGAAGCCGCGGCCGTAGAGCCGGTAGGACTCCGTGGTGAAATCCGGTGTGACCATGGGGTAGAGCAGCAATTGCGCACGCAGCGACGGACCACCGCGGTCGCGGGTCAGCAATGCGGTCACCGCCGCCAGATTCCCGCCGGCGCTGTCGCCCCCGACGGCGATTCGCGCGGCGTCGATGCCGAGGGCGATGCAGTTGTCGGCGACCCACCGGGTGACGGCGAAGACGTCCTCCGCGGCGGCCGGCCAGCGATGCTCCGGAGCCAAGCGATAGTTTACGGACACCACCACCGCGCCGAGACGGTTGGCCAGATCACGGCAGAGTCCATCGTGGCTGTCCAGGTCGCAGAACACGAACCCGCCGCCGTGGGCATACACCAGGCCGGGCAGCATCGCGTCCGGAGCGCCGGCCGGGTGATAGATCCGCACCGGGACACCTCCGCCCGGACCCTCGACGATCCGATCTGTGACACGGCGGACGGGTTCGGGATTCGTTGGCGCGACGAACCGGGAACGGATGGTCGCGCGTGCCTGTTCGCCGGTCATCGTCTGCACGGGCGGAAAGCCGCCGTCGAGAGTTTCGATGATGTCGGCGATCTGCGGGTCGAGCATCATGCGGGCTGCAGGGCGGCAGACTCGGTCAGCGGCCGCGGCGCGGGACCCCCGCGCAGCGGGCGCACCTGCTGCAGCGTGGGTGCGACGCGCTGCGGCCCGCCTTCCACGTTGCGCCAGATGCCCATGGCGGTCATCCGCACCGGGGCGGCGAGGCGCTGGTCGAACGCCATGCGGCTCATCGGACCGCAGACGGACAGCGCGGCCACGGCGTCGCCGGGGGCGCCGATGGGCGCGGCGACACAGCCGAACCCGGGCAGCGCCTCCTCACGGTCGAAGGCGACGCCGTGCGCCCGGACCTTGTCCAAGTCGCCGGCCAGCTGCGCCGCCGACCCGATGGAGTACTTCGTGCGGCGGTTCGACAGGTCGACGTCGTCGCACGCGTCGGCGTTGTACGCGAGCATGGCCTTACCGATCGCGGTGCAGTGCGCGGGCTGGCGCCCCCCGACCCGGCTGGGCAGCGCGGCCACCATGCGGTCGCCGATCTTCTCGAGGTACACGACGTCGGAGCCGTCCAGCACGGCAAGGTGCACCACGAGCCCGGTGGCCCGGTGCAGATCGTGCAGCAGCGGGGTGGCGGCGCGATGCAGGCGGTCCTGATGGACGGCGAGCGAGCCCAACTCGACGAGGCGCATCCCCAGTTCGTAATCGCGTCCGTTGCGGCGCAGCCAACGCAGCTGCACCAGGCGCTCGAGCATCCGGTGCGCGGACGACCGAGGCAGGCCAGTACGGCGCACGATCTGAGCCAACGTCAACCGCCCGGGGCCGTCGAAAGCGTCCAGCACCAGCGAGACGCGGTCGATGACCGCGCTAGGGGTGGCGGATTCCTGGGTGACTGGGGCCGCAGTCATAAAGCCTCCTTGGCTGAAGTACAGATCACATATTCCTAATAGGAATATGCCTGTTTGTACCATACGTTCGTGTGCCGTGTCACATACCTGGACAAGTGAGACTCACGCAGCCTGAGTGCACAGCGTGAAACACCGGCGCTTCACAGCGCCGGTGTTGCTCCGCCGACGATCTCGGCCGGTGTGTGCGAGGTGGTTCTCAGCCCTTGGCCGCGTGACGGCCGGCGCGGCGACCGTAGAAGCTGCCGTCGCCGAGCGAGATGCCGCTGGCATACCCCCAGGCGGCGAGGCCCGCCGTCGATCGGCCGGCGGCGAAGAGGCCCGGGATCGGCGCCCCGCCGACGTGGAGCACCTCGCCCTCGAGGGAGCACTTGAGGCCACCGAGGGTGAATCCGCCGGTCGCCTCCCGCAGATCGATCGCGCCGACCGGTGAGCCGATCGGCCGGAGCCACTCGGGCTTCTTGTGCAGCAGCGGATCCTCGCCGCGTTCGGCGCCGGCGTTGTAGGCCGCAACCGTCGCCTGCAGCGATCCCGGCGCCAGGCTCATCTCGGCCTCGAGTTCGGCTACGGTGTCGCACACCCAGGTGGGCGGGCGCAGCATGAGTTGCGGCGACAGCGACGCCATCGCCTCGTCCTGCGCCTCACCGTCGATGATCAGGTACGCGACATTGTCCTGCTGGTACAGGGTGAGCTGCCCGATCCGCCCGGGATACGTGTCCTCCGGGACGTAGCGCTGACCCCGGCCATTGACCAGGATGCCGCGCACCAGCTGCTGCGGGTCGGCGAAGATCGCCACCTCGGTCGCGTCCATGTGGGCGAGATCCGCGCCGAGCGCCTGGGCCATCCGGATGGCCTGCCCGTCGTGCTGTTCGATCGAGGCGGCAGGCCGCCCGGCGATCCGTGGCGCGTAGGCGGTCACCATCGCGTCGTTGTAGGCGAAACTCCCCGTGGCGAGCACCACGCCGCGCCGGGCGCGGATGGTGACGTCCTCGCCGTACTGGCGCGCGCAGATTCCGGTCACCCGGCCGTCGGACTCGGTGACCAGCCGTTGCGCCCGCACGTCGTAGAGCGATCGCGCGCCCGCCGCGGTGGCCGTGTCGACGAGCGGCTTCATGAGCATGTACCCGGCGCTGGCCTCGCCCTGCTTCTTGTCCGTCATCTGCGGCACGTGTCCGCGCGGAGCAGGGGCGGCGATGGTGTTGAAGGGGTAGGCATTCTCGCCGCCGCTGTACACCAGGCCCTGGTCGCCCATGGGTTCCCAACCCGGTTCGGCGAAGAACTCGGGTTTGAAGGGCACGCCACACTCGACGAGCCAGTCGAAGTGGGCGACGCTGCCGTCGCAGTAGTCGGCGATGCGCGCCGGGTCCGCACCCGGACCCATGGCGGCGTTCAGGAACGTCGCCATCGCCTCGACCGAATCATCGAAACCGCAGGCTTTCTGCAGGGCGGTGCCGCCGCCGAGGTAGATGATCCCGCCGGCCATCGCGGCCGCGCCGCCCCAGGAGCCCGTACGCTCGAGCACCAGCACGTCCGCGCCCGCTCGGGCGGCCTCGACCGCCGCGGCGGCACCGGCGACACCGTAGCCGGCGATCACCACATCGGCTTCGTGGTCCCAGTGGCCTATCGAGGACGCCGGTACCGGGGTGACGTCACTGACGGCGGTCACGGGCGCATCGCTGCGGGAAGGTCACCGACCCACTGGTGGCCCCAATAGCTGTCGGCGGTGATTTCCTCTGCGGTGTAATAGGTTTCGTCGACACGCATGCCCTCGGTGCCGAATTCGATGTCCCAGTCGCCGGGTGCGCGGACGTAGAAGGACACCATCTTGTCGTTGGTGTGGCGGCCCAGTGTCGACGACAACTGGTAGCCGTCCTTGTTGACGCGGTCCAGTGCCTGGCCCACCGTGTCGAGGCTCTCGACCTCGACCATGAGGTGGACCAAACCGGGGTCGCGCAAGGTGGAGGCGGGGCAGATTGCGAGGCTGTGGTGGCGCTCGTTGATGCCGAGGAAGCGGACGCGCACGGGGCCGAACTCGGGCGGGACCGGGACCCGGAAGGCGCCACGCGACTTGAATCCGAGTACGTCGGTGTAGAACTCGAAGAGGCTGTTGGCGTCGAGGGCCGGCAGCACGACGTGGCCCAGCCCCTGTGGGCCGGTGACGAACCGGGCCCCGAACGGCGTGACGACCGGGCTGTGGTCGAGCACCGGCCCGTGGAAGACCTCGACGGCCGTGCCGGCAGGATCCTCGAAGGCGATGACCTCCTCGACCCGGCGGGCGTCGGCCTCCTCCAGCGACAGTTGTTTGAACGGCACGCCGGCGGTGTCGAGCGCGGCCTTGACCTCTTCGAGGCCCGCATGGTCGCGCACTTCCCAGCCGACCGTCACGATCCGGTCGACATCCCCCGGGGTCACGATGATCCGAGCGGCCCGCTCATCCATACGCAGGTACAGCGACGACTCGTCGGGGCCGCTGCCCTCGGCGAAACCCAGGACCCGAAAAGCGAAGTGGCGCCAACGGTCGATGCCGGCGGTCTGAACGGTGACGTATCCGAGACTTTTGAGTGCAGTCATGGTCATCCCTTTCGCGGTCAGATCATCGCCCGCAGTGGCCCCTGCGGGTCGATCCCCAGCGAGCTGAGCGCCGAGGCGTGGTACACGGTGCCGGGAACATGGATGGCGTGGGCGACGCCGGCGTGCGCATCGCGCCAGTACCGCTGCAGCGGCTTGTCCATGCGCAGCGCGTTGCCGCCGGAGCGGGCGAAGATCTGGTCGACGGCGGCGACCGCACGCCACACCGCCTTCACCTGGCTGCGGCGTACGGCGGCGCGGTCGGCGAAGGAGACCTCCTTGCCGGAGTCCACCATGTCGTAGACCCGGTCGACGTTGGCCAGAAGCGCGTGGCGCGACGCCTCGATCTCGGCTGCCGCGTCACCGACGGCGTGCATGACGTACGGGTCGTCTTTGATCGCGGTGCCATTGGCTCCGACGCGTTCGCGTTGGTAGTCGAGGTGAGCCGCCAGCGCGCCCTCGCAGATGCCGATGGTGGCGGAGCTGATGCCCAACGGGAACATCGTCGACCACGGCATCTTGTACAGCGTCTTGGTCATGCCGGCCTCGATTTGCGCGGTGCCGTCCATGACCTTCATGCCGTCCATGGTGCGGTAGGCGGGGACGAACGCGTCCTTGACGATGACGTCCTTGGAACCGGTGCCGCGCAGGCCGACGACATCCCACGAGTCATCGACGATCTGGTAGTCGCTGCGCGGCAGAATCATGTGCAGGATCTGCGGAGGCATGACCGGTTTGCCGTCGGTGTCACCGACCATCGCCCCGAGGATGATCCAGTCGCAGGCGTCGGTGCCGGAGCTGAACTGCCAGCGCCCGGTGAAGAGGTAGCCGCCGTCCACCGGCTTGGCCACCCCCTGCGGGGCGTACGGCGAGGCGATCCAGGTGTCCACGTCGGTGGCCCACACCTCCTGCGCGACGCGGGGATTGGCGTAGGCGAGCTGATACGGATGCACGCCGACCACGCCGTTGACCCACCCGGCCGCTGGGTCCAGCGCCGCGGTGGCCATGACGGTCTCGGCGAATTCGCGGGGATGGACTTCGTAGCCGCCGTGCTCCACGGGCTGGAGGAGCCGGATGGAGCCGGCCGCCTTCATGTTCTTCACGGTGGCGTCCGACAGCTGGCCGAGCCTCTCGGCTTCCACCGCCTGCTCCTTGAACTGGTCGGCCAGTTCCATCACCCGGTCGATTACCCGCTCGGTCATGAGGCGTCCTTCTCTCGTGAGGCTGTCTTCGATGGTCTACCGCGATCGCGGTCAAGTCGTGAGCAGATCCCGGTGAATGGACGACCCGTCAGAACTCGACGTGGATGTCATCCGAGGCGGGCCGCGCCTGGCAGCCCAGAATGGTCCCGGCCTCGATGTCGTCGGGTTCGAGGATGTCGCTGGCAGGCATGTCGACCTTGCCGCGCACCAGCGTGGCCGCACAGGAACCGCACTGGCCCTCACGGCAGGAGAACGGCACGTCCAGGCCGGCCGCGAGCATGACGTCGACCAGTGTGGATTGCGCCGGCCAGCGCAACTTGTGCTGTTGGCCGTCGATGTCGACCGACACGGTGGCGGCGTCAGCGTCGTCGTCACCGTCGACGGCGGGTGGTTCGACGGCGGCGAAGGGGTCACCGGTCAGGGACTGGAAGACCTCGGTGTGCACGGCGGTGCGCGCGACGCCGGCATCGGCCAGCGCCGCCTGCACGGCGGCCATGAACGGGCCTGGTCCACACAGATACGATTCGGCGCCGCCCAGTCGGCGCGCCAGCGCTGCCAGTTGCGGTTGCTGCGGCAGTCCCTGCACGGATTCCAGCCAGTGCACCACCGTCAACCGGTCGGGATGGCGGGTGGTGAGGTCGCGCAGCTCTGTGGCGAAGATGACCGAACGTTCGTCCCGGTTGGCATAGACCAGCGTCACCCGGCCGGTTCCCTCGGCGAGCGCCGACTTCAGGATCGACATCACCGGGGTGATGCCGCTGCCGCCCGCCCACAGCAGCAGATCGATGCCGAGGTCACGGGGCGTGAAGACCCCCGACGGTGGCAGCGCCTCGATGACGTCGCCCGGACTGACGTTGTCGCACAACCAGTTCGAGCCGTAGCCGCCGTCGACCCGCTTGATCGTCACCTTGGGCGCCGGATCGGTGTGTGGTGAGCTCGCCAGCGAATAGCAGCGGGCCACCGACCCGCTGCCCTCGCCGGGCACACGGAGCGTCAGGAATTGCCCGGGCCGGTAGTTCAGCCGGTGCCGTTCGTGGTCTGCGACGGCGAAGACCAGCGAGCGGGCGTCGTGGCTCTCCTCGATGACATCGGTCACGGTGAGCTTCACGCTGCGGGACTCGGGTGGCGAAGACACAACGACGATGATGCTGTCGTGGCGCCCGGCGCGCGACTCTCGAGTCCGTTGGCTGGGACGGCATGATCACGACGTCCGGTGACCGGGATGGGCACATCCCGCCCGCGCGAGGGCCGCCTACGTTCACATGTCGTGGACACTGCCGCTGATCAGCTGCCCGAGGCCGTCGATGCCGTGGTCGTCGGCGCGGGCTTCGCCGGTCTGTACGCCCTGCACAAATTGCGTGAGCAAGGCTTGACGGTCCGCGTGTTCGAAGCGGCGCCGGACGTTGGCGGCACCTGGTACTACAACCGCTATCCCGGCGCCCGGTGCGATGTCGAGAGCGTCGACTACTGCTTCTCGTTCTCCGAGGAACTGCAGCAGGAGTGGACCTGGACCGAAAAGTATGCGACCCAGGGCGAGATCTTGCGCTACATCAACTGGGTCACCGACAAGCTCGACCTGCGCCGTGGTATCACGTTCAACACCAGGGTCACCTCCGCGGTCCTCGACGAGGACTCGCTGCGGTGGACGGTCACCACGGACACCGGCACGGTGGTGACCGCGCGATTCTGCATCATGGCCACCGGTCCGCTGTCGGCCGCGTTGACGCCTCGATTCGACGGGCTGGAGACGTTCGACGGCGCCATCTACCACACCGCCGACTGGCCCCACGAGGACGTCGACTTCACCGGCAAGCGGGTCGCGGTGATCGGCACGGGATCGTCTGGCATTCAGTCAATTCCGATCATCGCCGAACAGGCCGAGCAGCTCTACGTGCTTCAGCGTACGCCGAACTACAGCGTGCCGGCCGGTAACCGCCCGCTGACCGCCGAGGACGTCGCCGAGGTGAAGGCCACCTATGACGAGCGGCGCCGACTGTCGTGGCAGAGCGGTGGCGGCTCCCCGCACATCGCGCATCCGAAACTCACCATGGAGGTGTCGGACGAGGAACGCAGGGCGGCGTTCGAGAAGCGGTGGCAGCTGGGTGGCGTGCTGTTCTCCAAGACCTTCCGGGATCAGATGATCGATCCTGCGGCGAACGAAGAGGCCCGCAAGTTCTACGAGGAGAAGATCCGGTCCGTCATCGACGATCCCGAGGTCGCCGAGTTGCTGATCCCCAACGACCATCCGATCGGTACCAAACGGATCTGCACCGATACCAACTATTTCCAGACGTTCAACCGGCCCAACGTGAAGCTCGTCAGCGTCCGGAAGACCCCCATCAAGTCGATCGATCCGGACGGCATCAACACCTCCGACGCGCACTACGGCGTCGACGTCATCGTGCTGGCCACCGGCTTCGACGCGATGACCGGCGCGCTGGGCAAGATGACCATCGCCGGCCGCGGCGGCGAGACGCTGCGTGACGACTGGCGCGACGGTCCCCGGACATACCTCGGCTTGGGGGTCGATGGTTTCCCGAACCTATTCATCGTCTCCGGTCCGGGTGCCCCGGCAGTGCTGGCGAACATGGTGCTGCACGCCGAAGCGCACGTGAACTGGATCGCCGATTGCATCCGCTACCTCGACGACCACGGGTATGCGGCGATCGAGGCCACCGAGCAGGCCGTCGACGACTGGGGTGCCGAGTTGGCCCGCCGCGCCGACGCCACGCTCTTCACCCAGGCCAACTCCTGGTACATGGGCGCCAACGTGCCGGGTAAGCCCCGGGTGTTCATGTTGTTCATCGGCGGATTCGGGGTCTACCTCGACATCTGCGCTGAGGTCGCCGACGCCGGGTACAAGGGCTTCGCGCTGCTGAAAACCGATTGATGACGAGGTTGCCGGGCAGGGTCGTCATGGTCACCGGCGCCGCGCGGGGCACCGGTCGGGTGCACTGCGAGCGGTTCGCCGAGGAGGGCGCCGACGTCATCGCGCTCGACGTCGCCGCGGTTTCCGCCGACCTCGCCGAGACGGCGGCCGCGGTGACCGAACGCGGACGGCGTTGTGTCACCGGCGAAGCCGACGTTCGAGATGTCACGGCGCTCAGCGCCGCGGTCGAACGCGGCGTCGCCGAACTCGGCCGGTTGGACGTCGTCGTGGCGAATGCCGGCGTACACCCCGCGGGCGCGCCGGCGTGGGACCTCGCCGAAGAGGCGTGGCGCCGGGTGCTCGATGTCAACCTGACCGGCGTGTGGCACACCGTGAGAGCCGCGGTGGGGCACATGGATGCGAACGGCGGCTCGATCGTGATCATCAGTTCCACCAACGGTTTGCGGGGCACCGCGAACACCGCGCACTACACCGCCAGCAAGCACGCCGTGGTGGGTTTGGCGCGGACCCTCGCCAACGAGTTGGGATCGCGCAGCATTCGGGTGAACACCGTACATCCGGGCGCCGTTGCGACGCCGATGGTGCTCAACTCGGCGACCTTCAAACGGTTGCGACCCGATCTGCCCGAACCCACTGCCGACGACGCCGCGGAGGTGCTGACGGCGCGCAACCTGCTGCCGGTGCCGTGGGTCGATCCCGTGGACGTCGCCAATGCGGTGGTTTTCCTGGCCTCCGACGAAGCCCGGTACATCACGGGAACGCAGCTGGTCGTCGACGCCGGCCTCACGCAGAAGGCATGACGGTGGGACGGCTCGCCGGCAAGGTCGCGGTGGTCACCGGTGCCGCGCGCGGCATCGGACGCGCGCAGGCAGTGCGCTTCGCCGAGGAAGGCGCCGACATCATCGCCCTGGACATCTGCGGTCCGGTCGACACCGTCGTGGTTCCGCCGTCCACCACCGAAGACCTCGAGGAGACCGTACGCCTGGTCGTCGAGGCGGGCGGCCGCATCGCCGCCGACGTGGTCGACGTGCGTGACTGCGACGCCTTGCAGACGGCGACCGACGCGGCCGTCGCCGAGTTCGGGGGTCTCGACATCGTCTGTGCGACCGCCGGTATCACGTCGCGGGGCATGGCGGTCGAGATGCCCGAGGACATGTGGCAGACCATGCTCGACGTCAACCTGACCGGTGTGTGGCACACGTGCAAGGCGACCGCACCACATCTGATCAGCCGGGGCGGCGGCGTCATGGTGCTGGTCAGTTCCATAGCCGGCCTGCGCGGTCTGGTCGGCGTCGCCCACTACACCGCGGCCAAACACGGTGTGGTCGGGTTGATGCGCAGCCTCGCGCATGATCTCGCACCGCACGGCATCCGGGTCAACTCCGTGCACCCCACCAACGTCGACACCCCGCTCATCCAGAACGAGGCGGTGCGTCGCGCATTCCGGCCCGACCTGGACCGGCCCCCGACCCATGCGGAGTTCGCCGCGGCGGCCCGGCCGATGAACCTCCTGGACATACCGTGGGTGGACCCCGTCGATGTCGCCAACGCCGCGGTGTTCCTGGCGTCCGACGAGGCGCGCTACATCACCGCCGTCGCGCTGCCGGTGGACGCCGGCAGCACGCAGCGCTGAGCCGCTACCCCCGTCTGAGGAACGACAGCACCGTCGCCTCGAACGCGGCCTTGGCCTCGATCATCGCCCAGTGCCCGCAGTTCGGAAACACGTGCAGCTCCGCATTGGGAATGGTGCGCATGGGAATCAGCGCCATATCCAATGGGCTGACCCGGTCATCGCGCCCCCACGTGAGCAGCGTGGGTGCGGCCACCTTGTGCATCTGCGCCCACGGCAGCGGCGCATCGGAACTCCGCATGAACGCCATCATCTGGGCGAACGCCGCCTTACCGTACATGCGGCGGGCCGCGGCGAGGGTTTCCGGATCCGTCGCCAGCTGCCAGCGCTCCTCGATCAGCTGATCCGTGACCAACGCCGGGTCGTACACCATCGAGTGCAGCCAGTCGACGAGTCGCTGACGTGTCGGGTCCTCGGTGAACTCTTGCAGCAGCCGGATGCCCTCACTCGGCCCGGGGCTGAACACGTTGGTGCCGATACCGCCGATCGTGACCAGGCGTCGCAGCCGCTCGGGATGGTGGATGGCGAAGTTGATGCCGACTCCACCGCCCATGGAGTTGCCGACGATGTCGACGTGCTCCACCCCGATCGCATCGAGGAACGGCGCGACGACGCCCTGCGCGGTGACCATGGGATGACCGCCCTGGTCCTCGCTCACCCCGAACCCGGGAAATTCCAGAATCAGGCAACGGAATTCGCCGCTGAAGGCGGGAAGGATGCCGCGGAAGTTGCGCCATCCGGTGACGCCCGGTCCGGAACCGTGCAGAAAGAGCAGCGGTGCACCTTCACCGGTGTCGTAGTAGCGCAGCGTGCCGGACGGCGTCGCCACTTCCTGGAGGGGGATCTCGAGATCGGTGGTCATGGGTCAAGCCTGACACCTCACGTCGGTGTGAGGTGGGTGACGTCCGGTGAGCGGACGACGGGAATCTGCGGCATCGGCGGCGGTGCGACGATGGCCCGGTGCACGATGACCAGGATGTGGTGACCTATCGGGTGAGTGACGGGATCGCCGTCGTCACGATGAACCGGCCGCGTTACCGCAACGCGCAGAACTCCGTGATGACCTATGCGTTGGACGCCGCCTTCCAACGGGCCGTCGACGATGACGAAGTCGCGGTCATCGTACTGTCCGGGGCCGGAGATCATTTCAGCGCCGGACACGACATCGGCACACCCGACCGCGACCACCACGTGACCTACGACAATCGGGCGGTGATGTGGTGGGACCACGTCGACAAGTCCGGGGGAGACCAGCGCTTCGCCCGGGAGATGGAGGTCTACGTCGGGATGTGCCGCCGCTGGCGGGAGATCCCCAAGCCGATGATCGCCATGGTGCAGGGCGCGTGCATCGCGGGAGGGTTGATGCTCGCCTGGGTGTGCGACCTCATCGTCGCCGCCGACGATGCCTTCTTTTCGGATCCCGTTGTCCGTATGGGCATCCCAGGTGTCGAGTACTTCGCGCACCCGTGGGTGCTCGGTCCGCGGTTCGCCAAGGAGTTCCTCTACACCGGTGACCGGTTCGACGCCCGCCGTGCGTACGAGGTCGGGATGGTCAATCGCGTCGTGCCCCGTGAGCAGCTCGAGGAGCAGGCCCGCCGGCTCGCGTCACGGATCGCGGCCATGCCGAGATTCGGTCTGGCGCTGACCAAGAAGGCGGTCAACCAGTGCGAGGACCAGATGGGCCTGCGCAACGGGATCGACTCGGTGTTCGGGCTGCACCACTTCGCGCACGCACACAACGCCGAGGTCGGAACCGGATCGCTCGGCGGTATGGATGTCAAAGCGATGGCCGCGCCGCGGGGCGCGCAGATCTCGGATTGAACAGGGGAGGGACATGCCTACGAAGATGTCAGTTGCGATTGTCGGGTCGGGCAATATCAGCACTGATCTGCTCTACAAGTTGCAGCGCTCGGAGTATCTCGAGCCGCGGTGGATGATCGGGATCGATCCGGAGTCTGAGGGGTTGGCGCGGGCGCGCAAGATGGGGTTGGAGACCTCGCACGAGGGGGTGGATTGGCTGTTGGGGCAGTCGGAGAAGCCCGACATGGTGTTCGAGGCGACCAGCGCCTATGTGCACAAGGCCGCCGCGCCGCGGTATGCGCAGGCGGGTATCCGGGCGATCGATCTCACGCCGGCCGCGGTGGGTCCGGGGGTGATCCCGCCGGCCAACCTGCATGAGCATCTGGACGCGCCGAACGTGAACATGGTGACCTGCGGTGGGCAGGCGACCATCCCGATCGTGCATGCGGTCTCCCGCGCGGTGGTCGATAAGGGGGGAGTGCCTTACGGGGAGATCGTGGCGTCGGTGTCGTCGGCGTCGGCGGGTCCGGGGACCCGGGCGAATATCGACGAGTTCACCAAGACCACCAGCAACGGGGTGGAGGTCATCGGTGGCGCCAGGCGGGGGAAGGCGATCATCATCCTCAATCCGGCCGATCCGCCGATGATCATGCGCGACACCATTTTCTGCGCGATTCCCGAGGACGCCGACCGCGACGCGATCGCGCAGTCGATCCGCGATGTGGTGGCCGAGGTGCAGACCTACGTGCCGGGCTACCGGTTGCTCAACGATCCGCAGTTCGACGACCCGTCGATGAATTCCGGCGGCCAGGCGGTGGTGACCACCTTCATCGAGGTCGAGGGTGCGGGCGACTATCTGCCGCCGTATGCGGGCAATCTGGACATCATGACCGCTGCGGCGGCCAAGGTCGGCGAGGAGATCGCCAAGCAATCTCTCACGGTTGCGGCGGGAGGCCAATCATGAGCATCAGCGGGGACATCTATTTCGATCCGATGTGGGACATCCGGATGACCGACACGTCGCTGCGTGACGGGTCGCACCACAAGCGCCATCAGTTCACCACCGACGAAGTGGGCGCGATCGTCGCGGCGCTGGATGCGGCCGGGGTGCCGGTGATCGAGGTGACCCACGGCGACGGGCTGGGCGGGTCGAGCTTTAACTACGGGTTCTCCAAGACCCCGGAGCAGGAGTTGATCAAGCTCGCCGCCGAGACGGCGAAGAACTCCAAGATCGCGTTTCTGATGCTGCCGGGTGTGGGCACGAAGGAGGACATCAAGGAGGCGCAGAACAACGGCGGGTCGATCTGCCGCATCGCCACGCACTGCACCGAGGCCGACGTGTCGATCCAGCATTTCGGGCTGGCCCGCGAACTGGGCTTGGAGACGGTCGGCTTCCTGATGATGAGCCACACCATTCCGCCGGAGAAACTCGCCGCGCAGGCGCGGATCATGGCCGACGCCGGTTGCCAGTGCGTCTACGTCGTGGACTCGGCCGGGGCGCTGGTGCTCGAAGGTGTGCGCGACCGGGTCGCGGCGCTGGTCGCCGAACTCGGCGACGACGCGCAGGTCGGTTTTCACGGCCACGAGAATCTCGGGCTGGGTGTGGCCAACTCGATCGAGGCGGTGCGCGCGGGCGCCAAGCAGATCGACGGGTCGTGCCGCCGCTTCGGCGCGGGTGCGGGCAACGCGCCGGTCGAGGCGCTGATCGGCGTGTTCGACAAGATCGGCGTGAAGACCGGCATCGACTTCTTCGACATCGCCGATGCCGCCGAGGAGGTGGTGGCGCCCGCGATGCCTCAGGAGTGCCTGCTCGACCGCAACGCGTTGATCATGGGCTATTCGGGGGTGTACTCCAGCTTCCTCAAACACGCCATCCGCCAGTCCGAACGCTACGGCGTACCCGCCCACCAGCTGCTGCACCGCGCCGGGCAGCGCAAGCTGATCGGCGGCCAGGAAGACCAGCTCATCGACATCGCCCTGGAGATCACACGCGAACAGGCACTCGCGGGCGTCACGAGCAGTGAGGCAGCTCCTCGACCCGGTGACGGCTGAGCACAGCGATGGTGCGCTCGAGCCGGTGCCGTGCCTCGACTGCCGTGGCACGGCCCTGTACGAGGGCCAGCATGTTCGCCACGCAGAGATCGGCGATGAGGTCACCGATCTCTGCGTGCTGATCCGTGGCGCAGGTACCGGCCAGCGCCGCGGTCATCATCTGACTCAGCCGGTGACGCACCGAGTTTGCGTGTGCTGACGCCGCGCTGTCCGCGGACAGGTACGCCCGGGTGACCGCAGAGGCGAGCAGCGGTGCCGACAAGAGACCTCGCGTGACGGTGTCGGCGACGTGCAGCAGTCGGCGATACGGATCGCTGATCCGGCGCGTCTCCGCGCGGACGCTCAACTCCCAGGCGGCGACCATCTCGTCAAGACAGGCCACCAGCAGATGATCCTTCGACGAGAAGTACTGGTAAACGGTGCTGGCAGCGACACCGGCGCGCTCCGCAACCACCCGAATGTGCACCGCGTCGTAACCGTGCGCCGCCGAGTCAATTGCTACGGCGATGATTCGGGCACGGCGCTGCTGCCGAGCCGCCGTCAACTCCACCGTGGCGTTCGAATCGCCCGCGTGCCGGCTCACCATGCCCGAATTCCGTGCCTTGTCATCGGGTGACATGTTCCGCCCGATGACGGCCGGTCGAAGCGACACGTTCCGCTGATCGAGACGGCTCCACCGCCGGGCGACGGAGAAGGGTCAGGATGACACGACGCCTGCCGACCGCTCGAGGGACTGCGAATGACCGACACATTGCCGCAGGGGCAGGTGCTACTGCGCCGCGTCGCACTCTCCAGCCTGCTGGGGACGGCGATCGAGTACTACGACTTCCTGGTGTACGGAACGATGAGTGCACTGGTGTTCGGCCTGGTGTTCTTCCCGGAGTCGGATCCAGCGGTGGCCACCATCGCCGCCTTCGGGACACTGGCCGCCGGGTACGTCGCCCGTCCGGTCGGCGGCATCCTGTTCGGCCACTTCGGCGATCGGGTGGGCCGCAAATCGATGCTCGTACTCACGATGGCGTTGATGGGTGTGGCCAGCTTCCTGGTCGGCGTGCTCCCGACGTTCGCGTCCATCGGCATCGCCGCGCCGATACTCCTGGTTGCGCTCCGCGTCATTCAGGGCGTTGCGATCGGGGGTGAGTGGGGCGGAGCCACGCTGATGGTGACCGAGCACGCCGAACCTCATCGGCGCGGAACGTGGAACGGCGTGATGCAGATGGGCTCACCCATCGGTTCGCTGCTGTCCGTGGCGGCCGTCACGGTGATCACCCTGCTCCCGGACGAGGCGTTCCTGTCGTGGGGTTGGCGGATTCCGTTCTTCATCAGCCTGCTCCTGCTCGCATTGGGCATCTACGTGCGGTTGTCGGTCACCGAGAGCCCGGTGTTCGCGCAGGCGAAGAACGCCGACCGGCGCACCGATCGCATCCCTCTCGTCGACATCCTGCGGCGACCGCGAAATCTGGTGTTGGCCTGCGCGGTCGGGATCGGCCCCTTCGCGCTGACGGCGTTGATCAGCACCTACATGATCAGTTACGCCACGGCGATCGGCTTTCACCGCACGGATGTGATGACGGCGTTGATCTTCACCTCGACAACCGCTCTGGTCACGATCCCGCTGTTCTCGGCGCTGTCCGACCGGCTTGGCCGACGACCGGTCATCGTCACCGGCGCGGTCGGAATCGTCTGTTACGCCTGGCCGTTCTACGCACTCATCGACACCGGGTCGGTCCCTCTGCTGTTCGTGGGCATGGTCATCGCCCAGGTGCTGCAGTCGCTGATGTACGCACCGCTGGGAGCGTTGTTCTCGGAGATGTTCGGAACCAGGGTTCGCTACACCGGAGCCTCGATGGGTTATCAGCTCGCCGCACTCCTCGGCGCAGGATTCACTCCGCTGATCGCGAGTGGCCTCCTCGCTGACGGTCCGTCCAGCACGCCGCTGGTGGTGCTGGCCGCCGGATGCGGTGTCGTGACCATCGTCGCGGTCTGGCGGATCACGGAGACACGGGGCGTTGCGCTGGAAGACCTCGAGAGTGCTTCCCTCGCCGCGCGAGTCTCGGGAGAATAGGCCGCGGGCACGCTCGAACTCATCGCATGCAGATTCAGCAATGTGACGTACCTGTCAAATTCATTGCACGGTGAAGCATGCAACTTAGGTAAGGGTAACGTAACCTCTCTAGCTTGTGGCTAACGCTCGGACCTGGGCGTCGCACCTGCAGCCAGCACAAGTACCGAAACAGTGAGGTTTTCGTCATGCGCATCGTGTCGTTCGGTTTTCAGACCTGGGGGCGGGTGACCCTGCAAGCACTGATCGACCAGCAACACGACATTCCGCTCGCGGTCACCCATCCCGCCAGCGACGACTCCTACAAGGGGATCTTCTCCGACTCGGTCGAGGAGCTGGCGCGCGAACACGGCATCCCGGTCCACCTGACCGAGGGCATCGACAGCGAGACCATCGACCTGGTCAAGCGCGCCGAACCTGACGTCATCGTCGTCAACAGCTGGTACACGTGGATGCCGCCGGAACTGTACGAGCTGCCGCCGCACGGCACCCTCAACATGCACGACTCGCTGCTGCCCAAGTGCACGGGATTCTCCCCGGTGCTGTGGACGATGATCAGCGGCGAGTCCGAGTTCGGCCTGACGATCCACCGCATGGACGAGGGGCTCGACACCGGCGACATCCTCATCCAGCATTCCCTGCCGATCGGGCCGACCGACACCGGCACCGAACTGGTGCTGCGCGGTATCGATCTCATCCCCGGTGCGCTTAAGGAGGCGCTGGCGGCGCTGGAGTCCGGCACCGCGCAGTGGCGGCCGCAGGACAAGGCCGAGCGGACCTACTTCCACAAGCGTTCCGCGCGCGACAGCCTGATCGACTGGGATTGGCCGGCCGAGGATCTCGAGCGGTTCGTGCGGGCCCTGTCCGAACCGTACCCGCGCCCGTTCACCTTCTACCGCGGTGAACAGATCGAGGTGCTCGAGTCGAAGATTTCCGACGCCCGCTACGGCGGGACGCCCGGGCGGGTGATCGTGCAGGAGGGCGGAGGCGCGGTGGTGTGCGGCCCCGACGCCTACCGCGGCGGCAACCGCGGCCTGGTGATCACCCGCGTTCGTGGCGCCGACGGCGTCGAGCGCAGCGGCGCCGAGTTCTTCCGCCGCGGCGGCTATCTCACCAGCGCCGCCTAGGCGACGACGCGATGCCCCGCCGTCTCAACATCCCCGTCCCGGCGCCGCTGCTGGCCGCGCAGCGCAGGTTCTACAGCTGGATCCCGGTGCCGCTGCTGCGCCACGGCTTTCACCTGACGATGATCGGCTCGCCCGGCAACTTCCGCCGGCCGCGCACCTTCAACGAGAAGGTGAACTGGCGCATCCTCTATGACCGGCGCGACCGGATCGTCGCCGCGTGCGACAAGCTGCGGATGAAGGAGATGGCGCGCGCCGCGTATCCGGGAGCCGACCTTCGCATCCCCGAAACCTACTGGTATGGGCCGGATCTACGCGACGCGCCCGATCTCGCCGCCCTGCCGCCGTGGGTGCTCAAACCCAACCACAGCAGCGGCCACGTCATCTTCGGCCCGGAGGCCGGCACCGACGTCGACACGCTGCTGCGCCGTACCCGCGACTGGTGGACGCGCACCCCGCTGGAACTGGGGGAGTGGGGTTACAGTCAGGCCCGGCCGCTGCTGCTCGTCGAGGAACGCATCCCGACCTCCGACGGCCTGCCCCCGGCCGACTACAAGTTCTTCGTCTTCGACGGCCGCGTCGAGCTCATCCAGGTCAACCGGGGCCGCTTCGGCAAGCAGACCGCCACTTTCCTCGACACCGCGTGGAACCGGCTGCCGGTGCGGTGGCGGATCTTTCCGGTGGCCGACGAGCCGCGGCCGGCCGAGCTGGACACGATGCTGGAGATCGCCAGCGTGCTGGGCACTGGATGGGACTTCATCCGCGTCGACCTCTACGCCGTCGACGGCACCGTCTGGTTCGGGGAGTACACCCCATACCCCGGTGGTGGGCTACTGCGCTACAAGCCACGGCGATTCGACGCCGAGCAGGGTCTGCACTGGGAGCTGCCGACCGACGTGGAGGTGCCGGGCGCCCAGCCGCAGCGGGTGGCAGGCACCTAGCGCGATTCGCCGGTCACCGCTGGGACGCCCGTGCCACTATCGACGCCATGGCAACACGGGGGGTGGGCTCGGCGCGCCGCGAGCAGGCGGGCACCGGGCGGTCGCTGCGCCAGGTGGCGCGCGCCGGCTACGTCGGATCGGCGATCGAGTTCTACGACTTCTTCATCTACGGCACCGCCGCCGCGCTGGTGTTCCCCACGGTGTTCTTCCCCGACCTCGGCCACGTCATGGCGACCACCGCCTCGCTGGCCGCATTCGCGACCGCGTTCGTCTCCCGGCCGATCGGCGCGGCGGTGTTCGGCCACTTCGGCGACCGCATCGGCCGCAAGCAGGTCCTGGTCATCACGCTGCTGCTGATGGGTGTGTCCACGGTCGGGGTCGGGCTGATCCCGGGCACCGACACCATCGGGATCGCGGCGCCGTTGCTGCTGATCGTGTTGCGCCTCGTGCAGGGGTTCGCGGTCGGCGGGGAGTGGGCCGGTTCGGCGCTGCTGAGCGCCGAACACGCCCCTGCCGACCGGCGCGGGTTCTACGGCATGTTCACCCAGCTCGGGCTGGGCACCGCGCTGGTCATGGCCAACCTGGTCTTCCTCGTCGTGCACCTCGCCATGGACGAGACGAGTTCGGCCTTCCTGCAATGGGGTTGGCGCATCCCGTTCCTGCTGAGCGCCGGGCTGATCGCGACCGCGCTCTACATCCGGCTGCGCGTGCAGGAATCGCCCGTACACGCCGAGGCGACGACCGAGGACCATCACGGCCTGCCGCTCGCCGCGCTGATGCGCGAGCAGGGCCGCGGCGTCCTCCTGGCCGCCGGCGCCGCGACGTGCGTGCCGATGCTGGTGTACCAGGCGGGCACGTTCTTCACCCACTACGCCGAAGACCACATGGACTACCCCACAGGGCTGATCCTGCTGGTCGGCGTGATCGGCGGGGTGTGTGCGGTCGGGTGCGCGGCCGCGTCGGCGATCCTCAGCGACACCCGCGGGCGTCGCCGCGTCCTGCTGATCGGCGCGGCGGTGGCGCTGCCCTGGTCGGTCATGGTCTTCCCGCTCATCGGTGCGGGCAGCGAGATCGTCTTCAGCTCGAGCGTCGTGGCGACCTACGCCGTGATCGGCTTCTGCATGGGGCCGCTGGCGTCGTTCCTGCCCGAACTGTTCGCCGCCCGGTACCGCTACACGGGCGCGGCGCTGGCGCTCAACCTCGGTGGCATCGTCGGCGGCGCCGTCCCGCCGGTGATCTCGCCGACGCTGTACGCCTCGTTCGGCACGTGGGGGGTGGCGGCGATGATGGGCGCCGTGGCGCTGGTGAGCCTGGTGAGTCTCGTGTTGTTGCCCGAGACGGCCGGGCGGACGGCACCGGCCGCGAGCTGATCGGATCGGGTCGCCCGGAGCGTCCGTCGAGTTCTGTCACAAGGGCCGCGAGAGTGCTCGCCGCGGCCCTGACGGCGCCGTGAATTTGGCGGCATCCTCGCAGGTCAACGCCGTTGCCCGCCGCGTACGCAGGGCCGATGCGGTTTGCGGCCTCGAGCCCTCGGGTACAGGAGCCTCGACGCCGACGAGATAAGTGGAGTTGAGAGGTAATGAGTGGAAAGCATCGAGCACCTGCAGCGATAGCCGAACGCCGGCCGACGAACTGGCCCGTGGTGGTCGGCGGATCGCTGTCGTTCGCCGTCGCCTCGGCCGGTGTCCTCGCCGGAGCGTTCGTCCACTTCTCGACGCCCGAATCCGCGGCGACGCCCGCCGCGCAGGCCCCGCAGGCGTCCAGCGCGCCCGTCGCCCAGCACGGCACCGTCATCGCGGTCACCGCCGATTCGGTCACCACCCGCAGCGACAACGGCGTGGTGCAGACCTACCGCATCACCCCGGACACCACTGCGGTGACCGTCGACCGCCAGCAGGCGGCGACGCCGGCCGCGTCGTTCTCGGTCGACGACCGGGTCTCGGTGTTCGCCACCGTGCAGTCCGGCCAGCCGGTCGCCGCCGCGGTGGCCGACCAGGCGGCCGTCGGGCCGAACGGCCCGCCGATGGACTACCAGCTCACCGCGTCCTGACTCCCAGGCCGCCGGTCAGCGCAGCGCGACGACCACTTTGCCCTTGGCGGTCCGATCCTCCAGCGCGGCAATCGCGTCCGCGGCGCGGTCCAACGGATAGACCTCCGGCTGCGGGGCAGGCACCTGACCCGAGGCCAGCATCGGTTCCAGTTCGGCCCACTGCTCGCGCACATACCCCGGGTGACTGAATGTCCATGCGCCCCAGCCGGCGCCGATCACGTCGACGTTGTTGAGCAGCAGACGGTTCACCTTCACGGTCGGGATGTCGCCGCCCGTGAACCCCACCACCAGCAACCGCCCGCCGGGTGCCAGTGACCGGATCGAATCGGTGAACCGGTCGCCGCCGACCGGGTCGAGCACGATGTCGACTCCGCGACCGCCGGTGAGTTCCTTGACCGCGTCCTTGAATCCGTCGGCCAGCACCACCTCCGACGCGCCCGCGGCCCGCGCCACCGCCTCCTTTTCCGGGGTGCTCACCACCGCGATGGTGCGCGACGCGCCCAGCGCCGGCGCCAGGCGCAGCGTCGAGGTGCCGATGCCGCCGGCGGCGCCGTGCACCAGCACGGTCTCGCCCTCGGCCAGCCTGCCGCGGGTGCGCAGCGCGAAATGCACCGTCAGATCGTTGAACAACAACCCGGCGCCCGCCTCGAACGACACCGCATCCGGTAGCGGGAACACCCGATCCGCAGGCAGCGCAACCACTTCGGCCATTCCGCCCGACAGCATCGTCAACCCCGCGACCCGGTCGCCCGCAGCGAGCCCGCTGTCGGCGGGTGCGCTGCGGACCACGCCGGCGATCTCGGCGCCGGGGGTGAACGGCAGCTCGGGCTTGTACTGGTAGAGCCCGCGGGTGAGCAGCGCATCCGGGAAGGCGACGCCCGCGGCGTGCACGTCGATGAGCACCTGGCCGTCGCCGTCCGGTTCGGCGACGTCGACGACCTGCGCCGCACCAGGACCGTCGAGTTGGGCAATCTGGATCGCGCGCATGGCTGCCTTTCTGTCGCCGACTGCCGTTCATTTAACATCCCGGGGTGATCGACGCCCGTGCCGCGGTCCTGCTGGAAGCCGGTGCCCATCCCGTCCTGTCCGACGTCGCCATCCGGCCGCCGGTGGCCGACGAGCTGCTGGTGCGCATCGACGCGGTCGGCATCTGCCACACCGACGTCAGCGTCGCCGCCCGCTGGCCGCAACGCCGGACGCCGATGGTGTTCGGCCACGAAGGCGCGGGCACCGTCACCGCCACCGGCCCGGACGCCACGCTGTCTGCCGGCCAGCGGGTGGTGCTCACCTTCGCCAGCTGCGGGCACTGCCCGTACTGCGCCGCGCACCAACCCGCCTACTGCGTGCACTCCACCGACCTCAACATGCGCGGCGACGGGGGAGGGGAGACCAGCGCGCTGCGCCTCGACGGTCGTCCGGTCGCCGGCGGATTCTTCGGCCAATCCAGCCACGCCACGTACGCGCTGACCCGCCAGCGCAACGCCGTGCCGATCGGCGACGACCTCGACCCCGCGCTGGCGGCGCCGCTCGGCTGCAGCGTGCAGACCGGCGTCGGGACAGTCCTCAACGCGCTCGCCGCGCGGCCCGAGCAGTCGGTCGTCGTATTCGGCGCGGGCGCGGTCGGGCTGTCGGCGGTGATGGGCGCCCGGGTCGCCGGCTGCCGCACGATCGTCGCCGTCGACCCCGTCGCATCCCGGCGCGACCTGGCCGCCGAGTTCGGCGCCACCGCAACCGTCGACCCGGCCGACTCCGCCGCCGACGTCACCGCCGCCCTTACCGAGCTCACCGGCGGCGGTGCGCACGCCGCCGTCGACACCACCGCGGTGCCCGACGTGCTGATGACCGCGCTGACCGTGCTGCGGCCCCGCGGCACCCTGGCCCTGCTCGGACTCGGCGCGCCGGTCGCGCCGCTGCCCGTCGGCCTGATCATGGGCAAGGGCCTGACCGTGCGCGGTGTCGTGGAGGGCGACAGCGAACCCCACACACTCATCCCGCACCTGGCCGCACTGACCCGCTCCGGCGAACTCCCGCTGCACCGGCTGGTCACCACGTATGCGTTCGAGGACTTCGGTGCGGCCTGGTCGGCGGCCACCACCGGCGCGGTCATCAAGCCGGTCCTGGTGACGGCCAGCTAAGCTCGACAGACCCGGCACCGTCGCCGGGTGGAGGGAGCCCGCCGTGGGACGCGCCGCACCGCCCAGCCGATTCGCCGCCGCGCAGGCGCTGCCGCCGAGCCGCGTGGTCCCGGTCCGCTCCATCGACGGGGTGCGGCTGCACACCGAGGTCTTCGGCCCCGACGACGCCCCGCCGGTGGTGCTGGCCCACGGCATCACCTGCGCCATCCGAGTGTGGGCCTATCAGATCGCCGATTTGGCGACGGATTTCCGCGTCATCGCCTACGACCACCGCGGTCACGGCCGCAGCGGTGTGCCGCCGCGGCGCGGAAACTACAGCCTCGACTACCTCGCCGCCGATCTCGACGCCGTGCTCGACGCCACGGTGCGCTCCCATGAGCGCGCGGTCATCGCCGGTCACTCGATGGGCGGCATCGCAATCACCTCCTGGGCGCAGCGCTACCCCGAACGCGTCGCGCAGCGCATCGCCGCCGCGGCGCTGATCAACACCACCACCGGCGATCTGCTGCGCGATGTCCAGTTCCTGCCGGTGCCGCGCCGGCTGTCGGCCGCCCGCGTGCTGGCCGGCGGGCGCATGCTCAAGACGTTCGGGGCGGCGCCGCTGTTCGCCGCGGCGCAGCGGCCGAGCCGCCGGTTCGTCTCGGCGTTGGCGGTGGGCCGCACCGCCGATCCCGCTGTCGCGGAGTTCGTCTACGAGTTGTTCGCCGCCACACCGGCGGCCGGGCGCGGCGGATGGGCCGGGGTGCTGGTCGACAAGCTGGGACCGCGCCACATCGGGCTGGAGAGCCTCACGGTGCCGACGCTGGTCATCGGCAGCACCAAGGACCGCCTGCTGCCGATCACCTCGTCGCGCCGGATCGCCGAATTGGCGCCCGATCTCGCGGAGTTCGTCGAGCTGCCCGGTGGGCACTGCGCGATCCTCGAATGCCCCGCCGAGGTCAACCGCGCACTGCGGAGGCTGGCCACGTCGGCGACCGGCGGGCAGCGCGCCACCTCCTGACCGCTAGCCCGCCAACCGCGCGTGCGCCTCGGCCGCGGCGCGCCGGCCCGACCGCACCGCGCCGTCGAGGAATCCCGTCCACTCGTCGGCGGTTTCGGTCCCCGCCCAGAAGATGCCGTCGACCGGCGCCCGCAGCGACGGGCCGTAGTCCGTCCACGAACCCGGCGGCACCGCCGCGGTCGGGCCGCCGGGGGCGAACGCCTCGGCGCCCCACAGGTGGTCGACGTAGTCGATCGGATGGGCGGCCGGCTCGCCGAACAGCGCGGTGAACCCGGCCACCGCGCGCTCCCGGCGTTCCTGCGGCGCCAGCCCGTCGAAGGTGGCGGCGTCGGTGAAGCCGAGCAGGATGCCCGGACCGGCCTCCGACGGGCTGACATCGAAGGTGATGAACACCGGCCCCTCGTCGGACAGCGCCTCGCCCGAACATCCGCCGTCGCGCCAGAACGGCGTCTCATAGGCGGCGTAGGCCTTGCTCAACCGGCCCTGCGGCCAGTGCCCGGCCAGCTCGGCGTACCCCTCGGGCAGCGGCGGCTGGAACGTGATCGCCGACCGGTGCGCGGGCGCGATGGCGACGATCACCGCGCGCGCCGCGATCTGCCCGTGGTCGGTGTCGACGCACAGCGTGCCGTCGGCGTGGCGGTGCACCCGCCGCACCGGGGTGCCGAGCCGCACCCGCCCGCCGAGCTGTTCGGCGATCCGCAGCGCGATCTGCTGGGCGCCGCCGGGGAAGCGGTCCTGCTGCGCGCCGCCGTCCACGTCGAGCATCCGCCCGATGCCACCGGCCGCCTTGACGTAGCGCACCGCGTGCAGCATCGACACCGCGTCCGGCTCGCAGCCCCAGGTGACCCTGGACATGATCGCCATCAGGTCGCGGGTCGAGGCGTTGGCGTGCACCGATCGCAACCACTGCTCGAGGCTCTGCTCGTCGAGCCGGTGCGCCGAGGACGCCGTCCACGGCGCGGCGACGGGCACCTGCCGGCACAGCCGCTCGAAGCGCCACTGGATTCGCGACACGTCGAGCAGTTCGAGTATCGACAGGCGCGGGACGGTGCTGCGGTAGGAGCGCACCCGGCCGCGCCAGCGGATCAGGTTCTTGCCGCGGTTGTGGGTGCGCACGGTCTCACAGCGCAACTCGGCGGCCAGCGCCCGCACCGCGTCCTGGGTGGGGCCGATGAACGTTGCCCCCAGGTCGACCGGTGTGCCGGCGACGGTGCCGGTGAGCGCCCGCCCACCGACCCGGTTGCGGCCCTCGAGCACCGTGACGTCGTGGCCGAGCCGCACCAGCTCACGCGCTGCCGTCAACCCCGCGAAGCCGGCGCCCACCACGACGACGTCGACGTTGTCCCCCACGTTCATGGCACCAGGCTCTCACGCTGGGCAGATGATCACGGCGTTGTTCGGACCCGCGAGCGAGATCGACGGGGATCGGTTTGGCGGAGACCGTCGACTCGCTGTGCGACGGAGCCCTATGGTGGGGTCGGTACGGATGCGGACCAATGGAGGTTCCATGAGTGACGGCACGGCTGAGTACTCCGATGTGGTGATCATCGGCGCGGGCATCTCCGGGTTGGGGGCGGCCTACCGGATCCACGAGAAGAACCGGCAGCTCAGCTATACGGTGCTCGAGCGCCGGGAGCGGATTGGCGGGACGTGGGACCTGTTCCGCTATCCGGGGATCCGTTCGGACAGCGACATCTTCACGCTCAGCTACCCCTATGAGCCGTGGACGCGGCAGGAAAACGTGGCCGACGGCGAGCACATCCGCGAGTACCTCACCCGCACCGCCGCCAAGTACGGCATCGACCGCCACATCCGGTTCAACACCCGCGTCACCTCCGCCGAATGGGACTCCGCCACCGACACCTGGACCGTGCGCACGGTGGCTTCCGGCCCCGGCGGTGACGAGGAGAAGGTCTACCGGGGCCGCTTCCTGTTCTGCGGCACCGGCTACTACAACTACGACGACCCGTACCGCCCGGAGTTCCCCGGCATCGAGGAGTTTCGCGGCGAGGTGGTCCACCCCCAGTTCTGGCCCGAGACGCTGGACTACTCCGGGAAGCGGGTGGTGGTCGTCGGCAGCGGCGCCACCGCCATCAGCCTGATCCCGGCCCTGGCGGAGAAGGCCGCGCACGTGACCATGCTGCAACGCTCACCCACGTACATGATGTCGATGTCGCGGGTCGACCCGATGGTCGAGTTCATCCGCCGGTGGCTGCCGCAGCGGCTGTCGCATCCGGTGGTGCGCTTCCGCAACGCGATGATCCACATCCTGCTGTACACGATGTTCCGCAAGGCGCCGCGGTTCGGCCGCTGGCTGATCCGCAACCGGACCGTCGCCGCGCTCCCGCAGAGCTACCCGGTCGACGTGCACTTCAAGCCGCGGTACAACCCCTGGGATCAGCGAATGTGCCTCGTGCTCGACGGGGATCTCTTCGAGCACATCAGTGCCGGGGAGGCCGAGGTCGTCACCGACCACATCGAGCGCATCGACGCCGACGGCATCGTGCTGCAGTCCGGGAAGCGGATCGACGCCGACGTGATCGTCACCGCCACCGGCCTGCAGTTGCAGGCGCTCGGCGGTATCCGGATCTTCATCGACGGCAACGAGATCAAGCCCACCGACCGGTTCGTCTATAAGGAATACCTGCTCGAGGACGTGCCGAACCTGGCGTGGTGCATCGGCTACACCAACGCCTCCTGGACGCTGCGCGCGGACATGACCGCCCGCGCGGTCGCAAAGCTGTTGGCCTACATGGGCGAACACGGCTACACCCACGCCTACCCGCATCTGGGGCAGGTGCCGATGAGCGAGAAGCTGACGTGGGACCTCGAAGCCAACTACATCAAGCGCGCCCCGCACGCACTGCCGCGTTCGGGCACCCGCCGGCCCTGGAAGGTGCGGCACAACTACGTCCTCGACGCGATCGACCACCGCTTCGACCGGATCGAGGAGTCGATGGTGTTCGGCAGGGTGCCCGCCCCGGAACGGCAGCCGGCGTGATCACGGGGTCCGCACCACCACACCGCTGCTGAGCAGCGCGGTCGCGGACAGGCCGAACGTCGCGGGTGTTCAGGTGATGGATGGTCCGCGGCGGGATCAGCACGCTCACCGCCCGCACGATCACCGAGCCCATCGTCACGGTGAGGAGTCCGTCGACGGCCACCGCCAGGCAGGACACCGACCCCGAGTGTGGCGCCAACCCCAGTCCGGGCCCGGCGTAGAGGGCCTGCCCGGGCCACAACCACACCGTCGGGGAGCACGTTCGTGGAAGCGCCGAGGCGATGGCGTCCGACATGCTGACCCCCGACCCCAGCCGATGTGTCTTCTCCCGGAGGTTACCGTGGCCGCTGCCGTGATCGTCGTCGTCGCCGTGTTCTTCGCCGGTATGGGGTGTTACGCGCTCGCGGCGCCGGCGGCGCTCATCCGCCCATTCGGTATCGACGTCACAACCGGCACCGCACGGTCGGAGGTGCGCGCCGTCTACGGCGGCTTCGGCCTCGGGGTGACTGCCGTCCTGCTGGCGGCCCTCTGGCAGGACGGGCCGGTACGCACCGGCGTCCTGATCACCGTCGGAGCGGCGCTGGCGGGCATGGCCGGTGGTCGGGTGATCGCCGCCGTGCTCGGCGACCGGACCACGTTCTATCCCAACTGGTTCTACTGCGGGGTGGAGGCCGCGGCGGCCGCCGCGTTGTTCGCCATCGCCTAGGGCGCGACGGTCAGCCAGTCGGCGAAGCCGGACGGGTCGTGGCGGCCCAGCGCGCCGTGTTCGAACAGGCCCCAACCCTCGAGGGTGCGGCCGCCGACCTGGCAGGTGGCCCGGCCGACGTGGTCGATGACACCGAACATCGCGCGGCCGGACACCGCGGGGTCCGACAGGTCGTAATCGAGGCGCTCGGTGAACTTCTCGCCCTTCCAGACGCCGTGGATCCAGTCGCTGTCGCCGCCGTAACCGCCGCCGATGTGGATCGGCACGGGCAGCTTCGACTCGACTTCGAAGACGAGTGGGTCACCGTCGGGGGTGGCCGCCTCGATGGTGGCGCCGTGGGGGATGCGGGTTCCCGAGGTGTAGTGAACCTTCACCCGGGGCCAACCGAGCTGCTCGACCCGCCCGTCGGTGAAGACCCGCGTGCAGTCGTTGAGCGAGCGGAATCCGCTGGGGTCCTCCTGAATGATCAGCACGATCGCGAAGTCCTCGAACGCCATCGGCACATACAGCCACCACATGCCCTCGAACGGCGGATCGGCCGGGCGCCCGGCCGGTTCGGCCTCCCCGATGGGACGGATGCCCCAGGACCGGTCCCGGGTGCCGATCCAGGTCGACGGATCGACCACGATCTCCTCGCCGTCGACGGCGATGCGGCCGCTCCACGCGCCGACCTGGGCGAAGCGTTGCGCGTCCAGCGTCACCCGGTTGCCGGTGCGCAGGACGTGGGGCTGTTCCTGCACGACGCCGTACAGGCCCTCCCACGTGAGATCCACTGCGACACCTTCGGTCTCGTCCATCACGATGCGCAGCTTGTGCAGCGGCTCGTCGACCTCGACGCGGTATGCGCCGACGTGCTGGTGGAGCCGGTCGGAGTCGATGGCGTCGGACAGGTGCACCGCGGTGTGCGTGTCGCCGAGCAGGCCCCTCTCGCCGCCGCGGCGGCGCGACAGCAGCACGAACGCGTCCTTGACGCCGAGATTCGGGTAGTACCCGATGCCGGTGATGAGGAACAGGTCACCGGTGCGATCGTGGGCGTTGAAATAGGACCGGTCGTAGAAGTTGCGGTCCGACGAACCCGGCCAGGCGATCGGCTGCGGCACCTGGTGCACCGGGAATTCGTCCATGGGGCCGAGCATCACGGGTTCCTCTCGATGAGGCGGCGCAGCAACGCGCCGTGATAGAAGAGCGATTCGACGTCGGTGGGCGGTTCGATCTCGCCGAACCGCACCCGGCGGGCGCTGGTGCGCATGAACACACACGCCCAGATGACCCCGGAGTACACGTAGAACCAGTGCAGATCGCCGAGGTGTACACCGGTCATCTCGGCATAGGTGGCCTTCACCTCGTCCTCGCGCATGAAGTGCGGCATGCCCTCGAGGCCGGCGAGCCCGGTCAACTCCTGAAACACCATGTGGGCGAAGATCATCCACGCCACATCGAGCTCCCGCGGGCCGAGGGTGGCCATCTCCCAGTCGAGGACGGCCACCGGCGCGAAGTCGCGGTAGAGCACGTTACCGATGCGGGCGTCGCCCCAGGCCAGCACGGGGTCGCCGGCGGCGATGTCGGCCGGCCAGTGCTGTTCGAGCCAGGCCAGCGCCTGCTCGATCAGCTCCGAGCGGCCGATGTCGCGCACCGCGAACTCGTACCAGTCCTTGAGCCAGTTGAGGTTCCGCCGCAGCGCGGTGTCCCCGGGACCTCTCACCAGAAACCCGAAGGCGTCCTGCGGATCGGGGATCGCGTGCAGTTCGGCGAGCACCGCCACCGTGCGGTCCTGCAGCTCCCGCTGCCGTTCGGCCGGGGCGTCGTAGAACCAGTTCCCACCGAACGTGTAGGGCATGACGTCGGGCGGAACCAGCCCGTCGACGTACTCCATGAGGAAGAACGGCGTGCCCAGGACCGATCCCGTCGGTTCGAGCCAGCGCACCGTGGGCACCGGCACGCCGGTCTTCTCGGCGACCAGGCGGATCACCTCGAACTGGTGGTCCAGGCGGTAGTCGGAGAACACCGGCACGTCGTGCGCCGACGGCGCGACGCGCGCGACGAAGCGCTGCTCGGTGCGGCCCCCGGCGTCCTCCCAGCGCACGGTGAGCACGATGGTCTCCGAGGACATGCCGTTGGCGTCGATCCCGCTCTCCACCAACACTTCCGGCGCGGTGTCGGGCAGCTGGGTGGCCAGCCAGCCCGACAGGATGCCGGGCAGCGTTGTGACGTCGCGGCTGGCCCGCTGCAGGCGGCTGACCTCTTCGACAGCCGGTTCGTGAGGCATCCGTGCACCCTTTCGCCCGTAATTACGATACGGTGAGTAGCGATATGAAAGCAGACCCGTCATCGGTTGACAAGGCCCAGTCCGCGGGACGTCCCCGTGACCCGCGTATCGACGCTGCCATACTGCGCGCCACCGCGGATCTGCTTGCCGAAATCGGCTACTCGAACGTGACCATGGCCGCGGTGGCCGAGCGGGCCGGCACCACGAAGACCGCCCTGTACCGCCGGTGGTCCAGCAAGGCTGAGCTGGTGCACGAGGCCGCGTTCCCGGCCGCACCCACCGCGCTGTCCGCGCCGGCGGGGGACATCGCCGCCGACGTGCGCGCGATGGTCGCCGCGACCCGCGACGTGTTCACCAGCCCCGTGGTGCGGGCGGCGCTGCCCGGGCTGATCGCCGACATCGCCGACGACGCGGAGCTGGGGGCGCGGGTGATGGAGCGGTTCACCGGCGTGTTCGCCGCGGTGCGGGCGCGGCTGGCCGACGCGGTCACCCGCGGCGAGGTCCGCGGCGATGTCGACCCCGACCGGCTCATCGAGGTGATCGGCGGCGCCACGATGCTCGGCCTGTTGCTGCGGCCCGGAGTCGACCTCGATGAGGACTGGGTGGAGCAGACCAGCGCGATCTTGATCGGCGGTGTGGTGGCATAGGGCGGTGACCCTGCAACCGTTCCCGGCCGGCTGGCGCACCGCGCTGGTCCTGGTGCCGCATCCCGACGACCCCGAATACGGTATCGGCGCCGCGGTCGCGAAGTGGACCGCGCAGGGCCGCGTCGTGCACTACGCGCTCGCCTCCCGCGGCGAGGCCGGTATCGCGGGACTGGCGCCGGAGCAGGCCGGACCGCTCCGGGAGCAGGAGCAGCGCCGGTCGGCCGCCGTCGTCGGCGTGCACGACGTGCAGTTCTGGGACTTCCCCGACAGCCGCATCCGAGACACCCCCGCGCTGCGCGCCCGGATCGTCGACACCATCCGCACGGTGGCGCCGGACGTGGTGATCACGATCTACAGCGGCCCCGAGTGGGCGCCCGGCTCACCCAACCAGCGCGACCACATCGAGTTCGCCACCGCGGTCGCCGCGGCGTACGACTCGATGGCCGACCCGCCGGAGTGGCTGTTCGAGAACGGCCCGGACGCCACCCACGGCGAGACCGTCGACGGGTTCATCGACGCGGCGGTGGAATCGCTGGCCGCGCACGAGCGTTATCTGTCGGTGCTGGATCCCGCAACCCCGGTGCGCGAGCAGGCGCGCAGGCAGGTCGAGATGACCACCGGCCCACGCCCGGAGTTCGGGGGCCGGCCCACCGTGGAGTTCATCCTCAAACGCCCCAGGAGTGTGACGTGACCAAGACCGCCCACCGGCCCGACCTCCTGCGTGCCGAGGCGGTCGGCGTGGTGCGCAGCGGACGGCATCTGCTCGCCGACGTCACCGTGCACATCGAAGCCGGGCAGAGCTGGGTGCTGCTGGGCCCCAACGGCGCCGGCAAAAGCACGCTGCTCAGCCTGTTCGGCGCGATCGCGCATCCCAGCAGCGGCACCGTCGAGGTGCTGGGCCACCGGCTCGGCCGGGTCGACATGCGGGAACTGCGCACCCACATCGGTCATGTCGACCCGCGCCACCGCGTCGACGCACCCCTGTCGGTGCGCGAGGTGGTGCTGACCGGCCTGACCAACACCCCCGAATTCGTCCCGCGCTGGACGCCGACGGCCGAGCAGGCCGACCGTGCCGAGGAACTGATCGGCTCTCTCGGGCTGACCGGACGCGCCGACGCCCGCTGGCAGGTGCTGTCACAGGGTGAACGCGGACGCGCGCTGATCGCCCGCGCGCTGATCGGTGAGCCGCATCTGCTCATCCTCGACGAGCCGGCCACCGGTCTGGATCTGGCTGCGCGCGAACAACTCCTGGCCGCGATGGACGGGTTGCGGCGTACCGATCCGCAGCTGGCGACGGTGCTGGTGACCCACCACATCGAGGAGATTCCGTCGACCACCTCCCATGCGTTGCTGCTACGGGACGGTCGGGTGATCGCCCAGGGCCCGGTGCACGGCGTGTTGACCTCCGACGCGATCAGCGCCTGCTTCAATCATCCGATCCGCATCGGCAGCCACGGCGGGCGGTGGTTCGCCCAGTCCGACACCGGACCGCAGCGGCAGGTCGGCTAACCCGGCGTGATCTGCGACCGGTTCCGCGCGATCACCTTCTCGAAACGCTCCCCGAGGCCGATGAAGTCGCGCACCTGGGCCGACGCGATGTCGCGTTCGGCGGCCAGCGCGGGGGAGAGCGCCGGACCGGTTCCGCGCGAGTAGATCTCCTTGAGCCCGGCCATCGTCGCGGCGGGGACCTCGGCGATCTGGGTCGCCAGCTCGAGCGCCCGGGTCAGCAGCCGGTCGTGCGAGACGACCTCGGTCACCAGCCCGATGCGTTCGGCCCGCGCGGCGTCGACCACCTCGCCGGTCATCGACAGCCGCCGGGCCATCGCCGCGCCGACCACCTGCGGCAGCCGGGCGGTCATGCCGCCACCGGGCAGGATGCCGACGCGGGCGTGGGTGTCGGCGAACACCGCGCGGTCGGAGGCGATCAGGAAGTCGCAACCCAGCGCCATCTCCAGTCCACCGGTGAACACCGCGCCGTTGACGGCGCCGATGATCGGGGTGGTCATCTCGGCGACGCGGGTGATACAGCTGCGGGAGGCGAATTCGCCGAAGTAGCGAGCGCCGTCGCGGGCGGCCTCCTTGAGGTCGACGCCCGCGCAGAACGCCGGATCGGCGCCGGTGAGCACCACCGCGCGCACCGCCTCGTCGGCGTCGGCCTCGGACAGCGCGTCGTACAGGGCACCGAACAGCGCACGGCCGAGCGCGTTGCGTGCCTCGGGACGGTTCATGGTGAGGACGCGGACGGCGCCGTGGTCGGCCTGCATGACGAGCGAAGTCATGGGTCGAACTTAGCGCCGCCAACTTCCTGCATGCCCGCGGATCCGAGGTGCTCGACCGCATCGGCGCGCTCGGTGACCTGCCCGAGCGGTCGGTGCCTGCCATGCGCATCACCACCTACCTCGGGGACAAGCCGGTCATGCGGGTGCGGTTCGGTGATCCGCAGCTGCACACCGCCGCCCCGCCGATGGTGATCTCACAGGCCGCCGTGGAGAGCGTGCTGCGAGCCAGGCTCACCGAACTGGGCGGCGAAATCTCCTGGGGCGCAGCGTTGACCGAGTTCGGCCAAGACGGCAGCGGGGTGTCCGTCACGCTGGGCACGCACGAACGCGTCCGCGCGTAGTGGCTGCTCGGCTGCGACGGTGCCGCCAGCACCACACGCCGCTGTGCGGGCATCGATTTCCCGGGAGTGCGGCTCTCCGAACGGTTCCTGCTGGCCGACGTGCGACTGGACTGGGATCTCGACCGGACCGGTACCACCGGGTGGATCCACCCCGACGGCATGGTGGGCGTGATGCCGATGCCCGACGGTCTGTGGCGGGTGATCGCCTACGACCCCGGCCGGGCGGACCGGCCCACCGATGCCCAGATCCTGACGCGGCTGCGGCGCATCCTGCCCGAGCGCACCGGGCGCGATGTGCACGTGACCGCCGCTGAGTGGCTTTCGATGTTCAGCGTGCATCGCCGGCTCGCCGATACCTATCGCCGCGGTCGGGTGTTCCTCGCCGGCGACGCCGCGCACACCCATGCGCCGTTCGGCGGTCAGGGGATGCTGACCGGCCTCGGTGACGCCGAGAATCTGGCGTGGAAGCTGGCGCTGGTGGTCGACCGGCGCGCCGAGCCCGCGCTGCTCGACACCTATGAGGCCGAGCGGCGACCGCTTGCCACCGAGGTGCTGCGCGGCACCAGTTTCGCCACCAAGATCAACGTCGCGCAGAGCCCGGTCGGCCGTATGATCCGGGACCACGTCGTCGTGCCGCTGGCGAACCGCCCGTCGTCGCTTCGCCGCCACCTGCGACCGGGCGACCGCGTTCCCGGCATCCCCGGTGCGGAACTCGCCGGGGGATGGGCGCTGGTGTCCGCCGACGACGCCCACGGCCTGCGGCACTGGCTGCAGTCGGCATTGACGACCGGATCCGTGCGGTGACCGCGAGCCGTGGACGTCCCCGGGACCCGGCGCTGGACGCCACGATCCTGTCGGCCGCACTCGACCTGTTCATCGCGCACGGCATCACCGGCATGAGCATCGAACAGGTGGCCAAGCGGGCGGGCGTCGGGAAACCCACCGTCTACCGGCGGTGGCCCACCAAGGAGCGGTTGGTCGCCGATGCGATCGAGGCGCACGTCGCCGCCGACGTCCGGTGGCCGACGGCCGAGGAGATCGCCGCCATCGCGCCGCGCGACCTCGTCGCCCGCAATGTGGCGGCCGCCGCCCGAACCGCCGCCGACCCGAGATTTCGCGCGCTCGTCGCCCAGGTCTACGGGTCGGCCGTCACCCATCCGATGCTCATGCAGACCTACTGGACCCACCACATCGCACCGCGCCGGGCGCTGACCATCGCGATGCTCGAGCGGGCGCAGACCGACGGCACGATCGCCGCCGACGCCGACCTGGATGTGCTGGTCGACATGCTCGCCGGCGCCACCACCTACCGTGTGCTGCAACCGGATCCGCTCACCGCACGGCAGATGAAGCGCTACCTCGAGGCGCTCTACCGGCAGGTCGGACTGCTGGCGTAGCGCGACAACCGGGACAACGCGTCATGCGACGGCGTTCCCGCGTCGGCGGTGAACAGGATCATCAACTGATCGCGATCCGGGATCGACAGCAGGTCGCAGTGCAGGTCGATCGGCCCGACGACGGCATGGGTCATGGATTTGATCTGGTGGCGCGGGACGACGACGTCGACCCCATGCCACAGTGAGTCGAATCGAGGGCTGGTGCCGCGTAGTTCGGCGATCAGCGCCTGTAGATCGCGGTCGCGCGGATAACGCTCGGTGACGGCGCGTAGCTGGCTGACGGCGAACCGTGCGAAATCCTCGCTGCCACTGACGCCGTGGTGGCGCCGGGCCGGGTCGGGTTCGAGGAAGAAGGAACGCACGAGGTTGCGCTGACGACCCGGGATTGCGGACAGGTCCCCGAAGACCGCGGTCGCCAGACTGTTCCACGCCAGAATGTCGTACTTCGCATCCAGGATCAGTGCCGCCGTGTCGGGCATTCGATCGATGAGGTCGATGACGCTCGGCGCGACATCGCGTCGCGTTTGCGCATTGTCCTCCTCGGGTGAGCGGCCCGAGAGCGTGAACAGCAAGGTGCGCTCGTCATCGCTGAGTTTGAGCGCCTGGCTCACGCTGCTGAGGACCTCTGACGACGGCCGCGACGCGCGAGCCTGTTCCAGCCGCGTGTAGTACGACGCGGAGATGTGCGCCAAGGCGGCGACCTCCTCGCGCCGCAGACCCGCCGTCCGGCGGGGTCCGTCAGAAGGCAGGTCGACGTCGCTGGGCCGAAGCCGGGCCCGACGGTCGCGCAGGAAACGCGCCATGGGCCGTTGATCCATGCCCCCGAGTATGCCGCCCACGCGGGGATTCGTGGCTGACACAATGTGTGTCTGGCACCGGTCCGACGCGCGGGCAACTGTGGGAATCATGAACGTGAACGCCGGCGTCGCCCTTGTCACTGGTGGCAACAGGGGAATCGGATACCACATCGTCAGCCAGCTCGCGGAGCGCGGAAACCACGTCTACCTCGCCGCGCGAGACGTCAGCCGCGGCCGGGCAGCCGCCGGTGTCCTGACCGAGCAGGGACTCGACGTTGAGTTCCTCCGGCTCGACGTCACCGATCCGGCATCCGTTTCCGCGGCTGCCGAGCACGTCGACCGCGCCACCGGACGGCTCGACATCCTCGTCAACAACGCCGCCATCACCAGCGGACTCGACCCCGCATCGGCGATGACCGTCGACGATCTACGCCGCACGTTCGACACCAACGTCTTCGGGGTGGCCGCGGTGACCAACACGTTCCTCCCTCTGCTGCGCAGGTCGAGCTCCCCGCGCATCGTGAACGTCTCGAGCGCGATGGGGTCGATCGCGCTGATCGCCGACCCCGACGTCGAGGTGACGAAGCTGAACCAGGCCGCCTATCAGACCTCCAAGGCGGCGTTGAACGCGCTGACCGTGCTGTACGCCAATGAGCTGCGGGCCGACAACGTCAAGGTCAATGCCGTCTGCCCGGGCTACCGCGCCACCGAACTCAACGGGGGACTGCCCACCCCGGGGGCCGGTGACCCGGCCGAGGGCGCCAAGGTGGCGGTCGCCATGGCCACGATCGGCGACGACGGCCCCACTGCTCAGTTCCGCGGCGACACGGGCGCCGTCTACCCGTGGTGAGGCGCGAGGTCCCGTCGCCTGGCTAGCCCGCGAAGAGGTCGGCGCTGTTGGCCAGGTCCAGCAGCGGCTGCGGCAGCGCGCCCAGTGCGAGCGTCACCGCGGCGGTGACCGTCACCGCCGCCGTCGTCAGCCCACTGGGCACCATCACCTGCGGCGCGTCGGCCGGCGGCTCGGTGAAGAACATCAGCACGATCACCCGCACGTAGAAGTAGGCGGCGATGGCACTGGCGATCACGCCGACCACCACCAGCGGAATCGCCCCACCCTCACCGGCGGCCTTGAACACCGCGAACTTGCTGACGAACCCGCTGGTCAGCGGAATCCCGGCGAAAGCCAGCAGAAACAGCGAAAACACCGCGCCCACGAGCGGATTGCGCCGACCCAGGCCCGCCCAGCGCGCCATCGCCGTGTCCTCCTGACCGTCGGCGTCGCGGACCAGACTGACCACCGCGAACGCGCCGACGGTGCTGAACCCGTAGGCGAACAGGTAGAACAGGGTCGAGGACAGCCCGGGCCGGTTCTCGGCGATCACGCCGGTGAGGATGAACCCGGAGTGTGCGACCGCCGAATACGCCAGCATGCGTTTGACGTCGGTCTGGGTCACCGCGGTCACGGTGCCGATGACCATCGTCAGGATCGCGATCACCCACAGCACCGGCCGCCAATCGGCCCGCAGTTCGGGCAGCGCCACGTAGAAGATGCGCAGCATCGCGCCGAATGCCGCGATCTTGGTGGCGGCAGCCATGAACGCCGTCACCGGCGTGGGCGCGCCCTGGTAGACGTCGGGGATCCAGGAGTGGAACGGCACCGCCCCCACCTTGAACAGCACCCCGACCAGCAGCAGGCCCGTCCCGATCAGCGCCAGCGACGTCTTGCCGGATCCGTCGGCCACCGCGGCGGCGACGCCACGCAGGTCGAGGGTGCCGGCATAGCCGTAGAGCATCGCGACGCCGTAGAGGAAGAACGCCGACGAGAACGCGCCCAGCAGGAAGTACTTCAGCGCCGCCTCCTGCGAGAGCAGACGCCGGCGCCGGGCCAGGCCGCACAGCAGGTACAGCGGCAGGGACAGCACTTCGAGCGCGATGAACATGGTGAGCAGGTCGTCGGCGGCCGGGAACAGCAGCATCCCGCCGACCGCGAACATCGTCAGCGGGAACACCTCGGTCTGCATAGCGCCCGCCCGGGTGGCCACCTGTTCGGCGACGCTGCCCGGCACCACCGACGCCTGCGGTGTGAACCCGTCCATCCCCCTTGCGGCGGAACGCGCATCGGCGGGGGCGTCGGCGGCCACCGGGATTCGGCGCTCGGCGATCAGCAGGAGGCCCAGCACCGCGACCAGCAGGATGGTGCCCTGCAGGAACAGGGCGGGCCGGTCGATCATCACCGAGCCCATCACCGCGGGCCTACCGATCTCACCGGACATTGCGCGCGCCACCAGCGCCACCGCGACCAGCGCGGCCGCCGACCCGGCCAGCGCCAGCGTGACCTGGATGCGGTACCGAATCGCGCGCGGCGCCAACGCCTCGACCAGCACGCCCGCGATGGCCACGCCCAGCACGATGAGCATCGGGGACAGCAGACCGTATTCGACGTTCGGGGTGGGGATCATCAGCGGCTCCCTTCGGCCAGACCGGGTGCCGGGTCGCGCTGGTCGATGGTGGTCAACGTGTGGCCGACGGCCGGATCGATGACGTCGAGCGCCGGCTTCGGGTACACGCCGAGGACCAGCAGCAGCGCGATCAGCGGAGCCACCACGGCGAGTTCGCGGGGCAGCAGGTCGCGCAGCCGCTCGTTGCCGTCGGTGACGGGCCCGGTCATCATCCGCTGGTACATCCACAGCACGTACACCGCGGAGAGCACCAGCGCGGTCGCCGCGAGCACGGCGAGCACCGGGTAGCGGGTGTATGTGCCGATCAGCACCAGGAATTCACTGATGAACGGCGCCAACCCGGGCAGCGACAGCGTCGCGAGACCGGCGACGAGGAACGTGCCGGCCAGCACCGGCGCGACCTTCTGCACCCCACCGTAGGACGCGATCAGCCGAGATCCACGGCGCGACACCAGGAATCCGGCGATCAGGAACAGCGCGGCGGTCGAGATGCCGTGGTTGACCATGTACAGCGCCGACCCGGACTGTCCCTGGCTGGTCATCACGAAAATGCCGAGGATGATGAACCCGAAGTGCGAGATCGACGTGTAGGCGATCAGCCGCATGACGTCGGTCTGCCCGATCGCCACCACGGCCCCGTAGACGATGCCCACCACCGCCAGCGTGATGATGACCGGCCGGAACAGCGTGGCCGCGTCGGGGAACAGCTGCAGGCAGTAGCGCAGCATGCCGAATGTGCCGACCTTGTCCATGATCGCCATCATCAGCACCGCACTGGCCGGGGTGGCCTCGACCGCGGCGTCGGGCAGCCAGCGGTGCAGCGGCCACAGCGGCGCCTTGACCGCGAACGCGAACATGAAGCCGAGGAACATCATGTTGAGCACGGCCGGGTTGACCGCGAACTCGCCGGCCGAGACCGCCGCGACGATCGCGCGGAAGTCGAACGTGCCGCCACCCCCTGAAGCACTGAAGGCGTCGCTGCCCGCGGTGGTGACGTACAGCCCGATGACGGCGGCGAGCATGATCAGGCCGCCGAACAGGTTGTACAGCAGGAACTTCACCGCCGCCTTCGACGAGGCCGCCCGGTCGGCGCCGAACCCGCCGATGAGGAAGTACATCGGGATCAGCATCGCCTCGAAGAACACGTAGAACAGCAGCACGTCGAGGGCCACCAGCGACATGAACACCATGCCCTCGACGACCAATGTCAGCGCCAGGTAGGTGTGCACCGACCGGCCCTGCGGTGCGGCGTCGGCGTCGTTCCAGCCGGCCACGATGAGCAGCGGTACCAACACGGCGGTCAGCACGATCAACGCCAGCGCGATGCCGTCGACGCCGAGGATGTAGCCGGTGCCGAACGACGGGATCCAGCGGCGGTTCTCGACGAACTGGTACTGCTCACCGCCGGGGTCGAAGCCGACGGTGATCACCGCGGTGACGGCGAGCGCGACCAGCGACACCGCCAGCGCCACCCACTTGGCCGGCACCCGGCCCGACGCGGGGATCAGCATCACCACACCGGCGCCGACGATTGGCGCCGCCCACAGGATGCTCAGCCACGGCACCGTGCTCACCACAGGTTCACCGCCAGGATCGCCGCGACCACCAGTGCCGCGCCACCGAGCATCTCCAGCGCGTAGGACCTCGCGAATCCGGTCTGCATGCGCCGCAAGCCTCCTGACGCCCCGGACACCAGCGCCGCCAGTCCCGTGGCGGCGCCGTCGACCGCGCGGTCGTCCACGGTGATCAGGGTGGAGGTCAGCGCCCGGCCGGGCCGCATGAACACCCGTTCGTTGAGGGCGTCACCGTAGAGGTCGCGGCGCGCGGCGACCGTGAGCGCCGACCCGCCCGGCACTTCGGTGGGCACCTCGCGGCGGGCGTACATGCGGTAGGCGATCGCGACGCCGACCGCGACGACGGACAGGATGAGCACGGTGGCGACCACCACCGGCACGGCGTGCGCCTCCTCGTGGGCACCGACGACCGGTTCCAGCCAGTGCGACAGCGTGCCGCCGATCGCCAGCAGCCCGCCCGAGGCGACCGAGCCGACGGCCAGCACGATCATCGGCGCCGTCATCACCGCCGGCGCCTCATGCGGATGAGCAGTGGAGTCCCAACGCTTTTCACCGAAGAACGTCATCAGCATCACCCGGGTCATATAGAACGCGGTGATGCCGGCGCCGAGAATCGCCGCGCCGCCGAGGATCCAGCCGCGCACGCCGCCCGCGTTGAGCGCCGCCTCGATGATGCCGTCCTTGGAGAAGAACCCGGCCAGCGGCGGGATGCCGATGATCGCCAGGTAGCCGAGCCCGAAGGTGGCGAACGTGATCGGCAGTGCCTTGCGCAAGCCGCCGTAGCGGCGCATGTTCACCTCGTCGTTCATCGCGTGCATCACCGAACCGGCGCCCAGGAACAGGCCGGCTTTGAAGAATCCATGGGTGAGCAGGTGCATGATCGCGAACGCGTACCCGGCGGGTCCGAGCCCGGCCGCGAGCACCATGTAGCCGATCTGGCTCATGGTCGACGCGGCGAGCGCCTTCTTGATGTCGTCCTTGGCGCAACCGATGATCGCGCCGAACAGCAGCGTCACCGTGCCCACCACGACGACCCCGAGCTGCGCGGTCGGGGCGAGGTCGAATACGGGGCCCGACCGCACGATCAGGTACACACCGGCGGTGACCATCGTCGCGGCGTGGATCAGCGCCGACACCGGCGTCGGGCCCTCCATCGCGTCGCCCAGCCAGGACTGCAGCGGCACCTGCGCGGACTTACCGCATGCGCCGAGCAGCAGCAGCAGGCCGATCGCGGTCAGCGTGCCCTCGCCGAGTTGCGGTGCGGCGCCGAACACCCCGGCGAACGACACCGAGCCCACGGTGGCGAACATGATCATCAGCGCGATCGCCAGGCCCATGTCGCCGACGCGGTTGACGATGAACGCCTTCTTCGCCGCGGTGGCCGCCGACGGCTTGTGCGACCAGAACCCGATCAGCAGGTAGGACGCCAGGCCGACACCCTCCCAGCCGACGTAGAGGCCGAGGTAGTTGTCGGCCAGCACCAGCAGCAGCATCGCGGCCAGGAACAGGTTGAGGTAGGCGAAAAACCGTCTGCGGCCGGGGTCGTGGGCCATGTAGCCGATCGAGTAGATGTGGATCAGCGAGCCCACACCGGTGATCAGCAGCACGAAACACATCGACAGCTGGTCGAGTTGCAGGCCGAAGTCGACCCGCAGCTCACCGACCGGCACCCAGGAGAACAGGGTCTCGTGGACGGCCCGCTCCTCGGCGGGACGGCCCAGCATGCCGGCGAACAGCACCGCGCCGACGGCGAACGACGCCACCGCCGCGGCGGTGCCCAGCAGGTGCCCCCACCGGTCGGAGCGCCGCCCGGCCAGCAGCAGGATCACCGCGCCCGCCAGCGGCAGCGCGATCAGCAACCACACCGGAATCGTCATCGCGGCCTCAGTGCATTCTCTTCTTCGCGCAAGCGCTCATCAGTGCCTCAGGAGGCTGGCGTCGTCCACCGAGGCCGACCGGCGGGTGCGGTAGATGGTCATGATGATGGCCAAACCGATCACCACTTCGCACGCGGCGACCACCATGGTGAAGAACGCGACCACCTGACCGTCGAGGTGCCCGTGCATGCGGGAGAACGCCACGAACGCGAGATTGCAGGCGTTGAGCATCAGCTCGACGCACATGAACATCACGATGGCGTTGCGGCGCAGCAGGACTCCGGCGGCGCCGATGCTGAACAGCAACGCGGACAGGTAGAGGTAGTTGTCGGGGTTCACCGCTGACCGTTCCTCCCGTTCCCGTTGGCGTCACTGTTCCCGTTCGCCGTCACGTCCCGCGCCTGCAGGATGGCGCTGACCGACAGCTCCGAGGCGCGGCCGTCGGGCAGCCGCGCGGCGACATCGACGGCGTTGTGCCGGGCGTACACACCGGGGTTCGGCATCGGCGTCGGGTGGCCGGTCCCGCTGAACCGTTCGACCGCCAGCTCACGCTGGGTCTTGCGCCGGTCGAAGCGTTCCCGGTGCGCGAGCACCATGGCCCCGAGTGCGGCGGTGATCAGCAGCGCGCCGGTGAGTTCGAAAGCCCACAGGTACCGGGTGAAGATCAACACCGCGAGCCCTTCGACGTTGCCGCCGCTGTTCGCCTCGGGTAGTCCCGTGAAACCCCCGGTGGACACCGTGCCGATGCCCGCGATCAGCAGCACACCGAACCCGGTGCCCGCCACGATCGCGGCGACGCGTTGTCCACGCAGCGTTTCGACCAGCGACTCCGAGGAGTCCACCCCGATCAGCATGAGCACGAACAGGAACAGCATCATCACCGCGCCGGTGTAGACCACCACCTGCACCACGCCGAGGAACAAGGCCTCCTGCGCGATGTAGAGCATGGCCAGCACGATCATGGTGGCGGCCAGAGAGATCGCCGAGTACACCGCCTTCGGCGCGGCGACCACGCCGACCGCCCCGAGTAGCGCGATCGCCCCGAGCGCGTAGAACACGACGGCTTCAGTGGTCGAGGTGCGCGCCGCGCCCTCGGCGGCGAGCAGGAACAGGTGGGGGGTCACCGGGCGTCCTCGGCGACCGGGCCGACCCGGCCGAGGTAGTAGTCGTCGTCGCTGGCGCCCGGCGCCATCGGATGCGGCGGGGCGAGCATGCCCTCACGCAGCGGTGCGAGAAGCTTGTCCTTGCCCCAGATCAGATCGGCGCGGTTGTCGTCGGCCATCTCGTATTCGTTGGTCATGGTCAGCGCCCGGGTCGGGCACGCCTCGATGCACAGACCACAGCCGATGCACCGCAGGTAGTTGATCTGGTAGACGCGACCGTAACGCTCACCGGGGGAGAACCGTTCATCCTCGGTGTTGTCCGCGCCCTCGACGTAGATCGCGTCGGCGGGGCACGCCCACGCGCACAGCTCGCAGCCGATGCACTTCTCCAACCCGTCCGGGTAGCGGTTGAGTTGATGCCGGCCGTGATAGCGCGGAGCCACGGGCCCGGGCTTCTCCGGATACTCCTCGGTGATCGGCTTCTTGAACATGGTGCCGAACGTCACCGCGAAACCGGCGACGGCGTCCCACAACTTAGGCATCCGTGGTCTCCCTCGGGGTGTCGGCGGCGCGCCCGGGCAGCGGTGGCACCGGGAACGCACTGGTGCCGTCGGACGGTGATGCGGCCTGCTGTGGGCGGTAGCGCAGGGTGCGCCACAGCGCGGCGGCCAGCAGCAGCGTGGCGACGGTCCCGGCGATGAGCAGACCGGTCGCCCACGCGCCGGAACCGTGCACGCGCAGGCTGTGCGCGGTCGCGACGACCATGATCCAGGCCAGCGAGACGGGGATCAGCACTTTCCAGCCCAGCGCCATGAACTGGTCGTAGCGCAGCCGCGGCAAAGTGCCGCGCAGCCAGATGTAGAGGAACAGGAACGCCCACACCTTCGCGGTGAACCACAGCAGCGGCCACCACCCGGTATTGGCGCCGTCCCAGATGCTGATCGGCCACGGCGCGTGCCAGCCGCCGAGGAACATCGTGGTGGCCAGCGCGGAGACCGTCGTCATGTTCACGTACTCGGCGAGCATGAACATCGCGAACTTCAGCGACGAGTACTCGGTGTGGAATCCGCCGACCAGTTCGCCCTCGGCCTCGGGCAGGTCGAAGGGCGCGCGGTTGGTCTCACCCACCATCGCGGTGAGGTACACCAGGAACGACGGCACGAGCAGGAAGATGTACCAGGTGCGGTCCTGGGCGGCCACGATGCCCGAGGTGGACATCGTGCCGGCGTAGAGGAACACCGTGGCGAACGACAGCGCCATCGCGATCTCGTAGGACACCACCTGCGCGCTCGACCGCAGGCCGCCCAGCAGGGGATAGGTGGATCCGGACGCCCAGCCGGCGAGCACGATGCCGTACACGCCGATCGAGGTGACGGCGAGGATGTAGAGCACCGCGACCGCGAGGTCGGTGAGTTGCAGTGCGGTGCGGTGGCCGAACACCGACACCGCGCCGCCCATCGGGATCACGGCGAACGCCAGGAACGCCGGGATCACCGAGATCACCGGCGCCAGCAGGTAGATCGGCTTGTCGACGCCGGCCGGGGTGATGCCCTCCTTGAGCGCGAGTTTGATGCCGTCGGCCAGCGACTGCAGCAGGCCCTTGGGTCCGACCCGGTTGGGGCCGAACCGCATCTGCATGCGGCCCAGCACCTTTCGCTCGATGAGGATCGCCGTCAGCACCGTGAGCACCAGAAACACGAAAATCCCGACGGCCTTGGCCAGGATGAGCCACCACGGGTCATGGCCGAACAGGGTCGGATCCGGATGGGTCATGCCTCGGCCCGCCCGACCATCACGGTGGCTCCGACGGTGACCGCGAGCGAGCGGTGCACCTGCGAGCCGGGCGAGTTGAGCGGCAGCCAGACCACACCGTCGGGCATGTCGGTGACCGACAGCGGCACCGTGATGCGGCCCCGTTCGGTGCTCACGGCGACCAGATCGCCGTCGGCGACGCCGATCTCGCCGGCGGTCGCCGCCGACAGGCGGGCCACGGCGGGGCGCGCGGTGCCCGCGAGGTGGGGTTCACCGTCCTGCAACCGGCCGGCGTCGAGCAGCAGGCGCCAGCCGGCGAGCACGGCTTGTCCCGGACCCGGTGGGGCCGCCGGCGCGGCGTCGACGTCGAGGTCCGGGCGGGGTCCGTCCCAGAGGCCGAGGCGGGCGAGTTCCTCCCCGGCAGCCTGCGGCGTCGGCAACCCGAGGTCCACACCCATCTCGTCGGCCAGGAAATTCAGCACGCGCAGATCGGGTATCGCGTTGCTGGACAACGCCGGTCCGAACGGGCGCAGCCGGCCTTCCCAGTCGAGGAACGATCCCGCCTTCTCGGCCACCGGCGCCACCGGGAACACCACGTCGGCCGCCCGGGTGACCTCGCTGTCGCGCAGCTCGAGGCTGACCACGAACGGCGTCGCGTCCAGGGCGGCGCGGGCGGCGTGCGGGTCGGGCAGGTCGGCGAGTTCGACACCGCCCATGACCAGCGCGCCGACCGCGCCCCGGCGTGCGGCATCGAGGATCGCTGCGGTGTCACGGCCCGGTGCGTCGGGCAGGGCGTCGGTGTTCCAGGCCGCCGCGATCTGCGTGCGGGCGGTGCCGTCGCCGACCGGCCGGCCGCCGGGCAGCAGCGTCGGCAGCGCCCCGGCTTCCACCGCGCCGCGCTCACCGGCCCGTCGCGGGATCCACGCCAGACGCGCACCGGTGGCGGCCGCCAATCGTGCCGCCGCGGTCAGTGCGCCGGGGGACGTGGCCAGCCGCTCCCCGGCCAGAACGATCGCGCCGGGCATCCGCAGGAGGTCCTCGCCGGCCAGGCCGTCGAGGGCGGCGGCCTCCCCGCCGGGCCGGGCGGCGATGAGCCGGCCGGCCAGCTTGGCCAGGCCGCCGCTCACGAACGGCGCGATGGCGAGCACCTGCAGACCGCGGTTGCGCGCGGCCTTGCGCAGCCGCAGGAACACGATCGGCGATTCCTCCTCGGGTTCGAACCCGGCCAGCAGCACGGCGGGCGCGTTCTCGAGGTCGGTGTAGGTGACGGCCATCGGTCGGCCGGCGACGTGCGCGGCGAGGAAGTCGGCCTCCTCGGCGCTGTGCGGCCGCACCCGGAAGTCCACGTCGTTGGTGCCGAGCACCAGCCGCGCGAACTTCGCGTAGGCATAGGCGTCCTCGACGGTGGCGCGCCCGCCGACCACCACCCCGGCCCGCTCGGCGGCGGCCAGTCCGGCGGCCGCGGTGGCCAGCGCCTCCGACCACGACGCCGGCCGCAGCGCACCGTCGTCACCGCGCACGAGTGGTGTGGTGAGGCGATCGCCGACGCCGGCATAGGTGAAGGCCCACCGGCCCTTGTCGCAGTTCCACTCCTCGTTGACCTGCGGATCGTCACCGGCCAGGCGCCGCAGCACCTTGCCGCGCCGGTGGTCGGTGCGTTGCGCGCACCCCGACGCGCAGTGCTCGCACACGCTCGGACTGGACACCAGGTCGAACGGCCGCGCGCGGAAGCGGTAGGCGGCGCCCGTGAGCGCGCCGACCGGGCAAATCTGCACGGTGTTCCCGGAGAAGTAGGACTGGAACGGCTCGCCGGGTGCGATGCCGACCTGTTGCAGGGCACCACGTTCCAGCAGTTCGATGAACGGGTCACCGGCGATCTGCTGCGAGAACCTGGTGCAGCGGGCGCAGAGCACGCAGCGCTCCCGGTCCAGCAGCACCTGCGCGCTGATGTTGATCGGCTTCGGGAAGGTCCGTTTGACGTCGGTGAAGCGGGTCTCGGCACGCCCGTTGGACATCGCCTGGTTCTGCAGCGGACACTCGCCGCCCTTGTCGCAGACCGGGCAGTCCAGCGGATGGTTGATCAGCAGCAGCTCCATCACCCCGCGCTGCGCCTTGTCGGCGGCCTCGGAGCTGAACTGCGTGCGCACGACCATGTCCGGGCTGACTGTGGTGGTGCACGACGCCATCGGTTTGCGCTGACCCTCCACCTCGACCAGGCACTGGCGGCACGCGCCGACCGGGTCGAGCAGCGGGTGGTCGCAGAACCGGGGGATCTGAATGCCCATCAGCTCCGCGGCGCGGATCACCAGCGTGCCCTTCGGCACGCTGACCGCGACACCGTCGATGGTGAGCTCCACCATCTCCACCGGCGGCGCCTGGCTCGAAGGCTCGGTGACCGTCACTTACACCCCCACCTCCTGTCCGGCCATCAGCGTGGACGCGTGCGGATCGAACGGGCAGCCGCCGTCGAGGTGGGCGAGGTACTCGTCGCGGAAGTACTTGATCGACGAGATGATCGGGCTGGCCGCCCCGTCACCCAGCGCACAGAACGACTTGCCCAGGATCGCGTCGGAGATGTCGAGCAGCTTGTCGAGATCGGCCTCCGACGCACCACCGGTCTCGAGCCGCGCGTAGATCTGCGCCAGCCAGTACGTGCCCTCCCGGCAGGGCGTGCACTTCCCGCACGATTCGTGGGCGTAGAACTGCGTCCAGCGCCGCACCGCCCGCACCACACACGTGGTCTCGTCGAAGATCTGCAGCGCCTTGGTGCCCAGCATCGAACCGACCGACGCCATGCCCTCGTAATCCAGTGGGACGTCGAGGTGTCCCCCGGTGAGCAGCGGCGTCGACGACCCGCCCGGCGTCCAGAACTTCAGCATGTGACCGGCGCGCACCCCGCCGGCGTAGTCGAGCAGTTCGCGCAGCGTGATGCCCAGCGGCGCCTCGTACTGGCCCGGCCGGGTGACGTGCCCGGACAGCGAGTACAGCGTGAAGCCGGGGGACTTCTCCGAACCCATGGACCGGAACCAGTCGATGCCGCGCAGCAGGATCGGGGGCACGCTGGCGATCGACTCGACGTTGTTGACCACCGTCGGGGACGCGTAGAGGCCGGCGACGGCCGGGAACGGGGGCCGTAGCCGCGGCTGGCCGCGGCGGCCCTCCAGCGAGTCGAGCAGCGCGGTCTCCTCGCCACAGATGTAGGCGCCCGCACCGGCGTGCACGATCAGGTCGAGATCGAAGCCCGACCCGCGGATGTCGGTGCCGAGGTAGCCGGCATCGTAGGCCTCGGCCACCGCGGCCTGCAGGCGCCGCAGCACCGGCACCACCTCGCCGCGCACGTAGATGAACGCGTGGTGCGCGCGGATCGCGTAGGCGGCGATGATCGCGCCCTCGACCAGAAAGTGCGGCGTTGTCAACAGCAGCGGGATGTCCTTGCATGTCCCGGGTTCGGACTCGTCGGCGTTGATCACCAGGTAGTGCGGTTTGGCGCCCGCCCCGGTATCGCCCTGCGGAATGAACGACCACTTCGTGCCCGTGGGGAACCCGGCCCCGCCGCGGCCGCGCAGGCCGGAGTCCTTGACGGTGGCGATCACCTCGTCGGGGTCCATCGTGAGCGCCCGCTCCAACGCCCGGTAGCCGTCGTGGCGGCGGTAGGTGTCGAGCGTCCACGGCTGCGGTTCGTCCCAGAACCGGCTCAGCACCGGTGTCAGCGCGGTCATGAGGCCGACCCGTTCGTTCTCGGCCCATCCGACTCCGGGGCGGGAGCGGGTTCGTCCCTGGTCGAGTCGGCCGCCTCGGTGAGCTCCGGATCCGGCGGTGTGGCCGTGGCGTCGGCCGCATCGGGAGCCGACATCCCGTTCGCGCGGGCCACCCGCAGGCCGGCCAGCGTGGCCTCCCCGGTGGGTCCGGGGTTGGTGACGGCTCGGGGATCGCCGAGCCCGGCCAGTGTCCTGGCGGTGTCGCGGAACGTGCCCAGCGGGGCGCCGCGGGTCGGGTCCGGTGGCTGGCCGGCGCGCAGGGCGTCGACCAGATCCCGGGCGGACACCGGTGTCTGGTTGTCGTAGAACTCCCAATTCACCATCACCACCGGGGCGTAGTCGCACGCCGCGTTGCACTCGATGTGTTCGAGCGTGACCCGTCCGTCGGCTGTGGTGTCGCCGGCGTGCACGCCGAGGTGGTCGGTCAGCGCGTCGAGGATCGCGTCGCCGCCCATGATCGCGCACAGCGTGTTGGTGCAGACGCCGACGAGGTAGTCCCCGGTGGGGGTGCGCCGGTACATCGAGTAGAACGTCGCGACGGCGGTCACCTCGGCGTCGGTCAACCCGAGATGCCTGGCGCAGAACGCGATCCCCGCCGAGGTGAGGCAGCCGTCCTCGGCCTGAACGAGGTGCAGCAGCGGCAGCAGCGCCGAGCGTGGCTGCGGATACCGGGCGATGATGCGGGCGGCGTCGGGGTCCAGGCGCGCCGCCACCTCGGGCGGGTAGGACGCGGAACCGCCGATCGGCGGGCCTGATTCGTCGGGCCGCTGACCGAGATTGAGGAATACCGTCACAAGCCGACCTTCTTCGCGCAAGCGCTCATCAGCGGTCCACCCCACCCATGACCGGATCGATCGACGCCACCGCCGAGATCGCGTCGGCGACCATGCCGCCTTCGCACATCGCCGCCACCGCCTGCAGATTCGTGAACGACGGATCGCGGTAGTGCACGCGGTAGGGGCGGGTGCCGCCGTCGGAGACCATGTGCACACCCAATTCGCCGCGCGGCGATTCGACGGCGACGTAGACCTGCCCCGCCGGCACGCGGATGCCCTCGGTGACCAGTTTGAAGTGGTGGATCAGGCCTTCCATCGAATGCCCCATGATGCGGGCGATGTGTTCGGGGGAGTTGCCCAGCCCGTCCGGTCCGAGTTTCAGATCGGCGGGCCACGCCAGTTTGCGGTCGTCGATCATCACCGGGCCCGGCTTGAGCTTGTCCAGGCACTGCTCGACGATCTTGAGGGATTCGCGCATCTCTTTTACACGGATGAGGTAGCGCCCGTAGGCGTCGCAACCGTCGTCGGTGATCACGTCGAACTCGTAATCCTCGTAGCCGCAGTACGGTTGGGCACGGCGCAGGTCGTGGGGCAGCCCGGTGGAGCGCAGCACCGGGCCCGTGATCCCCAGCGCCATACAGCCGGCCAGATCGAGGTAGCCGATGCCCTGGGTGCGCGCCTTCCAGATGTAGTTCTCGTTGAGCAGGTTCTCCAGGTCGCGCAGCCGCCCGGGCAGCAGACCGAGCAGGTCTCGGATGCGGGGCACCGCATCGTCGGGCAGGTCGGCCGCCAGCCCGCCCGGCCGGATGTAGGCGTGGTTCATCCGCAGCCCGGTGATCAACTCGAACACCGACAGGATCTGTTCGCGTTCGCGAAAGCCGTAGAACATCGCGCTCATCGCGCCGAGTTCCATCCCACCGGTGGCCAGCGCCACCAGATGCGAGGAGATGCGGTTGAGTTCCATCATCATCACGCGGATCACGTTGGTGCGCGCGGGGATGTCGTCGGTGACGCCGAGCAGCTTCTCCACGCCCAGGCAGTAGGCGGTCTCGTTGAAGAACGGCGACAGGTAGTCCATCCGGGTGACGAACGTGACGCCCTGGGTCCAGTTGCGGTACTCCAGGTTCTTCTCGATCCCCGTGTGCAGATAGCCGATACCGCACCGCACTTCGGTGACGGTCTCGCCCTCGATCTCGAGGATCAGCCGCAGCACCCCGTGCGTCGACGGATGCTGCGGGCCCATGTTCACGACGATGCGCTCGCCGGCCTGGGCGGCTTCGGCGGCCGCGACCACCTGATCCCAGTCGTCGCCGCCGACGACGACCACCCGTTCGGGCGGTGTGACCGAAGCGCTCATCAGTTGTACGCCCTCCGCTCGTCGGGCGGCGGAATCTGCGCCCCGTGGTATTCGACGGGGACCCCGCCCAGCGGATAGTCCTTGCGCTGCGGGTGGCCCACCCAGTCGTCGGGCATCTCGATGCGGGTCAGCGCGGGGTGGCCGTCGAAGATCATCCCGAAGAAGTCGTAGGTCTCCCGCTCATGCCAGTCGGTGGTGGGATACACCGCGAACAGCGACGGGAGGTGCGGATCGCCGTCGGGTACGGCCACTTCCAGCCGGATGCGCCGGTTGTGGGTGATCGACATCAACGGGTACACCGCGTGCAGTTCGCGGCCCGCGTCGCCGGGATAGTGCACGCCGCTGACACCGAGGCACAGCTCGAACCGCAGCGCCGCGTCGTCGCGCAGTGTCCGTGCCACGACGGGCAGTTGGCTGCGTTCGACCTCGAGGGTGAGTTCGTCGCGGTGGACCACGACACGCTCGATGGACGCGTCGTAGCCGTCGGCGCCCAGCGCGGCGGCCAGCGCGTCGACGACGTCGTCGAAGTAGCCACCGTAGGGCCGGGGCGAACTCCCGGGCAGCGCCACCGGCCGGATCAGCCGCCCATAGCCCGACGTGTCGCCCGTGCCCCGCGCGCCGAACATGCCGCGCCGAACGTCGATGACCTCGGAATCGTTCGGGCCCACGGCGGGACCCGACGTGGCGTCGTGGGAACCCGTCACCGCAACAGACCCTTCAACTCGATGGTCGGTGTCACCGCGAGCGCGGCCTGTTCGGCCTCGCGCACCGCCTCGTCGCGGTTGACGCCGAGCGGCATCTGCTGAATCTTCTCGTGCAGCTTGAGGATCGCGTGCAGCAGCATCTCCGGCCGCGGCGGGCAGCCCGGCAGGTAGATGTCCACCGGGACGACGTGGTCGACGCCCTGCACGATCGCGTAGTTGTTGAACATCCCGCCCGACGACGCGCAAACCCCCATGGCGAGCACCCATTTCGGCTCCGCCATCTGGTCGTAGATCTGGCGCAGCACCGGCGCCATCTTCTGGCTCACCCGGCCCGCGACGATCATCAGATCGGCCTGCCGGGGGGTTGCGGAGAACCGTTCCATCCCGAAGCGCGAGATGTCGAAGCGCGGTCCCGCGGTCGCCATCATCTCGATTGCACAGCACGCCAGCCCGAACGTCGCCGGCCACAGCGACCCGGCGCGGACATACCCTGCCACCTTCTCGACCGTCGACAGCAGGATGCCGCCGGGCAGCCGTTCCTCTAGTCCCAATTGAGCCCTCCCCGGCGCCACACGTACGCGTAGGCCACGAACACGGTGAGCATGAACAGCAGCATCTCCACCAACGCGAACAGGCCGAGGCTGTCGAACGCCACCGCCCACGGGTAGAGGAAGACGATCTCGATGTCGAAGACGATGAACAACATCGCGGTCAGGTAGTACTTGATCGGGAACCGCTGCACGGTGGCGGCGCGCGTCCCGCCGTCACCCCCCGCGGCGAGCGGTTCGATCCCGCACTCGTAGGCCTCGAGTTTGGCACGGTTGTACCGGGTGGGGCCGATGACGACAGCGATCACCACCGAAACCACCGCGAACACCGCGGCGATGGCGCCGAGCACCAGGATCGGTGTGTACAGGTCCATACCGGCCGAACGCTCCCTCGAGGCTGACGATGTGAGCTGACCCACAGCCTAGCCACATTTGCGATCTGCGCCACACATTCGGATAGGATCGGCGAGTGTGGCGGCAGGTGCCGTCGGCGACGTCAGCCATGCGCCAACGGCGCAGAGCACCAGGGGATTTGACCGGTCGACTACCGGGACAGCACGGGGCGGCTACTGGGCGGTCAGGCGCAGCAGCGAGACCACGGCCTCACCGAGCCGGATCGGGTCGATCGGATGCGGTACGGCGGCTTCCGCGCGCGACCAGCTGGCCAGCCAGGCGTCGTCCGGGCGGCCGGTGAGCACCAGGATCGGCGGCGCGCCCGTCACCTCGTCCTTGATCTGCTTGGCGACGCCCATCCCACCCGCCGGCGTCGCCTCCCCGTCGAGGATCGCGAGGTCGAAGCCGCCCTCATCGAGTTGCTTGAGCACCATGGGTGCGGTGGCGACGTCCAGGTAGGTCAGCTCGGGCAACTCCGGGTGCACCCGCGTGCCCAGCGCCAGCCGCACCGCCTCACGCGTCCGCGGGTTGTCGCTGTAGACGAGGATCCGCAGCGGTCGGGACGCCGAAGCCATGGGCCGATGCTACTGGTTGCGGCCGCGCACACGGCGCAGTCACGGAAAGCGTCTGATCATGTCCGGTCCAGCAGTGGGGCCAGGTCGGTGGTGTCGAAGTACTCGTCGATCCGGGTGATCAGCCCGTCCTCGCCGACCATGATCACGATGCAGACGCGCATGGCGACCACCTCGCCGCCGGTGCCGGTGGCGTGCAGGATGTGCTGCTGGACGAAGCCGCCGTCGAAGAACCGGCGGTCGAGCACCTCGTAGCGGCGCTCGACGGTGCGGCCGACGAACCATCCGATCACCCGCAACGCCCGGGCGCGTTCGTTGTCGCGGCGGTCACCGGAGTGCCAGACCCGCACGTCGGGCGCCCACAGCGCCTCGACGGCGGCGATGTCACTGTCCGCGATCGCCGCGAACAACCGGTCCGCCACCTCCTCAACGGCTGCCACCGCGAACCTCCTTCCTGTGCCGGCTTGACCTCGAGCGCACTTGAGGTACGAGACTGCCGCCATGCCCGAGACGACACCTTCCCTGACCCGGTTCGATGACATCTACGCCGGCGGCGCCGCCCCCTGGGTGATCGGCGAACCGCAACCCGCGATCGTCGAACTGGAACGCTCCGGCGGCATCAGCGGCGCGGTGCTCGACGCCGGCTGCGGCGCCGGGGAGCACACCATCCTGCTGGCGACGCTCGGCTACGACGTCGTCGGCGTCGACTTCGCGCCCCGTGCCGTCGAGCTGGCCCGCCGCAACGCCGCCGACCGGGGCGTCGCCGCCCGCTTCGAGGTCGCCGACGCGCTTGCCCTCGACGGTCCACCGCGCTACGACACCGTCGTCGACAGTGCGTTGTTCCACGTCTTCGACGCCGGCGACCGGGCGCGCTACGTCGCGGGACTGGGCCGTGTGTGCCGGTCGGGCGGGACCGTCCACGTGCTGGCCCTCTCCGATGCCGGGCATGGCTTCGGCCCGCAGGTCAGCCAGGTCGACATCCGCACCGCGTTCACCGACGGTTGGCAGGTCGAGGCGCTGGAGACCACCACCTACCGCGGCGTGGTGGGGCCGGCGCACACCGACGCGCTCGGGCTGCCCGTCGGCGCGCGTGTCGACGAGCCGGCGTATCTGGCCCGGATCCGGCGGCGCTGAGCTGGGCATCGCTCACTCGGCCCGGTCGTAGCCGGGATGGGCGACCGCCAGCCGGTGTCCCACCAGCGCCCGCAACCCGGTGAGCAGATCGTCGGCGCGGTCGTCGAGGTCGCCGGCGCGGATCGCCGCGACCAGCGCCGCCTCGTCGGGGTAGCCGAGGCCGGTCAGCGACGCGACGGCGTCGGCGGCGGTGGCGTCGCGCAGTTCCCGCTCGACGGTGCGCAGCACGTTCGCGGCCACCCGCGCGTGGAAGTTCACCTGGCCCTCGGTCGCCGCCCGCACGTCGTGGTCGATGAAGTCGGCGACCGCTGCGACCAGTTCGGCGGCGGTCGGCCTGCCGTAGAGCCACTGCGGTCCGCTCATCGTGGTCCCTTCCCCTCGAGCAGGTCGAGCAGATCCCATTCGGTCTCGCAGACGCGCCGCCCGATCGCGGCGAGCTCCACCGACGGCGTCTGCCCGCTGAGGTGGCGTTCGGCCTGGAACCGGCAGATGACGCCCCAGCGCAGCGTCGCGACGATCAGCCACCACCGGAACGCCGCGCGGTCCACGGCGGTGCCGCTCGCGTCCTCGTAGGCGGTCAGGAATTCCTCGACACCACCCAGCCCGCCCGCACCGAGCCGTTCGGGGGCGCCGAACCGCCACGCCCGGATGCAGAACCAGGCCAGATCCTCGTAGACCTCACCGATGTGGACGAGCTCCCAGTCCAGCACCGCGGCCAGCCCGCCGTCGTCGACGATCAGGTTGCCCATCCGGAAGTCGCCGTGCACCAACCGGTGCGGCGAGGGGTCGGGCCGGTGGGCGGCCAGCCACCGGAACGCCCACTCGAATGTCGCGATGGTGTCGCCCATCTCGCCGAGGCGGTCGCGCCACTCGGTGAGCTGATCGGTCTCGGTCAGCCCGATGCCGTGGGGTTCGGCACGGTGGATCGCGGCCAACGCCTGCGCGCACTGTTCGAGCAACCGTCGGCGGCGGTCGTCGTCGAGCGTGCGGTAGATGCGCCGCACGATCGTCTCGCCACCGATCGCCTCACAGATCAGATACGGTTTGCCCAGCGGGGCAACGGAATTGTCGGCGGTCACGATGTGCGGCACGGGGGCGCCGGCGGCTGCGGCGCGCTGCTGGGCCCGCGCCTCGAGCTCCATGCCTGCGTGGACCTCGTCATCGGGTCCGGTGCGCAGGATCAGGGCCTGCCTGCTGTCGGGTGTGACCGCGTCGAACGCCCACGTGGTGCGGCTGGCGCCGCCGGTCAGCGTGACCAGGTTCTCGACCGTGACCGTGCCCAGTACCGGTTCGAGGACCGCTTCGAGCTGATCCCTCACTTGCGCCCGAACCCGAACAGCCGCTGGGCGACCCGGCGGATCTGGATCTCCTCGGCCCCCTCGGTGATCCGGTAGCGCCGGTGGTGCCGGTAGATGTGCTCGAACGGTTCGTGGCGGCTGTAGCCGACGCCGCCGTGCACCTGCATCGCTCGGTCGGCGGCCTCGCACACCAGGCGGTTGGCCCGGTAATTGGCCATCGACACCTTGTCCGAGACCTCCATGTGGTGGTTGCGGTCCAGTTCGGACGCGGCGTAACGCACCAGCAGCCGCACCATCTGCGCCTCGGTCTGCAACTCGACGAGCGGCCACTGCACCGCCTGGTTGACCGCCAGCGGCTTGCCGAACACCGTGCGCCGCCCGGCGTAGTCGACGGCGCGGTCGATGCAGTGCTGGGCGGCGCCCAGGCTGCTGGCGGCCTGGCGGATCCGGTTCTCGTGCAGGAACGTCTGCCCCACTTCCAGGCCCCGGTCGACCTCGCCGAGCACGGCGTCCTCCGGCACCCGAACGTCCTGCAGCACCACCTCCCCGTGATCGGTGGGCATGTTGAAGGTCCACCAGTAGTACGGGACCGTGAAGCCCGGGGTATTGGTGGGCACCAGGAACGCGGTGATGCCGCGCGCTTGGCCGGGTTCCCCGGAGGTCCGGGCGAAGATCAGGTCGTGAGTTGCGCGGTGCACCCCGGTGTTCCAGCGTTTGGTGCCGTTGATGACCCAGCCCCCATCTCCTGAGCCGTCGCGCACCGCCCGGGTCTCCAGCCAGGTGGCGTCGGAGCCGTGGTCGGGTTCGGTGAGCCCGAAGGCCATGGATCGCTGACCGGTGAGCATCGCCTCGATCCACTCGGCCTTCTGGGCCTCGGTGCCGAACCGGTCCATCATGATCACCTGGGGGAAATTCCCGACGATCGACGACTCGTCCTGCAGGTCGTTGTGCAGTCCGAGCCCCCTGTGCGCGAGGTGTTCCCGGATGACGGCCATGTCGAGGTTGCTGCCGTCGCGGCCGCCGAACTGCGACGGCAACCCGTAGCGCAGCCAGCCGGCCTTATCGGCCCGCCGACGCATCTCGTCGAGCAGATCCTCCCATTCGCGGCGGGGGATGCCCCCGTTCTCCCAGTCCGTGCGCGCGTGTTCCCGGCGGTGGTCGAAGTACTGGATGTGGTCGCGCTCGAGCGGCTTGATCTCCGCTTCGATGAACGCGTCCATCTCCTCGAGCAGCCCGGGCAGGTGGTCCGGGAGAGCGAAATCCACGGTGAGGTCTCCTTCGTCAGCTAGCGGCCGTAGAGCGTCTTCTGCCAGATCGTCGACAGCGTCCTGATGGCGTCGGCGTCGCTCATCGCCGGTTCGGGAGCCGGGGTCCCGACCATCACGACGGTGAAGTTCTCGAACAGCAGCGCAATCGCGGCGGCGATGTGCTCGGCGTCGAGGTCGGTGCCGAACCCCTGGTGCTGGGCGTGGCGCACCGACGCGGCGACGATGTCCATCCCGAAGCGGCGGAACTCGTTCTGCACGTTGGCGAACCGCTGCTTGGACGCGGCGAGTTGCGCCACGGCGATCATGATGCCGATGTTCTGCTTGAACATGTTCCAGTAGCCGGTCACCACGGTGGTGAAGTACTCGCCGTCGTCGGGCGACTCGGGCAGCGACACGGTCGCCGACGGCGCCACGATGTCGTGCAGGAACGATTCGGCCAGTGCGGCCAGCAGATCCTCTTTGTCGTCGAAGTAGCGGTAGAACACCGCCGTCGACTTTCCTGCCGCCGACGTGATGTCGGCCAGCGTGGTGCCGTGAAACCCCCGTTCGGCGAACAGCTTCCGGGCGGCCTGCTCGAGGGCCAGCCGGGTCTGGCGGCCCTTACTGCTCAGGCTCGTGGATTCCGGGGCCATGGCGGGTTCAGTCGGTCGCCGGCGCGCAGCAGCGCGCTCGGCAGGTCGTGCCCGACGACCGTGCGGGCGACCTCGGCGGCCGCGATCGCCGCCTGCAGGTCGACGCCGGTGTCGATGCCGCTGTCGCGCAGTAGGTACACCAGGTCCTCGGTGGCGATGTTGCCGCTGGCCCCCGGGGCGAACGGGCAGCCGCCCAGCCCGCCGACCGACGCGTCGAGCCGGGTCACGCCGCTGCACACCGCGGCGTACGCGCTGGCCAGTCCGGCGCCGCGGGTGTTGTGGAAATGCGCGCCCAGCGGGATGTCCCCGATCCGCGGGCGGACCGCGGCCACCAGGTCGCTGACCCGCCGGGGTGTCGCGGTGCCGATGGTGTCGGCGATCGCGATGCGGTCCGCGCCGAATCCGACGGCGGCATCGACGATGTCGAGCACCCGCTGCGCCGGGGTGGGGCCGTCGAACGGGCAGTCCCATGCCGTGGCGACGATGACCTCGACGGTGGCGCCGTTGTCGCGGGCGATCGCGGCGATCTCGGGGATCTGCGCGGCCGCCTCCGCCGACGAGCGGCCGACGTTGGCGCGGCTGTGCCCGTCGGCCGCCGACACCACGTACTCGATGGAGCGCAGTCCGGCGGCGAGAGCCCGCTTGGCCCCGTTGGGGCTGGCGACCAGCGCGGAGAACTCGACGTGGTCGAAACGCGCCAGTTCCGCGGCGAGTTCGGCGGCATCGGCCAGCGCGGGCACCTTCGACGGTGACACGAACGCGGTCGCCTCGACCTCGCGCACCCCCGTGGCGACGACGGCCTCGAGCAGGCGCACCTTGGCGGCCAACGGGATCGGCGCCTCGATCTGCAGACCGTCGCGCAGCGAGACCTCACGGATCGTGACCTCGCGCGGCAATTCGTTCACAGCACTCCCTCGGCGCGCAGATCGGTGAGCTCCTCGGGCGTCATACCGAGCAGCCCGGTGTACACCTCGTCGTTGTGCTGGCCGGGCCGGGCCGGCCCGGCATTGCGGATCGCGCCGGGGGACTCCGAGAGCAGCGGCACGATCCCCGGGCCCAGCACCGGCCGGTCGACCCGCTCGTCGTGGTGTTCGGCGATCATGCCGCGCGCCCGCAGTTGCGGATCCTCGACCACCTCGGCGACGGTGTTGATCGGCCCCGCGATCACCCCGGCCGCCGACAGAACGTCGATGATGTCGCCGGGCTGCCGGTCGGCGGCCCAGGCGCCGATGATCTTGTCCAGTTCGTCCTGGTTGCGCCCGCGCGCGACGTGCGTGGCGAACCGGTCGTCGGTGGCCAGCTCCGGCTGTCCCATCGCGGCGCACAAGCGGCGGAACACGGTGTCCTGGTTCGCCGCGATCACCACCCAGCTGCCGTCGGCGGACCGGTAGATGTTCGACGGGGCGATACCCTCGAGCCGGGTGCCCGACGGGCCGCGCACCACGCCGCCCACGTCGTAGTCGGGGATCGTCGACTCCTGCACGGCCAGACAGGATTCCGTGAGCGCGGTGTCGACCACCTGACCCTCGCCGGTGACGGTGCGCCGGTAGAGTGCCGCGAGCGCCCCCTGGGCGGCGAACATGCCGGCCAGGCTGTCACCCAGCGACAGCGCCAGCCGCGGGGGTGGGCCGCCGGGAAAGCCGTTGAGGTGGCGCAGCCCACTGGCCGCTTCGGCGACCGACGCGTATCCCGCGCGGTGCGCATCCGGGCCGGTCTGCCCGTATCCGGACACCCGGACCAGGATGATGCCCTTGTTGCGGGCGTGCAGTACGTCGTAGCCGAGGTGCCAGCGCTCCAGCGTGCCGGGCCGGAAGTTCTCGACGATGACGTCGGTGCGCTCGACGAGGTCGAGGAAGATCTCGCGGCCGCGCGGGGTGCGCATGTCCAGCGTGATCGCCTTCTTGTTGCGCGCGTGGACGGTCCAGAAGAAGTGGTGGCCGTCGACTTCGGCCTGCCCCCAGGTGCGCAGCGGGTCGGGTGCACCGGGGAGCTCGATCTTGAGCACCTCGGCGCCCATGTCGCCGAGCAGCCGACCGGCGAAGGGTCCGGAGATCAGCGTGCCGATCTCGATGACCCGAATACCGTCGAGCGCGCCTGTCATCACACCTCCGTGCCGAATCCGTGTCGGTGCAGCCAGTCGGTGCAGATGCCGACCGCCTCACGCAGGGTCTCACGTTGGTCGGGTCCGGAGTAGTAGTGGTTGGCCCCGGAGATCTCGTGCATCTCCTTGTCGGGGTGGCCGATCGCCTCGAACAGCCGCCGGGTGTGGCTCGGCGTGCAGGCGTCGTCGGCGAGGTTGCCGATCACCAGCGCGGGCACGGCGATGTCCGGACCCGCTTTGACCGCGTCACCGTTGGCGTCGTCGTAACTCCACTGCGACAGCCAGCTGCGCAGCGTGCAGAACCGGGCCAGCCCGACCGCGCTGTTGTTCACCACCTGCGGGTCACCCAGATAGCAGGTGCCGGGCGTACGTTCGTTCGGATCGACCGTCGGGTCGAGCCAGCGGGGGTCGGCCATGGTGCCGTGCACGACGAACGCGAATTCGTCATCCGGGCGGCCGCCGGCTCGCAGTTCGGCGAGTTTGTCCTTGACCCATGCGGTGATTCGGCGGTTGCGGTCGATCTGCGCCTGCCGGTAGCGCTTCAGGAACTCCGGCGTATACGGCGGCTGGTTCGGATTGTCGGGGTCGTAGAGGTCGAGGTCCGGATCGCGCTTCGTCGGGTCGGACTCGTCGAGGATCGACGCGTCGAGCCATTCGGTGAGCGTGCCGTGGCGGCTGATGTGCGCGGCCAGCAGCATGATCCCGTCGGCGGGGATCAGCCCGAGCGTGGTCAGATCCGGACCGTCACCCGACGGGCTGGCCGTGATCGTCGGGTGCTGCGCCTGCTGCTGATAGAACACCGACAGCGACCCACCGCCGCTCCACCCCGCGAGCACCACCTTCTGGTAGCCCAACCGGTGCTTGGCGTCCTTGACCGCCTCGCCGAGGTCCTCGACCACCTTCTCCATCAGCAGCGCGGAGTCGGTGCCGCGAAACCGGCTGTTGCAGTAGATGACATGGTGGCCGGCCTTGGCCAGCGCATTCATCATCGGCAGGTACGCACCGCCGCCGATCGGGTGCATGAACATCAGCACGGTGTCGCTCGGCTTGTTCCTCGGCCGCAGCAGATGGCTCTCCAGCACGACGAGTTCGGCGACGCCGCCGTAGACGTCGCGCACCGCGGAGGTGTTCTGGTAGGCGACGAGATAGGGGATACGGTCGTAGTCGTAGCGCACGGCGGTGGTCACGCGTGCTGCCCCAGATCGTTGGCCAGCACCGCGGGCGACGGGTTCAGCCGTCTGCGGGTGTCGACGGCGATCACCGACCAGTCCACCCGGTCGAACTCGTCGAACTTCCGCCGCGCCCGCTCGCGGGCCTTCTCCGGGGCGCCGTGGTGAACGCCCTGCGGGGCATGGGAGATCAACCCCGGCGGCATCGGAATGCCGTAGAGCGAGCCGCCGTGGAAGAACGCGATCTCGTCGTAGTCGACGTTGCGGTGATACCACGGCGTGCGCTCGGTGCCGGGGACGCCCTCGGCTGGTTTGGGCAGGAAGTTCATCACCGCGACACCGGTGGCCTGCATGAACAGGTGTGCCGTGGCGGGCAGGTGCACGCTGTCGGAGGTGATGACGTTGTAGTCGGCGATGTTGAAGGTGAACGGGAAGTTGTCGCCGCGCCAGCCTTCGACGTCGAGCGGGTGGTGTCGGTAGAACAGGCTGGTGGGGCCCCCGTCATGGAACAGCCGCACCTCGTACTCGCCGTCGACCTGCGGTCCGGCTCCGTCGTCGATCGGTTCCGGGTCGGGCACCGTGATCAGTGTCGGATCGAACGGGAACTGCCTGCCGAGCGGACCCGCCGGCGGCAGCCGGAAGTCCTCGGCCGCCTGCACCATCAGCCACATCGACTCGGCGTGATCGCTCCCCGGGTCGGCCCCCTGCCCCCGGGGATCGGGCACCTGCCGCCACGTGCACGCCTTCGGGATGTACACCCAGTCGCCCGGGCGGTACCGCATCGGGCCGAACTCCGTCTCGAGCAGACCGGAGCCGGTGTGCACGAACGACAGCAGGTCGCCGTCGACGTAGCGGGCGAAATACGGCATCGCCTCGGTGCGGCGGGACAACAGCACCTGGCAGTCGGGGTTGGAGAACATCAGCAGCGGCGCGCCCGCCGCGTCGGTCGCGTCGGCGGGTTTGAGTTGGTCGCCGAGGACGTCGAGCGGGCGCAACGGGCCGGCGGCGCGGAAGGCTGTCGGGTCGTTGCGCCGGTACAGGTTTGCGGTGCGCCCGGTGAACCCGCCGCGGCCGAGCTCGTCGTCTTTCTGGCCGTCGAGGTCGGCGTGCGGACGCCGCGGCGTCTTGCCTTTGTGCAGGTGGACGAACGATTCCATCGGGGTCTCCAGTGACATGCGACGGGCGGGCAGAGCCGGAACTGAAACTGACGTTACTTTTATCTATGTGCGGGCACAACCCCCGGCGATGAGTTCTCGCGCTGCGCCCGGTCGGATCTGGTGACAGCAGATCAGATGTGGAGGCAACGCCGATGACGAACGACGTGATGACGGCGACCATGACGGTCGACGCCCCGGCCGCGGCGGTCTTCGCCGTGCTCGCCGACCCCGCGACCCACCAGGCGATCGACGGAACAGGGTGGGTGCGGGAGTCGCTCGACGGCGCCCGGCTGGAACGGTCCGGACAGACGTTCCGGATGGCGATGTACCACTCCAACCCCGCGTATCCCGAGAAGGACTACGAGGTGGAGAACAAGGTGGTGGCCCTCGACCCGCCGCGCACCATCGCGTGGCAGCCGGGGCAGCGGACCGCCGAGGGTGAACTGGAACTCGGCGGATGGACGTGGCGGTACGACCTCGTCGCGGACGGGCCGTCGCAGACCGTGGTCACGCTGACCTACGACTGGTCGGCGGTGCCGCCGTTCCTGCGTGAGCAGATCGCGTTCCCGCCGTTCGGTCGGGAGCACCTGGAGAACTCACTGGCGCATCTGGCCGACCTGGCGGAACGGGCTTCCGCCTAGTCGTCCCGGTCGTCGTCCCGGTCGTCGTCCAGGTCGACCCGGACGGTGAGCAGGTCGGTGCCGAATGTGCGGACACCGACACTGTTGAACCGGGGTAGCTCGCGCAGGCGGGCGTGTGCGTCGTCGTCGGGTAGCAGGTGGGCGGTGCCGCTGCGCCAGCGTCCGCGGAGCCGGACCCGCACCCGCGGGTTCGCCGTGATGTTGCGGATGTACTGGGAGCGTTCGCCGAATTCGGAGACGAACCAGAACTGGGTGCCGATCAGACTGCCGCCCAACGGAGTTCGGCGAGGCTGTCCCGACGTCCGGCCGGTGGTCTCCAGCAGGGTCTGGAACGGCAGCCGGCGCATCAGGGGATTGGCGATGCGCCTCTGGAAAGTGCGGGTCACGGTGTCGCGCAGGCCGGCCATGCCTCATCACACCATGGCGAACGGCGGGATCTGCATCCCGATGGCCAACGCGCCGGCCAGTTCCCGGCTGGTGTCGTAGTCGAAGATGACGTGGCCGGACAGCACGTCGACGTCGCGTTTGATGCGTTGCAGCGGGTTGTCGACGAAGTGGGCACTGGCGCCGGACGCGGCGAGCAGCATGCCGATCACCGAGCGGGCTTCGTACACGATGTGCGCGGCGGCCATCCGCGCGTCGCCGCGGACGGCGCGCGGCACCGCATCACCGGCGCGCACGAGCTCCTCGATCCGGCCGACGGTGTCGTCGAGCAGCCCGTGCAGCGCGCGCAGCCGCACGCGGGCCTCGCCGAGGTGCGCCTGGGCGATCGGCTTGTCCTTCTGAGTCACGCCCTCGTAGGCGAGGACCCGCTCGCCGAGTCGTTCGGCGTACAGGTCGGCGGCCCGTTCGGCGCTGCCCAGTGCCGGCATCGCGGCCAACAGCGCCAGCGCGGGCACCATCGGCCAGCGGTAGGTCGCCGCATCGTGCAGTCCGGCCCCGGGTGCGGTGCCCGCATAGATGTCGGTGACCCGTACCAGCCGGTGGCCCGGCACGAACGTCTTTTCGATGACCACGTCGTTGGAGCCGGTGGCGCGCATCCCGACGGTGTGCCACACGTCCACGACCGTGACGTCGCCGATCGGCAGCAGGGCGAGCGCGGGAAAGAGGTCGTCGTCGGGTCCGCACAGGGCGCCGACCATGATCCAGTTGCCGTGCATCACCCCGGTGGCCCATGACCAGCGGCCGCTGAGCCGGACGCCGTCACCGTCGGGACGGCCGCGCCCGGTCGGCGCCAGCGGCGCCGGCGCCAGGAAGGGCCGGTGTGCGAAGGCCTCGGTCTGCGCCTGCTCGCCGAACAGCGCGAGCATCCAGTTGTGCAGCGCGTAGAAGCCGATGGTCCACGCGCTCGACGCGCAGCCGTGTGCCATCTCCCGCACCGGCCGCAGCAGCTGCGGGAACGGCGCCTGTTCGCCGCCGAAGCGCGCCGGGACCAGCAATTCGGTGAACCTCGAGGCGGCCACTTCGTCGACCGTCGCCTGGGGGAGCCGCCGCAAGGCCTCGGCCTCCTGCGCTCGGGCGGCGAGGCGGTCGACGAACCCCGGGCCGAGCCGGGCGCCGGCGACGTCGGTTGCGGTCATGGCGTCGACGTTAACATACCTTTTAGTATGGAACGCAGGTCAGCGGCGCAGCATGAGGTCGAGGAAGCGTTCGCGGCGATCGGCCTGCCGGTCACCCGTCGCGGGCCCGGACAGATGGATGAGTCCCACGCCGGCGGCGAACAGAGCGTTGGCTCGCAGGTCGGCGTCCTCGTCGTCGAAGCCGTCGTCGATCAGCGCCCGGCGGACGGCGCCGACCAGGGCGCGGTCGGCGGCCCGCATCCGGGCGGCGACCTCCTCGTCGGCGCGGGCCCACTCGCGCATTGCGCGCTCCATGGTCCAGTGATGCGCGCTGACCAGTTCGGTCATCATGTGCGACAGGCGTTCCCGCGGCGGGAGGCCGGCCATCGCGGCGAGGCGTTCGTGATCGGCGTCGCGCATCCGCCCCCATGCGGTCACCAGCGCCGCGCGGTAGCCCGGCATATCGTCGAAGTGCCAGTAGAAGCTGCCCTTGGTGACGCCCAGACGTCGGCAGAGCCGGTCGATCTTCAACGCGGCGAGTCCCTCTTCGGCAACGATCGCGTATCCCTGTTGTATCCAGTCGTCGACGGACAGGCGGTGACCGCCGGTCGAGCGCGGGCTCGGCATGGCCACCGACAGTAGCCGTTTGCGCTGGTGACAAGACTTTCGTCCGCATCGCGTCGCGCGCCGCGCCACCTCAGCTTTTGCTCGGCACCGTCACTGCCAGCGCGTTTTCGGGGTTTTCTCGTCATGACGGCCATGTTTTACTCAGTGCGCGACAACTGAATTCTCTCGGTCCGCTCGCTGCCACAGCCAGTCGAGCGGGCGCGGACAACCCAGTGCAGAAAACGCTGCGGCGCCGAAGGCGATGTGTCCGCAGGGTGTGTGCGTGTGACGCGGTAACCGGAAGATGGACGGATTGCTATATGACGATCGTTGACAAGATTCGAGGCCGTTGGGCTCGCCGGTTCACGGTGGCCGCCGTCATTGCGGCGATGCTACCCGGACTGATCGGGATGACCGGGGGGTCGGCACTCGCGGGGGCATTCTCGCGGCCGGGTCTACCCGTCGAGTACCTGATGGTTCCGTCGCCGGCAATGGGGCGTGACATCAAGGTCCAGTTCCAAAGCGGCGGCCCCGGATCTCCGGCGGTGTACATGCTCGACGGTCTTCGCGCCCGCGACGACTTCAACGGCTGGGACATCGAGACCCAGGCCTTCGAGTGGTACCTCGACTCGGGCCTGTCGGTGGTCATGCCGGTCGGCGGTCAGTCGAGCTTCTACACCGACTGGTACGCCCCCGCGTGCGGTAAGGCCGGCTGCCAGACCTACAAGTGGGAGACGTTCCTGACCTCTGAGCTGCCGAACTGGCTGGCGGCCAACCGGAACGTCAAGCCGACGGGCAGCGCCGCGGTGGGTCTGTCGATGGCGGGTTCGGCCTCGCTGGTCCTGTCGATCTACCACCCGCAGCAGTTCATCTACGCCGCCTCGCTGTCGGGCTTCCTGAACCTGTCCGAGGGCTGGTGGCCGTTCCTGGTCGGCCTGGCGATGGGTGACGCCGGTGGCTACAAGCCCGAACCGATGTGGGGTCCCGGCGGCAGCGAGGCCTGGCTGCGCAACGACCCGATGGTCAACATCGACAAGATCGTCGCCAACGGCACCCGCATCTGGGTGTACTGCGGCAACGGCAAGCCGGGTGAGCTCGGTGGCGCCGGCCTGCCCCAGGAGTTCCTGGAGAGCCTGACCCTGCGCACCAACATCACGTTCCAGGAGCGCTACATCGCCGCGGGCGGCACCAACGGGGTGTTCAACTTCCCGGCCGGCGGTACGCACACCTGGCAGTACTGGGGTCAGCAGCTGCAGCAGATGAAGCCCGATCTGCAGCGGGTGCTGCTGGGCTGAGCCCGCGGCGCGGGGCCGGCGGTCAGAAGCCGCCGGCCACGCGCACGACGGCCCGGCCCGAGTACCTGCCCGCCCGCACCTCGTCGATCACTCCCGCGACGTCCTTGACGTCGACGTCATGGGAGATGTCGGCGAGGTGTCGTGGTTTCAGGGTCCCACCCAGTTCCGCCCACAAGTCGCGGCGTGCGCCGATGGGCAGCTGCACCGAGTCGATGCCCAGCAGGGCCACCCCGCGCAGGATGAACGGCATCACGGTCGTCGACAGAGCGGGACCGCCGGTCAGTCCGCTGGCCGCGACGGCGCCGCCGTAGGCCAGCGTGCTCAGCACATCGGCCAGGGTGGCGCCACCGACGCAGTCGACCGCGGCCGCCCACCGGGTCTTGCCGAGCGGCCGGGGTTTGGCGTCCGGGTCTTCCGGCAGCCGCCCGATCACCTCGGCCGCGCCGAGCTCGCGCAGCAGGTCGGCCTGCTCGGCCTTTCCGCTCGACGCGACGACCCGGTAGCCGAGGCCGGACAGCAGGTCCACGCTGACCGACCCGACCCCGCCGCTCGCGCCGGTGACCACGACGTCCCCGTGGTCGGGCCGGATACCGCGCGCCATCAACGCCTGCACGCTCATCGCGGCGGTGAACCCGGCCGTCCCGATCGCCGCGCCCTCCCACGGGCTGAGCGCACCGAGCGCCACCACCTGGTCGGCGGGCAGCCGCGCGAATTCCGCGTAGCCTCCGTGCTTTCCGGTGCCGATGTCGTACCCGTGGGCCACCACGAGATCGCCGACGGCGAAGTCACCGGACTCCGACGCCACCACCTCACCGGTCAGATCGATGCCGGGGACGATCGGATAGTCGCGCACCACACCACCCTTCGGGGTGACCGCCAGCGCGTCCTTGAAGTTCACGCTGGAGTAGTGCACCCGGATCGTGACCTCGCCGGGCGGCAGCGCCGACTCCTCGAACGTCTCGACCGCCGTGTCGATGCGATCGTCGGTCTGCCGGGCCACCAGCGCGCGAAATGCCTCCATGCCCGCTCACGCTAGTCACCGCGTCCTCGCGGCCGCGGCGCAACGCCTACTAGGTTCTGTAGTACTGGCGGCGGTATGGTCCAAGACGTGAGCACGGCGGCCTCCCGAGCCGGCGCCCTATGCGGCGTCCTCGTCGGCGCGTGCTCGGGACTGCTGGCGGTAGGGGCGCACGCGGCCGCCGGAGGCGGGGTGCCGACCGGCCCCACGCTGGTGCTCGTCGCACTCGCCTGCGCCACGGTCGGTGCGGTCGCCGGCGTCGATGCCGCCGTCCACGGGACCGGCCGCACGGCCAGCCTGGTGGCGGCCGTGGGTGGTGGCCAGCTGCTCGGCCACGTGCTGCTCGGCCTGTCCGGCGGCCATCACGGCGGCCATGGTCTGGTGCCGTCGGCGCCGATGCTGATCGCCCACGCGCTGGCCGCCCTGGGACTGGGTCTGTTGATCGGCCTGGCCGGTCACCTGTACGTGGTGTGCGCGTCGCTGCTGTGCTGGCTGTCGCTGACGCTGGTGCACCGCGGCCGTCCCCCGGGGCCGCCGGTCCGGACCGCGGTTTCGCTTGTCGTGCAATCGGTCCGGTTGTGCTCGGGGTTGGGGATGCGGGCGCCTCCGCAGGCGGTGGCGATCGGCGGCTGAGGCCGCCCGTGGCGCGGCGCGCGGACCGGATGACCCGGTCGCGGCTGCGCTGAATTCACCCACGTCTGCGCCTCCGCGGCGCCGCCGCCGGCGTTCTGTTGTGCCGGCACCCTCACGCACCCCCGCGTGCGCCCCTTCGGCCCGAAAGCCATCAGCATGACCACGACACCTGACGGTGTGCTCGATCCCGACGCGCAACCGTCCGTCCCGTCCGCTCCGTTTACTTCCTCCCGACGCCCCCGTGCGCTCACTGCGCTGCTGCGGCGGCTGCACTTCTACGCCGGCATCTTCGTCGGCCCCTTCCTGATCGTCGCCACCGTCAGCGGCGGTCTCTACGCGATCGCCCCCACGCTCGAACAGGTCGTCTACCGCGACTACCTTCACGCCGACACCACCGGCGACCCGCGGCCGGTCACCGAGCAGATCCGCGCCGCCCAGCAGGTCCGCCCCGACCTCACCGTCGCGGCGGTCCGCCCGGCGGCCGAACCGGGGGCGACCACCCAGGTTCTGTTCGCCGATCCCACGCTGGGCGAGTCCGAGCGCCGCGCCGTCTTCGTCGACCCGGTCACCGCGGCGCCGCAGGGCGATCTGGTGATGTACGGCAGCAGCGGCGCACTGCCCGTCCGCACCTGGATCAGCCAGCTGCACCGCCACCTGCACCTCGGGGAACCGGGGCGCCTCTACAGCGAGCTGGCGGCCTCCTGGTTGTGGCTGATCGCGCTGGCCGGGCTGTGCCTGTGGATCGCCCGGCGCCGGCGCACCGCGGCGGCCCGCCTGTTCACGGTCGACCGCACGACGCGGGGCCGGGCCCGGACGCTGAACTGGCACGGCGCCGTGGGACTGTGGCTCGTCGGCGGCCTGCTGTTCCTCTCGGCGACCGGGCTGACCTGGTCCCGGTTCGCGGGGGAGAACATCACCGACCTGCGCGCGGCGCTGGCATGGACCACGCCGACCGTCTCGACGGCGCTGACCGGCGGGGCGGCGGCCGGCGCGACCGACCACGGTGACCACGGCGCCACCGCGCACGGCGCCGAGGGTCACCGCGGGGCGCCGCGCGTCGACGACGTCGACCGCGTGCTCGACGCCGCGCGCGCCGCCGGCGTCGGTGGCCATGTCGAGGTGACCGTTCCCGCCGACCCGGCCACCGCGTTCACCGTCGCCCAAACGCGCCAGCCGTGGGTGATGTCGAACAACACGGTCGCCGTCGACGGGGCCACCGGGCGAATCACCGACCTCTCGTGGTTCGCCGACTGGCCGCTGGCCGCCAAACTGGCCGCCTGGGGCATCCAGTTGCACATGGGATTGCTGTTCGGCGTGGCCAATCAGCTGGCGCTGGTGGCGCTGGCGGTCGCGCTCGGCACCGTCATCGTGCGCGGCTACCTGATGTGGTGGCGGCGCCGACCCACCCGGGGTGCGAGCCCGGTCGGCCGCGCGCCCGCCCGCGGCGCGCTCCGCGACCTGTCACCGGTCACCGCGGTCACGCTGGTGGCGGCGATCGCGGTGATCGGCTGGTGCGTGCCGCTGCTGGGCGTGAGCCTGGCCGCGTTCGTCGTCGTCGACGCCGTGGTCGGGGCCGCCCGCCGAAAGGGAGGCGCCGCATGAACCGCATGCTGTCCGTCCTGCTCGCCGCCGTCCTGCTGGCCGGGTGTTCGCCGGGCAGCGGCCAACCGGCCACTCAGGCCGACGCCGTGCAGGTCCGCGACGCCTGGGTGAAGGCGGCCGATGAGGGAATGACCGCGGCGTTCGCGCAACTCACCAACGACAGCGCCGAGGAGGTGCGGATCGCCTCGGCGAGCACACCCGCCGCCGCGCGGGTGGAGTTGCACGAAGTGGTGCCCGACGGCGGCGGCGCGATGCAGATGCGGCAGAAGCAGGGCGGATTCGTCATCCCGGCGCATGCCGACATCGGTTTGACCCCGGGCGCCGACCATCTGATGCTGATGGAGCTGACGGCACCGCTGCAGCCGGGCACGGATGTGGAGATCATCGCCACGTTCGACGACGGGTCGACGCTGCCGATCACCGCTCAGGTCCGCGACTTCCCCGGCGCCGACGAGCATTATGGCGACGCCCATGGGTGAGCGGTTCAACCGGCGCGCGCTCCTCGGGGCGGGCGCCGTCGCCGCGGGTGTCGCGGGGGTGGGCCTGACCGCCACCGCCGGCGCCCGGAGTGCCGGCACCGAGGCGCGCCCGGTCACCGAGCCGTTCCACGGGGTGCACCAGGCCGGAGTCGCCACGCCGCCGCAGGCGTACGCGACATTGATCGCGCTGGATCTGCGGCGGGAACACACCGACCGGGCCTCGGTGCAGTCGATCATGCGGCTGTGGAGTGAGGACGCCGCGCGGCTGACGCAAGGTGTTGCGGCGCTGGCTGATACGGAGCCGGAACTGGCCGCCGACCCGGCGCGGCTGACGGTCACCGTCGGATTCGGCCGGGAGGTGTTCGACGCGGTCGGGATGGCGGCGGCGCGGCCGCCGCAGCTGCGGCCGCTCCCGCCGTTTGCGGTCGACCGGCTCGAATCCCGCTGGAGCGGCGGGCATCTGCTGCTGCAGGTGTGCGCCGACAATCTGCTGACGATCAGCCACGCGTGCCGGGTGCTCACCAAGAACGTCCGCACGCTGACCATGGTCCGCTGGGTGCAGCGCGGCTACCGAAATCCGGCGCACTCAACGGCGCCCGGTGCGTCGATGCGCAACCTCATGGGGCAGGTCGACGGCACGGTGAACCTCGACACCGCTGCGGCACTCGACGCCCACGTGTGGGACCACGGCCAGGCACAGCCGTGGTTCGCCGGCGGCACCACGCTGGTGGTGCGGCGAATCCGGGCCGAGATGGACACCTGGGAGGAAGTCGACCGGACGTCCAAGGAACTATTCGTCGGGCGCCGGCTCGACACCGGCGCCCCACTCACCGGCACGCGGGAGTCCGACGAACCGGACTTCAGCGCCGCGGTCGGCGGGATCCCGGTGATCCCGCCCAATTCGCATATCGCGCTGGCCCGGCACCGGTCCGAGGACGAGCAGTTCCTGCGCCGGCCGTACAACTACGACGACACCCCGCCGACCGGGGAGATCTCCGACAGCGGTCTGCTGTTCCTGGCCTACCAGCGCGACCCCGCGCGCCAGTTCGTGCCGGTCCAGCAGCGCCTTTCGGACGCCGATGCGCTCAACGAGTGGATCACCCCGGTGGGATCGGCGGTGTTCGCGATCCTGCCCGGCGTGCCGGAGGGCGGGTACCTCGGCCAGTCGTTGTTCGAGGGGTGAGTCGTTACTTGAGCTGGGCCGAGGTCAGCCCCAGCAGGCGGCGGGCCACCACGAGCTGCTGGATCTGCTGGGTGCCCTCGAAGATGTCGAGGATCTTGCTGTCGCGGGCCCACTTCTCCAGCAGGGTCTCCTCGGAATAGCCGGTGGTGCCGGCCATTTCGACGACCTTCAAGGTGATGTCACTGCCGACGCGGGCCGCCTTCGCCTTGGCCATCGACGCTTCCTTCGAGTTGGGAATCGCGTTGTCGGCCTGCCAGGCCGAACGCACCGTGAGCAGGTAACCGGACTCCCAGTCGGCTTCCATGCGCAGGAATTCCGCGGCCGCGGCGCTCTGCGCGTGGGCGGGCTTGTCGTAGGAGATCTCCACCCCGGCGTCGGTGAGGATCTTGCGGAGCTCCTCGAGCGCGGCGCGGCCGATGCCGACCGCCATCCCGGCCACCACGGGGCGGGTGTTGTCGAAGGTCTCCATGACCCCGGCGAACCCCTTCTCGACGTGGATCTCCGGGTCGCCGAGCAGGTTGTCCTTCGGGATGCGGACGTTGTCGAAGCGGATCGCCGCGGTGTCGGAGGCCTTGATGCCGAGTTTGTCCTCGAGGCGCTCGACGGTCACGCCGGGATGGTCGCGCGGCACGATGAAAGACTTGATCGCGGCGCGGCCCAGCGTCTTGTCCAGCGTCGCCCACACCACGATGTGGGTGGCGCGCGAACCGGCGGTGACGTAGATCTTCTCGCCGTTGATGACGTACTCGTCGCCGTCGAGCTTGGCCGTCGTCGACACCGCCGCGGAGTCCGAACCGAAGCCGGGCTCGGTGATCGCCATCGCCGCCCAGACGCCCTTGCCGAGCCGCTCGAGCTGTTCGTCGGTCGCGACGCCGGAGATCGCGGCGTTGCCGAGGCCCTGTCGGGGCACCGACAGCATCAGGCCGACGTCGCCCCAGCTGATCTCGGTCACGTTGAGCACGGCGGACATGTTGCCGCCGTTGATGTTTCCCTTGGGGCCGTCATCGGAGTCGCGGAAGGCCTCCGCCCCGGCGAACGAGATGGTGTTGGCCTCCGAGATGCCCTCGAAGAGGGTGGCCAACGTGTCCAGCTCGACGGGGTAATCATGTTCGCGCAGATCGTATTTCCGCGAGATCGGCCGCAGCATCTCCGCGGCGCCCTGATGCGCCTTCTCGATGACCGCGTGCAGTTTCTTGGGGAGTTCCAGATTGATGGCCATGACGGGTTCCGTTCTCCTCGAGTCTGTTAAAGGACCACGACGCCCTCGGCGACGCCGATGGCGCGCAGGTCGCGATACCAACGCTCGACGGGGTGTTCCTTGGTGTAGCCGTGGCCGCCGAGCAGCTGGACGCCGTCGAGGCCGATCTGCATGCCCTTGTCACTGCCGAGCCGCTTGGCCAGGGCGGCCTCCCGCGCGAACGGCAGGCCCTGTTCGGCGCGGGACGCGCCGCGCCAGGCGACCAGTCGCAGACCGTCGAGTTCGATCGCGATGTTGGCGCACATGAACGCCACCGCCTGGCGGTGGGCGATCGGTTCCCCGAACGCCTCACGCTCTTTGACGTAGGGCACCACGTAGTCCAGGACGGCGTGGCAGGTGCCGACCGCCAGGGCGGCCCAGCCCAGGCGGGACAGTGCGATGGCCTCCGAGTAGTCCCGGTCGGTGGCCCCGTCCTCGCCGAGCCGGTTGTGCAGCGGCACGGCGACGTTGGCCAGTTCCACCCGGCCCAGGGCCGCAGCGCGCACCCCCATGCTCGGGTCGGGCGTCACGCTGACGCCCTCGGTGGACGCCTCGACGATGAACAACGCCGGCTTGCCGTCCAACTGGGCGGCGACGATGAACAGTTCGGCGTGGGCGGCGGCGGGCACCAGGGACTTCACCCCGGTGAGGCGGTAGCCGCCGGGCGTGCGGACCGCGGTGGTCCGCAGCGCGGTGGGGTCGAACAGCGGGTGCGGCTCGGCGATCGCCAGGCACGCCTGCGGCACGTTCTCGCCGGCGAACTCCCGCAGGTAGGTGGCCTGCTGATCGGCGCTGCCCCAGTGCGTCAGGGCCGACGCCACACCGCCGGGCGCGAGGATCGGCAGGGCCAGACCCATGTCGCCGTAGGCCAGCGCCTCGCTCACCAGCGCATTGGTGATCGTGGATCGGTGTTCGGCGATGCCGTCGAAATCCTCGGGGATGTTGATGGCGGTGATGCCCAGTTCCGCGGCCTTGGCGATGAGGTCGGCGGGGTAGGCGGCGGCCTCGTCGGCATCCCGGGCGGCCGGGCGCAGCACCTCCTCGGCGAACTCCTTGACCGTCTCGACGATCATCTTCTGGTCGTCGTCGGGGGTCAGGTCGAAGTAGCCGGCGCCCTTGTCGGCGGAGCTGAGGCGGGTGGGCGGCTTGCCGAGGCCCTGGATGCGCTTGAACTGACGGGTCGAGGCGCCCGCGGCCGAGAAGACCTGCTTGACGCCGTACTTCAGGCCGCGGTTGAGCGGGTCGCGCAGGTTGTAGCGGTCGAGGAATTCCTGACCCACCAGCGGAGTGATCAGCGCCAGGCCGATGTCGGTGGCGGTCCGCTTGTGCCGCTGCAGGCCCACCGCGCTTTCATGCCCGGTGCGCGGGGGACGGGAGGAGCCGTTCTTGGCCGGCAGGGTGTTCGTCATTGCAGCTGCCTCACTTGGTCGGGGTGATGGCTTCGACCGTATCTTACTCCGGAGTAAGGTAGATGGCGCCTGTTAGGTAGTTCACACCCGCGAGCCGGTCGCGCGACAATGCGCCGATGGGTAGGTCACCCGCATCGCTGGACCGGCTCCGCGGTGGCTGGGCGCTGGTGAGCGGCTCGGCGCGGGCCGAAGGGCTCGGCTTCGCGTTCGCGCGCGACCTGGCCGGGCGGGGATTCAACGTGGTGCTCACCGATGTTCTCGACGCCGAGCTGCGGGACCGGGCGGCCGAGTTGCGCGAGCGCTTCGGCGTCGAAGTGCGCACCGCGGCTTGCGATCTGGGGCAGCCTGCCCCGTACCTGGCCCTCGAGGAGGCGGTCCGCGGGATCGCCGTCGACGTGCTGGTGTGCAACCACATGTACACCCCGACCGACACGCCGCCGATCCTCGACATGCCCCTCGACACCCACAGCCGCATGGTCGACATCAACGCCCGCGGCTACACCAACCTGATCCACCGTTTCGGCACCGCGATGCGCGAACGCGGTCGCGGCGCGATCGTCATCGTCTCGTCGGGCGCCGGGCTGACATTGAACCGGACGTTCCTGCTCGCCCAGACCCGGCTGGTGTCGCGGCGCCGGGCCGTGCTGTCGATCGGCCGGTTCATGGCGCGCGGTCTGGGAAAGCCCAGCTAATCGGACAGCCGGGCCAGCACGGCGTCCTGCAGCAATCCGTTGGAGGCCACCACGCTGCCGCCATGTGGGCCCGGGGCGCCGTCGAGATTGGTGAAGGTGCCGCCGGCTTCGCGCACGAGGATGTCGAGGGCCGCCAGATCCCACAGCGACACCTCGGGCTCGGCGGCGACGTCCACTGCGCCCTCGGCGAGCAGGCAGTAGGACAGGAAGTCCCCGAAGCCGCGCACCCGCCACACGCTGTCGGTCAGGTCGATGAATCGGTCGCGGATGCCGCGCTTCGCCCACCCGGACAGGCTCGAGAACGACAGGCTCGCCGATTCCAGGTCGCCCACCGACGACACCGACACGCGCCGCGCCGGCTCGCCCGACATGGCGGCGAACGCGCCCTGGCCCGCGCCGGCCCACCAGCGACGGCGCAGCGCCGGCGCGCTCACCACACCGACCACCGGGACTCCGTCCTGCAGCAGCGAGATCAACGTCGCCCAGATCGGGACGCCGCGCACAAAGTTCTTGGTGCCGTCGATCGGGTCGATCACCCACTGCCGGCCGGTGAACGTCGCACTCCCGCCGAATTCCTCGCCGAGGATCGGGTCGTCCGGCCGCTCCCGCGAAAGTGCCTCGCGCAACTCGGTTTCCGCCGAGCGGTCGGCGTCGGAGACCGGGGTGAGGTCCGGTTTCGTGTCCACCCGCAGATCCAGTGCGCCGAAGCGGTCGGCGGTCACGCCATCCGCGAGATCGGCCAGCCGCAACGCCAGCGCGAGATCGTCAGCCACATCGAACGAAGCGGTGCCCATGACTGCAAGTCCTACCATGGCCGTGTGTGGGAATTCGGCGTGCTCCTGTTGCTCATCGGTGCCATCGCGTTGTTGGCCGCGCCCTGGATCATGCGCAGCCGCGGTGTCCGCGGCGAGGTCGCGCAGGGCACGCTGCTGGTCACCGGGGTGAGCCCGCGCCCGACCGACGTGACGGGGGAGCAGTTCGTGACGATCAGCGGCGTGATCAACGGCCCGACCGTCAACGAGCACGTCGTCTACCAACGCATGGCGGTCGACGTCGACAATTGGCCGACGATGGGCGCCCTGTTCCCGGTGGTCTACTCCCCGAAGAACCCGGACAACTGGAACTTCGCGCCACCGGAGCAGCCGCCTATGCCGGACCGGCCGCCGATGCCGCCGCCCCCTCCGCCGCCGTACCAACCGCCGACTCCGCCCTCGTCGAACTAGGCGGCCTGCGCCTCTGGTGGCGCGGTGTCATCGGCGGGTTCGATCGCTGCGCGGGGTAGGGGTGGGGCGGTGGAGGTGTAGGTGGCTCCGGTGGGGGTGGTGATGGTGGCGCGGTGGGTGCCGTCGGCGTCCTGGTCGGTGGTGACCTCCCAGCCGTCGGCTTCTTTGGCGTAGTTGCAGGCTTCGCAGGTGCCGAGGCCGTTGCGGGCGCTGGTGGGGCCGCCGCGCTGATGCGGGTCGGCGTGATCGTGGTGGCGGATCGGGGCGTCGCAGTAG
>NZ_SPQO01000013.1 GCF_004570325.1 Mycobacterium sp. PS03-16 | reverse complement strand
AGCCGAGCATTAGCGTGGGACACGAGGACCTCCGTGTGTGTGAAGACGTCAGACATCTCCACTAAGCCCGGAGGTCCTCCCCTCTCACAGCCAAACCGTCAACAACGTCCCTGCCGAGTACATCTAGATCAGCAGGACGGCGGCGCCCGCGATGCGGCCGGCACTCAGGTCGCGCAGCGCCGCATCGGCGCGGTCGAGTGGGTACTCGACGGCCGCGATCTCGATGCGGTGGCGGCCGACGAAGTCGAGGAATTCGCGGGCGTCCGCGCGGGTGTTCGAGGTGACCGATCGGATCTGCCGCTCCTGGAACAGATGTCGTTGGTAGTTCAATGCCGGGATGTCGCTGAGGTGGATACCCGCGATGGCGAGCGTTCCGCCGCGATCGAGGCCTTCGAGCGCCGGTAGCACCAGGTCGCCCACCGGAGCGGAGAGGATGGCGGCGTCGAGTTCGACGGGCGGCGGGTCGCTCGGACCCTGCGCGGACGCCGCGCCGAGGTGCAGCGCCAGTTCCCGGGCCCGCTCGCCGCGGGTCATGACGTGCACCTCGGCGCCTTGGGCGAGGGCGACCTGCGCGGTGATGTGGGCGCTGCCCCCGAACCCATAGATGCCGAGGCGGCCACCGGGAGGCAGGTCGGCGCGCAGCAGTGACCGGTACCCGATGATGCCCGCGCACAGCAGGGGCGCCAGCTCGATGTCGGAGTAACCCGGGGGCAACGGGTGCACGAACGCCGCCGGGGCGGTGATGAATTCGGCATATCCCCCGTCGGCGTCCCACCCGGTGTAGCGCGACTGCGGGCAGAGGTTCTCCTGCCCCCGCCCGCAGTAGCGGCACTGTCCGCAGGTGTGCCGCAACCAGGCGACCCCCACCCGGTCCCCTTTCGCGACCTCCGTGTCGACCTCGGGCCCGACGGCGACGACCTCCCCCACCACTTCGTGACCGGGCGTCACGTGGTCGCGGTGTACCGGCAGATCCCCCTCGGCGACATGGAGATCGGTGCGGCAGACACCGCATGCGCGGACCGCGATGAGCAGCTCACCATCGGCGGGATCGGGAACGTCGGCGGTGACCAGCTGGAGCGGGTCGGTGGCGATGGGGCCCGGTGTGCGCACCTGCCAGGCACGCATCGCGCGCGCACTCGCACCGCTCGAGCCTTCGTGCGTTGTTCGCTCGGTCATAGCGCACGATAGCCACGACCGGCGGCGCCACCATAGGGCCGAAAGGACTGCAGTCGGCAGCGCGCTCGCCCACGGGCGTAGATCTACCGGCCGCACAGTGGACGCGCTGACCGGATATGGGCCGGCCTGGCCGGCCGCACCTCAGAAGGGTGGTGGGTCGTCGCCGGGGTCGGCTGGTGGGGTGGGTTGGAAGTAGGGGTGGATGCGTTGTCGGCGTTCGATGCGGGCTTGGTGGTTGTGGGCGCGTTCGGTGGCGATGGCCGCGGCGCGGTGTTCGGCGCGGGTGCGGCGGCGTTGCGGGGCTTTGGCCATGCGGTCAGCGTCGGGGTCACGCTTGTCCGCTGAGGCACGGCGGGTCGCGGGGGCGGTGGGCGCGCACAGGGTGGGGAAGATGAGGGCGGAGCCGGGGGTGGTGAGGTAGGTGTCCCCGGCCGGCGACGTCCAGATCACCGTGCCGTCGGGCAGTTGCTGATCGGCCCAGCCGCCGAACGTCTTGAGCAGGTGATGGGCCCGGCACAGGCATTTCAGGTTGGCGGCCTGGGTGGGCCCCCCGGCGGCGTGCGGGATGGTGTGGTCGATATCGGCGCTCACGGCGGGCCGATCACAGCCCGGGAACCGGCACGTCAGATCCCGGCAGCGGACATACTCCGCCAGCGCCGCACTGGGTGTGTAGCCGGCTTCCGGTGGGGCGTCGCCGGGGAACACGACGGGGCGGATGGTGGCGTGGGCGGCGAGGTCGGCCACCACCTCCGGCGGCAACAACCCGTCGGCCCCCACCAGCACCCCCATGCCGGCCGCGGGATCGGCAGGCGGGGCAGCGCTCCCACCGCCGCTACCGGTGACGGCGGAATCGGTGATGAGGTGCAGCACCACCGGCGGTGCGGCGCCCGCGTCGCGGGCGGGGCAGTCGGGGCGTTGGCAGTGGCAGGCCATCCGGTCGGCGCCGAGGGTCATCGCCGCCATCGCGTCGGCGCGGCGCTGCTCGAGGGTGCGCGGATCGCGGTCACACACCGTGCCCGCCAGCGCGGTGAGCCGATCCAACCAGGCGTGCGCGGTGGGTGAGGCCACCATGCCGCCGAACAGGCTCATCCCGCCGAGCTGATCGCTGACCCACACCTCGCGTTTGTCGGCGTAACTCTTGCGGCGCCGCACCCCATCCGGATCCAGCCGGCCCACCATCCGGTCGACGTAGGTGAGTAGCGCCCGATACGACATCCCCGGCAACCGGGCCGCCGCGGCGGCCAGTTGGGCGTCGATGCGGGCCAACACCCCCAGATCGACCACCAACCCGGTGCGATGCACCAGCGTCTCGACCACGCGCTCGGTGATGTCGCCCGCGGCGAACACCGCGGCCACCAGCGGCAGGCGGTCGCGCAGGTCTTTGGCCAACCCGACCTGCGCCGAGGCGGCCAGGTGGGTGATGTTCAACGCGGCGGCGACTTCGCCGGCCACCGCGCTCACCGTGTCCACCACATGCGCTTCGGCGTCAGGCCCGGCGGTGGCGGAGCGCAGCGCGAACAACTCCGCGATCGCGGTCAACCGGGCCGCGGCCTCCCGATTCTCGCGCCGCGCGGCGGCCGCGATCTGCTCGACCAGCGCCGCCGATTCCGGCGTCACCGCCGGGCAGCGCCGCTCGAACCCCAAGTCGAGAGGACCCTGACCGAACATACTTTCGATCTTAAATCCACCCCCCGACAACCCGATCCGGCTGATTCCTGCCAGGCGCCGGTCAATCACTGCCACCGGAAATCAATGCCCTGACGTGCGGGTTTGGACAGTCAGAACCGGAACACAAGCGCTCCGGACGGCCACTGAAAGAAGTGAGAACGATGAACAAGTTCGCCGCCACCACCCTGCTCGCCGCCGCCACCACCGCCGCCCTGTTCGGCCTGGCCGCCCCCGCCAACGCCGCCCCCGCCGGCCCCGGCAACGCCGCCGACACCATCAGCTCCCTGGATGACCGCGGCTACCAGGTCCGCGTCACCCAGCAGGGCATGACCAAGCCGCTCGATCAGTCCAGCATCGTCTCGGTCCGCTACGACAACGACGACCGCATCGTCTACGTCACCACCCGCTGACCCCACACCAACACACAATGGGCCGCCCACCCGGGCGGCCCTTCGTGTTGCGGCGAAGGACGTTCGGCCCCGCCGTCCGGGGACCTTGGACCGCAGCGACCGCACATGTCGAACGGTAGCGTCATCGGCATGCCGGAAAGCGCTGCGCCCGTGAGGATCCTGCCGGAAAGCGAATGCTGGAACCTGCTGTCGAGCGTCTCGCTGGGCAGGCTGGTCACCAGCGTCGACGACCACCCGGAGATCTTCCCGGTCAACTTCGTGGTCCAGCACCGCACCGTCCTGTTCCGCACCGCCGAGGGCACCAAACTCGTCAGCACCGCAATCAACCGCCACGTGCTGTTCGAGGCCGACGAACACAACGTCGCGGAAGGCTGGAGCGTGGTGGTCAAGGGCGTCGCGGCCATCCTGCACAGCCCAGACGACATCGCGGAAGCCGAACGCGGACAACTACTTCCGTGGACGGCCACCGCCAAACAGCACTACGTGCGAATCCGGCCGCTCAACGTCACAGGTCGGCGGTTCGTGTTCGGCGTCCAACCGGACGACCAGCCGTTCACGCCTCCGCGGTCTTCTTGATCGCCGCCAGCGTCACGGGGATCCCGCGGTGCGCGGCCTCGGTGCGCGTGGCGATCTGCGCCTCGGCGTCGTCGCCGAACCGCTCGTGGAATCCGGCGATCCCCCGCGGCGGGAACCGCCACGACTCGGTCAGGCGGGTTCCGCCGTCGACCGGCTCCATGGTGAAGCCCCACCGCACCCAGCCGTTGTTGACCTCCCAGGCGAACTCGCGGCCCGGCTCGGCGGCCACCACCTGACTGCGTGTCTCCCAGGTGCGCTCCGGGGTCTCGTTGCGGCCGGTGAACCACGCGCCCACCCGAGGTCCGGCGCCCTCATCCCACCAGCAGGCCCGGCACTGCGGACTCCACTCACCCATCCGCGTCACGTCGGACACGAGCGCGTACACCTCGGCCGGTTCGCGCGCCACGATCACGGAATCGGAGAACTCGAGCTCACTCACGGCGGGAAGTGTAGAACCCCCGGCTCACCTCGGTATCGGCTGGACATCGGGCGCATACTTGATCTCGATGACAGGCCCTGCCGCACCCCGTAAACCCGTGATCCTCACCGTCGACGACGACCCCGCGGTCTCGCGAGCGGTGGCACGGGATCTGCGCCGTCACTACGGCGAGAACTTCCGCATCGTGCGGGCCGAGTCCGGCCCGGACGCGCTCGAGACACTCAACGAGCTGAAGCTGCGTGGCGAGACCGTCGCGGTCTTCGTCGCCGACTACCGGATGCCGCAGATGAGCGGTATCGAGTTCCTCGAAGAGGCGATGGACATCTTCCCGATGGCCCGTCGCGTACTGCTCACCGCGTACGCCGACACCCACGCGGCCATCGACGCGATCAACGTCGTCGACCTCGACCACTATCTGCTCAAGCCGTGGGATCCGCCCGAGGAGAAGCTCTATCCCGTCGTCGACGCGCTCGTCGAGGCGTGGCGCGAGACAGGTGACCGGGCCATCCCGCACACCAAGATCATCGGGCATCCGTGGAATGCGCGGTCCTCGGAGGTGCGGGAGTTCCTGGCCCGCAACCGCCTGTACTACACGTGGTTCCGCGCCGACGAGTCGAAGGGCCACCAGCTCCTGGAGGCCGCCGGGCTCGACGGGCTGACGCTGCCGGTGGTCATCACCGAACAGGGTGAGACGCTGGTCGACCCGACCGACGCCGAACTCGGCGCCACCCTGGGTCTGACCACCACGCCCGCCGAGGACTTCTACGACCTGGTGGTCATCGGCGGCGGGCCCGCCGGTCTGGCCGCCGCGGTGTACGGCGCCTCCGAGGGGCTCAAGACCGTGCTCATCGAACGCACCGCGACCGGCGGGCAGGCCGGCCAGAGTTCGCGCATCGAGAACTATCTCGGCTTCCCGGACGGACTCTCGGGCGCCCAGCTGGCCGAACGGGCCCGTAGGCAGGCCGAGAAGTTCGAGGCCGAACTGATCACCGCCGCCGAGGTCACGGCGCTGGAGGTGGACGGCTCGGCGCGGACGGTGAAGCTGTCCGACGGCCGCTCGATCGGCGCGCGGTCGGTGATCCTGGCCATGGGTGTGGAGTACCGGCAGCTGCCGGCCGACGGCTGCGACGGCCTGACCGGCGCCGGCGTCTACTACGGCGCCACCTCGTCGGTGGCGTCGGACTGCGAGGACGACGAGGTGTACGTCATCGGCGGCGCGAACTCCGCCGGACAGGCCGCGATGTACCTGTCGCGCACCGCGAAATCGGTGACGATCGTCAGCCGCCGCACGCTCGAGGATTCCATGTCGCACTACCTGATTCAGCAGATCAGGGCCAACGACAAGATCAAGGAGATGCCCTACACCGTCGTGCACGCGGTCAAGGGCGACGGCCACCTGGAGGGGGTGTGCCTGGAGAACACCCGCACCGGTGAGCGCGAGGAGCACAAGTGCGGCCGGATGTTCATCTTCATCGGCGCGGAGCCGCGCACCGACTGGCTCGACGGTGTCGTGGTTCGCGACGACCACGGTTTCATTCTGGCCGGACCCGACCTGCGTGAGGTCTCCGGCTGGACCCAGGACCGCCCGCCGCACCATCTGGAGACCAGCGTGCCGGGCGTTTTCGTGGCCGGCGACGTCCGCGCCGAATCGGCGAAACGGGTGGCCGCCGCCGTCGGCGAGGGTTCGATGGCCGTCATGCTGGTGCACCGCTACCTGGCCGAGGCATGACCTCCCCACCGCTCGACGAGGACCCGACGGCCGCGACGCCGTCGTGTGACATCGACGAACTGCGCGGGCTGTTCATCTTCGCCGGCCTCACCGACGAGCAACTGACCCGACTGTGCCGCAGCGGACGGGTTCTCGACCTCGACGCGGGTGAGCTGTGCCGCGAAGGCGAACCAGCCGCCCACTTCTACGTCCTGCTCGACGGCGAGATCGCGCTGTCGAAGCGGTCGGGTACCCGCGACATCGACATCTGGCGGGCGTCGGACCCGGGCGCGTACTGCGGCGCGTGGTCGGCGTTCCTGCTCGAGGAGGACACCACCTACGAGAACACCGCGACCCTGACTCGGCCGTCGCGGGTGTTCGCGCTCGAGGCCGAGGCGCTGGGCCGGTTCCTGTGGTCGGACTTCCCGATGGCCACCCACCTGCTGGTCGGCCAGACGCACGGCCGATTCCACCAGCGCCGCATCCTCGGTCCGCACGACCGGCTGGTGCAGCTCGGTCAGTTGACCGCCGGCCTGACCCACGAACTGAACAACCCGGCCGCGGCCGCGGTGCGCGCCGCGGCCGAACTGCGGGACCGGATCGGCGGAATGCGCCAGCGGCTGGCCGAACTGGCCGACGGCACCGTCGCGCCGGGCGCGGCGCGCGCGCTGGTGGAACTGCAGAACCGGGTGGCCGAGGTGGCGGCGAAGGACGCCGGGCTCAGCCCGGTCGAGATGTCGGATCTGGAGGAGGCGCTCGGCGACTGGCTCGACAGCCACGGGGTGACCGACGCCTGGGAGTTCGGGGCGACGTTCGCCGAGGCCGGCCTCGACATCGACTGGATGGAACGCATCTCGGCGTCGGCCGAGATGACGTCGGTGTCGCTGGACCGGACCATCCGCTGGCTGAGCTGCACCATCGAGACCGAGCTGCTGCTCAATGAGATCTCCGACGCCACCAAGCGCATCTCGACGCTGGTCGGTCAGGCCAAGCAGTACTCGCAGCTGGACCGCGCGCCGTTCGACGTGGCCGACGTGCACGACCTGCTGGAGAGCACGCTGACGATGCTGTCGCACCGGCTGGGACCCGACGTCACGGTGGTGCGCGACTTCGAGCCGGGCCTGCCCGAGCTGCCGTGTTATCCGGCCGAGCTCAACGTGGTGTGGACCAACCTGATCGCCAACGCGCTCGACGCGCTCGACGGCGCGCCGGACAAGGTCCTCACCCTGCGCACCCGCCGGCATCTGGACATGGTCCGCGTGGAGGTCGTCGACAACGGGCCGGGCATCGACGACGAGATGCTGGGCCGCATCTTCGACCCGTTCTTCACCACGAAGCCGTTCGGGGAGGGCACCGGATTGGGCCTGGACATCGCGGCCCGCATCGTCGACCGGCACTCCGGAAGCCTGTGGGCGGAATCAACGCCGGGCGATACGCGTTTCATTTCTGCACTGCCGATCACCGCGCCGCCGGCGTAGGAGGGACCCATGGGCGAAACCTGCCTGGCCGAAGAGCTGCGCACACTGTTCCTGTTCGAGGCGCTCAGCGACGAACAACTCGACATGCTGTGCGCGGACGGCCACATCGAGACCATCCCGGCCGGCCCCCTGTGCGTCGAGGGCGACCCCGCCACCTGCTTCTACGTACTGATCGAGGGCGAACTCGTGATGTCGAAGCGCTCCGGCGGCGTGGACATCGAGACCAACCGCACCTCCCAGCGCGGTGTGTACTGCGGCGCCTGGTCGGCCTACGTGCCCGGCGAGGAGCACATCTACGAGGCCTCGGTGCGGCTGACCAAACCGTCGCGGTTCTTCGTGCTCGACGCGAACGCGTTCGCGAAGTTCATGCAGTCCCAGTTCCCGATGGCCGTGCACCTGCTGGAGGGTCATAAGGTCGGCGGCCGGCGGCAGAGCCAGATCATCGGGCAGCGCGAGAAGCTGCTCGCGCTGGGCACCATCACCGCCGGGCTGACCCATCAGCTCAACAATCCGGCCGCCGCCACCGCGCGCGCCGTCTCCGACCTGCGCGAAGGCGTGGGCAAGATGCGGCACAAGCTGGCGATGCTGGCCGACGGCAAGTTCACCCCGGAGGCCCTGCGGGTGCTGATCACCATCCAGGACGAGGTGGCCGAACAGGTCGCCAAGCACCGCGGCAGCGGGCTGTCGGCGCTGGAGGTCTCCGACCGCGAGGATCAGATGGGCGACTGGCTCGACGATCACGGCATCGCCGGGGCGTGGGATTACGCCCCGACGTTCGTCGAGGCCGGCCTGGACATCGACTGGCTGGAACGGGTGTCGGCCTCGGTCGAGGACGTACTACAGGACGGTGAGGCGGCGGCCGCGCTGACGCAGAGCGCGATCGGCTGGCTGAAGTACACGATCGACACCGAGCTGCGGATGAACGAGATCGCCGAGGCGAGTAAGCGCATCTCCGCCCTGCTCGCGGGCGCCAAGCAGTACTCGCAGATGGACCGGGGCGCCTACCAGAGCGCGAACATCCACGAACTGCTGCGCAGCACGATGATGATGTTCGGCGACAAGATCGCGATGGCCGGCAAGGGCAAGCCGATCACGCTGGTCAAGGAACTCGACCAGTCACTGCCCGAAATCCTCTGCTATCCGGGCGATCTGAACCAGGTGTGGACCAACCTGATCGACAACGCGATCCAGGCGATGGGCGGCCACGGCACCCTGACCGTGCGCACCATGCGCGAGAACGACGGGATGATCCGCGTGGAGATCTGCGATGACGGCCCCGGCATCCCCGAGGACATCATCGACCGGATCTTCACGCCGTTCTTCACCACCAAGGCGGTCGGCGAGGGCACCGGGCTCGGACTCGACCTCGCCTGGCGCGTCGTCGTCGAGAAGCACCACGGCAACCTGTCGGTGCAGTCCCGTCCCGGGGACACCCGGTTCGTGGTGTGCCTGCCGCTGCAGGCCCCGGCCCCCAGTTCAGAGACGTCCGACGACGCCGCCGCAGCCGCGGCGGATTAGCGGCGGAGACCCCGGTTCGTGGTGAAGACGCGGCAAAACCGGGTAGTGACCGTCTGATGGACGCGATCCGCTCCGAAGACCGATCGAAGGGACCGACATGACCGAGGGTGTTGCCCTCAAGCCCGACCTGGGCCGCTACGGCGTGTGGATCGGCGGCGCGCCGACGCCCGAACAGGCCGCCGAGATCGAGAAGCTGGGCTACGGCGCGATCTGGGTGGGCGCCTCCCCCAGCGCCGATCTGAATTTCGTCGAGCCGATCCTCGAGGCGACCGAGTCGCTGCAGGTGGCCACCGGCATCGTCAACGTGTGGGCGTCGCCGGCCGAGGAGGTCGCCGAGTCCTACCACCGCATCGAGGACGCGCATCCCAGCCGCTTCCTGCTGGGCATAGGAATCGGCCACCCGGAGGCCACCGCGGAATATCGCAAGCCCTACGACGTCCTGGTCGAGTACCTCGACAAGCTGGATGCGGCGAGGGTGCCGACCAGTCGGCTGGTGGTCGCGGCGCTGGGCCCGAAGGTGCTCAGGCTGGCCGCGCAGCGCAGCGCGGGCGCGCACCCGTACCTGACCACTCCCGAGCACACCGGCCAAGCCCGCAACCTGGTCGGCCCGACGGTGTACCTGGCCCCCGAGCACAAGGTGGTGCTCAGCGACGACGCCGAGGACGCCCGTGACGTCGGGCGTCAGACGGTCGACTTCTACCTGGGCCTGAGCAACTACGTGAACAACTGGAAGCGGCTGGGCTTCACCGACGACGACGTCGCCAAGCCGGGCAGCGACAAACTGATCGACGCGGTGGTGGCGCACGGCACCGCCGAGGCCGTCGCCGCCCGGCTCGAGGAGCATCACGAGCGCGGCGCCGACCACGTCGCGATCCAGGTGCTGGGCGGCCAGGACGCGCTGATCCCGACGCTGACGGAGTTGGCGGGCCCGCTCGGCCTGAAGTGAGCGGTGGGCGGCCGCTAGGGTTTTGACCATGCGGCTGCTGGTCACCGGCGGCGCCGGTTTCATCGGCGCCAACTTCGTGCACGAGACGGTCCGCCACCGTCCCGAACACTCGGTCACCGTGCTCGACGCGCTGACCTATGCCGGCAGCCGCGAGTCGCTGGCCCCGGTGGCCGACGAGATCCGGTTGGTCGAGGGCGACATCACCGACGCCCGACTGGTGGACACCCTGGTCGGCGAGGCCGACGCCCTCGTGCACTTCGCCGCCGAGACCCACGTCGACAATGCGCTGGCCGATCCTGAGCCGTTCCTGCACACCAACGTCATCGGCACCTACACGGTGCTCGAGGCGGTGCGCCGGGCCGGGGTGCGGCTGCACCACGTGTCCACCGACGAGGTGTACGGCGACCTCGACCTCGATGCGCCCGACCGGTTCACCGAGTCGACGGCTTACAACCCGTCGAGCCCGTACTCGTCGACCAAGGCGGCCGCCGACCTCCTGGTGCGGGCGTGGGTGCGGTCGTACGGCGTGCGCGCGACGATCTCGAACTGCTCGAACAACTACGGGCCGTACCAGCACGTCGAGAAGTTCATCCCCCGTCAGATCACCAACGTGCTGACCGGGCGCCGCCCCAAGCTCTACGGCACCGGCGCCAACGTGCGCGACTGGATCCACGTCGAGGACCACAACGCCGCGGTGTGGCGCATCCTCACCGACGGCCGGATCGGCCGCACCTACCTGATCGGCGCCGAGGGTGAACGCGACAACCTGTCGGTGCTGCGCACGCTGCTGCGCATCATGGACCGCGACCCCGACGACTTCGACCACGTCACCGACCGGGCCGGCCACGACCTGCGCTACGCCATCGACCCATCGGTGCTCTACGACGAACTGGGCTGGGCGCCGAAGCACACGGACTTCGAGGACGGCCTGCGGGCCACCGTCGAGTGGTATCGCGAGAACGAATCGTGGTGGCGGCCATTGAAGGATGCGGTCGAGGCGGCCTACGCGGAGCGCGGTCAGTGACGGCGCGGGAACTCGCCGTACCCGGCGCGTGGGAGATCACCCCGACCGTGCACGCCGACGGCCGCGGGCGGTTCTTCGAGTGGTTCACCGACCGGGACTTCACCGGCTTCGCCGGGCATCGCCTGGACCTGGCGCAGGCCAACTGCTCGGTGTCGCGGGCCGGGGTGCTGCGTGGCCTGCACTTCGCCGACGTGCCGCCCGGTCAGGCGAAGTACGTCACCTGCGTGCGCGGCTCGGTGTTCGACGTGGCCGTCGACATCCGGGTCGGCTCCCCCACCTTCGGCACCTGGGATGGCGTGCTGCTCGACGACCGCGAGCACCGCACCATCTACCTGTCCGAGGGCATCGGCCACGCTTTCCTTGCGCTGCAGGACGATTCGACGGTGATGTACCTCTGCTCGACCGGCTACGATCCGGCCCGCGAGCACACGGTGCTGCCGACGGACCCGGCGCTGGGCATCTACTGGCCGTTCGACGGCGAGCTCGTGCTGTCCGACCGCGACGCCGCCGCGCCGACGCTGGAGCAGGCCCGCGCCGCCGGACTGCTGCCGACCTGGGACGCCTGCCGCGACTTCGTCGACGGCCTGCGCCGAGACTGCTGACAGATCACCGTTCGCCGCGCAATCGCGATCTCCCAGCAGGCTCGCGGCCCCGTATCGACCCTCTTGTCAACGCCGCCGGGAACTTACTAGGATGTCCTAGTATCTAGAGGCGAGGGGCTTCACATGACCACACAAATCCAGCACTTCATCAACGGCGCGCGCACGTCCGGCGAGTCCACCCGGACCGCTGATGTGCTCAACCCCAGTACCGGCCAGGTTCAGGCGCAGGTGCTGCTCGGGTCGCGCGCCGACATCGACACCGCGGTGGCCGGCGCCGCCGAGGCGCAGAAGGATTGGGCCGCCTGGAATCCGCAGCGCCGCGCCCGCGTGATGATGCGGTTCATCGAGTTGGTCAACGCCAACGTCGAAGACCTGGCCGAGCTGCTCAGCATGGAGCACGGCAAGACCGTCGCGGACTCGAAGGGCGACATCCAGCGCGGCATCGAGGTCATCGAGTTCGCGATCGGCATCCCGCACCTGCTCAAGGGTGAGTACACCGAGGGCGCGGGTTCGGGCATCGACGTCTACTCGATGCGCCAGCCGCTCGGCGTGGTCGCCGGCATCACCCCGTTCAACTTCCCCGCCATGATCCCGCTGTGGAAGGCCGGCCCCGCGCTGGCGTGCGGGAACGCGTTCATCCTCAAGCCGTCCGAGCGGGACCCGTCGGTGCCGGTGCGGCTGGCCGAACTGTTCCTCGAGGCCGGCCTGCCGCCCGGCGTGTTCCAGGTCGTGCACGGCGACAAGGAGGCGGTCGACGCGATCCTCGAGCACCCGGACATCCAGGCCGTCGGCTTCGTCGGCAGCTCGGACATCGCGCAGTACATCTACGCGGGCGCGGCGGCCAACGGTAAGCGCGCGCAGTGCTTCGGCGGTGCCAAGAACCACATGATCGTGATGCCCGACGCCGATCTCGACCAGGCCGTCGACGCGCTGATCGGCGCCGGCTACGGCTCCGCGGGCGAGCGGTGCATGGCGATCAGCGTCGCGGTGCCCGTCGGTCAGGAGACCGCCGACCGCCTGCGCGCCCGGCTCGTCGAGCGGGTCAACAACCTGCGCGTCGGGCACAGCCTCGACCCCAAGGCCGACTACGGCCCGCTGGTCACCGAGGCCGCGCTCAACCGTGTCCGCGACTACATCGCCCAGGGCGTCGAGGCCGGCGCCGAGGCGGTCGTCGACGGTCGCGAACGCAGCAGCGACGAGATGCAGTTCGGCGACGACAGCCTCGAGGGCGGCTACTTCATCGGCCCCACGCTGTTCGACCACGTGACGCCTGACATGTCGATCTACCGCGACGAGATCTTCGGTCCGGTGCTGTGCATCGTGCGCGCCCACGACTACCACGAGGCGCTGCGGCTGCCCAGCGAACACGAATACGGCAACGGCGTCGCGATCTTCACCCGCGACGGCGACACCGCCCGCGACTTCGTGGCCAAAGTGCAGGTCGGCATGGTGGGGGTCAACGTGCCGATCCCGGTGCCCGTGTCCTACCACACCTTCGGCGGCTGGAAGCGGTCCGGTTTCGGCGACCTCAACCAGCACGGCCCGCACTCGATCTTGTTCTACACCAAGACCAAGACCGTCACGCAGCGCTGGCCGTCGGGCATCAAGGACGGGGCCGAGTTCGTCATCCCGACCATGAAATAGAGCTGAAGTAGACGATGGACCTCATCGGGCTGGACGATGACGAACGCGTCATCGCCGAGACGGCGGCCGCCTTCGCCGAGAAGCGGCTCGCGCCATACGCGCTGGAGTGGGATCAGACCCACCACTTCCCCACCGACGTGCTGCGCGCGGCGGCCGAACTGGGGATGGCGGCCATCTACTGCCACGAGGACGTCGGCGGTAGCGGCCTGCGGCGCATCGACGCGGTCCGCATCTTCGAGCAGCTGGCCACCGCCGATCCGACGGTCGCGGCGTTCCTGTCGATCCACAACATGTGCGCCTGGATGGTCGACACCTACGGCTCGCCGGAACAGCGCAAGGCATGGGTGCCGAGGCTGGCGTCGATGGACGCGATCGCCAGCTACTGCCTCACCGAACCGGGTGCGGGGTCGGATGCCAGTGCCCTGCGCACCCGCGCGGAGCGCGACGGTGACCACTGGGTGCTCGACGGGGTCAAACAGTTCATCTCCGGGGCGGGCACGTCGGACGTGTACGTGGTGATGGCCCGCACGGGCGGTGAGGGGCCGCGCGGCATCTCGGCGTTCATCGTCGAGAAAGACACGCCCGGTGTGAGTTTCGGCGCCCAGGAACAGAAGATGGGCTGGAACGCCCAGCCCACCGCGCAGGTCGTGTTGGACGGGGCCCGGGTGCCTGCGGAGAACATGCTGGGCGGCGCCGACGGTGACGGCAAGGGATTCGGCATCGCGATGAACGGGCTCAACGGCGGCCGCCTCAACATCGCCGCCTGCTCGCTCGGCGGCGCGCAGGCCGCCTACGACAAGGCCGTCACCTACCTCGCCGACCGGCAGGCGTTCGGCTCGGCGCTGCTCGACGAGCCGACCATCCGGTTCACGCTCGCCGACATGGCCACCGCGCTCGAGACGTCGCGAAATCTGTTGTGGCGGGCGGCCCGTGCGCTCGACGACGGCCACCCCGACAAGGTCGAACTGTGCGCGATGGCCAAACGGTACGTCACCGACGCCTGCTACGAGGTGGCCGATCAGGCGCTGCAACTCCACGGGGGCTACGGCTATCTGCGCGAGTACGGCTTGGAGAAGATCGTCCGCGATCTGCGGGTCCACCGCATCCTCGAGGGCACCAACGAGATCATGCGCGTGGTCATCGGCCGGGCGGCCGCCGGCCGCGCCGCCAAGACCAGTGAATCCAGCGGCGTCCGCGCCTCGGCATAGCGAGACGAAAGGCACCACACCATGACCACGATCGCGTTCCTCGGGCTGGGCAACATGGGCGGCCCGATGGCGGCCAACCTGGCCGCCGCCGGACACACCGTCCGCGGCTTCGACCCGGTGCCCGCGCTGGCCGAGGCCGCACAGGCCAAGGGCGTGACGGTGTTCGGCAGCGGGCCGGAGGCGGTCACCGAGGCCGAGGTGGTGCTCACCTCGCTGCCCAACGGCGCGATCGTGAAGGCGGTCTACGCCGACGCGCTGCCCGCGGCAAAGGCGGACACGCTGTTCATCGACACCTCGACGATTTCGGTGGCCGACGCCCGCGAGATCAACGCCCAGGCCGCCGAACGGGGCTTCGCGCAACTCGACGCCCCGGTGTCCGGCGGGGTGAAGGGTGCGACGGCCGGCACGCTGGCCTTCATGGTCGGCGGGGACGACGCGGCCGTCGAACGCGCCCGCCCGATCCTCGAACCGATGGCGGGCAAAGTGGTGCACTGCGGCGCCTCGGGAACCGGTCAGGCCGCCAAACTGTGCAATAACATGGTGCTCGCGGTCCAGCAGATCGCGATCGGTGAGGCGTTCGTGCTCGCCGAGAAACTCGGCTTGTCCGCGCAGTCGCTGTTCGACGTCATCACCGGTGCCACCGGCAACTGCTGGGCGGTGCATACCAATTGCCCGGTGCCGGGGCCGGTTCCGACATCACCGGCGAACAACGATTTCAGACCGGGCTTCGCGACGGCGCTGATGAACAAAGACCTCGGGCTGGCGATGGACGCGGTGTCCGCGACGGGCGCCTCCGCGCCGCTGGGCAGCCACGCCGCACAGCTCTACGCGGAATTCGGCGCCGAACACGCCGATAAGGACTTCTCCGCAATCATTGCGATGCTACGGGGCGAGTAGCACCGCCCCCCGACGGGCCGTCGGCGACCCCTCGACCGCCGACGTGCCCCGCGCACGTCCAAACTTGCACATTGAAGGTGCTCCGGGACGAGGTTCGGCAAAATTCTCCCTACGCGGCCGGTTGTGTCGCCGGTGGTGTCGCAGAAGCCCACCACCGGGCGTGCAGGCGGTGACAGGTCGCCAACCGCAGCGGATCCTCGCCCGCGTAGTCCGCGCGCGCCGTCACGGCCCGGCGCAGTTCACCGGCGCCCGGCTGCGCGCCCACCAGCACGGTGGCCAACCCCGCGGCCGTCGCGGTGCGCAGTCCCTTCGCCGAACCGGTCATGGCCAGCGCGTCGTGGGCGGGGACGCCGAGCTCCCCGAGCGCCAGCCGATAGGCCTCCGGGCCCGGCGCGGCCACGTCGTCACGCGTCACGATGGTCTCGACCTGTCCCTCCCCGACGAGCTGGCGGACCAGCGGCTGCGCCCAGGCGCGCCGGCCGTCGGTCACCACCGCGACCGGCACCTGGGCGGCGAACGCGTCATCGATCAGGTCCTGCAAACCGGGCCGCGGCGACAGGCCCGCGTCGAGGACCATCTCGTCGAACATCATCGCCTTGGTGGTGCAGATGTCGTCGGCGAGCAGCTCGGTCAGCACGTCGCATTCCGGCCCGACGCAGTGGTTGCGCAGCTCGGCCAGCACGCGCTGGCGTTCGTCACGCAACACCGTGAGCTTGCGGTACCGGGCCGCCGACCACTCGATCGGGATGCCGTGCGCGGCGAACGCCGCGTTGAACACGACACGATGGGCGTCGATGTCCAGATCGGTCAGCGCGTCGAGGTCGAACACCAGCGCGCGTACGGTCCGTGCGTTCGCCTCCGCGGACGCAGAACAGTCCCACCAGAAGCGGCCCGCACACCAGGTCTTCTCACGTGTAGTCGGCACCCAGTCAGAGTGGCCCACGTCACACCGCGCTGTCCTCCCCCCTACGGGGGATTGGCGGAGTCAACTTCGCCTACCGGACGCGGCGCCGCCTCTAAGGTGATGCCATGTCCGTCGGGCCGCCGGTGCGGATCGTCCTGGTCGACGACCACGAGATGGTCATCGAGGGCCTCAAGGCCATGCTGGCGACCTACGCCGACCGCGTCTCGGTGGTCGGGCAGGCGGTCGGCGCCGAACGCGCCGTCGGTGTCGTCGACGACCTGCGGCCCGACATCGTGCTGTGCGATGTGCGGATGCAGGGCAGCAGCGGGCTGGACCTGTGCCTGTCGTTGCGCGAGCGCCTGCCGGCCCAGAAGGTCGTGATGCTGTCGGTGTACGACGACGAGCAGTACCTGTTCCAGGCGCTGCGGGTCGGGGCGTCGGGCTACCTGCTCAAGAGCATCAGCAGCGACGAACTGGTCCGCCAGCTCGAACTGGCCCACCGCGGCGAGGTGGCCATCGACCCGGGGATGGCCGCGCGCGCCGCCGACACCGCCGCGCGCCTGCAGCGCGACGAGTTCTGGCCCGGCGCCCGCCAGGGCCTCACGCAGCGGGAGAGCGAGATCCTGTCGTTCGTGGTCAACGGGCTGTCCAACCGCGGCATCGCCAACAAGCTGGTGATCGGCGAGGAGACCGTCAAGACCCACCTGCGGGCGATCTACCGCAAACTCGGGGTCGGCGACCGGGCGGGCGCGGTGGCGACCGCGCTGCGTGAGGGCATCTACCAGTGAGCGAACCGCCGAACGCACTGCGCGACCTCGGCCAGTACGTGCTCGCCGTGGACCGCGAACTCGCGCTGCTGCGCGAGCTCATCCAGGCCGCGTCGAGCGGTCCGGGCGTCGAACCACTCGCGGCGGCCGCGGCCCGGATGATCACCGCCGCGACCGCCACCGACGTCTGTTTCGTGCACGTCCTCGACGATTCGGACCGGTCGCTGACGCTGGCCGGCGCGACCCCGCCGTTCGACAGCGAGATCGGCAAGATCCGGCTGCCGCTCGGACAGGGCATCTCGGGCTGGGTGGCGAGCCACCGCGAACCGGTGGTGATCAGCCACGACAAGGAGTCCGATCCGCGCTACATGCCGTTCCGGTCGCTGCGCGGCAAGGACTTCACGTCGATGGTGTCGGTGCCGATGGAGACCGATCCCGGCGGGCTGGTCGGCGTGCTCAACGTGCACACGGTGCAGCGGCGCGAGTTCACTGCGCGCGACGTCGAACTGCTGCTGGTGATCGGCCGGCTGATCGCCGGCGCGCTGCACCAGGCGCGGCTGCACCGCCAGCTCGTCGCCCGGGAACGGGCGCACGAGAATTTCGTCGAGCAGGTCATCGAGGCCCAGGAACTCGAGCGCCGCCGCCTCGCCGGCGACATCCACGACGGCATCTCCCAGCGCCTGGTCACGCTGTCCTACCGGCTCGATGCGGCGGCGCGCGCGGTGCACGATCCGGCGATGGTGGCCGAACAGCTCGGCAAGGCCCGCGAGCTGATCGACCTCACCCTCGGTGAGGCGCGGGCGGCGATCAGCGGGTTGCGTCCCCCGGTGCTCGACGACCTCGGGCTGGCCGGCGGGCTGGCCAGCCTGGCCCGGTCGATCCCGGACGTGCACATCGACGTCGACCTGGCCGAGCGTCGCCTGCCCGACCACATCGAGCTGGCGCTGTACCGCATCGCCCAGGAGTGCCTGCAGAACGTGGTCAAGCACGCCCGCGCCCGCACCGCCCGGCTCACCTTCACGGTGTCCGGCGAGGCCGCCCGACTGGAGATCGTCGACGACGGCGTCGGGTTCGACACGCTCGAGCATCCGCTCGGCGGCGACGACATGGGCGGCTACGGGTTGCTGTCGATGGCCGAACGCGCCGAGATCGTCGGCGGCCGGCTGGAGATCCGCTCCCGGCCGGGTTCGGGGACCGCGGTGACGGCGACGATCCCGCTGAGCTCACCCGGGCGAGAAGACACAGATTCGCGCTGACGGGCCGCTGAACGCGCGCCTCTGCGACTGTTCGCGGGGAAGCCGGGCCTTCAGAAGTCGCCGGCGTGGCGGCGCAGCGTCTCGATCGAGGCGGCCAAGGCGCGCGACTCGTCGACCGACATGCCGATGTCGGCGAACACCTCGCTGTTGAGCGTCGCGGTGGCGTCCTCGACCGTCGAGCGCCCGAGGTCGGTGATGCGCACCAGTGTCGTGCGGCCGTCGGTCGGGTGCGGCAGCCGCTCGACCAGGCCGCCGGCCTCCAGCCGGCGGATCGCATGGGTGACGCTGGTGACGTGGACCTGCAGCCGGTCGGACGCCTTGGTGATCGGCAGGGCGCCCTCCCGGCTGAACGCCAACAGCCGCAGCAGCTCGAACCGCGAGAAGCTCAGATCGTAGGGCCGCAGCGCGTTCTCCACGCGGGCCAACAGGATCTGGTGGGCCCGCATCACCGAGGTGACGGCGACCATCCCGTCGGCGACGTCGCCCCAGCCGGCGGCCTGCCAGTTCGCGCGGGCCAGCGCGATCGGGTCTCGGGCTCCGGGCCGCTGACTCACCGGACTTTCATACCATTGCCGACCCGGCGCGCTACAGCGTCGCCTCGAGCAGAACCTGACGCGTGTCGGTCGAGATCAGCTGCACCGCGGCGATGTCCGCGACCGCCATCGGGGTGTTGCCGCTCGGCAGCGCCGTCGAACCGGACAGCCCCAGCCACGTCGCGATCTCGCTCGCACTGCCGTCGCGCCCGACCACCACCATGCCGAGCCGGCTGGGCGGCACGTCGGCGCCGCCACCCGACCACTGACCGTAGGTGCACGTCATGTCGACGCGCGTGCCCCACGAGTAGCCGGTCAGGCTCACGCTCGCGTTGAACGGCGTCGGCGCGAGTTTGGTCATCTCGTGACTGCGCGCGGTCGTCTGCGGAGTGCCGGTCTGCAGCCCGATGGTCTCCGGGCGGATCGCGATGACCAACCCGACGGCGAGCAGCGCGGCGGCCACCGCGACCGCGGCCGTCGTGATCCACCGCGACCGGCGCCTGCGCCATCGCACCTTGGCGAGCACCGACTGCAGCACCTGCGGCCGCAGCGGTGGCGGCTCGTCGTCGAGCGCGGCCACGTCCTGGGCGTCGAGCATGGCCAGCAGCGCCGGCATCCCGCCGAGTTCGGCCACCGCGGAGCGGCAGCGGGAACACGTCTCGAGATGCGCCTCGTACTCGCGGCGGTCGGCACCGGACAGCGCGCCGAGCACGTAGGCCGCATCCCACTGCAGGTAGGGATCCCCGACGTGGTCGGCACCACGGGACACCTCGGACGACGTCATCGCGTCACCCCCATTTCCTGCAGGTTGAGCCGCAGGGCCCGCACCGCGTAGTGCAGCCGGGACTTCACGGTGCCCTCCGGGATCTGCAGCTCACCGGCGATCTGCTGGGTGGTCAAGCCCTGGTAGTACGCGCGCCCGATGACCGCCCGGTGATCGTCGGACAGCTGCCCCAGCGCGGATCCGACGAGGAGGCGGTCCAGCGCCGAGTCCACCTCGTCGGGCCCGGCCCGGTCGGCGACCGCCTCCACGTCCGCGGTGCCGGTCTCGCGGCGCGCCCTGGCGCTGCGCTGTTCGTCGATGATCAGGTTGCGGGCGACGGTGAATAGCCATGCCCGCGCCGAGTGCCCGGTCACGCCGGGGTTCGGCGCCACCGTCGGCTGGTGCCGCCATGCCCGCAGCAGGGTCTCCTGTACGACGTCCTCGGCGCGCGCCCGGTCGCCCGTGAGCCGCAGGGCGTAGCGCCACAGCGCCGCGGCGTGCTCGTCGTAGAGCACCCGCATCATCGTGCTCTCCGGATCGACCCCATGGTTCACTGTCAGCCACCCTCCGTCACTGACACGGCGTTGGCGGCGGTCCAGTTCAGTGTCCGCGGGTGGGTGGCCCTAGAGGGTCAGAATGCGCGGCCCGTCCTCGGTCACCGCGACCGTGTGCTCCCAGTGCGCGGCGCGCGAGCCGTCGGCGGTCACCACGGTCCACTCGTCGGCAAGCACGACCGTCTTCGTGGTGCCCAGCGTGAGCATCGGCTCGATCGCCAGCACGGACCCGGGCGCCAGGTGCGGCCCGCGGCCGGGCGCGCCCTCGTTGGGCAGGAACGGGTCCATGTGCATCTGCCTGCCGATGCCGTGGCCGCCGTAACCGGCGACGATTCCGAAGGCGCGGCCGTAGCGCTGCTCTGCCGCGCGGGTCTCCTTCTCCATGGCGTGCGAGACGTCGGTGAGGCGGTTGCCGGGCAGCATCGCGGCGATCCCCGCCTCCATGGCTTCGCGGGTCGCGGCCGACAGCGCCTCGTCGACGTCGATCAGCGGGCCGACGCCGAACGTGATCGCGGAGTCGCCGTGCCAGTCGTCGAGGATGGCGCCGCAGTCGATGGACACCAGATCCCCGGAGGCCAGCGCTTCGGACGCCGAGGGGATCCCGTGCACCACCCGGTCGTTGACCGACGAGCAGATGCTGGCCGGGAAGCCGTGATAGCCCAGGAAGGACGGGGTGCCGCCCCCGCCGCGGATGACGCCCTCGGCGACCTCGTCGAGGTCCTTGGTGGTGACGCCGGGTGTGGCGGCCTCGCGGACCGCGCGCAGCGCCTGGGCGACCAGTGCGCCGGCCGCCGCCATCGCGTCGAGCTCACCGGGGGTGCGCTGGGCGACGACCTTGGGCTTGCGCAGCTTCAGGCCGGCCACGCTTACTTCCCGAGCGCGCGCAGGGCCCGCGCGAAGACCTCGTCCATCGAGCCGACGGCGTCGACGGTCTTGAGCTCGTCGCGGTAGTGGTCGAGCAGCGGGGCGGTCTCGTCGCGGTAGACCTTCATCCGGTTGAGGATGACCTCGTCGGTGTCGTCGGCGCGGCCGCGGCCCTTGAGGCGGGTCAGCAGCTCGTCCTCGGACACCCGGAACTCCAGCACCGCATCGAGGCTCAGGCCGCGCGCGGAGAGCATGTCGTTGAGCGCCGTGGCCTGTTCCACCGAGCGCGGATAGCCGTCGAGGATGAAGCCGTCCTTGGCGTCGTCCTGGCCGATGCGGTCCTCGACCAGTGCGTTGGTCAGGCTGCTCGGAACCAGATCACCGGCGTCGAGGTACCGCTTGGCCTCCACGCCCAGTTCGGTCTCGTTGCTGATGTTGTAGCGGAACAGGTCGCCGGTGGAGATGTGCGGGATCCCGAGCTTTTCGGCCAGCTTCTCCGCCTGCGTGCCCTTGCCGGCGCCCGGCGGTCCGAGCAAAACGATTCTCAACTTTCCGAACCCTCTCTCACTTCAGGAAGCCCTCGTAGTTGCGCTGCATCAGCTGGCTCTCGATCTGCTTCACCGTGTCCAGGCCCACGCCGATGAGGATCAGCACCCCGACGCCGCCGAATGGCAGGTTCTGCACGGGGCCGCTGGTGCCGACGTTGAGGAACAGGTTCGGCAGCACGGCGATGGTGCCCAGGTAGATCGAGCCCGGAAGAGTGATCCGGCTGAGCACGTAGCGCAGGTAATCGGCGGTCGGTTTGCCCGGGCGGATGCCCGGGATGAAGCCGCCGAACTTCTTCATCTCGTCGGCACGCTCGTCGGGGTTGAACGTGATCGACACATAGAAGTAGGTGAAGAAGATGATCAGCGCGAAGTAGATGCCGATGTACCAGGGGCTGCTGGGGTCGGTCAGGTACTCGGCGACGAAGCGGTCCCACCACCCGGTGCCCGGGTTGGAGCTTCCGCTCTGGATCAGCTGGGTGATCAGGTGCGGGATGTAGATCAGCGACGACGCGAAGATGACCGGGATGACGCCGGCCTGGTTGACCTTCAGCGGCAGATAGGTCGACGTGCCGCCGTACATGCGGCGGCCGACCATGCGCTTGGCGTACTGCACCGGGATGCGGCGCTGGCCCTGTTCGACGAACACGACGCCGATGATGATGATCAGCGCACCGGCGCAGACCGCGGCGAACACCATGCCACCGCGGCTCTCCAGGATCGACTGGCCTTCACCGGGCATGGCCGCGGCGATGCTCGCGAAGATGATCAGCGACATGCCGTTGCCGATGCCGCGCTCGGTGACCAGCTCGCCCATCCACATGACCAGCGACGCACCGGCGGTCATGACCAGGACGAGCACGACCAGGGAGAAGATCGACGTGTCGTCGATGATGTCGAGCGAGCAGCCCTGCAGCAGGCCGCCGTTGGCGGCCAGCGCCACGATGCTGGTCGACTGCAGGACGGCCAGCGCCACCGCCAGGTAACGCGTGTACTGCGTCATCTTGGCCTGGCCGGACTGCCCCTCCTTGCGCAGCTGTTCGAACCGCGGAATCACCACGGTCAGCAGCTGCACGATGATGCTCGCGGTGATGTAGGGCATGACGCCCACCGCGAACACCGACAGCTGCAGCAGCGCACCACCGGAGAACAGGTTGATCAGCGAATAGATCTGACCGGCTTCGCCACCGCTGACCTGCGCGATGCACTCCTGCACGTTCGGGTAGTTCACCCCGGGGGACGGCAGCGAGGCGCCGACCCGGTACAGGATGACGACACCCAGGGTGAACAGGATCTTGCGTCTGAGGTCGGCCGTCCGCAGCGACGAGATGAAAGCCGAAAGCACTCTTCCTCCTGCGCAGCCGACCTGTTGAGCGCGGCGTGCCAAATGGGGCTGGACAAACCAGCGTCTTGGTCAAGTCATACGCGCCGTCCACAACAGACATCTCGCCTGCTCGCGGCACGCGTCAAACAGTCTACGAGAGTAACAGTGATCCCCCGCCATGCCCGCATCGCAGCACGCTCGCAGCGCGCGTTCAGGAATCGCGCGTACAGTCGGGCGCGCTGGTTACATCAGCTAAGTAATTGAGCTCGGACAACGTCGACAAGGGGTCAGGGGATGGCACGCAGCGAGAACGACACATGGGATCTGGCGTCGAGCGTCGGCGCCACCGCCACCATGGTCGCCGCCGCCAGGGCGGTGGCCAGCAGGCAACCCGACGCGCTGATCGACGATCCGTTCGCCGAGCCGCTGGTGCGTGCGGTCGGGGTGGACTTCTTCACGCGTCTGGCCACCGGCGACCTCACGCCGGCCGACCTGGACCCCGAGGCCGTCGGCGGGATGGGCAACATGGACCGCTTCACCGACGGGATGGCGGCGCGCACCCGCTTCTTCGACGACTTCTTCTCCACCGCGGCGGCGGCCGGGGTGCGTCAGGCCGTGATCCTGGCCTCCGGACTCGACTCCCGCGCCTACCGGCTGACGTGGCCGGCCGGCACCGTCGTCTTCGAGATCGATCAGCCCGAGGTCATCGCGTTCAAGACCGAGACCCTCGACGGGCTCGGCGCGCGGCCCACGACAGACCGCCGGGTGGTGGCCATGGACCTGCGCGGCGACTGGGTGGCCGCGTTGGAGGCGGCCGGGTTCGACCGGACCGCGCCGACGGCCTGGATTGCCGAGGGATTGTTCGGATATCTGCCGCCCGAGGCGCAGGACCGGCTGCTCGACCAGATCACCGAGCTCAGCCCGGCGGGTAGCCGGGTGGCCGCCGAGGGTGTGGTCAGCCCGTCGGACCTCGACGAGGACGAAATCCGCGAGCGCATGGAGGCGGTGCGTGACCAGTGGCGCGAACACGGTTTCGATCTGGACTTCGCGGAACTGGTCTACACCGGTGAGCGTGCGGAGGTGGCGGCCTACCTGTCCGCGCGGGGCTGGGACGCCGCCGGCATCTCCGGCCGGGAGTTGCTGGTGCAGCTCGGGTTGGCCGCCGCCGACGACGAGAGCGCGAGCTTCGCCGACGTCCACTACGTCACCGCCGTCCGCACCGCGGAGTCGGTCGATGGCGCGCAGTGACGCCGACACCTGCGATCGGGCCTCCAGCGTCGGGGTGACCGCGACGATGGTCGCCCACTACGGACACCCCTTCCCCACTGGTGACACCGCCGAGGCGCTGCGGGCGTCGCTGGCCGTCACCGCCGACAAGCGATGGGAGAACTGATGCCCCGTACCGAAGGAGACACCTGGGACCTGGCGTCCAGCGTCGGCGCCACCGCAACGGCGGTGGCCGCGTCCCGGGCGCTGGCGTCGCAGGGTCCGCAGCCGCTGCTCGACGACCGCTTCGCCGACCCGCTCGTGCGCGCGGTCGGTATCGAGACCTTCGTCGACCTGATCGACGGCAGGCTGCCGGTCCCGGCGGACGCGGGGCTGACCCCTGCCGTGATGAATGAGCAGATCACGGTGCGAACCCGGTACTTCGACGACGTGTTCCGCGACGCGGTCGCCGCGGGGATCCGGCAGGCGGTGATCCTGGCGTCCGGGCTCGACACCCGCGCGTACCGGCTGTCGTGGCCGGCCGGCACCGTCGTCTACGAGATCGATCAGCCGCAGGTGATCGACTTCAAGACCCGGGTGCTCGACGACCTCGGGGCCGCCCCCGCCGCGGACCGCCGCACGGTGCGCATCGACCTGCGCGAGGACTGGCCGGCCGCGCTGGGCGCCGCGGGCTTCGACAGCTCGGCCCCCACCGCCTGGATCGCCGAGGGCCTGCTGATCTATCTGCCGCCCGAGGCGCAGGACCGGCTGCTCGAGAACGTGACCGCACTGTCCGCGCCGGGCAGCCGGTTCGCCACCGAACACATGGACACCACCGAACTGCCCGACGACTGGGCGGAGAAACTCACCGAGCGCTCGAAACGGCTGGGGTCCGGGATCGACCTCGTCGACCTCTTCTACACCGGTGAGCGTCGCGCCGCCGGTGCCCACCTCCGCGACCTCGGCTGGCAGATCGAGGTGCTGACCGGTGAGAACGCCTATGCCGCCCAGGGTTTCGCGGTGCCCGACGACGAGTTCCGCGCGATGATGGGCGGCTCGGGCTACCTCACCGCGACGCTGGGTTAGCCCGGTAGCGTCGACGTCACCACCACCGAGTCGGGCAGGAGGCAGCGATGGCGCGCAGCGAAGGGGACAGCTGGGATCTGGCGTCGAGCGTCGGCGCGACCGCGACCATGGTGGCCGCCGGACGCGCCGTCGCCAGCCGCGACGAACGGGGCCTGATCCACGACCCGTTCGCCGCGCCGCTGGTCCGTGCGGTCGGCATCGACTTCTTCACCCGGCTGGTCGATGACGAGTTCGATCTGGCGGCGATCGATCCCTCGATGAAGGACACGATTCAGGCGCGCATCGACGAAATGGCTCTGCGCACACGGTTCTTCGACGACTACTTCCTCGCCGCCACCGGCGGCCGGGTGCGGCAGGCCGTCATCCTGGCCTCCGGGCTCGATTCGCGCGCCTACCGGCTGCCGTGGCCGCAGGGCACCGTGGTTTACGAGATCGACCAGCCCGCGGTCATCGAGTTCAAGACCACCACGCTGGCCGGAATCGGCGCCGAGCCGACCGCCGAGCGGCGCCCGGTCGCGATCGACCTGCGCGAGGACTGGCCGGCCGCGCTGCGCGCCGCCGGATTCGACACCGCAGCGCCGACCGCGTGGTGCGCCGAAGGGCTCCTGATCTACCTGCCGCCCGAGGCGCAGGACTTGTTGTTCGACAACATCACCGCGCTGAGCGCACCGGGCAGCGCCGTGGCCACGGAGTACGTGCCCGGGATCCGGAACTTCGATCCCGAGAAAGCCCGGGCGTCGACCGCAATGACGCGCGAGCTCGGGTTGGACCTCGACATGCCCTCGCTCATCTACCACGGGGAGCGCAGTCACGTCATGGAGTACCTGGCGTCGCTGGGCTGGCAGATGACCGGGACTCCGCGCCAGGAGCTGTTCGCCGCCCACGGCGTGCCGCTGCCGGGCCTGGCCGACGAGGACGATCCGCTCGGCGAAATCGTCTACGTCAGCGGCACCCTGCCATGACCCGCGCGGATAGTCAGAAGCGGTAGTCGCCCAGCCACAGCGCGGTGACGCCGCTCAGCGACCGCTCGGCCTGGTCGATCAGGCCCAGCACCGACCGACCCACCACCGCGCCCAGCGCGTCGGGCAGTGACGCCGCGGCCGGCTGGGACGACGGCTTCGGCCGCAGCATCTCCAGCAGCGACGACCCGGGGTAGCTGACGATGCGGACGTCGGCGTGGGCGTCCAGGCCGGCGAGCACCTTGGCCCGCTCGACCGCCGTGCGCAGACCGCCGAGTTCGTCGACCAGACCGTGCGCCTTGGCGTCGGCACCGGTCCACACCCGTCCGCGGGCGACGTCGCCGACCTGCTCGACGGTCAGGCCGCGGCCCGCGGCGACGCGTTCGACGAAGTCGTTGTAGAACAGGTCGGCCTCGGCCTCGACATGGGCCTGCTGTTCGTCGGTGAACGGCGCGTTGGGCGACCACGCGTCGGCATTGGCGTTGGTGCGCACCGAATCCGAGCCGACACCGAGCCGGTCCTTGAGTTCACGGGCCACCAGCTTGCCGGTCACCACACCGATCGATCCGGTGATGGTGCCGGCGTTGGCGACGATGGCGTCGGCGCCCATCGACACGTAGTACCCGCCCGACGCGGCGACCGCGCCCATCGACGCCACCACCGGCGTCCCGCTCTCCCTCGCCCGCAGCACCTCACGCCAGATGGTCTCCGACCCGGTGACCGAGCCGCCCGGGCTCTCCACCCGCAGCACGATGGCCGACACGTCCTCGTCGGCGGCGGCCTCCCGCAGCGCCGCGGCGATGGTGTCGCCGCCCGCGCTCGAACCGCCCAGCGGCAGCACACCGGGACCGCCGCGCCCGCTGACGATCGGACCGTGCAACGTCACCACCGCGACGGTGGGCTTGCCCTTGCGGCCGGGGATCGACGGTCCGGATCCGGGCGCCGTTGCGCGGGCGTACCGCGACAGGTACAGCCGCGGCGGGGCGTCCTCGCTGTCCGCGCTGCCGGTTTCGGGTGAAATGCCTTTCGAGCCAACGAGTTCACCGATGCGGGCGTAGGCCTCGTCGCGGAATCCGATGCGGTCGACCAGTCCCCCGCTGACCGCGGCGTCCCGCAGCAGCGGCGCCTGGTCGGCCAGCGCGTCGACCGCCGCGGCGTCGAGCTTGCGGGATTCCGCGACCGCGGCCAGCACCTGCTCCTGCAGGCTCCGGATCAGCCGCTCGTCGGCCTCGCGGTGCGGTTCGGTGTAGCGGTCCTGCGTGAAAAGGTTTGCCGCGGACTTGTATTCACCACGGGCGACGAACTGCGCCTCGATACCCGCCTTGTCCAGGGCGTCCCGCAGGAACAGCGCGCTGGTGGCGAAGCCGACGAGGCCCACGGTGCCCGACGGCTGCATCCACACCTCGCGAAACGCGGACGCCAGGTAGTACGACTGGGTGCCGGGATACGTCTCGGCCCAGGCCACCGACGGTTTGACGGCGCTGAACGCCGCGATGGCGTCGCGCAGTTCCTGTACCGGCGCGGTGGGGGCCGCGGTGAGCTGCACGCGGGCGATCAGGCCCGCCACCCGGTCGTCGTCCTTCGCCCGGTGGATCGCCGCGACGGCCTGGCGCAGCACCATCGGCCGGCCGCCGGTCGAAATGATCGCCAACGGATCGAAGCCGGCCGTCTCGGGCGGCACCGACATCAGATCGAGTTCGAGCACGACCCCGTTCGGAACGCCCTTGTGTCGGGCGGTGTCGACCCGCCGGACCAGGGCGCGCACATCGTCGGGACCGGGGATGCCAGGCAGGAAAGCGAACATGTCACCGAGACTACCGACGCGCGGGAACCGGCCGGGGGCGCCGCCGTACCGTGATCGCGTGAGGTTCTCGATCTCGATTCCCCAGCGTGACGTCGACGGCTTCGACGCCGACGGGGTGCGTGACTACCTGGTGCGTGCCGAGGCGCTCGGCTTCCACGGCGGCTGGGTGCTGGAGCAACCCATCGGTCCCACCCCGGTGATCGCCCCGCTGGAGATGCTCGCCTGGGCTGCGGCCAGCACCACCCGCCTGCGGCTGGGCGTCGGCGTGCTGGTGTCCTCGTTGCACGACCCGCTGCAGCTGGCCGCGTCGGCCACCGCCGTCGACCGGCTCAGCCACGGCCGCTTGGACCTGGGGATCGCACCGGGCGGCGGCCGGCGCAAGTTCGCGGCGTTCGGGGTGGCGCCCGAGACCTTCGTCGGCTACTTCACCGAGGGTTTGGCGTTGATGAAGGCGGCGTGGTCCGACGATCCGCGCGTGACATTCCACGGCCGCTTCCGTGACGTCGACGACCTGCCGATCGCACCCAAGCCGGTGCAGCGCCCGCATCCGCCGATCTGGTTCGGCGCCAACGCCCCTGCCGCGCTCGCCCGCGCGGTCCGCCACGGCGACGCGTTCCTGGGCGCCGGCTCGTCGAACACCGAGCAATTCGCCGAGGCGGTACGCACCGTGCGTCGCGAGATCGACGAACAAGGCGTCGCCGCAGCCGATTTCACGATCGGCAAGCGGGTGTATCTGATGATCGACGACGACCCCACGCGGGCGCGCGAGCGGGTGCTCGCCGGGCTGCACGACTTCTACGGTGCCATGGCGGGCATCGAGGCGGTGCCGGTGTCCGGCCCGCCCGAGCAGGTGGCCGACGGCCTGCGCGCGGTCATCGACGCCGGCGCCGAGATGGTGCTGTGCAACCCCCTCGGCGCGACGGTCGCCGAGGACCGCGAGCAGCTGGAGCGGTTGGCCGCCGAGGTGCTACCCGCGCTGTGATCAGGCCCGCGCCGGTGTGCCCGCGCCGGCCATCCCGGCCAGCGCCTGCGGCAGCGGACCGAGGTGCAGGACGCCGAGGCGCTGGGTGGCGCGGGTGAGCGCGACGTACAGTTCGGCCGCCCCGCGCGGCCCGTCGGCCAGGATCTGTTCCGGCGCGACCACCAGGACCGCGTCGAACTCCAGGCCCTTGGTGTCCGCGGGCGCTACCGTGCCCGGGAACCCGGGTGGCCCGATCACCACGCTGGTGCCCTCCCGGCGGGCTTCGTCGTCGACGAACGCCTCGATGGCGGTAGCCAGTTCGTTCTCGGTGACCTGCCGGGCCCACGGCTGTACCCCGCACGCGCGGACCGAGTCCGGAGGCGTTGCGCCGGGGGCGAACTCACGAAGCAGCGCGGCGGCGACGGTCATGATCTCCGCCGGGGTGCGGTAGTTCACCGTCAGCGTCCGGTACAGCCAGCGCCCGGGCACGTACGGTTCGAGCATCTCATCCCATGAGGTCGCGCCTGCGGCGGAGCGGCGCTGTGCGAGATCGCCGACGACGGTGAACGACCGGCCGGGACAGCGGCGCATCAGCACCCGCCAGTCCATCTCGGAGAGCTCCTGCGCCTCGTCGACCACGATGTGCCCGTAGGTCCAATCCCGGTCGGCCGCCGCGCGTTCCGCGACGTCGCGGGTGTCGCGCTCCTCGAAGCGCTCCGCCAGCTCTTCGCCGTAGATGAGGTCGCTGGCGAGCAGCCGGTCCTCGTCGTCCATCAGGTCCTCGCGGTCGACCATCAGGTCCAGCACACCCTCGGCGTAGGCGGCCTCCTCGAGCCGTTCCCGCTCCGCGGCCGCGTCAGTGGGCCCATGCCGGCCCAGCAGGTCGACGAGCTCGTCGAGCAGCGGCACGTCGGATACGGTCCACGCCTCGCCGTCCTCCCGCCACAGTGCGGCATCGGCGCCCGCGGCCTTCAACCGGTCGTGGGATTCGTACAGCGACGCCAGCAGTTGCTGCGGGGTCAGCACGGGCCACAGTTCGTCGAGCGCGGCGATGAAGCCGGCGTTGTCGGCGATCTCCTCGATTAGGTCGGACCGCACCTCCTCCCAGGCGTTGCCGTCCTCGCGGGTCAACCAGCCCTTCCCGACCCGGGCGACCGCCCGCTCGCTGAGCACGTAGGTCACGATGTCGGCGAAGACGTCGCGGGCCTCGTTGTGCGGCAGGCCGCTGTCGCGCGCTTCCTGGATGGCCCACTCGGCGGTCGGGGCGTCGATGCGGACGGTCACGTCGTTGAGTTCGATCGGCATCGGCTCTTCGGGCTGGCGCTGACGGTCGGCGACCGCCGCCGACAGTACGCCGAGGATGTCCCGAGAACCCTTGATCCGAGCCACTTCCGGCGCGTCCTCGGCAGTGACGCGCATACCGGGGACCAGATCGCCGACGGTGGTGAAGACCACGTCGGATTCGCCGAGCGAGGGCAGCACCCGGCTGATGTGGTTGAGGAACGCGGGATTCGGCCCGACCACGAGCACACCGTGGGTTTCGAAACGCTTGCGCTGGGTGTACAGCAGGTAGGCGACGCGGTGCAGGGCGACGACGGTCTTACCGGTGCCCGGTCCGCCCTCGATGACCAGCACGCCCGGATGGTCGAGCCGGATGATGCGGTCCTGCTCGGCCTGGATGGTCGCGACGATGTCGCGCATGCCCTCGCCGCGCGGCGCGTTGACCGCCGCGAGCAGGGCGGCGTCGCTGGACCCGTCGGGCTGCCCGTCGGCGTCCGCACCGTCGGGGCGGCCGAGAATCTCGTCGGTGAAGTCGAGCACCCTCCGCCCGCGGGTCCGAAATTGGCGTCGCCGGCGCATGCCTTCCGGATTCGCGCCGGTGGCGGTGTAGAACGCGCGCGCCACCGGGGCCCGCCAGTCGAGCAGCAGGGTCTCGTGGTGGTCGTCGGACAGACCGATGCGTCCGATGTAAAGGTGCTCCCCGGCAAGGCTGTCGAGCCGACCGAAGCAAAGCCCGTTGTCGGCGATGTCGAGGCGCTTGAGGCCGTCGGTCGCTGCCCGGACCTCGGCGTCGCGCGCGACGAGCGTTCCGCCGTCCTGGGCGTCGATGGTGGTGCGCAGCGCCGCGCTGTGCCGACCCGTGAGGCGCGCACGTTCGGCGTCGAGGCGCGCATACAGCTCGGTCACGTAGTCCTGTTCGGACTGCAGTTCGGCGTGGTGGTCGCTTGTGGGCATGTGCTCCCTGGTCTTGATCGCCTCGGCCGCGTATCGGTCGAGGTCAGCGATTGTGCAGCAGCACCCCGGCCTTGCCGCAAGCCCCGGGGTGCGCGATAAAATGAGGGTGGGTACAGGCAGTCACCGCCTCGTTGACTCCCATTATCCCTGCCTCTTCCCTATCCGCGCGAGCGTGCGTGTTTGATCCTCGACACGCCGGTGTTTCGCGGCATTCTGCGCACGCTCGTCGCCCGCGGGTGATGTGGCGAAAAATCCTGTCTCACTTTGGTTCCTGTAGTCACTCGGCGGCCCGGTTTTGTCGGACCCTCGAACTAGTGTTCGAGGCATGGAGTGGGAGGACGTCGACGCCACGGTGAGCGCGTTCGAACGCGCCACCGACGCCCTGGCCGCCCTGCCTTACCACACCCTCACCGGCCGCCAACTCGGCCACCTGGCCGCCCGCTACGAACGCGCCCTCAACCGCCAACACGCCCTCGGCCACACCGTGGTCGCCGCCCTGCGCGACAACCTCACCTACCACGACTTCGACGGCGCCTCAGCGAAAAACGTCCTGGTCGAACTGCTGCACCTGGCCCCCGACGCGGCCGCCGCCCGAATCAACGACGCCGCCCTCCTCGGACCCCGCCACACCCTGACCGGGGAGAAACTCGACCCCGACATGGCCGCCACCGCCGCTGCGCTGGCCCGCGGCGACATCAGCCCCGCCCACGTCCGCCACATCAAAACCTTCCTCAAAGAACTGCCCCGCTGGACCGATCACGCCACCCGCACCGACACCGAGAACACCCTGGCCCGCCTCGCCGCCCGGCTCGGCCCCGACCAACTACGCGCCGCCGCCCAACAGATCCTCGACTGCATCGACCCCGACGGCGCCGAACCCGACTACGAAGAACAACAACGCAAACGCTTCATCCGCATCGGCCGCCAACAACGCGACGGCATGAGCCCATTGACCGGCCTGCTCGACCCCGAAGGCCGCGCCCTCCTCGACGCCCTCATCGCCCACTACAACGGCAACACCAACGGCACCAGCAGCAACGAGCCAGTCGACGAACCAGCGCCACCGGTCGACAGCGCGCCGGATCACACCGTGACCGACGACGACCCGGATCACACCGTGGCCGACGACCCGGCCCCGTCCGAGCCAGCGCCGCCGGACCCGCCCGACGCCCCCATACCGCCGTGGCTGGAGCGCGAAACCAAAAGCCAACGCGACTACGACGCGCTGAAAACCGGCCTGCGGCTCGCGTTGGCGTCCGGCGCCCTGGGCACCCGCCACGGCCTACCCGCCAGCATCGTCGTCACCACCACCCTCGACGACCTGGAAAAAGCCGCCGGCTACGCCCGCACCGCCGGCGGCACCCGCCTGCCCGTCCGCGACCTCATCCGCTACGCCGCAGGCGCACGCCACTACCTCGCCGTCTTCGACGACCACACCGAAGAACCCCTCTACCTCGGCCGCGCCAAACGCTGCGCCACCACCGCCCAACGCCTCGCCCTATTCGCCCGCGACCTCGGCTGCACCCGCCCCGGCTGCACCGCCAACTTCTACAACTGCCACGCCCACCACGCCCAACAAGACTGGGCCCAAGGCGGCCGCACCGACATCACCGACCTCGCCCTGGCCTGCCACCCCGACAACCACCTCATCGAACACACCGGCTACACCACCCAACGCCACAACGGCCGCACCGAATGGATCCCCCCACCCCACCTCGACACCGGCCAACACCGCATCAACCACAACCACCACCCCCACCGCTACCTCACCACCACCAACAACGACGGTGAGGACGATGAGGGTGAAGACGATGACTAGCGCCCCGCAAACCTCACGCACCGACGGCGCCGTCGGGGACTCGGGTCCGGTCGCGCGCGTGCGGTTGCGCTAGGCGACGTAGCGGCTGAACCAGTCCTGCACGCGAATCCACGCGTCATTGGCGGCGACCGCGTTGTACCGCTCGCCGGTGTCGTTGAAGAACGCGTGGTTGGCGTCGGGCTCGGTGACCAGTTCGAAGTCCAGACCGGCCTTCTCCAGCGCCGCCCGGGCGACGGGCTCGGTGGCATTCACCCGCTGATCCTGCGCGGCGTAGATTCCCAGAACTGCAACATCTTTGGATCCGGAGAAGTCCGGGTTCTCCGGAGTCGGGCCGTAGAACGGCACCGCGGCCGCCAGCCGCGGCTCCCCCGCCGCCAGCAGGCGCCACACCATCCCGCCGCCCATGCAGAAACCCACCGCCGCGAGCTTGCGGTCGGGCACTCGCCGGGCCAGTTCGTCGATCCCCGACCTGAGGTCGGCGACGGCCTGCTCGGGCGGCAGCTTGCTCAGCGCCGCGGTGGCCTCCGCCGGATCGGTGAAGGTCCCGGTACCGCCCTGCGCGGACAGGAGATCGATCGCGAGTGCGGAATAGCCGGCGCCGGCGAACCGCCCAGCCACGGAACGGATGTAGTCGTTGAGTCCCTTGTTCTCATGAATCACCAACACCGCACCGCGCGGATCCCCGGCCGGCGCCCACGCGCCCTGCAGTTCCCCGCGAGGCCCGGCCCACGTCACCGGCGAGGTGGGAACCGCGTTCTCCGAGCCGGGCGGCGGCGCGCTCGAGGTGGCCGGATCGCTGGATGTCACCGGGGCCGCCACCTCCGGCTGCCTGTTGTCCCCACAGGCGGCGATCAACGCCGTCGCGGCCGCCGTACCGAATCCGAGCAGGGACAACCGGCGCATCGCTTCCCGGCGTGACAGCAGCCCGTCGACGTGGTCGGTCGCGATCTCTTCGGCGATGTAGCGCTGTAGCGGAGTCACCTTCGTGAGTATGCGCCGTCCGCCGAAGCGGCGTCCCCGAATGCCCGGCCGCGCCATACTCGCGTCATGGATCCGCGGCCACCCGCGCTACAGGGCCGGATCGCCGTCGTCGCCGGAGCCACCCGCGGCGCGGGGCGCGGCATCGCCGCCGCGCTCGGCGAGGCGGGCGCGACCGTCGTGTGCACCGGACGCAGCAGCCGCGCCGGTAACGCCGGCTCCGACTACGACCGGCCGGAAACCATCGAGGACACCGCCGAACTCGCCTCCGAGCTCGGCGGCCGCGGCATCGCCCACCAGGTCGATCACCTCGATGCTCGGCAGGTCCGAGGTCTGTCCGATCGGCTGCGCCGCGAGTACGGGCACATCGACATCCTCGTCAACGACCTCTGGGGCGCCGAGGCACTCAAGGGCCCTCCGGCGACATGGGGTCGTCCGATGTGGGACCACGACCTCGACGACGGCCTGCGCATCCTGCGGCTGGGCATCGACAGCCACCTGATCACCTCGCACTCCCTCCTACCGCTGCTGGTCTCCCGCCCGGGTGGCCTGCTGGTCGAGGTCACCGACGGCACGGCCGAATACAACGCGGCGCACTACCGCCTCTCGGTGTTCTATGACCTGGCGAAGGTCGCGGTGAACCGGCTGGCATTCAGCCACGGGCATGAACTCGCGCCCTACGGCGCAACGGCGGTCGCGGTCACTCCGGGCTGGCTGCGCTCGGAGATGATGCTCGCCAACTACGGCGTCACCGAGGCCACCTGGCGCACCGCGCTGATCCCCGGCCGTCCCGGCCATCCCACCGCTCCGCCGGGCTTCGCCGAATCGGAGACGCCCCGCTACGTCGGCCGCGGCATCGCCGCGATCGCCGCTGACGCGGCGCGGCAGCGGTGGAACCAGCGGTCGGTCACCTCCGCGCAGCTGGCCCGCGAGTACGGGTTCACCGATCTCGACGGCCGTCAACCGGACGCGTGGGCCGAGTAAATCACCAGCTCACGGACTCGAGTAGACAATCTTCGAAATCTGTTGACACCCGGCCGTCGCGGCCTGTTCTATGGCGGAGTGACCTACGACACGATCATCCGCAACGGCCGCTGGTTCGACGGCACCGGCGGCCCATCGGCGGTGCGCTCCATCGGCATCCGCGACGGCCACGTCGTCACCATCACCCCCGACGAACTCGACGCCACCGGATGCCCGCAGGTCATCGATGCCACCGGCAAGTGGGTGCTGCCCGGCATGCTCGACATCCACACCCACTATGACGTCGAGGTCCTCGAAGGCCCGGCGCTCACCGAATCGCTCCGTCACGGCGTGACGACGGTGATGCTCGGCTCCTGCTCGCTGTCGACCATCCACGTCGACGGGGCCGACGCCGGCGACCTGTTCGGCCGGGTCGAGGCGATCCCCCGCGAACACGTCATCGCCGCGGTCGACAAGCACAAAACCTGGCGCACCTGCGACGAGTACGTCGACGCGCTCGAATCACTGCCGCTGGGACCCAACGTGTGCGCGTTCATCGGGCACAGCGACATGCGCACCGCCGTCATGGGACTCGACCGCGCCACCCGCAAGATCGAGCGGCCCACCCGCGCCGAACAGTCGCGGATGGAGGACATGCTGCGGCAGGCGCTGGCCGCCGGATTCGTCGGGATGTCCTCCCAGCAGTTGTTGTTCGACAAGCTCGACGGCGACACGTGCCGGTCGCGGACTCTGCCGTCGACCTACGCCCGGCCGCGCGAACTGCGCCGACTCAAGGCGCTGCTGCGGCGGGCCGGCCGGGTGCTGCAGTCCGGCCCGGACATCGCCAACCCGCTCAACGTCGGCTCGCAGGTGGTGCAGTCGCTCGGCCTTTTCCGCAACCCGCTCAAGACCAGCCTGCTCTCGGCGGCCGACGTCAAGTCCAACCCGTATGCCATCCGGGCCATGGGTCCGGTGGCCCGCTTCGTCAACCGGCTGGGCGGCAACTTCCGCTGGCAGCATCTGCCGGTGCCGTTCGAGGTGTACGCCGACGGTATCGACCTGGTGGTGTTCGAGGAGTTCGGCGCGGGCGCGGCGGCGCTGCACCTGCGCGACGAAGTGGAGCGCAACGCGCTGATGCGCGACGAGCAGTACCGCCGCCGGTTCCGCAAGGACTACGAGAGCAGACTGGGTGTGCGGGTCTGGCACCGCGACTTCTTCGACGCCGAGATCGTCGGCTGCCCCGACGCGTCGCTGGTCGGTAAGTCCTTCGGCCAGGTCGGCGTCGAGCGTGGGCTGCACCCCGTGGATGCCTTCCTCGATCTGGTCCTCGAGCACGGACGCCGGTTACGTTGGCGCACGACGATCTCCAACCACCGGCCCGACGTGCTGAAGAAGATGGCGCGCGAACCCGGGATCCAGATGGGCTTTTCCGACGCCGGGGCGCACCTGCGCAACATGGCGTTCTACAACATGGGTCTGCGCCTGCTGCGGCACGTGTACGACGCGCAGAAGGCGGGCCGCCCGTTCATGACCGTGGAACAGGCGGTGCACCGCCTCACCGGCGAGCTCGCCGACTGGTACCGGCTCGACGCCGGGCACCTGCGGGTCGGTGACCGGGCCGACGTCGTGGTGATCGACCCGGCACACCTCGATGACACGCTCGACCACTACGCCGAGGAGCCGGTCGATTTCTACGGCGGCCTGCCGCGGATGGTCAACCGCAACAACGCCACGGTCAGCGCCGTGCTGGTCAGCGGCCACACGGTGTTCCGCGAGGGCGTGCCCAGTGAGTCCGTGGGACGGCGGCGGACCGGCCGCTTCCTGCGGGCGGCGCACCGCTCCCCCGCCGTGCCGGACAAGGAGATGGTCAGTGTCGGTTGAGGATGCGGTGCGCGGACTGTGGAAGTCACTGTCGGCGCGCGACTGGGACGCGGTGAAGAGCCACCTCGCCGACGACTGCATCTACGCCGACATGCCGGTCGGTCCGGCCCTGGCCGCGCGCGGTCCCGAGGACATCGTCAAACGGCTCAAGGTCGGGCTGGAACCGTTGACCGGGTACGAAAACCACGACGGCGTGCTGCTGACCAACGGCGCCGACGCGATGTACGAGCACTCCGAGACGTGGCGGTGGGCCACCGGTGAGACGGCGCTGCTGCGGTTCGTCACCGTGCACCGCGTCGAGGACGGCAGGATCACGCTCTGGAAGGACTACTGGGACATGTCCGGTCTGACGGCGACCGCACCGCCGACGTGGCTGGCGGACCTCGCCACCGCAGACACCTCCTGGGTGTTCGACGCCACCGGGCTCATCTGAGTCAGTCCAGCCGGTAGACGCGTCGGGCGTTGCCGTGCGCGATCAGATCGGCGACGCGCGCCGCATCGCGCTCGCTCCACTCGTCCGCATCGACGAAACCCTGCAGTACCCGTCGTAACCCGTTGCGCCACAACAATGCGCCGAGATAGTGCAGTTCGGCGGGGCCGAAGCCGTCGGACGAGTAGACGATCTTGCGGAACGGTGCGAGCTCGAGCAACCGGCCGATCAACGCGCCGGATCGCGCGCCGAGGAAGTGGATCGCCAGCCCACCGTCGAGATAGACGTTGTTGAACGCCTGCGCCAGATACCCGGCCTCGCGTTCGAACGGGTAACAGTGCAGCAGCATGACAGGGGTGTCCCCCGACGCGCGCAGGAAGTCAAGCAGGAACAGCGGATTGGTGGTGTGCAGATCGCAGTCGCGGTCCCCGAGCCCGACGTGGAACTGCAGGGGTTTGCCGAGCCGCAGCCCCTGATGCAGGCCGAAGCGCAGCAGCACCCGGTCGGTCAGCCGGGACGGTCCGCTGTCACGCCACCGGGCGGCGGCCTCACGCACCTCGAGCGGCGACGGCTCCGACAGTTCCCCGGTGAACCCGCCGCGGTAGGCCAGAATCGACTTGGTCCCGACGGCGTGTGCCGAGCGCTCGTCCAGCAATCGCGCGAACTCCGACGCATAGTCATCGCCGGCGGCGACGGCCTCCTCGGCGATCGACTCCAGGCGCACGATCTCGTGCACCCGGCCGCCCGAGGTGGCCGCCATCTCGTCGAGATCGGCCACACCCGAGGCGAATCCGGTGTCCACCAGCCAGTCGGTGACCCCGGCGGCGCGGAGCAGTCGCCGCGCCACCTCCGCCTCCCCGAGCCGCTGTCGGCCCGCCCAGTAGTCGTCGGGCTCGGCATGCCGCGGTAGCCCCAGTAGTTCCGAGCAGTGTGCCCGCACCGCGAACCCCAACTGGGTGTCGAAGCCCGAGTCGAACGCGGCCAGCGGTTCGGTGTTGGCCTCGTTGAGCCCGTTCTCGAAGCGGGTCCGGTCCCCGTCGGTGAGCCGGCATCCGTGCACGTGATGGTCGATCAGCGGCACGGCCGCCAGGTGCTCCGCCAGCGCCGAGGTCATACGCTCCAAGCCATCCGAAAGGTGTCGGCGAGTTCCTCGGGCGAGCGGGCGCCGAACTTCTCGACCTCGTAGCGGCGCACGGCGACCACCGAATCCACCACCTCGTCGCCGAGGATCCGGCGCATCAGCGCCGAACCCTCCAGCGCGCGCAGCGCATCGGCCTGTCCGGCCGGAAGCAGCACCGTGCCGGACTGCGCGCGCTGGGCGTCGGTCTGCGTCGCCGGGTCCACGGTGGTCTCGATGGGCAGCGGCAGCTCTCGTTCGATGCCGTCGAGGGCCAGGCCCAGGACCGCCGCCGAGGCCAGATACGGGTTGGCCGAAGGGTCGATGACCTTGACCTCGACGTTGCCGCCGTGCACGTTCCCCGGTGAACCCCGCAGGAACCGCACCGCCGCCTCCCGGTTCTCGGTGCCCCAGCAGATGTAGGCACCCGACCAGTGGCCGGGCTGCATCCGCAGGCCGGACAGCACCGACCCGCACAGCACCCCCTGGGCCTCGGGCAGACCGGCGACCAGACCGGCCACGGCATGTTCGCCCTCGGCGGTCATACCGTGTGCGCCCGGACCACCGGAGAACAGCGGCGCGCCGACGCGATGCAGCGAGAAGTGTTGATGGGCACCGTTTCCCACGCTGTCGGCGAACGGCACCGGTGACAGGCTGACCCGCATGCCGTAGCGGCGGGCGACCCGGCCGACGATGATGCGCATCAGGATCAGCAGGTCGGCGGCGGCGACCGGTGACATCGGCGGCAGCGAGAGTTCGAACTGGTTCGGGCCGTACTCGGGGTGGAGTTGTTCGATCGGCACGCCGGAACTGGTCGCGGCGTCGGTGACGTCGCGGACGAACCCCTCGTACTCGAGGACGCCGGCCAGGCCGTACTGGGCCCACAGCCGCGACGGCAGCCGGCTGCCGTCGGGTCCGACGAGCATGAACTCCATCTCGTGTCCCACCGATGCGGTCAGTCCGGCGGCGGACAGCCGGTCCTCGACGCGGCGCAGCGCGTCGCGGCAGCAGTACGGGTCCGGTTCGCCGTCCTGATCGAAGAACGCACCGGGTGCCCAGGCCAGGCCGTCCCCGAGGATGCGCAGTCCGCCGAGGTCGATGCGGACGCGTTGATCGCCGACGACGCTGATGGCGTCGCTGAACACGATGCCGGACTGGTCGATGGTGAAGGCGTGCCACACAGGGCTGGCCCCCAGGCCCGGTTCGGCGAACGCGCCCATCCGGCGCAGCGGCACGGTTTTGGCGTGGACCAGACCCGCCGGGTTGACCACGGTGCCGATCAGGGTCGCGACGCCGTCGGACTCCAGTTGGGCGATGGCGGCTGCGGCAAGGGGTTTGGCGGCCATGAGCCATTCTGCCTCGCCGGAGTGTCCACCCGCGGCGTGAACGCGCCCGACTACAGCGTGATCTTGCAGCTCTGTCCGATGTCGAGGGTGCGCAGCACCCGCCCCATCCCCAGCCACATCGCGCACGACAGCGCGAGGTCGGTCAGCAGGTCGGCGTCGAAGTGCTCGGCGGCCCGGGCCCAGAAGTCGTCGTCGTCGCGCAACCCGGTGTGGTCGGTGGCGAACCGGTGCGCGAACTCGGCGGCGATGCGCTCCGCGGGGCTGTACCCGGGCCAGGTGCGCCACTGATCGGCGTGGGCGTAGAGGTCTTCGTCGACGCCGGCGGCGGGCCCCTCGGAGTCGCGGGTGTTCTGACACACCACGCATTGGTTGGCGTCGGCGATCACCACCCGGGCCAGCTCGCGCACGCGCATCGGCAGCCGGCCCTTGGTGTACACGGCGTGGCTGAACCCGGCCATCGCGGCACCGAGGTCCGGCGACCGCACGGCGAACGCCGTCACGTCGTCGTCGGCGAAATCCTGCGTGGCGTCTCCGATGCGGCTCATGGCCGCATGCTACGCCGAGGCGGCCGGTTCTGGAACGCGTTCTAGTTCGTCGTCCCAGTCGCGCTGCACCAGCATGCGGTGGGCGATGCGTTCCAGCGCGGCCTCCACCTGCAGGCGGTCCGGCCGGCCCTCGAAGGTCGGCGACTTCGCCAGCTTGTCGACGATCATCCCGACCAGCGCCGCGGACACCGCGTCCACCTGCCGTGCGCCGGTCTGGCTGAGCCACAGCCGATCTCCGGTGCGCAGTGCGTACCCGGTGGCCACCAGCTGCTCGAACACGGGCTCGAGCACTTCGCACGGCACCCGCAGCCGATCGGCGATCTCGGTCAGCCGGGCGGCGCCGAACACCTGGTTGTGCCGGTAGATCTGCAGCAGCGCCCACAGCCGGGCGACGTCGAGCTCGCAGCCCGGCCGGCCGGCCACGGCGCGCAGCCGGATCTCCGGCGAGTGGCGCATCAGTCGCCCGACGGTGACCTCCATCATCTGCTCGGAGGACTCGTTGCCCGGCATCCCGAAGCCCTCCCCCAGGTCGACCGCGACGCCGGTCTCCATCTCGCGCAGCGGCACCTCGCGCAGTGTCAGCGCCACGAAGAACCCGATGGCCGCGACCGGGGCCGCGCACAGGAAGACCAGCCCGAGCGAGTCGGCGTAGGCGGTGACGATCGGCGCGGCGACGTCGGCCGGCAGTTCGTGCAGCGCCTGCGGTGACTCTGCGGCCACCGGTGGGGCCCCGCTGGCGATCAGCGCCGCGCGGATGCGGTCGTCGAGGAAGTTGGCGAACAGCGACCCGAAGATCGCCGCACCGAACGAGCTGCCGATGGTCCGGAAGAAGGTGACGCCGGAGGTGGCCACGCCGAGGTCGTCGAAGCTCGAGGTGTTCTGCACGGTGAGGATCAGCACCTGCATGCACAGCCCGATTCCGGTGCCGAGCACGAACAGGTACAGCGACTGCTGCAGCAGCGGCGTGGTCTCGTTCATCCGCGACAGCAGCACGAACCCGACCACCATCACCGCGGTCCCGACGACGGGGAAGATCTTGTAGCGCCCGGTACGCCCGACGATGATGCCGCTGCCCATCGAGGTGGCGAGCAGCCCGACGACCATCGGCAGCGTGCGCAGACCGGATTCGGTGGCCGAGACGCCGTCGACGAACTGCATGAACGTGGGCAGGAACGTCAGCGCGCCGAGCATCGCGAACCCGACGATGAACGACAGGATGCAGCAGACGGTGAACACCGGGCTGGCGAACAGCCGGATCGGCAGGATGGGTTCGGCCGCCCGCCGCTCCACCCAGACGAAGATGGCCAACGCGATCGCCGAGCCGATGAACAGCCCGATGATCACCGGCGACGACCAGGCGTACTCACCGCCGCCCCAGCTGGTCGCCAGGGTCAGGCCGGACGCACCGAGGCCGACGAACAGGATGCCGGCGTAGTCGATGACGGCCTTTCCGCTGCGGGCCAGCGCGGGGATCGCCGCGGCGGCCACGAAGAACACCACGATCGCGACGGGCACGTTGATCCAGAACGCCCAGCGCCAGGTGAGGTGGTCGGTGAAGAACCCGCCGAGCAGCGGTCCCACCACGGTGGTGACGCCGAAGACCGCGCCGAGCGCGCCCTGGTAGCGGCCCCGTTCGCGCAGCGGGATCACCTCTCCGATCACCGCCATCGCGGTGACCATCAGTGCGCCGCCGCCGATGCCCTGCAGGGCGCGGGAGGCCACCAGCATGCTCATCGAGCTCGACAGCCCGCACAGCACCGACCCGGCGAGGAAGAACACCACCGCCGCCTGGAAGACGGTCTTGCGGCCGAACAGGTCGCCCAGCTTGCCGACGACCGCCGTGACGATCGTCGAGGCCAGCAGGTAGCTCGTCACCACCCAGCTCTGGTGGCCGGCGCCGCCGAGGTCGGCGACCACGGTCGGCAACGCGGTGGCCACGATCGTCTGGTCGAGCGCGGCCAGCAGCATGCCGAGCAGGACGGCGACGAAGATGAGGTTGCGCCGCTGCGGGCTGATCATCGCGCCGCCGGACTCCGGGGGTGCGGCCGTGGTTGCCGGTGAACTCGTCATGCCTGCCTTTCTCTCGACGCCTCGCAGTATGTCGTTAGCTAGGCTACAAAAGTTACAGTCGGCCGCCGGGTATTCCGGAATCCGCCCTCGAACGCGAACTGACCCGCGCCCCGGTTACCCCCGTTGGCGCGGGTCAGTCAGCGGTACGGCAGCTATTCGCCGGTGCCGCCGCCCGGCGGCCGTGACACGCACTGCGCGGCGAAGAGCTGATCGCCGAGCTTGTCCATCAGCTGCAGCTGCGTCTCGAGGTAGTCGATGTGCTTCTCCTCGTCGGCGAGGATCATCTCGAACAGGTTGGCGCTCGTGGCGTCGCCCTTCTCACGGCACATGATGATGCCCGGTTTGAGCCGTTCGACCACCTCGTACTCGATGGCGAGATCCGATTCGAATTGTTCGCGCAACGTCTGCCCGACGCGCAGCGAGAACAGCCGCTGATAATTCGGCAGGCCGTCGAGGAGGAGAATTCGATCGGTGATCGCCTCGGCGTGGCGCATTTCTTCGAACGATTCATCGCGAGTATGCCCGGCTAATTCGGTGAAGCCCCAGCTCTCCTGCATCTTGGAATGCAGGAAATACTGGTTGATAGCGGTCAATTCGCTTGTCAACTGCTCATTGAGCAATTTCAGGACGTCGGGATCGCCTTGCATGGATCGCTCCTAGGGACCGTGAGGGCTGCTCTGGTCGGATGTTTGCCGTACGCCTTCGAATCTAGTCCCGCAACGCCCGCGAAGCGACTCGTTTGGGCATGTGATCGGCGTGTTTTGGGCTTCCCGACGGCCTTGGCGGGCCGCCCGCGGGGGGAAGTCTGGACTGGCTGTCCTAAGTAAGGTTAGACTGCACTAACATGCACGCGAGCACGTCCGACAGGCAGGAAACAATGGGTGAGTACAATCTCCACTCATTGATTCTGGCGTGCGACTTCCGGGTCGACGACCTCGATCGAATGTGGAATTGGCTCCATAAACAACGCGCTGGATTGCAGTCGATCGGCGCCCATCACGTGGTGCTGTACAAATCGATCTGGGAGCCCGGCCGGGTGCTCTCCACAATTGGAATTCGCCATCCGCATTCGGTTCGCGAAGTATTGCGGTCGCCGGCGCTGTTCGACTGGTTCGACATCTCCGGCGCCGACGACATCCCGCCCGTCTTCGGCGGTGAGGTGGTCGAGAAGATCGACCTCGACGGCCCGTCGGCCGAACGCCACGTCGCGGGCGTGATCGTGGGGGCGATGGCCGCGGTCGACGACGTCGAGGCGCTGATGGTCAAGGTGCACGACGGCCTCGACAGGTTCCGGCAGGCCGGCGTCCGCAAGGTCTGGGTGTACCGGGCCCTCGACGATGGGCACGAGGTCATGATCCTGCAGGAGATCGAGAGCGAACTGAGTGCGCGGCAGTGGATCGACCATCCGGATGCCGCCGCCGAATGGATGTCGAAGGCCGGCTTCGGCGCCTACCCCACCGTATTCGTGGGCACGCTCGCTCACATCATGTCCGTGGACGAGCAGGGATAGCGGGCACACATGTTCGTCTGCCTGTGCACCGGAGTCACCAGCCAGCACGTCAACGACATCGTCGCCGCCGGCGCTTCGACGTCGAAGGAGATCGCCGAAGCCTGCGGGGCGGGGAGCGACTGTGGCCGGTGCCGGCGCACCCTGCGGGCGATCATCGCCGCTCACAAGATCGGCGGCGGCTGCCCGGCGCAGTTCAACGGCTGCCCGTCCCGGGTCGGCGTCAGGTCCGTCGCGACCGACTGACGGCCGACGAACCCGCGGGTGCTACGGGTGGCGGCAGGTCACGCCACCGTCGACCACCAGATGGGCGCCGGTGATGAACGACGCCTTCGCCGACATCAGGAACGCGACCGCGGCGCCGATGTCTCCGGGTCGCCCGAGCCGGCCCATCGGCGCCGCGTCGATGAATCCCTGACGCACCTCCTCGACGTCCAGCGCGATCTGCAGCATCGGCGTCTCGATGAAGCCGGGACACACCGCGTTGACGCGGATGCCCTCGGGGCCGAGTTGGGCGGCCATCGACCGGGTCAGCCCGAGTAACCCGGCCTTCGACGCGCAGTAGGCCGGGATGAACGGATTCGCCTGCAGCCCTTCGATGCTCGAGATGCCCACGATGGCCGGGCCGCTTCCCGCGCGCGCCGCCTCCTGAAGGTGCGGCAGCAGCAGCTGGGTCAGCAGGGCATGGGCGCGCAGGTTCACGTCGAGCACCGCGTCCCACGACTGCTCGGTGTAGGTGCCCACCGGTTCGGGGATCACCCGCCCGGCGGCGTGCACCAGGCCGTCGATGCCCGACATGGCCGCCGCCGCGGCGTCGGCCGCGGCGGTGATCTGCCCTGCGTCGCAGACGTCGACGACCGCCGATTCGACCCCCATCGACTTCGCGACCGCGGTGACCTCAGGGGCGATGTCCCACAACATCACCCGGCGGCCGTCGGCGGCGAGCGCCTCGGCGCTGGCGCGGCCGATGCCCGAGGCGCCTCCCGTCACGATCACACCCGCCATCGCGGACCTCCTCAGGTTCTCAGCACGGTCTTGACGACATCGCCGGAGCGGGCGGCCACCGCGGCGTAGGCCTCCGGCGCCCGCTCCATCGGCAGGTCGGTGGTGAAGATGCCCTCGACCGACAGCCGGCCCGAGCGCAGCAGCGGGATGAGTTGCGGCCACGTCTGCTGGATCGGCGCGGTCGTCATCCGCAGCGTGATGCTGCGGACCAGCGCCATGGTCGCGGGGAAAGGGAACGGCTGCAGATCGTGCACGCCGACCACCGAGACCGTGCCGCCGGCGCGGACGGCGGTCAGCGCGTCGCTCATCGTGGTGTCCGAACCGACCGCGTCGATGGCGGCGTCGGCGCCCAGCCCGGAGGTGTGTTCCATCGCGGCCGCGGTGGCCGACGGAGCCGCGACGGTGGCGCCCATGGCGGCCGCGCGCGCCCGGCGGTCCGGCACCGGATCGACCGCAAGCACCGTCGCAGCACCCAGCGTCAGTGCGCTGCGCACCGCGCAGAGACCGACGGCGCCCAGCCCGATCACCACCACGGTGCCCCCGGGCGGCAGATCGGCACGCTGGGCGGCGGCCCAGCCGGTCGGCAGATTGTCGGTGAGCAGCAGGGCCTGGTGGTCGTCGATGTCCTCGGGCAGGGAGAGCAGCTGAAAATCCGCCGCCGGCACGGCCAGCAGTTCCGACTGGGCCCCGCCGAGCGCCCCGGTCCCGAAGATCCGCGGCCCGGAGAAGCACCGGATCGGGTCCCGGGTCGCGCATCCGGCGCAGTGGCCGCAGCCCGCCACCGACGACACCATCACCCGGTCCCCGAGGCGTACCGACCGCACGTCGGGCCCCAGCTCGACGACGGTGCCGACGGCTTCGTGGCCGAGGGCGACCGGTTCGAGTATCGGGTAGTCGCCGTCGTAGAAGTGCAGATCGGATCCGCAGATCGCCGAGGCGGTCACCGCGACGACGGCGCCGTCGGGCCCGGGCAGGACCGGATCGGGCCGTTCGCCCACCGTGACCGAGGCCGGGCCGTCGATCAGGACGCTACGCATGGCGCACGCTCGTCTCCTGCGCGGTCTCGGCGGCGCTGCGCAGCACGTAATCCGACCAGTCGGGCTCGCGGACCGCGGCGTGGTACTCGTAGAGCTTCCACGGGCTGACGGTGTGGATCTCGCCGAGCGAGTTCTTGAAGTAGGAGTGGGTGATCGACGGGTGCGCCCACACCGTCTGCGCGATCGCGCGCTGCGAGCGGCGCCGCCACTCCTCGGTGGCCTGCGGCGTCGGCTCCATCGCGTGCACGCCGTCGGCCAGCCGGGCCAGGCACTGGTCGATGTAGCGCATCTGCAGTTCGGAGTTGAAGATCAGGCTGCCGCCGTGTGCCAGATGGGTGCCGGGCCCGTAGGTGAGGAAGAAGTTGGGGAATCCGGGCACCGTGATCCCGCGGTAGGCGTACGGGCGCTCCCCCCACACCCGGCGCAGGTCGGCACCGTCGCGGCCGGTGATCGTCATCGGCCACAGCAGCTCGGTCGCGCGGAACCCGGTGGCGTACACCAATACATCGGCCGGGTGTTCGTGCCCGTCGGCGGTGACGAGGCCCGACGGCGTGATCCGTTCGATGGGGGTGCGGACCAGGTCGACGTTGTCGCGCCGCAGCGTCGCGATCCAGCTGCCGTTGTCCTGCAGTGTGCGCTTACCGGTGGCGGGATAGTCGGGCAGCACCTTGTCGAGCAGCTCGGTGTCGTCACCGACCTGGCCGGTGATCCACTCGGTGAACATCATCCGTGCCATCGCGTTGATCTCGCTGACCGCGTGATCCTGCTCGGCGTAGCCGGGGTCGACCAGCGCCGCGTCCAGGCCTTTGTCGGCGCCGGGCCACAGCACCAGGAACCGATACCAGCGGCTGTAGAACGGCAGGTGGTCCATGGCCCACCGGACGCCGTCGCCGACGCGGTCGTGGTACATCGGGTTGGGGAACATCCACTGGGCGGTGCGCTGGAACACGGTCAGCGCGGCGACGTCCCCGGCGATCGCCGGGGCGATCTGGAATCCGCTGGCGCCCGCGCCGATCAACGCGACCCGCCGTCCCGCGACGTCGACATCGTGATCCCAGGCGGCGGAGTGAAACGCCGGGCCGGCGAAACTGTCCGCGCCGGGGATGTCGGGCAGGTGGGGCCGGTTGAGCTGGCCGACCGCGCTGATCACCGCGCGGGCGGTGACCTCGCTGAGCGCGCCGTCGGCCGTGCGCAGCACCACGCGCCAGCGGCCAGGCCCGTCCTCCCACCGTGCGGACACGGCTTCGGTGCGCCACCGGACGTGGTCGGCGATACGGTGTTTGACCAGCACGTCGGCGAAGTACCGCCGCAGCTCGGGCTGTTCGGCGAAGTAGTGGCTCCAGTCGTTGCTCGGTTCGAAGCTGTAGCAGTAGAAGTGGTTCGCCACGTCCACCCGCGCCCCGGGATACGCGTTCTCCCACCAGGTTCCGCCGGGCCCGGCGTTCTTCTCCACGACGGTGAACGGCAGGCCGGCCTGTTTGAGCCGGATCGCGGCCAACAGACCGGACTCCCCGCACCCGATCACCAGCACCGGGCACGTCGCGGCGCGGGCCGGGTCGAGCGGAACGGGGCGGCGCGGATCGGCGCCCTCGAGGTCGAGTTCCTCGGTGAGCAGCGGGAGGTACTCCTCGCCGACCGGTTCGCAGGCGGCCCAGTCCATCATCGTCTTGATGACCGCCGGGGACAGCGGCGCGGGTTCGGGGCATCCGCGGTCGCGGTAGTCGGTGATGACGTCGAGCGCGACGGCCCGGGCGCGCGCCTTGTCGTCGTCGGACATGAAGCCCTGGATCTCGTTGAGGAAGAGCCCGGCCTGGGTGAACTCCTCGAGAAATCGGGTGTCGCCGGTGATGTGGACGAGGCTGAGCAGCAGCGTCGGGACGCTGACGTCGGCGAGTGCCGCGGCGATGTCCTCGGTCGCGGTCGTGAACGGGGTGCCGGCATAGCGACTCCGCATGACAGATCCTTCCGGCGCGACGTCGGAGCGTGACGTCAATTACGCTACGCGCGGTACCGTAACGGGGAGCCGTGCGGTCGCGCGGCATTTCGGCCGGAATTGCCGGTCGGCGAGGCGGAGTCGTGCCGAGCGGGTTGTCATCCCTCGCGGCGGTCGGCGAAGGCGGCCAGCGCATCGGCGTTGGCCGCGCTGCCCAGCAGCACCTCGAACTGGGCGTACTCGCGGACCAGGGCGGCCCTGACCTGGTCCCGGACCGGCTCGACCATCGTGTGCTTGACCGCCATCAGGCTGGCCACCGGCCGGGAGGCCAGCACCTCGGCGTGGCGGCGGGTCTCGGCCATCAGCTCGTCGGGTTCGCACACCCGCCACGCGATGCCCATTCGCTCGGCCTCCGCGGCCGAGACCCACTCCGAGGACATCAGCAGCCAGGCGGCGTTCTGCCGGCCCATCAGCTGCGGCAGCAGATATGACGACGCCGCCTCGGGCGCCACGCCCAGGCTGGTGAACGGGCACTTCAGCCGGGCGGTCGAGGCCATGAAGACCAGATCGGCGTAGCCCAGCACAGTGGCGCCGATGCCGATCGCGAGCCCGTTGACCGCGCACAACAACGGCTTGCGCAGCTCGAGCAACGCCTCCATCAGGCCGGGAAACCCGTGCTCACCCGGGGTGAAGTCCGGATCGGTGACGCGGGCGGCCATCTCGTTGAGGTCGTTGCCCGCGCTGAACGCCCGGCCGGTTCCGGTGAGCACGACGACCGCCACCGAAGGATCCGCGTCCGCGTCCCGCAGCGCCACCGTGGTGGCGTCGTAGAGCGCCTCGTTGAATGCGTTGAGCGCCTCGGGCCGGTCGAGCGTGACGGTACGCACCCCGCCCGCGTCGCTGATCTGCACGGTCACGGCTGCAGCGTACGCGGTGGGCGCCGTCGGGTAACCCCTACGCCGCGAACGGGCTCCGCAGCGGATACCGGCTGGTCGGCACGGTGTCGATGTCGCGGTTGGCGCCGAAAGCCTCGGTGCTGGCCAGCATTCGCTGCATGCGATCGCTGAGATCGTCGTCGTCGGCGGCGCCGAAGAACGCGTGCAGATCCGACACCGCCGCGAGCGGGAACAGCTCCTCGACGATCGCCGCGATGCCGGGGGCGTCCGGGGTGAGCGCCCGCACCACCGTGTTCTGCACGTAGCCGAAGGTCGCCTGTGTCGCGATCGCCACCGGTGTGTGGTCGTGGTGCCAGCGGTGCCGCCACGTCGGCTCGTCGAGGTCGGCGGGCCGGCGCAGCAGTGCGATGTTGGCCAGGCCGTCGGTGCGTGCCCCCGCCGCCGTGGCCGGCGGCGGTAACGGCACCGACTCGGTCACCAGATACGCGGCCAACGCGTCGCATTCGGCGGCGAGCACCTCCGTCGCGGTCCGCACGTCGTGGCCGTAGGACTGCTGGGTCCACAGGCTCACCACCGCGACCACCGGCGGGTCCAGCGTCGTCAGCGTCATCAGCGACTCCCGCACCGGCTCGTCGCGCACGTTCACCGTCAGACCCGGCACCCCGTGGTCCAGTAGACGCGACGCGACGTCGGTGCGCAGCCGGACACACCAGGCATCGTCCGCGCGCGCCGCACGCATGGTGATCATGACCTTCTCCACGCCATGCAACCTACTCACCGCCGACTCCCGCGCGGGTCACGAGCGGTGTTCGACCCCCGCGGGGTGAGAATGATCGGGTGCTCGTCGGTGCCCGGGTGATGGACACGGTTCGGCTGACCACGCCGGGGATCGGCGCGGTCAGCCGCAGTCTGCTCGGCGTGCTGGCGATGACCTTCCTTGCGCTGCACTGGGTGTCGCCGGTCGTGGCGATGTGGACCGCAGGAGCGGGCATCGTCACCGGGGCGATCGCGCTGCAGGACGTCCCGGGCCGGCGCCTGCCCATCGTCGTCATCGCCTCGGTGGAGGTGGGCGTCGCGGTCCTGCTCGGCGCGCTGAGCACCGCCCACGACGCGTTGTTCGTCGCCGTCGTCGCGGGGTGGAGCCTCATCGCCGGATTGCAGTGGGCGCTGGGCGCCAACGCCGGCTTCGTCGCCGCCGCCGCGGCCGCGATGCTGGTCATCACTCCGCCGGCCACACCCACGCTGCCCGACATCCTGCTCGCCACCGTGCTCACCGTCGCCGCCGGCCTGGTCCAGGCCGCGCTGGTCTGGCTGCGGCCGCCCGGGCGGTGGCGCGCTCAGCAGAACGCGCTGACCCGCGCGCACCGCACGCTGGCGCAGGACGCGCGCAACCTGGCCGCAACCTCCGACGCGGCGCTCGATCCCGCCGAACTCGCCTGGCTGCGGGAAGTTTTCGTCGACATCCCCGAACATCAACGGCCGAAGTCCTACCAGGTCGGATACCGGCTGCCCGAACGCATCGCCGCCACCCTGGCCGGGCTGCGCCGGTCCGATGCCGACCTCACCGAACTGTCCTCGGCGGCCGCGGACTTCCTCGACGCGATCGCCCGCCACGGGGTGGCCGCCCACCGGGACGCCGACCGCGCGCTGCACCGGGTCGACGCCGCCGCCGCGGAGATCACCGGGGCCGGCGCGGGCGCGGCGCAGCGGGTCGCACAGCACCTGCACGAAGCGGCGGTGCTGCGGTTCGGCCGGATGCGCGGACCCGACCTTCTCGGGTCGCTGTCCGGATCGGCCGGCGTGCTGCGCCGCCACCTGTCCTGGACCTCGCCGGTGCTGCGGCACGCCCTGCGGTTCGCCGCGGCGGCCGCCGCCGCCGTGGCGGTCGCCCGTTACGGCGGCCCGGCCGAGAGTCCCTGGGTGGCGCTGACGGTGCTGTTGGTGTTGCGGCCCGAGACCGCCCACACCTACACCCGCTGCACCGGACGCCTGGCCGGTATCGCCGGCGGCATCCTGGTCGCCTCCGCGCTGAGCATGCTGTGGCCGCCGACGGGCATGGTGGCCGCGATCAGCGCCGCCGCGTTCGTCGGTCTGGCCTACGCGGTGCTGGGCTTCGGGTACATCGCGGTGAGCGCCGCGCTGGCCGCGGCGATCGTGTTCCTGCTCGGCGTCGCGCATCCGGTCGACGGCATGGACGTGATGCACCGCCTGCTCGCGGTCGCGGTGGGCGGCGGCCTCGCGGTGGTGGCGCACGTCGTGCTGCCCGACGATGCGCTGATCCGGCTGCGCCAGCGCGCCGGTGAACTGCTGATGACCGAGATCGATTACGCCGCGATGGTGGTCCGCGCGTTCGTGCACGAGCTCGACCGGCCCGCCGACGCGCTGGCCGCCGCCTGGCAGCGGGCGTTCCGGGCGCGCGCGGCGTTCGAGGCGGCCTCGGGCACGACCCGGCTCGAGGATCCGGCGCTGCGGCAGTGGCTGCGGTCGCTGCGCACCGCGCTCAACGCGATCACCGGCGCCTGCACCACGCTGGAGAACAACCTGCCCGCGCGGCCCGGCACCGCGCTGAGCCCGGAATTCGTCGCGGCCGTCGACGATTACGTCGACGCGTTGCGCGGTGCACCGCCCACCGCGGCGACACCGTGGACCGTGGACCTCCCAGAGCTGACGGCGGCCGACCGGCACGTGCGCGAGGTGGCGCCGAGCGTGGCCGACAGCAGCGGGGTGCGGGTGCTGGTCAGCGAGCTGAGCGCGATCACCCGCAGCCTCGCGGCGATCACGGTGATTCCCGAGCCCACCTGGGCACGATGAACACGCCCTCGGCCTCGACGGTGACGCCGTCCTCGTCGGCGAGATGCCCGGTGACGAGGGCCTTGACGCCCTCGGTGCGCGCGATCCGGGCCTCGGCGTGCAACGCGCCCAGCCGGGTCAGGCGCAAGTAGCGCAGGCTGATCGTGCCGGTGAGGCGCGGGGTGCGGCCGTGACTGGCCGCCTCACCCAGCAGGTGGTCGAGCACGAGGGCGGCGATGCCGCCGTGGACGTGGCCGGGCGGGCCCTCGTAGGCGGCGCCGAGGTGGAAGTCGGTGACCACGCGGCCGTCGCCGTCCTTGTGGATCGTCACTGGCGGCGCCATCGGGTTGCGCACCCCGATCACGGGATTGCCCCATGGCATCTGCTGGCCGTCGGCGGTGACCTGCAATCCGAACGGACCGTCGAGCTGCCGGTCGCGCAGACGGGCCGTGACGGCGTCGATCTCGGCGGTGGCGGCCGCGACCGTCTCGGCGTCGGCTTCCGTGCGGATGGTCGCGTCGATCAACTCCCGCACCGAGCGGGTCAGCGGTTCGTACAGCGCGCGCAACGTGGCGGCATCCGCCGACGTCAGGCCCTCGACGTGGGTGAACTCCGGCATCCTGGCACTAGAACACGTTCCAGCCGCCGGTGTCGAATCGCGGCGCGGGGCGTCGACTTCTGCATCACGGTTGCGCCGGAGCGGTCCGAACGACCCTCCGGTAGAAGTCGACGGCGACGGGCGACGCGCGGGCGTCCTCACGCGGCGATGAACGCGACCTCGACGTTGTCGGCGAGCACGACGTACAGGCGCCGCCACGGATCGCTGCCCTCCAGCCGCCACTGATGGCCCGACCCCGCGGTGTCCTCGGCGAGCAGTACGTCGCCGGGGCCGAGCCCGAACTCCTTGCCGTCGCGGGTGCAGAAGATCAGCGATCCCGCCAGCGTCACCACGAGCTGGCGCACCGGCGCGGTGTGCCACGCCAGCGCCCCGCCGGTCGCCGTCTCCTCGACGGTGACGTGCGTGGTCGGCATGACCGCCGAGACCAGGTCGTCGTTGCGGCCGGGGCGCATGTCGAGGCGGCCGACCTCGAAGTGCGACGCGTCGTCGTCGCCGGTCCACAGCCGCACGCACCGGATCATCACGTCACCTTAGAGCCCGCACCGGCGCTGAGCAGGGCGAGCACCACCGGACACGCCGCCACCGCGCGGCCGTCACAGACGGCGTGTCGACGTGGTGGACGACACCGGCCGATTTCGTGGACATGTGTCTACGAAGTGGCTTAGGCTCGGCGTCATGCCCGCCCGCACCCACAGCGCCGACCCCCGCGCCGAACGGGTCCGCACCCGCATCCGCGACGCGGCGCTCGAACTGGTGGCCGTCCGTGCGGTCGACGACCTCACCGTCGCCGACCTGGTCGCCCGCGCGGGAGTCAGCCGGCAGGCCTTCTACCAGCACTTCACCGACCGCGACGAGGCCATCGCCACCGCGTTCACCGCGGCGTTCGCCGCGGCCACCGACGGCCTGTCCGGTGACGGGCGCACCCGCATCCTGCGCCTGTTCGACTTCGCCGCCGATCACCGCGCGATGTACCGCAACGTGGTCGGCAGCACGGTCGCCCAGCGCGTGGTGTCGGCGTTCCGCGACGAGCTTCTGCCCGCGTGCCGGCGGATCGCCGAGGACGCCGCTCCCGCCCTGCCCGCGGTCGCCGCCCTGTCCCCCGATGCCGTCAGCCGGTTCCTGGTCGGCGGCTTCGTCGAAGTTCTGCGCTCCTGGATGGAGGACCCCGACAGCGAGGACCTCGACACCCGGGTGACCGCCGCACTCGGCACCGTCTACGCGCTGCTCGGCCTCTGACCCACGAAAGGCTCGATCTCTCATGGCAAAACACGCCGCGGTCAACCCCGCCCTGTTCACCGAAGGCCCCGGGATGCGTTCCCGCGTCCGCACGATGGCGCTCGCGATGGTCGCGCTCACGCTGTTCGTGGTCGCGATGATCGCCAGCTACTCCGGCGCCTTCGCCAAGCCGACCCTGCGCCATCTCGACGTCGCGGTGGCCGCACCGCCGGCGGTCCTCGACGCGGTGCACGCCCAGCCCGCCCTCGGCGTCACCGAGGTCGCGGACGGCGCCGCGGCCCGGCAGTTGGTCTACGACCGTCATGTCGACGCCGGCCTCGCCGTCGGCCCCGGCCGGGACCTGACCGTCTATGTGGCCGGCGGCGGTGGGCGCAGCGTCGTGACGGCCGCGGAGACGGTGGGCCGCGAGCTCGCCGCCCACGCCGGTCTGACGCCGGTCGTCACCGACGTCGCACCGACCTCGGCCGCCGACCCGTCGGGCACAGTCGAGTTCTACGCCGTCATCTTCTTGTCGATCGGCGCGTCGATCGGCGCCACCGTGTTCGGCCGCGTCATGGGCACGGTCCGGACCCCGAAGACATTGGCGCTGCGCACCTTGAGCCTGGCCGGCTACTCCGCGTTGCTCGCCGCGGCGGTGACCGCCTACGTCGACCTCGGCCTCGGCGCGCTGACCGGACACCCTCTCGCATTGTTCGGCGCGCTATGGCTCTATGCGATGGCGGTCGGCGGCGCCGTGACCGGGGTGGCCGCCGCGCTGGGCACGCTCGCCTCGCTCGCGCTGACCCTGTTCCTGGTCATCGTCGGCAACGCCGCCGCTGCCGGGCCGGTTGGGCGGCCGCTGCTGTCCGGCTTCTACGCCACCTTCACCCACATCGTGCCGCAGGGCTCGGGAGTCGAGCTGCTGCGCGACCTGCAGTACTTCGACGGCCACGGCGCGCGCACCCCCCTGGTGACGCTCGCGGTCTGGGCGGTCGCCGGCTGCGTGCTCGCGGTGCTCGCCACCGTGGTCCGGCTGGATTATCGTCGGCGCCATGACGGTTTCGCTCGGCCGGGACGCCGAGCCCTACTACGACCTCGGGACCTATCACCGGCCGATCGAGACGCCGTCGCCGCAGGCGCAGATCTGGTTCGACCGCGGCATGGTGTGGGCCTACGCGTTCAACCATGAGGAGGCGATCCGCTGCTTCGAGCGGGCGCTGGAACTCGACCCCGACCTGGCCATCGCCCGCTGGGGCGTGGCCTACTCGATCGGCCCCAACTACAACAAGCCGTGGGAGGCGTTCGACCCCGTGGACCTGAGCGCCTCGCTGGCCCGGGCCCGCATGGAACTCGGGTTGGCGGTGCGCGGGCGGGCGTCCGCAGCCGAACTGGGATTGATCAAGGCCCTGCAGAACCGCTTTCCCACCGACGATCCCTGCGACACCGATGCGCTCAAAGAGCGCCACGCCGTCTACGCCGACGCGATGGCCGAGCTGGCGGCCACCTTCCCCGACGACGTCGACATCCAGGCGCTGGCGGCCGACGCGCTGGTCAACATCACCGCGTGGGCGCTGTGGGACACCCGCACCGGCGAGCCCGCGCCCGGCTCCCGCGTCCTGGAGGCCAAACGGATCCTGGACGCCGCGCTGGAGACATCCGCGGGACGCGAGCATCCCGGAATCCTGCACCTCTACGTGCACACCATGGAGATGTCGGGCACCCCGCAGGACGCGCTGCCCGCCGCCGACCTGCTGCGCGACCTGGTGCCCGACGCCGGCCACCTGCGGCACATGCCCAGCCACATCGACGTACTGTGCGGCGACTACCGCGCTTCGGTGACCGCGAATCTGACGGCGGTGCAGGCGGATCGGCGCTTCGTCGAGCGTGCGGGACCGTTGAACTTCTACTCGCTGTACCGGGCCCACGATCTGCACTTCGTCGTGTACTCCGCGATGTTCGAGGGCTCCTCGCGGGTGGCGCTGCAGGCCGCCGATGAACTCGCCGGCCAGCTCACGCCGGAACTGCTGGCCATCGAGTCACCGCCGATGGCTGATTGGCTCGAGGCGTTCGTCCCGCTGCGGGTGCACGTGCTGGTGCGGTTCGGCCGCTGGGATGAGCTGATCGCCGAACCACTGCCCGCCGACCAGCAGCTGTACTGCACCACCACCGCGACCATCCACTACGGCCGCGGCGTCGCGCACGCCGCCAAGGGGCAACTCGAGCAGGCCCGCGCCGAACGCGACGCGTTCGCCGCCGCCTACACCCGCATCCCGGATTCGCGCTATCTGTTCAACAACAGCAGCCGCGACATCCTGGCTATCGCCGAGGCCATGCTCGACGGTGAGATCGCCTATCGCGAAGCCAGATTCGACGAGGCGTTCGCGCTGCTGCAGCGTGCCATCGACCTCGATGACAACCTCCCCTACGACGAGCCCTGGGGCTGGATGCAACCGACCCGGCACGCCTACGGGGCGCTGCTGCTCGAACAGGGCCGGGTCGAGGAGGCCGCCGGGGTGTACGCCGCCGACCTCGGGCTCGATCCCACACTGCGGCGGTCGTCGCAGCATCCGGGCAACGTGTGGAGCCTGCACGGCTACCACGAATGTCTGCAGCGGCTGGGCCGCACCGCCGAGGCCACGATCATCGGCCAGCAGCTCGACCTGGCCAGGGCCCGCGCCGACGTGCCGGTCGCGGCATCGTGTGCGTGCCGACTCGACGTCGCCGACCCGTGCTGCGGGTCGTGACGTCCTGCGTAGACTCCCGCTGATGGCCATCAGCGCGTCCGACCTCGAGCAGCTGCGCCGCTGCGTCGACCTGGCCCGCGAAGCCCTCGACGAGGGCGACGAGCCGTTCGGCTCCGTCCTGGTGGACCGCGACGGGCAGCGCAGGTTCGAAGACCACAACCGGGTCAGCGGCGGTGATGCCACCCGCCATCCCGAGTTCGCGATCGCGCGGTGGGCCGCGGAGAACCTGCCGCCAGCCGAGCGCGCCGCCGCGACCGTCTACACCTCCGGCGAGCACTGCCCGATGTGTTCGGCGGCGCACGCGTGGGTCGGCCTGGGCCGCATCGTCTACGCCACCTCCTCGCTGCAGTTGCGCGAATGGCTGGCCGAATGGGGCGCACCCGCGCCGCCGGTCGCCACGCTGCCGATCTCGGTCGTCGCGCCGGACGTGCCCACCGACGGGCCTGCGCCGGAGTTCGCCGACGAGATGAAGGCCCTCTACCAGGCGAAGTTCGGCTCATGAGCGAACCGGACTGGGTGCGGCACGCGATCTGGTGGCATGTCTACCCGCTCGGCTTCGTCGGCGCGTTCCCGGCCGACCCGGCGCCGACGCCCGATGAGCACCGGTTGCTGCGCCTCGTCGACTGGCTGGACCACGCCGTCGCGCTCGGCGCCTCGGGTATCGCGCTGGGGCCGGTGTTCGCCTCCCGCACGCACGGCTACGACACCACCGACCACTACCGCGTCGACCCCCGTCTCGGGGACGACGGGGACCTCGACACGCTGATCGCCGAAGCGCACCGGCGCGGCCTCCGGGTCCTGCTCGACGGCGTCTTCAACCATGTCGGCACCGACTTCCCGCGCTACCGCGAGGCGCTCGACGGCGGCCCCGACCACCCGTCCTCGGCGTGGTTCCGCCGGCGCCACGGCGAGTTCGACACCTTCGAGGGGCACGGCGAGCTGATCGCGCTCAACCACCGCGAGCCGGACGTCGTCGACTACACCGTCGAGGTGATGTCGCACTGGCTGGCCCGCGGCGCCGATGGGTGGCGGCTCGACGCCGCGTACGCCGTCCCCGACCGGTTCTGGGCCGAGGTGCTGCCGCGGGTGCGGGAAGCCCACCCCGACGCGTGGTTCGTCGGTGAGGTGATTCACGGCGACTACGCCGCCCGCGTCGCCGCCGGATTCCACTCGGTCACCCAGTACGAGCTGTGGAAGGCGGTGTGGAGCAGCCTCAACGACGGCAACTTCCACGAACTCGACCACGCGCTCATCCGGCACAACGAGTTGCTCGCGACGTTCGCACCGCTGACGTTCGTCGGCAACCACGACGTGACGCGCATCGCCAGCCGCCTGACCGACCCGCGCCACCTCGAACACGCGCTGGTGCTGCTGTTCACCCTCGGCGGGGTGCCCAGCATCTATGCCGGCGACGAGTTCGGCTACCTCGGCGTCAAGGAGGACAGGGCCGGCGGGGACGACGCGGTCCGGCCCGAATTCGGACCCGCGGCCGAAGCGCCCCGGGACAATGACGTCTACCGCAGCCACCAGTTCCTGATCGGGTTGCGGCGCAGGCACCCCTGGCTGCACCGCGCCACGACGACACCGGTGCGGCTGGACAACCGCAGTTATGTGTACGAGACCCGCCGCGACGACGACGCGCTGCTGGTGGCGCTCAACCTCGAGGACACCCCCCTGACCGTGACGCTGGCCGGAACCCGGCTAGGCCGCGGCCGGGTGCTGGCCGGCTCCGGCGCGCCACCCCAGGAGGAGGCCGACGAGGTGAGCGTGCCACCACACGGCTGGCTGGTGGTCGGCCCCGCCTGAGGCGGCCTCACTCGAGCCGCTGGACGGTCAACGGGTCCTGCTCGCCGCCGTAGAACCGGTCGAGTACGGCCAGGAAGTCGGCGTTGTCGTCGGTGCAGCGGGCGAACAGCGTCATCGAGGACCGCACCTTGACGTCGTCGGGCGACCCGAAGACCTGCCGGGCCGAGCGGCCCTCGAGGTCCAGTACCGCCCTGGTGCATTCGCGCAGCCGCGGGCCGAGCACCTCGTGCGCGAGGTACGCGGCCGCCTCCTCGCGCGAGGCGATGCCGTAGTGCGCGGCGGTGGCGCTGCGCCCCAGCCCGCGTAGTTGCGGGAACACGAACCAGATCCAGTGTGTCTCTTTGCGCCCCCGGCGCAGCTCGGCCAACACCGTGTCGTACACCGGGTCCTGGGCGTCGACGAAGCGCTGGAGGTCATCCGGATCGGCGCGGCTGTCGGTCATCGTCGACGGGTACCCATCCGCGCCGGAATACTTCGCTGGCCGCCGGATTTGCCGCTAGTGTCGTTGCTGGCTCGGGCCCGCCGGAGGCGTGCAGCCGGAAGGGAATCGATGACGACGCGCGTCGAGCCGGGCCCACCGGCGGGTCAGCCCGCCACCGGCGACGAGCCGCCACACGACCACTCCGCACCGTTGGGCCGGCTGCGGAACATGCGTGCCCCGTTGCTCTCCCGCATCAGCATCCAGTCCAAGTTGCTGGTGATGCTGCTGCTCACCAGCGTGCTGTCGGCGGCCGTGGTGGGCTTCATCGGCTACCAGTCCGGCCGGTCGTCGCTGCGGGCGGCGGTGTTCGACGCGCTGACCGAGATCCGCGGGTCACAGGCCCGCCAGCTCGAGGCGCAGTTCAACGACCTGAAGAACTCGCTGCTGGTCTACACACGCGGCGCCACCACGACAGAGGCGATGGCGGCGTTCACCACCGCGTTCGCCGAACTCGGCGACGCGCCGGTCAGCCCGCAGCAGCAGCAGTCGCTCGACGACTACTACACCGGCCAGTTCGCCACCGCGAAACGCGAGCAGACCGGTCAGCAACTCGACGCGCGGGCCCTGATCCCGACCTCCAACGCGCAGCGTTACCTGCAGGCGCTCTACACCGCGCCGTTTCGCGACTGGAACGATTCGATCCGGATGGACGACGCGCGCGACGGCAGCGCCTGGTCGGCAGCCAATGCCCGGTTCAACGACTTCTTCCGCCAGATCGTCTTGCTGTTCGGGTTCGAGGACGCACTGCTGATCGACGACCGCGGGACCGTCGTCTACAGCGCGTTCAAGGGCGTGGACCTCGGTACCAACGTCGTCACCGGCCCCTACCGCGAAGGGGACCTGCGCGGCGCCTACCAGAAGGCGATGGCCTCCAACGCCGTCGACTACGTCGGTGTCACCGACTTCGGCGACTACATCCCCGCCGACGAGCCGACCGCCTGGCTGGTCTCCCCGGTCCGCTCACCCGGGCAGGTCGACGGCGTGCTCGCGCTGCAGTTCCCGATCTCCAAGATCAACCGGCTGATGACGTTCGACAAGCAGTGGGAGGGAGCGGGTCTCGGCCGCACCGGCGAGACCTTTCTGGTCGGGCCCGACGACCTCATGCGGTCGGACTCGCGGCTGTTCCTCGAGTATCCCGACCAGTTCCGCCGCGACGTCGTCGACGCGGGCACGCCGCCGCAGGTGGCCGACCAGTCCCTGCGTCAGGGCGGCACCACCCTCGTGCAGCCGGTGGCCACCGAGGCGACCCGCGAGGCCCAGCGGGGCCAGACCGGCACCATCGTCGACACCGATTACCTGGGGCAGGAGACGCTGCAGGCGTATGCGCCGGTGAACCTGCCCGGGCTGAACTGGTCGATCGTCGCCAAGATCGACACCGCCGAGGCGTTCGCGCCGGTGTCGGCGTTCACCCGCAGGTTGGTGCTGTCCACCGCGGCGATCATCTTCGTGGTCAGTGTCGCCGCGATGCTGCTGGCCCGGCTGTTCGTTCGGCCGCTGCGCCGGCTGGAGGCCGGTGCGCAGCAGATCAGCGCCGGCGACTATCACGTCACGCTTCCGGTGCAGTCCCGCGACGAATTCGGTGATCTCACCGTGGCGTTCAACGAGATGAGCCGCAACCTCGCGATCAAGGACGAACTGCTCACCGAGCAGCGCCGCGAGAACGACCGGCTGCTGCTCTCACTGATGCCCGAACCGGTGGTGGCCCGCTACCGCGACGGCGAGGAGACCATCGCGCAGGACCACCAGAACGTCACGGTGATCTTCGCCGACCTCGTCGGGCTCGAGGAGGTCACCGCCGACCTCTCGTCGGATGAGGCACTGGGCATGGTGAACACCCTGGTGCGCCAGTTCGACGCGGCCGCAGATAATCTGGGCGTCGAGCGGATCCGCACCCTGCACAACGGCTACCTCGCCAGCTGCGGTCTGACGGTGCCGCGGATCGACAACGTCCGGCGCACGGTGGACTTCGCGGTGGAGATGGCGCGCATCGTCGCGCGGTTCAACCGGGAGACCGGCAGCGCGCTGACCCTGCGCGCGGGCATCGACACCGGGACCGTGATCAGCGGACTGGTCGGCCGCAACAGCCTCGCCTACGACATGTGGGGCGCCGCGGTGAACCTCGCCTACCAGGTCAAGAGCGGGTCACCGCAGCCCGGCGTGTACGTCACCGCGCAGATCTACGAGGTGATGCGGGACAGCCGCAGCTTCACCCCGGCCGGTGACATCCTCATCGACGGCGCTGAACAACCGATCTGGCGGCTGGCAGAACGGCAGTCGTGAACACCGTGTGGGAGGACAACTGGTTCTACTGGGCCGTCGGTGTCGCGGTCGGCTTCCCGCTGCTGCTCGTCGCGCTCACCGAGGTGCACAACGCGCTGCGCCGGCGCGGCAGCGCGCTGACCCGGCCGGTGTATCTGCTGCGCACCTACATCCTGCCGCTGGGGGCGCTGCTGGTCCTGCTGGTCGGGGCCAACCAGATCTCCGGCGAGACCACGCCGGTGCGCGTCGTGGCCACCGTCTTCGGCTTCGTGGTGCTGGTGCTCCTGCTGTCCGGGCTCAACGCCACCCTGTTCCAGGGGGCGCCGGAAGGGTCGTGGCGGCGGCGGGTCCCGTCGATCTTCCTCGACGTCGCCCGCTTCGCGCTGATCGCGATCGGCGTCGGGCTGATCCTGGCCTACATCTGGGGCGCGAACGTGGGCGGGTTGTTCACCGCGCTCGGGGTGTCGTCGATCGTGCTGGGGCTGGCGCTGCAGAACTCGGTGGGTCAGATCATCTCCGGGTTGCTGGTGCTGTTCGAGCAGCCGTTCCAACTCGGCGACTGGGTGGACACGCCGTCGGCGAAAGGCCGTGTGGTGGAGGTGAATTGGCGGGCCACGCACATCGACACCGGCAGCGGCCTGCAGATCATGCCGAACTCGGTGCTGGCGGCGGCGTCGTTCACGAACCTGAGTCGGCCGCCGGGGACGCACTCGATCACGGTGACCACCGTGTTCGCGCGCGAGGATCCGCCCGACGCGGTGTGCGAGGTGCTGACGGCCGTGGCCGGTCGGCTTCCCCAGTTGGCCGGGCACGCCGCGCCCGCCTCGGTGCGCACCGGCGCCACCGGGTACGCGACGTCGATCCCGTTGCGGTCCCCCGCCGACGACTTCACCGCGAGGTCGACATTCCTGCGCTGGATCTGGTACGCCGCCAGGCGCGCCGAACTTCACCTCGACGAGGCTGCCGACGACTTCGCGACCGCTGAGCGCCTGGAGAAGGCGTTGCGCATCATCGCGCCGACGCTGCGGCTGTCCCACACCGACCAGCAGGAATTGTTGCCGCACACCAGGATCACCCGCTACGGCGCCGACGAGACCGTGCAGTCCCCCAACGAGGTGCCGCGGCGGATGACGTTCGTGGTCGACGGCCTGATCCGCCTGGTGGCCGTCGGCGATGACGGCACGGTGGTGCCGATCCGCGTCCTGGAACCCGGCGATTTCCTCGGGCAGACCACGCTGAGCCGTGAACCCGTGAGCGCGGGCGCCTACGCCGTCGGCGAGGTCACCGTGGTACTGGTCGAGCGAGCGCATCTCGAAGAGCTGGTATCTCGGAAGCCCTTGCTGCTCAACGACATCGGCCGTGCCATCGAGGAGCGCAAGGCCGAGGTCCGGCGGGCGCTGGCCGCCATCGGCGCAGACTGACGGGCCGCAGCGGGTCGTCGTCCGGTTCGTAACGGCGCGCAGCCCAATCGTTAGCAGACCGCGATACGCCATCCCCGTGTTGGTACCCGTGTGACAGAAGTTGCGCGTGTTTCATGGTGACCGATAAGCGACGGCAATTGCTTGTGGCATGCGAAGAAAGGTGGGTGGGTTGCCGTTATGACGTTCCTCAAGGGGTTCGGCGGTGCAGCGGTTCGGACGTGGAGACGCCGGCTGGCGGTGATCGCGGTCGCGGCGACGATGCTGCCCGGGCTCATCGGGTTCGCCGGGGGTGCGGCGACCGCCGGTGCGTTCTCCCGGCCGGGTCTGCCGGTCGAATACCTCGACATCTACTCCCAGTCGATGAACCGCAACATCCGCGTCCAGTTCCAGGGCGGCGGCACGCACGCGGTGTACCTGCTCGACGGTCTGCGTGCGCAGAACGATTACAACGGCTGGGACATCAACACCCCGGCGTTCGAGTGGTACCACCAGTCGGGCCTGTCGGTCGTGATGCCCGTCGGCGGGCAGTCCAGCTTCTACACCGACTGGTACCAGCCCTCGCGCGGCAACGGGCAGGACTACACCTACAAGTGGGAGACGTTCCTGACCCAGGAGCTGCCGGCGTGGCTGGAGGCCAACCGCGGTGTGTCGCCCAACGGCAATGCGGTGGTGGGCATCTCGATGGCGGGCAGCACCGCGCTGACCTACTCCATCTACCACCCGCAGAAGTTCATCTACGCGGCCTCGCTGTCGGGCTTCCTCAACCCCTCCGAGGGCTGGTGGCCGATGCTGATCGGGCTGGCCATGCAGGATTCGGGCGGTTACAACGCCGAGAGCATGTGGGGCCCCAGCAGTGACCCGGCCTGGCGGCGCAACGACCCGATGGTCAACATCAACCAGCTGGTCGCCAACAACACCCGCGTCTGGATCTACTGCGGCACCGGCACCCCGTCGGAGCTCGACGCCGGCGCCACGGGCGGCAACCTGATGGCCGCCCAGTTCCTCGAAGGGTTCACTCTGCGGACCAACATCACCTTCCGCGACAACTACATCGCGGCCGGTGGCACCAACGGCGTGTTCAACTTCCCGTCCAACGGCACCCACGCGTGGGGCTACTGGGGCCAGCAGCTCCAGCAGATGAAGCCGGACATCCAGCGGGTGCTGGGCGCCCAGGGCGCTGCATAGAGCCACCCACAACCAGGGAGCCTGCCGTCACCCCCGCGGCAGGCTCCCTGCTTTGTGCCCGAAGGGCGGTGACCCGCCCTTACAGTGACGCCATGGCTGTCGAGGACCACCGCACCCGCTACGAGGAGCATCCGCGCGTCGATCCCGGCGCGCTGGCGCTGGCCACCGTGGCCGGCGCGGTGGCGTTCATCTTCGGCGACGGCGAGTGGGACGGGCTGGCCGTGGTGGTCGGGCTGATGCTGCTGACCATCCTGCTGGCCCACCACCGCGCCGCACCGCCGGGCGGCACGCCCCGCTCGGTGTTCCTGCGGGCGGCCTTCGGTGCGACCACCGGCCTGGCCGCCTGTATCGCGATGGCACCGGCCATTCAGTTCGGCATCGTCGGCCCGTTCTTCCACCGCGAGGACCTCGACGGCTACTCCCTGGACGCCTGGCACACCACCGTCGTGCTGTCGGTGCTGTGGTTCGTTGTCGCGACTGTGCTCGCCGTCTGTGAACCGCGCGTGGCGCGGTGGCTGGACCGCCCCCGGCGCGGCGGCGCACCACCCAGGATGTAGCCGGGGAACAAACCACTGCACACCAAGGTTGAGTCGATGCGACTGAACTTTGGAGGATCACATGGCTGAAGCCAAATCAGTGCCGGTGTTATTCAGCAGCGAGGCGATCGTGCTGCCCGGCATGGTGGTGCCGATCGAACTCGACGACGCGGCCCGCGCCGCCGTCGAAGCAGCTCAGGCAGCAGCCGCCCCCGGCGCTTCCGGCGAGTTGCTCATCGCGCCCCGGCTCGACGACCGCTACCCCACTCACGGCGTGCTCGCGACCATCGTGCAGGTCGGGCGCATTCCCGGCGGCGGTGGCACCGCGGCCGTCGTGCGGGGCACCACCCGCGCGCACATCGGCACCGGGACCACCGGCCCCGGCGCCGCGCTGTGGGTCGAGGTGACCGAGGCGACCGAGTCCGAGATCACCGACGAGGTGCGCGCGCTGGCCGCCGACTACAAGAAGCTGCTGCTGGCGATGCTGCAGCGCCGCGAGGCGTGGCAGATCATCGACTTCGTCAACCAGCTGACCGATCCGTCGGCGCTGGCCGACACCGCGGGCTACGCCAGCTACTTCAGCCAGGTGCAGAAGCGCCAGCTGCTGGAGACGCCCGATGTCGCCGAGCGGCTGCGGGTGCTCATCGAGTGGACGGGCGAGCACCTCGCCGAGGTCGAGGTCAACGAGAAGATCGCCGAGGACGTCCGCTCGGGGATGGACAAGCAGCAGAAGGAGTTCCTGCTCCGTCAGCAGCTGGCCGCGATCCGCAAGGAGCTGGGTGAAGGTGAGCCAGAGGGGTCCGACGACTACCGCGCCCGCGTCGAGGCCGCGGACCTGCCCGAGAAGGTGCGCGAGGCCGCGCTGCGCGAGGTCGGCAAGCTGGAGCGGTCCAGCGAGCAGAGCCCGGAGGGCGGCTGGATCCGCACCTGGCTGGACACCGTGCTGGACCTGCCGTGGAACCAGCGCACCGAGGACTCGACCGATCTGCAGGCCGCCCGGGACATCCTGAACGCCGACCACCACGGCCTCGACGACGTCAAGGACCGCATCGTCGAGTACCTGGCGGTGCGGGCGCGTCGCGCCCAGCGCGGCATGGCCGTCGTCGGCGGTCGCGGCTCCGGCGCGGTGATGGTGCTGGCCGGCCCGCCCGGCGTCGGCAAGACGTCGCTGGGCGAATCGATCGCCCGCGCACTCGGCCGCACGTTCGTGCGCGTCGCCCTGGGCGGCGTGCGCGATGAGGCCGAGATCCGCGGTCACCGCCGCACCTACGTCGGCGCGCTGCCCGGCCGCATCGTGCGGGCGATCGGCGAGGCCGGCTCGATGAACCCCGTCGTGCTGCTCGACGAGATCGACAAGGTCGGCAGCGACTACCGCGGCGATCCCGCGGCCGCGCTGCTCGAGGTGCTGGACCCGGCGCAGAACCACACGTTCCGCGACCACTACCTGGATCTGGACCTCGACCTCTCCGACGTGGTGTTCCTGGCGACGGCCAATGTCATCGAGAACATCCCCCAGGCGCTGCTGGACCGGATGGAACTGGTGCAGATCGACGGCTACACCGCCGACGACAAGGTGGCCATCGCCCGCGACTTCCTGCTGCCCCGGCAGCGGGAGCGGGCCGCGCTCACCGAGGACGAAGTCACGGTGACCGACGACGCGCTGCGCAAGATCGCCGCCGACTACACCCGCGAACCGGGGGTGCGGCAGTTCGAGCGGTTGCTGGCCAAGTCGATGCGTAAGGCCACCACCAAGCTGGCCGCCTCGGAGGAGCCCATCACGATCGACGAGGCAGACCTGGTCGGCTACCTCGGCCGGCCGCGGTTCATCCCGGAGTCGGCCGAGCGCACCGCGGTGCCCGGCGTGGCGACCGGTCTGGCCGTCACCGGCATGGGTGGCGACGTCCTCTACATCGAGGCGGGGTCCACCGAGGGCGAGCCGAGCCTGCAGCTGACCGGTCAGCTGGGCGACGTGATGAAGGAGTCGGCGCAGATCGCGCTGTCCTACGTGCGCAGCCACGCAGCCGAACTGGGCGTCGACCGCCAGGCACTGGACCGCAAGATCCACGTGCACGTGCCCGCGGGCGCCGTCCCGAAGGACGGGCCGTCGGCCGGTGTCACGATGGTCACCGCGCTGGTGTCGATGGCGACGGGGCGGCAGGTGCGCTCCGACGTCGGCATGACCGGTGAGGTCACGCTGAACGGGCGGGTGCTGCCGATCGGCGGCGTCAAGCAGAAGCTGCTGGCCGCGCAACGCGCCGGACTGTCGACGGTGTTCATCCCGCAGCGCAACGAGGCCGACCTGGACGACGTGCCTGCCGAGGTGCTCGACGGGCTCGAGGTGCTGCCGATGACCGACGTGGCCGACATCGTCGCGCAGGCGCTGGAACCGGCGGCCGAGGTGACCGCGGCCGCCTGACGGGCCGAATATCGCACCGAGGGTCGTGATCTGTGCCGGATCACGACCCTCAGCGCAATTTCGGGGTATGTAGCGCATGTGAGATTCGTGCTCGAAGTGAACTTGCCCGACGACGCCGACGCCAACGCCGAGCTCGGCCGGATCCTGCGGTACTGGGGCGGGGCGATGAAGGACCTCACCGAACTCGAACCCGGTGACAAACAGGACATCTACGACTCGAACTACGCCCGCGTCGGCGACTGGTCGGTCTCCGCGGACGCCGACTGAGCGCGAGCAGACACACACCCGCGCGATCCGCGGCCGCAGAACGCGAGTCTGTGTCTGCTCGGCGGGACAGAATGGGGCGTGGCCTACGACGCCGACCTCGCCGACCGCATCCGCGAACTCGTCGCCGCCGAGCGCGGCCTGACCGAGAAGCGCATGTTCGGTGGACTGGCGTTCCTGATCGACGGTCACCTGGCCGTCGCGGCCAGCGGTCAGGGCGGGCTGCTGGTGCGCGTGCCGCCCGATGACACCGAGACGCTGGTGGCGCGCGACCATGTCGAGCCGATGATCATGTCGGGCCGCGAGACCCGCGGGTGGCTGCGCGTGGCCGGCGACGGCGTGCGGACGGCGCGGCAGCTGCGCAGCTGGGTCGACCGCGGGGTCGGGTACGCGAAGACGCTGCCGCCCAAGTGAGCCGGTTCGCCGCGCCGCCACCCGGGTAACTCGCAGACCATGGCGACGACGGAGCAGAAGGGCACGGTGCGCCGCCTTCTGGACGAGGCCGGCACCACCTACGCCCGGGAGGCGGGCATCCACCTCGACGACAAACCCATGCCGCTGTTCGAACTGCTGGTGTTGTGCATGCTGGCCAGCAAGCCGATCGACGCCGGTGTCGCGGTGCGGGCCGCCCGAGAGGTATTCGCCGGGAAACTCCGCACGCCCGACGCGGTGCTGGGCGCCGACCGCAGGACCATGATCGACGCCTTCGGCCGGGCGGGATACGCCCGCTACGACGAGAGCTCGGCCACCCGGCTGACCGACATGGCCCGGGCCGTGCACGACGACTACGGCGGCGATCTGCGCCGGCTCGGCGAATCGCGCGACGTCGCGACGGTCACCCGACTGCTCAAGCGGTTCAAGGGCATCGGCGACACCGGGGCCGACATCTTTCTGCGCGAAGTGCAGGACACCTGGACTTGGGTGCGGCCGTACTTCGACGAGCGCGCGACCACGACCGCCACCTCGCTCGGACTGCCCGGGGACCCGGAGGAACTGCAGCGGATGGCCGGCGAGCGGACGGCCGAGCTCGCGGCGGCGCTGGTGCGCGTGTCGCTCGACGACGACGTGCGCGACCGGGTCCGCGACGCCGGCCGGCGATGATCCGCATCGGCACGTCCGGCTGGTCCTACGACCACTGGACCGACGTCCTCTACCCCGCGGGTACGCCGGTGGCCAAGCGGCTGGCCCGCTACGTCGAGGCGTTCGACACCGTGGAGCTCAACGCGAGCTTCTACCGCTGGCCGCGCGACGACACGTTCGCCGGCTGGCGGCAGCGACTGCCCGAGGGATTCACGATGTCGGTCAAGGCGCACCGCGGCCTCACCCACTACCGCCGGCTGCAGAACCCCGAGCCGTGGGTGGAGCGGTTCGAACGCTGCTGGACCGCACTGGGCGAACGCCGGGAAGCCCTGCTCGTCCAATTGCACCCCGCCCTGGAACGCGACGACGCCCGCCTCGAGCACTTCCTCACGCTCATGCCGGACTGGATCCCCGTCGCCGTCGAGTTCCGGCACGACTCGTGGCACACCCGCGAGGTGTTCGACCTCCTGGAACGCCACCGCGCCGCGTACGTGGTGATGAGCGGGCCCGGGCTGCCCTGTCAGCCGGTCGCAACCAGCGACCTGGTGTACGTCCGCCTGCACGGGCCCGGCCAGGACTCGATGTACGCGGGCAACTACCCCGACGACGCGCTGCAGTGGTGGGCCGACCGCGTCCGCGCCTGGGACGGCGAGGGCCGTCGCGTGCTCGTGTACTTCAACAACGACCTCGGCGGCCACGCTGTGCGCAACGCGCACACGTTGCGCACCCTGATGGGCTCCTGAACGCGACCCGCCTGCGGCCGCCCGAAGGCGTTGCGGCACCCTTGAACACCGTTATGCGTGTGCTGACCCGGATTACCGTTGCCGTCGCCGCCGCGATGGTGCTCGCCGGCTGCGGCGGTCCCGTCGTGGTCAACACCGACGAGCCCCGACCCACCCCGTCCGGGCCGCCGCCAGCGCCCGCCCCGCCGCCGCTGAACACCACCAACCTGGTCAATGCGTTCTACTTCGCCGCCCCGGTGGACGGGCTGACGCGCTACTTCTTCACCACACCGTCGGGCCGATGGGACTGCGCGATCATCCCGCGGGTGCAGGCGGGCTGCCAGGCCACCGACGGGGGCGGCCTCGGGGTCACCGGAGCGCCGGAGACGGTGCTCGACGCCGCCGGTGAGGAGACCGAACCCAATGCGGTCGTGATCGGCCGCGAGGGTGACCCGATGTTCCTCGCCCTCGCGGACACCCCGTTCACGCCGGACCCCGGACCGGCCAACGTGCTGCAGTTCAACCAGGTGCTCGCCGCCGCCGGATTCCGCTGCAACATCCAGGAGGTCTCTGGGGTGTCGTGCCTCAGTGAGCTGACCCGCCGCGGCTTCAGCTTCTCCACCGAGGGCTTCACACCCACCTACACCGAGGTGCCGCCCGGCGCCCCCATCGCACCGCCCACGACCACCACGGCCACGGGATAGCCGACGGTCACCACACCGGGAGAGCCGATGCCCGACGGGACAGCAGCCGGGCCGGCTGTCCCGGGCCTGCCCGTCGACCGGGTGGTGCGGATCGCCGGCGTGACGTTCGAACAGCTCGCGGTCGTGCTGCACCCGCAGCCGCCCGGGGCGCCGGTGGTGATCCGCTACCGGGTGCCGCCGGGCCTCCCCACCACGGCCGCCGTGGTCGACGCTGCCCTCGACCGCCTCGAGCAGGTCGCCCGCGCGCTGTTCCCGGCCTGGCTGCCCGACGCCGAGCTGCTGTCCTCGGCCAGTGACCACGACCGTCGGGTGCTGCGGATGCTCGCCCACCGGCGGGCCGCTCACAGCGCGCACTTCGGCCCGTACCTCGCCGCGATGGCCGATGCGGCGCTGTGCGCGCAACCGTGTCTGTCGCGATTCGATCCCGACACGCGGACGCGAGGCCTGGTGCGCATCCTGGCCGACGCCTACGGACGCGATGCGCTCGTCCTGCTCGCCGAGTGCCCGTCCGACCTCGAATCCGTGGATCAGCAGCGGATCGCCGCGGCGCTGGAGTGGCTGACCCAGCACGGCGGCGTCGGGGTGTGGCTGGCCGCCGACGCGCTGGCCGACGTCGACCGCATCGGCACCGTCACGCTGACCGCGCCGCCGGTGGCGACCGGGCTCTCCCGCGCCGGCGCGCCGGGACCGGCCGCCGACTTCCCCGCGCCGGTCGGCCGCCCGCACCCGGCCAGCGCGGCCGAGCAGGCGCTGGAGCGGGCGCTGTCTCGCTGTGACTGGGCGGTCGGCCGGCAGTGGAACCAGACCCGCAGCGGGCATCCGCTGGTACCGCTCATCCGGGTCGACCTCATGTGGCCCGACGAACGCTGTGTCGTGGAGATCGACGGCCCCGACCACCGCGGCGCGCTGAAGTACGCCGACGACCGCCGCCGCGACAACGCGCTCACCCTCGACGGATTCGCCGTGCTGCGCTTCACGAACGAGGAGGTGGCCGACGACCCCGTCCGGGTGTTGGGCACTATCGAGGCACTGTTGAATGCACGACGGAGATCCAGCGCACGACGACAGCAGAGAGGCGACCCGCGTGACCGTGGCCCCCGATGAGCTGACCGGCACCGAACAGGCGGTGCTGCTGGTGCTGATGGCCGAATGCCGGCCGGTGCCCAACCCCGAATTGAAGACGCTCGGCCCCGAGCTGAAGAAGTCCTACCGCGACCGGCTCCGCGACAAGAAGCTGATCGAGGTGTCGTCGGGCACGCCGATGGTGCTCGAACTCACCGACGAGGGCTGGCGGCTGTGCCGGGAGCTGTTCGGCACCGAGCCGCCGCTGGGCGTGCGCGGGCAGAACAAGGCGCTCTACACGCTGATGAAGGGGTTGGGCCGCTACTTCGACCGGGCCGATCTCGCGCCGGCCGACGTGTTCGCCCCTGCGCCGCCGGACTCTGTCGCCACGCCGGTCGACTCCGCCTCCGACCAAGCCCCGGGCGACGACGTCGAGGGCCGAATCCGTGCCGCATACGGCCGGTTGGCGTCGCGCGCGGGTGGCTGGGTCGGCCTGGCGGCGCTGCGCGACGAGCTGGCCGACGTGGGCCGCGGAGCGCTCGACGCGGCGCTGCTGCGGCTGGAGCGGACACCCGGCGTGAGCCTGATCCCCGAGGAGAACCAAAAGACGTTGACCGGCGCGGACCGCGCGGCAGCGGTGCGAATCGGCAACGAGGACAACCACCTGATCGCGATCGAAGCCTGATGGAATCCACACACCACGACGCGCTCACCGCCCTGCGGCTCAACTTCGTCATGAGCCTCGACGACATCTGGCACGCCCAGAGCTCCCATATCGGCGGGCTGCACGAGCATGCGCTGGCCGACGTGATGGCCGCGTACGGCGACGCGGAACGCGACCCCGGAGCCAAGCCGCTTGGCGTCGTCATCCGCGGCCGCGCCGGATCCGGCAAGACGCACCTGCTCGGTCAGGTGCGCGAGCGGGTGCAGGCGGCGGGCGGATTCTTCTTCATGATCGAACTGCTCGACGCGGTGAGCTTCTGGCAGTCCGCGCGCGGCGGCATCCTGGAGAGCCTGGGCCGGCCGGGCGCCGAACGCGAGACCCAACTCAAGGACCTGCTCTGGCGGCTGTCGTCGATCGCGCACATCTCGCGGGCGGCGCGCCGTGCGGTCATCGGCGACGAGGACCTGACGCCGGAAATCCTCGACGAGTTCGTCGTCGCGATGGTCAAGGCACACCGCGAGTCCCGCGAGTACCGGCACACGTTGCGGGCGCTGGTCCTGTTGGGCGCCACCGACATGGGCCTGCAGGACATCGGCGAGGCCTACCTGACCTCGAGCGACGACGCCGGCGGCGAGGATCGCGCCGAATGGGGTCTGCGGGTGGCCGGCAAGACCCCGCAGGAGACCGTGCGCGACATCTCGCGGCTGGTGGCACTGGCCGGCCCTGCGGTGCTGGGCGTCGACCAGATCGACACGCTGCTCGCCCAATCCGCTTCTCGCACCGAGGCTCCCGAGTCCGGCGACAACCGCGACCTCGAACACGTCGCCCATGGCCTGATGGCGATCAAGGAGGCGATGCGGCGCACCGTGCCCGTGGTGGCGTGCCTGCCGAGCGTGTGGGAGCTGATCCGGGAACGGGCGACGGCGACCGTGTCCGACCGGTTCCGCGAAACCCGGGTGCTCGAGCGGCTGCCGAGCGCGGACGTCGGCCGGGCGATCCTCGAGCGCAGGTTTGCCGCCGGCTACCACGCGAGTGGATTCACCCCGCCCTACCCGTCGTGGCCGATCCTGCCGTCGGCGTTCGACGACGCCCCCGAGTACACGCCGCGCCGGCTGTTGCAGCGCGCCGACGAACACATCCGCGACTGCCTGCGAAGTGGCTCGCTGGTCGAACTCGCCCACCTCACCGACGAGACGCCCCGTGACACCGACGACAAGGGCATCGACGACAAGGGCGCCGACGACGGCCCGGTCGACGTCAGTGAACTGGATCGCCGGTTCGCCGCCTACACCCGCCAGGCGGTCGTGGCCGCCCCTCTTGACCCCGACGGCGAGGACACCGCGATGCCTGCGCTGCTGGCCGCCGGGCTGGAGGCCTGGATCACCGAACGCGGCGACGACGGCCAGAGCTTCCGCATCGACTCACCGCCCGGCACCCGGGTGGTGTTGCACGCCCGGTTGCGGCAGAGCCTGGACGCCACCACCGACGACGAGCGGCACTGGGCGTTCCGGGCGATCGCGCATTCCCACCCGCTCGCCGTGCAGAACCGCATCAGGAAAGCCTGGGATGCAACAGGTATCGGATCGGACCCGGACCGACGCCGGTTGGTGCTGCTGCGCAACGGCCGCTGGCCGTCGGGCACGAAGACCGCGGCCCTGATCGCCGAGGTGGAGGCCGCGGGTGGGCGGACGCTGCCGATGAGCGAGGCCGACCTCCGCACGCTCACCGCACTGCGCGATCTGCTCGACGAGAACCACCCCGACCTGCCGGAGTGGCTGCAGCAACGCCGACCCGCCCACGGCGTGGCGTTCCTGCGCGAGGCGCTCGGTGAGGTGGCCGGCCCACTCCCGAGGGGCGGCGACACGACGGTTGACGAACCTGTTGTCGAACAACATGATTCGAGCCTGCCCGCCTACGCCGGCGTCGAGGACTCCCCCCGCGACGTGCCGCTGGGCTTCGACACCGCCGACCGTCCGCTGACGGTCGACCTGGCCGCGCTGCGCAAGCACACCGCGATCTTCGCCGGCTCCGGTTCGGGCAAGACCGTGATGATCCGGCGGCTCATCGAGGAGTGCGCACTGCGCGGTGTGTCGGCGATCGTGCTCGACCCGAACAACGACCTGTCGCGGCTGGGTGACCGGTGGCCCACGCCGCCGGGCGGCTGGAACACCGCCGACGAAGCCCGCGCCGAGCAGTACCACGCGGGTACCGAGGTCGTGGTGTGGACGCCGCGCCGCAACGCCGGGCGCCCGCTGTCGTTCCAGCCGTTGCCCGACTTCGCGGGGGTGCTCGACGACCACGACGAGTTCGAGGAGGCCGTCGACTCCGCGGTGGGCGCGCTCGAGCCGCGCGCGCTGATCGCCGGTAACACCGCCAAGGCCAACCAGTCGCGGGCGGTGCTGCGGGAAGCGTTGCGGCATCATGCGCGTCAGGAAGCCCGTCGCGGGTCCCCCGCCACGCTGCCCGGGTTCATCGGGATGCTCGCCGAACTGCCCGACGGGGTGAGCGAACTGCCCAAGGCGCCGAAGCTGGCCGCCGAGCTGTCGGCGAACCTGCACGCGGCAATGGTCAACGACCCGATGTTCGGTGGCCACGGCGACCCCGTCGACCCGGGGCTGCTGCTGACGCCGTCGCCGGGCTGCCGGGCCCGGGTGTCGGTGATCAGCATGGTCGGGCTGACCAGTGATCAGCAGCGCGAAGGGTTCGTCAACCAGTTACAGATGGCGCTGTTCTCCTGGATCAAACGCCACCCGGCCGCAGACCGCCCGCTGGGCGGTCTGCTGGTGATGGACGAGGCGCAGAACTTCGCGCCATCGGACCGCTACACCGCTTGCACCAGAAGCACTTTGGCGCTGGTGTCGCAGGCCCGCAAGTACGGCCTGGGGCTCGTGTTCGCCACCCAGTCCCCGCGCGGCCTGCACAACTTCATCCCGGGCAACGCCGCCACCCAGTTCTACGGACTGCTCAACGCGCCCGCCCAGATCACCGTGGCGCGGGAGATGGCCCGCGCCAAGGGCGGCGACGTCCCCGACATCAGCAAGCTGCGGGCCGGCAACTTCTATGTGGCGCTGGAAGGCAACGCGTTTCACCGCATCCGGGCGCCGTGGTCGCTGTCGCACCACCCGCAGAGCCCGCCCACCACCGAGGAGGTGCTTGAGCTGGCCCGGCGGCCGCTGGGCTGCTAGCGCCTCGCCAAAAGCTCAACATGGAAAGCGGGGCCGGTCACCAGCTCGAGGCAATGGTGACCGGCCCCGCCGTCTGGGGGGAACCGTCAGGACTGCGCTTCGGTCTGACCGGGGATGCCCTCGTAGGCGATGTCGCCGCTCTCGAGGTTCTTCTCGGTCAGCTCGACGAGCCCGTCGAGGAACTTCTGCCGCTCGGTGACGACGTGCTGGATCGCGACGTCGACGTTCTCCTGGGTGATGGCCGGCATGACGTAGACCGGATCGGTCTTGACCTCTTCGCCCTTGGCCAGCGCATTCGCCACGGCCAGACCCGCCGACAACTCGACGGTGCCGTTCTGCAGCGAGGTGCCGATGAACTCACCGCTCTTGACGGCGTTCAGACCGTCCTCGATGCCGTCGATGCCGACGATCGGGACACCGGTGCGGCCCGCCTCCTTGAGTGCCTGCAGGGCGCCCAGACCCATGTCGTCGTTCTGCGAGACCACGCCGTCGATCTGGTTGCCGAACGACGAGATCCAGTTCTTCATCTTGTTGACGGCCTCATCGCGCTTCCAGTTCGCGGTGTCCTTGGCCAGCACCTTGATGTCCGGATACTTGGCGAGCACATTGTCGATGCCCTTGCCGCGGTTGATCTCCCCGGAACCGCCCAGCGGGCCCTGCAGGATCACGATGTTGCCGCGGCCGCCGAGGCGGTCGGCCATCATCTGCATCTCCTGCTCACCGGCGGCCACGTCGTCGGGCTGCACGTTGCCGGCCAGGTCGGGGGTGTCGAGCGCGGCGTTGACGGCCAGCAGCGGGATGCCCTTCTCCTTCGCCGAGGCCACCTGCGGGCCCAGCGAATCCGCCTGCACCGGAACGACGATGATCGCGTCGACGCCCTGGTTGATCAGCGAGTCGACCTGGCTGGCCTGCGTCGCGACATCGTTGTTGGCCGAGTTCCACACCAGCTCGATGTTCTTGGCCTTGGCATAGGTCTCCATGCCTTCTTTGCCCTCGGTGATGAACGAGCTCATGTCGTACACCGTCACGCCGATGCGGGTGGTGTCGCTGTTGGCCGCGGTGTCACCCGCGCCGCAGGCCGTCAGGCCCATGCCCAGCGCGCCGGCCGCGGCCAGGACGCCGATCTTCTTCGTCAGTCTCATCGGATGGTCACTCATTCTCTCGTTCGGTTGATCAGGACTGCGTCTGACCGGGAATGCCCTCGTAGGCGATGTCGCCGGTCTCGAGGTTCTTGTTGGTCAGTTCGGTGAGGCCGGCCAGGAAGTCGGCCCGCTTGGTGACGACGTGCTCGATGGCGACGTCGACGTTCTCCTGGGTGATGGCCGGCATGATGTAGACGGGCTTGGTGTTGACCTCTTCGCCCTTGGCCAGCTTGTTGGCCACGGCCAGGCCGGCGGACAGCTCGACGGTGCCGTTCTGCAGCGAGGTGCCGATGAACTCACCGCTCTTGACGGCGTTCAGGCCGTCCTCGATGCCGTCGATGCCGACGATCGGGACACCGGTGCGGCCGGCCTCCTTGAGCGCCTGCAGGGCACCGAGGCCCATGTCGTCGTTCTCGGCCACCACACCGTTGATCTGGTCGCCGAAACCGGAGATCCAGTTCTTCATCTTGTTGACGGCCTCATCGCGCTTCCAGTTCGCGGTGTCCATCGCCAGCACCTTGATGTCCGGGTACTTGGCGAGCACGTTGTTGATGCCCTTGGTGCGGTCGATCTCGCCGGACTGGCCCAGCGGACCCTGCAGCACGACGATGTTGCCGCGCCCGCCGAGGCGGTCGGCCATCATCTGCATCTCCTGCTCGCCGGCGGCCACGTCGTCAGGCTGCACGCTGGCGGCGACGTCGGGGCTGTCGAGTGCCGCGTTCACCGGAACCAGGGGGATGCCCTTGGCCTTCGCCGAGGCGACCTGCGGGCCGAGCGAATCGGCTTGCACCGGAACGACGATGATCGCGTCGACGCCCTGGTTGATCATCGAGTCGACCTGGCTGGCCTGGGTCGCCACGTCGAGATTGGCCGAGTTCCAGATCAGTTCGATGTTGTTGTCCTTGGCGTACTGGTCCATCCCCTCCTTGCCGGCGGTGATGAACGAGCTCATGTCGTACACCGTGACGCCGATGCGGGTGGTGTCGCCGTTGGCCGCGGTGTCACCCGCGCCGCACGCCGTCAGCCCCAGGCCGAGCACGGCCGCGGAGGCGATGGCGAACGTCTTTGTCCCCAGTTTCATGTGCCTTCTCTCTCGTTGATTTCCGGTGTGGGTGAAACAGCTGCGTGGGTGGTCATGTCCGGCGCTTGGAGGACCACACGTCGATCGCGACCGCGGCGACGATCAGGGCGCCCATGATCACGTTCTGCCAATAGGCGGGCACCACCAGGATGTCGAGGCCGTTGTTGAGGGTCTGGATCATGAACAGGCCCAGCACCGTTCCCCAGATGGAGCCGCGGCCGCCCATCAGGCTGGCGCCGCCGATCACCACCGCGGCGATCGCATCGAGTTCGTAGCCCTGTCCCAGGTTCGGAGGTCCGGAGATGACGCGGGAGGCCAGCATCACGCCGGACAGGCCGGCCAGCAGACCGGAGAACGCGTAGACGCTGAACAGCACGTTCTTGGTGTTGATACCGGCGATCTCGGCGGCGTTGCGGTTGCCGCCGACGGCGTAGACGCGCATGCCGTAGGTGGTGCGCTTCATGATGATGGCCAGCGCGATGATGCCGAAGATCATCAGCAGCACCGGGATCTGCAGGCCGAGGATCTTGGTGTTGGCGATCGAGCCGAACTCCGCGGGCAGCCCGTTGATGGGCGCGCCGCCGCCGATCACATAAGCCATGCCGGATCCGGCGGTCAGTGTGCCGAGCGTCGCGATGAACGGTGGGACGTTCAACCGGGACACCAGGATCCCGTTGAGGGCGCCGACGGCGAGGCCGACCAGCATCGCCACCGTCACGGTCATCCACACCTGACCCGGGTTGGCGGCGGCGGTCGCCGCACCGGCCATCGCCGACACCGCGATCACGCTGCCCACCGACAGGTCGATGCCGCCGGTCAGGATGACCAGTGTCTGCCCGAGCGCGATCAGCGCGAACGGTGCGGCGGCGACCAGGATGGTGACCAGGTTGTCCATGGTGGAGAACCGGGCGCTGCGGTAGCTGAAGTACGCGATGACCATCAGCAGGATGATGACCATTGCGTAACGCAGCGCCAGGCCGGCGAACCAGTCCCGGGAGAACAGCTTCACCGGTTCGCCGGTCATCGGGGAGGCGACCGTGGTGGCGCCGCCCGACCCCTTGCCGTCTTTGTTGAGTTGGGTGGTCACGTCGTCGTCTCCTGTGCGTTCTCGGTCGGTTGGGCGGTGCTGTCGGTTCGGGTGTCCAGCGCGGTGGCCATGCGGAACACCGACTCCTGGACCTCGGGGTGGTCGAGGGCGTCGCGGTCGAGCTCGCCGACCAGGGCACCGCCCCGCATCACGAACGCGCGGTGCGACAGGCCGACGACCTCGGGCATGTCCGAGGAGGCCATCACCACGGCCATCCCCTGCGCGGCGAACTCGGTGATGATGCGGTAGATCTCGCTGCGCGCGCCGACATCGACGCCGCGGGTCGGTTCGTCGAGCAGCAGCACGTTGACGGTGCCGGTCAGCCAGCGGGCCAGCACCACCTTTTGCTGGTTGCCGCCGGACAGCGTGCCGACCTCCTGGCCGAGGCCGCGGCTGCGCAGCCGCACCGACTTCATGACGTCGGAGACGGCGGTGGTGCGGGACTTGCCCTTCAGCCAGCCTGCGACGGAGAACGACGACAGCCGCGGCAGCGAACCGTTGTCGAGCACGTTCATCGACAGCACCACGCCGGACAACTTGCGGTCCTCGGGCACCATCGCCATCCCGGCGGTGATGGCGGCGGCCGGATGATTGCGCTTGACCAGCTTGCCGCGCACCGTGATCTCGCCGGCCGAGGAATGCCGGGCGCCGAAGATCGCCTCGAGCAGTTCGGTGCGCCCGGCGCCGACCAGCCCCGCCAGGCCGACGATCTCACCGGACTTGACGGTGAACGACACCGGACCCGAGGCGCCCTCGACCTGAAGGTCGCGGACCTCGAGCACGGTCTCGGCACCGGGTTCGGGCCGATCGGGGAACAACGCATCGAGTTCGCGGCCGATCATCGCGGTGACGATGTCGTCGTCGGTGACGTCGGCGATGCCTTTGTCCAGGATCAGGCCACCGTCGCGCAGTACCACCACCCGGTCGGCGATGGCGCGGATCTCGGCCATCTTGTGGGTGGTGTACACCATCGCCACGCCGTGCTCCTTGAGCTGACGCACGATCTTGTACAGGCCCTCGACCTCGCGTTCGGAGATCGCCGAGGTGGGCTCGTCGAGCATCACCACCTGGGCGCCGGTGCGGGCGGCCTTGACGATCTCGACGATCTGCCGCAGCCCGACGGGCAGGCTGCCCATTCGCGCCGATGGGTCGATCGCCACGCCGAACACCGCCAGCGCGTCGCGGGCCTCGTCGATCATCGCCCGCCGGTTGAGGAACGGGCCGGTCTTGATCTCCCGCCCCACGAACAGGTTCTCGTAGACCGTCATGTCCTCGATGGAGGCGAGCTCCTGGGGCACGATGGCCACCCCGTGCTTGACCGCATCCTTGGTGTTGCCCGCCGTCAGGTGGGCGCCCTTGACCGTGACGGTGCCGTGGTCGGCGGTGTACTGACCGCTGATGATCTTCATCAGCGTCGACTTGCCTGCGCCGTTCTCCCCCGCGAGCGCGGTCACCGTGCCGGGCTCGAGGTTCAACGTGATGCCCTTGAGCACCGGCACCCCGCCGAAACTCTTCTCGATGCCGGCGCATTCGAGCAGTGCCTGGGTCATGCCCCACCTCCTGTGGCCCCGACGGTCACGAGCACTTTGACGTTCTCCGGATCGGCCGAGGCGGCGAACGCCTGTGCGGACTGCTCGATCTCGAACTCGGCGCTGATGATCTCGTCGATGGGCACGGCGCCGGAGGCGAGCAGGTCGATGGCGGCGGTGAAATCCTCCCGCACGAACATCAGGTTGCCGATCAGCGCCAGCTCACGGTCCTGGATGAGACCCAGCGGCACCGGGGTGGCCCCTTCGGCGACACCGACGATCATCACCGCGCCGCCCTTGTCCACCAGATCGACGGCCTGGGCCACGGACGACTCACGGGACACGCAGTCGATCACGACGGCCGCCGGAGCACCCAGCAGTTCGAGCGCGGTCTGGACGGCGTCGGGGGCGGCGGGATCGAAGGTGCCTGCGGCGCCGAGCCGTTCGGCCCGCTCGCGTTTGGAGGCCAGCAGGTCGGCCACCACCACCTTGGCCCCGGCGTGCCGGGCGGCCAGCAGGACGAACAGCCCGATGGGGCCGGCGCCGATCACCACGACGGGGCGGCCGGCGAGGTCGCCCACCGCCTCGGCGGCCCGCCGCACGGTGTGCACGGGGGTGGCCAGCGGCTCGACCAGGATGGCGTGCCGGTCGTCGAAGTCGTCGGCCAGCGGGATCAACCGGTCGACGGCGACGGTGAACGAGTCGGCCAGCGCGCCGGGGGTCTGGCAGCCCAGCACCAGCAGGTCCTTGCAGATGTTGTAGCGCCCGGCGAGGCACTGCGCGCACCGGCCGCAGGCCAGGTTCGGTTCAACCACGACGCGGGTGCCGACCCAGGACGCGTCGACGCCCTCACCCACCGCGTCGACCACGCCGACGGCTTCGTGACCCGGCCGGTACGGCAGGTCGATGAACGGGTGGCGGCCGCACGCGGCGTGCAGGTCCGAACCGCAAATGCCGACGATGCTGGTGCGCACCCGCGCTTCGCCGGCGCCGGGCAGCTCCTCGTCGACGGTCTCGATGGTGATGTCATCGAGCGCGCTGACGACGACGCGTCTGTTGAGAGCGGCGGTCTCTACCATGCGGTGTACCCGCCGTCTGCGACCAGCACGGAACCGGTGATGAACGATGCCGCGTCGCTGGCCAGGAACACCACGCTCGGCGCGATCTCCTCGGGCATCGCGTAGCGCAGCATCGGGGTGTCGTCGATCCAGTGCTGCTTGAACTCCGGGCGGTCCACCGGGGCCATCTCGGTCTTGCAGTAGCCCGGGGCCACGGCGTTGACCCGGATGCCGAGCGGACCCCATTCGGCGGCGAGCGATTTGGTGAGGTGGTGGACGGCGGCCTTGGAGGCGTTGTAGGCCGGCTGCATCTGCGGGCGGTTGACGATGATCCCGGACATCGAGCCGATGTTGATGATCGACCCACTGCCCCGCTCGCGCATGTGCGCGCCGGCGGCCAGCGAACACGCCCACAGCGCCTTGACGTTGAGGTCGAAGACGTCGTCCCACTGCTTTTCGGTGACGTCCCAGGACTCGGCGTGGTAGCAGGTGCCGGCGTTGTTGACCAGGATGTCGAGGTGGCCGAGCGCATCGATCGCCTCGGCGGTCATCCGGTCCACGTCGGCCTGCCGGGTGATGTCCGCGGTGATCGGGTGCAGGGTCAGGCCCTCGGCCGCCGCTTCGGCGACGGTCTTGTCGTTGCGTTCGGCGCTGCGGCCCGAAATGGCCACGCGGGCACCGGCTTCGGCGAGCCCGAAGGCGAAGGCCCGGCCCAGGCCCTGGTTACCGCCGGTCACCAGGGCGGTGCGGCCGGAGAGGTCGAACGGGTTGTTACGCGTCATGAGGGGTTCACAATCGACTTGAGGCTGGCAGGGTCGGTATCGCTGTCGAGGGCTTCGGCCACGTGCTCGAGGTCGTAGCGGCCGGTCACCATGGCGTCCAGGTCGACGGCGCCGGACTGCACGAGATGGATTGCCGCGGGCCACGTGTCGGTGTAGCGGAACACGCCGGTGACGGTGATCTCGAGGTTGGCGATGTGGCTGACCGGCAGCGCGTACTCGTCGGCGCCCATCCCGACCAGCACTACCCGGCCTGCGGGCCCGACGGCCTTGATGCCGCTGACGACGGCCGCCGGCACGCCGGTGGCGTCGACGAAGGCGTCGACGGGCTCGATGGCCGAGACGTCGACGACGGTGGGGTCGAGCACCTCGGTGGCGCCGAACTTCAGCGCCTTCTCGCGGCGCGACGCGACCAGATCGGTGACGACGATGCGTGAGGCCCCGAAAGCGCGGGCGGCCTGCGCGCAGATGACCCCGATGGGGCCGGCGCCGGCGATCAGGATCGACGACCCGGGGACGATCCCCGCCTTACGCATCGTCGTGATCGCCACCGACAGCGGTTCGAGCAGTGCGGCGGCGTCGTCGGACATCGAGTCCGGGACGGCGTGGGCGAAGTCGTCGTCGATGAGGACGTAGCGGCAGAATGCCCCGTCGATCGGCGGGGTGGCGTAGAACTTCATCTCCGGGCAGAGGTTGTAACGCCCCGCCTTGCACTGCCGGCAACGACGGCACGGGTGCTGGGGTTCCACGGCGACCCGCTGGCCGACCCGGCCCGGGTCCACGCCGTCGCCGACCACCGCGATGCGCCCGGACAGTTCGTGGCCGAGGATCATCGGGTCCTCGACGACGAAGTCCCCGATCCGGCCGTGCCGGTAGTAGTGCACGTCCGAGCCACACACCCCGACCGCGGCCACCTCGACGAGCACCTGGTGTGGTCCGGGCGTGGGCACCGGGCGCTCTTCGATGCGCAGGGTGCCGGGCCCGGTCATGACGCTGGCCCGCATCGTGCCGTCGACTGTTGTTGTCATGTCGCTTCCTTTCCTGAGGATGGCAGCAGGGCGCGCCCGACCACCATCGAGGCGACGCCGGCCGTCAGGCACAGCGGCGCGATGTCCTCGGTGACGCCCCCGTCGACGATCACCGGTAGTTCGGCCGCACACGCGGCGACGATGGCCAGCCGGTCGAGCCGGCAGCGGCCGCGCGTGCCGGGTTCGATCAGCATCACCAGCACCCCGTCGACGGCGGCCGGCCAGTGCGGTGTGGTGATCCCGTTCCACTCCTGCCACAGCGTGATCCACGCCGCGCTGCCCGCGTCCCGGATCTGCGCGGCGCGGTGGTCGGTGAACGCGGCCCAGGGCAGGAACACCTTGCCCGGGCGGTGTGCCAGCACGCCGGGCAGCGTGGCGTCGACGAAGTCCGGCGAGCCGATGAGGTGCACGTCGGCCACCGCCGGGCCGACCGTCTCGGTGATGCCGGCCAGCTCGGTCGGGCTCACCCCGGCGGGCAGTCCCTCGGCGGCGGCCATCACGTCGAGGTGGATGTCGAGGCCGGCCTCGGCCATCGCGCGCGCGGTGGCGATGCGCTGTCCGGGCGCCACGGCATAGAGGCTTCCGGCCAGCTTCCCCGGGTAGTCGTGGTGCCACGACGCCAGCGCGGCGGGGGCCGTCACGACCGGTCCCCCGCGTCCAGCAGCGGTGAGGCGGCCAGTTCGGCCCAGCGCGCGCGCAGCGCGCCCAGGTCACGCCCGGTACGCCGCGGCGCCACCCGGTGGCGCACCTCGGGCTGCCACCGCTTGGCCAGGTCGGTCAGGCCGGCGACGTCGGCCCCGGTGGCCACGGCCGCGGCCTGGACGCATGCGCCGCGGGCGGTGGCCTCGTCGGCGTCGAGGACGGTGACCTCCTCGCCGAGGAGGTCGGCCAGCAGTTGCAGGGTCGCGGCCGAGCGGGTGCCGCCACCGACCGCGGTCGCCGCGCCGCTGACGTCGACTCCGCAGTCGAGCAGGTGGTCGCGGGCGCTCATCAGCGAGAGCAGCGGACCCTCGACGAAGGACCGGGCGAGCTCCTCGCGGGTGGTGTGCGACGTCAGGTCGGCGAATGCGCCGCGGGCGTCGGGCCGGTCGGGTTTGCGTTCGCCGTCGAGGAACGGCACCAGCACCGGCCCCTGTGTGTCCCCGGCGGCCAGCGCCAGCCCGGCGAGCCCGGGCAGATCGGTACCGAGCAGCCGGGCGGCGACGTCACTGACCCGCGCCGCGTTGAGCGTGCTGACCAGCGGCAGGTAACCGCCGGTCAGGTCAGCGACCCCGTCGACCATGCCGGATTCGTCGAAAACCGGTGTGCGCGAGGCGGTGGCGACGACGCCGGACGTGCCGATGCCGATGTACTGGTCGCCGTCGCGCAGACCCAGGCCGAGATAGGCGGTGTGCTGATCGCCGCCGCCGGGGCCGACCAGGATGTCGCCGTCGAGGCCCAGCGCTTCGGCGGCGGTACTGCGCAGCAGACCCGCCGGCGTGCACGGGCCGAGTACCGTCGGCAGCATGCCGGCCCAGTCCCGCGGGCCCGCCGCCATGTCGAGGTAGTCGGTGATCCACTCGCCGGTGCTGATGTCGAAGTACCCGGTGCCCGACGCCTCGGACCGGTCGGTGACCCGCCGGCCGGTGAGCCAGTGCGTCAGGTAGTCGTGCGGCAGCAGCATGGCCGCCGTCCGGTCCAGCACCGCGGGTTCGTGGTGTGCGACCCAGGCCAGCTTGGCGATGGTGAACGCGGCGGTCGGGGTGGACCCGATACGGCGGGTCCAGGCGCGGGCGCCGATCCGGTCGTGCAGGGCGGCCAACTGGGGCGCGCCGGTGGTGTCGTTCCACAGCTTGGCGGCGCGCACCGGGTTGCCGTGCTCGTCGAGCAGCACCAGTCCGTGACACTGCGCGGCCACCGAGATGGCACGGACGACCGGCCGGGTGCGGCAGGCGTCGAGGGCCGCGCGGGCGGCCGTCACGAGCGCCGACACCCACTCCAGCGGATGTTGTTCGCTGCACGGCGGGAACGCCGGCGGGTGCGGGGCGCAACCTGCGCCCAGCAGGGCCCCGGTGGTCAGCTCGCGCACCTCGACCTTGCACGATTGGGTGGACGAATCCACGCCCAGCACAGCGAGTTCGGTCATGCGCTCACCACCGGGGCCGATTCGTCACCGGGCCGGTGGCCACGCGCGCCGACGCCGCCGGCCGGGTGGCTGTGCACGACGTCGTGCAGGGTGTGCCCGCGCAGCGCCATCGCCACGACCGCCAGCGCGTCACCCCAGGCTCCGACGGCCAGGGTGCTGCCCATCGCGATCATGTCGCCGGGGTCCGCGCCGGGGGCGGTCGCGGGCAGCGCCACCACGCACGAGGCCGCGGCGGCGAACGGGGACCCAGCGTCCTCGGTGACGGCGACCACGGGCACGCCGCGCTCGACCAGCCGGCCGGCCAGTCCGGTCAGCTCCGCGGAGCGTCCGGTCTTCGAGAGCGCCAGCACCAGATCGTGAGGGGTGATCGCGCCCATGCCGCCGTGCAGGGCGTCGCCCGCGGGCAGGTACACCGCGGGTGTGCCGCACACCGACAGCAGGTGGGCCAGCCGCTCGGCCATGATGCCCGACGTACCCGCGCCGGTGGTCACCACTTTGCCGGTGACCGCGAGCATGCGGCGGGCCACCGCCACCACACCGGATGCGACGCTCGGTTCGGCACGGGACTCGGCACCGGCGGCCAGCGCCGCGACCGCGGCGGCTTCGCGGGTGAACACCTCACCGGCGAGTGTGGCCAACCCCCCGTCGTCCGTGCCCTGGTGCAACTCCGCCTCCGCGCTGGTGCTCATCTGCTCGACTACACAACTCATGTGATTGGTTGTGGCGTGGATCATGCTATGGCCTATGCTCACATGTCAACGCGGTTGCACATATGTGCACGGCAGTTGAAGGGGGACGCGCATGACAGCGTCGGGAAGGAGGCGGCATGGGACCCGATGAGCTCTTCCAGCGAGCCGTGATCGCGCGTCGCTACTACCTCGAGGGCCGTACCCGCGTCCAGATCGCCGAGGAATTCGGCCTGTCCCGCTTCAAGGTCGCCCGGATGCTCGACGAGGCGGTCGAATCCGGCATGGTGGAGATCAAGATCCACAATCCGGGGGCGATCGACGTCGACCTGTCCACCCGGCTGCAGCGGCAGTACGGGCTCGAACACGCCTACGCCGTCGCCGGCGAGAGCGGAACCGCCGAGGACCGGGTGCATGCGGTGACCAAGGCGATGGCCGAGCTGCTGCAGTCGATCCTGCGCGACGGCGACGTGGTCGGCGTCGACTGCGGCCGCACGCTCACCCACATCGCCGCCCACCTCACCACGCTGCCGAGCTGCGACGTCGTCCAGCTCACCGGGATGGCCGGTGCGCTCACCTCCAACGGCACCGATCTGGTGCGCCGGATCAGCGAGATCAGCGGTGGCCGGTCCTGGCCCATGTACGTCCCGCTCGTGGTGCCCGACGGCCGCACCGCCGAAAGCCTCACCGGCGACCCGCAACTGCGGGAGACCATCGCCCACCACGGCAAGGTCAGTTGCGCGATCGTGTCCGTCGGGGCGTGGAGCCCGGGCGCCTCGCAGGTGTACCAATCCCTGCGCGACGACGAGGTGGCGGCGCTGGGTGACGCCGGGGTGTGTGCCGAGACCTGCGGGCTGCTGCTCGACGAGGACGGCAACCGGCTGCCCGGCCTCGACGACCGGCGGATGGGCATCGCCGAGACCACGCTGCGCGCCATCCCCACCCGCATCGCGATCGCCACGGGAGCGCAGAAGATCGCCGCCACCCGCGCGGTGCTGCGGTCGGGCCTGGTGTCCTCGCTCGTCACCGACATCGACATCGCCGCGGCCGTACTCGACTGACCGCCACGCACCACCCGCAACACACGACGACGAGGAGTAGGACCGACATGAGCGCACCCGGGGAACCCACCGTAGATCTCGGCTTCGGCCTGCAGGGCAAGACCGCGCTGGTGACCGGCGGCGCCTCCGGGATCGGCGCGGCCATCGCCGCCGCGTTCGCCGAGAAGGGCGCCCGGGTCGCCGTGGCCGACCTCAACGAAGCCGGCGCCGCCGCGACCGCCGCGACCCTGCCCACCGACAGTCGCGGATTCGGTTGCGACGTGGCCGATGCCGCCTCGGTCACCGCGGCCGTGGACGCCGCCGTCGAGGCGTTCGGCCGGATCGACATCCTGGTCAACTCGGCCGGTGTCGCGCGGCTGGCGCCGGCCGAAGAACTGTCGCAGAAGTTCTGGGACGACACGATCGCGATCAATCTCACCGGCACGTTTCAGATGAGCCAGGCGGTCGGCAGGCACATGCTCGCCGCGGGCCGCGGCGTCATCATCAACATGGCCTCGCAGGCCGCGACCGTCGCGATCGACGAGCACGTCGCCTACTGCGCCTCGAAGTTCGGCGTCGTGGGGATCACGAAGGTCCTCGCCGCCGAATGGGGCGGCCGGGGCATCCGGGTGAACTCCATCTCCCCCACCGTGGTGCTGACCGACCTCGGCATCAAGGCGTGGGACAACCCCAAGGGGGAGGCGCTCAAAAAGCTCATCCCGATCGGCCGGTTCGCCTACCCCGCCGAGATCGCTGCTGCGGCAGTGTATCTCGCCAGCGATGCGGCGGCCATGATCACCGGCGCCGACCTGGTGGTCGACGGCGGCTACACCATCAAGTAGCCCGCGCGGCTAGCGCAGATTCGCGGTGCCGTCGGGGTGCACGATCACCTCGGCGCCCGCGATGTCGCGCTCGACCGTTGCGGCGGCGTCGTCGGCGTCGCGGATCACCGCCAGTGTGCGGGTGTCGGCCGGGGTGCGCACCGCCAGGAACGCCTTCTCCGGTGCTCCGTCCCGGTCGAACGGCGTGGTCCACGACTCCACCGTGCCGACCCCCGAGTACTCCACCTCCAGCGTGCGGGTGGGCTCCCGGTCCACCTCGGACTGCACGTCCTGCCAACGGAACCCGCGGGTGGGCGGCTCGGTGCCGTAGACGCCGAAACTGTGCTTGGTCAGGTACCCGCCGTTGGCGGTGATCAGGCCGCGCCGGCCCGGTTCGGCGGTGAGCCGTTCGGCCATGGTGGCGATGGAATGCGAGACGTAGTTGTTCCACGGGCCGCCGGCGAATGTCAGCCCGCCGGTCACGGTCAGCGGACGGCCCGGATCGCCGACCGGCAGGCCCAACTCGGCGGCCGCCACCTGAACCGCCGACGGGAAGCAGGAGTAGACGTCGATCAGGTCGACGCCGTCGACGTCGGTGCCGGCCAGCTCCAGCGCCCGCTGCCCGGCGATGCGGATCGCCGGGGAGCGGTGCAATTCGGCGCGCTCACCGATCGCGTAGGTGTCGTGGGCGTCCGTGCCGGCGTAGGGGAACACCCAGCGTTCCGAGGGGATCTGCAGATACCGGGCGGTGTCGACGGAGGTGAGGATCAGCGCCGCACCCTGGTCCACCATGTTGTTGGAGTTCATCAGTTTGGTGTAGGGCCAGCTGATCATCCGGTTGTCCGGTGACGGTTGCCAGACGGCGTCGGCGGCCAGCGCGTCACGGCTCCAGGCGTGCGGGTTGTCGGCCGCGACCGCCGAGAACTGGGCCCACAGGTCGCCAATGCGGCGACGGTGCTCGTCGGAGGTCTCCCCCGCGGCGATCCGCACCGCCTGCTCGAACATCGGATAGACGTAGGCCGGCCGGTCCAGGTGGATGCGGAACTCCGCATCGCCGGCCATCGGCACGTTGTCGTCGCCGCCCTCGGCCATCGGCACCGACTCGTCCTGGTGCGGCCAGTCCGGCTTCTCCCCCCGCGCCTTCAAACGCATTCTGCTGCGCCACGTTTCGGCGCCGGCGATCAGCACCACATTCGCCCGGCCGGCTTGGATGTCCAGGCACGCCTGGTTGACCAGGCTCTGCGGGACGTTGCCGCCGATTCCGGTGTAGCGGGTCGCGGCGCCGCCCGCCCCGATCCGCTGGGCCAGCGCGAGGCCGGGGTCCCGGTAGCGCCACGACAGCAGGTTGACCACACGGACCGCGTCGACCGCCTCGAGCACCCGCGGATCCGCCGCCTCCCGCGCCGCGGCCTCCATGAGCGCGACGGGTTCGTCCGGGTGCCGGTCGTCGCGCTGGTTCACCTGTCCGTACCCGACGAGCACAGGAGTGGTGGCGGACGACGGCATACGGGCCTCCTCGCGATTCGGATTTGACAGGTGTCAACGAGCAGTGTGCCGGATCCGGCACACCGGCCGGCACGGGGGCACTCACCGGTGGTCGAACACCACGCCCTCTACGAGCAGCTCGTCGATGCGGGCGGCGCTCAGGCCGAGCAGCCGGCTGCAGATCTCGCGGGTGTGCTCACCGGGCATCGGCGCCGGCCGCAACGGCGCGGGTGGGATGCGCGAACATCGGGCGGGCGAGGTCTCGGTCGGCATCGGTGCGGCGAACAACGGATGGATCATCTCGGTGAACACCTCGCGATTGACCAACTGCGGGTCGGCCAGGACGTCGACGGCCCGCTGCATCGGCGCGGCAGGTACCCCGGCGCGCTGCAGCACGTCGGCCACGTCGGTGTTGGCGTGCGCCGTGGTCCACGCCGACACCGCCGCGGTCCGGGCCGCGGCGTCGGACGGGAGCTCGTTCACGCCCATCGCCGTCGCCAGGGCGGCCCGGTCGGCGTCGTCGCGCACTGAAATCGCGCACCATTCGTCGTCTCCGGCGCACGGAGACACGCCATGCGCGACGACGCCCTCGTCGACGGCCAGCCCGGCCTCGCGTGCGGCTTCGGTGACGTAGTGTGCGGCCAGTTGACTGACGGCGGCCTCGGCCTGCGAGATGTGGATGTGGGTGCCCCGGCCGGACCGGTCGCGGTCCAGGAGTGCGGCGAGCGCTCCGAGCGCAGTCAGCCGGGCGGCGACATGGTCGGGGAAGATCGTCGTGGCGTCGAAGAAGCCGCCCGGCGCGGACGCGTCCGTCCACAGCCTCGCTACCCCCGTGGCCGCGCGGACCAGCGGCCCGTACCCCATCCGTACGCTCCACGGCCCACTCGCGCCGTAGGCGCTGCTCTCGGCCAGCACGATGCGCGGATTCAGTTCGCGCAGAACGTCATACGAGAACCCCAGGGCGGCCAGCGTGCCGGGTTTGAAGTTGGCGAACACGGCATCGGACTGCGCGACCAACCGCCTGAACAGGTCGGCCCCCGCCCGCGAGCGCAGGTCCAGTCCGAGGCTGTACTGATTTCGGTGGGTCAGTGCCCACGACCGGCTCATCGGCGCGCCGGGCGGGGTTTGGCGTAAACCGTCCGGATAGGTGGCACTTTCGACCTTGATGACCTCGGCGCCGAGGTCGCCGAACAGTCGGCCGAGCTCACCGCCGGCCACGATGACGCCGAGGTCGAGGATCCGCAGGCCCGCCAGCGGCCGCCCGGCGCCCGCGGTCGCCAGCATCGCCGGGGCGAAGGGTTCTGCCACCCAGTCGATGTCGCGCTCGGGCGAGGCCGGCGGGCGGCGGTAGCCGGTGTGTGTGCCGTCGACCACGAACGGTCCCACCGGGATCGTCAGCTCAGCGCCGCCGACGTCGGTTGTGGTCAGCGCTCCCACAGCGCGGAAGTGCTCGGAGCGCAGCGCCTCGGCCGGGGTCAGCACAGCCGCGATCGGCACACCGCGCGACTGCCCCTCGCCCACCAGATCGGCCATGGTGTGCGGGGCGAACAGCTCCGCGATCGCGGCGTTGAGTTCCTCGGAGGCGCCGTAGCGGGCGGCGATCGTCTCGAACTTCGGGTCCGCGAACTGTTCGGGCTCCCCCAGCCACGCCCGCATTCCCCGCCATTGGCGCGCCGAGAGCAGGCACAGCCGCACGTGGCCGTCGGCGCACCGGAAGGTCGGGTAGATCTGCTGGTTGCGCGGCCGGCCGCGCCACAGCTCGGTCGACCGCTTGAGGCCGGTGGCGGCCTGCCCTTCCGATCCGAACGGCGGGTCCAGTGCCTGCACCACCGCTTCGTAACGGGAGAAGTCGATAAACTGCCCTCGGCCGCAACGGGTCCGGTCGGCATAGGCGACCAGCGCGGCCCAGGCCGCCTGCACGTGCGCGGTGCCCGAGGCCAGTCCGACGGGTGGCAGCACCGGCGTGCCGACGGTCGGCCCGGACCGCGACAGGGCCGTCGACATCGCGCACAGCTGCGCATCGGTCGCCTGCCAGTGCGCGCGGGGACCTGTCGTGCCGAAGTCGGTGACCGACACCGCGATCAGCTGGTCGAACCGCTCGGCGAGGGTCCGGCAGGAGGTGCCGAAGGCGGCCACACCGCCCCGGCCGTCCACGAGGATGTCAGCGCCGGCGACGAGCTCACCGAAGCGCCTCACGTCGCCGGGGTCGCGCGGGTCGAGCGCCACGCTGCGCTTGTTGGCGTTGCCCAGCAGGAACTCGACGCCCACCCCGGCCACCGCGGGCCGTGTCGTCCGCATCGCACTGCCGCCGGGAGGTTCGACCTTCAGCACATCGGCGCCCAGGTCGGCCAGCACGCGCGTCACACCGTCGGATTCGCGGTCTCCCACATCGAGCACCCGGACGCCGGCCAACAGCGCCCGATCCCCGCTCACCGACCCCGTCACCGTGGCATCGTGGATTCCTGCACGCCGACGAGGGTAGTGCTTAACAGTCACGGAATGGGGAACAGGACCTCACGCAATGTTCACCCGATGAGACGACAATGGTGCAGATGAGCAGCCAGACCAGCGACGAGCCGATCAGCGAGGCCACCTTGTCCCCCGCCCTCTCCGACGAGCAACTGCGGCTCATCGACGCCTATTGGCGCGCCGCGAACTACCTGTCCGTCGGGCAGATCTACCTGCTGGACAACCCGCTGCTGCGCGAGGACCTGCGGGCCGAACACGTCAAACCCCGCCTGCTGGGCCACTGGGGCACCACCCCGGGACTCAACCTGGTCTACGCCCACCTCAACCGGATCATCCGTGAGCGCGACGCCAACGTCATCTACATCACCGGGCCGGGACACGGCGGCCCCGGGCTGGTCGCCAACGCCTACCTCGAGGGCACCTACAGCGAGGTGTACTCCGGAATCGGCGAGGACACCGACGGACTGCGGAAGCTGTTCCGCCAGTTCTCGTTTCCCGGCGGCATCCCCAGCCACGTGGCGGCCGAGACGCCCGGCTCGATCCACGAGGGCGGCGAGCTGGGTTACGCGCTGGTGCATGCCTACGGCGCCGCGTTCGACAACCCCGACCTGGTGGTGGCGTGCGTGGTGGGCGACGGGGAGGCCGAGACCGGACCCCTGGCCGCCAGCTGGCACTCGAACAAATTCCTCGACCCGGTGACCGACGGTGCGGTGCTGCCGATCCTGCACCTCAACAGCTACAAGATCGCCAATCCGACCGTGCTCGCGCGGATCCCGCAGGAGGAGCTCGAGTCGCTGTTCTACGGCTACGGCTACCGGCCGATCACCGTCGCCGGGGACGATCCGGACAACGTCCACCAGCAGATGGCCGCCGCACTGGACGAGTGCTTCGACCAGATCGCCGCGATCCAGCGCGCCGCGCGGCTCGACGACGAACCGGGCCGCCCGCTGTGGCCGATGATCATCATGCGCACGCCCAAGGGCTGGACCGGGCCGCGGGAGGTGGACGGCAAGAAGGTGGAGGGCACCTGGCGCTCGCACCAGGTACCGCTGTCGGAGACCCACTCCAACGCCGAGCACATGGCCCAGCTCGAGGAGTGGCTGCGCAGCTACCGGCCCGAGGAACTGTTCGACGACGACGGCGTGCTGGTGCCCGAACTCAAGGAGCTCGCCCCCACCGGAACCCGTCGGATGAGCGACAATCCGCACGCCAACGGCGGACTGCTGCTGCGAGACCTCGACCTGCCCGACTTCCGCGACTACGCGGTCACTGTCGAGCAGCCGGCCGCCGACAGCGCCGAGGCGACCCGGGTGATGGGCACGTTCCTGCGCGACGTCATCGTCCGCAACTCCGACCGCTTCCGGCTGATGGGCCCGGACGAGACCGCGTCGAACCGGCTCGCGGCGGTGTTCGAGGCCACCGACAAGGCCTGGCTGGCCGAGACCAGCCCCGAGGACGTCGATCTGGCCCCGTCCGGCCGGGTCATGGAGGTGCTCTCCGAACACCTGTGCCAGGGCTGGCTCGAGGGCTACCTGCTGACCGGACGGCACGGGCTGTTCAACTGCTACGAGGCGTTCGTCCACATCGTCGACTCGATGCTCAACCAGCACGCGAAGTGGCTGACCAGCAGTGCGCACCTGTCGTGGCGCCGGCCGATCGCGTCGCTCAACTACCTGCTCACCTCACACGTGTGGCGTCAGGACCACAACGGCGCCTCCCACCAGGACCCGGGCTTCATCGACCACGTCGCCAACAAGCGACCCGAGGTGGTGCGCGTCTACCTTCCACCGGACGCGAACACCCTGCTGTCGGTGACCGACCACTGCCTGCGCAGTCGCCACTACGTCAACGTGATCGTCGCCGGGAAGCAGCCCGCGCTGACCTACCTGTCGATGGACGAGGCGGTCGCCCACTGCACCCGCGGGCTGGGCATCTGGGAGTGGGCCGGCAGTCCCGCGCTGAGCGACGGGGGCGATCCCGACGTGGTGCTCGCCTGCGCCGGTGACATCCCGACGCTGGAGACCGTGGCCGCGGCCGACATCCTGCGCCGCCGGCTGCCGCAGGTGAAGGTGCGGGTGGTCAACGTCGTCGACATCATGCGCCTGCAACCGGCGTCCGAACACCCGCACGGCCTCTCCGACCGGGAGTTCGACTCGATCTTCACCAAGGACAAGCCGGTGATCTTCGCCTACCACGGCTACCCGTGGCTGATCCACCGGCTGGCCTACCGGCACGCCAACCACGACCAGCTCCACGTGCGCGGCTTCAAGGAGCGGGGCACCACCACGACCCCGTTCGACATGGTGATGCTCAACGACCTCGACCGGTTCCACCTCGTGATGGACGTGATCGACCGCGTCGACGGCATCGGCAGCAGCGCGGCCGGCCTGCGCCAGGAGATGGCCGACGCCCGGCTGGCCGCCCGCGCCTACACCCGCGAGCACGGCGAGGACGATCCGGCCATCTCGGGCTGGACGTGGGACTCCGGATACCAGCCCGGTGGGACGCAGTCGATGGCCCAGGACACCGCCGACAACGCGTAGCGGGCCCGCCGCGACGGCCGCGGCACGGCGGCGGCGCCGGTACCATCGGCACAGATGTCTGCCGGTCAAGCTGAGCTGTCGACGCCGCGGTTGCGCGTGTACGTCGACATCGCCGTCGTCGTCGCGGTGCTCGCGGCCACGAACGTCATCGCGCACTTCACCACGCCGTGGGCCAGTGTCGCGACCGTCCCCGCGGCCGCGGCGGGCCTGCTGGTCCTGGTCCGCTCGCGTGGGCTGGGCTGGGCGGAGCTCGGGCTGGGCCGGGAACACTGGCGCTCCGGGGCGGCCTACGCGCTGGCCGCGGTCGGCGTCGTGGTGGCCGTCATCGCGATCGGGGCGCTGCTGCCGTGGACCCGGCCGATGTTCATGAACAACAACTACGCGACCATCTCCGGCGCGCTGATCGCCTCGATGGTGATCATCCCGCTGCAGACGGTGATCCCCGAGGAGCTGGCGTTTCGCGGCGTCCTGCACGGCGCCTTGACCCGCGCGTGGGGATTCCGCGGCGTGGCCGCGGCGGGCTCACTGCTGTTCGGCCTGTGGCACATCGCCACCTCGCTGGGACTGACCAGCAGCAACGTCGGGTTCACCCGGCTGTTCGGCGGCGGGGTGATGGGCACCGTGGCCGGTGTGGTGCTCGCGGTGGTGGCCACCGGGATCGCCGGATTCGTCTTCACCTGGCTGCGTCGGCGCAGCGGCAGCCTCCTGGCCCCGATCGCGCTGCACTGGTCGCTCAACGGGGTGGGCGCGCTGGCCGCCGCGCTGGTGTGGCACCTGTCGACCTGACGACCTGACCCGGCCTAACGCGCCGCGCGGTGCCGGGCGCGAAAGTCGCGGTTCTTGAGCCGGTTCCCGCACGACGACATCGCGCACCACGATCCACCGCGGTTGCGGGACTGGTCGTAGAACACCCACCGGCAGTCGTGGTTGGCACAGGCCTTGAGTCGCGACCAGGTCCCGTCGCGCTGGGCGTCGCGGATGAGGATCAGCACGTCGCCGAGCCGCTCGGCCAGCGTCCCGCCCGCCGCGCGCAGGTCGACCGTGCCCCGATCGTCGAGCGACGCCCGCACGGGGGCGGCGGCGGCCACCGCGCGCAGGATCTCGACGGCGCCCGCATCGGTGGGGTCGATGAGCAGCGCGCGCACCGCCTCCCGCACCGAACGCGCCAGGTCGAGGTCGGCGTCGGTCAGCGTTGCGCCGGCGGCCAGCCACCCGTGCGCGACCAGCCACGGCTGCGCGTCGTCCCGCCGCGCCAACCGGTCCTGGGCGATCTCCAGGTCGACGGTGTTGACCAGCGACTGCACCCGGTCCAGCGGTGCCGGCGCCGGCCGGGCCTCGTCGTCGCCGGTCCAGCCACTCACCTTCGCCATGCACCCAGGCTACTGGACATGACCGGTGAAATCAGTTGACCGGTCACCGTGACCGCTATACCGTCGACAGTGGTCACGATTCTTACTCAACGTTACGAGGTGACGGCGATGACCGACAACATGATTTCCGCCGCGACGACCCGGCCCGCGCCCCGGCCCCGCGCTACCCGACGCCCGACGTGGCGAGCCCGGTGGACCGCCCGGATGTGCGCCCGCCGGCTCGACGTCGCCTTGGCGGTGGGGACGCCGGCCGTACCCGGCAGCGCCCTGGCGGTCCGGGCGGCCCGGCTGACCTCTCGCCGGGAGCGCGAGGCGTTGGCCCGCACGCTGTGCCGCGCGGTTGGCGACGCCCGCGACACCACCGCGTTGATGACGCTGCGGGTCCCGGTGCACCGCACCAACATCCTGTCCGCCCGCACGGTCATCGAGTCGGTGGTGGCGCGCCTGCGCGGCCCGGACGCGGTCGAGGCGCGCGGCGTCGCACGGCTGTGCCGGATTCTCGAGGACGGCACCGGACCGATGTACCGGTTCGGCCGCGGCGACCTCGCCGGCCGGCTCGGCGCGGCCCTGGCCGCGATGTAGCTGCGTGCGGGGCGCCAGCTAGTTCGTCCGATCCGTTCGCACCCGTTCTGCCGGGACATACACTCCTTACCGTAGGGCTCGGCAAGTACCGGAGGGGGCCTACGATGAAGAGGATTCAGCGCTGGGCAGTCATCGAGCTGACCGCGGTCGCACCGCTCGCCTCGCTGGCGGTCGTCGCCCCGGCGATCGGCAACGCGACGGAGTGCGGTCTCGGCACAATCTATGACGCACCGTCGAACACCTGCGTCGCCGCGCCACTGCCGCCGCCACCGCTGCCCCCACCTCCGCCACCGCCGCCCCCGCCGGCGTGGAACGGCGATATCACGCCCTACTTCAGCGTGGGAGCGTGTGTGCCGATTCCAGTTCCGTTCGCACCGTCGATCTGCGCGGGCATCTGAGAGTGCGGCCGACAGCGCACGTGGCCCACACGACGTGCGCTGCTGAGCGCTGACTGCGGCCGCGAGTGCGGAAGCCCGGAAACGGCGAAGAGCCACGCACCATCAGGTGCGTGGCTCTTCTCCGTGCTGCTGTCAGGCCGGCGGCAGCATCCCGGGGGCGTTCTCCGGGGCGACCGGCACGGCCACACCCACACCCGGCCGCGGCGGCGGGGCGTTGGGATCCGGCGGCGGAACCGGTGCGTTCGGATCGGCCGGCGGCGCCGGTGGCGGCGGGGGCGGCGGCGTCCACGGCCGGATCGAGTTGGCCAGCGTGACGGCGGCGCCCTTGTCCACCGGATTGGTCGCCGAACCCAGCCAGACCACGAACCAGCGTTCCGGGGTGCGCTGCCCGCGCGGGGTTCCCGCCGGCGTCGGCTGTCCGACCACACCCGCCCAGATCTGTCCGTTGGGCTTGTTGGTGTCGGTGAACTTCACCTCGTAGAAGTTCGCGACGCCCGGCATGCCGGCGGCATCCAGCGGCGTCGATTCCTGGTTGACGCGGGTCCCCGGGAACGGCATGAAGAACTCACCCATGTCCGAGGCGAGCCGCTGCGCGGCCTTGGCGTTGTCGTTCTCGGCACCGGCGAACAGTTTCAGATCGAGCCGGCCCAGCAGCACGCTGGTGTCGTTCGGCGGTTCGGTGGTGCCTTCCGGCGGGACCTTCGTCAGCAGCGCCTGACCGTAGGACAGGTTCGTGGCGTCCGAGACCTTCCAGCCGGCAGGGACGACATAGCTGAACCCACCCGCCGCGTTGTCCACGCGGCCCGGCTCGGGCGGCGGCGGAGGCGGCGGCGCATTCGGATCGGCCGGGGGCGGCGGGGCGTTCGGATCGGCCGGCGGGGGCGGCGGGGCCAGCGGGTCGGGCGGGCCGGGTGGTGGTGGAGGTGGCGCCACGACCGCCGGTGTGGGCGGCGGGGGTGGCGGTGGGGGCGGCGGTGCGGGCTGCGCACTCGCCACCGACGGCATCGCCAGCATGGCCGCCGTGGCGCTGGCCGCCGCAGCGGTCGCCAGCTTCTTCGACAGGCCCCAGCGTCGTGTCGACATCGCGTCCGGCTCATCCATGAGTGAAGAAACTACCGTGTTACGCCCGTGACGCAAGTGTGAATTGCTGTGAATGTGGCCAGAATTACGGTTGCTGATCTTACGAAACCGCTGATCATGAGTTTTCGAACCGTTGCTGACGCAGCCCGCGGCGCGGCCGCCGCGCCGGGGCCGTCAACATCTCATCCGACCGGTAGATCGCCGTCCCCACACACGCCGTTACGGCGCCGGATGCAGCGCCACCTCCTGCGCCTTGACCGTCATGAACACCCGGTCGCCGGGAGTCAACCGCAGGCGGGCGGCCGACTCGACCGTGATGTCCGCGGCCAGACCGTACCCGCTCCCGGCATCCTCGCCGCCGGGCCCCCCGCCGCTCGATTCGGTGACGCCGCGCACCCGCACGGCCGGACCGCTGCTGTCGACCTCGGTGACGGTGACCGCGACGGTGTTGCGCGGACTGCCGTGCGGCCGGTCCCGATACACCGCGACGGCCGCAGGCCGAAAGAGCCCGACCACCGCTTCACCGGCCACCAGTCCCTCGGCCGCCGGGACGCCGTGCCATACCAGGCCGGCCGTCCGCAGGACGCCGCCCGCCTCCGCCACCCCGGCGATCAGGTTCACGCCGGCGAAGTGGGCGCCGAACCGGCTGCGCGGGGTCGCGAGCAGCGCGGTCGCCGTACCCGCCTCGGCGATGCGGCCGCCGTCGATCACCACCGCATGGTCGGCCAGCGTCGCTACGTCCACGAGGTCATGGGTGACCAGCACGGCCGACCGGCCGTCGCGGGTCAGGACCCGGCGCAACAGCCGCCGCATCGCGCCGGCCACCGCCACATCGAGGCCGGCGAGCGGTTCGTCGAGCAGCAGGACGTCGGGTTCGGCCGCCAGCGCACGGGCCAACGCCACCCGCTGCGCCTGACCACCGGACAGTTCGCGCGGCATCCGGTCGGCGAGGTCCTCGGCGTCGACCTCGGCCAGCCAGCGGCCGGCCACCGCGCCGGCGTCGGACCGCCGCCCGCGGCTGCGCGGACCGAACGCCACGTTCGCGCGGACCCGAAGATGCGGGAACAGCAGCGCGTCCTGCATCAGCAGCCCGACGCGGCGGCGGTGGGTCGGCACCTGCACGCCCGCGGCGGTGTCGGTGAGCACCCGCTGCCCGACCCGCACGACACCGTCGTCGGGCCGGACCACGCCGGCCACCACGTGCAGTGCCGTCGACTTGCCTGCGCCGTTGGGCCCGAGCACCGCCAGCACCTCCCCCGGCCCGACGTCGAACGCGACGTCGACGTCGCGGTGGGCGATCCGCGCGCGGACGCTCAACCCGCTCATGTCCACCCCTGGGTCCGCAGCCGCCGGCTGCCGAGCCCGATCACCACCACGGCCGCGATCACCACCAGCAGCAGCGACAGCGCCACCGCCGCATCCGGGTCGCTCTCGCGCTGCAGGTAGATCTCCAGCGGCAACGTGCGGGTCACGCCCTCCCGGGACCCGGCGAACGTCAGCGTCGCGCCGAACTCCCCGAGCGACCGGGCGAACGCCAGCACCGACCCCGACACCAGGCCGGGCGCCAGCAGCGGGAGCGACACCCGCCACCACACCGTCGAGGGGCCGGCGCCCAGCGTCGCGGCCACGACCTCGTGGTCCGACCCCGCCGTGCGCGCAGCCCCCTCGAGTGCGATCACCAGGAACGGCAACGACACGAACGTCTGCGCCAGCACCACCGCGGCCGTGGTGAACGCGATCTGCACCCCCGCGGCCTCGAGGTAGCGCCCGATCAGCCCGAGCCGGCCGAAGGCGTAGAGCAGCGCAATACCGCCGACCACCGGAGGCAGCACCAGCGGCAGCAGGATCAGCGGGCGCACCGCCCGCACGGCGCGCGACGTGCTGCGAGCCAGCACCATCGCCATCGGCACCCCGAGCAGCACGCACAGCACCGTGCTCGCCGCCGCGGTCTTGAGGCTCAGGACCAGCGCGGCCACCGACGCGTCGCTGGTGATCAGCGCCCCGAAGCGCGGCCAGTCGACCTTGGCGGCCACCGCCACCAGCGGGAGCGCGACGAACAACGCACCCGCGGCGGCGGGCAGATAGATCCATCCCGGCAGCGCCGGGCGCAGTCCCGGCCGCGTCCCGGTGCGCGAACCCATGCGCCAAACCTAGGTCACGACCCGGATGTGGATCGGTCACCGTTCGCGCGTCGGATTTCACGGGCTAGCTACCGTCCAGTAACATCGACCGTCGATGCCCGCCACGCGCGCGGGGATCACGCCATACGAGGAGGTTCGGCGGATGGACGTGCTGGTCACCGGGGGCGATACGGATCTGGGCCGCGTGATCGCGGCCGGCTTCCGCGACGACGGCCACCGGGTGGTGATCACCGGGGCGCGACGCGAAGACCTCGAGATCGCCGCCAAGGAGCTCGATGTCGACGCGATCGTCGTGGACAACACCGACCCGGCGGCGCTCGAGGCGGTCCGCGGACAGCTCCCGCACCACCTCGACACGCTCGTCAACGTGCCGGCCCCGCAGCATCCGGCGGGCGACCCCCGCACGTACGGGCTCGCCGACCACGCCACCGCGTGGCGGCGCGCCCTCGAGGACACCGTGCTGTCGGCCGTGCTGACCGTGCAGATCGTGGGCGACCACCTGCGGTCGGGTGGATCGATCGTCAACGTCGTGCCGGAACCCGCGCGGGACGGCTCGGCCGACGCGGCGGTCAAGGCCGCGCTGGCCGATTGGACCGCGGGCCAGGCCGCGTACTTCGGCACCCGCGGCATCACCGTCAACGTGGTCGCCACCGGTAAGAGCGCCCAGGCCGGCTACGACGGGCTCACCGGCGCCCCGCCCGCGGTGGCCGACGAGTTCGCCCGCCTCGCGCTGTTCCTGTCCACGCCGGCGGCCCGCCACATCACCGGGCAGACGCTGCACGTGAGCCGTGGCGCGCTGAGCGCCGTCCGGTAGCTCCCGATAGGGTTTGCAGATGTGAGCATTCGACTCGGACTGCAGATCCCGAACTTCAGTTACGGCACCGGGGTCGCCGAACTGTTCCCCACTGTGATCGCTCAGGCCCGGGAGGCCGAGGCGGCCGGTTTCGACTCGGTCTTCGTGATGGACCACTTCTATCAGCTGCCCGGTCTTGGCACCCCCGATCAGCCGATGCTCGAGGCCTACACCGCCCTCGGCGCCCTGGCCACCGCGACCGAGCGCGTACAGCTCGGCACGCTGGTCACCGGCAACACCTACCGCAACCCGACGCTGCTGGCCAAGGCGATCACCACGCTCGACGTGATCAGCGCCGGGCGCGCGATCCTCGGCATCGGCACCGGCTGGTTCGAGTTGGAGCACGATTCGCTGGGCTACGAATTCGGGACGTTCACCGACCGCTTCAACAAGCTCGGTGAGGCGCTGCAGATCATCCTGCCGATGCTCGCCGGTGAGCGGCCGACGTTCGAGGGCACGTATTACCGGGTCCAGGAGGCGATGGCCGAGCCGCGGTTCCGCGACCACATCCCGCTGATGATCGGCGGCAGCGGTGAGAAGAAGACGATCCCGCTGGCGGCCAAACACTTCGACCACCTCAACATCATCGCCGGCTTCGACGAGCTGCCGCGAAAACTGTCGGTGATCCGGGAACGCTGCGAGGAGATCGGGCGTGATCCGGCCACGCTGGAGACCAGCATGCTGGTGATGGCGATCATCGACGAGAACGTCACCGCCGACCTCGTCCCCGACGACTTCAAGCAGCAGGTGGTGTACGGCAGCGCCGAGCAGATCGTCGACCAGATCAAGACCAAGGTGCTCGACGCCGGGGTGGACGGCGTGATCCTGTCGCCGGTCACCAACCTCAACGGCTACACCCCCGGCGGCATCACCGACGTCGCGGCGTTGCTCAAGCCGGTGCTCGGTGTTTGAACCCGCCTGCCGCGTGGCATAAGCCACAACCGACCGTGTGCCCAACGTCGGGCCCAGCCGACTACCGTAGAGGGCGAGAACCGCATGTCACGCCCGTCGAGGAGCATTGATGAGCCATCCCGGAGCCACTCCAACGGATCGGCACAAAGTCGTCATCATCGGATCAGGGTTCGGCGGCCTCAGCGCCGCCAAGACCCTCAAGCGCGCTGATGTCGACATCAAGCTGATCGCGCGCACCACCCACCATCTGTTCCAGCCGTTGCTCTACCAGGTGGCGACCGGCATCATCTCGGAGGGCGAGATCGCGCCGGCCACCCGCGTGGTGCTGCGCAAGCAGCAGAACGTGCAGGTGCTGCTCGGCGACGTCACGCACATCGACCTCGAGAACCGGCTGGTGCATTCCGAGCTGCTCGGCCACGACTACGCCACGCCCTACGACAGCCTGATCGTCGCGGCCGGCGCCGGTCAGTCGTACTTCGGCAACGACCACTTCGCGGAGTGGGCGCCCGGTATGAAGTCGATCGACGACGCGCTGGAACTGCGCGGCCGCATCCTCGGCGCGTTCGAGCAGGCCGAGCGGTCCAGCGATCCGAAGCGTCGCGAGAAGCTGCTCACCTTCGTCGTGGTCGGCGCAGGCCCCACCGGTGTGGAGATGGCCGGGCAGATCGCTGAGCTCGCCGATTACACGCTCAAGGGCACGTTCCGCCACATCGACTCGACCAGCGCGCGGGTGATCCTGCTCGACGCCGCACCCGCGGTGCTGCCGCCGATGGGCGAGAAGCTCGGCAAGAAGGCCGCCGCCCGGCTGGAGAAGATGGGCGTCGAGATCCAGCTCAACGCCATGGTCACCGACGTCGACCGCAACGGCATCACGGTCAAGGACCCCGACGGCACCCACCGGCGCATCGAGTCGGCGTGCAAGGTGTGGTCGGCCGGTGTGTCGGCCAGCCCGCTGGGCCGCGACCTGGCCGCGCAGTGCGAGGTCGAGGTCGACCGCGCCGGACGCGTCAAGGTCCTGCCCGACCTGTCCATCCCCGGCCACCCGAACGTGTTCGTGGTCGGCGACATGGCCGCCGTCGAGGGCGTGCCCGGGATGGCGCAGGGCGCGATCCAGGGTGCCCGCTACGCCGCGAAGCTGATCAAGAACGAGATCAAGGGCGCCAACCCCGACTTCCGGCAGCCGTTCGAGTACTTCGACAAGGGGTCGATGGCCACCGTGTCGCGGTTCTCCGCCGTCGCCAAGGTCGGCCCGCTGGAGTTCGGCGGGTTCATCGCCTGGCTGGCGTGGCTGGCCCTGCACCTGGTGTACCTGGTCGGCTTCAAGACCAAGCTCGTCACGCTGATCTCGTGGACGGTGACCTTCCTGTCGACCAAGCGCGGACAACTCACGATCACCGAACAGCAGGCGTACGCCCGAACGCGAATAGAGGAACTCGAGGAGATCGCGGCCGCGGTCACCGAGACCGAACGCGAGCGGGAGCAGGCGGCTAGCTAGTCAGCCGGTCGCCCTGCCAGGTGGCCAGCGTGCCGCCGGCCGCGAGCGCCAGCACGGTGCCCGCGGCCGCCGGCGCCGATCCCGAATGGTCTGCGGGATAACGCAATTCGCTGACGCACGCGCGCGGGCGATGCAGTTCGTCGTCGCCGACCGCCGCGGCGCCCACTTCGATCCGGTGCCGCAGCAGCGGTATCCCGTCGACGTCGGCGTGCAGCGCCCCCGACCAGAACCCGTCGTGCTCACCGACGCGGCCGATCTGCACGCGTTCGCGCAGCCGGATGCGGCCGGCGTCCGCCAGGCGCAGCCGCGTGGTGGTCACATGTGCAGAACCGCCCGCGACCACGGTGGGCTGCGGGTCGAGGTCCAGCTCGCCGGCGCATTCGACGTCCCACCGGCTCGCCGACTCGGGCGTCGACGCCCCGGGCAGGGCCAGCGTCGCGGCCGCGGTGCGCACCGTCAGCCGCGCCCCGGCCTCGACGACGACCCGCACCGTGATGAGGTCACCGCCCAGCGGGGTGGCCGCGGCCGACACGAGATGGACGGTGTCGGATGCGGTGCGGCGCACGGCGATACCGCCGGTGTGCTCGAGGCGCGGTGGCCGGTCGGCGTAGGCGACGATGAGGACGTCGGACCGCACTAGCCCTGCACCGGCACACGCAACTGTTCGCGCACCCAGGCCAGGACCGGTCCGGCGGCCGGGTCCTCGGTCAGCGAGATCAGCACGAACGGCCGCTCGCCGCGCACCTGCGCGGCGTCGCGGCGCATCACGTCGAGATCCGCGCCCACCATCGGGGCCAGGTCGGTCTTGTTGATCACCAGCAGATCGGAGAACGTGACACCGGGACCGCCCTTACGGGGCACCTTATCGCCGCCGGCCACGTCGATGACGAAGATCTGCACATCGATCAGGCCCGAGGAGAACGTGGCGGTGAGGTTGTCGCCGCCGGACTCGACCAGGATCAGGTCCAGGTGGTCGTGCCCGGCGATCAGGTCGTCGATCGCGTCGAGGTTGGCGGTGATGTCGTCGCGGATCGCGGTGTGCGGGCACCCGCCGGTCTGCACCGCGGCGATCCGGTCATCGGGCAGCACCGCGTGGCGGCGCAGGAAGTCCGCGTCCTCGGTGGTGTAGATGTCGTTGGTCAGCACGGCCAGCGACAGCTCGTCACGCAACTGCCGGCACAGCGCGGCCACCAGCGCGGTCTTCCCCGACCCGACTGGTCCGCCGACCCCGATGCGCAGCGGTTCGTCCGGTGTCCGGACCCGTTTCGGGCGGTCGGCGTGGTCGTGGGGTTGACCGTCGAGGAAATGCGGGGGCATGGCGGCTCCTTTCAGGACGCGAACAGCGGGCGCTCGCGGGCGCGGTGCCGCTCGGCCAGCACGTCGAGCAGCGGGTCGGACAGGTCGGCGAGTTCCTTGGCGGCGGCGCGCGCGACGTCGTCGCACAGCGCGGACAGCTCGAAGGTCAGCGCCGCCACGTCACCGGGGTCCAGCGCGAGCAGTCGCTGCGCGGCGGTGGCCGTACCGGTCATCGTGGTGTACACCAGCGAGGTCGCGGTCTGCTCGGCGGTCAGGCCGCTGACCTCGCCGACCACCCCGGCGACGACGGGTAGGTGCGGGGTACGCCCCAGCGCGCCCCAGTCGTGACCGGGCCAGACCCGGCGGGCCAGCCGGGCCAGCCCCCTGCCCTGGGCGCGAGAAGCGGCGCGGGCGGCGGGAGCCGGCGTGCGCGCGTCGGTTTCGCGGTCGGCGCCATCGACGGTCAGCGCACCGCCGTGCACCGCCGCGGCGATCGACGCCGCGACCAGACCGTGGGTGCGCACCCGCCGCACCAGGTAGGCGCGCAGGGTGCGGACGTCGCCGACGAGGCCCTCGGTGACGGCCTCCTCGACCCCGCCGGAATGCACGTGCCCGCCGGTGGGCAACCGCGAGTCGGCCAGCGCGAGCAGGGTGGTCAGGTTGGTCATCTCAGAACAGGAAATAGCGTTGGGCCATCGGCAGTTCGGTGGCCGGCTGCTCCTGCCACACGTCGCCGTCGATGCGGACGGTGAACGTGTCCGGGTCCACCTCGATGCGCGGGAGCGCGTCGTTGAGCGGCATCTGGGCCTTCCCGACCCGCCGGACGTCCTTGACCGCCGCCACGCGCCGCCGGACGTCGAGCCGTTCGGCCAGTCCGTCCTCGATGGCCTGTGGCGCGACGAAGTGCAGTGAGGTGGCGGCCGCGGCGGTCGGCGCGGCGCCGAACATCGGCCGCGGCAGCACGGGCTGCGGGGTGGGGATCGAGGCGTTGGCATCGCCCATCGCGGCCCAGGCGATCATGCCGCCCTTGACCACCGCGTGCGGGCGCACACCGAAGAATGCCGGCTCCCACAGCACCAGATCGGCGAGCTTGCCCACCTCGACCGACCCCACTTCGTCATCGAGTCCGTGGGCGACGGCCGGGCAGATCGTGTACTTGGCGACGTAGCGGCGGGCCCGGTGGTTGTCGGCGCGACCGTCACCGTCGAGCGCACCGCGGCGGCGCTTCATCACGTGCGCGGTCTGCCAGGTGCGCAGCACGACCTCGCCGATGCGGCCCATCGCCTGTGAGTCGCTGCCGATCATCGAGATCGCCCCGATGTCGTGCAGCAGGTCCTCGGCGGCGATGGTCGACGGCCGGATGCGGCTCTCGGCGAAGGCGAGATCCTCGGGGATGCTGGGGTTGAGGTGGTGGCACACCATCAGCATGTCGAGGTGCTCGTCGAGGGTGTTGACGGTGTGCGGACGCGTCGGGTTGGTGGAGCTGGGCAGCACGTAGGGTTCGGCGGCGACGGTGATGATGTCCGGTGCGTGCCCGCCGCCGGCGCCTTCGGTGTGGTAGGCGTGGATCGACCGGCCGGCGATGGCGCCGACGGTGTTCTCCACGAACCCGGCCTCGTTGAGCGTGTCGGAGTGCAGCGCCACCTGCACACCCGCCGCGTCGGCCACCGTCAGGCAGGCATCGATGGCCGCGGGGGTGGAGCCCCAGTCCTCGTGCAGTTTGAACCCCGAAGCGCCCGCGCGCAGTTGCTCCCACATCGCCTCGGCGCTGACCGTGTTGCCCTTGCCGAGCAGCGCGACGTTCATCGGCCAGGAGTCCAGCGCCTCGAGCATGCGCGCCAGATGCCACGCGCCGGGCGTCACGGTCGTGGCCTTGCTGCCCTCGGCCGGACCGGTGCCGCCGGCGATGATCGTGGTGATCCCTCCGGAGAGCGCTTCCTCCATGATCTGCGGGCAGATCAGGTGGACGTGACAGTCGATGCCGCCGGCCGTGACGATGCGCCCGTTTCCGGCGATGATCTCGGTCGACGGCCCCACCACCAGCGCCGGGTGCACGCCGTCCATGATGTCGGGGTTGCCGGCCTTGCCGATGCCGACGATGCGCCCGTCGCGGATGCCGATGTCGGCCTTGATGATTCCCCAGTAGTCGAGGATGACCGCACCGGTGATCACCGTGTCGGGGGCGCCGTCCGCGCGGGTGGCGCGGCCCTGCCCCATCGACTCGCGCAGCACTTTGCCGCCGCCGAACACGGCCTCCTCGCCGGCCAGGCCGGGACCGCCGCTGCGGTCCTCGGTGATCTCGATGACCAGATCGGTGTCGGCGAGCCTGATCCTGTCACCGGCGGTCGGCCCGAACAGGGCCGCGTAGCGCTCGCGGGACAGCGCGCTCATCGATTTCTCCTCTGCGCACATGCGCTCATCGGGAGTCCCCCAATCGGCCCGGCGGGTTCAGCGACAACCCGTGCACTTCCCGACGGCCACGCAGGGGCACCAGCGAGACGTGCTGGGTGACTCCGGGTTCGAAGCGCACGGCGGTTCCGGCCGGGATGTCGAGCCGGTGTCCGCGCGCGGCGGCGCGGTCGAATTCCAGGGCGGCGTTGGCCTGGGGCAGGTGCACATGGCTGCCCACCTGCACGGGCCGGTCACCGGTGTTGACGACGGCCATCTCCAGCCGCGGCGCGCCGGCGTTGAGTTCGATGTCGCCCTCGCCGTAGAGGAGCTCGCCCGGGATCACGGAATCACTCACGGGATCGGGTGGTGGACGGTGACGAGTTTGGTGCCGTCGGGGAAGGTGGCTTCCACCTGGACGTCGTGCAGCATCTCGGGCACTCCCGCCATGACGTCGTCACGGCCCAGTACGTCGCGGCCGCTGGCCATCAGCTCGGCCACGGTGCGGCCGTCGCGGGCCCCTTCGAGCAGATGGTCGGTGATCACCGCAACGGCTTCGGGATGGTTGAGCCGCAGTCCGCGGGCTCGCCGACGCCGGGCCAGTTCGGCGGCATACGAGATCAGCAGCCGCTCCTGCTCATGCGGGGTCAAACGCATAGCAGGCGATCCTGCCACGGAGCGCCGCACTCGGCAGCGCCGGCGATCAGGCTGCGGGCATGTTCTGCAGCCGTACCTGCCCGCGCGCCACGAGCTTGTCGTTCTCATCGGTGATCGTGATGAGCCACAACTGCTGGCGGCGGCCGCGGTGGATCGGCGTGGCCACGGCGGTGACGGTGCCGCCGGAGATCGCCCGCAGGAAGTCGGTGTTGTTGTTGACGCCGACGACGGTGCCGCCGCCGTTGGCGGTGTTCCAGACGTGACCGGACACGCTGGCCAGGCTCTCCACGATCGAGCAGTACACGCCGCCGTGCACGATGCCCCACGGCTGCAGCAGCTTGTCGTGGATGTGGAGCTGCGCACGGGCTCCGTCGGGGGTGACCTCGAGGTACTCCAGTCCGAGTTCGCTGTCGAAGCCGCCGCCGAGCCCCTCGGGCATCTGATCACTCACAGCAGTCGTGTCTACACCGCGCGGTCGAGTCCGGTCGCGCGGGGTTCGGCGAGGCGCCAGACAGATAGCGAGGAAACAGCGCTGAAAAGACGGACGGGCCCCGCACAGATCGTGCGGGGCCCGCCCTTCGAATGGACCGGGGGTCTCTGCAGCCCTCAGGACTCCGGCTCGGTCCGGTGGTTTCTCATTGCCGTACGCGGTAGAGCATAGGCAAGGCTTGCCTAATTGAGCAAGACCTTCCCTCCGCGCGCCGCTCCGCGCACCGGGAGGCCGAAGCCCACCAGCGCGTCGAGCACCGCCTGACCGCGACGCATGCTGGTCCACTCGCTGGACCCGGCCAGCAGTGGCACCTGCGTGGCGGCCCCGACGACCGCTCCGCCGACCAGATGCCACATCGCGGGCACCGACATCGCTCCGTCGCTGATCTCGGCCAGCCGGTTGAACAGCGGCGCCAGCGCCCGGTGACTGCGGTGGGCGACCCAGGTGGTCAGGGCCGCTTCGCTGGGGAGCGCCACGATGCCCCGCGGCGCCCCGAGGCGCGGACGGCGACGGCAGGCCGGATCGTCGGGCAGCGCCCGCAGCGTCGGGTCGACCACCCCGACCCAGTCGATCGCGCCCTCGGAGTCCACGTGCACCCACAGGTTTTCCAGCCCGGTATCCCACGCGCGCCCCTCGAGGACCAGCAGCGGGATGACCCGGCCGAGCACCACGTGGGCGAGCGTCGCGGCCAACTGCTGGGCGACGGCGGCCCGGTTGTCGGTGTCCGCGGCGGCCAGGTCGAACATCCCCTGCAGGCGGTCGGCGGCCAGCGCATCGGCCAGCGGCCACCAGCGCCGGCGGGACAGATCGCCCATGACCGCCACGCCGTAGACCCGCGGACACTCGGGATAGAGCTCCCGCAGCCGGCGGCTGGACTCATGCAGCGGTAACGCCTGCTTGATGGCCATGCCCGCGATCAACGGATCCTCGATCAGTACCGTCACCACACCTCCCGACGGGTTGTTAGGTAAGGCTTACTATAGCTAGGCAAGCCTAAGCAGCCAGCGGCTGTGATTGGTTTCACAAGAAGACCGGGTGGGCCCGGCAGGAATGTCGAAGATGGGCAAGACTGTTGCTTCTTCGCATCAGATACGACGCACGGTAGTACGACCGTAGTACCCTGGTTCTACTGCTCAGGAGATGAAGGACATGGCTAAGTTGACGCGTCTAGGGGAGCTCGAACGCGAGGTGATGGACCACCTGTGGTCCGCCCGCGAGCCCCAAACCGTGCGCCAGGTGCACGAAGCGCTCGCTGCCCGCCGCGACCTCGCCTACACCACGATCATGACCGTGCTGCAGCGGCTGGCGAAGAAGAATCTGGTGGTCCAGCACCGCGACGACCGCGCGCATCGCTACGCCCCCACCCACGGCCGCGACGAACTGGTCGCCGGCCTCATGGTCGACGCGCTCGATCAGGCCGCCGACTTCGGCAGCCGGGAGGCCGCCCTGGTGCATTTCGTCGAGCGGGTGGGCGCAGACGAGGCCGCCGCGCTGCGCCGCGCGCTGGCCGAACTCGAGACCAAAGACGGTGCGATCCCGTCCGCTGGCGATCCGGGCCCTGCCTGAGCCACAATTGTGGGGTGTCCGCGCTGGCCTTCTCCGTAGTCGCGCTGCTCCTCGTGGGGCCGGTGCCGGCGCTGTTGGCCCGCGCGTCCTGGCCGATGCGCGCTCCGCGTGCGGCGATCGTGCTCTGGCAGTCGATCGCGCTCGCCGCGGTGCTCTCGGCGTTCTCGGCCGGCCTGGCCATCGCCAGCCGCCTGTTCGTGCCCGGTCCGGACGGCCGGCCCACCGCCACGCTGACCAGTGAGATCGACGCCCTCGGGTGGCCGCTGTGGACGTTGTACGTGGTGGTGTTCGCGATCACCCTGATGATCGGCGCCCGGTTGATCGTCTCGGTGCTGCAAGTCGCGGTCGCCACCCGCCGTCGGCGCGCCCATCACCGGATGATGGTCGATCTGCTCGGACTGTCCCGCGACGCCGTCCCGGCCGACGTCTGCCGCCAGGCCCGCGGATCGGGGTTGCGGGTGCTCGACGTCGCTCAACCACTGGCGTACTGCCTGCCGGGCGTGCGCAGCCGGGTCGTGCTCAGCGAGGGCGCGCTGCACACCTTGGCGGACAACGAGATCACCGCGATCCTCACCCACGAGCGGGCCCATCTGCGGGCGCGCCACGACCTCGTCCTCGAGATGTTCACCGCCGTGCACGCCGCCTTCCCGCGGTTCGTCCGCAGCGGCAGCGCGCTCGACGCGGTCCGCCTGCTGGTGGAGCTGCTCGCCGACGACGCCGCCGTACGGACCGCAGGCCCCACCCCCCTGGCCCGGGCGCTGGTCGCGTGCGCGGCCGGCCGCACCCCGTCGGGGGCGCTGGCCGCGGGTGGTCCCACCACGGTCATCCGGGTGCGCCGCCTCGGCGGCCGGCCCAACAGCCGGATTCTGGCCGCCACCGCCTACCTGGCGGCGGCGGCCATCCTCGTGGTCCCCACGGTTGCGGTCGCCGTGCCGTGGCTGACCGAACTGCACCGCCTCTTCACCCTCTAGCCCGGTCCGGGCGCCCCACCCTGCGACAACCACACAACGAAAGGCTGGCGTATGAGCTCGTCGGAGAAGTCCACGGTCGGCACGGCACAGATCGGCGTCACAGGACTGGCGGTGATGGGTTCCAATCTGGCCCGCAACTTCGCCCGGCACGGCTACACCGTCGCGCTGCACAACCGGTCGGTGGCCAAGACCGACGCCCTGCTCGAGCAGCACGGATCCGAGGGCAACTTCGTACGCAGTGAGTCCATCCGCGAATTCCTCGACGCACTGGAGAAGCCGCGCCGGGTGATCATCATGGTGAAAGCCGGTGATCCCACCGATGCGGTGATCAACGAACTCGCCGACGAGATGGACGAGGGCGACATCATCATCGACGGCGGCAACGCGCTCTACACCGACACCATCCGCCGCGAGAAGGCGATCCGGGAGCGCGGCCTGCACTTCGTCGGCGCGGGCATCTCCGGCGGCGAGGAGGGTGCGCTCAACGGGCCGTCGATCATGCCCGGCGGCCCGGCCGAGTCGTACAAGAGCCTGGGCCCGCTGCTGGAGGAGATCTCCGCCCACGTCGACGGCGTCCCCTGCTGCACGCACATCGGCCCCGACGGCGCCGGGCACTTCGTCAAGATGGTGCACAACGGCATCGAGTACTCCGACATGCAGCTGATCGGCGAGGCCTACCAGCTGCTGCGCGACGGGCTGGGCAAGACCGCGGGTGAGATCGCCGACGTGTTCGACGAGTGGAACAAAGGCGACCTGGACAGCTTCCTGGTCGAGATCACCGCGCAGGTGCTGCGGCAGAACGACGCCACAACAGGTAAGCCGCTGGTCGACCTCATCCTCGACGAGGCCGAACAGAAGGGCACCGGCCGCTGGACCGTGAAGTCCGCGCTGGACCTCGGTGTGCCGGTGACCGGGATCGCCGAGGCGGTGTTCGCCCGCGCGCTGTCGGGTTCGGTGGCCCAGCGCCAGGCCACCACCGGCCTGGCCTCGGGTGACCTCGGCGAAAAGCCGACGGACGCAGAACAGTTCACCGAGGACATCCGCCAGGCGCTGTACGCGTCGAAGATCATCGCCTACGCACAGGGCTTCAACCAGATCCAGGCCGGCAGCGCCGAGTACGACTGGAACATCACGCCCGGGGACATGGCCACCATCTGGCGTGGCGGCTGCATCATCCGCGCCAAGTTCCTCAACCGCATCAAGGAGGCGTTCGACGAGAACCCCGACCTGCCGACGCTGATCGTCGCCCCCTACTTCCGCGACGCCATCGAGGCGGCCATCGACAGCTGGCGCCGCGTCGTGGTCACGGCGACCCAGCTCGGCATCCCGATCCCCGGCTTCTCCTCGGCGCTGTCCTACTACGACGGGCTGCGCACCGAGCGGCTGCCCGCCGCGCTCACCCAGGGACTGCGCGACTTCTTCGGCGCGCACACCTACGGGCGCATCGACGCCGACCGCGACAAGCGGTTCCACACGTTGTGGAGCGGCGACCGCAGCGAGGTCGAGGCCTGACACTTTCGCGCGAGCAGACGTGAAGTGCCCTTTTCTGCCTCATTCCAGGCACTTCTGCGTCTGCTCGCGCGGGAAAAGCGACGCAATAGAACGCACTAGAATCAGGGGCGATGAAGTTCCTTGACGGGCAGCGCCCGGCCTACGACCTGACCTACGACGACGTCTTCATCGTCCCCGGTCGCTCCGACGTCGCGTCGCGCTTCGACGTCGACCTGTCCACCGTCGACGGTTCGGGCACCACGATCCCGGTCGTGGTGGCCAACATGACCGCGGTCGCCGGGCGCCGCATGGCCGAGACGGTGGCCCGCCGCGGCGGGCTGGTGGTGTTACCGCAGGACCTGCCGGTCTCGGTGGTGCAGCAGACCGTCGACTTCGTCAAGAGCCGCGACCTGGTGGTCGACACCCCGGTGACGCTCGCACCCGACGACTCGGTCTCCGATGCCATCGCGCTGATCCACAAGCGCGCGCACGGCGCCGCCGTCGTGGTGTTCGAGGGCCGGCCGATCGGCCTGGTCACCGAAGCCACCTGCGTCGACGTCGACCGCTTCGCCCGGGTCCGCGACGTCGCCCTCACCGACTTCGTCAGCGCCCCGGTCGGTACCGATCCGCGCAAGGTGTTCGACCTGCTCGAGCACGCGCCCGTCGGCCTTGCGGTCCTCACCGAACCGGACGGCACGCTTTCCGGCGTGCTCACCCGTACCGGCGCCATCCGCGCCGGCATCTACTCCCCCGCCGTCGATGCCCGCGGCCGGTTGCGCATCGCCGCCGCCGTCGGCATCAACGGCGATGTCGGCGCCAAAGCGCGGGCCCTGGCCGAAGCCGGCGCCGACCTGTTGGTGATCGACACCGCGCACGGGCACCAGGCCAAGATGCTCGAGGCCATCCGGTCCGTGGCGTCGCTGGACCTCGGCCTGCCGCTGGCCGCGGGCAACGTGGTGTCGGCCGAGGGCACCAGGGATCTGGTGGCGGCGGGCGCATCGATCGTCAAGGTCGGCGTCGGTCCCGGCGCGATGTGCACGACGCGGATGATGACCGGGGTCGGCCGCCCGCAGTTCTCCGCGGTGGTCGAATGCGCGGCCGCCGCCCGCGATCTCGGTGCGCATGTCTGGGCCGACGGCGGGGTGCGCCACCCCCGCGACGTCGCACTGGCGCTGGCCGCCGGCGCGGCCAACGTGATGATCGGGTCATGGTTCGCAGGCACCTACGAATCGCCCGGCGACCTGATGCGCGACCGGGAGAACCGGCCGTACAAGGAGAGCTACGGGATGGCGTCCAAGCGGGCGGTCGCCGCGCGCACGGCCGGCGACAGCCCGTTCGACCGCGCCCGCAAGGCGTTGTTCGAGGAGGGCATCTCGACGTCGCGGATGAGCCTGGACCCCGCGCGCGGCGGTGTCGAGGACCTGCTCGACCACATCACGTCCGGGGTGCGCAGCACCTGCACCTACGTCGGCGCCGCCACGCTGCCCGAACTACACGACAACGTGGTGCTCGGGGTGCAGTCCGCCGCCGGATTCGCCGAAGGGCACCCGCTGCCGACCGGGTGGTGACCCCCACCCGACGGGAATGGCCGCCGGTTACGATTGAGCCGTCACGCCGCCGGGTAGATCCCGGTGACGTCAGCATCCGAGAAAGGGAACCCGTGCCACTGGCACCCGTCGAGGCCACGTGTTCACCGGAGGCCTGCCGGGCCGAGCACCCGTCTCCCGAGCCCTCCGACGCCGAACCCTCCACTAGCCGGCCGGGCTCGCGGCCCGGCGCACCGGTGAGGACGCGATGAGCGTCGTCTACTCCCTGCTGTCCCTGTTGGCGATCATCGCACTGACCGCCGGCACCGCGGTGTTCGTCGCCGCGGAGTTCTCGCTCACCGCACTCGAGCGCAGCACCGTGGACGCCAACGCCCGCAGTGGGCACCGCCGCGACCAGATGGTGCAGCAGGCCCATCGCACGCTGTCGTTCCAGCTGTCCGGCGCCCAGGTCGGCATCTCGATCACCACGCTGGCCACCGGCTTTCTCGCCGAACCGGTGGTGGCGAAACTCCTGCACCCCGGGCTGACCGCGATCGGCCTGCCCGAGAGCGCGGCCTCCGGCGTGGCGCTGGTGCTGGCGATCCTGATCGCCACGTCGTTGTCGATGGTGTTCGGCGAGCTGGTGCCCAAGAACCTGGCCGTGGCCCGGCCGGTGCCCACCGCACGCTGGTCGGCCGGTCCGCAGCTGCTGTTCTCGACGCTGTTCACACCGTTGATCCGGCTCACCAACGGCACAGCGAACACGATCCTGCGCCGGCTCGGCATCGAACCCGCCGAGGAATTGCGCTCGGCCCGGTCCGCGCAGGAACTCATTTCGCTGGTCCGCAACTCCGCGCGCAGTGGTTCGCTCGATCCGGTGACCGCCGTCCTCGTGGACCGCTCCCTGCAGTTCGGTGACCGCACCGCAGAGGAGTTGATGACGCCGCGCACCGAGATCGAGGCGCTGCAGGCCGACGACACCGTCGCCGACCTGGTCGCCGCCGCGATCGACACCGGCTTCTCGCGCTTCCCGATCGTCGAGGGCGACCTGGACGAGACGATCGGGGTGGTACACGTCAAGCAGGTGTTCTCGGTGCCACCCGACGACCGGGCGCGGACCCGGTTGGCCGCGCTGGCCGTCCCGGTCGCGACGGTTCCCTCGACGCTGGACGGCGACGCCGTGATGACACAGATCCGCGCCAACGGGCTGCAGACTGCGCTGGTCGTCGACGAATACGGCGGCACGGCGGGCATGGTGACGGTCGAGGACCTCATCGAAGAGATCGTCGGCGACGTCCGCGACGAACACGACGACGCGACCCCCGATGTGGTCGAGGCCGGCGCCGGCTGGCAGGTCTCCGGCCTGCTGCGCATCGACGAGGTCGCCAACCAGACCGGGTTCCGTGCCCCCGAAGGAGAGTACGAGACGATCGGCGGCCTGGTACTCCAGGAGCTCGGCCACATCCCCGACCCCGGCGACGAAGTGGAGCTCACGGCGTTCGACCCGGACGGCCCGATCGAGGACCCGATCCGCTGGCGCGCCACCGTGGTGGCGATGGACGGCCGGCGCATCGACCAGCTCGAGCTCACCGAACTGGGCCGCCGCGGAGATGACGACGGACCGAGGGAGGAGGACAGCGCATGAGCGGCGATCTGTTCGGCGTACTGCTGACCGTGCTGCTGCTGGCCCTGAACGCATTCTTCGTCGGTTCGGAGTTCGCGCTGATCTCCGCGCGCCGGGACCGGCTCGAAGCGCTGGCCGAACAGGGCAAGAAGAGCGCGGTGACGGTCATCCGCGCCGGGGAGAATCTGTCGCTGATGCTCGCGGGCTCGCAGCTGGGCATCACGATCTGCTCGATTCTGCTCGGCCGCGTCGGTGAGCCGGCCGTCGCGCACCTGCTGGAGAAACCGTTCGGGCTGTTCGGCATCCCTGACGCGGTCCTGCACACGGTGTCGTTCATCGTCGCGCTCAGCGTGGTCGTCACCCTGCACGTGCTGCTCGGCGAGATGGTGCCGAAGAACATCGCGATCGCGGGACCGGAGTCAACGGCGATGCTGCTGATCCCGGTGTACCTCGTCTACATCCGCGCGGCACGGCCGTTCATCGCGTTCTACAACTGGTGCGCCAACGCCACCCTGCGGGCCGCCGGTGTGGAGCCCAAGGACGAACTCGACGTCAACGTCTCGACCGTGGAACTGTCCGAGATGATCGCCGAATCGGTGTCGGAGGGCCTACTCGACCGGGAGGAGCACACGCGGCTCACCCGCGCGCTGCAGATCCGCAACCGGACCGTGCGCGATGTGGCCATGCCGCTGGACAGCATCCATGCCATCCCGGTGCCCGACCCCGACACCGGCCCGACGGTGGGTGCGGTGGAACGCGCGCTGACCGAGACCGGGTACTCCAGGTTCCCCGTCGCGGCCCCGTCCGGCCAGTTCACCGGCTACCTGCACATCAAGGACGTGCTCGCGCTCGTCGACGACCCCGACGCGGTCCTGGACCGGTCGATGGTGCGGCCGCTGCCCCAGCTGCCCGCATCACTGCCGCTGCCCGAGGCGCTGACCCGGCTCCGACGCACCAACAGCCATCTGGCCCTGGTCACCTCCGACGGCGCGGTCACCGCGATGGTCGCGCTCGAGGATCTCGTCGAGGACCTGGTGGGCACCGTGCGCGACGGGACCCACCGGGTGTGAGGCTCGACGAGGCGGTGTGGACCGGCCGCGAGCGGGCCCACCTCGAGCGGGTCGACGCGTTCTGCGCGCCGCACCTCGAACGCCGCCGCACCGGCCGGACCCACCCCGTGTGGGACTTCCTGTTCACCTACTACAGCCTGCGGCCGAGCCGGCTGCGTCGCTGGCATCCCGGGTTCGGTGTCGTGCTGGGCGGCGCCGCGGCGCGCAGCCGGCTCGGGCACAGCGGGTACGCGGAGGGTCCCGGCGGTGTGACGGTCAGCCGGGACCACCTGCTGGCGCGTGCCGACACGGTGCGGTTCGTCGCCGGCCTGCTGCACGCGACGGCGGCCCGCGCACCGCGGTTGAACTGTTTCGGGCTGCACGAGTGGGCCATGGTGTACCGCACCGACTCCGCCCGCCACGATGCGGTGCCGCTGCGCCTGGGCGGCGCGGGAACCGACGCCGTGGTGGAGTCGATGTCGTTGCGCTGCACCCATTTCGACGCGTTCCGGTTCTTCACCGAACCCGCACTGGGACGCAACGCCGAGCAGCTGAGCCGGCAGCGGCAGATCGACACCGAGCAGCCGGGATGCCTGCATGCCGCGATGGATCTGTACAAGTGGGCCTACAAGCTGGTCCCTCTCGTCGATTCCGACCTGGTGATGGACTGTCTGGAGCTGGCCGCCGACGCGCGGCTGCTCGACATGCGCGCCAGCCCGTATGACCTCAGCGCGTACGGGTTCGACGCGATCGCCATCGAGACCCCGGCGGGCCGTGCGGAATACGTCCGCGAGCAGCAGGACGTCGCGCGGCGGGCGGTGCCGCTGCGGGCCGCGCTGACCGCGCGATGTGATGCGCTGAACGATGAGCTCGACCGTGTCGCAGAGCGTGACGACACGGCGGCGGTGCACGCTGGGTTCGCTCACATTACCCATGGGTAAGCTGGATCGACGGCGGCGTGCCGGCTGGCACGCATCGATGACGGCCGAGGAGGAAGACGATGACTGACCGCGTGACAGTGGGAAACCTGCGCGTGGCCCGCGTGCTCTACGACTTCATCACCAACGAGGCGCTGCCGGGCACGGGTCTGGACCCGGACAGCTTCTGGTCCGGTGTCGACAAGGTGGTCGCCGACCTCACTCCGCGCAATCAGGAACTCCTCGCCCGTCGCGACGAACTGCAGGCGCAGATCGACAAGTGGCACCGGCAGCGGGCGATCGGCCCGCACGACGCCGACGAGTACAAGCGCTTCCTCACCGAGATCGGCTATCTGCTGCCCGATCCCGGTGACGTCACGATCAGCACCACCGACGTGGACGACGAGATCACCACGACGGCGGGACCGCAGCTGGTGGTGCCCGTCCTCAACGCGCGCTTCGCGCTCAACGCCGCCAACGCGCGGTGGGGTTCGCTCTACGACGCGCTGTACGGCACCGACGTCATCAGCACCGACGGCGGCGCCGAGCCGGGCACCGGCTACAACAAGGTGCGTGGCGACAAGGTGATCGCCTACGCCCGCGAATTCCTCGATGGCGCCGTGCCGCTGGCGTCGGGCTCCTACTCCGAGGCCACCGGGTTCAAGGTCGATGACGGTCAGGTTCTGGTGACGCTCGGTGACGAGCTCTCGGCCGGGCTAGCCGATCCGGAGCAGTTCGTCGGCTACCTCGGCGACGCCGAGACGCCGTCGTCGATCCTGCTGCGCAACAACGGGCTGCACATCGAGATCCTGATCGATCCCGACTCCCCGATCGGCTCCACCGACAAGGCCGGCGTCAAGGACGTCGTCCTCGAGTCGGCGATCACCACGATCATGGACTTCGAGGATTCGGTGGCCGCCGTCGACGCCGACGATAAGGTGCTGGGCTACCGCAACTGGCTGGGCCTCAACCGCGGCGATCTGCGCGAAGAGGTCACCAAGGGCGACAAGACCTTCACCCGAGTGCTCAACGAAGACCGGACCTACACCGCGCCGGACGGCGAGACCGAGCTCACGCTGCCCGGCCGCAGCCTGCTGTTCGTGCGCAACGTCGGGCATCTGATGACCAACGACGCGATCACCGACGCGGACGGCACCGAGGTGTTCGAAGGCATCCAGGACGCGCTGTTCACCGGGCTGATCGCGATGCACGGGCTGGCGGAGAGCGACGACCACGGACCGCTGCGCAACAGCCGCACCGGGTCGGTCTACATCGTCAAGCCCAAGATGCACGGCCCCGACGAGGTGGCCTACACCGTTGACCTGTTCAGCCGCGTCGAGGACGTCCTCGGCCTGCCGCAGAACACGCTGAAGGTCGGCATCATGGACGAGGAGCGGCGCACCACGCTGAACCTGAAGGCCTGCATCAAGGCCGCCACCGAGCGGGTGGTGTTCATCAACACCGGCTTCCTGGACCGCACCGGCGACGAGATCCACACCTCGATCGAGGCGGGCCCGATGATCCGCAAGGGCGCGATGAAGAGCCAGCCGTGGATCAAGGCCTACGAGGACCAGAACGTCGACATCGGCCTGGCCACCGGCTTCTCCGGCAAGGCGCAGATCGGCAAGGGCATGTGGGCGATGACCGATCTGATGGCCGACATGGTCGAGCAGAAGATCGGCCAGCCCAAGGCCGGCGCCACCACCGCTTGGGTGCCGTCGCCGACGGCGGCGACGCTGCACGCGATGCACTACCACCAGGTCGACGTCTTCGAGGTGCAGCGCGAACTGGCCGGCAAGCAGCGGACCACCATCGACGACCTGCTCACCATCCCGCTGGCCAAAGAGCTGGCGTGGGCGCCCGAGGAGATCCGCGAGGAGGTCGACAACAACTGCCAGTCGATCCTGGGGTACGTGGTGCGCTGGATCGATGCCGGCGTCGGATGCTCCAAGGTGCCCGACATCCACGACATCGCACTCATGGAGGACCGCGCCACCCTGCGGATCTCCAGCCAGCTGCTGGCCAACTGGCTGCGCCACGGCGTGATCACCGAGGACGACGTCAAGACCAGCCTGCGCCGGATGGCCGCCGTCGTCGACGAGCAGAACGCCAAGGACCCGGACTTCAAGCCGATGGCCACCGACCCCGATGCCAGCATCGCGTTCCAGGCGGCCCAGGAGCTGATCCTGTCCGGCGCGGCCCAGCCCAACGGCTACACCGAGCCGATCCTGCACCGGCGCCGTCGCGAGTACAAAGCCGCCGTTGCCGGCCGCTGACGGTACCGTCAGGCACTCTGGGCGCGTGACTAGACTGCCCGGAGCGCCGCTGACGCATCAGCAGACGGACCGACGACGCGAATACGGGGGCAGGAGTGGGTAGGCACAGCATCCCCGATCCCGAGGGTTCCGACGACGACGCCGGTGTCCCCGACGACCGCCCGGGCGATCTGGAGCGTCCCGACGACGGGTACGGCTCGGGCTTCGACCCATCCGGGTACGCCGCTCCGGCGTACGGCCGCCATTCCGGCACCGGGGACGGCGGATTCGGTGGGACTGCTCCGCGCGATCCCGGCGCCCCCGACGAGTCCGACGTTCCCGATGCGGACTACGACGGTACGGACGCCGATCGGGATTGGGCCGACGCGTCGGATCACGACTGGGCCGACGAGGACTGGACCGACGACCACCCCGACGACCGGGACAACGCGGGGGCGGCCCCGCCGCCGGCGCCGCCCGGCGGTCCGGCGCACGGCGGAAGCTCCGACGGTGGTGAGTGGACCGGCAGCCACCGGGCGGTGACCCCGGGCCGGCGCGGCATCAGCGTCGGCGTGATCGTCGCGCTGGTCACCGTCGTCGTCGTGGTGGCCGGGGTGATCCTGTGGCGGTTCTTCGGTGACGCCCTGTCCGACCGCGGCGACGTCGCGGCCGCCCGCTGCGTCGACGGTGAACTCACCGTCCCCGTGCTGGCCGATCCGTCGATCGCCGACACCATCGGCACGCTGGCCGGTACCTACAACGACACCGCCGCCCCGGTCGGTGACCGGTGCGTGAAGGTGGCCGTGAAATCCGCCGACTCCGATCAGGTGATCGCCGGGTTCGGCGGTGACTGGCCGGGCGACCTGGGTGACCGCCCGGCGCTGTGGATTCCGGCCAGCGGTGTGTCCGCGGCCCGACTGGAGGCGGCGACCGGGCCGGAGACCATCAGCGACGCCCGCAGCCTGGTCAGCTCCCCCGTCGTGCTCGCCGTCCGCCCCGAACTCGAACGCGCACTGGCGCAGCAGAATTGGTCGACGCTGCCGGGGCTGCAGACCGATCCCGCCGCACTGGACGGCCTCGGCCTGCCCGGCTGGGGCGGGTTGCGGCTGGCGCTGCCCCGCAGCGGTAACAGCGATGCGTCGTACCTGGCCGCCGAGGCGGTCGCAGCGGCGTCCGCGCCGGCCGGCGCGCCCGCCACCGACGGCATCGCAGCGGTCAACCGGCTGGCGGGCGGCGCGCCCGAACTGCCCGAGACGACCGGCGACGCCGCGATGGATGCACTGCTCCGCCCGGGTGACGCCGCCACCGCACCGGTGCACGCGGTGGTCACCACCGAGCAGCGGCTGGTCGCCGAGGCCGCGGACCGGCCCGATGCCGGGAATACGCTGACCTCGTGGTTGCCGCCGGCACCCGTGGCGGTGGCGGACTACCCGACCGCGCTGCTCGCCGGTGACTGGTTGTCGCGTGAGCAGGTCACCGCGGCCAGCGAGTTCGCCCGGTTCATGCGCGAGCCCGAACGCCTCGCCGAACTGGCCAGGGCCGGTTTCCGCACCCCCGAGGGCACTCCGCCGCCGAGCGAGGTCACCGATTACCCGCAGCTCGGGACCCCGCTGTCGATCGGTGATCCCGCGGTGCGCGCCACCGTGGCCGACGCGCTGACCAGTCCCGCGCGCGGTGCGACGACGACGATCATGCTGGACCTGTCGATGCCGGCCCAGGAGGGCACCAATTCGCGGATGGGCAACGTGGTGAACACGCTGATCCCGCGCATCGACGCGCTGCCGCCGAGCACTGCGGTGGGCCTGTGGACCTTCGACGGCACCGCGGGCAACTCGCAGGTGCCGACGGGCCCGCTGGCCGAGCCGGTCGCCGGGCAGCCGCGGTCGGCGGCGCTCACGTCCACACTGGACGCGTTGTCGTCGACATCCGGTGGCGCCGTGTCTTTCACCACGCTGCGGTTGGTCTACAACGACGCACTCGCCAAGTTCCGCGCCGGGCAGTCGAACTCGGTGCTGGTGATCACCGAGGGGCCGCACACCGATCGCACCCTCAACGGTGCCGGCCTCGAGGCGTTCGTCCGCGACGCGTTCGATCCCGCCCGGCCGGTGGCGGTGAACGTCATCGACTTCGGGGACGACGCCGACCGGGCCACCTGGGAGTCCGTCGCGCAGATCACCGGCGGCAGTTACCAGAACCTGGCCACGTCGGACTCACCGGAGTTGGCGACCGCGATCACCACGCTGGTCGAGTAGTCGGCCGTTTGACCTGCGGCGGACGACACCGCCGGACGCCGGGGTACTGACCCTCGCAACGATCCGCGGGTCGAGGCTGCGCTTTGGCCGCACCACGGCAGGTCGGCTGTGTTAGATACCGACCATGGAGCGGATTGGCCAGCAGGCCGTTCTCAGGGGGGCGACGGATGCGGCCGCATCACCTGATCCTGCGGTGCGGGCGTATGCGCGGGCGGGCGGTGACCGCCGACTGATCACCGCGGCCATCGTGGGTTTCGTGGCGTTCAACGCCGGATCGACATGGCTGTTCGGCATCGCCGGCAAGTGTGGCATCCTGCACTTCGCCTCTCAATTCTCCGGCGACGGTGAACGTTTCGATTGGCTCGTCCAGGGCTGCACCGTCTCGGCCTCAGTGCAGGAGATCTTGCTTCCCGACTTCCTCGTGATGGCGGGTTACTGGACGATGTTCACCGCCCTCCTCGTCGGCGGCTGGTGGCGGTTTCGGACGCCCCGGCTGCGGCGCGCCTCGTGGGTGTTGTGGCTGCCGACGATCGCGCTGGCCTTCGACTTCGTCGAGTATTTCCTGCTGTCGGCGCTGATGTACAAGCGGCCCGACGGCCAGTTCGCCTACCGCGGCGACGGCGGGCTCTGGAACGTCCTGCAGATGGCGGTGTCCTCGGCGAAGTGGTTGTCTGTCGCGGCGATGGCCGTCGCAGGGCTGGCCGCGGCGGCGGTGTGGTTCGCCCGCCGGCGCGAGCCATTTCCGCCCGTGACGCTGCTGAACCCCGCCGCCGAGGCTGTCGAGGTGCGAACCGCCCGGCACACTCTGTCCGACCGCGTCACCGGCGTCCTGCTGACCGGCCTGACGGTGTTCGTGCTGGCGTGGGTGCTGGCGATCTTCATGACCCATTGCGCGATTGACAGCGGTCGGCTGGGGCCGGCCTACTGCGCGCCGCCACCGGTCCCGGGTGACCATTTCGCTGCGCCGAGCGTGGTTTTCGTGGCCGTGGGCCTGGCGTGCCTGGTGATCGGCGGGACTCTGCGGGCCCGGGGAGCGAAGGCGCGCGCCGTGGGTCTGGTGCTCCTGGCAGCGTCGCTGTTCCTCGCGGTATGGCTGGTGTGGGTTCCCGGGTGGTTCCGGTCGATCGGCGACGTGCGCGGTTGGGCCGTGGCTGCCGGGGTTCTCATCGCGGCCGGGGTGGCCGCGGTGCTGCTGGGCCCGCCCGGCGCGGACCGGGTGTCGCCGCGCACGCGCACGGCGGTGGCGTCGGCGGGCGCTGCGGCGTGGGCGCTGTGCGTCATGTACGCCGTCGCCACGTCGGCGGCGTGGTCGTTCCACGCGCCGTGGGGCGTGGTCACGCTGTCGGCGATGTCGCGCTGGGCGATCATCGCCGCCGGCGCACTGCTGATCACCGTCTACGTCACCCGCGGCCGGCGACGCCGCAACACTCAGGCCGAATCGTAGGTGGCGATGAATTCGCGCTGAGTCTTGCTCCGCAGCAACAAATTGTCGAGATGAACCCCGAGCGGGCGGACGACGTTGAGGAAGTTCCAGCGCGCCGGGATGATGGCCCGGACCTTGCCCTTCTCCACCGCCCGGATGACTGCGGCGGCTGCCTTCTCCGGACCGATGGTCAGACGCAGTTTGGCCTGCGACGGCGGGGTGAGCGACTGCGCGAGCATCGCGGTGTCGATCGGCCCGAAGTAGGTGATGGTCACGTCGACTCCGTGCGGAGCGAGTTCCATCCGCAATCCACGCCCGAGCATCTCGACGGCGGTCTTGCTCGTCGAGTACGCGACACCGCCCACCGCCGGGAGCAGGGTCCCGTATTCGGTGTGGGGTGGCCACCCCATCGACGACACCACGACGATGTGTCCGCGAGCCGCGATCAGCGCCTCGAGTGCCGGGTGGATGGTGTTGAGGGTGCCGACCAGGTTGACGTCGATGACGCGTTGCGCTTCACCGGGTTTGAGGGTACGCATCGTGGCGGGCCGGTGTGCGACCCCCGCCGTGCAGAACACCGCGTCGAGACGGCCGAATCGCGTCAGCACACGGTCCACGGCCGCCGCCATCGCCTCCCGGTCGGCCACGTCAGCACCGATGGCCAACTCCGCGCCGGTGCGTGCGGCGGCCTCCTCGTCGATGTCGACCGCGCACACGGTGGCGCCTTTCGCGCGGAGCAGGTTCACCTGTGCCGCACCGATTCCGCCACCCCCGCCGGTGACCATCACCACCGCTCCCGAGAAGTTCCGCACTGGACGCTCCGATCGAGTTTCGCGCTGCCTCCCCTGTCACCGCCGACCCTACACAGATCGACCGGTGTTGGAGCCGAAAGCCGTCGCAGCAGAGATCGTTTGATTGCGCAGGGAAGTATGCTGGGCACCGCTGTGCGCGCCTCGTATGCTGGCCGGGTCGGCGCGGCAGATGGGGGCTTGCAGTGACGCTCGCTGATTCCGGCGCGGCACGGTCCGCAGCCCCGATGCGCCTGCGTCGACTCGAGACGGTGCGGTCCTTCTCCTGCTACGTGCCGATGCGCGACGGGGTGCGGATCGCGGTGAACGTCTATCTGCCGGCCGAGGCGTCGCGGGGCACCCGCTGTCCCACGATGCTCAATCAGACCCGCTACTACCGCGCGATGGAGCTTCGTCAGCCTCTGCGTGCGGCTATGGGCGGCAGACCCTTTCATCACATCCCGTCGACCGCACGCTGTCGGCGGCGGTTCCTCGCGCACGGGTATGCCTGGGTCGATGTCGACGTGCGCGGCGCCGGCGCATCGTTCGGTCACCGCCTGTGCGAGTGGTCACCCGACGAGGTGCGCGACGGCGCTCAGATCGTGGACTGGATCGTCGGACAACCGTGGTCCGACGGGACCGTGGGTGCGGTCGGGAGTTCGTACAGCGGTGCCTCGGCCGAGCTGCTGCTCGTCGCGGGGCATCCCGCCGTCCGGGCGGTGGCCCCGCGGTTCTCCCCATTCGACACCTACACCGACATCGCGTTCCCGGGCGGGATTCACGCCGCGTGGTTCACCGAGACCTGGGGACGGTACAACGCCGCACTCGACCGGAACGCCCCTCACGAGGTAGCCGGCTGGTGGGTTCGGTTACTGGTGACCGGGGTTCAGCCCGTCGACGGCGACCGTCACCGCCGCCTGCGCCGATCGGCACTGGCCGACCATCGGTCCAACTACGACATCGACAGCCAGGCACGGACATTGACATACCGCGATGATGTCGCGCCATCGGATCCCTATCACGGCGAGGGCGGCGCCGAGCTGGACCTGATCGGGGATCCGATCGACGAGTCCGGCAGCATCAACCTCTTCAGCCCGCACAACTACTGGCATGACGTCGAGAAGTCCGGGGCGGCGGTCTACAGCTACGGCGGCTGGTTCGACGGTGCGTATCCGCACGCCGCAGTCAAACGATTCCTGACCCTCGGCGGTGCGGACAACAGATTGATCCTCGGCCCGTGGAGTCACGGTGGACAGTGGCGGATCGAACCGCACCGCGACCCGGTGAAGTCCGGGTTCGACCATGAAGGCGACCTGCTGCGCTTCTTCGACCACCACCTCCGTTCGCGGGACAGCGGACTCGGCCCGCACGACCGCATCCGGTATTTCACGATGGGCGAGGGCCGTTGGAAGACCTCCCCGTCGTGGCCGCCGCGCGCGGTGGCCTCGACGTACTTCCTCTCCGCGCAGCGCACGCTGGACCCGTCGCCGCCCTCGACCGACAGCGGTGCCGACGAGTACAGAATCGACCCGACCGTCGGCACCGGCGAGCACTCTCGCTGGCGCACACAGGTGGCGGTCGGCGAGGCGGTCCGTTACCCGGACCGCGCCGCCGTGGACGCCCGGTTGCTCACCTACACCTCCGCACCACTCGATGCGCCGATGGAGGTGACCGGACACCCGGTCGTCACCGTCTACCTCGCCGCCACCGGCCGCGACGCCACCCTGTTCGTCTATCTCGAGGACATCGACGACCGGGGTCGCGTCGCGATCGTCACCGAAGGACAGTTGCGTGCCCTGCATCGGCGGCTGAGCGACGCTCCGGCGCCGTACCGGCAAGCGGTCCCCTACCGAACGTTCGCGCGCGACGATGCGCGGGCGCTGGTGCCGGGCGAGGTAGCGGAGCTGACCTTCGACCTCATCCCGACGTCCTATCTGTTCGGGCGTGGTCACCGCATCCGGGTGGCCCTGGCGGGCGTCGACGCGAGCCACTTCGCGATCGTCCCACGGTGTGCACCGACTTTCGCGGTGCACCGGAACCGCCACTGTGCCTCGCGAATCGAGTTACCGGTGGTTCCGGCGTCCCCCTGATCAATAGTGTCCGGCGATCCAGTCATTGGTGAACCGCTGCAACCGGACGATCTCCTCGACGGTCTGTCGCCCCATGAAGGTCTCGATCCGCCCGCCGAGCAGCGGGACGTTGACGGCGACGCTGCCCGCGTAGGTCATCCGGGAGCCGGTGTCGGAGGTGCGCAGCAGCCCCCGGCCGACCGCCGACACGGGCGCACCGGTCACCGACACGCCGACGGCTCCGCGCACGCGCCCGTCGGCGATCCAGCACCATGTCTCCTCGCGGATCATCTCGAGGTCGCCGGAGTGGAATTGGCTGACCATCTTCGGCAGCCGATCGCGCAGGAGACCGAGGGCGATGGTCACGTTCACGGTGCCGGTCGAGTCGGTGCTCAAGGAGACCACGGTGGCCGAGCCACCGGTGAACTCGTCGAGGCGGTCCGCCCAGTAGCGTTCGTCGGAGAAGGCGGACAGGATCTGAACCACCGTGGCCGGTGAGTCGACGGATATCTCGAAGGTACGCGGCATGGTCAGCACTCCTGTTCGCGCAGAGAACTTCTCACGTCTGAGTTCGTCGATGCGCCCCGTCGCGGGCACACCGGTGAGATCATCGGCTGATGGGCAACAAAATCCGTTCCGTCGCAGGCTCCTCGCCGTGTGCGGCGTCCGCCGAGGCGGTGTGGCAGGTGTGGACCGATCCCTCGTCCTGGCCGGGTGACGTCATCGAATTCGGCAGTGTGGACGGTGACTTCGTGGTCGGCGCCCGGGTCGGCGTAAAGGTCAAGGGCGGCGTCAAAACGTACTCCACTCTCACTCGGGTCGAAGCGCCGTCGATCTGGACGTCGGAGACCAGGTTCGCCGGCCTCACGCTCACCTACGAACACACCATCGAACCGCAGGGCTCCGGCACCGTGCTGACCGAGCGGGTGGTGATGACCGGTCCCTTCGCCGGCGTGGCGCACCGTGTGCTCCGGCGTCAGCTCGAGCGGACATTCACAGCGGTGACTGGGTATATCGGTCACCTTGCAGAGACACGCTTGCCAAGGTAGGCGGGGCGTCGGCCTTCGAGAGGTGCCCCGCCAGCACGAAAGCGGTGAGCACGAATACCGCTATGGCCAGCACCATCTCGCTGAGCGGATCGTTGACGCGCCGGTGCGCAAGGACCGCCCCGATGAGGAGCAGCAGCAGGCCGATCGCCGCGGCGATGGCCAACGGACGCCAGAACAGCCCACCGATGAGACCCACCACCGACGCCCACTGACACCACCCGATGAATCGGGTCAGGCCGGGCGAAATCTTCAGGTGAACCTGGTTCTTCCGCGCATCGCCGACGAAGAACACGTTGAGAAAGCCGGCCACCGCCATGAAGATGGCCAGCCCGACTGAGACGACGATGATTGCGATTTCCATGGGTTCCTCTCAGTGCTGGACGTGACGTACGCTCGGCCGGGCGCCTGACAACGCGGGATGCTGGGCCGCCGCGGACGGCCCAGCACCGCGTTCGGGACACCGAATTCCGCGGGTCAGGCGGCGGGTGACTCGCTGCCTGAGGTGCCGCTGGTCTCGTTGCCGCCACCGTCGGTCGACGGCGACGGGTCCGAGGGCGCGGGATCGGAGGCCGGCGGATCGGGCTCCGATGTCGTTGTGGTGCCGGTACTGCGCTTCGGGGTCAGTGCGCCGACCACCGTCTTGACAGTCCCGGTGATCGCCTTGTTGATCTGCTGCAGTGTCTTGTTGACGCCGATCTGCGGCTTCGTCGTGCCGGACTCCGGGAACAGGATCTCCGCGCCGCTCGGCGCTCCGTCCTGCACCACCGGCGCGGCCGGCGGAGGAGGAGGAACCGGTGCCGGAGCGACTGGCGGCGCGGGAGCGGGCAGGGGCGCGGGCAACGGCGCCTGCGTCACGGGAACGCTGACAGAGGTGATCGAGGCACCGTTGCTCTGGAACCTGGACTCCTCCGGCGCAGGCGGCGTGATGTGCTCGGCCTCCACCTCCGGCTCGGCCATCATCGTCGTCGCAGGCGCCGGCGGCGTGGGCGCGAGGTCCTCGTGTTCGAGGTCCGCCAGTTTCTCCTCGGTCTGCTTCCAGCCCTCGGCGATTGCATGGAAGTCCTCGATCCACTGATCCGGACCGGGCAGCAATCGGAGGTGAACTGGAGTTGCCGCGTACTTGCCGTCGGTCGGGCGGTCGTAAGAGGTCTCGATGATGGCGCGTAGCAACGGATCCAAGGCCTCGACAACCGCCCGGGGCACACCGAGGTCGAGAAGTGGCTTGGTGAGCGGAAGCTCGCCCACCGGCGCCTTGATCACGATATCGGTGATGTTGCCGTTCTTGGTGACGATGTACTTGTCCGGATTCGCCTCCGCAGCCTCGACGTCGTACTCGTCAATCTTCCCGTCGGGCACATCATTCGGCCCGCTGAGATCCATGTCGACTTCGTTGTAGTAGCCGTTGTGGACGGACATGAAGCCGAGTGCGACGTTCGCCCATGCCAGCGGATTGAGCACGTACTTCGGCACATCGGAGGCGCCGTCGTACTGCTTGCTGATCTGGATGACCTTCGCGGCCTGATCTGCCGGCTTGGCACTGGGATTCGTGGAGGCGCCGAACCGCAGGCCGATCAGCGGTACGTACACACCCGCGGGGAGCCTGGCCCACAGACCGCCGTCGTTTCGCGCCCCGTTACCCAGCAGGACGAAGGTGACGTTCGAGGTGTCGATGTTCTCCTTTTCGAGCTTGGCGAGCACATCGGAGGCCGCGTTGGCGCCTTGGGAGAACCCGACGACGTACACCGGGTCGTTCGGATTCTGCTTGATCGCATCCCTGATCGCGGCCTCGGTCTTGTCGGCCGCAATGCCTCGGGACTCTTCGTAGGTGTGACTGCCCAGTCCGGTCATGACCCCGAATTCACGCGGGTAGTCGATGAAGACGTTGCCGCCATAACCCGGTTCGGACTTGTAGAGCTTGCCCTGGTCGAAGTCGCCGTTCAGCGCCCCCTTCATCCGATCGGGCGCCTGGCTGTCGTTCGTGGGAAGGATGTCCTTCGTTCCATCAATGAAGATCGACACCGCGGCCATCGGGCTGATGCCCGGAAGGTGACTGTCGGTCGCGTACGCGATACCGAACAACGTGACGAGTTCGAGCGCCACCCCCGTCGTCACGTATGACGCGATTCTCGTGTTCTTCTGAGCCTTGGCTCGATGGTTCCCCACGCTGGTCCTCCACCCCGGATGTCTCGAAGAGGGCTAATTCGTTATCCCCCGTGCGGAGCAGCGTAACCCATGCTTCGCCCGACGTCGTCAGTGTTTCGCTGTGTTCTTTCCGTTCCCCGAAATTGGTTGATCCGGCGTCGGGATGATGTTTGCTTCTGGGACAAGTCGGCAAGCTGCCATACACTTCACACGACGACATGTCCGCGACCATCCGATTCGTCTCGGTTGAGCGAAATACGCTGCAAACGAGGCCCTCCCAATCTGTTACCCGCACCCACAGCTATCGAGGAGTCCACTCACCCGCCCCATGCCGGCAACGCCGCCTCAGGAGTCCACAGACTGTGTGCGGAGATCCACTTAGTTGACTGCAGAATAAGTTTGCCGTGTAGCTGGACGCACACGTGGCCCCGGCGCCGCCCCATATCGGCGCGTTGGTTCTCTCAGCAAACAGTTTTTCGCGGCTGAAAACGCGCGGATCGCGGCGTCCCCGGCTACGGTGTGACCATGAGTGCGGACCATCTGGACGTGATCATCGTCGGCGCCGGTTTCGGCGGTATGGGCGCCGCGATCCAGCTCAATCGTCTGGGATACAACGACATCGCGATCCTCGACCGGGAAGACGACCTCGGCGGCACGTGGAAGGTCAACCACTATCCCGGTCTGGCCGTGGACATCCCGTCCACCACGTACTCGTACTGGTTCGAGCCGAACCCCTACTGGTCGCGGTTGCACGCGCCGGGGACCGAGCTCAAGCAGTACGCGGAATACGTCGCCGACAAGTACGACCTGCGCCGCTACATGCGGTTCAACACGACAGTCGAAGGCGCCCGCTGGGATGAGGACACCCAGCTGTGGCACGTCTCGCTCGCCGGCGGTGAGTCGTTGTCGGCGCGGATCCTCATCACGGCGACCGGATATCTCTCTCAGCCGAGACTTCCCGATATCCCCGGGGTCGGCTCGTTCGGCGGATCACTGATGCACACCGCGAGCTGGGATCCGTCGACGCCGGTCACGGATCGCCGAGTCGGCATCATCGGAACCGGTGTGACCGCTGCGCAGTTGATTCCCGAACTCGCCGCACAGGCGGCGCAGCTCACGGTCTTCCAGCGCACCCCCATCTGGGTGATCCCGAAGGTCGACTTCCCGATCCCGTCCACGGTGCAGCGCATGTTCGCGAGGTTCCCGCTCACCCAGCGGATGCTTCGATTGATCACCGACGCCTTCGCCGAGCTGAATGTGTCCACCGCGGTGGTGCATTACCGCCAGACCAGGATCCTCAACGTCGCGGCGGCCGCATTGTCGAAGGCGCACCTGTTCGCGTCGGTGCGGGACCGCTCGGTACGGCGCAAGCTCACGCCGGCCTACGAGTTCGGTTGCAAGCGCACCACCTTCAACAACGACTACTACCGCGTCTTCGGCCGGTCCAACGTCGATCTGGAAACGGTGGGCATCGACCACATCGAGTCGGACGGCATCGTGACCGCCGACGGCCGCAAGATTCCGCTCGACACGCTGGTCCTCGCGACCGGATTCGACCTGTGGGAGGCGAATTTCCCGGCGATCGAGGTGGTCGGCCGCGACGGCCGCAACCTCGGCAAGTGGTGGCGCGAGAACAAGTTCCAGACCTATGAGGGAATTTCGGTGCCGTTCTTCCCGAATTACTTCAACTTGGCCAGCCCGTATGCGTTCACCGGGGCATCGTTCTTCACGATGATGGAGTGCCAGATGCGGCACATCGATCGCCTCTTGTCCGAGGTGCGACGCCGCGGGTCGACGACATTCGAAGTCACCGACGAGGCGAACACCCGCTATTTCGAGCGGATGTCGAAGCGACTGGGCGACATGGTCTACTTCCGCGGCAACTGCGCCGGATCCCGGTCGTACCACTTCCGCGGGGACGCCACCATCGTCCGGCCCAGCTCACGGGGGCGGGCACTGCGCGAGGCGTCGCGGTTCCCGATCAGCGACTACGCCCTGGGGTGAGCCGGCGCGGGAACGCTCGCGCCGGCTCAGATCCTTCAGAACGCGTAACGGTGCAGCTGCACGATCCGGCGAAGCACCGGAGTCCGTGACGCCACCCTGCTGAATCGGCGCAACCCCTTCGGCAGCCGCTCGACGGTGTCCGCGTCGAACAACGAGATCGCCTCAAGGATCCGCGTTCCCGGCACCGCGGCCAGGATCTCGTCGGGGTGGTCGACCGACCACCCCAGCTCGGAACCGGACCACCGCACCACGGTGTTGTTCTTGCGCTGCGCCTTGGTGCCGAACCGGCTCCAGAAGTCCAGATGCAACTCCCCCGCCGGGAAACGTTCGACCACTCGGCGCAGAAGTGCGACGCCGTCGTCTTCAGTGAGGTACATGCTCACACCCTCGGCGAGCATCAACACCGGCCGGTCGGCGGGGATTTCGGTGAGCCAGGAGGCGTCGGTGGCCGAGGAGGCGATCAGGTGGTAATTGTCCCGGGTCGGGTAGAACCGTTCGCGCAGTGCGATGACGTCCGGGAAATCGACGTCGTACCACTCGACCCCGGGGCCGGGGTCGACGCGAAACGCCCGGCTGTCCAGACCGCAGCCCAGGTGCAGCACGACGGCGCTGTCATGCGCGGCGAGGAATTCCCGGACCCACATGTCGAACTGCGCGGCGCGCACAGTGATCGACGACACCTGACGCCGGCGCTGCCGGATGATCGGGTTGCGGCGCGTGTCGTAGTGAACCCGGCTGATCAGGTCCAACGCGTAGGTGTCACCGAGCACCGGATGCGGTGAGGCGGCATCGAGCGCCTTGGCGAACACCATGTCCAGCATGGTCTGCGGCGGGCCGGTCAGGTCGACCTCCACGGCCCCGGCCGCCGCGGTCGGCACCTGATCGCTGAGACGCCGGGTCTTCCAACTCATCGAGGTCATGGTCAGCTTCTCTCTGGTAGGGGTTCGGAGGCGGCCGCCCGCAGCAGCGCACCGATGAGGTCGACGGTGTTCTCCGCGGCGTCGACGTGGTGTTCGAGAAGCAGCTCACCTCCGACGATCCCGAAGGAGTACACGTCGATGACTGCTGAGGACGCGCGATAGAACTGCGACTGCACACCGGTCACGTCCAGGCCGGGCGGCGTGCGCATCGCCGCCGCATTGCCCAGATTCGTCGACAGCACCACATCCGGCAGCCCCGGAATCGCCCCTTCGTACTGCATGTTGAAGTGCAGGAGCGACTGCTGCACCACACCGTCGGCCAGGTCGGCCTGGAACATGTCCGCGATGCCCCGGGCGAGATCGACCATCGTGGTCTCGGGAGTGATGTGCGCCAGGTAGGTGGCCACTCCGATGGCGAGCGTGCAGCCCGTCGCGCTCACCGGGGGTTCCACCAGCGCCCGTAGATTGACGTTGTACACGTACGGGATCGGGATGTGCGGCGTCTGCCGCACCTGCCACTCGGCGAGCAGGATGGCCGCGGAAACCAGGTTGTTGACGAACAGCCGATTGCGGCGACCGAACCGCACCAGCTCCGACGTCTCGGCCTTGCTCAACCGGCACCGCGTCGTCGGCACCATAGCCGGCCGGCCCAGCATGCTGCTCTCGGTATGACGTTTGGGCGGCAGGTCGTAGGCGAACATGGCCGGGATGAACCGATCCAGCCCGGAACGCTGCTGCTTGCGGATGCCTCGCTCCTCCAGCACAGCCTCGACCGATTCGGGTGCGGGCTGAGCGCTCACCGGTCCGGCGTCGCCGCTGGTGACCACATCGGTGTAGCGGGAGAACAACTCGAACAGCAGGGCGCCCATCAGCGTTCCGTCGGCCAGGCTGTGGTGGATGAACAGCGTCACCTCGGGCGCGGCAATCGGCCGGACCAGCAGGTAGATCAGCGCGACGGCCTGGTCGAGTTGATCGGTCGGAGCCGGACCGCCGTCGAATTGCACCCAGATGCCCGGATGCATCAAATCGTCGGCGACCAGTTGATAGCCGCCATCGGCGCCCTGGGCCAGGTGTCCGGCGTAGACCGGGTACGTTTCGAGCAGGGCGTCGAAGGCCTCGGCCATCGCATCGACGTCGATCGCGCCCTGCAGGCACACGGTGATCGAGGTGAACGTCTGTGTCTCGGCGAAGAACTTCTCGCTCGGTGCGAGTCTGCGGATGACCGATGTCGGATACACCATCAGGATCTCCCCTCGGCGGTCGGCCACCGCCGAATGCGGTGATGCGAACGCACTCCGGCCTGAACTCTCATCCCCGCATGCTCGCTTTCCGGTAACCGATCACCATCGGAATCAGGCAGGCCAGGAGCAGACCAGCCGACCACAGCAGGATTCCCGCGCCGGGTTCGGCCACCGGCCCGCCCAGCGACAGTCCGCGCATCGTCTCGATGGCGTACGAGACCGGCTGATGCTCGACGACCGGCTGGATCCAGCTGGGGTACTGGTCGAGTGGCACGAATCCGCTGGAGAAGAAGAGGCACAGCGAGTTGACCAACACGATGGCGTTGACCATCGTCGGGCTCGGCCAGTACAGGGCCACCGTCAACACGAGCATGGCGAACACCACGCCGAACAGCACCGGTACGCACAACCACAGCGCGGCCGCCGGCAGGCCGGCCTCGAACCGCAGCCCCAGTGCGAAACCCACGCCGAGCAGCACCGCCGAGTTGACCGTGACCCGAAGCGCTTCGGCGGCGATGCGGGCCAGCAGGCCGGATGCGCGATGCACCGGCGTCACCCACAGCCGGGCGAGCATCCCCTCGTTCTGCTCGGCGATGATGCCGACCGCTCCCACCGAGGCCCCGTTCATCGCCCCGATGACCGTCATCAGCGGCACGCTCCCGTAGACCGCGCTGCTCCCGGTGGCGGCCTGGATGGCATCGCCGAGCACGATGTCGAGCACCAGCAGCATGAAGATCGGAAAGACGACGCCGAAGAAGAACGTCATCGGGTCCCGCAGGAACCGGGTGAGCAGCCGTTTGGTCTGCACCCAGGCGTGTGGCACCAGCAATCGCGGCGAATTCTCCCGCCGCAGTCGGTCGACCTCGGGAAAGTCGCTCTCCCGCAACACAGCCGAGTCGGTGGGCCGGGACCCGTTGTGGGTGAGTGTCATCTAAGACCTCCTCCTGAGCAGGACCACGGATAGCGGCACCATGACGGCCATCACTCCGACGAGCCACAGCACCGACGGCCCGACGACCGCCCAGGTGACCTCACCGGCGCCGGGTGTGGTGTCACCGCCCAGCGCGCGCAGTGCGTAGATGAACTGGGATATCGGTTGGTTGCGGACGATCGGCTCGATCCAGTCCGGGAAGTGCTCCGCCGGTTGGATGCCGACGGAGATCAGCCCGAAGATCAACTGCGGCAACATCAGCCACTGCGACGTCGCCTCCGGGTTCTTCGAGCTGCTGCCCAGCAGGTCGGCCAGGAACGACAGGACCAGACCGATCATCAGCAGCAGCACGCAGAACCCGATCGCGTTGAGCACACCGGCGTGGAATCGGAATCCGATGAGGTGACCGCTGATCAGCGCCGCGGCGGTACCGACCGCACACCGGTACAGTCCCGCCGACATCCGCGCCGCCACCGGCGTGAACGTCGGTATCGGCATCGAGTCGAACCGGCGGTTGATGCCCTTGACGGAGTCCGTCGCCGCCCGCAGCGCGCCGGTGATGGCGGCGAACGATATGCCCTGCAGAGCCACCAGCGGCATGAGGAATTGCGCGTAGCTGCTCATGCCCGAGCGCGGTCCGAGGATGTTGTTGAGCGGGATGTACCAGCCCACGGTGAACACGACGGAGGCGACCAGCGCGGTGGCCACCTCGCCGTTGCGCAGGGTGGGCGACACCAGGCGGTTGGTCAGCACCCACCACTGCCCGACCGGTGACGGATGCGGCCGGGGCGCGGCCAGGGCTGCGGTCATGACGCGACGTCCGGCTTCGTCACCAGGGCGCGGCCGTTGCGGCGGTGCCGTCCCCCGCCGCCACTCGATGCGCCGACGAGCATGTCCGGATCGTCCCGCTCCGCGGCCTGCGTCACCTCAGGTGCGGCGGCGTTGTCGGCCGTCAGAGCCAGGAAGACGTCGTCGAGGGACGGCCGCCGCAGCGCGATGTCGGTCAGCGGGATCTTGGCGACGTTGAGCCGTTCCAGCGCCTCGACGAGCGTGGCCGGACCGTCGGGGGCCGGCATCGCGATGCGGTCTGCGGTGGCGCTGAGCGCCGCCCGATTCTGTTCGGGCAGCAGCGAACCGAGCGCGTCGACGACGGCGGGCAGGTCGTTGAGATCTCGGGGGACGATCTCACAGTAGCTGCCCCCGGTCCGCTCCTTGAGCTGATCGGCGGTGCCCTCGGCGACGATCCCGCCGTGGTCGATCACGATGATCCGGTCGCTGAGCGCATCCGCCTCTTCCAGGTACTGCGTCGTCAGGAGGGTGGCGATACCGACGTCTTTGAAGCCGGACACCAGATCCCAGATGGTCTGCCTGCTGCGGGGATCCAGGCCGGTCGTCGGCTCGTCGAGGAACACGACCTCCGGGCGCACCACCAGGCCGCAGGCGATGTCGATGCGCCGGCGCATGCCACCGGAGTAGGTGCCCAGGCGCCGGTCGGCGGCGTAGACGAGGTCGAAGGCGACGAGCAGCTCCTCGGCGCGGGCGCGTGCGGCCTTCTTCGCCAGGCCCTGCAACCGGCCGAACAGCACGAGGTTCTCCCGGCCGGTCAGCATGTCGTCGAGCGCGACCTGCTGGCCGGTCAGCATGATCGACCGCCGCACGCTGGAGGCCTCGGTGACCACGTCGAAGCCGGCGACCGTGGCGGTACCGCTGCTCGGCTTGGTGAGCGTCGACAGGATGTCCACCGTCGTGGTCTTCCCGGCGCCGTTGGGTCCCAGCAGGGCGACGACCTCACCGGCGCCCACGTCGAAGCTGACGTCTCGTACGGCGTGGACCTCACCGAACGACTTGCTGATGCCGCTGACGACGATGCTCTTGTCGGCCGCGGTCATTCGTGTGTTTCGCATCGCTGTTCCATTCGGTCGGTGAGTGGGTGTCGGAGCCGGTTCATTCCGCGGTGATGTCGACCAGGCCGAGTTCTTCCATGGGTCCGGCCAGTTCGGTGCTGTCGCCGCCAGGCACCGTGGCTTCGGCGATCAGTTGGCGCAGTGCGACAGGCAGTCGGGCGGCGAGGCCCTCCACGGTGCCCTGCGCCACCCGGCGGGTGTCGTACCACCAGTCGAGGTGCAGCCGGCCCGCGGACCGGAACAGCCGCAGCTCGATCGCATGGCCGGTCCCGGATACGGTGTCGCGCAGAGGCATCGCGGCATCGGCGTCGAGGCGCACCGGGCTGTCCGCGAGGTCGAACTCCGGTGCCACACCCGCGTCCGAGAGGTACAGATCCGGGGGCGGCACGGCACTGAAGGCGCGGGCGGTGGGCCCGTAGAGGTAGCGCAGCAAGCCATGGCTGATCCCCTGGTGCGGAACGGACTGCACCTGCTGATGGATCTCGTCGAGCAGCTGATCCGCACGTGAGGTCTCCGAGCGCACGCAGGTCAACGCGGCCGGGTACAGCGCGGTGAACGCGCCGACGGTCCGGCGGGCATCGACCTCCGGTTTGAGCACCGATCGGCCGTCGCCCTCCAGGCTGACCTGCAGGACACCCTCGCCGACGGTGTCGCCCACCGCGCGGCTGAGTGCGGCGAGCAGCAGCTCCTGCACCGTGTACTGGAACATCCGGCGGGCGCGGTCGAGGTCCTCGGTATCCACCTCGGACAGCGTCGTCCCCAACCGGACCATGTCGTGGGTGCGCGGTGGGTCGGTCACCTGATGGTCGGCCAGGTGCATGGTCGTCCTGGTGATGGTCTCCAGCCAGTAGTCGCGGGAGTCGAGTACGGCCGGGTGGGTGACCAGCCCGGTGCAGCGGTGTGACCATTCCCGCCAGGTCGCGCTGACCGGGGTCAGGATGATCTCCTGGTCGGTCAGGCGCTTCCCGAAGGCTGTCGCGAGGTCGGCGAGCACGATGTCGCGGGAGGCGGCGTCGATCAACGTGGCGAGCAGGTCGATGACCACGAACCGGCCGTTGCCCTCTCCGTCGCGGAGGTAGGCCGCCCGAATCGGCGGGGCGGACGAACTCCCGTCGGACGGTTGGCGGACCAGCAGCTCGATCACCGAGGTCAGGTCCGTATCGTGCCCGGTTTCCGTCGGAGTGGGCAGCGACAGTTCCGCCAGCTCCACCGAGTCGACGGGCGCTGCGATGCGCTGTTCTGTGCCACCGGCGCGCTCGACGATGCCGACGCGGAGCGCGTCATGATGGTTGGTCACCGCGGTCAGCACCGCCTGCACATCCGCCACGGTCACCTCCGGGGTGATGCGCAGCACCAACGGGATACGCCACCGGCCCGCATCGCGCACGCCGTGTTCGACGGCGTGGGCGACCGTGGCGGGCACGGGCGGGTCCACCTCGGCGAGGTTCGCCGCGTCGGTGAGTCCGCCCGCGGCGTAGCGGGCGGTGATCGCGGTCGCGAGCGCGGCGACCGTCGGGTACTCGTACAGGTCCTGTGGGGTCAGATCGATGCCACGGTTGGTCGCGTTCATCGCCACGCCGATCGCGATGAGCGAGTCCCCGCCGATCTCGAAGAAGTTCGCGGCCGGATCAACGGCGCCGACGCCGAGGCACTCGCGCCAGACGGCCTGCAGCTTCTGCTCGATCGACTGCTCGGCGTCACCGGAGGCGCGGTCGGCGGTCGGTGAGTCGTGCCGTGCCGAACCGTCCGCCGCGGCGCCGCCGGCCGACCAGCCGAGGTCGCGGTTGGGTTCGATCCAGTGCCGCTGACGGGCGAACGGGTAGCCCGGCAGCGTGAGCCGCCGCGGCCGGCGGTCCGACTTCGGCGCCCAGTCGACGTCGACACCGGCGATCCACAGCTGGCCGAGGGCGAGCAGGAAGGTGTCGTGGTCGGCGCGGTTCTGCACCTGGTGGCGCATCAGGCGGATCGCGCGGTGCCCGTCGGTCCACCGGGGGTGGCGGATGGCCGACCCGGACAGGGTGCCTCCCGGCCCGGCCTCCACCAGTACCCGGTGCGGACCGGCGAGCACCTCACCGAGTTCGTCGGCGAACCGGACCGTCGCGCGGATCTGGCTGGCCCAGAACTGGGGATCGGTGGCCTCGGCGTCGGTCAGCCAGGTCCCGGTCACGTTGGACAGCAGCGGGATTCGCGGCGCCCGCAGTTCCACGCGTGACAGGAAATCCGCGAACTGCGGTACCACCGCATCCATCAGGCGGGAGTGGAAGGCATGCGCGGTGCGGACCCGCCGGGTGAGGATCTGGCGCCACCGCAGGTCGTTCTGCAGCTTCTTGATGTCCTCCTGCGACCCCGACACCACGAATCCGCCCGCATCGTTGATCGCGGCGACGTCGAGTCCCCCGCCGAGGAGGTCGGCGATGTCGGCGGGCGAACCGCTGACCGCCACCATCGATCCGGGAGGCGAGGCGTGCATCAGGCGAGCCCGCTGGGCCACGACGGCGATCGCGGTGGGCAGGTCGAAGACACCGGCCAGCGTCGCCGCCGCGTATTCGCCGATGGAGTGGCCGGCATAGGCCGCCGCCCGCACGCCGTAGGCCTCGAGCAGCCGGCCGAGCGCGTACTCGACCGTGAACAGGGCGGGCTGGGCGCGGTCGGTCCGCTCCAGATCGGGCTGCGCGCCGAAGATCTCGCCGCGCAGGTCGATGCCGAGTTCGGCGTCGAAGCCGGCCACGCATTCATCGAATGCGGCGGCGAACACCGGCTCGTTGTCGTAGAGGCCGTGCGCCATGTCCGCGTGCTGGGCGCCCTGACCGGGGAACATCACCACCACACCGGCATCGGCGCCGTCGACCCGCTCACCGGCTGCGACGTCGTCGCTGTCGGTGGCCCGCAGCACGGCCACGGCGTCGGCCTGGTCGCGCACCAGCGCAGCCAACCGGACCGGTTCGCGGCGACGGCAATCCAGCGTGTAGGCGACGTCATCGAGGTCGACGGTGTCCGGTCGCGCGAGTTCCTCGGCGAGGGTGTCGCGGTAGATGCTGATCGACTCGGAACTGCGGGCGGACAGCCGCAGCACCCGAGGTCCGGGGGCGCCGGGTGCCGCCGGAGCCTGCGGCGCCTCCTCGACCACGAGGTGGACGTTGGTGCCGCCAACCCCGAACGAACTCACCCCGGCTCGACGGACGCCGTCCCACTCCCACGGCGTGTACTCGTTGGGGATGTAGAACGGGCCGCGGTCGAGATCCAGCGCCGGGTTGGGCTCGGCGTAATGCAGCGTCGCGGGAATGGCGCGGTTCTTCAGGCAGAGGATCGTCTTGATCAGACCCGCGATCCCCGACACCTCGGCCAGGTGACCGATGTTGGATTTGACCGAACCGACCGCACAGGGGCCGGGGCGGGCCGCCGTCGACAGGCTGAACGCCTTGCGCAGTCCGCCGATCTCGATGGGGTCGCCGAGCGGCGTGCCCGTGCCGTGGGCCTCGACGTAGCTGATCGTCGACGCGTCGATGTCGGCGACCGCGTGGGCTTCGGCGATGACGTCGGCCTGGGCCGCCCCGTTGGGAGCGGCATAGGTCATCTTCATCGAGCCGTCGTTGTTGATGGCCGAACCCCGGATCACGGCGTGGATGCGGTCGCCGTCGTCGATCGCCTTCTGCAGCGGTTTGAGGACGACGACGGCGGCACCGCTGCCGAACACCGTGCCGTCGGCGCGGGAGTCGAACGGCCGGCAGTGTCCGAACGGCGACACCATCGAACCAGGTTCGTGCCAGTACCCGACCCGGTGCGGGACGCGTAGCGAGACGCCACCGGCCAGCACCATGTCGCATTCGCCGCTGAGCAGGCTCTGGCAGGCCGAGTGGATCGCCACCATCGACGACGAGCACGCCGTCTGCACCGTCATGCTGGGTCCGCGCAGATTGAACTGATGGGAGACCCGCGTCGCGAGGTAGTCCTTGTCGTTGAGCAGCGAGAGGTTGATCAGGTCGAATGTGGCGCCCTGACCCAGCATGGTGTTCGGGTCGTGATGCGACAGCAGGTTGTGCATCAGATAGATGCTCGAGCCGCTGGTGGCGAAGACGCCGATCGATCCGTCGTGGTCGGCCGGGTCAACGCCGGCGTCTTCCATGGCGTGCCAAGCGCACTGGAGGAACATGCGGTGCTGAGGATCCATCATGCGCGCCGTCTGCGGCGGGAAGCCGAAGAATTCCGCGTCGAATTCGTCGATGCCCTCGACCAGCGGCGCCCGTCGCACATACAGCGGGTTGCCGATGGTCTCCTCGGTCACTCCGGCGGCGAGCAGGTCGTTGTCGGTGAGATCGACGATCGACTCCTCACCGCGGCGCAGGTTGTCCCAGAACGCGGTGACGGTGCGGGCTCCGGGCAGCCGCGCGGCCATCCCGACGACGGCGACGGCATTGGCCGGGATCTCCTCCGGGAATGCGGTGTCACTCACAGCAGTTGTCCTTTCCTCCGCCTCAGGGAGGCGTCTCGGCGTGCCGCCGCACGTTGATTGGTCTTCGCGCGGAAGGCGTCCACGACGGTCGGACCCGGCTCGTCGACACCGAGTTGGGTCATCACGTCGTCGATGACGTCGGTCAGGGTGCCGCCCTGCAGCAGCATGCCGACCGGCGGCTCGACGCCGAAGTCCTTCTTCATCGCCTGCCGGATCCGCACGGCCATCAGCGAATCCATTCCGAACTCGATCAGTGGCGCGGTGACGTTCAGCGCGGAGTGGTCGGTGTAGCCGAGGACGCCGGCCAACCGTGCCAGCAGCCGGTCGGAGACGATCTGCCGCGCCGCGGCGGCATCCATCTCGGTGATGCCGGCGATACCGTGCCAGTCGTCGTCGGTGTCGGTGTCGTCGGCGTCGGCGGTGACGAGGTCGTCGATGATGTGCAGGGCGGTGCGGGTGCGGTAGGCGGTGCCCAGCCGGGTCCAGTCGGCGGCGACGACGGTGGCGCGGGTGGGCGCGTCGGGGCCGGTGACCGACCACAGCGCCTGAATCGCGACCTCGTCGGGCATCGGCTCGAGGCCCGAGTCGAGGGTGACCTGCCGGTACTCCTCGGACTGGTTGTCGGCCAACGACTTCCAGAACCCCCAGTTGATGGCGGTGGCCGGTAGCCCGGCGGCACGGCGGGCGTAGGCGAGGGTGTCGAGGAACGTGGTGGTCGCGGTGTAGTGCGCGAGCCACCGCGACCCGATGATCCCGGAGATCGAGGTGAACAGGACGAACTGCTGCACCGGCTGGCGCACCGAGAGGCGGTGCAGGACAATGGCGGCGTCGATCTTGGGCCGGAACATGGTGGTGACGTCGTCGTCGGTCATCTCGGTCAGCATCACCGGACCGCCACCGAAGGCCGCGAGGTAGATTCCACCCAGCGGCGGCAGATCGGCACCGAACCGGTCGAACAGCACCGCCATAGCGGTCTCATCGGCGGCATCGGCGGCAACGGTCACCACCGTGACTCCCCGCTCCGCCAATGACGCGGTGAGCCGATCGAGCCGACCACCCGGATTACGGGACACCGCGACCACGGTCCTGGCGCCCATATCGGCCAACTGCTGCACCAGATGCGGCCCGATGTTGCCGGTCGCCCCGACCACCAGATGCGCGACATCGGCATCCAGCCGCCCGGCCGCCTTGGTCTGTGCGTCAGCAGGTGGCCGCAGTCGCGGCACGTGCCGTGTCCCGGCGCGGTAGACGACCTGGTCGTCGTCGTCGGACGGATCAGCCTCGGCCAGGAGGTAGCGCGCCGCCCGTTGGTCGGGGACCGACTCGTCGATGTCGATGACCTTGCCCCAGATATCCGGGTGTTCGAGCGCGAGGGTGCGGCCCAGCCCCCACAGCACCGCATGCGCCGGGTTGGCCCGATCCCCCACCGCGATCGGCTGGGCGTTGCGGGTCAGCAGGAAGAGCTGCGCCGGGGTCGCCGACGCCGCGAGGTGTGTGACCAAGGTCCGTGCCGCCTCGAAGACGTGACGTGCCGCGGCGGGGTCGGATGGATCGGATGGCACCTCGGGGGCGTAGATGACGCGGGTCGCGGTGCTGATCTCGGCACCGAGAGTCCGTCGGCCGGATTCGCCGAGGAGCATCGACGGCGGTATCACCATCACCCGGTGGCCCGCCGCCATCAGCCGCCCGATCTCGTCACCGAGGGCCCGGTCGCCGATGACCAGCCAGCTGGCGTCGAGATCGGCCACTGGATCGCCCGTCGTGGACGGCATCCAGGTGAGTTCGCAGTTCCATTCGGCGGGGATCACGCCACCGGCCTGGGCGGCCGAGTCACGATGCGTCGCGATCTGCGCCGCAGACCGCGGCGCAAACTCGATCCAATGACGGGTGTGGTGCCACGGCGTGGTGGGCAACTGCGGATGCGGCTCCGGCGGGTGCGGCGTCTGCGGCGGATGGGTGGTGTGGGTGGTGTTGAGGTTGGTGTGGAAGGTCAGGGTGTCGTCGGTGTCACGAGCCAACGTGCCCACCG
>NZ_SPQO01000074.1 GCF_004570325.1 Mycobacterium sp. PS03-16 | reverse complement strand
CGCAGAAGGTCACCGCCGCGGTCTTCGTCAGCGGCGAGTTCGTCGCGGCGCTGGCCAACGCCGCGGTGGTCGTCGTCGGCGTGCTGCTCGGGGTCGACGGCGACCTCACCGCCGGCACCCTCGTCGCGTTCCTGTTCCTCGTGACGCTGTTCGTCGCGCCGGTGCAGACGGCCAGCGAGGTGCTCAACGAGGCGCAGAACGCGATCGCCGGGTTCCGCCGGGTGCTCGACGTCCTGGAGACCGAGCCGGACGTCCGGGACCCGGCGGTCGCCGACGGTGCCCGGGAGCTGCCGCCCGGCCCGCTGGGGGTGCGCTTCGAGCACGTCTCCTTCCGCTACGCCCCGGGGGCGCGCCCGGCCCTCGACGACGTCGACCTGGCCATCGCCCCGCGGCGGCGGGTCGCGGTCGTCGGCGAGACCGGCTCGGGCAAGACCACCTTCGCCAAGCTGGTCACCCGGCTGATGGACCCGTCCGCGGGCCGGGTGCTGCTCGGGGGCGTGCCCCTGACCGAGGTGGCGTTCGCCTCGCTGCGGCAGCGGGTGGTCATGGTGCCGCAGGACGGCTTCCTGTTCGACGCCTCCGTCGCCGACAACGTCCGCTACGGCCGCCCCGGGCTGACCGACGCGCAGCGGCAGCGGCCGCGCCAGCCGCAGCCGGGCCGCGGCGGGACCGAGCGGACGCACCCGCACCGGCACGGCGGCCGACCCGATGTGCAGCACCAGCTCCCGGGGCAGGGAAGCGTCCACCGACCGCAGCGCCACGTCGATCTCGTCGGTGTCCCGCCAGACGCCGGGGGTGCGCAGGGTGTCGCCGCGGGCGATCCGCTGCCGGTCGACGCCGCGCAGGTTCACCGCGACCCGGGCCACCGGTCCGACCGTGCGCCGGTCCTCGCCGAGCGTCTGCAGGCCGCGCACGGTGACGCGCTGCCCGGCGTGTTCGAGCTCGTCACCGACCCGCAGCGTGCCCGCGGCCAGCGTGCCGGTCACCACGGTGCCCGCACCGCGGATCGTGAACGCCCGGTCCACCCACAGCCGCACATCGGCGGTGCCGTCGGGCGGCGGCAGCCGGTCGACCAGCGCCACCAGTTCCGTGCGCAGCAGGTCGAGGTCGGTGCCGACGATCACCGGCGGCCCGGCCAGCGAGGTCCCGGCGAACCGGCGCAGGCAGTCGCCGGCGACGGGCCCCGGATCGGCCAGATCGGCCTTGCTGATCACCAGCAGCGCGTGCCGGACCCCGAGCGCGTCCAGCGCGCTCAGATGTTCCTCGGATTGCGGCATCCAGCCCTCGGTGGCGGCGACCACGAACATCACCGCAGGCACTGGGCCGACGCCGGCGAGCATGTTGCCGACGAACCGCTCGTGGCCGGGGACGTCGACGAACGCCAGCCGGCGGCCGTCGATGTCGGTCCAGGCGAAGCCGAGGTCGATGGTCAGCCCGCGGCGCTGTTCCTCGGCGAGCCGGTCCGGCCACATCCCGGTGAGCCGGTGCACCAGCGTGGACTTGCCGTGGTCGACGTGGCCGGCGGTGGCGATCACGAACACGCGCGGACCGCTTCGAGCAGCGTGGCGTCGTCGTCGGCGGGCACGGTGCGCAGATCCAGCACGCACCGGCCGCCGTCGAGGCGACCGACCACCGGCGGGCGGCCGGCCCGCAGCGCGGCCGCATACGACTCGGGCAGGCTAATCCCGGCGCTGGGCAGCGCCACCCCGGGTGCGCCGCCGCCCCCGACCGCGGCGGTGCAGTCGACGGCGCGGGCCTGCGGGAGCTCGGC
>NZ_SPQO01000012.1 GCF_004570325.1 Mycobacterium sp. PS03-16 | reverse complement strand
CCTCGCCCTGGCCTGCCACCCCGACAACCACCTCATCGAACACACCGGCTACACCACCCAACGCCACAACGGCCGCACCGAATGGATCCCCCCACCCCACCTCGACACCGGCCAACACCGCATCAACAACAACCACCACCCCCACCGCTACCTCACCACCGAAAACCACGACGGTGAGGACGATGACTAGCGGGGTGACCGCGCGAAGTCCGTAGGTGTACATCCGCTCAGCCGGGTGAACGCCGATGTGAAGGCGCTCGCGGACTGGTAGCCCACCCGCCGCGCGACTTCGGCGACTGATCGCTCACCAGTGCGGAGGATGTCTTTCGCGACGGCGACCCGCCAGTGCACCAGGTATTGCATCGGCGGCACACCGATTGTGCGCGTGAACCTCTCGGCGAACACGGCGCGCGACACCCCGGCGGCACGCGCGAGCCGCTCCACGGTCCACCCGTGCGCGATGTCTGCGTGCAGCTGCCGCAGCGCGGGCGCAAGCACGGGGTCGGATAATCCCGCCAGCAGCCCGCGCTGTGTAGTGCCCGTCGGGGCGGCGTGCAGGCGTATCGCCTCCACAACCAGTACCTCGACCAACCGCTCGAGGATCGCATCGCGACAAGGACGGTCCGCGTCCGCCTCGTCGGCGATCAGTTCGACGACCCGGCCCAGCCGAGAGGCTCCCGGCTCGCCGTCCCGGACGAGCACGAATCGGGGCAGCAGCGGGACGAGCAGCGGCGCATTGGCCCCATCGAAGCGGAAATACCCGCCCAGCATCCGCATCGTCGCCGGGTCCGCGGTGCTGCCGTGCCGGGTCTCGCGCGCGTAGTCCAGGGCGCGGGGAACCGGTGGGATGTCCCGGTCGCTTGCCAGCGTGAACTCGGGAGTCTCGGGCAGCAGCAGGAAGTCACCCTGGTTCAGCTCGATGGGGGCGACGCCGTCGGCCTCCCACAGGCATGAGCCCGAAAGCATCAGGCAGAATGCGGGTTCGCCGTACCGCGGCTTGCGCACGCTCCACTGTCCGCCGCCGCTGATCACTTTCGACAGCACTGCTTCCGGCCGCAGTAGCCGCACCAGCTCCTCGACCGACGCCAGCGGTCCGAGGGATGCATCGACACGCGCGTGCACACCGACAAGCTAGCCGAGCGACCCGCTCACCGCCCGGCATCCGCGCCCCGCGCTCCCCAAGTGGATCAGCGCGTCTCGGCCAACGCCACCGCGTCCGCACCCGCGGGATTTCGTAACCGAGCGGCCGGGTCTGTCGCCGTGCGGTACACGACGTCGGCCACATCGTCCGCGGTTGTCACCGGACCCGGTTGGGCGAAGGCAGCCATGATCGGGTCCGCGAAGGATGCGTACTTGGCCGGGATCAGGCCCTGCATACGTTCACTGCCGTTGCTTGCGAAGCGCGTCGAGGGGCCATAGCCGGGCTCCACCAAAGCCGCTCGCACACCGAAGAACTCGAGCTCCAGAGCCAGCGATCCCGTGAAACCCTCGATCGCCGTCTTGCTGGCGGTGTAGGCCGCCGCCAGCGGCATCGCGGTCATTGTGACGCTGGAGGTCACGTTGACCACGACGCCCGACCGTCGTGCACGCATCTGGGGGATTACCGCCTGGGTCATCGCCATCACTCCGAAGGTGTTCGTCTCGAACAACTCTCGGATCGTGGCCATCGGTGTGGCCTCGAAGGCGCCGACGAGGCCGATGCCGGCGTTGTTGACAAGGACGTCGATCTGCCCGGCCGACCGCACCGCGGTCTCGATGCTCGCCGGCTCAGTGACATCCAACGCGATCACACGCAGCCGATCCGAACTGGGCAGCACGTCGGGATCGGGAGTCCGCATCGTGGCGATGACGTCCCACCCCTCGTCGAGGAACCGGCACGCGGTGGCCAGCCCATAGCCCGAGGAACATCCGGTGATCAGCACAGTCGTCATGTCACGAACGTAAGATCGCCCGCAGCGCCGCTCAATGCCGTGGCGTCCGGATTCCGTTCGCGATCGTCTTGTCGCCCCGTCCGCCCGAAAAGCACGAAGACCCCGCCGCGCTCACGCGCGTACGGGGACTCCCTGCGTACTTGAACCTAGGACAGCTCGGTCGCCGAACCGCCTGCGGCAGTGATGGCCTCGCGGGCGCTACCGCTGAACTTGTGCGCGGTGACGTCGACGTTGACGGCCAGCTTGCCGTCGCCGAGGACCTTCACCAACACGTTCTTGCGCACCAGGCCCTTGGCCACCAGCTCGTCGACACCCACGGTGCCGCCCTGCGGGAAGGCCTTGGCGATGTCGCCGACGTTGACGACGGCGTACTCGGTGCGGAACCGGTTCTTGAAGCCCTTGAGCTTCGGCAACCGCATGTGCAGGGGCATCTGGCCACCCTCGAACATCGGCGAGACGTTCTTGCGTGCCTTGGTGCCCTTGGTGCCGCGACCGGCGGTCTTGCCCTTCGAGCCCTCACCGCGGCCGACGCGGGTCTTGGCCTTCTTCTCGCCCGGAGCGGGCTTCAGGTCGTGCAGCTTGATCGTCATTTGCTCTCCACCGCCTCAACTGCTTCAACCTCGACGAGGTGATGCACGGTCTTGATCAGGCCGCGGGTCTGCGCGTTGTCCTCACGGATGACCGACTGGCGGATCTTCCGCAAGCCGAGCGTGCGCAGGCTCTCCCGCTGCTTCCAGCGCGCACCGATGGTGCCGCGCACCTGGGTGATCTTCAGTTCCGCCATGATTACGCCGACCCTTCACGCGCCGAGGACGCGGCCACCGCAGCGGCTTCACGCCGGGCCCGCAGCATGCCGGCCGGGGCGACGTCCTCGATCGGCAGCCCGCGACGGGCCGCCACCTCTTCGGGACGCTGCAGCAGCTTGAGCGCGGCAACGGTGGCCTGCACCACGTTGATCGCGTTGTCGCTGCCCAGCGACTTCGCCAGGATGTCGTGCACGCCGGCGCATTCCAGCACCGCACGCGCCGCACCGCCGGCGATCACACCGGTACCGGGGCTCGCCGGGCGCAGCATGACCACACCCGCGGCGGCCTCACCCTGAACCGGGTGGGTGATGGTGCCGCCGATGAGCGGAACGCGGAAGAAGCCCTTACGCGCTTCCTCGACGCCCTTGGCGATCGCGGCCGGAACTTCCTTGGCCTTGCCGTAGCCGACACCGACCATGCCGTTACCGTCGCCGACGATCACCAGCGCGGTGAAGCTGAACCGACGACCACCCTTGACGACCTTGGAGACGCGGTTGATCGAGACGACCCGCTCCAGGTAGTTGCTCTTGTCGCCACCGTCGCGGCCACGGCCGCCACGGTCGTCACGGCGGCCCCGGCCATCGCGGTCACCCCGCGAGCCGCGACCGTCCGTCGGGCCGCCGGCGTTTGCCTGCTCGGCCATCATGCAATCCTTCCGTTGAAAGTCTCGGTCATCAGAACTTCAGCCCGCCTTCGCGCGCGGCATCGGCCAGCGAGGCGATCCGTCCGCCGTAGCTGTACCCACCGCGGTCGAACACCACCTCGTCGATGCCGGCGGCCTTGGCGCGCTCCGCGATCAGCTGACCGACGCGCACGCTGTGGGCCTTCTTGTCACCCTCGACCGCACGCACGTCCGCCTCGATGGACGAGGCGGCGGCGATGGTCGTGCCGGTGAGGTCGTTCACCAGCTGCACGTGGATGTGCCGCGACGAACGGTTCACCACCAGACGGGGCCGCTCAGCGGTGCCGGCGACCTTCTTGCGCAGCCGGGCGTGCCGACGGATCCGGTCGCGGCGACGCGTCTGGCTGATGTTCGCGCCCACCGGCTTGTGCTTGGTTGCTTCAGCAGTCGCCATGTCTACTTACCTGTCTTTCCGACCTTGCGGCGGATCTGCTCACCCTCGTAGCGCACGCCCTTGCCCTTGTACGGGTCGGGGCGGCGCAGGCGGCGGATGATCGCCGAGATCTGGCCGACCTTCTGCTTGTCGATGCCCGAGATCGAGAACTTGGTGGGCGTCTCGACCGCGAACGTGATGCCCTCCGGCGGCTCGATGACCACGGGATGGCTGTAGCCCAGGGCGAACTCGAGGTTGCTGCCCTTGAGCGCGACGCGGTAACCGACGCCGTAGATCTCCATCTTGGTGGTGTAGCCCTGCGTCACACCCTCGACCAGGTTGGCCACGAGCGTGCGGGACAGGCCGTGCAGCGAGCGGTTGCGCCGCTCATCGTTCGGCCGGCTCACCACGATGGTGCCGTCTTCCTGAGCCACCGTGATGGGCTCCGCGACCGCGAGCGACAGAGTGCCCTTGGGTCCCTTGACCGACACCTGCTGGCCGTCGATCGTGACATCGACCCCGGCGGGAACCGGGACCGGCTGCTTACCAATACGCGACATGTCTAGGTTCCCCTCACCAGACGTAGGCGAGGACTTCCCCGCCCACCCCTTCTCGAGCCGCCTGCCGGTCGGTCTTCAGACCCGACGACGTGGAGATGATCGCCACGCCCAGGCCGCCGAGCACCCGGGGCAGATTGGTGGACTTCGCGTACACCCGCAGGCCGGGCTTGGACACCCGGCGCAGGCCGGCGATGCTTCGCTCGCGGCTGGGGCCGTACTTCAGCTGCACCACAAGCGATTTGCCCACCCGGGCGTCCTCGGTGTGGTAATCGGAGATGTAGCCCTCCGACTTCAGGATCTCGGCGATGTTGGCCTTGATCTTCGAGTGCGGCAGAGCCACCTCGTCGTGGTACGCCGAATTGGCGTTGCGCAGACGTGTCAAGAAGTCTGCGATCGGGTCCGTCATGGTCATGACAGCCGGTTCACCTTCCTCGCGATGGTTCCCATGTCAGGGCCTACCGCGCATGTTTGATTGGTTGTTGGTCTTTGGCTGTTACCAGCTGGACTTCTGCACACCGGGCAGTTCGCCGGCGTGGGCCATCTCGCGCAAGCAGATCCGGCACAGGCCGAACTTGCGGAACACCGCGTGCGGGCGACCGCACCGCTGGCAGCGCGTGTAGGCACGCACCGCGAACTTCGGCTTCTTGTTGGCCTTGTTGATCAGCGCTTTCTTTGCCATAGCTCAGTTCTCCTTGAACGGGAAGCCGAGCGCCCGCAGCAGCGCACGTCCCTCGTCGTCGGTCGTCGCCGAGGTGACGACGGTGATGTCCATGCCGCGCGGGCGGTCGATGCTGTCCACGTCGATCTCGTGGAACATCGACTGCTCGTTCAGCCCGAAGGTGTAGTTGCCGGTGCCGTCGAACTGCTTGGGGTTCAGGCCACGGAAGTCACGGATACGCGGCAGCGCGATCGCGACGAGCCGGTCGAGGAACTCCCACATGCGGTCGCCGCGCAGCGTGACCCGGCAGCCGATCGGCATGCCCTCGCGCAGCTTGAACTGGGCGATGGACTTGCGGGCCCGGCGGATCTCCGGCTTCTGGCCGGTGATCAGCGCGAGGTCGTTGACCGCGCCGTTGATCAGCTTGGCGTCGCGGGCGGCGTCACCGACACCCATGTTCACGACGACCTTCACCACGCCCGGGATCTGCATGACGTTGGCGTAGCCGAACTCCTTGTTCAGCGCGTCCTTGATCTCCTCGCGGTAGCGCTGCTTGAGCCGGGGAACAGTCTTTTCTGCGGTGGTCATGTCAGATGTCCTTGCCGTTGCGCTTGGAGACGCGCACCTTCTTGCCGGTCTCTTCATCGACGCGGTAGCCGATCTTGGTCGCATTGCCGTCGGAGTCGACGACCATCACGTTCGAGACGTGGATCGGCGCTTCCTGGGTGACGATGCCGCCCGACGAGGCGCCGCGCTCGTTGCGCGAGACCGCGGTGTGCTTCTTGATGCGGTTGACGCCCTCGACGAGGACCTTCTCGCGGTCCGGGTAGGCCTGGATGACCTTGCCCTTCGCGCCCTTGTCCTTACCGGAGATCACCAGCACGGTGTCGCCCTTGTGGACCTTCATCTACAACACCTCCGGGGCGAGCGAGACGATCTTCATGAAGCGCTTCTCGCGCAGTTCGCGACCGACGGGCCCGAAGATGCGGGTGCCGCGCGGGTCGTTGTCGTTCTTGATGATCACGGCGGCGTTCTCATCGAACTTGATGTAGCTGCCGTCGGCGCGGCGGCGCTCCTTGACGGTGCGCACCACGACGGCCTTGACCACGTCACCACGCTTGACGTTGCCGCCGGGGATGGCGTCCTTGACGGTCGCCACGATGACATCGCCGATGCCGGCGTAGCGTCGCGACGAGCCACCGAGCACGCGGATGCACAGGATCTCCTTGGCACCCGTGTTGTCGGCGACCTTCAACCGCGATTCCTGCTGAATCACTCGATCTCCTGACCTGGTTATGTATGCACGCCAGATACCGACCTGACGTACGCGGTCTTGCTGTCACCGAAGGGCACGCAGAGCCGACCACAATGGATGGGCGCTCGCGTGACGTGCGACATCCGGGATCGGCCGAGGTCTGCCCAAGGCAACCGTTTGATTCTAGGTGACGACCAGCGTGGAAACCAAATCGCCGCTGGTCAGCCTCGCGGCGGTCGGCCGGCGGCGGTCAGTCCAGCGCCACCAGCACCGCGGCGCGCTGCTCGCGCCCGCGCCTCGCGACGCGCTCCAGCAGCGTAATCAGTATGAACGCCAAGCCGTACTTGCGCTTCACCGCGTCCCGCACCCGGCGCACGGTGGCCTCGTCGTCGCGCACCACCGCGGTGCCCGCGACGGGTTCGGCGGCGACGGCGCCGAGCCGGCTGCACGGTGCGACCGTCACCCGCGGGTCCCGGCGGGCGCGCTTGACCTTCCAGCTGTCCACGGGCGTCCAGAACGCGAGGCGGCCATCATCGACCGCCACCCACATCGGCGTCGCGACCGCCGCGCCGCTGCGCTTGAAGGTGGTCAACGACAGGAATTTCTCGGCACCGAGCGCGGCGAGCAGGTCGGCCATGGCGCGAGCCTAGACGTCGCCCACGCAGCGGAAGCCGATGTGGGTGGTGGCGCTGTCCTGTGACTGCGGGGACCGCGCGGCGGGCCGGTAGCGATGGCAGTACTCGGGTGCGCACAGGTGCGATCCGCCCTTGAGGGTCTGATCGACCCCCGGGTCCGGGTCGGCCGGACCACAGCACGACTCGACGGCGCCGTCGACCCGGTGATGGGCGGAGAACCGGGTCGTCGTCCATTCCCAGACGTTGCCGATCATGTCGGCCAACCCGTAGGCGTTGGCCGGGAACGCGCCCACCGGGGAGGTGCCCCGCCAGCCGAGCGCGCCGTCGTTGCGGTACGGGAACCGGCCCTGCCAGGTGTTGGCCATCAGCTCCCCGCCCGGCGCCGCGTCGTCGCCCCACGGGTAGGTGGTGGCGGAGCCGGCCCGGGCGGCGAACTCCCACTGCGCTTCGGACGGCAGCCGGCGCCCGGCCCACCGGGCGTAGGCGGCGGCGTCGGGGTAGGCGACCTGCACGACGGGATGGTCGGACCGGTCCTGCCACCACGAGTCCGGCCCGTGGGGGTGGCGCCAGCAGGCACCCGGTGCCCAGTCCCACCACTGCCGCCAGTCCCGCAGGTCGACCGGACCCGCGGTCGGCCGGAACACCAGCGCCCCCGGCATCAGGTCGGCCGGCGATACACCCGGGTACAGCGCGGGGTCGAGCGCCCGCTCGGCGACGGTGACGTATCCGGTGTCCTCGACGAACGCCGCGTACTGGGCGTTGGTCACCGGGTGGCGCTCGATGGCGAACGGCGCGACGGTGACGGTGTGCACCGGCACTTCCTCGGGATAGAACTGCGTCGACCCCATCCGGAAGGATCCGCCCGGGAGCGCGACCAGCTCGGTGAGCATGGCGTCCAGCGTAGGCGCTTCAGTCGTTCGCGAACGCGCGCGCGAACTCGCGCTCCAGGTCGAGGTACGGCGTGCCGGACACGTCGACGGTCACCAGCGCGATGGTGCCGCCGGTGAAGGCGAACGGCGGCCGGTAGGCGCGGGACACCGGCGATCCGGTGTTGCGCCCGACGCTCAGCGTCGCGCCGGCCAGGCCGAAGGTGCCGGGGTGCACCATCAGTCCGGGATACGTCGCCGCCTCCCGGCCGCCGACGTAGAGCGCGGCGTCGCCGAGCGGTGTGTGGCTGCCCTCGACCGTCCCGGTCCTGGTGAACGCGACGCCCAGCGAGTGCCGCCCGGCTGCGAGGGGCTGCGCGGCGGTGAGCCGCTGCTCTACTTCACCGAGGAAGTTGTAGACGTAGTGCAGGTGACCGTCCTGCACGAAGAGCACGTGACCACCGTGTGCCCCACCGTGTTTGAAGACCACGCCGTGGGCGGAGCCGTCGTCGATGGTCACCTCGGCCATCACAGAGTACGAGCGGCCCTGGATCTCGACGGCCGCGCCGACGCCGACGTCGGCGGTGCCCGGGTAGTACGTGTAGGCCGGCCGCGCCCCCGCCAGATGCGGCCGGAAGCGGGTCAGGGTCGCGAACACGTCCAGATCACCGAGCGGCAGCCCCTGATACTTCTCGGCCTCACGCATCCACAGCGCCTTGAGTTCCTCGAGCTTCTCGGGATGTCGCTCGGCGAGGTCGTGGATCTGAGCGCGGTCGGCTTCGATGTGGAACAGCTCCCACCGGTCGGTGTCGAAGTGCGACCAGCCGGCGGGTGAGGCCGCGTGCACGGTGTTGGCGAACCAGCCCCGGTGCCAGATTCCGCGCGTGCCCAGCATCGTGTAGAACTGCGTCTCCTTCCCGGTGGGCGCGGCGGGTTCGGTCAGCGTCACCTTGAAACTCACGCCGTCGAGCGGCTTCTGCGGCACACCGCGCACGGTGGCGGGTGGCGTGATCCCGATCAGGTCGTACACGGTTGGGGTGATGTCGGCGACGTTGACGTAGTTGTCGCGGGCTTCGCCGTGCGCGGCAATGCCTTTCGGCCAGGAGATGATGGCCGGGTCGGCGATGCCGCCCTCGTGGGACGCGTAGCGCTTGAACAGCTTGTAGGGCGTGTTGAACGCCATCGCCCAACCGATCGGATAGTGGTTGTAGGTCTGCGGGCCGCCGAGGTCGTCGATGACCTTGAGTCCTTCTTCGGCGGTGTCGATGTACCCGTTGAAGAACTTGACCTCGTTGACCGAACCGTTCGGCCCGCCCTCGCCACTGGCGCCGTTGTCGGAGATGACGACGATGAGCGTGTTGTCGAGCTGACCGGATTCCTCGAGGTAGTCCAGCACCCGGCCGATCTGCGCGTCGGTGTAGGACAGGAAGCCGGCGAACACCTCCGCCATCCGGCTGAACAGTCGTTTCTCGTTGTCCGGCAGCGAATCCCAGGGTCGCACGGTGTCCTGCTCGGGCCACGGCTGCCCGTCGGGTCCGGTGACGTCGTGGTAGGGGTTGACCGCGGACAGTTCGGTGTCCGGCGGCACCAGCCCAAGCCGCTTCTGATTCTCCAGCACCACCTCGCGGTAGCGCTCGTAGCCCATGTCGAAGCGGCCGGCATACCGGTCGGCCCACTCGGTGAACACGTGGTGCGGCGCGTGCCCGGCGCCGGGGCAGACATAGGAGAACCACGGCTTGTCCGGGGCGATCACCTTCGCATCGCGAATGAACTCGATGGTCCGGTCGGCGAGGTCCTTCGACAGGTGGTAGCCGTCCTCCGGAGTGCCCGGCGGGGCGATCGGGTGGTTGTCGTACACCAGCTCCGGGTACCACTGGTCGGTCTCCCCGCCGAGGAATCCGTAGAACCGCTCGAATCCGCGCGCCAGCGGCCAATGCCGTTTGGTGGCAGCGAGATTCGCCTCCTCGAGCGGGGTGAGGTGCCACTTGCCGACGCAGTAGGTGTTGTACCCGTTCTCGGCGAGCACCTCGGACAGCAGCGCGGTGTCGAACGGAATGCGGCCGTTGCAGTTGGGGAAACCGTCGGTGAACTCTTCGATGGTGGCCATCCCGACCGTGGTCGGGTTGCGGCCGGTGAGCAGGGCGGCCCGCGTCGGCGAACACAGCGCCGTGGTGTGGAATTGCGACAGGCGCACACCGCGTTCGGCGATCCGGCTCATCGCGGGCATCTCGACCAGCCCGCCGAAGCAGTCCCATGTCGCGATGCCGATGTCGTCCCAGACGAGGTAGAGGATGTTGGGCGCGCCCTCGGGTGCGGTGGGTGCGGCATACGGTCCCCAGTCCGGCTCCGAATCGCGGATGTCCAGTGCGATCGTGCCGTTGAACTCCGTGGTCATGGCAACCTCATCCCGGGATCGGTCGGCCGCTGCGGACGCAGTGGCCGCGCGCGGTGAGACTACACCGGTTCCCGTTCCCGTTCCCGACGATTCGACGACGACGTCATGCCGCCTCGGCGCCGCAGCCACCGGTTGACCAGAACCAGCGGCAGCACCCAGCCCAACCATCCGCCGAGGCCGGCGACGAACCACAGATAGTGCTCGTCATTACCCTCAAATACGTTGCCACGCAACGGCTGCAGCGTGATGAACAACAGGGGCGTCCACACCCGGTTGCTGAGCACCGACAGCGCGAGCACGGCGCTGCGCAACATGTGCACGCGGTGGTCGGCGATGCGGCGCTGCCGCGCGGCCCGGTACCCGGCGACGGTGAACCACAGCCACAGCGCGCCGAGGGCCACGTTGCTCACCGCGAGCAGCGGTCCGAACGGGGTGGCGGGCCCGATGACGAGCGCGCTGAGCGCGGCGGGCACAGCGGCCGCGACGTAGACCCTGCCGGTGGTCCGGTGCCACCGCGCCACCCGTCCCCGCATGAAGGACCAGAGCTGCCCGACGGCGCAGACCATCGCCACCGATCCGGTGAACACGTGCACCAGCAGCAGCGGGCGGTGCAGCCAGAAGGTGGGCGGCACCCGAGACCCGCCGGTCAGGTACGGCGCCAGCGAGTACCCGACGAAAAGCGTGACGACCACGGCCAGACTCCAGCGTGCGTATCTCATACGCATAAGCGTATGGCATACGCATCGGTGACGCGAGCCTAATCTGGACCACGATGACCGTCGTACCCAAAGGCCTGCCCAGCGCGCTCGCCGCCCTGTGGCAGGACGCCGGCACACCGGCGCGCACCAGGGGGCTCACCCGCGAGCGCATCGTCGAGGCCGCGATCGACCTGGCCGATGAGGACGGGCTTTCCGCGCTGTCGATGGGCCGGCTGGCGCAGCGGCTGCGTTGCGGCACCATGTCGCTCTACCGGCACGTCGCGAACAAGGACGAACTGATCACGTTCATGCTGAGCGCGGCACCCGGTGCGCCCCCGGCACTCCCGGACGGCGACGACTGGCGCGGCGCGGTCACCGCGTGGGCCGACGGCCTGTGGGAGGTCTATCACCGCCATCCGTGGGTTCTGTCCGCGGCGGCGGCCGGTCCGCCCGCCGATCCGGGGCAGCTGGGATGGCTGGACCGGGGGCTGACGGCGCTGTCCCCCACCGGCCTGTCCGAACGGGACAAGCTGGCCGCGGTGATGGCCGTCCTGCACTACGTCCGCGGGGCGGCCGCCCTGGACGTCGCCGCCGGCGAATCTGACGTGGTGTTCGGGGACCTGCTGCGGCAGGTGGCCGATGCCGCCCGGTTCCCGGCGGTGGCCGCCGCCCTGGAGGCCGGGGCGTTCGACGGGGAGACCGACCGGCTCGCCGACTTCCGTCGCGGGCTGGCCCAGGTTGTCGACGGGATCGCCGGTCGCGTCGGCGCTCCGGGACGGGTTCGTTGACCCGGTACAGCCGCCGACTCAACCTCGGTATCCCGCACCCTGACCGCGGATGACGGAAGGCCCCGACACGCCGGAGCGTATCGGGGCCTTCGCGAAGCGGATCGGGCCTACTTGGCCTTCTCGAGCACATCCACCAGCCGCCACCGCTTGGTGGCCGACAGCGGACGGGTCTCCATCAGCGAGACGCGGTCGCCGATGCCGGCGTCACCGTTCTCGTCGTGGGCCTTGACCTTCTTGGTGGTGCGGATGATCTTGCCGTAGAGCGGGTGGCTCTTACGGTCCTCGAGTTCGACGACGATGGTCTTCTGCATCTTGTCGCTGACCACGTAGCCGATGGCCGTCTTGCGGCGGCCGCGGGGCTGCTCCTGGCGCGGGGTGCGCTTAGGACCAGGCTCAGTGCCCTTTTCAGTGTTGTTCTCTGCCATCATGATTCCTCACCGGCGGGTCCGGCGGCCAGACCCAGCTCACGTTCGCGCAGCACGGTGTACACACGCGCGATCTCCTGTCGCACCGTGCGGAGGCGACGATTGTTGGCGAGCTGTCCGGTCGCCATCTGGAAGCGCAGGTTGAACAGCTCCTCCTTGGACTCGCGCAGGCGGTCCTTGAGGTCCTCGTCGCTCAGCTCGCGCAGTTCGCCAGGCGTAACTCCCACTGCCATCAGAACTGCTCCTCTCGGGTGACGATGCGTGCCTTGATCGGCAACTTGTGGATCGCGCGGGTCAGCGCGGCCCGGGCGATCTCCTCATTCGGGTAGCTCAGCTCGAACAGCACGCGACCCGGCTTGACATTGGCGACCCACCATTCCGGCGAACCCTTACCGGAACCCATGCGGGTCTCGGCGGGCTTCTTGGTCAGCGGACGGTCCGGGAAGATGTTGATCCACACCTTGCCGCCACGCTTGATGTGCCGGTTGATGGCGATACGAGCGGACTCGATCTGCCGGTTGGTGATGTAGGCGTGCTCGAGCGCCTGGATGCCGTAGTCACCGAAGCTCACCGAGGTGCCGCCGCTGGCGACGCCGCGCTGCTTCGGGTGGTGCTGCTTGCGGTGCTTGACTCTGCGAGGGATAAGCATGGTCAGCTCTCCGTGTTCTGGGTGGTCGGTTCGACAGCGGCACCGGCGGCTGCCTCGGTACCGGCCGCGGCCTCAGCCGCTGCCGGAGCCTCCGCGTTGGCCGACACGCTGCCGGCCGGCGCCGTACCCGATGCCGCCCGGCCCGCCTCGGTGCTGGTGGCGGTGGTGCCGGAGGCGCCGCTGCGACGCGGGCGGCTGCCCGACGGACGCTCACGGCGCGGACGGTCGGCGCCCGCGGGCGCGGCGGCGGCGAGCTCACGCTTGCCACCGACGATGTCGCCCTTGTAGATCCACACCTTCACGCCGATGCGGCCGAAGGTGGTCTTGGCCTCGTAGAGGCCGTAGTCGATGTCGGCGCGCAGCGTGTGCAGCGGCACCCGGCCTTCACGGTAGAACTCCGAGCGGCTCATCTCGGCGCCGCCGAGACGGCCCGAGCACTGCACGCGGATGCCCTTGACGTTGGGCTGGCGCATCGCCGACTGGATCGCCTTGCGCATCGCGCGGCGGAACGCCACACGATTGCTCAGCTGCTCGGCGACACCCTGGGCGACGAGCTGAGCCTGGGACTCAGGGTTCTTCACCTCGAGGATGTTGAGCTGCACCTGCTTCTTGGTCAGCTTCTCCAGGTCGGCGCGGATGCGGTCGGCCTCGGTGCCGCGGCGGCCGATCACGATGCCCGGACGCGCGGTGTGGATGTCGACGCGGACCCGGTCGCGGGTCCGTTCGATCTCCACGTCGGCGATGCCGGCGCGCTCGAGACCCGTGGCCAGCAGCCGGCGGATCGCCACGTCTTCCTTGACGTAGTCCTTGTACTGCCGGTCGGCGTACCAGCGCGACTTCCAGTCGGTCGTGATGCCGAGCCGGAAACCGTGGGGGTTGATTTTCTGGCCCACTACTCCGAGCCCTCCTTCACGTCGGCGGTTGCAGCTGTTGCGGGGGCCGCCTTCGTCGCGGGTGCCTTCTTGGCGGCGGCGGCCTTGCTGCCCTGGGCGCGCCGGGACCGGGCGGATCCGGCGGACTGTCCGGCGCGCTGCTCACGCGGGGGCCGGCTCTCCACGATGACGGTGATGTGGCTGGTGCGCTTGCGGATCCGGAACGCACGCCCCTGGGCGCGCGGCCGGATGCGCTTGGCGGTCGGGCCCTCGTCGGCGTAGATCGCGGCGACCACGAGCGTCGACGGGTCGAGCCCGTCGTTGTTCTGCGCGTTGGCCGCGGCGCTGGCGATCACCTTGGCGACCGGCTCGCTGGCGGCCTGGGGGGCCCAGCGCAGGGTGTCGAGTGCGTCTTCCACGGACTTGCCGCGGACCAGGTCGATGACCCGGCGCGCCTTGCTCGCCGAAACGCGCACGAAGCGCGCCTTGGCGGTGGCGGACGGATATTCAATCGCTGTAGTCATTATCGGCGCTTGCTCTTCCGGTCGTCCTTGATGTGACCCTTGAACGTGCGGGTGGGGGCGAACTCGCCCAGCTTGTGCCCGACCATCGCCTCGGTGACGAACACCGGGACATGCTTGCGGCCGTCGTGGACCGCGAAGGTGTGCCCGATGAAGTCGGGGATGATGGTCGACCGGCGCGACCAGGTCTTGATGACCTGCTTGCTGTTCTTCTCGTTCTGGACGTCGACCTTCTTGAGCAGATGGTCGTCGACGAACGGGCCCTTCTTCAGGCTGCGTGGCATCGTTGAATCCTTCCCGGCCTAGCGCTTCTTGCCGGTGCGCCGGCGGCGGACGATGAGCTTGTCGCTCGGCTTGTTGGGCTTACGGGTGCGGCCCTCGGGCTTGCCCCACGGGCTCACCGGGTGACGGCCACCGGAGGTCTTACCCTCACCACCACCGTGCGGGTGGTCGACCGGGTTCATCACGACACCGCGGACGGTGGGGCGCTTGCCCTTCCACCGCATACGGCCGGCCTTGCCCCAGTTGATGTTCGCCTGCTCGGCGTTGCCCACCTCGCCGACCGTGGCGCGGCAGCGGACGTCGACGCGGCGGATCTCGCCGGACGGCATACGCAGCGAGGCGTAGGTGCCTTCCTTACCGAGCAGCTGGATGCTCACGCCGGCCGAGCGGGCCAGCTTGGCGCCGCCGCCGGGCCGCAGCTCCACGGCGTGGATCACGGTGCCGGCGGGGATGTTGCGCAGCGGCAGGCTGTTGCCGGGCTTGATGTCGGCGTTGGGGCCCTGCTCGATGACGTCGCCCTGCTTGAGGCCCTGGGGCGCGATGATGTAGCGCTTCTCGCCGTCCAGGTAGTGCAGCAGTGCGATGTTCGCGGTGCGGTTGGGGTCGTACTCGATGTGCGCGACCTTGGCGTTGACGCCGTCCTTGTCGTGGCGACGGAAGTCGATCACGCGGTAGGCGCGCTTGTGGCCGCCACCCTTGTGACGGGTGGTGATGCGGCCGTGGGCGTTACGACCACCGTGGCCGTGCAGCGGGCGAACCAGCGACTTCTCCGGAGTCGAGCGAGTGATCTCGGCGAAATCGGAGACGCTGGCACCGCGACGACCGGGGGTCGTCGGCTTGTACTTGCGAATTCCCATGTCTGTTAGGTCTCTCTGCTATCCCCCGGCGGTCAGGCCGGTGCTCCGAAGAGGTCGATCGGCTTGCTGCCCGCGGCCAGCGTGACGATGGCGCGCTTGGTGCTCTTGCGCGTCCCGTAGCCGGTGCGGGTGCGCTTGCGCTTGCCCTGCCGGTTGGCGGTGTTCACCGAGTCGACCTTCACCTTGAAGATCTTCTCGATGGCGATCTTGATCTGCGTCTTGTTCGAGTCCGGGTGGACGATGAACGTGTAGACGTTGTCCTCGATGAGCCCGTAGGACTTCTCCGAGATGACCGGCGCCAGGATGATGTCGCGGGGATCCGTCACGGTTGCCATCAGGCCGAAACCTCCTCGGCGGTTTTGCTGTTCGCGCTGATGTACGCGTTCAGGGCCTCGACGCTGAACACCACGTCGTCAGCCTTGAGCACGTCGTAGGTGTTGAGCTGGTCCGGCGGCAGCACGTGCACGCCGGGCAGGTTGCGCACGCTCAGCGCGCTGGTCTCGTCGGCGCGGCCGATCACGATCAGCACCTGCTTGCGTTCGGTCAGGGTCGACAGGAACGCCTTGGCGCTCTTGGTCGACGGGGTCTGACCCTCCACCAGCTCGGTGACGGCGTGGATGCGGCCGTTGCGCGCCCGGTCCGACAGCGCGCCGCGCAGCGCGGCGGCGATCATCTTCTTCGGGGTGCGCTGGCTGTAGTCGCGCGGCTGCGGGCCGTGCACGGTGCCACCACCGGTGAACTGCGGGGCGCGGGTCGAACCCTGACGGGCGCGACCGGTGCCCTTCTGCCGGTACGGCTTCTTACCGCCGCCGGAGACCTCACCGCGGGTCTTGGTGGCGTGCGTGCCTTGCCGCTTGGCGGCGAGCTGCGCGGTGACCACCTGGTGCATCAGCGCGATGTTGGGCTCGACGTCGAACAGCGCGGCCGGCAGCTCAACGGAGCCGTCGGTCGTGCCCGCCGGGGTCTTCACATCAATCGTGGTTGCCATGTCTACTTCTCGCCTCGCTTGATTGCGCTGCGGACCATCACGAGTCCACCGTTGCGGCCGGGGATCGCGCCCTTGATGAGCAGGACGCCGTTGGCGGCATCGACCTTGTGCACCAGCAGGTTCTGCGTGGTCACGCGGTCGCTGCCCATCCGGCCCGACATGCGCGTGCCCTTGAACACGCGGCCGGGGGTGGCGCAGCCACCGATCGAACCGGGACGGCGGTGCACCGCCTGCGCGCCGTGCGCGGCGCCCTGGCCGCGGAAGCCGTGGCGCTTCATGGTGCCCGCGAAGCCCTTGCCCTTGCTGGTGCCGGTCACGTCGACGTAGGCGCCTTCGGCGAACACGTCCGCCGTCAGCTCCTGGCCGACCTCGTACTCGGCGGCGGCCGACTCGTCGTCGAGGCGCAGCTCGGCGAGGTGGCGGCGCGGGTTGACGCCCGCGGCGGAGAACTGACCGGTCACCGGCTTGTTCACCTTGCGGGGGCTGATCTCGCCGTACGCCAGCTGCACGGCGCTGTAGCCGTCACGCTCCGTGGTGCGGATGCGGGTCACGACGTTGGGTCCGGCCTTGACGACCGTCACCGGCACGACGCGGTTGTTCTCGTCGAATACCTGCGTCATACCCAGCTTCGTGCCCAGAATGCCTTTACGTGCCATTTCTCGAAGCTCTCCTACTGGATGTTGACGTCGACGCTCGCCGGCAGATCGATGCGCATGAGAGCGTCAACGGTCTTCGGCGTGGGGTCGAGGATGTCGATCAACCGCTTGTGCGTGCGCATCTCGAAGTGCTCCCGCGAGTCCTTGTACTTGTGCGGGGAGCGGATGACGCAGTACACGTTCTTCTCGGTCGGCAGCGGCACCGGACCCACGACGCTGGCACCGGTACGGGTGACCGTCTCCACGATCTTGCGCGCCGAGGCGTCGATCGCCTCGTGGTCGTAGGCCTTGAGCCTGATGCGGATCTTTTGTCCCGCCACGCTTTTCCTACCTCACTCCTGCTTGTGGCCGCATGGGAGGACCCACGCTCTTGCCGCCGCTGTTTACCTGTCTGTGGTTCACCGGTCCCCGCGGTCGGGTGTGTCGCCCTACACGCACTCGACCGCGGCGGAAAACCGTCACGCTCGAATTCGGGACCGATGCGCCCGTATGGGCGCCGGTCGTATGCCCCTGCCAGGTGCGAACCCGGCTCTGGGCAACCCGAACAGTATGCCTGACGACCCCGCCGTCAGCCAAATCCCTGGCCACAGCTCCGGGCGGCCGCGGCGGGCAGGTGGCCTCAGTCTCTCAGACCCGCCCAGAATGCGCACTGGTGGTCCTCGTCGAAGCTGGTCACCACCCGGCTGCCGGTCGGCTCGAGGGACAGGTAGGTGTCCTCGCCGAACCGGGGCCAGTCCGGTCCCTGCGGCGCCGACGGCGCACCGTCTGCCACGAAGGAACTCCAGTAGTCGATCATCTGGTCGGACAGCGCCCGCTGCTCGGGGGACAGCGGCGGCGCGTCACCGACGTCGAACAGGTAGCGCAGTTCCAGCGAGTGGCTCGCGCCCACCGGGAACGGCACCGTGCGCAGCGGCGGCGGTGCGGGCGCCTGCGGATCGTTGAACTCGTAGGCGTAGACGGGTTCGTCGCGGTTGAGCTCGCCGGCCAGGCGGTCGGCGATGCAGGAGAAGGCGCCGTCGGTGACCGCGGCCGAGTACGCCAGCGCAACGCTGCTGTACCGCTCGAGCGGATAGTGGGCGCCGACCGCCGCGGCGTCGGGCCCGAACGTCTCCACCAGCAGCTGCGGGTACCGCTCGGCGGTGTAGCTGTCGGCCTGCTGCAGGTGGCGCATGGCGACGAACAGCGTGAACTCGTCGCGGTTGGCGCCGATCAGCACGGGCACGCGCGCGGCGCGGCCCTCGGCGATCACGCGCATCGGGTCGACGGGCAGCGCGGTGGTGCCGGTGACCGGACCGGTCAGCTCGTCGGCGCCGATGCCCACGTAGACGACGGGTTTGCGCAGTTTGTCGGCGGGCAGGGCACGTAGGCAGGCGGCGGCGGTGACCGGATCCGGACAGCCCACCGCGGCGGCGTACTCGACGCTGCGCTGCTGGGCCACGGCCAGGTCCGCCTGTTCCTGGCACGGCGCACTCTGGATGATCGCCGCCCGGAACAGCCCGGCCGACCCGGGGGCGACGAGGTGGTCGCACACCGACATGCCGCCCGCGGACTCACCGGCGATGGTGACCCGGGCCGGGTCACCGCCGAAGTCGGCGATGTTGTCGCGCACCCAGCGCAGCGCCGCCTGCTGATCGGCCAACCCATAATTGCCGACGTCGCCGCCCGCACCCAGCGCCGGGTGCGCGAGGAAACCCATGGTGCCCAGCCGGTAGTTGACGGTGACTACGACCATGTCGCCGCGCGCGGCGAGCCGGCGGGCGTCGTAGATCCCACCGCTGCCGTTGACGAAGGCGCCGCCGTGGATCCACACCATCACGGGCCGCTTCTCGTCGGACACCGGCGGGGTCCAGACGTTGAGCGACAGGCAGTCCTCGTCGGTCATGCGCCCCATCTCGAGGTCGCCGGACGGATTCTGCAGACACCGCGGCCCCGGCCTGGTCGCAGGCCGCTCCCCCGCCCACCCGGGTGCCGGCTCCGGGGGCCGCCAGCGCAGCGGCCCGACCGGCGGGGCGGCGTACGGGATCCCGGCGAACAGCCGGTGATCGTCTGCGAGGACGCCGCGCAGCGCGCCCGCTGCGGTCTGGACCACCGCGGGCTCGCCGCTCGCCGCGGCGTCGGCCGGCGTGCCCGGGGGTTGAGGCTGTGCGCACGCCGCCAGTAGGACCATCAGAAGCGCCCAGCCGAGGGCGGGCACGAATCGCACAGTGAGTCAGCCTAACGAAGCGCGGCCGGTCCGGATCTCGGCATACGGTTCACAGACGTGGTCCCGATCACATAAGCTGACTTATTGACAGCCGTCAAACAGCACGAAGGAGGACGGCATGAGCACACCGACGATGGATGACGCCGCCAAGGTGCTGGCCGACCCGACCGCCTACGCCGACGACCGGCGACTGCACGCGGCGCTGGCACACCTGCGGGCCGAGAACCCGGTCGCCTGGGTGGACCAGCCGCCGTACCGGCCGTTCTGGGCGATCACCAAACACGCCGACATCATGGCGATCGAGCGGGCCAACGACCTGTTCCTGTCCGAGCCGCGGCCGCTGCTGGCCACTGCGGAGGCCGACGACGTGCTCAAGGCGCAGCTGGAAGCGGGTATCGGCCTGCGCACGCTGATCCACATGGACGATCCGCACCACCGCAAGGTGCGCGCGATCGGCGCCGACTGGTTCCGGCCCAAGGCGATGCGCGCGCTCAAGGTGCGGGTCGACGAACTGGCCAAGCGCTACGTCGACCGGATGCGCGACATCGGGCCGGAGTGCGACTTCGTCACCGACATCGCCGTGCAGTTCCCGCTGTACGTGATCATGTCGCTGCTCGGGCTGCCGGAAGAGGACTACGGCCGCATGCACATGCTCACCCAGGAGATGTTCGGTGGCGACGACGAAGAGTTCCAGCGCGGCAAGACGCCCGAGGACATGCTCGCGGTGCTGGCCGACTTCTTCAACTACTTCGCGACCCTGACCGCATCGCGGCGCGCACAGCCGACCGACGATCTGGCCTCAGCGATCGCCAACGGCCGCATCGACGGGGAACCGTTGAACGACATGGACACCGCGTCGTACTACGTGATCGTGGCCAGCGCCGGGCACGACACCACCAAGGACGCGATCTCCGGCGGCCTGCTGGCGCTGATCGAGAACCCGGGCGAGATGCAGCGGCTCAAGGACGATCCAGGGCTGATGGGCACCGCGGTCGAGGAGATGATCCGCTGGTCGACGCCGGTCAAGGAGTTCATGCGCACGGCCGCCGAGGACACCGAGATCCGCGGCGTCCCGATCGCCAAGGGGGAATCGGTCTACCTCGCCTACGTCTCGGGCAACCGCGACGAGGAGGTGTTCGACGAGCCGTTCCGCTTCGACGTCGGCCGCGATCCGAACAAGCACGTCTCGTTCGGCTACGGCGTGCACTTCTGCCTCGGCGCCGCGCTGGCCCGCATGGAGATGAACAGCCTGTTCACCGAACTACTGCCGCGGCTCGAGCACATCGAGCTCGCCGGCGAGCCCGAGCTGACGGCGACGACGTTCGTCGGCGGGCTCAAACACCTGCCGATCCGGTACTCCGTGCGCTGACGTCACCGCCGTCGTGGGTGGCGGTGTGGGTGGCCAGGAAGCCGTCCACCGCCGCCTCCGCGCAGGCGTGGTAGTCGAAATCGGCCAGCGTACTGAGCCTTCCGAGAATCAGCGGGCCGATGAGCAGCGCGATGGCCTGGATGCGGTCCACCTCGGCGAGGTCGAGGCCGGCGGCCTGCGGGCCGTCGAAGATCGCGTCGAACGGCGCCGAGTACAGCTGCAGGATCCGCTCCCGCAATGACCCCACCGCGCCGGTGGCGTCGGCGTCGCGGACCTCGGCCCAGGGGCCGAGGTCGGGTCCCGACGCCAGCCACGTCATCGCCGCGAGCGTGGTCGGCACCTCGGAGATCGCGTCCGCCCACCCGTCGACCACGGCGATCAGCTGATCGCGCAGCGAACCCTCGGCCGGCGGCATCGGCGCCGGCTGCAGCAGGCTCATGAAGGCGGCGGCGAGCAGATCGTTGGCGCTGCTGAAGTGGCGGTAGAGCGTTGCCCGGGCGACGTTCGAGGTGCGGGTGACCGCGTCGACGGTCACCGCGCTGGGCCCGCCGGACCGCAGCAACGCCGTCGCCGCCTCGAGGAGGCGGGCCCGCGAGCGGGCCGGGCGCGGGTCACCGGTGGCATCGGACATCGTTTACATCATCCCCCACCCGGGTAACTAGACGCTTCGTCTTGCTGTGAGACCTATAGTCTCAAAAGTGAGGTCCCGAGGCTATTACCGAAGATGAGGAGAGGGCGCATGGTCGACACGCTCGCCCGGCCCGATCAACCCACCGACCCGTCGCTTCGTGCTATGAGCACCCGCGCCCGCACGTGGCTGCTCGTGGTCGCCTGCCTCGACGTGCTGATGGTCATCGCGTCGATGGTGGCGCTCAACGCCGCACTGCCGGACATCGCCCTGCAGACCTCGGCCACCCAGACCCAGCTGACCTGGGTGGTCGACGGCTACACGCTGGTGCTGGCCTGTCTGCTGCTGCCCGCGGGCGCGATCGGCGACCGTTACGGCAGGCGGGGCGCCCTCCTCGCCGGACTGGCGATCTTCGCGCTGGCCTCGCTGGCTCCGGTGGTCTTCGACAGCCCGTTGCAGATCATCGTCGCCCGGGCGGTCGCCGGCGCGGGGGCGGCGTTCATCATGCCGGCCACGCTGTCGCTGCTGACCGCGGCGTTCCCGAAGTCCGAACGCAACAAGGCCGTCGGGATCTGGGCGGGCGTCGCCGGCTCCGGTGCGGTGTTCGGCTTCCTCGGCACCGGCACGCTCCTGCATTTCTTCGAATGGCAGTCGGTGTTCTGGGCGTTCACCGCGGCGAGTGTCGTGCTGTTCGTGCTGACGTGTACGATCCGCTCGTCGTCCGACGAGAGGCGGACGCCGGTCGACTGGTTCGGCGGGGTGCTGATCGCCGCGGCCATCGCGGTGTTCGTCTTCGGCGTCATCGAGGCCCCCGCCCGCGGGTGGCTCGACCCGCTGGTGTGGGGGGCGATGGCCGGCGGGCTGACGCTGTCCGTGGTGTTCGCGATCACCCAGCTGCGCCGCACACATCCCCTGCTCGACATCCGGCTGTTCCAGCGCGCCGATTTCGCGACCGGGGCGCTGGGCATCACGGTCCTGTTCGCGGCGAACTTCGGGTTCTTCTTCGTCGTCATGCAGTACCTGCAGCTGGTGCTCGACTACAGCCCGCTGCAGACCGCGTTCGCGCTGGTGCCGCTCGCGATCCCGGTGCTCGTGCTCGGCGCGAGCACGCACCTGTGGCTGCCGAGGATCGGGCTGCGGATCGCCGTGGTGGGTGGACTCCTCCTGATCGCGACCGGCCTGGTGTGCATGCGCGTGCTCGCCGTCGACTCGCCGTACCTCGACCTCGCGTGGCCGCTGTTGATCATCAGCGCCGGCATCGGGTTGACCACCGCCCCAACGACTTCGGCGATCATGGGCGCGGTCCCCGATGACAAGCAGGGCGTGGCGTCGGCGGTGAACGACGCCACCCGAGAGGTGGGTGCCGCGCTGGGCATCGCCGCGGCCGGTTCCGTGCTGGCTGCCCAGTACGAACACCTGCTGCGCCCGGTGCTCGACGCCTTCCCCGAGGCCGCCCGCGGACCCGCCCTGGACTCCCTGGCCCAGGCGCTCGAGGTGGCCGAACGGTCCGGGCCCGCCGGCGCCGCGCTGGCCGCCGAGGCGCAGCAGGCCTTCCTGTCGGCGATGGACGTGTCGATGACGGTGCTCGCGGTGCTGCTCGTGGTGGCCTCGGTCGTGGCCGCGGTGTGGTCGCCGGGCCGCGACGGCGGGCAGTGGCGCACGCTGCGGCGCTGGCGGGCGGTGCCCCGCGCCCGGCGGGTGCGCGCCCGGCGTTAGCCGACGAACTCGGCGGCGCGGTGGCCGATCATCGCGATCGTGGCGTGCGGACCGCGGCTGGTGAGCGACGGCATGATGGAACCGTCGACCACCCACAGACCGTCGATGCCGCGCACCCGGCAGCGGGAGTCGAGTACCGCGTGCGGATCGCCGTCATCACCCATCGGCGCCGTGCCCGCGAGATGCTGCGAGGTCGACCAGACCGGATCACCGAAACTCACTGCCCCCGAAACGATGTCGCGGGCCAGCGCGGCACCGACGGTGAGGTCGGCCACGTCGGCCGGCTCGCTGTCGTAACGGTGCTCGATCACCGGTGGCGCGAGCGGGTCGGCCGAGGCCAGCGTCACCCGGCCGCGCGAGCGGGGGCGCATCAGCGCCACCCCGATGTGCGGATGGTCGCTCGGATCATCGCCGGGACCGTGCACCATCGCATCGAACCCCGCTGTGTACGGCCGGATTTCGAGTCCGTCGGCGGTGGTGAGCACCGCCTCGATCGGCGGCAGATCGTGGGTGGGCGTCCAGCCCATCGGAATCACCCACTCCGGATGGTCGGTGGTCGATGCGCCGACGGGTAGATCCGCCAGTACCTCGATCCCACACTGGCGCAACATCCTCGCCGGACCGACGCCGGACAGCATGAGCAGTTTCGCGGTTCCGATTGCGCCGCAACACAAGACGACACGGTCCGCGACCGCGGTGAAGGCACCCGTGGGCCCGGAGCAGTCCACCGCGACCGCGCGGCCGCCGGAGATCTGCACCCTGGTGGCGCGGGTGTCGGCGAGTACGTCGAGATTGGGTCGACTCAGCGCCGGCTGCAGGAAGGCCCCACCGGGGCCCAGCCGGGTTCCGCTGTCGATGTTGAGCGGTACGGCACCTACCCCGGTCAGCTCCGGGCCGGTCGCGTCGGCGCCGCTGAGGTCGGGCACCCACGGGTGACCGGCGGCACGCGCGGCGGTGATGAAGGAGGCGGTACAGCCGTCGAATTCGCGGACGCGGCGCACCGTGATCGGCCCTCGGTCGCCGTGCAGCGGACCGGCGAAGTCGAGGTCGGTCTCGATGGCGCGGAAATGCGGCAGCACCTCGGGCCACGTCCAGCCGGGCAGTCCCCAGCGGTCGAAATCGGCGGGCAGCCCTCGGCAGAAATAGCCGCCGTTGACCGCACCGGAGCCGCCGACCACCGCACCGCGCATGATGTACGTACGGCGGGGCGGCGCGTCGGTGAGCGTCGTCGGATAGTGCCGCACCACAGAACTCGCGGCGCCGATGGGCAGCCGCACACCGTCGCTGATCTGGCGGGCCACCCGCGGATCGGACGGGGCCGGTCCCCGCTCGAGCAGCCGGACGTGGCATGACGGGTCGGCGGAGAGTCGTTCGGCCAACACCGATCCGGCGCTTCCGGCACCGACGATCAGCACGTCGCTGTGCACGCGGGTTTATGCTCGGATCTGGGGTTTGAGTGCTCCGAAATGGCGTTCGCGCACCACCCCCGTCCACAGCCCGAGGCCGTAGGCGATGTCGTCGAGGCGCCGCAGCAGCAGGTAGGTGAAGAACCCGACCTGTTTGGTGTCGTCATCGGTGGTGCCGTGCCGCGCCATCCAGTCGGCCACGCCGTCGACGACGGCGGCCACCAGCACGGTCTGCCTGCACCGCCGGGACACCACGGCGGCCAGCAGCGCCAGAGGCCAGTAGTGACGGCAGATCGCGGACGCGAGCTGCAGGGCGGCCGACCACAGGCCCCGTGCGGTGATGGCCGCGACCTGCGCGCGTTGCTTCTCAACCGATCCCAGCGTGTTGGCCACCCGTCGTGCGGTGAACCCCGCGACGAGCATCGACGCCAGATATCCGATGCCGTTACCCATCGCCATCAGCAACCAGGCGCCCAGCATCCACCCGGAGATCACCAGCGGTGCCGTCTTACCGGGGTGACGCACCGACAGCGGCGCCGCCGACTCACCGTAGAAGGCCTTGCGGAGAAACCACTCACGCAGCTGGGTGCGGTGTTCGTGGGCGACCAGCGCGATGGGCTCATACCGTAGGCGGGCACCCGCCTCCACCAGACGCCAGCACAGGTCGACGTCCTCGCCCGAGCGCATCGACTCGTCGAAGCCACCGACCTCCTCGAGTGCGCGGCGCCGGCAGATGATCGCCGCGCTCGGCACGTAGGACACCGGGCTGTACGGCAGCACCGGCGCCTCGCGCTGACCGAGGTCGAGTGACGAACGCACCGCCTCGTAACGCGCCACCGGGTTGTCCTGACTGCCCATCCCGACGATGCGTGGGGCCACCAGCGCCACCGCGGGGTCGCAGAAGTGGCCGAGCAACGCCTCGAGCCAGCCGCGCCGAGGGACGACGTCGGAGTCGAGGAAGGCGACGAAGTCGGTGTCGGCGGCCGCGGCGCCGGTGTTGCGGGCGGCCGCGGGGCCCATGCTGTGCTCGTGGCGGATCACCCGAAGGTCGCAGTGCACCCCGCCGAAGCCGGCCGGGTCCACCGGGTCCGAGGACCCGTCGTCGACGATGATCACCCGGAGGCCGCGCAGCGCCGACACCAGGCGTTGCAGCCCAGATGGATTGTCGCGCACCGGGATCACGACGGTGACGTCGCGGTGGGACGGGCCGCTGGCCGGCCGCGGGTGCGCCACGGTCGCATCGAGCAGTGTGCGGGCCAGTTGCGCGCTCTGCGCATCGCACACCTCGAGGCGGCCACCGTGCAGCATGGTCTGCGCGGCGGGCGCCAGCCGCAGCAGCCGGGTGGGTGACCCACCGAGCAGCGCCGCGCCCTCGCCGAGGATCTTCACCCGGCGGTCGACCTGAACGGCGAAGCCGTCGGGAAGGCGCGGGCCGGTCACCTGAGCATCCCATCACGGTCGGGCGTCCAGCGCGCGATCCTGGCGGCACAGCCGTGGACCATCTCGGCGAACAACCGGGCCCCGTCCGCCTCGGTCGCCGTGGTCGGGTCCCCGAGCACCCCCACCTCGCTGACCGCCGCGACCCCGCCCCGGCGCAGCCCGGGCAGCAGTTCGCGCAGCGGTGCGGTGTTCCCGGCCTGCCATTGATCGGTGTGCACGTCGCCGGGCGAGATGTGCAGCAGTACGGACGTTTCGGTGTGCCCCGCGTGGGCGTCGGACTCTTTGACGATGCATGGAGCCCATGCGGCGTCGCGGCCCTCGTGACGCAGCAGCGCGCTGGCCGCCGCCAATGCCTCGATGTTGCCGCCGTGTCCGTTGACGAACACCAGGCGCGACGCCCAGTGCATGGCCGACCGGCCGTACTCGACCAGCAGCGACCGCAGCGCCGCGGTCCCGATGGAGACGGTGCCGGGGAAGCTCTCGTGTTCCCCGCTGGCGCCGTAGGCGACGGCCGGCGCGACGTACCAGCGCTGCTCACCAGGCTCTTTCACCAGCGGTGCGACGGCGCGGGCGACCGCGGTGGCGATGCGGGTGTCGGTGTCCAGCGGCAGGTGGGGTCCATGCTGCTCGGTGGAACCTACGGGAACGATCACCGCCGCCGATATGCCGTGCAGCTGCCTCGACGTCGAGTTCCCAAGCTCGCTGGGAGAAGCCACCCCGCGATGGTAAGCCGAATTCACCTGGTGTGCGCCAATTGTTGGTGATGCGGCCGGAGTTCTTTTCCCTGGCGCGACGTCGGGGGTGGGCACGGGCGGCACGCCAGCACCGTCTGCCACGCGAGTCACAGGCAATCGCGCGGTCCTCAGCCGCCTCTCAGGCGCCGGGTTCCGGCGGCACGCCGAGTGCCCGGGTGAACCCGGGTGGCATCAGCACGTCGCCGGGACCGAGATCATGCACCGAGGCCCGGCCCAGGCCCATCAGCGCGGAGTCGATGCCGCCGCGCAGGATGTCCAGCACGTTCTCCACACCGGCCTGACCGTTGGCGGCCAGGCCCCACAGGTAGGCGCGTCCGATCATCACCGCGCGCGCGCCCAGCGCGAGCGCTTTGACGACGTCGCTGCCGCGTCGCACGCCGCCGTCCAGCAGCACCTCGACCTGGTCGCCCACGGCGTCGGCGATGGCGGGCAGCGCCCGGATCGACGCCGGCGTGCCGTCGAGGTTGTTGCCACCGTGATTGGACACCGAGATGGCCGAAACCCCCGCGTCGACCGCCCGTTTGGCGTCGTCCACGCGGATCACACCCTTGAGCATGAACGGGCCGCCCCACAGCTCGCGCAGCCAGGCGATGTCCTCCCAGGTGGGTGGCGGGGTACCCATCCACTCGCCGTAGGCCGCGAAGAACGGCGGTCCCGCCTCCCCCTTGCCGGCCTGATTGGGCACGGTGAGGCTCGGCGGCCGCATCGTCTTGGCCCACTGCAGCAGCCAGCGGGGCCTGGTCAACCCCTCCGGCATCATCCGGATCGCGGTCTTGAGGTCCATCGCCTCGGGGATCTTGGGGCTGCCCCAGTCCCGCCCGTGGCTGAAGCTCCAGTCGGTGGTGACGATGAGGCCGACGGCGCCGGCGGCCCGGGCCCGCTCGACCCGCGCGGCGATCGCGTCGCGGCCCCCCAGCCAGTACACCTGGAAGAAGAGCTTGGGGTTGGCGGCGATGACCTCTTCGACGGGCTTGCTGGCGAACGACGACAGACCCATGGCAGTGCCGCGGGCGGCGGCCGCGCGGGCCACCGCGACCTCGCCGTCGGGGTGGACGGCCTGCACGCCGGTCGGTGAGATCACCACCGGCAGCGAAATCTCCTGCCCCATGACCGTTGTCGCGAGGTCACGCTTTTCCAGCGCACCGATGACGTGTGGCGCGAAACCCAAATCGTTGAAGGCCTCGTTGTTGCCGTTGACCGTCAGCCCCTTCTCGCTGCCGCCGATCAGCGCGCCGTATGCGGACTTGGGCAGTCGCTTCTTCGCGCGTTCCTGCGCGATGGCGACGGTCTCGAACCACTGGTCGCGGGCCATGGTCACACCGGGCTTTCGTTGCACAGCCGGGCGGGCGGCTTGGTGAGCAGTTTCAGGGGGATGGGGCCCTGTTTGGTCCCCCGCGAGTGGTCGCCGCTGGGCTTGGGTTTGACGCGGTCGCGTTCGAGCGCCGGGGCGCCGTAGCCCTGCACGCACTCGGGGTCCGGCCCGTCGAGCGGCAGACCGGTGAAGAACTTCGCGGCCATGCACCCGCCGCGACAGCTGTCGTAGTGGCCGCAGCTGCCGCACGCGCCCGCCGACTGCGGCTCACGCAGCTCGCGGAACAACTCGGAGTTCTGCCAGACGTCCCGGAATCCGTTGCTGGTCAGGATGTTTCCGGCCAGGAACTTCTCGTGGATGGCGAACGGGCAGGCGTAGACGTCGCCGACCGGATCGATCAGGCACACCACACGTCCCGCGCCACACAGGTTCAGCCCGGCCAGTGCACCGGGCTCCCCCAGCCCCGACAGGTGGAAGAACGAGTCGCCGGTGAGCACGCGCTCACCCTTGGCGACCAGCCAGTCGTAGAGCCGCACCTGCTGCTCGGCGGTGGGGTGCAGCTCGTCCCACACGTCGGCGCCGCGCCCGGAGGGCCGCAGCCGCGTGATGCGCAGGGTGGCGCCGTAGCGGTCCGCCAGCGCCTTGAAGTCGTCGAGCTGGTCGACGTTGTGCCGGGTGACGACGACCGAGATCTTGGCGTCGGCGAAGCCGGCCGCGGCGAGGTTCTCCAGCGCGCGGACGGCCATGGCGAACGAACCGGGTCCGCGGACCGCGTCGTTGACCTCGGCGGTCGCGCCGTCGAGTGAGATCTGCACGTCGACGTAGTCGCTGGCGGCCAGTTTGGCGGCGATCTGCGGGGTGATGCGCACGCCGTTGGTGGAGAACTTCACCCCGACGTGGTGTTCGGTCGCGTAGTCGACCAGCTCCCAGAAGTCCGACCGCACAGTGGGTTCCCCACCGCCGATGTTGACGTAGAACACCTGCATGCGCTCGAGCTCGTCGATGATGTCCTTGCACTGCTGCGTCGACAGCTCGCGCGGATCGCGTTTGCCCGACGAGGACAGGCAGTGCACGCACGCCAGGTTGCAGGCGTAGGTGAGCTCCCAGGTCAGGCAGATCGGGGCGTCGAGGCCCGATTCGAACTGCTCGACGAGCCGGGGTACCGGCGCGGGCGCCGGAACAACGTGAGTCATGGCATCTCCTCGCGGACGAGCATCTTCGACTGGGCGAGCACACCGAGGGCGTGCAGGTAGGGCGCCTGTTGTTCATCGTCGATTCCCGCTGCGCGGCAGGCGGACCGGGCGTCGCGGTGCTCGGCCAGCGAGTTCACCACGTCGACGATCGTGCGGTTCTTCAGGAACGACAGCTTGCGGGTCCCGAAGTGGTACAGCAGCGCCCCGAACGGCTCGGGCCGCACCGCCACCTGGTGGTGCAGCCGCCAGCACGCATCGGGGTCGAACCCTACAGGCGCCGTCACCGTCAGTAGACCCCGCACATCCCGTCGATCGAGACCTCTTCGACCAGGCTCTCGGTGACCAGGCCGCTGTCCGGGGTCGCCGCGGCGGCGGTGTCGGTGACGTGCTGATTCGGCTCCATGAGCGCTGCCTTTCGTCGCGTAGGGTCACTCGAAGTGTGACCTAGGTCGCTTACGATATGGCATCGGGTGCCAGAATGGAAGGGTGGATCTCATGCGGCAGGAGGCCCCGCCCCGGGTGGGCCGGCGTCGCACGACCACCCGTGACCACATCAGCGCCGTCGCCCTCGACCTGTTCGCGGCCCGTGGCTTCGACGAGGTCAGCGTCGACGACGTGGCGGCCGCGGCCGGCATCGCCCGGCGCACGCTGTTCCGGTACTACGCGTCGAAGAACGCGATCCCCTGGGGCGATTTCGACGCCCATCTCGGACACATGCGTGATCTGTTCGACCGGGTCGATCCCGACGTGCCGATCGGTGACGCGCTGCGCTCCGCGCTGTTGGCGTTCAACGAGTTCGACGAGAACGAGACCGCGCGGCACCGCCAGCGTATGCGGGTGATCCTGCAGACCGATGCGCTGCAAGCGTATTCGATGACCATGTACGCCGGGTGGCGGACGGTGGTGGCGGAGTTCGTGGCGCGCCGCCTCGGGGCCGACACGCAGGACCTGGTGCCGCAGACCGTGGCGTGGACGATGCTCGGGGTGGCGCTGTCGGCATACGAGCGCTGGCTGGCCGACGAGTCGGTGTCGTTGGCGCAGGCACTCGGCGCGGCGTTCGACACCGTCAGCCACGGCCTGCGCGCCCTGCCTTGAGCGATTTCGGTGTCGCCCGTAGCGGTGGGCGCGACGAAGTACACCGAAATCGCTTCACGATCGGGCGTCGGAGTTGGGCGCCGCGCGGCGACGATAAGGGTGTGAGCGCCGAACCGGACGGCGACGACGCTCCGCGCGCCCTGATGGCGCTGTATGACGAGGCCCTGCCGGTGGTGTACGGCTATTTCGTCAGACGGTGTCCGGACCGCGGAACCGCCGAGGACCTGACGTCGGAGACCTTTCTGGCGGCGATGGACGCCGCCCGCAGGGGCACCGCCGCCACGCTGAGCGTGCCGTGGCTGGTCGGGGTGGCGCGGCACAAACTGGCCGACCACTACCGCCGTCGCCACGACCGGCACAGCGTGCCGGTCCCGGAACTGCCCGAACCGGCGCAGCCCGCCGACGACTGGGACGCCGAGCTGGACCGGATCGTCGCCGAGAGCGTGCTGGCCCGGCTGCCCGAACAGCACCGCACCGTGCTGACTCTGCGGTATCTGGACGGCTGCTCGGTGCCCGAATGCGCCGACCTGATCGGCCGCACGGTGCACGCGACCGAAGCGTTACTGGTGCGGGCCCGCCGCGCCTTTCGCGCGCACTACCCGGAAGGAGGTGCGTCGTGAGCGACGACCGCGACCCGCTGTGGGCGCTGCACAGCGCCGACCTCCCGGTGCAGCCCGACCCGGCCTTCGCCGCACGGTTGCGCGGCCGGCTGGAGGCGGCGCTGCGACTGCCCGTCAACACCGAAGGAGTGGACATGAGTGGAACCGACACCGCCATCGCCGAACTGACCCGGCCCGCAAGCGCGCCGGCGCCGGTCGTCCCGCGCAGCGCGGCACTGCCGTACCTCACCGTCGACCGGGCCGCCGAGGCCATCGCCTGGTACGTCGACGCGCTGGGCGCCTCGCTCGTCGGCGACCCGATCCGGATGGACGACGGCCGCATCGGGCACGCCGAGCTCGCACTGTCCGGCGGCGTCTTCTACCTGGCCGACGAATATCCCGAGATCGGCGTGAGAGCGCCGCAGCCTCAAGCCGTTCCGGTCAGCCTGATGATCGCGGTCGACGACACCGACGCCGTGCTCGCCCGCGCCAGGGCCAAGGGCGCCAGCGTGACCTCCGACGTGCGCGAGGAGCACGGCTCGCGCAACGCGACCATCGTCGACCCGTTCGGGCACCGCTGGATGCTGACCGGTCCGCTCACCGGCGGCGCCGTCCCGATCCAGCACGGTGACGTCGGGTACGTGTCGGTGTGGACTCCCGACGCCGACCGCGCCGCCGCGTTCTACGGCCACGTCCTGGGCTGGACCTACGACCCGGCCACCCGCCAGGTCACCAACACCAGGGCACGCATCGGACTGTTCAGCGTCGCGAGCCGGCAGGGCATGCTCTGCTGCTACGCGGTCACCGACCTCGACGGCGCACGCCGGTCGATCCTCGACGGCGGTGGCACGGTGGGCGAGGTCCGGGAGTTGGAGTTCGGCACGGTGCTCGACGCCACCGACCCCGAGGGCACCGAGTTCGCGGTCTTCCGCCCGGCACCGGGGACACCGCGTCCGGAACTCAACGGCGCTGGGCCGGGCGAACTCTCGTACCTCACCTATCAGGTGCCCGACTCCGCGGCGTTCAAGGCCTTCTACAGCCGATTCCTGTTCTGGTCCTACGAACCGGGCCACGTCGACGACGGCTGGCAGATCCGCCAGACCCATCCGATGGCGGGGTTCGCCGGCGGCAGCGCGCAGGCGGTCACGGTGCCGATGTGGACCGTCGCCGACATCGACGCCGCGGTCGCCCGGGTCCGCGAGGCCGGCGGCACGGTGCTCGACGAACCGTCGCGCCAGCCGTACGGGCGCTCGGCGCTGTGCACCGACGACCAGGGCACCCGCTTCTACCTCGGTCAGTTGTGATTTCGGCGTGGTTGGTAGCGCCCAGCGCAACCAACGACGCCCGAAGCGCTAGCCCAGGACGTCGGCGATGGGGGCGCCGTTGGCGATCTTGGCGCGGGTCTTCATGACCTTGCCCGGCATCCCGCCGCCGACGACACCGGCCACCACGCCGTCGCGCTCGTAGAACGCCAGGAACTTGCGGCCGTCGTCCTCGACGATGTGCACGGTGTCGTCGGCCTCGGGTTCACCCAGGCACTGGATCTTGACGTCGTACTGGTCGCTCCAGAAGTACGGCACCGAGACCACCGGCGCGGCGTCCTGGCCGAGCAGCGCCGGCACCAGCACCCGCGCCTGGTCGGCGACGTTGCTCCAATGTTCCACGCGCACTTGGTTGCCGATGGTGTCGAGCCACGAGGCGACGTCGCCGATCGCCCAGACGTGCGGTGCACTGGCGCGACCCGCCGCATCGCACACCACGCCGTTGTCCAGCGTGAGCCCGCTGCCCTCGAGCCATTCGATGGCCGGGCGCGACCCGATGCCGACCACGACGAGGTCGGCCTCGACCTCGGTGCCGTCGGACAGCACGACCGACCGCACCGCGTCCTGACCCTTCACCTCGGCGACGCCGATCCCGCAGCGCACATCGACGCCCTCGGCGCGGTGCAGCCGGGCCACCAGCTCGCCGATCCGGGTGCCGAGCACGGAGGCCAGCGGCGCGGGTTGCGGTTCCACCAGCGCGACGTCGACGCCGAGTTTGCGCAGGCTCGCGGCCACCTCGCAGCCGATGAACCCGGCGCCGATCACCACGGCACGGCGCGCCGAACCCGCCTCCTCGCGCAGCTTGAGGCTCTCGTCGAAGTTGCGCAGGACGTGGATGCCGGCGAGGTCGGGGAACGACGGGATCCGCTTGGGCACCAGCCCGGTCGCGATCACCACCTCGTCGTAGCCGATCTCGCGGCCGTCGGTCAGCGTCAGCGTCTGCGTCTCGGTGTCCAGGGCCGCCGCGCCTGCGCCGAGCAGCACGGTGATGTCGTTCTCGCGGTAGAACTCGGCCGGTTTGAGCGTGACGTCATCGGTCTCGCTACGCAGGACCTCCTTGGACAGCGGCGGCCGGTCGTAGGGCAGGTGGTCCTCGTCGCTGACGATCGTGACCGGCCCCGCGTACTCCGAACGGCGCAGCTGCTCGGCGGTGCGGGCGGCCGCCAGACCTCCGCCGACGATGACGACGCCACGAGATGTGCTCACGTGGTGGTTCTACACGATCCCCCGCGTGATCGGTACGCCCCCCTGTGACCCACGACTCAGGCGCGGGCGCGCTCGATCAGGTTCGACAGCACCACGATGCTCTCGCTGCGTTCGATGTCCGCGCTGGCCCGGATGCGTTCCAGCGCCTCCTCGAGGTGGCGCATGTCGCGGGCCAGCACGTGCAGGATCGCGTCGGCCGTCCCGGTCACCGTGGCCGCGCTGACCACCTCGGGAATGTCCGCCCAGGCCGCCCGCAGCGCCTCGGGCGCAATGGTGCCGTGGCAGAAGACCTGCACGTAGGCCTCGGTGTTCCAGCCGATCGCGTTGCGGTCGACCACGGTGGTGAAACCCTTGATGACGCCGTCGTCGAGCATGCGGTCGACGCGGCGTTTCACCGCGGGCGCCGACAGGTTCACCCGCTGCCCGATCTCGGCGAACGTCGCCCGGGCGTGCTCGGCCAGCTCGGCCAGGATCTTCTCGTCGGTCTCGTCCAGCCGCTCCATGATCACTCCTGCGCAACGCATCGCCGCTTCCGGCGGTCCAGCACAACAAACTGAGCATATACGCGCAAGGTTCGGCGATTGATTGCGCCAGCCGGCCTGCATATCGTCGATTCATGACGATCCCGGTCGCCAGAATTCCCCGTGTCCGCCACTACGTCATGACGGCGCCCACCTTCTTCGCCGTCGACTACGCGATCAATCCCTGGATGGATCCCGCCGCGACGGTCGACATCCATCGCGCACTGGATCAGTGGGAGACGCTGCGCCGCACCTATAAGGAACTCGGTCACACCGTCGAGGTGATCGAACCGATCGCCGGCCTGCCCGACATGGTCTACGCCGCCAACGGCGGTGTGCTGGTCAACGGACGGGCGGTGGTGGCGCGGTTCGCCTATCCGCAGCGCGAGGGAGAAGCCGATGCGCACGCGGAGTGGATGACCCGGCACGGGTACCGGCCGATGCGCACCCGCCATGTCAACGAGGGTCAGGGCGACTTCCTGGTGGCCGGCCGGATCATGTTGGCAGGCTACGGTTTCCGCACCGACCGGCGCGCGCACGACGAGGTCGCCGCGGCCGTCGGGATGCCGGTGGTCAGCCTCGAGTTGGTCGATCCGCGGTTCTATCACCTCGACACCGCGTTGGCGGTGCTCGACGACACCACAGTGGCCTACTACCCGCCGGCCTTCGGTGCCGCGTCGCTGGCCCGGCTGCGGGAGATGTACCCGCACGCCATCGAGGTGGACGACACCGACGCGTACGCATTCGGGCTCAACGCGGTTTCCGACGGTCGCCACGTGGTGCTGCCCGCGGCGGCCACCGGCTTCGCCGCGCACTTGCGGGCGGCCGGCTTCCGTCCCGTCGGCGTCGACCTGTCCGAACTGCTCAAGGGCGGCGGATCCGTCAAATGCTGCACACTGGAGGTACATCCGTGACCGTTCTGGACCACGAGACCGCGACCGACGCGGTGATCGCCGACGACGATCGTCACGTCGCGCACAACTACTCACCGCTGCCGGTGGTCGCCGCCCACGCCGAGGGCGCGTGGATCACCGACGTGGAGGGCCGTCGCTACCTCGACTGCCTCGCGGCGTACTCCGCGGTCAACTTCGGACATCGCCACCCGCAGGTGATCGCGGCCGCGCACGCCCAACTCGACGCGGTGACGCTGGTGAGCCGCGCATTCCACTCCGAGCGGCTGGCGCCGTTCTGCCGTGCGCTGGCCGGGCTGTGCGGCAAGGACATGGTGCTGCCGATGAACACCGGCGCCGAGGCCGTCGAGAGCGGTATCAAGGTGGCGCGCAAGTGGGGCACCGACGTCAAGGGCGTCCCCGCCGGTCAGGCCAACCTCATCGTGGCGCGCAACAATTTCCACGGCCGCACCACCACGATCATCAGCTTCTCCGACGACGACACCGCCCGCCGCGGGTTCGGCCCGTACACGCCGGGTTTCCGCGCGGTGCCGTTCGGGGACGCGGCGGCGCTCGCCGCCGTGATCGACGAGAACACCGTCGCGGTGCTGCTCGAGCCGATCCAGGGTGAGGCGGGCATCATCGTCCCACCCGACGACTACCTGCCGCGCGTGCGGAGCATCTGCACCGAGCGCAACGTCCTGCTGATCGCCGACGAGATCCAGTCCGGGCTGGCACGGACCGGCCGCACGTTCGCCTGCGACCACTGGGATGTGGTGCCGGATGTGTATCTGCTCGGCAAGGCGCTCGGCGGCGGGGTGGTGCCGGTGTCGGCGGTGGTGGCCGACCGAGACGTGCTCGGCGTGCTGCACCCCGGTGAGCATGGGTCCACGTTCGGCGGGAACCCACTGGCCGCGGCCGTCGGCGCCACCGTGGTGGAGATGCTGCAGACCGGCGAATACCAGCGTCGGGCAACCGAACTCGGCGCGCACCTGCACGCCCGGCTCAACGAGCTGGTCGGTCGCGGGGTGCTGGCCGTCCGCGGCAAGGGTCTGTGGGCCGGCGTCGACATCGACCCGGCGCTGGGCACCGGGAAGCAGATCAGTCACGCGCTGGCCGGGCGCGGGGTGCTGGTGAAGGACACCCACGGGTCGACGCTGCGATTCGCCCCGCCGATCGTCGTCACCGCCGACGAGATCGACTGGGCAGTGGCGCAATTGACCGAGGTGCTGGCGCTGCGCTAGTACTTGGCGGTGCCGCGGTCGACGGCGATCTGCGAACCCGAGATGGTCCGCGATCCGTCGCCGGCCAACCAGGCCACCACATCCGACACCTCTTCGGGCGTCATGAACTCCTGCAGGCCCGGCTTACCGTCGTGCGCCACGGGTTTGTAGGGCATCGGCGAGAAGCTGTGCAGGAACGCCGGGTACTTGCCGAAGATCTCCATCATCGCCTCGGGCTCCACCATCGGCGTGTCGATGGAGTACGGGTGAATCGAGTTGACCCGGATGCCGAACTCGCCCGCCTCGATCGCAAGCGCGTTGGTCAACGCCACCAGGCCGTGTTTCGACGCCGCGTAGTGCGCGTTGCCCGGCGTGGCCTTGGTACCGGCCGACGAACTGACGATGACGATCGACCCGCCGTTGCCGGCTTCGATCATAGCGGGGACAGCCGCACGGAGGGTCTTCCAGGTGCCGTTGAGGTTGACGTCGATGACGGTCTCCCACTGCTCCTCGGACATCTCCCAGATGCGCCCCCAGCTCAGGATGCCGGCGTTGGCGACGACGATGTCCAGGCGGCCGAACTGCTCGACCCCGTCGGCGACCACCTGCTCGAGCGCGGCCAGATCGCGGATGTCGACCTCGCGGGCGAGCACCTTGCGGCCGGTCTCCTCGACCAGGCGCACCGTCTCGGCCAGTTCCTCGGAGGTGGCCGCCGGGTAGGTGACGGTGTCCGAGACGGGACCGCAGATGTCGATCGCGATGATGTCGGCGCCGTCGTTCGCCAGTCGGACCGCGTGCGCGCGGCCCTGGCCGCGGGCGGCCCCGGTGATGAATGCCACTCGACCGTCCAACGGGCCACCATCTGCCGCCACCGCTGCTCCTTCCGATCCGATGCGGACAGGCTAACAGCCGAACTGGAACGTGTTCTAGGAACCGTCCCGGCCGCCTACAGGGCGTCGATGATCTGCTGACGCTTGGCGGTGTACTCGGCCTCGGTGATGGTGCCGGTCGCGCGCAGCGTCTCGAGTTCCTGCAGCCGCTGCGCGGTCGACGGCTCCGCCGGGGCGGTCGTCGCCGCGGCGGGCGCCATCGCGGGCGGCGCGGGCGCCGGCATCGGCTGCTGCGCGGCCGCGTTGCGCACGATGTGCTGGACCTGTTCGCGGGCAGCCGGATTGGAGCGCAGGTCGATCATGTTGTTCATCCCGATGCCGTGCGCTTTGAGGATCTGCAGGATCTCGAGCAGTGGTCCGGCCTGACCGGTCAGATCGTAGGTGCGGTTGTCCTCGGAGACGGTGAACGTGGCGGGCATCAGGCCGCTGATCAGACCGCTTCGCTCCCAGTCGATCTGGTAGGAGTTGGTGGCCGGGTCCACCAGGGCGACGAGCTTGCGGTTGGTGATCATCGGCAGCCGCGACACCGAGGCCACCACTCGGTCCTGGGTCGTGAACGGCGTCAGACCCGGCCCGGTGATGTGCAGGTCGAGTTTGACCAGCGGCTGTTCGTTGATCGTGGTGTTGGTGTCGTGGATGCCGGTGATCTGCGCCAGCCCCAGCACTCCGCGGGCCTCGAGTTCGGCGGTCTTGGCCGCCGACCGGGCGCCGAAGCTGGTGATGGCCAACGCGATCAGCACGTCGGCGGCCGTGATGAGCAGCCCTGTCCAGAACATCCACTTCATCATCGGGTCGGGCCCGAGCATGAAGTAGACGGCCAGGAAGATCGGGCCGACGATGCCGCACAGCAACACGAACAGCTGGATGCGGACGTAGCGCCAGAAGGTCGACATGGCCATGCTCCTGTCGGTCGCGCGGGCGCTCACAGCGTAGCCCGCGCGAGCGCCCGGCGGTGCCGGAGCGACTCAGGCGCCGGCGACCGAGATCTGTCCCGCGACCGGCGCCGGGCCGAGCAGCTGGTACAGCGGTGCGGTCCACGAGTAGCCGCCCGCGGGCGAGGTGGCGTAGCCGGTGTGCACGGCCACTGCGGTGGCGGTGATCTCCTCGGCCTCGGGGTCGTAGTCGCAGACCGCGTCGCCGAGATCGCACACGCTGACGGTGCGGGCGGCGATGTCCAGCGGTAGCGGCGCGGGCGCGTGCGCGAGGATCGGCCAGTCCTGGGCGACGCCCTTGCCCGCGCCGGGGACGGCCGTCACCGACCCGACGTTGATGGTGGCGTCGGTGGGCAGCCGGTCACCGTCGGCGATCAGCAGCGCGGCGGCGAGGTTCGGGCTGGCGGCCAGCGCCTGCAGGTTGCGGTGCACCACCATGGCGCCCTGCGAGTAGCCGGCCAGCACCACCTTGCTGGCCGGGCAGCGCGCGACGAACGCGTGATACTGGTTGGCCAGCGCCGCGGTGCCGGCGTCGACACTGCTGATGAAGCCGGCCCAGCCGAGGATGCTGTCGTCGGCGGGCACCGGTGTCGCGGGGTAGATGACCGCCTCGGAGGTGACGGTGCGGCCGTCCCGGGCGGCGTAGGCGCTGAAGTCCTGCAGCGACCGGTAGGTCACCCGGCCCATACCGTCGTTGGTGCCCACCTCGGCGCCGCGCTCACCGGAGCCGGCAGCGCCGATCCAGTGGACGTCGGGGCAGCTCGGCTGGGCGCCGGCGGCTCCGGCGGTGACGAGTGCGGATCCGGCCAGTGCGACAGCGGCCACCAAACCAGCGATACGACGAACCACGAACCCGACCCTTTCCCGGCCGCGACGCGGCCACTGCCATCAACATCGCTGCGGGCGAGGAACGCGTTACCCCGGGTCCGCCGCCGCGTCGATTTCCACGCCGGGGTTGCCCTCTCCGACCAAGCACGACCCTGACGTAGAACTCGCGCGGACATACGAAAACGGCGCCCACCCCGAAGGGTGGACGCCGTTTCGGCGATCGAACTTACTTGTTGATCTTGGTGACGCGGCCGGCGCCGACGGTACGGCCGCCCTCGCGGATCGCGAAGCGCAGGCCCTCGTCCATGGCGACGGGCTGGATCAGCTTGACGGAGATGTCGGTGTTGTCACCGGGCATCACCATCTCGGTGCCCTCGGGCAGAGTCACCACACCGGTCACGTCCGTGGTCCGGAAGTAGAACTGCGGACGGTAGTTGTTGAAGAACGGCGTGTGGCGGCCACCCTCGTCCTTGGACAGGATGTAGACCTGGCCCTCGAACTCGGTGTGCGGGGTGGTGGTGCCGGGCTTCACGACGACCTGGCCGCGCTCGACGTCCTCACGCTTGATGCCGCGCAGCAGCAGACCGACGTTGTCGCCGGCCTGGCCCTGGTCGAGCAGCTTGCGGAACATCTCGACACCGGTGACCGTGGTCTTGGTGGTGCCGGGGCGGATGCCGACGATCTCGACTTCCTCGTTCACATTGATCACGCCGCGCTCGACACGACCGGTGACCACGGTGCCGCGGCCGGTGATCGTGAAGACGTCCTCGACGGGCATCAGGAACGGACGGTCGGTGTCGCGGACCGGGTCCGGGATCGACTCGTCGACGGCCTCCATGAGCTCCTCGACCGACTTGACCCACTTCTCGTCGCCCTCGAGCGCCTTGAGCGCCGAGACGCGCACGACCGGGGCATCCTCGTCGAAGTCCTGGGCGGCCAGCAGCTCGCGGACCTCCATCTCGACGAGCTCGATGAGCTCCTCGTCGTCCACCGCGTCGGCCTTGTTCAGCGCGACGAGGATGTAGGGCACACCCACCTGGCGGGCCAGCAGCACGTGCTCGCGGGTCTGCGGCATCGGGCCGTCGGTCGCGGCGACCACGAGGATCGCACCGTCCATCTGGGCAGCGCCGGTGATCATGTTCTTGATGTAGTCGGCGTGGCCCGGGGCGTCGACGTGCGCGTAGTGGCGCTTGTCGGTCTGGTACTCGACGTGCGAGATGTTGATCGTGATGCCGCGCTGACGCTCCTCAGGCGCGTTGTCGATCTGGTCGAATGCACGCGACTCGTTCAAATCGGGGTACTTGTCGTGCAGAACCTTGGTGATAGCCGCGGTCAGCGTGGTCTTGCCGTGGTCAACGTGACCGATGGTCCCGATGTTGACGTGCGGCTTCGTCCGCTCGAACTTCGCCTTCGCCACTTCTGTGTCCTCCTGGACTGTTGTTGGTGCTTTGGTTAAAGCAGGTTGGTTTCTTCAGTTGTGTGGCCCGAAGGCCACCGGCCTACTGGCCGGTCGCCTTCGCGATGATCTCCTTCGACACGTTCGCCGGAACCTCGGCGTACGAGTCGAACACCATGGAGTAGTTCGCCCGGCCCTGGGTCTTCGACCGGAGGTCGCCGACGTAGCCGAACATCTCCGACAGCGGCACCTGCGCCTTGACGACGCGCGCACCGCTGCGCTCCTCCATGGCCTGGATCTGACCACGGCGGGAGTTCAGGTCGCCGATGACGTCACCCATGTAGTCCTCGGGCGTGGTCACCTCGACCGCCATGATCGGCTCGAGGATCACCGGCTGGGCCGCCTGGGCGGCCTTCTTGAGCACCTGCGAACCGGCGACCTTGAACGCCATTTCCGACGAGTCGACCTCGTGGTACGCACCGTCGAGCAGGGTGACCTTGATGTTCACCAGCGGGTAGCCGGCGAGCACGCCGTACTGCATGGCGTCCTGGGCACCGGCATCCACCGACGGGATGTACTCGCGCGGGATGCGACCGCCGGTGACCTTGTTCTCGAACTCGTAGGTCGCGCCGTCCTCGCCGATGAACGGTTCGAGGTCGATGAGCACCTTCGCGAACTGGCCGGAGCCACCCGTCTGCTTCTTGTGGGTGAACTCGACCTTCTCGACCTTGCGCCGGATGGTTTCGCGGTAGGCCACCTGCGGCTTGCCGACGTTGGCCTCGACCTTGAACTCGCGACGCATACGGTCGACCAGGATGTCGAGGTGCAGCTCGCCCATACCGCCGATGACGGTCTGGCCGGTCTCCTGATCCAGGTGCACCTTGAAGGTCGGATCCTCTTCGGCCAGCTTCTGGATCGCCGTGCCGAGCTTTTCCTGGTCGCTCTTGGTCTTGGGCTCGATGGCCACCTCGATCACCGGATCGGGGAAGGTCATCGACTCGAGCACGATCTGCTGGTTCGGATCGCTCAGGGTGTCACCGGTGGTGGTGTCCTTGAGGCCGATCACCGCGTAGATGTGGCCGGCCGAGGCCCGCTCCACCGGGTTCTCCTTGTTGGAGTGCATCTGGAACAGCTTGCCCAGCCGCTCCTTCTTGCCCTTGGTCGCGTTGATGACCTGGCTGCCCGACTCGACGGTGCCCGAGTACACGCGCACGTAGGTCAGCTTGCCGAAGAACGGGTGCGTGGCGACCTTGAACGCCAGCGCCGAGAACGGCTCGTCGACCGACGGGTTGCGGGTGATCTGCTCGTCTTCCTTACCGGGCGCGTGGCCTTCGGCGGGCGGGACGTCCAGCGGGGAGGGCAGGTAGTCGATGACCGCGTCGAGCATGGGCTGCACGCCCTTGTTCTTGAACGCGCTGCCGCAGAGCACGAGGTAGGCCTCGGAGTTGATGGTGAGCTTGCGCAGCGCACCCTTGATCTCCTCGACGGTGAGCTCTTCGCCGCCCAGGTACTTCTCGAGCAGCGCCTCGTCGGTCTCGGCGGCGGCCTCGATCAGCTTGGTGCGGTACTCCTCGGCCTTGTCGGCGAGGTCGGCGGGGATGTCGACGACGTCGTACTTCTCACCGAGCTTTGCTTCGGCGCTCCACACCTTGGCCTTCATCTCGACCAGGTCGACGACGCCGGCGAAATCGCTCTCGGCGCCGATCGGCAGCTGGATCGGGATGACGTTGGCGCCGAGGCGCTCCTCCATGGTGCGCACGGAGAAGTAGAAGTCCGCGCCCAGCTTGTCCATCTTGTTGACGAAGCAGATGCGCGGGACGTTGTACTTGTCCGCCTGCCGCCAGACCTGCTCGGACTGGGGCTCCACGCCCTCCTTGCCGTCGAACACGGCCACGGCGCCGTCGAGCACGCGGAGGCTGCGCTCCACCTCGACGGTGAAGTCGACGTGGCCGGGGGTGTCGATCAGGTTGATCTGATTGTCGTTCCAGAAGCACGTTGTGGCCGCGGAGGTGATGGTGATCCCCCGCTCCTGCTCCTGCTCCATCCAGTCCATGGTGGCCGCGCCATCGTGGACCTCACCGATCTTGTAGCTGATACCGGTGTAGTAGAGGATGCGCTCGGTCGTCGTCGTCTTGCCGGCGTCGATGTGCGCCATGATGCCGATGTTGCGGACCTTGTTCAGGTCGGTCAGCACGTCCTTCTGTGCCACAGAAGTCTTCCCACTCTTTCGCTTGCGTAGTTAGCTGTTGTCAGCTCGGTTGTGTCCTGCGCCGACCGCTACGCTGCCGCCGGCGCGGTGATCACCAGCGGTAGTGCGCGAAGGCGCGGTTGGCCTCGGCCATCTTGTGGGTGTCTTCACGTCGCTTGACGGCGGCACCCAGGCCGTTGCTGGCGTCGAGGATCTCGTTCGCCAGACGCTCGACCATGGTCTTCTCACGACGAGCCTTGGAGAAGCTGACCAGCCAACGCAGGGCCAGCGTGACCGAACGGTCCGGACGCACCTCGACGGGCACCTGGTAGGTGGCACCACCGACGCGACGGCTGCGGACCTCGAGAGCGGGCTTGACGTTGTCCATGGCGCGCTTGAGCGTCACCACGGGGTCGGTGCCCGTCTTGTCGCGGGCCTGTTCGAGCGCACCATAAACAATGCGTTCGGCCAGCGATTTCTTCCCGTCGAGCAGGACTTTGTTGACCAGCTGGGTGACCAGCTGCGACCCGTAGACCGGATCGTTGACCAGCGGACGCTTGGGTGCGGGGCCCTTGCGCGGCATCAGCTCTTCTCCTTCTTCGCGCCGTAGCGGCTGCGGGCTTGCTTGCGGTTCTTCACGCCCTGGGTGTCGAGCGATCCGCGGATGATCTTGTAACGCACACCGGGCAGGTCCTTCACACGACCGCCACGCACCAGCACCATCGAGTGCTCCTGCAGGTTGTGGCCCTCGCCCGGGATGTAGGCGGTGACCTCGACCGCGCTGGTCAGCTTCACGCGCGCGACCTTACGAAGCGCCGAGTTCGGCTTCTTCGGGGTGGTCGTGTACACGCGGGTGCACACGCCGCGGCGCTGCGGGCTGCCCTTGAGGGCCGCGGTCTTCACCTTGGCGATCTTGTCGCGGCGACCCTTGCGGACCAGCTGGTTGATGGTTGGCATGTACCGGCTTTCTGTGTCTTGTCTGGTGCTGTGCTCTGCTGTTCAAGTCTCTGTACTGCTGTTTCACCTGGCGCGCGTCCCCCGCGTCCGGGCGTGTCGCACGTGTCCACGCCGACGGAACATCCGATGCGTGATAGACATGCGAATTGGCCCGGCGTGCGGGCATGCTGTCTGGATCTACACCCGTCGCATGCGCCTCAACGGCCAGGCACGAGTTCCCACAATACCAGGGTGGCCGCCCCCCTCCAAAAGCCGACCGCACACCGCGATGACCCACGCCGACGTGCGCATTCGGGGCCGTCAGCGGAGGTCGACGCCCACGCCGCCGGAGCGGTGTTCCATCCCCGACGCCAGGCGCAGCACCATGTCGGTGAACACGGCGTCGGTGTCGATTCCGTTCATCACCCCGGTCATCTCGAGCAGCACGAATCCGTGCATGGCCGACCAGAACTCGAGCGCGGCGTAGAACGCGTCCTCCCCCTCCAGCCCGTAGGAGGCCAGCACCTCGATCACCGGGCCGGCCGCCGCGCGGGTGGCGTCGGTGAACTCGGGGTCGTCGCCCCCCAGCGGCATGCGGGTGAACGCCGAATAGCGGCCCGGATGGTGGTGGGCGTAGCTGCGGTAGGCACTGGCCATCGCCATCACGGCGTCGTCGCGGGTTCGGCCCTGTCCGACGGTGTTGAGCATGCCGATGATGTCGCCGACCACCCGCATCCGCACGGTGCGCCGCAGGTCGTCGAGGCTGTGCACGTGGTTGTACAGCGACGGCCCCTTGGTGCCGAGCTGGGTGGCCAGCGCATTGATCGTCAGCGCGTCCCAGCCCTCACGGTCGAGGAAGGTCAGCGCGGCGTTGACGATGGAGTCCCGCGACAGCCGGCCTGCCCGCGCCGAGGTGCGCGCCCGCCCACCCGCCGGCTGCGGGTCCGGCTGAGGTGGCATCAGGTGACCGCCCTTCGTCGTCACGGCCCGGACAACGGGCCGGCGTTGAACTGTAACCCGTTCGCCCGCGGGCGGTCGTGGTCAGTTCACCCGTTCCTGGCTGAGTTTGGCCAGGCGTTCGGTCACCGCGCACAGGTCGGGCAGGCTCGCCGGGTTCATCGTCTGGATCGACCAGGTGATCACATCGTCGCCCTTGGCCACGTAGATGCTGCAGGCGTTGGTGTCGGCGGCCTTGAAGCCCTTGTTGCCGTCGACGGACAGTTCGGTGAGCAGGCGGCCGGCCTGCTGTTCGAGTTCGCGCTCGACGTCCATGTCGCTGCCGCGGTACCACCACGTGGAGATCCCCATCCCGGCCCCGAAGGTGCCGATCATCGAGTTCTCCTGCCAGAAGCACCCCACGGGGCTGTCCACGACCTTGGTGAACATGCCCGTCCCGACCGCCTCGGTGATGTCCTGGTCGGTGACGCCGTTGCAGTCGTCGCTGCGGAACCCGCCGTCGGCGGCGGCGCTCGGGGTCGGGGCCGCCGGCGCGGCCGGCTCCTCGCCGCCGCAGCCGGACAGCGCCAGCGCCGCCACCAGGGCGCCGCATCCGAGAATCTTCGCGATCGTCATGTCACAGGTCCGACGACAGGGTGGCCGACAACAACTTCTCCGCGTCCTGACACGGGTCCCCGTCCTGTTGACCCCGGAGTTGCACCCACCAGCTCAGCACGCCGGATCCGGCGGCCGCGGTGGCCGCGCACGACACCCCGGCGCCGGAGCGGCGGGCCAGGAAGGCGGGATGGCGTTCGATGACGGTGTCGGTCACCTCGGCGCCGCGTCCGGCGGCGACCGCCCGTTCCCGGTCCAGCGTGCCGCGGTCGAACCACGCGAACGTCACGTCGACGGTCATCGGGCCGCGCACCAGGACGTACTGGCAGACCGCGCCGCTGTAGGGCCGGACCACCTCGTCGGCGGCCAGCGTCTCCTGGACCGACGAGTCCTCGAGCAGTCCGCACCGGTTGTCGACGTAGCCGTAGTCGCGGTCCGGATCGGGCACCGCATCGCGCGCAGGCTGGGCGCTGCCGTCCACCGTGTGCGCGCAAGCGGCGGCGGCCACCGCCACGGTGACCGCCGCAGTCGCCATTCCCGCAACAACGCTCACACGCCGACGCATCACCACTCACGCTACTCAGCGGTGGCGGTGTTAGCGACCGGAGCCGGCCACGCGTCACCGACCGCAGAACCGCGGAAGGCTGCCGCGGGCCCGGAGGTGGCACGTACGCTGCTGGGAATCAGGTTCTCCGAGCCGGACGGCGACGAAGGGAAGACGACGGTGCGATCGATCGTGGCAACCCGATGCGGGACGGCTGTCGTGGCGGCGCTCTTCGCGGCGTCCGGGGTGGCGGCGCCTGCCGCGCACGCCAAGAACGGCGACACCCACATCACCGGCCAGGGGCTGGTGCAGACCGTCGACTGCCGCGATTCGACGCTGCACGTCACCGGCACCGGCAACCAGGTCTTCGCGATGGGCACCTGCTGGGCGGTGACCGTGCAGGGCTCGTCGAACGTGATCGTCGCCGACAACGTCATCAACGACATCACCGTCTACGGCTGGGATCAGACCGTCTTCTTCAAGAACGGCGACCCGGTGCTGTGGGACCGCGGCCGGGAGCTCGGGATGACGAACCGGCTCGGCCGGGTGCCCGCTTGATCGTTGCGATCCCGGTGAGCAGAAAGCGAGAGACGATGCCCAGCTACTTCCGCGGTACAACCGTGACGCTGGCCGCGGCGGCGGCGCTCGCGCTGGCGGGCTGTGGCTCGGAGAGCTCGGACACCACGACGCCGACGGCCACGGCCGGATCGTCGGGGGCGCAGGTCGAGATCGGCAACACGATCAACTACGGCTCGGTCGGCACCACCGCCGACGTCGACTGCGCGGACGGCAAATCGCTCAACGTGGGCGGGTCCAACAACAAGCTGACGGTGACCGGGACGTGCGCCAACGTCAACATCGGCGGCACCGACAACGCGATCACATTCGACCGGGTCGACAAGGAGATCACGGTCGTCGGGCTGAACAACACCATCACCTACCGCGACGGTGAGCCCAAGATCGAGGACCTCGGCTCGAACAACACGGTCACCAAGGGCTGACTCATCCCAGGCGGTTTCGGTGTCGTTGGTCGCGGCCTGCGCGACGTACCACACCGAAATCGCGGGGTCAGGTGCTCGCGCCGTGCCGGCCGGCGCCCGCGGCGAAGCGGCCCGCGCCCTCGAGCGCCTCGTGCTTGACCCGCGAGATGCTCGCGAACTCCCGGTCGATCGCCTCGGCCTCCTCGAGACCCCACTGCCCCAGCGCCGAGAGCCGGTCGGCGCGCATGCACATCTGCGGCAGCCGGCTCAGTTCGGCGGCCAGGTCCTCGGCGGCCTGCCGCGCCTGCCCCTTCGGCACCACCCGGTTGGCCAGTCCGATCTGCAGGGCCTCGGCGGCGTCGACCGCGCGGCCGGTCAGGATCAGGTCCATCGCGCGGCTCTGCCCGATCAGCCGGGGCAGCCGCACGGTGCCGCCGTCGATCAGCGGCACTCCCCAGCGCCGGCAGAACACGCCCAGCACCGCATCCTCTTCGACCACCCGCAGGTCGCACCACAGCGCGAGTTCCAACCCGCCCGCGACGGCGTATCCGCTCACCGCGGCGATCACCGGTTTGGACAGCACCATCCGCGTCGGCCCCATCGGGCCCGGCCCGCTGCGGTGCACCGCGTTGGCGTCGGGAGTGCCGAACGCCTTGAGATCGGCACCCGCGCAGAACGTTCCGTGGTCGCCCCACAACACGGCCACCGACGCGTCGTCGTCGCGGTCGAACTCGTCGAACGCCTCGTACAGCGCCTCGGCGGTGGGCCGGTTGACCGCGTTGCGGGCCTGCGGGCGGTCGATGATCACCGTCGTCACCGCGCCGTGGCGTTCCACGCGCACCGGTTGGGTCATGTCGGCACCTCCACTGTCGTGATCTCGTCGCGCCGCGCGACCAATTCGGCGGCGAAGTCGGTGTAGGCCTGCCGCAGAGGCGCGCCGGGCCAGTCGCGGGGCAGCAGTTCGGCGGGCAGCACCGGGTCGGTGAGCAGGTGGCGCACGATCGCCGCGGCGGTGACGAACCGGGCCGGAACGTCGGCGGCGACGGCCATCTCGTCGAGCAGGTGCCGGCCGGTCGCCGCCCAGCCGGCCAGATCCCACAGCCGGGCGGCCAGCTCCGCCGGGTCGTCGTCGCGGGCGTGCAGGGTGCGCACGCGGTCGGCGACGTCGGCGGGCAACGCGGCATCCAGGTTGTCCGGCCGCAGCCACACCCCTTCGCGGAGTTCACCGAAGCGGTTCTGCTGCAGCGTGTTTCGCAGCCCGGCACGGGTGCGGGCATCGGTGCCGACGCTGGTGACCACCAGCGTCGTCCACGTCCCGTCCCACGGGCGCAGCCGCGGGGTGACGGCGTCGTCCTGACGGCGCTGCCGCGCCAGCAGCCGGTCCGACAATCGGTACCCGTCGGCTGAGCGCACCAGATCCCCGGCGCCGACCATCCGCGTCAGCGCCACCCGCACGGTGGGTTCGCGGATGTCGAAATCGGCGGTGAGCCGGATCAGCTCACTGGCGGTGGCCCACGCCGGATGCGCGCCCAGCAGCACTGACAGCACCACCGACCGTGCCGTCAACCGCATGGCTACACCCCTGAGGCGCGGCGACCGTGGTCGCCGAATGGTTCGTCCCGCCGGCGGACGGCCTCGCGGAACCCGTGTTCGCGAGACTGCGCGACGAACGCGTGCCCCTCTGGGGTGTGCCGGGCGATGCCGTCGAACACCGTGCTGACCATCCGACTGGTGGCGACACCCTGCTGCAGCAGCGCGGAGTTCATCGCGAGCTTGACCATGATGAGCTGGTTGACGGGCACGGCGGCGATGCGATCGACCAGCCGTTCGGTGCGTTCGTCGAGGTCCTCGGGTTCCGGCGCCTCGACCGCCAGACCCCATTCGGCGGCCTGCCTGCCGGTGAGGCAATCACCGGTCAGCAGAAGGCGTTTGGCGCGCTGGTCGCCGAGGCGGTGCGCCCACATCCCGGCTGCGGGCACGCCCCACACCCGGGTGGGCGGGTAGCCGATCTTGGCGTCGGCGGCGGCGATCACCTGGTCGGCGTGCAGCGCGATGTCGGTGCCGCCGGCCACGCAGTAGCCGTGGATCTTGACCACCGTGGGCTTGTCGCAGTGCAGCAGGCTGGAGAAGCCGCGCACGAACCGGCTCATCATCTGGTAGTCGATCATCGGATCCCACGGCTGATCCGGCAGGTGGTTGACCGCCTGCGTCCTCCCGGACAGCACGGTGTCGCGGTAGGGGCTACCGCCCCCGGCGCTCGACGAGCCTTCCGCATAGGCCGTCAGGTCGAACCCGGCGCAGAACCCCTCACCGCGGCCGGACACCAGGATGACGTGCACGTTGGGGTCGAGGTCGGCACGCTCGACGAGCGCCGACAGTTCCAGCGGGGTGTCGGCCACGATCGCGTTGCCCTTCTCGGGCCGGTTGAACGTGATGCGCGCGACGCGTCCGGTGACCTCGTAGGTCATGGTCTTGAGGTTGTCGAAGTCGACGGGCCTGATCGCGTGCGTCATCGGGTCACCACTTCCCGCGAGAGTGCGTGTCTGCACACGACACGCCGCTGCCACATCTGCACCTGCGCACGCTGGCGGTGACTGGTCATCCCTTGACCAGTGCGCGCTCGAGGATCGGGTCGAGGTCCAGCCCGACGGGCAGCGTGCCGAACGCGCCACCCCAGCGGCGGTCCAACCGGGTGGCCAGGAAAGCCTCGGCCACCGCCGGGTGCCCGTGGCGCACCAACAGCGACGCCTGCAGCGCGAGGCAGATGTCCTCGGCGACCTTGCGGGCCCGGTACTGGATGGTCTCGACGTCGCCGAGCGCCTGCTTGAGCGCATCGACGTGCACGCCGAGTCGCGGATCGTCCCCCGAGGTCTGCGCGAGCTCGTCGAACAGCACCTCGACACTGTCGGGCCGGGTCACCATGGCCCGCAGCGTATCCAGCGCGCTGACGTTGCCCGACCCCTCCCAGATGCCCATCAGCGGTGCCTCGCGGTACAGGCGCGGCATGCCCGAATCCTCGACGTAGCCGTTGCCGCCCAGGCACTCCATCGCCTCCGCCGCGTGCGGGGTGGCGCGTTTACACACCCAGTACTTCGCGGATGCCAGTCCGATGCGGCGCAGCAGCGACTCCCGGTCGTCACCGCGTACGGCGCGGTCGGTGGCGCCGGCCATCCGCATCGCGACCATCGTGGCGGCCTCGGCTTCGACGGCCAGGTCGGCCAGCACGTTGCGCATCAGCGGCTGGTCGATCAGGTTGGCGCCGAACGCCTTTCGGTACCGGGCGTGGTGCATCGCGCGGGTCACCCCGCTGCGCATGCTCGTGGCGCTGCCCAGCGTGCAGTCCAGCCGGGTGAGGTTGACCATCTCGATGATGGTCGGCACGCCGCGGCCCTCCTCGCCGACCAGCCACGCGGTGGCGCCGTCGTACTCCACCTCGCTGGAGGCGTTGGCGTGGTTGCCGAGCTTGTCCTTGAGGCGCTGCAAGCGCATCCGGTTGCGGGTGCCGTCGGGCAGGACCCGCGGCAGGAAGAAGCAGCTCAGGCCGCCGGGCGCCTGGGCCAGTACGAGGAAGATGTCGCACATCGGCGCCGAGGTGAACCACTTGTGGCCGGTCAGCGTGTACGTGCCGTCACCGTTGGGCGTCGCCTCGGTGGTGCCGGCGCGGACGTCGGAGCCGCCCTGTTTCTCGGTCATCGACATGCCCGCGGTGATGCCCGGCTTCGTCGCGGGGATCGCGAGGTCGGGGTCGTATACGCGGCTGGTCAGCAGCGGCTCGTAGACCGCGGCCAGGTCCGGGTTGAACCGCAGCGCGGGGACGACGGCGTAGGTCATCGAGATCGGACAGATGTGTCCGGGTTCGGGCGTCCACACCGAGGTCTTGGCCGCGCGCACGACGTGGGCGCCGGGCCGGTCGTCGGCCCACGGCGCGGCGTGCAGACCGTGCTCGATCGCGGTGCGCATCAGCTCGTGGTAGGCGGGGTCGTATTCGACCTCGTCGACGCGGTGGCCGTAGCGGTCGTGCGTGTGCAGCACCGGCCGGTTGCGGTCGGCGAGCTCGCCCCAGCGTTGCGCCCGGGCGCTGCCCGACAGCGCACCGAGTTCGGTGACCTCGTCGAGCCCCCACTGGCCGCCCTCGCGGATCAGCGCCTCGATGAGCACCGGCGAGGTGGCCGGGTTGTGGTCCGCGAGCGGCGGGACCTGGTTGGTGACGACGTGCGTGTCGGGCATACCCGCAGTGTTACACCTCTGCCGACAACCGCACAAGACCTGTAACACACCCACGCGCCTTCGCGAGCGTGCGTGTCTGCCCACGACACGCCGCGGCGGCGCAGCACGACGCGCACCCTCGCCATCCACCGAGCGCGCCCATAATGTCGCGGTGCACCCGAACTCCGTCGTCCACGCCGCCGCACTAGCCCTCGACCACGAACCGGTGCCGAAGGACCAACGCGTCGACGGCGACCCGACCACGGCTCTCACCCCGCTCACCACGATCGAGGGTGTCGAGGTCGGAGTGTGGGAGATGACCGCAGGCGCCATGCGCGACGTCGAGGCCGATGAGGTGTTCGTCGTGGTGTCGGGCTCAGCGCAGGTCGAGTTCGCCGACGGCAGCCCGGGGCTTGACCTCGGCCCGGGCGACGTCGTCCGGCTCGCCGCCGGCGCCGAGACCGTCTGGACCGTCACCGAACCGCTGCGCAAGGTCTATCTGACCGGGGTCTGATGTGCGGCGTTGCCGCCAGGCGTCGTAGCGGCTCAGCGCGGCGATGACCACCGCTGCGAACCCCCAGCCGAGCAGGATGTCGATGACGTAGTGCTCGGCGGTGTAGACCAGCGTGAACGCCATGATCAGCACGTAGGCCACGAGCAGCGGGCGCCAGCCGCGGTGCACGCGGTGCCACAGGAACGCCGCGATCGCCGCGGTCATCCCGGCGTGCAGGGACGGGATCGCGGCCACCAGGTTGACGCTGGCCTGTCCGGCGTCGAGCAGCGCGGTCGCCGAGTGCAGGTTCATCGCGCCCCAGCCGCGGCCGACGATGCGCTCGATCCACTGGTGGGCGCCGTCCTGGCTGGTCTGCATCGCGCCGAGGACGCCGCCGTCGGGCACCCCGCGCGCGGAGCGGAACATGCACGCCGGTCCGGACGGCCCGTCCTCGACCTGCGCGGCGGTGCAGCGCGCGGCGGCCCACGGCGGCGCCGCGGGCACCAGCACGTAGACGATCAGCGCGGCGAAGTTCAGGCCGACGAACATCCGCACGAACTTCTTCCACTCGTCGCGGTTGCGCAGCCACAGCACCGCGGCGACGACGTAGGGCAGGACGAAGAACGACATGTAGACCGAGCTGATGACCACCTCCCACCACGGCGGCGTCGGCTGTTTGAGCCGCTCCTGCAGCCACACGGTCGGCATCGTGCCGAAGAACATCCACCGGTCGGCGTCGGCCTGCCAGTGCCACAGCGTCGGACGGCCGACCAGATCGGCCGCGCCCCTGCTCAGGTCGTAGGCCAGCAGCACCAGCGCGAACGGCAGCCAGTCGCGGATGACGTAGAGCATCCGGCGACCCTGCCCGATGCTGGCGGCCAGCAGTCCGGTCGCGATGTAGAGCAGCAGCAGTTCGCGGTTGAAGGCGAAGCCCTCGGTCGCCGTCCGATAGACCACGACGATCGCCCACACCGCGACGGCCACCCACCGCGCGATCGCCCGCCAACGCCGTCGGGTCGAGTCGTCCGGGGGCGTCAGCGCAATCGACGACTGGTCAATCGCGGACACAGGGGCCTTTCGGGTGAGAGGGGTGGGGTTCCCTCGATCAGCCTAGTTAACCGGTGCGCTACCGCCCGTTCTGCGGTCGTTCGCTATGAAAGCGTGATCTAGGGCGGTCACCGCTGCACCGACCTGGCGTGTCCGCCGTACTGCTCACGCAGGATCGTCTTGAGCACCTTGCCGGTGGCGTTGCGCGGCAGCTCAGCGACGAATTCGACCCTCGTCGGGCATTTGAAGTGAGCGAGGCGCACGCGGGCGTAGTCGATCAACTCTTCGCCGGTCAGCTGCTCACCGTCTTTGCAGGCGACGACGGCGATCGGTGTCTCCCCCCACTGCGGGTGCGGCACGCCCACCACCGCGACCTCCCGGACCGCGCCATGCCGGCACAGAACCTGTTCCACCTCGATCGGATAGACGTTCTCGCCACCGCTGATGATGAGGTCCTTCTTGCGGTCGACCAAGGTCATGAACCCGTCCGCGTCGGCGTGCGCCAGGTCGCCGGTGTGAAACCAACCTCCCCGGAACGCCTCGGCCGTCGCGTCGGGCCGTCCCCAGTAACCGACGAAGACGTTCGGCCCGCGGATGACGAGCTCACCGACCTCGCCGACGGCCACGTCCGCGTCGTGGTCGTCGACGATCCGCGTCTGCACGTGCATCAACGGCCGACCGATCGACCCGGCTTTCTCCTTGACGTGCTCGGGGTCCAGGAGCGAGACGCCGGGCGCGGCCTCGGTCAGGCCGTAGCCCTCCTGGAACGGCACGCCGTTGCCCTGGAAGAACTCGAGCACCGTCAGCGGACACGGCGCTCCCCCGGTCAACGCCAGTTCCAGCGCCGAGAGGTCGAAGGATTCGAAGTGCGGCACGGCCATCAGCGCGGCCCACATGGCGGGCACCAGGAACTGCACGGTGACGCGGTCGTGTGCCATCGCTGCGAGCAGCTGTTCGGCGTCGAACGCCGGCATGAGCCGGTTGGTGCCGCCGACGTACAGCAGCGGCAGCGTGTGCCCGGCGAGGCCGCCGATGTGGAACAGCGGGGCGACGGTGACGGTGCGGTCGCCTTCGCGCAGCCCCCGGCCGACGCCCAGGGTGTGGATGACGCTCCAGAGCAGGTTGTCGTGGGTGAGCATGACGCCCTTCGGACGGCCGGTGGTGCCCGACGTGTACGGAAGGCAGCACAGGTCGTCGCCGGAGACCGGCATCCCGGGCGCCCGCCGCTCGCCTGCGGCAAGCACCTCCTCGAACCGCTCCGCCCCGTCGCCGGACGCCTCCCCGACCACGATTCGCGTTCGCACCCGGACACCGTCGACGGCCAGTGCTGCGCGGGCCAGCGACGCCAGCTGCTCTGACCACACGAGCACATCGGCGCCGGAGTCGGTCAACACGTAAGCGACCTCGGGCGGGGCCAACCGGAAGTTGATCGGCACGTAGATCGCGCCCAGCTTGGCGGCGGCGAACATCGTCTCGAGGAAGGCGATGCCGTTCAGCTGCAGGGCGGCGACTCGATCGCCTCGCCGCACACCGCGCACGCGCAGCGCCTGCGCGAGCTGGTCGGTGCGGCCGTCGAAGTCGCCGTACGTGACACGCCGGTCACCGTCGATCAACGCGACGCGGTCTCCGGAAAGAGACGCGCGTCGCGCGACCCAGCTCCCGATCCCTCCGTCGACACCCCAGTACATGGGCGACCTCCTGACGGGAAATCAACCATGCCGGGTAAGCCCGCACCTCATCCGAACGGCTGATTACCGTTCGGGTCGGAGTGTGATCAACCCGCGTGTTCGCGCAGGAACGCGATGTCGTCCTTGCGTCCCTCGTCGCTGGTCTCACAGATGACGGGCGCATCGGCCGCCTGGACCACCGCGGCGAGCAGGCCCGGATCGATCTGCCCGAGACCGATGTTGGCATGCCGGTCGGCGCCCGAGCCGGCCGCATCGCGCGAATCATTGCAGTGCACGAGGTCGATGCGCCCGGTGATGCGTTTGATCCGCGACACCGCGTCGACCAGCGCCTCGCCCGCGGCCCAGGCGTGGCACGTGTCGAGGCAGAAGCCGATGCCGAAGTCGCCGATGTGGTCCCACAGCCGGCCGATGGTGTCGAAGTGCCGCGCCATCGCGTGGTCGCCGCCGGCGGTGTTCTCCAGCAGCACCTGCACGTCGGTCTCGAGATAGTCCAGTGCCTTGGCCCACCGCTCGAAGCCGGCCTCCATGTCGTTGTCGTCGGCGTGGCCGCCGTGCACGATCACCGCCGTCGCCCCGATCGCCGCCGCCGCATCGCACGTGTCCTGCAGGATCTTGCGCGACGGGATGCGCACGCGGTTGTTCGCCGAGGCGACGTTGATCAAGTACGGCGCATGCACGTACAGCGGGATGCTCGACGCCTTGAGCACCTCGGCGTCTTCCCGCGGCTTGGGCTTCTTCCAGCTCTGCGGGTTGCCGAGGAAGAACTGCACGACGTCGGCGCCGTCGGCCTGCGCCGCGGCCAGGGGATCGTCTCCGTGGACATGCGAACCGATGAGCACGCGGCCAGTCTAGGCCCGGTCCCCGACACCCCCGTCCCTCCCCGCGAGCAGACGCAAAAGTGCCCTTAGTACCCCAGTTTCGGACACTTTTGCGTCTGTTCGGCGGGAGAAATCAGCCCGCGAGGGCGGCACGTTCGAGGTGAAACGCGATGCGGGCAACGAGATCGAGCGGGTGGTGTCGCACATCGTCGATGACCAGCGGGACGGTCGTCCACCCGCACTCCCCCAACCGCGCCGTCTTCATCCGGTCGTGTCGGAGGGCGTCAGGCGTAGCGTGCCACTGCATGCTGTCGTACTCGGCGACGACCATGGCTTCCGGCCACGCGAAGTCGACTCGCCAGAGTCGGCCCCACCGGTCGACGATCTCGTACTGCAGTTCCGGCGGTGGCAGACCGCCGTCGACGAACACCAGCCGGGCCTCGCTCTCCATCGGCGATTCGGCGAGACCGTCGGCGATCTGCACCAGTTCGCGGACCCGCACGATGCCACGGCGGCCCCTCTGCTCGTCGATCGTCGCCCGCAGCTCCGCCGGGGTGCACGCACCAACATGTAGCGCGGCATCGAGCGTCGCCAGCGCACGATGACGCCGCAGCGTGCGCGCGACCTCGACCGCGGTCCATGCCGGGGCCGTCACCAGTCGGCCATGCAGGAGTTGCATGCTCGCACCGACCCGCTGGTGCACCATCAATTGCGCGGACGGTCGCATGCGAACTCCGGGATCGAGGATGTGAATGCGGTCGTCGGGTTCGGTGGCGAAGCCGTGGAGCTCCGCCGCGGTATGCATGCATGCCACGATCCGCCGGCCGGAGATCAGGTCGAGGGCCGCCATCCGAGCGAGGGTGTCGGGCGGCGTCTGGGCGTAGACGCCATGCCACACCCGCACCAATTCGCCGAGCCGTACCCGTCTGGCGATCGTGCGGTTGGTCATGACCGATAGCAACTGTTTGGTGGTCAGCAGCCCACCGTGAACGGCGAAGAGCTCGTCGAGCGGCACGCTCCTGATGCTGGCTGGCGACGGCTCCAGGCGAAAGTCCCGCCACCCCAGGCCTGTGGCAACCCGCCCACCAGACGCAAAGTGCCCCAAACCCGAGGGTTTGGGGCACTTTTGTGTCTGCTCGCGCAGAGAGGTGACTACCGGTAGTCGCTGTAGCCGTAGTCGTCCAGCGGCACCGCGGCACCGGTGGCCTGGCCGAAGTCCGGGCTGTAGTACTGATCCTCGTAGGACGGGATCGTGTACGCGGCGGCCCGGGCCTCCTCGGTCGGCTGCACCTGGATGTTGCGGTAGCGGTTGATGCCGGTACCGGCCGGGATCAGCTTGCCGATGATCACGTTCTCCTTCAGACCCTGCAGCTTGTCGCTGCGGCAGTTGATCGCCGCATCGGTCAGCACTCGCGTGGTCTCCTGGAACGACGCCGCCGACAGCCACGAATCCGTGGCCAGCGACGCCTTGGTGATACCCATCAGCACCGGGCGGCCGGCGGCGGGCTCCGCGCCCTCGGCCACGACGCGACGGTTCTCCGACTCGAACTCCGCACGCTCGGTCAGCGAGCCGGGCAGGAACTCCGTGGCGCCCGAGTCGATGATCGTGACGCGACGCAGCATCTGCCGGACGATGACCTCGATGTGCTTGTCGTGGATCGACACGCCCTGGGCCCGGTAGACCTCCTGGACCTCGTGGACCAGGTGGATCTGCACCTCGCGCGGGCCCTGCACACGCAGCACCTCGTGCGGATCGGCCGAGCCTTCCATCAGCTGCTCACCGACGCGCACGTGATCGCCGTCGGAGAGCACCTTCTCGGTGCCGTCCTCGTGCTTGATCACGCGCAGCCGCTGACGCTTGGAGAGCTTGTCGTACACCACTTCCTCGCCACCGTCGTCGGGGACGATGGTGATCTTGTAGAAGCGGTCGCCCTCCTCCAGCCGCACGCGGCCGGTGACGTCGGCGATCGGCGCCTTGTTGCGGGGCACGCGGGCCTCGAACAACTCCTGCACGCGGGGCAGACCACCGGTGATGTCCTCACCCACACCGCCCTGGTGGAAGGTGCGCATGGTCAGCTGCGTGCCGGGCTCGCCGATGGACTGCGCGGCGACGATACCGACGGCCTCACCGATGTCGACCAGCTTGCCGGTGGCCATCGAGCGGCCGTAGCAGCGGGCGCACACGCCGGTGGCCGACGCACAGGTCAGCACCGAGCGCACCTTCACCGTGGTGATGCCCGCGGCGAGCAGCGCGTCGATGGCCGGGTCACCCAGGTCGTGGCCGCGCTCGATGACGACGTTGCCGTCGGCGTCGACCGCATCGGTGGCCAGGGTCCGGGCGAACGCCGAGGTCTCGACGTGCGCATCGCGCACCAGCGTGCCGTCGGGCAGCTTCTCGGCCAGCGTGACGGTGATGCCGCGCTCGGTCTCGCAGTCGGTCTCGCGCACGATGACGTCCTGCGACACGTCGACCAGACGACGGGTCAGGTAACCCGAGTCCGCGGTACGCAGCGCGGTGTCCGCCAGACCCTTACGGGCGCCGTGGGTGTTGATGAAGTACTCCAGCACCGTCAGGCCCTCGCGGAACGAGGACTTGATCGGCCGCGGGATGAACTCACCCTTCGGGTTGGTCACCAGGCCCTTCATGCCGGCCAGGGTGCGGGTCTGGGTGAGGTTACCCGTGGCGCCCGACTTCACGATCGTGATGATCGGGTTGTCCGCCGGGTAGTGCTCCTCCAGGGCCTTACCGACCTCTTCGGTGGCGTCCTGCCAGATCTTGACCAGCGAGTCGTTGCGCTCCTTGTGGTTCAGGGCGCCACGCTGGTACTTGCGCTCGATCCCGTCCGCTTCCTTCTCGTAGCGGTCGAGGATCTCCTGCTTCTGCGGCGGCACGAGCACGTCGGCCATCGACACGGTGACACCCGAACGGGTGGCCCAGTAGAAGCCGGCGTCCTTGAGCTTGTCGACGGTCTGCGCCACCACGATCATCGGGAAGCGCTCGGCCAGATCGTTGATGATCCGGGCCTGGACCTTCTTGTGCATCTGCTCGTTGACGAACGGATACGAGATCGGCAGCAGCTCGTTGAACAGCACCCGGCCCAGCGTGGTGTCCGCGGTCCAGGCGTCGCCGGGCTTCCAGCCGTTCTCGAACAGCTGGGGCTCCAGGTCGGCCGGCGGACGCAGCTGCGTCAGCCGGACCTTGATGGGTGCCCGCACCGACAGCGCACCGCGGTCCATGGCCATGATGGCCTCGGCCGGCGAGCTGTAGACGCCTTCCTCCGGCTGATCCTTCTCGGCGGCCCGGTAGTGCCCGGTGTCCCCGTCGATCTGGGTGGTCAGGAAGAACAGCCCGGTCACCATGTCCAGACGCGGCATGGCCAGCGGCTTACCCGAGGCCGGCGACAGGATGTTGTTCGACGACAGCATCAGGATGCGGGCCTCGGCCTGCGCCTCCGCGCTCAGCGGAAGGTGCACGGCCATCTGGTCACCGTCGAAGTCCGCGTTGAACGCCTCACAGACCAGCGGGTGCAGCTGGATGGCCTTGCCCTCGACCAGCTGCGGCTCGAAGGCCTGGATACCGAGGCGGTGCAGCGTGGGTGCGCGGTTCAGCAGCACGGGGTGCTCGGCGATGACCTCTTCGAGGACATCCCACACCTGCGGCCGCTGACGCTCGACCATGCGCTTTGCGCTCTTGATGTTCTGCGCGTGGTTCAGGTCGACCAGACGCTTCATCACGAACGGCTTGAACAGCTCGAGCGCCATCAGCTTGGGCAGACCGCACTGGTGCAGCTTGAGCTGCGGGCCGACGACGATGACCGAACGGCCCGAGTAGTCGACGCGCTTACCGAGCAGGTTCTGACGGAACCGGCCCTGCTTGCCCTTGAGCAGATCGCTCAAAGACTTCAGCGGACGGTTGCCGGGCCCGGTGACGGGCCGGCCGCGACGGCCGTTGTCGAACAGCGCGTCCACCGACTCCTGGAGCATGCGCTTCTCGTTGTTGACGATGATCTCGGGCGCGCCGAGGTCGATCAGTCGCTTCAACCGGTTGTTGCGGTTGATCACGCGGCGGTACAGGTCGTTCAGGTCGGAGGTCGCGAAGCGGCCACCGTCGAGCTGAACCATCGGGCGCAGCTCCGGCGGGATCACCGGGACGGCGTCGAGCACCATGCCCATGGGCGAGTTGGCGTTGGTCTGGAACGCCGCGACGACCTTCAGACGCTTGAGGGCGCGCAGCTTCTTCTGGCCCTTGCCGTTCTTGATGGTGTCGCGCAGCGACTCGGCCTCGGCGTCGATGTCGAAGTTCTCGATGAGCTTCTTGATCGACTCCGCGCCCATGGCGCCGGTGAAGTACTCGCCGTAGCGGTCGACGAGCTCGCGGTAGAGCACCTCGTCGACGATGAGCTGCTTGGGCGCCAGCTTGGTGAAGGTCGTCCAGATCTCCTCGAGCCGGTCCAGCTCGCGCTGGGCCCGGTCACGCAGCTGACGCATCTCGCGCTCGCCGCCGTCGCGCACCTTGCGGCGCACGTCGGACTTGGCACCCTCGCGCTCGAGCTCGGCCAGGTCGTTCTCGAGCTTCTGCGCACGCTCGGCCAGGTCGAGGTCACGCTGATCCTCGACGGCCTTGCGCTCGACGGCCATCTCGGCCTCCAGCGTCGACAGCTCGTTGTGGCGCATCTCGTCGTCGACCGACGTGATCACGTACGCGGCGAAGTAGATGATCTTCTCGAGATCCTTCGGCGCCAGGTCCAGCAGGTAGCCCAGGCGCGACGGGACGCCCTTGAAGTACCAGATGTGCGTGACGGGTGCGGCCAGCTCGATGTGGCCCATCCGCTCACGGCGCACCTTGGCGCGGGTCACCTCGACGCCGCAGCGCTCGCAGATGATGCCCTTGAACCGGACGCGCTTGTACTTACCGCAGTAGCACTCCCAGTCGCGAGTCGGTCCGAAGATCTTCTCGCAGAACAGGCCGTCCTTCTCGGGCTTGAGCGTGCGGTAGTTGATGGTCTCCGGCTTCTTGACCTCGCCGTAGGACCACTGACGAATGTCGTCGGCGGTGGCGAGGCCGATGCGGAGCTCATCGAAGAAGTTGACGTCTAACACGTAACTCCCTTTCCCCTTTCGGGATTAGTGACTATCTGGGGCCGGACTTGCGGCGGGCGCTGAAGCGCCCGCCGGTTCGTCAGGCCAAATCCTCGACAGAAGCCGATTCGTTGCGCGACAGGTTGATGCCCAGGTTCGCCGCGGCGCGCTCCAGGTCCTCGTCGTCGCCGTCGCGCATCTCGATCGCGGCGCCGTCCGAAGACAGCACCTCGACGTTGAGGCACAGCGACTGGAGTTCCTTGAGCAACACCTTGAACGACTCGGGGATGCCGGGCTCGGGGATGTTCTCGCCCTTGACGATCGCCTCGTACACCTTGACGCGACCCACCGTGTCGTCGGACTTGATGGTCAGCAACTCCTGCAGCGTGTAGGCGGCGCCGTAGGCCTGCATGGCCCAGCACTCCATCTCGCCGAACCGCTGACCACCGAACTGCGCCTTACCACCGAGCGGCTGCTGGGTGATCATCGAGTACGGACCGGTCGAGCGGGCGTGGATCTTGTCGTCCACCAGGTGGTGCAGCTTGAGGATGTACATGTAGCCGACCGTCACCGGGTACGGGAACGGTTCGCCGCTGCGTCCGTCGAACAGCTGGGACTTGCCGTCCGAGTCGACCATGACCTCGCCGTCGCGGTTGGGCAGCGTGGACCCGAGCAGGCCCTGCAGCTCGTTCTCGCGGGCACCGTCGAACACCGGGGTGGCGACGATGCTGTCCGACGGGGCTGAGTACAGCTCCTCGGGCAGCTTGCTCGCCCAGTCCGGGACACCTTCGGCGCCGGCCACGTTGATGTTCCAGCCGGCCTTGGCGACCCACCCGAGGTGGGTCTCCAGGATCTGGCCGATGTTCATACGACGCGGCACACCGTGGGTGTTCAGGATGATGTCCACCGGGGTGCCGTCGGGCAGGAACGGCATGTCCTCGACGGGCAGGATCTTGCCGATGACGCCCTTGTTGCCGTGGCGTCCGGCCAGCTTGTCGCCGTCGGAGATCTTGCGCTTCTGCGCGACGTAGACGCGGACCAGCTCGTTGACGCCGGCGGGCAGCTCGTCGTCGTCCTCGCGGGAGAACACCCGGATGCCGATGACCTTGCCGGACTCACCGTGCGGCACCTTCAGCGACGTGTCGCGGACCTCGCGCGCCTTCTCACCGAAGATCGCGCGGAGCAGCCGCTCCTCCGGGGTCAGCTCGGTCTCACCCTTCGGGGTGACCTTGCCGACCAGGATGTCGCCGTCGCGAACCTCGGCGCCGATGCGGACGATGCCGCGCTCGTCGAGGTCAGCCAGCACCTCGTCGGAGACGTTCGGGATGTCCCGGGTGATCTCCTCGGCGCCCAGCTTGGTGTCGCGGGCGTCGATCTCATGCTCCTCGATGTGGATCGAGGTGAGCACGTCCTCCTCCACCAGGCGGTTGGAGAGGATGATCGCGTCCTCGTAGTTGTGGCCCTCCCACGGCATGATCGCCACGAGCAGGTTCTTGCCCAGGGCCATCTCACCGTTCTGGGTGCACGGCCCGTCCGCGACCACCTGACCGGCCTCCACGCGCTGGCCGGCGTCGACGATCGGACGCTGGTTGGCGCAGGTGCCGTGGTTGGAGCGGGCGAACTTGCGCATCCGGTAGGTGTGCCGGGTGCCGTCGTCGGCCATCACGGTGATGTAGTCGGCCGAGACCTCCTCGACCACGCCCGCCTTATCGCTGACGACGACGTCGCCGGCGTCGATCGCGGCGCGCAGCTCCATCCCGGTGCCGACCAGCGGGGCCTCGCTGCGCACCAGCGGAACCGCCTGGCGCTGCATGTTGGCACCCATCAGGGCACGGTTGGCGTCGTCGTGCTCAAGGAACGGGATCATCGCCGTCGCGACCGACACCATCTGGCGCGGCGAGACGTCCATGTAGTCGACCTCGGTGGCCGAGACGAACTCGACCTCACCACCCTTGCGTCGGACCAGGATGCGGTCCTCGGTGAAGTGGCCCTCGTCGTCCAGCGGCGAGTTGGCCTGCGCCACGACGTGGCGGTCCTCCTCGTCGGCGGTGAGGTAGTCGATCTGGTCGGTGACCACGCCGTCGACGACCTTGCGGTACGGCGTCTCGATGAAGCCGAACGGGTTGACCCGCGCGTACACCGACAGCGAGCCGATCAGGCCGATGTTCGGACCCTCAGGGGTTTCGATCGGGCACATGCGGCCGTAGTGGCTGGCGTGCACGTCGCGGACCTCGAGGCCGGCGCGCTCACGGGACAGACCGCCGGGGCCCAGCGCCGACAGGCGGCGCTTGTGGGTCAGACCCGACAGCGGGTTGTTCTGGTCCATGAACTGCGACAGCTGCGACGTACCGAAGAACTCCTTGATCGCCGCCACGACGGGACGGATGTTGATCAGGGTCTGCGGCGTGATCGCCTCGACGTCCTGGGTGGTCATGCGCTCACGCACGACGCGCTCCATACGCGACAGGCCGACGCGGATCTGATTCTGGATCAGCTCGCCGACGGTGCGCAGACGACGGTTGCCGAAGTGGTCGATGTCATCGACCTCGACCGGCACCTCGACACCGCCCGGGACGGTCATCATCGTGTCGCCCTGGTGCAGGCGCACCAGGTACTCGATGGTGGCGACGACGTCCTCTTCGGTCAGCGTGGTGGAGCTGAACGACTCGGCTCCCTTTTCGCCGTGCAGGCCGAGCTTCTTGTTGACCTTGTAGCGGCCGACGCGGGCCAGGTCGTAGCGCTTCTCCTTGAAGAACAGGTTCTCCAGCAGGGTCTGCGCGGACTCCTTGGTGGGCGGCTCGCCCGGACGCAGCTTGCGGTAGATGTCGAGCAGCGCCTCGTCGGTGCCTGCGGTGTTGTCCTTCTCCAGCGTGCTCATCATGATCTCGCTGAAGCCGAACCGCTCGGTGATCTGCTCGTTGGTCCAGCCCAGCGCCTTGAGCAGCACGGTGACCGGCTGACGACGCTTGCGGTCGATGCGGACACCGACGGTGTCGCGCTTGTCGACGTCGAACTCCAGCCACGCACCGCGGCCGGGGATCACCTTGACGCTGTGCAGCGTCTTCTCGGTGGACTTGTCGATCGACTCGTCGAAGTAGACGCCCGGCGAGCGGACCAGCTGGCTGACCACGACACGCTCGGTGCCGTTGATGATGAAGGTGCCCTTCTCCGTCATCATCGGGAAGTCACCCATGAACACCGTCTGGCTCTTGATCTCACCGGTGTTGTTGTTGATGAACTCGGCCGTGACGAACAGCGGGGCCGCGTACGTCATGTCCTTGTCTTTGCACTCCTCGACCGGGGCCTTGACCTCGTCGAAGCGCGGGTCGGAGAAGGACAGCGACATCGAGCCCGAGAAGTCCTCGATCGGCGACAGCTCGAGCAGAACCTCTTCGAGGCCACCCGTCGGGTTCACGTCCCCGCGGGCCGTGGCCTTCTCACGCCAGCTGTCGGCACCGACCAGCCAGTCGAATGACTCGGTCTGAACGTCGAGCAGCCCCGGAACCTCGAGGGGCTCACGGAGCTTGGCGAAGGAAATACGATTTGGTGCTCCGGGGACGGAGTTATTGGTGATAGCTTTTGCTGACTTGCTCTGGCTAGAGACTGCCAAGATGCATCCTTCCAGCACCTCAAGCGACATTTCGGGTGCCGGCCTGCACCGGACCTTGTGCCGCGTATCTGCGTCGGTTCGGCTGGCATAGCGGCCTGTCCGGGCTCCCCGAACAACGGCACGCGTCTAGATCACTGAGCAGAGATCGAGCTCAGGCTAGGACCACGATGTCTAGTGCAGGTGAGGTGGGCAGGATGCAGCCAGCGCAACGTCCAACGATAGCGCACGCGCGCCTATTCCTCAACCGCCATATAACGGCCGCATCACACGGCCGATCAGGCGCTGGCTGGCGTCCTCAACCCGTGAATACATGCTGCCCAACAGATTGGCCGGTCTCGGGCATTCCGTCAAGAGATGACGCGAGGTTGGCTGGGGAAATGTCGCCTCGGAGCTGCGGTCCTTCAAGATCGTGGGCGGTCGATGTCCCCGGTGGCTTCCCGCTGACCGTTCCGGAGAAACGGCCGCGGCGCCGACCGAGACGCAACGCACTCCCCCGCGGGGCGACGCGGGCGCAAACGCCGACGCGGCGCGCCGGTCGCCCGGCACGCCGCGTCAGAAGGCTCGCGTCAGCTCTCGCGAGAGACCGGGATCGACGCGGTGGGGGCGTCGTCCTCGTGGTGGTGCCGGTTGGTCGGCTCGTCGCCGAAGTCGTGCACCGGGTACTTGTGGGTGCCTTCGAGGTCGTCGCGGATCGCTTCCTGCGCCTTGGGCGGCAGGGTGTGCAGAATCTCGCGCACCCGAGCCTGGCGGCGGGCGACGGCCCGGCGCTCCGGCATCCCCGGCGTGGCGCTGACCTGCGGCGGCACGCCCTCGATCTCCTCGACGCCACCGTCGTGGTGACCGGCGTCGACCATGGCCTGCTCCTCGGCCATCGTCGACTCGTCCTTCTCCTCCGACATGCCGATGGGGCCCAGCCGGCGGCCGTTGAGGAACTGCTTGACCACGGGCTCGTCGCTGGTCAGCAGCACCTCGCGCGGGCCGAACATCACCAGGTGCTTGCGGAACAGCATGCCCATGTTGTCCGGCACCGTGCGGGCGATGTTGATGTTGTGCGTGACGATCAGGATCGTGCAGTCGATCTGCGCGTTGATGTCGATCAGCAGCTGGCTCAGGTAGGCGGTACGCACCGGGTCCAGACCGGAGTCGGGCTCGTCGCAGAGGATGATCTGCGGGTCGAGCACCAGCGAGCGGGCCAGGCCGGCGCGCTTGCGCATACCGCCGGAGATCTCGCCCGGGAACTTGTTCTCGTCACCGGCCAGACCGACGAGGTCCAGCTTCTCCATGACGATCTGGCGGATCTCGCTTTCCTTCTTCTTGGTGTGCTCACGCAAGGGGAAAGCGGTGTTGTCATACAGGCTCATCGAGCCGAACAGCGCACCGTCCTGGAACATGACGCCGAACAGGGTGCGAATCTCGTAGAGCTCCTTGGCCGAGCACTCGATGATGTTGGTGCCGTCGACGATGACCTTGCCGCGCTCGGGGCGCAGCAGACCGATCAGCGACTTGAGGAACACCGACTTACCGGTACCGGACGGGCCGAGCAGCACGCTCACCTCGCCGGCCGGGATCTCCATCGTGACGTCTTCCCAGATTCGCTGGGAACCGAAGGACTTGGTGAGCCCCTCAACCTGAATCCCGATCCCCACGCGCAAATCCTTCCGCCAGAGTGCTTCGCGCCACGTGCTCCCCGCCTGTGGCTTGAGTCACCATAGCGTACGCCGCAGCGTGGCAGCACTTGTGCCCGTTGACCATAGTGACCGGACAGGAATCCGGGTGCCGAAATGCGCGGTTTGCTGGGTGGCCGCAGAGACGACTGTGGGGCCGACCCGTGACCGGGCCGACCCCACAGAACGACGTGCGAACTTACTTGACGGAGACCGTCGCGCCGGCCGCCTCCAGCTTGGCCTTGGCGTCGTCGGCAGCTTCCTTCGGAGCCTTCTCGAGGATCGGCTTCGGGGCGCTGTCGACCAGGTCCTTGGCTTCCTTGAGGCCCAGGCCCGAGACGATCTCGCGGACGACCTTGATGACGCCGATCTTCTTGTCGCCGGCGCTCTCGAGGATGACGTCGAACTCGGTCTGCTCCTCGGCGGCCTCGGCCGGAGCGGCGCCGGCACCACCGGCGGCGGCAACGGCGACCGGAGCGGCCGCGGTGACCTCGAAGGTCTCCTCGAACTGCTTCACGAACTCGGAGAGCTCGAGCAGGGTCATTTCCTTGAACGCGTCGAGCAGTTCGTCGGTGGACAGCTTGGCCATGGTTAGGTCCTTTCCTTACTTACTTCGGTCTGTGGGTGGTGTGGATCAGGCGGCGGATTCGCCGGACTTCTTCTCTTGCAGCGCGGCAGCCAGGCGGGCGACCTGCGACGCGGGCGCGTTGAACAGGCCGGCGGCCTTGCTCAGGTTGCCCTTCATCGCGCCGGCCAGCTTGGCCAGCAGCACCTCGCGCGACTCGAGGTCCGCAATGCGATTGACCTCGTCGATGGAGAGCGCGCGGCCCTCCATGTAGCCGCCCTTGATGACGAGCGCCTTGTGGTCCTTGGCGAAGTTCTTGATCGCCTTGGCGGCGTCGACGGGCTCGCCCTTGACGAACGCGATCGCCGTCGGGCCGGCGAACAGGTCGTCGAGACCGTCGATCCCGGCTTCGGCAGCGGCGCGCTTGACCAGGGTGTTCTTCGCGACGGTGTAGGTGGCGGAGTCACCGAGCGAGCGACGCAGCTCGGCGAGGTTGGCCACCGTGAGGCCGCGGTACTCGGTGACGACGGTGGCCGTCGCCTCCTTGAACTGCTCGGCGATGTCGGCAACCGCCGTGGCTTTCTCAGCCGTGGCCATGCATGCCTCCTTGTGGTGGGTAGCGGATGCCCCACCGGGTCACGCTGGCCGGCCCCGAAACGACGAACGCCCCGGCGCAGACAGGCCGGGGCGCACACGAATAGTGTTACCTCGTCCTCCTGCGTGGGCCGCCCGGATCAGATCCGGGACCTTCAACCGATCACTCGGTAACCGACGGTCTTCGGTGGAACCCGGCAATGTTAGCGTGCCGCGCTCGTATCAGGCAAAACGCCGCCCCCTCATTACCGCGAGCGTGCGTGTCTGCACCCCGAAACGCCGCTGCGGGGCAGCACTTCGCGCACGCTCGCCGCGGTCCGAGCGGGCAAGAACTACTCCGGCGTGACGCGTTCGGGGGTCTCGGCGGGGGTCAGCCGTTCGGGCGTCTCCGCGGGCGTCAGCCGTTCGGGGGTCTCGGTCGGGGTGCCGCGTTCCGGCGTCTCGGCGGGCTGCGGTTCGGGTGCGGTCATGGTGGCGGCGTACCCGGTCGGCGTGCGGCGGAACCGTTGGCCAGCGCGGCGGCGCCGATCAGCCCGGCGTCGGCGAGTTCGGCGGGCACCACCCGCAGCCCGCGCAGGAAGTCCAGCCCGGCGTACCCGTCGAGCGCCGCGCGCAGCGGATCGAACAGCACCGCCCCGGCGCGGGCGACGCCGCCGCCGATCACCACCAGGTCCAGGTCGCACACCGCGGCCACCGACGCGATCATCGCCGCCACCGCGCGGCCGGCCCGCGTGAACGCCTGCACCGCGACCGCCTCCCCGTCGGCCGCAGCGGCGGCCAGCGCCCGGGCGTCGTCCCCGCCCCAGCCCTGCGCGCGGGCCCACGCCACCATCCGCGGGCCGCCCGCGAGCGTCTCCACGCAGCCGTGCCCACCGCATGAACACAGCGCACCGGACGGGTCGACGACGACGTGCCCGACGTGCCCCGCGTTGCCGGTGCGGCCGTGGTACGGGGCGCCGTCGAACACCAGCCCGCCGCCGACCCCCGTCGACACCACCATGCCGAGCAAAAACTCCGCGCCGCGACCGGCGCCGCGCCACCGCTCCCCCAGCGTCATGCACAGCCCGTCCCCGCCCAGCACGACCGGCAGCCCGGTCGCGTCCGCCACCCGCGAAACGACCGGAAACCGTTGCCACGCCGTCACATTGATGGGGCTGACGGTTCCCGACGGTACGTCGATGGGACCGGCCGAGGCGATCCCCACCCGGTCCACCGGCCCGCCGCGCATCCCGTCTGCAAGAAGCGCGGCGACGGCATCCCACACCGCCTCGGCGTCGCCGCGCGGCGTCGGCCGCTCCCAGCGCGCGACCAGCGCACCGTCGGGGTCGACGAGCCCGGCGGCGACCTTCGTGCCGCCCACGTCGAGGGCCAGCGTGAGCACGCATCGAACCTATGCGCGGGAGATGTCGACGACCAGCGCGCGGTGGTCGGAGATCGGCAACGCCACGGTCTCGCAGTGGTCGACGCGCAGCCCGGGGTCGTCGGTGAGGATGTGGTCGAGCTGGCGGTCGGGGTTCTCGGTGGGGAAGGTCAGCCCCTCGGCGAGCGGTCGCATGGTGGTCCACCGCGTCGGTGACGGCGGGGTGACGTTGAGGTCGCCCATCAGCATCCGGGGCCCGTCGAAGCCACGCAGGTCACGGATCAGCCGACGCATCTGCACACGGTTCCAGCCCGGCACGAACGACAGGTGGGTGTTGGCGACGGTCAGCGGGCCCAGCGGCGTGTCGAACCGGCCGACCATCGCCGCCCGCGGCTCCTCGTGGACGACCTGCACGCGGTTGGGGCCGGGCAGGTACATCGGGAAGCGCATCGGGATCCGCGGCAGCCGCACCACCTGCCACATCTCGGCCGGGAACCGGGACAGCAGCGCGATGCCATAGGCGGCGGTGCCGGGCTGTTCGCGGCCGGTGGCCGCCATCCACGTCGCGCCCGGTGTGCCCGCGAGCGCGGCGACGAAGCGGTGACTCACCGCGTGCATCGCCTCGGCCGCAACGGCGGTCAGGTCGGCCTTGCCGGAGCGTGGCTGGTCGAGGTCCACCTCCTGCAGCGCGACGATGTCGGCGTCGAGGTCGCGGATCGCGTCGGCCAGCCGGCCGAGCTTGACGTCGCCGTCGTGAACGCTGCGTCCATGGAGAATGTTGAATGTCGCCAAGCGCATGGGGTACTAGGTACCCGCCGTGCTCGTCCCCCGACACCCGTGAAAGTAGGTCGATGTCCGCCCGTAACGATGCGCTGCGTGATGCGCTGCGCCGCTCAGCTTCGGCCCTGCGGGCCGAGGGTCCGGACTTCGCGCTGGCGGGCAGCTACGCGCTGTGGGCCTTCGGCGGCCCGGAGCCGGTGCACGACGTGGACTTCGTGGTCGCCGAGGAGGACACCGAGGCGGCGGCGCTGACGCTGGAGAAGGCTGGGTTCCGCATCGAGCGCACCCCGGAGGACTGGCTGTTCAAGGCCTGCGTCGGCGAGGATTTCGTGATCGACGTGCTGCACCGGCTCAACGGCATCCCGGTGACGAAGGAAGCGGTGGCTGCGGCCGAGGAACTCGACGTGCTGGCCATCCGGATGCGGGTGCTGGCGCCGACGCACGTGGTCATCGAGAAGCTGAACTCGCTCAACGAGCATCACTGCGACTTCGCGGCGCTGCTGCCGTCCATCCGCGCCACCCGGGAGCAGGTGGACTGGGACAGCGTGCGCCGCGACACCGCCGACAGCCCGTTCGCCGCGGCGTTCCTGGTGCTGCTCGAACGCCTCGGCATCATCGACTGACGGCGCGGCCCAGCCGGTCGGCCACGGCGCCGACGGCGGCGATCACCTCGGGCGGTTCGAGCACCTCGAATTCCGCGCCGGCGACGGCGAAGTACAGCGCCATGCGTTCGGGGTCGTCGGCGCCCGCGGTGACGATGCACGCGTCGGGGCCGTCGGGTTCGATGGTCGCCGAGGCGGGCGGGAAGTGGCCGGCGATGACGTCGCGCGGCGCCCGGTAGCGCACCTTCGCGACGTAGCGGTACGGCGAGGTGCTGATGGAGCGGCGGACGTAGTCGGCGGCGTCGGGCGCCTCGCGTGGGGTGAAGGTGGTGCCTGCGGCGGCGACGTCGGCCATCCGGTCCAGGCGCAGGCTGCGCCAGTCCTGGCGGTCGCGGTCGTAGGCCAGCAGATACCAGCGCCGGCCGGTGGTCACCAGCTGGTAGGGCTCCAGCCGGCGGCGGGTGGCCTTGCCGGCCCGGTCAACGTAGCCGGCGGTGACGTGTTCGCGGTCGCGGCAGGCGCGGGCGAGCGTCATGAGCACGTCGGGGTCGACCACCTCGGGCGGGGTCGAGGCGAGCGTGACGGTGGTGTCGTGCACGGCCGAGACCTGCGAGCGCAGCCGCGCCGGCATCACCTGATCGAGCTTGCTCAGCGCGCGCAGCGCGGATTCGGTGACGCCGGCGACCGTGCCGCCCGCGGCGACGCGCAGGCAGACCGCCATCGCGACGGCCTCGTCGGGGTCGAGCAGCAGCGGGGGCAGCGCCGCGCCCGCGCCGAGCTGATAGCCGCCGCCGTGGCCGGTGCTGGCCGCAACGGGGTAGCCGAGTTCGCGCAGCCGGTCGATGTCGCGGCGCACGCTGCGGGTGGTGACGCTGAGCCGTTCGGCGAGTTCCTCCCCGGTCCACACGCGCCGCGACTGCAGCAGACCCAACAGCTGCAGCACCCGGCTCGTCGTCTGCGACATCTACTCAGACTGCCAGAGGTTGCGGACAGGTTCTGTCCGCTAATTGAGCAGGCGCGCGCCGCGCCGGTAGATCACCCACCCGACGGCGATGAGCAGGGCGCCGAAGATCAGGAAGCCGATGTCCCAGACCAGCGGGCCGCCGAGGTCGTCGCGCACGTGGTGCACGCCGAGCATCTGACGGTCGATCACCCCTTCGACGACGTTGAACACGCCCCAGCCGAGCAGCAGCAACCCGAGGTGGAACGACCAGTTCGGCGCGAGGCGCCCCTGCCGCCAGGACACGACGGTCAACGTCGAGCCGGCCATCACCAGCAGCCAGGTGGCGACGTGGAAGAAGCCGTCGGCGACGACGTTCAGCTCCAGACCGGCGACGGTGTCGGTCGGCTCGGTGCCGCTGATCATGTGATGCCACTGCAGGATCTCGTGGAGCACGATGCCGTCGACGAAGCCGCCGAGGCCGAGGCCCATGAGCAAGCTCGGCAGCGGGGTGGGCGGTCGTCGATCGATCATGATGCCCGCGGTACCCGCGAACCGCCTGCCCAATCCCCCTTTTGACCTTGACGTAACCGGGTAGTTCGTGGCGATGGGGCTGACCGAGACCCTGCTGCTGTTCGCCGCCGAAGAACCGCCCGGGCTGCTGCCTGCGCGTCAGCAGATGGCGTTCTCGCTGGGCTGGCACATCGTGCTCGCCTGCTTCGGGGTGGCGTTCCCGACGATCATCTTTGTCGTGCACCGGCGCGGCATCGTGCGCGACGATCCGGTGGCGCTGGGCCTGGCGCAGCGCTGGGCGAAGGTGTCGGCAGTGCTGTTCGCGATCGGCGCGGTGTCGGGCACGGTGCTGAGCTTCGAGATGGGCCTGCTGTGGCCGGGCCTGATGGGCCGCTTCGGCGACGTCCTCGGGTTGCCGTTCGCGTTCGAGGGGCTGTCGTTCTTCGTGGAGGCCATCTTCCTGGGCATCTACCTGTACGGCTGGGGCCGCATGCCGCCGCGGCGCCACCTGTTGATGCTGGTCCCGATGGGCCTGGCCGGGATCGTCGGCACGTTCTGCGTGGTCTCGGTCAACGCGTGGATGAACCATCCGGCCGGGTTCGCGATCCGCGACGGTGAGGTCGTCGACGTGAACCCGTGGCGGGCGATGTTCAACGAAGCCTCGGGGCTGCAGTTCCTGCACATGTGGGTGGCCGCGTTCATGGTCGTCGGGCTGACGGTCTCGGGCGTGTATGCCTTCGGGCTGCTGCGCGGCCGCGTCGACGCGCATCACCGGCTGGGGTTCACGGTGCCGTTCGCGTTCGCGTCGGTGGCGGCCGTCGCGCAGCCGGTCATCGGGCACCTGCTGGGCATGAAGATCCACGACACCCAACCGGCCAAGCTCGCGGCGTTCGAACTCGCGCAGACCACCGAGAGCCCGGCGCCGTTGCGGCTGGGCGGGGTGCTGATCGACGGTGAGGTGCGGTGGGCGCTGACGATCCCGCGGCTGGGCTCGATCATCGCCCGCAATTCGTGGGACGCGCCGGTGCCCGGCCTGGAGGACGTCCCGCGCGCGGAGTGGCCGCCGGTCAACATCACGCATCTGGCCTTTCAGTCGATGGTCGGGATCGGGACACTGCTGGCCGCCGTGGCGGTGGGGTACTGGCTGTTTTGGTGGCGCGGACGCGATCTCCTGGCCAACCGGTGGTTCCTGCGGCTGTCGGTGATCACCGGGCCGCTGGCGATCGTGGCGGTGGAAGCGGGCTGGATCGCCACCGAGGTCGGCCGCCAGCCGTGGACGGTGTGGCAGGTGCTGCGCACCGAGGATGCGGCCAGCCAGAGCAGCGGCCTGTGGTGGAGCTACATCGCGGTGCTCGTCGTCTATCTCGGCATGACGGTCGGTGCGTACGTGGTGCTGCGGTCGATGGCCCGGCGGTGGCGCGCCGGGGAAACCGATCTGCCGAGTCCGTACGGGCCGCCGCGCACGGAGTCGGTGCCGTGACGCTGGCGACGGTGGTGGCGATGGCGATGTTCGTCGGCGTGATCGCCTACGCGCTGTTCGCCGGCGCCGACTTCGGTTCGGGCTTCTACGATCTCACTGCCGGGGACGCCGAGCACGGCGCGAAGATCCGCACGCTGGTCGACCACAGCATCGGACCGGTGTGGGAGGCCAACCACGTCTGGCTGATCTACATCCTGGTGATCTGGTGGACCGGTTTCCCGGAGACCTTCGCGGCGGCGACCACCACGCTTTTCATCCCGCTGGCGCTCGCGCTGGCCGGAATCGTGTTGCGCGGCGCGACATTCGCCTTCCGCAAGTATTCGGCGACGGTGTCGCAGGCCAGGCTGTTCGGCGCGATCTTCGCGGGTTCCTCGTTGATCGGCCCGTTCTTCCTGGGCACCGTGGCCGGCGCGATCGCCTCAGGGCGGGTGCCGGCGCAGGGCTACGGCGACCGGGTGGGGTCGTGGGTCAACCCGACGTCTCTGGTGGGTGGGTGCCTGGCCGTGGCGACGTGCGTGTTCCTCGCCGGGGTGTTCCTGACCGCCGACGCCGCCCGCGCCGGCGACGACGCGCTGGCCGACGGCCTGCGGGTGCGCACGCTGGCGGTCGGGGTGGTCACCGGGCTCATCGTGTTCGCCGGGCTCTACCCCGTCGCCCATGACGCGCCGACACTCGCGGCGGGCCTGCGCAGCCACGCCGCGCCGCTGCTGGCGGTCGCGCTGCTGGCCGGGGTGGCCGCGCTGGTGCTGGTGTTCCGGCGCCGCCACGCGCTGGCCCGGTTCCCGGCCGCGGCCGCGGTCGGTGCGGTGATCACCGGGTGGGGTGTCGGCCAGTATCCGTGGCTGTTGGTCGACGAGGTGACGATCGCCGACGCCGCCGGCGCCCCGGCCACGCTGGTCGGGCTGCTGATCGTCGTCGCGCTGGCCGGGGTGATCGTGCTGCCCGCGCTGGGCTACCTGTTGTGGCTCACCCAGACCGAACAGTGGACGCGCGGGTAGTGGTCCCCGCGCTACCGTAGTCGCGTGACTACAGCAGGCGGCCCGACCGATGCGGGAGCGCGGATCCGACCGGTTGTGCTGGCGCATGCGGCTGACCTGTTCGCCGAGCGGGGCCCCGCGGCGACCTCGTTGCGCGATATCGCCGAACGCTCGAACATCAATCAGGGCTTGATCTTTCGCCACATCGGCAATAAAGAGGCCGTTGTGGCGGCGGTGCTCGAGTACCTGGCCGAGGACCTGGAGTCCGTGCGCGACGCCGAACCGTCGCCGGAGGCGGTCGAGGCCCGCGCCGAACGGAACTGGAGGGTGATCGCCCGTGCGCTGTTGGACGGGTTCGACGTCGGCCGACTCCAACACCGGTTCCCCAACGTGGAGCAACTCGTCGCCGCCGCCCGCGCCGACCATGACGACGAGTACGCCGCCCGCGTGGCCACTGCGGACGCCCTGGCCCTGCAGTTGGGGTGGCGGCTGTTCGGGCCGTTCCTGCGGGCGGCCACCGGGTTGACCGACGGGCCGGCAGACTCGCTCGCGAGTCCCGCGAAGGGCGTCCTCGGCGAGCACCTCGCCGATCCGCGCGGGCTTGGGCGCGAGTGACTCACCGGCGCCGTCGCCGGGCCGACACGGTCAGCCACAGCGCGGACATCAGGAAGTAGAACGCGCCGAACGCGGCGTAGGGCGCGATGTCGGCGACCCCCGGCGTCTCCGCGGCGCCCGCCTTCACGAGGAACATCAGCCCGGCGAGCGTGGATTGCGCACCGCTGAGCACCATCACCCACTGGGCGCCGACGGCCTGCCGACGGCGGACGGCCGTCGCCAACTGTAGGAGCCCGGACAGGCCGGCCCACACCCCGAAGACGCCCAGCACCGCGTTCAGGCCGACTGCGAGCGCGATCCCGACCGCAATCGTGGTGAGGCCGCTGACGGCCGCGTTGACCGCTTGCGTGGTGTTGCGCCGCATTCCGCCGTTCCGGCGGGCGTCCGCCACGTTGGCGACCGCATCCCAGGCCGGATACAGCACCAGCAGCACCGCGGCGAGGAGCGCTGACTGATGGCCGACGGCCAGCGCCGCCGCGACCCACAGCACAGAGACCGCGCCGCGCACCAGGTAGTAGGACCTCAGATAGCCGTCGGTATCCACCGCATCGTGGTCGAGCGTGGCGTTGGCCATGTCATCTCCTTGCCGGCCCTCGAGCGGTCTTGTGCGCGTGGGCGTTCGAGGTGCACCGACCGGTCGAGACACCGGCGCACCAGCTGTAGTCGATCGACTACAACGTAGCGTAGTGGATCGACTACAACAACCGCATCCGCTTTTAGGACCAAACCTGTCCTATAGCGGTGCAACGCTGTGCGCATGAACCTCACCGAGCAGTTGGCCGACCAGTTGGACTTCCACTGGACCCATCAGCTGCGGCCCCGCCTGAACGGCATGACCGACGACGAGTACTTCTGGGAGCCGGTGCCGGGCTGCTGGACCGTGCACCGCGACGGCGGGATCGACTTCAGCTATCCGCCACCGCAACCCGAGCCGTTCACCACGATCGCCTGGCGGATGGCGCACGTGATCGTCGGCGTGTTCGCCGCCCGCAGCCATTCGCACTTCGGCGGGCCGCCCGCCGACTACGAATCGTGGGCGTATGCCACCGACGCCGCCACCGCGTTGCGCCAACTCGACGACGCCTACCGCGATTGGATCACCGGAGTGCGCGGGCTGAGCGAGGATGATCTCGCCCGCCCGTGCGGCCCCGCCGAGGGGCCCTACGCCGACTACCCGATGACCGCCCTGGTGCTGCACATCAACCGCGAAGCCATCCACCACGGCGCCGAAATCGCCTGCATCCGAGACCTGTACGCCCACACCACCACCACGAAGGGAAACTGACCATGCCCGGTATGCCGCCCCCCGCCGACGGCGAACGCCAGACGCTGATCGAATTCCTCGCGTTCAACCAGAACGCGTTCTTCTCGGTCGCCTACGGCCTGACCGACGAGCAGGCCCGCGCGACGCCGTCGGTCAGCGCGCTGTCGATCGGCGGGCTGATCAAGCACGCCGCCGGGGTGCAGCGCGGGTGGGCGCAGCGCGCGGCCGCCGCCCCCGACTTCCCGCCGCCGGATCCGCGGCCCATCGAGGAGCAGATGGCCGAGTACTCCGACCAGTACGTGATGCGCGAGGACGAGACCCTCGCGGACCTTCTGGCCGATCTGCGCGCGGCGAACGAGGAGACGCTGCAGGTGTTCCGCGACAAGGACCTCGACGCGCCGGTGCCGGTGCCGCCGCACGTGCCGTGGTTCCCGAAGGACATCGAGCACTGGAACGTGCGCTGGGTGGCGCTGCATCTGATCGAGGAGCTGACCCGCCACGCCGGGCACGCCGACATCATCCGCGAGTCGATCGACCGGGCCACGATGTACGAGCTGATGGCCGCCAACGAGGAGTGGCCGGAGACCGACTTCATCAAGCGCTGGCGCCCGGCGAGCGTCTGACCACCACCCCCGCGACTGCACGGTTGATGACGCCGCCACCGGCGTTCGCGTACACCAACCGTGCAGTCAGCGGTCGAGCACCAGCCGCAGCGCGTGGTCGACGACGGCGTCGAGGTCGTCGCCGAGCGTGCCGGCCAGCCACTGCTGGGCCAGTTCGGCCATCGCGCCGGTGTACATCGCGGCGCCGATCTGCGCGGCGACCGGATCGGAGTCGGGGTGCAGCCGCCATCCCTCGACCAGCACGGCCTCGCGCAGCTGGTCCTGGGTGGCGGCGCGGCGCGCGGTCAGCACCGGGTTGGCGCGGGCGTCGGTGAACAGCACCCGGCCCCGCCGCGGGTCGGCCGAACTGAAGTCGAGCACCGCGGCGATGCCGGCCCGGGTGCGGTCGCGCAGCGTGCCCTCGGCGGCCATGGCGTTCGCGACCTCGGCGGCCAACTGCGCGCTCACCTGGTCGTAGAGGGCGCCGAGCAGATCGTCGGTGTCGGTGAAGCTCTCGTAGAAGTAGCGGGTGTTCAGCCCGCATTCCCGGCAGACCGAGCGCACCGCCAGCGCGGCTTCTCCCCCGTCGCCGAACAGCCGCAGCGCCGCATCGATGAGCAGCGCGCGGCGTTCGGCGCGCCGGTCGGTGAGCGGCACGCCGGCCCAGCGGGTGGGTGTCGGCATCGCCTCAGCCTATCGGCCGGCGCGCGGTCTGGTCACAGTTGTAACCAAAGCGGTAGGCTGGGCCCGACGACCCACAGGAGGCCCCGCCGTGGACATGCCGCACGAGATCGCCCTGCAACTGCTGCGCCGCCGGCTCGATTACGGCAGCATCCGGCGCAACTACTTCCGCGGGATGGAGTTCGCGGCGCCGGTGGGTGATCCGGGCTGGTTCGGCCCGGGCAGCGCGGTGTGGCACGTCCATTCGCACATGGAGGCGCTGATCTTCGGGCTGCAGTGTGCGGCGTACATGGAGCGGCTGGATCCCAGCATCTTCTGGATGGGTATGCACCACTCCCGCCTGGTCGAGCGCGACGACGACGGCGCGGCCACCGGGCGCCTCGATCCGGCGGGTGCGATGGCGCGGCTCGGCCATTCGGTGGCGTTCTTCATCGGCACCGCCTACGGGTCCACCGAGACCGCCGAGCGGCTGGCCACCACGGTGCGCTCGATGCACCACACCATCAAGGGCGTGCGCCCCGACGGGTTGCGCTACGACGCCGACGATCCGGACTGGCTGCGCTGGAACTACGCCACGGTGGTCTGGGGCATCGCCACCGCGCACCAGCTCTACCATCCGAACCCGTTGCGCGGCAAGGCGATCGACCGCTACTACGGCGAGTTCGTCCGCGTCGGGCACGCACTCGGCGGCACCGACCTGCCTGCCACCAAGGCCGAGACGGCCGAATGCCTGCGGTCGTATCTGCCGCGTCTGGCGGTCACGCACGGCACCGCGATGGCCACCGGCTCGAACGTCGGGCTGCCGCAGAGCGTCGTCGACTGGGCGATCCGCGACACCATGCCGAAATGGGCCAAACAGCTCATCCAGCACCGCGACCCCAACGTCGTCGAGCGCACCGCCCGGCGCACCGCGGTGTGGGGCATCATCAACGGCCTGCACACCGCGGCCGGCGCGACGCCGGAGTTCCGGCAGGCCCAGGCCAGGGTCGAGGCGGGGACGACGGTCCCGCACACCGTCCCGAGCTACGTCCTGGGTTCGGATCCCGCCCGCAGCCGCGAGGAGATCGAGCACAGCTTCGCCTGAGCAAGAGGACGGTGCGTGCGCCCGTGGGAACGGACGTCGAAGCCGTGGCTCCCGCATCGTGATGACGGCAATCGCCACGATGTTCGGACTCGTGTCGCGATAGCGCACGGGACGCACCGGCTACAGACGTCACGGGCACCTGTCGCGCTGCCGCATGGCAGATGATTGATTATGCAAATCTTAATGGCTTTGCAGTTTGCTCGGTGTACCGTGGCGACATGTCGGAGCACCATGCCTACCTACTCGTGAACTGGCTCAACAACCAGGCGCGGTGCCAATGTGGTTACGAAGGCAAACGCCGCTGGTTTCGCGGCTTGGCCGTGAATGACGTGCTCGAACACAGTACGCAGACCGGCCACATGCCCGTCGGGCTACCAAAAATCAAACGCGCAATGCACGCGGTCTGACTCCGTCGGACCGCCCCGGAAGTAGCGCAGGCCCGAGCACAACCACACCGGCTCGCTGACAGCGCGACACGCTTCGTCGGCCATCCGTGGGTCGACGAGCCCCGGCGAGTACGCGCAGCACTCATGAGGTGAGCACCATGAGGCGTCGCGTGAGGCGCTGTGCCGTTCAGCGGTAGGTCAGCGCCATTTCGCCACCAGTGCAGCCCGGTCCGACGGCACAAGCCTCAGCACTGGTTGAAGCGCGCCACCTCGAGCTCCGGCGGCTCCTCGGCCGAGAAGGTCCCGCCCTCCGACGGCGACTGCGCGCAGACCACCCAGTTCGTCAGGTTGATCTGCTCGTAGGGCATGCCGTCGGCCGACGACGTCGCGGGGACCACGGCGCCCTCGGAGGTCGCCAGCACGGCGTCCCAGGCCGACTGCAGGATCTGGCCCTCGACATCCGGCATCTCCCACTCGGTGGCGGCGGCCGCCGGGCTCGCCAGCCCGATCGACGCGCTGACCACCAGGGACACCACACCGGCGATGCTTGCACTGCGCTTGCTCATATCAACCCCTTACGACGCGAAAGGTGCAACAGCGATACCCCGAACCCCGTTACTTATGAGCAGCCGAGATGAGCAAATCCACACGCGCGGGTTAACGCACTGTGACCCCTTCCACACATTTTCCGAACCCACGGTCGCTTTTGAGACACTGGGACCCATGAGTGTCACGCGAAAGACCCAGCACCGCGAGGTCGCCAAGCTGGACCGGGTGCCTCTGCCGGTCGAAGCCGCCCGTATCGGCGCGACCGGGTGGCAGCTCACCCGCACCGGCGCGCGGGTGGTCACGAACCTCGGCGGCCGCGGCTCGCTCTCGCAGAAGATCGTCAAGCAGGTCCCGCAGACCTTCGCCGATCTGGGCCCGACGTATGTGAAGTTCGGCCAGATCATCGCGTCGAGCCCGGGCGCGTTCGGCGAGCCGCTGTCCAGGGAGTTCCGCGGCCTGCTCGACCGGGTGCCGCCGGCCGACCCCGAGCAGGTGGCCAAGCTGCTGCGCGAGGAACTCGGCGACGACCCGAAGAACCTCTACAAGAGCTTCGATGAGAAGCCGTTCGCCAGCGCCTCGATCGCCCAGGTGCACTACGCGACCCTGCACACCGGCGAAGAGGTGGTCGTCAAGATCCAGCGGCCGGGCATCCGCCGCCGCGTCGCCGCCGATCTGCAGATCCTCAAGCGCGGCGCCCGCGTCGTCGAGTTCGCCAAGCTCGGCCAGCGCCTGTCCGCCCAGGATGTGGTCGCCGACTTCGCCGACAACCTCGCCGAGGAGCTCGACTTCCGGCTCGAGGCCCAGTCGATGGACGCGTGGGTGTCGCACATGCACGCCTCGCCGCTGGGCCAGAACATCCGGGTGCCGCAGGTGTACTGGGACCTCACCAGCGAACGGGTGCTCACCATGGAGCGCGTCAGCGGTGTGCGCATCGACGACGCCCCGGCCATCCGCAAGAAAGGCTTCGACGGCACCGAACTGGTCAAGGCGCTGCTGTTCAGCGTCTTCGAGGGCGGCCTCAAACACGGCCTGTTCCACGGCGACTTGCACGCCGGCAACCTCTATGTCGACGACGACGGCAAGATCGTGTTCTTCGACTTCGGCATCATGGGCCGCATCGACCCGCGTACCCGCTGGCTGCTGCGAGAGTTGGTGTACGCGCTGCTGGTCAAGAAGGACCACGCCGCCGCGGGCAAGATCGTGGTGATGATGGGCGCGGTCGGCACGGTGAAGCCCGAAGCGCAGGCCGCCAAGGACCTGGAGAGGTTCGCGACGCCGCTGACGATGAAGACGCTCGGCGACCTCAGCTACGCCGAGATCGGCAAGCAGCTCTCCGCGCTGGCCGACGCCTACGATGTCAAGCTGCCGCGCGAGCTGGTACTGATCGGCAAGCAGTTCCTCTACGTCGAGCGCTACATGAAGTTGCTGGCCCCGAAGTGGCAGATGATGAGCGACCCGCAGCTGACCGGCTACTTCGCCAACTTCATGGTCGACATCAGCCGGGAACACAAGGAAGAGGGAGTCGAGGCGTAAGTGGAGATCCGCGAAGGCAAGGCCACCAACGGAGACGTCCAGATCCACTACGAGGACATGGGCAGCCCGGACGACCCGGCCGTCCTGCTCATCATGGGCCTCGGCGCGCAGCTGCTGTTCTGGCGCGAGGACTTCTGCCAGAAGCTGGTCGACCAGGGGCTGCGGGTGATCCGCTACGACAACCGCGACGTCGGCCTGTCCACCCACTTCGACGGCCAACGCACCAGGGGCTCGCAGATCGGCAACATGGCCCGCTCACTGCTGGGCCTCAAAAGCCCGTCGGTGTACACGCTCGAAGACATGGCCGACGACGCCGCCGCGCTGCTCGACCACCTGGGCATCGACCAGGCCCACATCGTCGGCGGGTCGATGGGCGGGATGATCGCACAGATCGTCGCCGCCCGGCACGCGCAGCGCACCAAGACGCTCGCGGTCATCTTCTCGTCCAACAACCAGCCACTTCTCCCCCCGCCGGGGCCGCAGCAGCTGCTGGCCGTCATCACCGGGCCGTCGCCGAACTCGCCGCGCGAGGTCATCATCGAGAACTCGATCCGGGTCAGCCGGATCATCGGCAGCCCGGCCTACCCGTCAACCGATGAGAAGCTGCGCGCCGACGCCATCGCGTTCTACGACCGCGCGTTCTACCCGCAGGGCATCGCCCGGCAGTTCAACGCGATCACCGGCAGCGGCAGCCTGCTGCACTACAACAAGCAGACCACCGCGCCGACGGTCGTCATCCACGGCAAGGCCGACAAGCTGATGCGCCCGTCGGGCGGCAAGGCGATCGCCAAGGCAATCCCGAACGCCCGGCTGGTGCTGTTCGACGGGATGGGCCACGAGCTGCCGGAGCCGCTGTGGGACGACATCGTCGGTGAGCTCAAGACGACGTTCGCGGAACGGCCCTGACCAGCGCCGGAATTTCGTAATTCGGACCTCGGCGTCGTATCGGATAGCATCGCGACGCGAGTGCAGAGGGCTCAACGGGCATCATGACGATGCGCCGGCCCGGGTCCTCACCCGCCAGAAAGGCACCACCATGGCCCCATCGGGCAAACTGAAGCCGCATTTCGAGGACGTCCAGGCCCATTACGACCTGTCCGACGACTTCTTCCGGCTGTTCCTCGACCCGTCGCAGATGTACAGCTGCGCCTACTTCGAACGCGACGACATGACGCTCGAGGAGGCGCAGCGCGCCAAGGTCGACCTGGCGCTCGGCAAGCTCGGCCTGCAGCCCGGGATGACGCTGCTCGACGTGGGCTGCGGCTGGGGCTACACGATGATGCGCGCGGTCGAGAAGTACGACGTCAACGTCATCGGCCTGACGCTGAGCCAGAACCAGAAGGCGCACGTCGAGAAGGTCTTCGCCGCCTCCGACAGCCCCCGCAGCAAGCAGATCCTGCTGCAGGGCTGGGAGCAGTTCGACCAGCCCGTCGATCGCATCGTGTCGATCGGTGCGTTCGAGCACTTCGGCAAGGACCGCTGGGACGACTTCTTCACCACGGCCTACAACGTGCTGCCCGACGACGGTGTGATGCTGCTGCACACGATCACCGCGCTGACGATCCCGCAAATGATCGAGCGCGGCATCCCGCTGACGTTCTCGGTCGCGCGGTTCATCAAGTTCATCCTCACCGAGATCTTCCCGGGCGGATATCTGCCGACCATCGAGCTGGCCCAGGAGCACGCGCAGAAGGCCGGCTTCACGGTGACCCGCACGCAGTCGCTGCAGCCGCACTACGCCAGGACGCTCGACCACTGGGCCGCCGCGCTGGAGGCCCACAAGGACGAGGCCATCGAGATCCAGTCGCAAGAGGTCTACGACCGCTACATGCACTACCTGACCGGCTGCGCGGACTCGTTCCGCAAGGGCTACACCGACGTCTGCCAGTTCACGCTGGAGAAGTAACGCGCCAGCGTGTCACGGTGACTGTTCGGCCCTTCGGTGAGTCCGAAGGGCCGGGCACGACGGAAAGGTTTGTTTGTCCTTGTCTGAAATGACGCCCCACTTCGAGGACGTGCAGACGCACTACGACCTCTCCGACGAGTTCTACCAGCTGTTTCTCGATCCGACGCAGACCTACAGCTGTGCGTATTTCGAGCGCGACGACATGTCCCTCGAAGACGCTCAACTCGCGAAGATCGACCTGTCGCTGGGCAAGCTGGGTCTCCGACCGGGCATGACACTTCTCGACATCGGTTGCGGCTGGGGCGCGACGCTGCTGCGCGCCGCCGAGAAGTACGACGTGAACGTCATCGGGCTCACGCTGTCCAAGAACCAGTTCACCCACGTGCAGTCGGCGCTCGAGGCGTCGGACAGCCGGCGGTCGAAGCGGGTGCTGCTGCAGGGCTGGGAGCAGTTCGACGAGCCGGTGGACCGCATCGTGTCGATCGGCGCGTTCGAGCACTTCGGCGCCGACCGGTGGGTGCCGTTCTTCGAGATGGCCGACCGCGTGCTGCCCGATGACGGCGTGATGCTGCTGCACACGATCACCCGGTTGATGATGGACGAGGTCAAGCGGCGCGGGATTCCGCTGTCCATGGACGTCGCCCGGTTCACGTTGTTCATCGCCAAGGAAATCTTCCCCGGCGGCCAGTTGCCGGCGATCCAGGACGTGGAGCACCATGCATCAGCTGCCGGCTTCACCGTCGGACGCGTGCAGTCGTTGCAGCTGCACTATGCGCGCACGCTCGACACCTGGGCCGGGGCGCTGTCGGCGCGACGCGACGAGGCGATCGCCCTGCAGTCCGAAGAGGTCTACGACCGCTACATGAGGTATCTCACGGGCTGCGCCGACACGTTCCGTAAGGGCTACATCGACGTCAATCAGTTCACGTTGGCGAAGTCGCCGACGGCGAATTAGGGCCGAACACAGGCGAAACGCTAGGGTGAAGCTGGTTGCGCCTGTGGTGGCCTTTGTGCCCGTAAGGTGCGGATACGCGAGAAGTTCGACACCCGGCTGCGCGCCGATGTCGTCGAAGAAAGGCCGATAGGAAACCATGTCTGACAACTCCACGGGTACCAAGGACCTGATCCCTCACTTCGAGGACATCCAGGCCCACTACGACCTGTCGGACGACTTCTTCGGCGTCTTCCAGGATCCGACGCGCAAGTACAGCAGCGCGTACTTCACCGGGCCGCACGTGACGCTGTCGGAGGCCCAGATCGCCAACGTCGATCAGCACCTGGACCGTCTCGACCTCAAGCCGGGTATGACGCTGCTCGAGGTGGGTTGCGGCTGGGGCCTGACCCTGGCGCGGGCCATGGAGAAGTACGACGTCAACGTCATCGGCCTGACCCTGAGCAAGAACCAGCAGGCGTACTGCAACAAGCTGCTCTCCGGGCTCAACAGCGAGCGCACCTTCGACGTCCGACTGGAGGGTTGGGAGCAGTTCCACTCCCCCGTGGACCGCATCGTGTCGATCGAGGCCATCGAGCACTTCGGGTTCGAGCGCTACGACGAGTTCTTCAAGCGATGCTTCGAGATCCTGCCCGACGACGGCCGGATGACGATCCAGAGCAGCTGCGGGTACCACCCGGACGATCTGCAGGCGCGCGGTAAGAAGCTGACCTTCGAGTTGGCGCGGTTCGCCAAGTTCATGGCCGAGGTGATCTTCCCGGGCGGCCGCATCCCGAGCACGCAGATGCTGGTCGACCACGGCGAGAAGGCCGGCTTCGTGGTGCCCGAGACACTGTCGCTGCGCAACCACTACATCAAGACGCTCGGCATCTGGGCCGCCCGCCTCGAGCACAACAAGGAGCAGGCCATCGCCGCCGCCGGCGAGGAGCACTACAACGACTACATGCGCTACCTGACCGGCTGCCAGTACTACTTTGTCGACGAGGCGCTCGACGTCAGCCTGGTCACCTACCTCAAGCCCGGCGCCGCCGCGGCCTGACCGCCACGCAACGAATACGCCCCGGCACTCTTCGGTGAGTGCCGGGGCGCTTTCGTTGTGTCAGCGCGTCAGCATTGATTGGGTCGGTTGACGGCGACGATGGCGCTCGACTTGGCGCGCAGCGTGCCGCCGGGGCTGGGCGACTGGGCGCAGACGGTCCAGTTGGTCAGGTTGATGACCTCGCCGGGTCCCGAGCGGTTGAGGTAGCGCAGCCGGGGGCCGCCCTCTTCGGTGATCCCCGCGAATTCGGCCTGGGCAGCGCCCAGGTTCATGCCGCGGAAGTCGGGCATCTCCCACGTCTGCGTGGGCTGCGCGGCGGCGTTGGGCGCGCCGGCGACGGCCAGCAGTGCCAGTGCGGCCGCACCGGCGGCCATGCGAATCTTCATCTGCAGATTCCCCCTCCAGGTCGAGCGTTCACGGTATCCGACCGTTAACGCGCGCAGGCGCGGGTGTCGGGTGTGTTGCCGGATCGTTATCGACGCGGCCGCCGAAATACGAACGCCCCGGCGCTCTTTGAGTGAGCGCCGGGGCGTTGCGCGGTATACGGGTCAGGCCGCGGCCTGCGTCTCCTCGTTTGCCGGCTCAGCGGCGGGCTCGTCATTGTCGACGTCGTCGGCGTCCTCGGCAGGCTCGTCTTCTTGCTGCTCGATCTCGGCCTCTTCGCCCTCGGTTTCCTCACCCAGGGTGGCCTCCTCCTCGATGACCTCCTCCTCCAGCGACTCGTCCGCGGGAACGGTCTCATCCTCGGTGGTGTCCGTTGCGTCGGTGCCGTCGACGACGGCCTCTCCGTCGAGCTCCTTGACCGCGTCGTCGACGACGGTTGCGCCGTCCACGCCCTCATCGTCGAGATCGGTCACCGTCGTGACGATGTCCGCGGTCTGGCCGAGGTCGACGACGGGTGCGAGCGTCTCCGTTTCCGGCGCGGACTCGGCGATCTCATCCGAGGCGAGGCGGGCGAAGGCGCCGCCCGCGAGGGTGTCCTCGGTCTCGGCCGCCGGAGGTGCGGGGGTCGCGATGGCGGGCGGGTTGAACGCGTCGTGGATGCCTTGAACCACGGCCTCGACGAAGTCGATCGAGAACTGGATCGGGTTGAAGGTCAGCGGGTTGAACGGAAGGATCGACAGCGTCCGCGGGATGCCGGGGTTGGCGTTGCGGTCGTAGCCGAGGTCGATCAACAGCTTCGTGACCGGCTGCAGCAGCCGCACGATCGGATCGATGAACGCCGAAGTACCGGTCGCGTTGCCGAGGTCGACGAGCGGCATGAAGATCGGCAGGGTGCCCTGCTGCGGGATGATCACGAAGGTGGCGTCCTGGTACTGCCAGTGCTTGGCGTCGTCGATCGCGTCTTGCAGCGTCTCGTCGTCGTAGCCGTACGGCATTGAGGCGTCGGAGTTCTCGTCGGGCACCAGATAGTCACCGTGGACGTACTCGAAGGCCATCAGCGCGTTGAGTACTGCCAGCGGGTTGCCCCAATACTGCGGCGCGTCGCCGACCGGGTCGTACTCGAAGGAGTAGTTGGTGCTCTTGATGCCTTCGGTGGGCAATTGCGGGCCGAAGGAGATGTCGAGGATCGGGATGTAGCGCAGGAAGCTCAGCCGTGACCACAGTCCCTGCGGATTGTTGATGTTGCCAATCGTGACGACGGTGATGCGGTTCCGAATCTCCGGGTCGAGTTCTCTCAACCGGTACATCTCGCGGGAGACCACGGCGCCGCCCTGCGAGTAGCCGAAGATCACCAGCTCGTCGCCCGGCTCGGTCGGCAGGTTGTTGGCCACCTCGGCGCGGAGGTTGGTGACACCCGCGCCGACCGACTGGTTCCAGGTGTCACAGGTCAGGCCGGGGCACCAGCCCGGCAGCGGGATCGGCCAAAAGCTGGCGGGATAGTCCACACCCTCGACGTTGCACACGCCGGCGTCGTCGCAGACGTCAACCCCGGCGGGGTCGATGAATCGGGTGCCGGCATTGCCCATGTACCGCGGCAGATTGTCGACGTCTCGGGTGCCGGTGCCGGGCACGATGAGCGCGATGGCACCGAAGGCGAGCGCGGCCGCGAACGCCGACGCGATCCACAGGCTGACGGTGGCGATCAGAGAGGTGATGACGAGGGCGACGGCCCGGGCCGATTTACGCATGCGCAAACAAAAACACAGCGGAGAGTTTTGCGTGTCGGATTTCGCACGCCTCATTCGTCGGTTGGATAGAGAGTGGGAAAGAGGATCCTGCTCGCTACCGAGAGGGTGACCACCATGCACTACTTCGCGCTGCTACTCGTCCCCGACACCGACGACGCCACGCCGCAGGAGCAGGCCGCCTCGATGACGGCCTACGAGAACTTCCACGCTCGCGCCGGCTCCGCGCTGCTGGCGGGAGATGCGCTGCTGTCCCGCTCGGAGGGGGCGCGGACCACCGGCGGCCCGGACCGCCCAGTCGTCACCGACGGGCCCTTCGCCGAATCGGCAGAGGTGGCCGGCGGCTACTACGTGCTCGAGGCCGACAACCTCGACGAGGCACTGGAACTCGCACGCGACATCCCGGCCGCGCACAACGGTGCAGTGGAGGTGTGGCCGATGGTGCACTGGGAGGCGCCGACCGTGCCGATGGGCAGCGACTGGTTCGCGCTGCTGCTCGAACCACCCGGGCAGGTGTGCGCGCCGGACACCGACGAGTGGGAGAGCGGCATCTGCCAGCACGAGGAGTTCGGCAAGGCGGCCGGTGATCACATCCTGGGCGGGGCGCCACTGCAGCCGCCGTCGACCGCGACCACGGTGCGGGTGCGCGACGGGCAGATGCTGCTCACCGACGGGCCGTTCGCCGAGGGTGCCGAAGTCGCCAACGGCTTTTACCTGCTGCGGGCCGCCGACCGGGACGAGGCCGTGAAGATCGCCTCGATGATTCCGGCGAGCACCGTCGAGGTGTTCCGGTTGGCGGGCATCGCCGGCCTCTGACCCGTGGCGGATCTGGACGGCGTCTTCCGGCGCGAATGGGGGCCGGCGGTCGCGGCGCTGGCGCGGTGGTCGGGTGACCTCACCATCGCCGAGGACGCCGTCCAGGAGGCCTGCGCGGAGGCGCTGCGGGTGTGGCCGCGCGACGGCGCGCCGGGCAATCCCGGCGGCTGGCTGCTGACGGTCGCGCGCAACCGCGCCCTGGACCGACTGCGCCGCGATAAGACGCGTGCCGGAAAGGAGTTGGCCGCGGTGCTCGACAACCCGATGGCGACCGGTGAGCCGCCGCACCCGGTGCCCGACGACGAGCTGCGGATGATGTTCACGTGCGCGCATCCCGCGCTCGACGACGCGTCGCAGCTGGCGCTGACGCTGCGATTGATATCTGGGCTGACGGTGCCGGAGATCGCGCGGGCGCTGCTACAAAGCGAGGCCGCGGTGGGTCAGCGGATCACGCGGGCCAAGATGAAGATCCGGCGGGCCAACATCCCGCTGCGGGTGCCGCCGGCCGAGCTGCTGGCCGAGCGCACGCCGCACGTCTTGCGGTGTATCTATGCGGTGTTCACCGAGGGGTACTGGTCGACGGGCGGGCCGTCGGCGATTCGCGACGAGCTGTGCGACGAAGGCATCCGGTTGGGCGGCGAGCTGTGCCGGCTGATGCCGGACCTTCGGGACGCGCAGGCGCTGACGGCGCTGATGCTGCTACACGATTCACGTCGGGGCACCCGGGTGGACGCGAGTGGCGCGCTGGTGCCCCTGGACGAACAGGACCGGAGCCAGTGGGACCGGGGCAAGATCGCGCGGGGGCTGGAGCATTTGCGGCGGGCGGCGGGGGCGACGGGGCCGTACCTGCCGCAGGCGGTGATCGCCGGCATTCACGCGTGCGCGCCGACGTGGGAGGCGACGGACTGGACGACGATCTGCCTGGCGTACGACCGGCTGATCGCGCTCACCGACTCCCCCATCGCCCGGGCGAACCGGGCGCTGGCTGTCGGGTTCCGGGACGGGTTCGCGGCGGGGCTGGCGGCTCTGGACGAGGTGGCCGACGATCCGCGGCTGGCGCGGTCGGCGGTGGTCGCGTCGATACGCGCGGATCTGTTGAGACGGATGGGAGACTTCGCTGGGGCGGCCCAGTGGTATCAATTGGCGCTGGAAAGAGATGCATCGAAGCCGGCGCGCGCTTTCCTGCGACGGCGGGTCACTGAGTGCGGCGGCTGAAATCGTTCACCACTAGGGAAGCCCGTGCCTACGTTTAATCGATTGACAGCGGGGTTGGCGACACGTCCTGTTAACCACGTATGACGAGTTGGAAACCATGCCTTTCGTCATGAGCAGAGACCCTAGCGCGACGTCGCTAAGAATGGCGCTGCACGCCGGAAATATTGATCGGTTCTTCATGTCACCGCCAAAGGAATATGACGACGAGTCGCCAAACCAGTTGCCTTAGAGACCCTTTCGCGCGCCGGATCGACACGACTCCCATTGCACACTACGCTCGCACCTCGGCGTTGTCGGCACTTGTGCAGTTTGCTATAAATGACGAGACGGGTCGAAATTGCACGCATTGTGGAGGTACGTTAATGGCTTGCGAACAGTTTTCCACCGCACTGGTTCCGGTTGACACGACAACACCAATCTGAGACGCTCTCACCAACTTATAACCGGTGCATTCACGTAGGGGGGGACATCGAGCAGGCGCGCGACTACGCCACGCGGGCCGAAGATGCGTTGTTAAAGAACGACAGCAACGCATTCCGCTTCGGGGGCGACGCGGAAGTCCGACTGCACAATAGGCGCGGCGCGGCGCAGTTGACTACGGAGAACATCGGGTCGGTCAACCCACGGCTCAGCAGGTCGTGTCAAACAAAGCACATGCTCGCCGATGTGACGCCTCGCTTACCCGACGACGCGTTGCGGCCGGCCGTCGAAGTCGGTACGAAATTAGCGACGGATGGCATCTACGCGGATGGGCCGATGCAACCGCTAGTTAACGAAGTGACCGAAGCAGCTGCGGTGTTAGAGTGCTCCAGCTAAGTCAGCGATTCCGCTTCAGACTCCGGTGGGCGATCATGTGATTATCACACGATCGGCCAAGTAACCACCGACTCTCTAGCCCCCCGTGTAACAGCCGTAGCGAACTTGCGAATCGGCAGAAGCAGTAAGGACCGACGTGACTCTACAAGATTTTGTGAAAGTGCTTCGCAATAGGTGGGTCACCGTGTGCGTGACAATTCTAGTCGGACTTCTCGGCGGTGTGGCGGTGTCCCTATTGACCACTCCGCTCTACCAGGCTTCGACCAGATTGTTCGTGTCCACTGCGGCCGGGTCATCGCTCTCGGATATGTATCAAGGTAACCGTTTCTCGCAGGAGCGAGTGGTTTCCTATGCCGAGCTACTGAAGGGACAGACCCTGGCGCAAAGGACCGTAGACAAGTTGGGACTCAACATGAGCCCCGAAACTCTGCAGGAGAATGTCAGCGCGAGCGCCAAGCTCGACACGGTCCTTATAAATGTGCGAGTGTCTGATCCTTCGCCTGTTCGGGCGCGAGACATAGCCAATACACTTTCCGACGAGTTCGTTACCCTCGTTCGGGAATTAGAGACCCCTGCGGACGGAGCAAGCCCCGACGCGAGAGTGGTTGTTGAACAACGAGCATCAGTTCCCCAAGAGCCTGTTGTCCCGAGAACCTCCCGCAATATAGCGATAGGCCTCGCAATAGGAACTCTACTAGGGGTTGGACTCGCCGTCCTGCGCGATCTGCTCGACAACACAATCAAGAGCCGGGATACGCTCGAAGACATTACCGGCGCCGGCATTGTCGGTACCATTCCGCTGGATAAGGAGCGTCGGAAGCAGGCGACGATCTCCTTCGATCGAGACAACTCGGCCATCTCCGAATCTTTTCGCAAGTTAAGGACCAACTTGCAATTCCTGGCCGTAGATAATCCCCCGCGCGTAATTGTGGTCACAAGCTCGATGCCGGGCGAAGGTAAGTCGACGACAGCAATTAACATTGCGCTAGCTCTCGCCGAGGCACAACATAATGTTGTGTTAGTCGACGGAGACATGCGTAGGCCAATGCTACACAAATACCTCGATCTCATTTGGCCAGTCGGTTTCAGCACGGTCCTAAGTGGCGGAGTGCCACTCGAGGACGCCCTGCAGAAGACCCGCTTTCCAAGCCTGACCGTCTTGACGTCGGGGACAGTGCCACCAAATCCGAGTGAGCTTCTCGGTTCGCAATCGGCGAGAAATCTGCTCACGGAGCTCCGAGAGAAATTCGACTACGTCATAGTCGATTCCACACCGCTCCTTGCTGTTACTGATGCGGCAATTCTTGCTGCCGGCTCCGATGGCGTGCTGATCATGGCTCGTTACGGTCACACAAAGCGCGAACAGCTCGCGCACGCGGCACAAAGCCTTGAGGATGTTGGCGCTCCGGTACTCGGCGCGGTGTTCACAATGGTGCCTACTCGTGGAACGTCCTCGTACAGCTACACATACTACGGTCCGGACGGCGCAAATCAGCCGGAGCGCCGTGGCTTGCACGCCAAGCCTTCAGCAGGAGATCGACAAGACGGTGCTCGTGAACAGCTAAGTGCGCCGATGATGCAGCAATTCGAAGCTGGAAGCCATAATACGGTGCGTGAATGAGCACTCTTCGCCTTTTGGCCAGTCCGCTCCACAGTCGCCAAGTTTCCTCTAATCGTGGGCCGATACAACAGCTAGCTAACCTTGACGTCATGGCGGTCTCGGGCGCTCTGTAGAGGACCACCATCGACCGTGTACTGACGCCTTACCCGGACCGCGACCGGACTCGACACCGTCCGCGACTGCGCCTCGACCCCGTGCTAACTCCACTCGTCGTATGCCAGCATGCTCGAGCTGTCTAATGGCCGATTCGCTCACCCAGTGAGGGCTTCGCCCGAATGTGCCCCCACCCGTCGAGATTGGAGCAGCCGAACTCCTCGGTCACGCGAGCCCAGAGCACCATGCCTCACTGACGGCAGCTGCCGGCGCTCTGCCGCGGGCGAGGACGCAACCCTTGTAGTTCATGCAAGAGAAGTCTGAGTCGGCAGATCATCGCTTCGAGGGCTGACGCCCCCAAACGTCGTCAAGCGCCCGTGCCGATACGACGCTTTGTCTTCGACGTTCGCCTCAAGCCGCGTGACTCCTGAATGAAGGACGGCCCGCCGCTGACTTCAGCTTCTCCACCTACTCGATTCGCGCGCCGGAGGGAAAAAAACAAGAGCATCAGGAGGAAGGTTCCAAAATGATTGTAGTTGAAGAAGATGAACATCGCCGTCGCAGCGATAACCATCAGCAACGTAACAACGAACCCAAAAGCACCTGTCGACGTGTTGACGGCGACTCCATACCGGTATGATGCGATGAGCGTGTATACAAGCACTCCAATAAGAATCGCCAACCCAAGGGCGCCCATGTCTACTGCGGTCTGGATGAATGACTGGTGAAAGTGGGGGATATCCCACTCGCCATACGGATTGAACAAACGGTTCGCCAATCCGGAGAATGACGACTCAAGATAGGCGTTGAAACCCCATCCGAGCAACGGACGTTCCAACCAAGCATTGACGCCGATGTGCCAGAGTGTCGTTCGCCCAGTCAACGTGCTATCACGCGCCAGGACTCCAAGCATCTGTTCCCAGTATGAAGCCACCAGGAACACCACAACGAGTATGGCCGCACCGCTGCCGACGAACATCGCTGTCGTCCCGACTCGCCTAGCGAACGCATACCTAACTGCGACATATATCGGCGTCGCCGCCAGAAACAATACGATGCCGATCATCGAACTCGTCAATGCGACGCTGAGCGCAAGTACTGACATGCATGCGACCCTCACTGCGCCGCGTGTTGTCGTCATGACTGCTACGGCACCCAGCGTGGCGTATAGCCCAGCCAAGATCTTGTGTGCAGTGAAGCCTCGAAACGGCTGTCCACCGAAAATGTTGGGCCGCTGGTGGACATCGAAGTAATAGACCGGGCCAAACCTCAAGAAGTAAGCGACGACGCCTACCACGCTGATTACGAGAATGACGCGTGTAAGGAAGGAGACTATCTCCTCGAAGGTGAGCTCGCTCGCCATGAGGTGTGCCACCAGGACGTTACCGACCATCATGCCGCCGTATAGGAGGGTGTACGTCGGAGCCACCGACCAGATTGCAGAGACGAGGATAAGGATACCCAACATCGCTACGAACACCAGGTTACGGGAATCCTGCCTCCTGAGGAGAGATAGGAGAACTAGTAGAGAAACGACGTGCAATGCGACCCAGCTCGCAGAGAAGAGCTGGTTGCTTTCGACATGGCCCATCGCCGTTCGTGGGATCAAGATCGCGGCATTTGCGCCAATGATGCACGCCACGTAGAGGTAGTAGAACACCATTCGGAACGAACGACCGCTGAGTGGACGCTCACTTGGAGGCACTCGCTTTGAACGCGCTGTCACAGTGGCCAACTGGAGACTCCTCGATGGGAAGACGGCAGCACCGTCGCAAACTGAGCTCGAAGACAGACAATCGACGGTGCGGCTACCATTGCAGTCTCCGAACGGATTGACCATACCCTTCATCGTCTAGCCCCATCCAATGGACCGTCCGGAATGTCATAGCCGATACCGACTGGCACTCGGCCCCGTGCCCGGGAGTGCCACGGCGGATTCTTTGACGTTTGCCTGGCGAAGTGACTCGAGCCTCGTACCAGAACCGGACAGGCGCTAGCAGTTGCCCCAATAGCGCCGAAACAGGATAGAGTCGTGTACGGACAGCATCAGCTTCGGAACGCAAAATATGACGCGAAATCCCGTTTCGAATGTGTGACAGACCGAACAATTTATGCGCATCGGCCGATACATAGAACACCTGGAGGGGAGACTGTGCCCAGACACAGCTTGAGGAGATCGAGACGGAGCGCCAGCAATGGGCCGGATTACTGCATCAGCGTAAGCCGATAACGATGACCGCAGATGGCGAAATTGTGCGCGAGAGGGAGCCTCAAGAGCGCTTAAGGATTGGTCTCCTGGGGCTTGAGGTGACGCCGCTCACTGCGTTAGAGGCCGCTACAGCAGCAACTACGCGATTCGATGGAAAGCGACTACTTCTCAATCACAACCTCCACAGCGCTTACATCCATGACACAGACGAAACGTTTCGCGAGCTATATAGACAGGCGGATTGGATTGTCATAGACGGAACTCCCGTACGCTGGCTCGCTTCCCTTAGCGCTCGACGGGAGGTGACATCGGACTACCGCATTGGCTCAACAGACTGGATTGCGGAATTACGGCGGGTAAACGCCGCGCGAAGGCTATTCGTCTTTGGAGCCAGCGCCGAGTCCAACGCGCGAGCGGTCAGGAACCTTAGTGACATGCTTCCTGGATGGACAGTCTCGGGGGTCGACGGCTACGTGCCGAGCGGTGTAGCACTAAGTCGCATCACGAACTTCAACCCCGACCTGGTACTCGTCGGCCTCGGCATGCCGCGTCAAGAATCATTTTTGTTGACGTCTCTACCTCACCTCCCGAACGCTACGTACGCCACCGTCGGCGGCGCGATCGACTACCTTGCCGGCACAACACGCCTTGCACCGAGGTGGCTTGGGCGGTTCGGGCTCGAATGGGCCTGGAGGCTCGCCAACCAACCGAAACGGCTCGCTCACCGCTACCTGGTTGAACCACTTCTCCTACTGTCTAGGGTTCTACCGCGGGTCGTTCGTGACACATTCTGAACTAATCGTTGCGAGAACGTTTGGGCTCGGTGCATGCCGTCTCCTAGAACGGCTCAGAAAGCTCGATCATTTCGACGCGGCGCCGGCATAACGCCCTATACGCCGGCTCGTGAGGAGTGTGGCGGCTGTCAGCTCTCCGCAGTGCAGGTGGTCGGCGCTTCCAACGCCCGCAGGAGATGCCGGCGCGGATCCGGAGACGACGCGCAAAGTCCGTGAGCGGTGCCCCAGGCCATGCCGGCCACTGATTCACTGACCGTGGTAACTGTCGCCGCACGGAACGCTGGACAACATGCACCGTCCGTCGCCAAATCGTCGTGATCAATCGAAGAAAATGCGACTGAAGGCACGTCTTTTCGCCAAGTTCTTTAGGCTGAAGGCTTCTGCCACAGTGCCCAGAGATCGCAGGTAAGCAACTCGTCATCCGAATACTCCGCCAGTTCGCCGGCCGATCGCAGCTTTGCCAGCTCCGGAACCAACCACTCAGGACTCCTGTTGTTCCGCAACGAAACACCGGGGCACCGCTCCTGAAATAAGTCTTCCCACTGCCCATTTCGCCACGCGTTGCAGTACGCGTTCGGCTTAACGGAGTTCTGATGCGCCGGGCGAAGGTGCGCCCATGGCGCGAGGTCAGCGTGGCGCGGCAGGAAAGAGCGCGGATCGTGCGCTCCGCTGTCGCTTGTATACATATGCGTACTGATACAGAAGACACCGCCCGGCTTCAGCACGCGGATCACCTCGTCAAGACACTTCGCCGGGTCGTTGACATGCTCGAATACTGAGAAAGAGTAAATGAAGTCGAACGAAGAATCGGGCCATGGCATCGCGTGCGCGTCTCCCTGCACCACATTGAGGGGACTTCGTACCCGGCCGATGTGTTTCTCTAGCTCACTCCAGTAGGACCGATCGATCCCGGCCAATTTCCGCAGCACAGTTTTGAGCGTCCGTTTAGGACCGTTGCTACGGAACACGCGCATGTAGGCGGCTGGGTCAAAGCCTTGAACGATGATGTCATAGTCGAGAGCGGTCACGTTGTTGTTTCGACTGAAGTACTTGAGTCGCAGCAGTTGTTGTCCTGCGCCAACTTCTAGAATCTCCAAGCCGCGAAGCGACATTCCGAGGCTCTCGGAGGCCATAGTTTCCATGTCTTCGCACGTTTTCACCACATCGGCGACGTTCCCTGCGACATCGGAAGTTTTATGTCGATATACACGCCAGAACTCTGACAGTGTACCGACGCTGCCACTGTTCAGCGACGCATAAGACTTCAGCGTGGCGTCAGACGGGTGCGACGAGCCCATAGGGGTACCTTTCCGAGCGAAGCAACACGTATGAGAGGTGCGGCATCTGCCAGCACAACAAGATACGGGTACGGCCAAACCTACACCAACTCATTGCTTTGCGTAGATGCGAGGCTCCATTACGCCGAGCTTCTCCCGCACGCATCAATCTTTGACAACCTAGGCATGGGAACGGCTTTTCTTAGCGATACCACGATCAGCGACAGGACAGTTCGGTGCGCCATAGAGGGAACTCTCGGCACTCAGCGACGATGGGAGCCCCTAGAAGTAGCCACGCGCGCGAACTCGCTTGCATCTCGTCCGGTGTTCGGAACAGGCCATTAGGTCAACGTCTGGAGCACGGGCAATTACCCAACTTCATCACCGAAGCAACTCACATCGAAGTTTCGCACGGCGAGTGAGCCCTCTCCTTGCACGGCAACCGCATCCGCGTGGTGGGGAACTGAGGCGTAGGTTATGTTTACGTCCATGCGGGGGTCCACGATATCGCTTTTCGGGCGAAGCTAGGCATTACGAAGTTGCCGGGAGGAGTGGGGGTGCCGACCAGCTTTCGCGCCATGAACTTGTCGCCTCGACACGAGGACGAGCGCACTACGACGTGTCTCTGACTGGAGAACCTGATGGCCGCAGAACCGCAACAGCACCAGATGAGTATGCGCCGATCGCCGAACGCATGAACGGGCCATGCTGCACCGAACGTGCCTGCGAGCGGGCGAGTTCCGTCAACGCACGTGGTGACTCTCCAGCCGGAGTAACGCGGCGCCTCCTCCCCTACGCGCCTTTACGCGCTTCCGCCTTGAATCCGACCCGGATGGAGGGAGAGTGAGGGCACGGATCAGCGCCAAATTCGTCGCGCTTCTCGGCCGGCTCTCGGCTGGTCGCTCCTTCCAGTCGTTAATAGTTTTCGCTTTGAAGGCTGCTGGCGGTCTGTCCGGATACCTACTATTCGCGCTAATAGCCCGTCAGTCTGGCGTGGAACAGTTCGGCATGTTCAGCGTACTCTTCAGTGCCGCCATGATGGCTGGCATGGCCGGATCGATGGGTCAGCAAGTCTTTCTCGTCAAGGAGATACCTAGCGCCCAGCATTCCCAAGACCCGCATTTAGAAGGACGAACCTATCTTTTCTCGTTCGTGGCCACACTCATCGGGTCAGCAGTCGCTGGGCTCAGCTTCTATCTGTGCGCCATATACTTCTATCCTGATGCCGCGATTTCAGTCGCTATTGGGGGCGCGCTACTCTCAGTCACCTTCGCCGCTTCACAAACAACCCTTGGAGCCCTCAGGATTCAGAGCCGGGTGGTTCTGGCCGTAGCAAGTCGCGACGTGATATGGCGCATTGCCACAGCTGGTGTTATCGCCTGCATTCCTTGGTTATTGCCGGAGCACGCTGTAGATGCCGGCTCAGCCCTACTCGTCATGGGCGCAACCCTTCTCGCTATAGTCCTGTGGCATGCGATTGTCCTGTCGCGGCGATTTCACGGAAGACTGTCTTTCCGAGGTGTCGTCTCGCGGCGATGGTTGCAGTTGACGGCTGGCCTGACACTGGTCGCCGTCATTTCGAGCGCTGACCTCTATATCTTCTCGATTGCGCTCGGCGGGCTTGTTCCCGCGTCCGAAGTAGGACCGTTCTTCGCTGCGATGAAGACCGTCGAGGTCATCAACTTACTTCTCATGTCGGTCGCTCTGGTGATGGGACCGCACATCGCCCGTGCCATTGCGGCAAAGAACCTTCGACGTGCGCAGGCAGAGTGCAACACCGCGATCGCTATTCAAGGCGTGCCTGCAGTACTCGCCTGTATCGGTGTTATCTATTTCGCGCCACAGCTCCTTGGATTGTTCGACCCTGCGTTCGCTCAGCATGCGGACGTCCTCTACATTTTGACCGCGGGCGTACTAGTCAACGCACTCGCCGGTCCGACCGTACTGATGCTACAACTCGTGGATCTACACTGGCGTCAGGTCGCAATGCAAGGTGGCAGCCTTCTGGCCGCACTTGCCTTACTACCGGCGGCAGTAGACCTTTATGGACTCATCGGTGCAGCATACTGTTACGCGCTATCGAAATTGGCGTGGAATGTTGCCGCGGTGTTGTCATGCCGCAGACGCGCAGGAGTTGATCCCTCTTGCCTAGGCTTATTCGGATCCGGTGCACTGACATATAAAGAGGGTGTACAAGAATTTCGCCGGAAAATGACGGGGGCTGTCAATGCTAAGCACAAGGTTTGATACGTGGACCGAAACGCGCACGTCGATCAAGATATACCGACTCACAGATGGTATCCGTCCAACCATACATCGTTTCTACGACACGTCTCCGATCAGTCCGTCGGGTCGCTACATTGCCCTTACGGAGTTCCCTTACGACGACCGACTTCCTTCCCCAGGAGATCAGGCACGCGTTCTGGTGCTCGATCTCGAGACCGCCGAAGAGGTGTATTCCACACTTACATCCGCGTGGGATACGCAGGTAGGCGCACACGCGCAATGGGGTGACCAGGACGACGCACTTTACTTCAACCGTCTAGACCCGGACTGGGTCCCATACGGCGTTAAGGTAGACATCACCGAGCGTCGCGAGGATCGGCTCGAGCACACCGTTTACATGGTGTCTCCGGACGGAAGGGCGGCTCTAAGCCCGTGTCTCCGGAGGATTGGGATCGCGCAGCCGGGCTATGGCGTCCTCGTGCCGACCAATCTAATCAAGAGAAATCGTGGCGCTTCGGCGGAAGATGGACTCTACTCGACCGATACCGCGTCCGGACGCTCGCGGCTATTGATCAGCTTCGCCGACTTGATGAGCAATGTGGGCCTCAAGCGGAGGGAGCGTGACTTGTCGGGCGGCTTCTACGGCTTCCACACGAAGTGGAACCCGCAGGGCGACCGCGTGATGTTTATTGTGCGGTTCGCACCTGACTCGGGACGTGTCGGCAAGACTGAGAATTTCCTGTTCACGCTAGCGCCGGATGGACGCGATGTGGCGTTAGCTCTGGGGCCCGATGAATGGGAAGGTGGTCACCATCCGAACTGGTGCCCGGACGGGCGTTCAATAGTCATGAACCTCATCCATCCGCGCCCCGCCAGCTGGCGAATGAGCACCTCTACGCTCGCGAGTCGGATAGCACGGCGGATAGGGCTTCGGTACTTTCCACGAGCCCGTCGACTGTCATTTGTCAGTATTGATCATCGCGGTGAACACAAACGCATCATTGCACCCTCCAGCGTCGGATCCGGCCATCCCACCATTGATCCTTCCGCAAAGCTTCTTATATCCGATGCATACCCAAGCGAAGAAGTGGCGTTCAAGGACGGAACGGTGCCCATTCGCGGCATAGATATCGCATCTGAGGTTGAAACATGCATGCTTCGTGTCGACACTCGACCGCGATACGTCGGTCGCAATAACGAGTATCGGATCGACCCTCACCCCGCCTGGGATCGGAGCGGCAACTTCATAACCTTCAACGGGTCCATGAACGGATGTCGATCGGTGTTCCTTGCGGACCTCAGCCCGATCATCGACAAACTTGGGTCGGACTCGTGAACCGCCCGACGTCGTTCCTCAGTGTTAAGACACAGTTCGAGAACGCCGGCGACGCGCTAATCAATCGAGAGTTGGTGCGGATCTGCTCCGAATTCTCCAGAGTCATCCTCGATACGAGCCGGTGCCCTCCCTCCTTCATTGCATCGATGCAGCTGGACAAGTACTCGCCGCACGTGAGGAAGACTGGGTCTGCACCGCTATTCTTGAGGCTGGCGCTGGAGCGTTTCCTCAGGAGGCCCACTTACTACTTTCTGATTCCAGGTGGCTATGTCGGCGAAAAACATGGTCGGCAACTGCTTAGCTTGGTCGCGAACACCGCCATACTCGCTGCCATGAGGCTCGTCGGCGTGCGCGTATGTCACGTCGGAGTGTCCTTCGAACGACTCGGATCCCGGCACGCGCGGATACTGGCGTTTAGGTCTCGCCTCAGCTACCGACTCCTAGCCAGGGACGCCAATAGTCTGGCATATGCAGAGTCTTTGGGAATTAGAGTGGATGGCCTCATACCTGACCTCGCGTTCGGTGCCGCTAATTACAGGAGTGACATCTCAGGCAACGAAGGAGTGGCGCTGTCTTTTCGCGTCGATCAGGCGGATTCGCAACGTTCCGATGTCGAAATCCTCATTCGACATCTCGACGAGGTTCTTCCGCAGTCGGCCTCCTTCAAGTTCATTGCTCAAGTTGAACGCGATGCGCCCTTCTTGCGTGAGCTCGCGAAGCGCGAGTATCCGTCAGGCAGGTTGTCTTCCTTCCTTGCTACCTTCTCCGACGTCGACAAGGCGTTCGACGCATACGCCGGCTGCCAATACGTACTCTCCAACCGTCTTCACGCACTTCTTTTTGGCATGATCGCTGGATGCGCGCCTATTCCGTTCGTCGATGAGACCGTCAATATGAAGATAATTGGCATCTTCGACTCGTTAGACATCCAGCCCGTTCGGTGCGGTCGGTTAACCGAAGATTTGGGGCCAGGGTCGATCGAAGCGCGGAATCTGGCGAGTTCCCGTATCTCTTCAATCGTTTCGTCACAGGAGCAGGCTCTGTACGAAGCTCTCGAGGCCGTCTTCTGCCACAACGTAATGGAGGCAGCATGACCGCAGATGCTAACCCGGGTCTTCCCTTGTTCTCAGTAGTTATTCCCTGCTTCAACAGATCGGCCGAAGTCAAAGACACGCTGGAGTCGGTACGTGCTCAGACGTTTCACGGCTTCGAGTGCATCGTCGTAGATGATGGTTCGAGGGACGCCCCCGAGTTGCGAGCTACGGTGGAGTCCTTAGATGACGCTCGCTTCCGGTACTTTTACCAGACCAACCAGGGTGGCGGTGCCGCTCGGAACACCGGTATAACGCTTGCTCGAGGGCGCTATATAGCCTTCCTGGATTCCGATGACGTCTTTCTTCCACAAAAGCTCGAGCGGGTTCACAGCTTTCTGACGCAAACCGCGTGTGACGCCGTCTACTCACGCGCTTACGTCGATCGCGGTATTCCGGGAAGCCTGTGGGTCAAACCCGACCGCGGCATACGATGCGACGAGGACATGGGTGAGTATCTCTTCGTTTCGAACCAAGTTGTGCAGACGTCGACGATCGTTGTAGCGACGGCCATCGCGAAGAAAGTCATGTTCGATCCGACTTTGCGTAAAGGTCAGGATCTCGACTTCTGCGTACGCGCGCACGCAGCAGATGTCCGTTTCACCATGATAGAAGAGCCGCTGATTATCTGGCGGGACGTGACAGAGATTGGCCGCACATCACGGCATGCTGGCGCCTCCGGACTTCTATCATGGCTCAACAGGAATAAGTTGCTACTTACTCGCAAGGCGTTCTTTGGATACCGTGCCACTGTCGTCGCGGTATTTCGACCGAAATGGCAATTCCCAGTCGTCGCCCGAGATCTCATACTTGGCATGTTGATTGCGAAAGTCCCGATGCGAGTGACCGCGCGTCAATCACTTCGCTTTGCGCTGCCGCGGCCGGTCTACCGACGGCTGGCCGACGCCGTGGTCAGGCTTCGCGGCGGCGCCATCGAAGACCACGGAGATTCTGGATCAACCGTCGCGCGGACTGGCTGAGCGTTACGGCAGGCTGCTTCAAACCGTCCACTCCACTATTGTAAGGAATAACGCTGCATATCCTGTTCGTATGCACTGGGAATTTATGTCGATCGCCAATTGCGGAACGACTTGCTAGAGCTTACTTGCGCCAGATGAGCGGGTCCGCCGACGTCACCGTATCTAGCGCAGGCACTCGAGCAGTGGTTTCACAACCCATGCACCCCTACGCAGCACTCGTTCTACAACGTCTAGGCGGCGACTCGGCGGATTTCTACGCGCGACAGTTCACACCGCCGATGAGTCAAGATGTCGACCTCGTTCTGACCATGACACGAGCTCACCGGGATCAGGTGTTGGAGCGAGCTCCGTATCAAGTTCGAAGGACCTTTACTCTTGGAGAAGCGGCTCGGCTGATGTCTGACTTCACCGTAGGGGACATTCGCGACCTTGCGGCGTTGCGCCCGAACATCGACACCCGGAACATCCCCGACATTCCGGATCCAATCGGTCAAGACCTAGAGTTTTTTGCGTCTGTAGGCTGCCAGATCCGGGACTCATTGCCGCCGATTCTCAAGTTCTGTGGGCGAGGTTGACTCGATTACGGGCACCGCTAGACCGCTTTCGCAGTTGAGGAAACAGCGGCCTGCTAACACCCGCCCGCGGGTCCAGAATTGGACTAGGCCGCGATCCGACAAGGTATTTACTGCCCGAAATAGCATGATGAGCGATCTCGGTGGTCTTACCCGTTAGGAAGCAGATTGTTGCTCGAAGGGCTGGGTTATAAGCCTCCTCCTATACTCGGTGCGTACATGTGCCACCCGACCTGCCGCTTTCAACTGCGAATGCGTAAACTCCTTGTGGATCGGTTGCCACGCCGATCCGCGTCCGTGTGGCACCGCGACCCCGCGGGCGGCTGGGCCTTGTATGCGACGACGCCCGGCCCGCAGAGCTGTGACGGTCCGCGCCGGATTCGCTTCGAAGCTTTCGTCCGATCATCTGTGTTTCGCGTAGAACGTCTGGCAGTCCGGGTTCGTAGAACGGCAACTCCCCATCGGCAGCTTCGCCCGCTTGCCTTCGTCGATGTCGACGCCGAGCGCCTCATGGCCCAGCTCGGCCATGCCAGGAAGCATGGGTCGCGCCGAGATACCCCGTGCCGAATACCGCGATGGACGCATCGTCGAACTACCCTATGTCCAACTGGCGCGTCATAATCGCTCTCGAGGACGCACCTTTCGCGTCCTTTAAGCTGTCCCTGCCAAACAGCACGAACCTTCCTACCCGCGTGTGTGGGGTTCGCGGAAGCTGCGAAGGTTGCCGTGAAGTTGACCGGGATCCCGGAGACCGTTGCGGTCGACACTGTGCCTCCCTGACCTAGCGCCATGCGGAGTAAGCACGATCGCGCACTTGCCTAGTCAGGCTCGTGCAAATTTCGCGTGATGTTGTCGGATCGCGACGGGGCTCAGCCCGAGCATTCCGGTACCGACACCTTGGGCTCGACGGTGTCGATCAACGGCTGCACCGGGGCCTGGGCGGCGCCGGGTGACGTCGGTTCGGAGAGCCGGAAGGTGAGCACACCGGATTGACCGGGCGGTATCCCGAGCTGCACTTCGAAGCTTGGGTGCCCCCGTTCCGTCCCGCTGAAAACAGGCACCTGTTGCCCGTCGACCAGAGCGCTGGTCAACGTCGCACCTGCCGTCGCCAGCAGCCGAACGGACGTGACCATCGCGCCCTTCGGCACGTCGAGAGGGATGTCCTGGCGGATTCCTGGTGCTGCGGCGACGTAATCCGGGAGCCCCTCGGGGGGTGCCTCATTCGCCAGACGGATTGTGACGGTGGACATCCTGGTATCAGCGCCACAGCCATCCGCGACGTACTCGATCTGCCTTCTCAGGTAGTAATCGAGCTTGTTTCCGCCCAGATTGTTGATGACTACCTCGGCGTAGGGGGCGGGATCATCGGGGACGACGTGCGCGAGCGGAGTCTCTTCGAGCAGCTCCTGATCCCTCGGCACTGAGCTCCACACCGCGATCCGACGTTCACCCACCGCCTTTCCCAACGCATCAAGCAATTTGCGCGGCGATTCAACCCGGCCGGTGATCTTCCGGACGACTTCGCTGGCGATGTCCTGCAGATAGGCTTTGCGAGCCGTCTGGTCGGTGGGGAAACGACTGTAGGCGGTCGATTCGGTCAGTTCGACGACGTTGTCCTTGGTGATCACCTCACCATCGGGCATCGTGACTGATCCGACTGCGCCGAGCACGTAGCTCAGAGCCACCGGGTCCAGCGCGATGACTCCGTCAACATTCATCCCGGTCTGCTCAGCCCACATCGACTTCCAGATCTGGGCTGCGTACGGGAAGTGGGAGCTCAGGTTGCTGTTACGGAAGTCCGTTGTCGGGTTCGTGAACCCGTACATCTCCGTGAATTCCTGGCCGAGGTCCACCGACGCCCTGGCGTCGGCGAAGTCGCGGTTAGATGCCAACGTGTCGACGGTCGCAATCCCGTTGTCGAATCGCAGAAGGCCGAACCCCCCGAGCAACCCCCCGGTGCCTCGAGCCTCGGCGTTCGTCTGGAAACCCATGAAGTAAGTACGAGGACCGTCCGCGCCCATCATCGAGGGCACGATGCGTGCGGCCATCGCCGTGTTGTCAAGTAACCCGGCGACATTGGACGTCTGTTCTTGCAACTGCGATCGAGCGTCACTCAGAAGTGAGAAGTATGACGGATCCGATATCTCGCCGGCAGATTCGTTGATTTCGGTGGCGGCCGCTGCCAGCTCGGTGAGTTCGGGTTCGCGTTCGCGAAGCACCTGAACATCGACACGGTTGCCTTGCAACAAAGTGTCGGGCGAGAGGACTGCTCCGACCGTCGCCGCTGGCTGCAGTACATCACTTGCGAGCCCGAGCACGACGTCCGAGATCTCCTGGCCTGTGGTGAAGGGGTCACCCAGCCATGGAACGGCCGCGGCGAAATTCCACGGAATTGAGTGTGTCGCGTCGCGGGCTTGCTGCGCATGAGTATGCGCGCTATCCGCATGTTCGGCGGCGCCCTCAGTATCGCCCTGCAACAACGCGTCTTTCGCCTGTTGCGCGCTATCGCGTGCGGCCTCGAGATTGGACTTCGCGTCGAAAGCACGGACAGCGAGCCAACAACCGAACGCTACGAGAACGAGTAGGAGGAGCGAACCGGCGAGAACGATGTGACGGCGCCGAAGATGTCGAAGCATCTTCGGCCGCCCCTCTCCCTCGTAAGAGTCTCGTCGATAATTTTGCGCATCACTGTTGTCGTTCAATTCACTCATGAACGACCAATGTGCGAGTACGTGAGGAAAGCGAAAGTTTGCATTCAGCCAACGATTGGATCAGTAGAGCCGACGGTAAAGGTGCGGTTTCCCGAGAGGAAACCGCACCTTAAGGGTCACCAAGGGGCGGTCTAGCCGCGGCCCGTGGAGTACGGCCCGATTTGGAAGAAGCGCTGAACCGCAGTGATGATTTCCTGCGCGACCGCCGCGAACGGCTCAATGATGGCTCCGGCAATGCGGAAGATCAGAGCACCGAATCGATCGATGATCCGACGGCCATTCTCCAGCCAGGCGGGCTGCTCAGCGATGTTCATGACCGGGCTCAGCGGCGCGTCAAGGTTCACGATCGGGGTCAACGGCTTCACATCAATGATCAGCTGCGACACCGGCGCGAGCGGTGCCGGCGCAGCGGTATCCGCATTGGCAACCACTGCCGGGAATGCAGCAGCGGCAGCGACTGCGCAAGCCGCGGTGCCCACCTGCAGTCGAGTAAGTCCCCCGCGGAAATGCGTCGACATATTGGACATGTCCCCCACCCTTCGATTGAACGAATTTGTTGGGCAAAAGCTTCGCAGAACGCAGCGGCGGTGTCAACTGGAACGCGCGAGGCATGTTTAGCGGCGGAATCGCGACCGTGGATAGATGGGGCCCAATTCGCTGAACCCTGAGATTCGCGGCGATTGGAACCCGCGGCTAGGTGCCTATGCCGCGGAAATCGCATCGATGATCCGTTGCTCTCATCGCTGCGAGTCGTCGGCAATTGCCTTCGTCGGCGCTACGCGTACATCCCCTGAGCTGCGGTTTCCATGTACTGAAACGTCCGAATGCCAGCTCTCCTTAGAAGTTGTATAATTCGCCGTGAATAGCACAAACGCGCACGGATGCCTTGAGGCAAATCCGGCTCGCCGCTATGTGCTGCGACATGCTGAGCTTTGCCATAATTCGATGACGGTAGGTATGGAGCGGTGCACCATCTGCGCCGTTCGCAGGGTGCCTGGATTACTAACTCGTTAACAATCTGTGGTTGCATCGCCGGTGCCACCAATCATCTGTCGATTACCGCCTGCACACCGCCCTGCACTTCTGTGCCGATAGTTGACTAAACTAACTTTGAATGCGGATCCTCGTCCCCCCGCGTGACCGTCTCCGGCCTCCGGCAGATCAGGAGATCGACGCCTTCTTCCCGTGAGCATTCGCCCGTCACTAGGCAGCGCCCGCTGTCCACCGTTGAAACGGCGGGCGACTCGCGTACAACACTGGAGTGTTTAAGGCTTGCCGACTCCCCGATACGTCCATCCAGCGCCTCGCCAAGCCACTGGATCGAGACAATTTCGTCCGTCAATGACTGTTCGCCGGCGGACGACCTCACCGAGCGCCGAGGGATCAAGCGCGACGAAGTGCTTCCACTCCGTCAATATCATGACGATGTCCGCCCCGGAGCATGCCTCTCGAATGTCCGAGGCGTACTGCAGCGTCGGAAATAGCTGCCGCGCGTTTTGCATCGCCTCGGGGTCGTACACGCTCACCGAGGCGCCCTGGAGTTGCATCTGGCCGGCGATGTTCAGGGCCGGCGAGTCTCGCACATCGTCGGAATCCGGCTTGAATGCTGCGCCCAGCACCGCGACTCGGGCGCCGATCAACGACCCACCGGCCGCTTCCCGGGCCAGTTCCACCATTTTGTTGCGCCGACGCATGTTGATGCTGTCCACCTCGCGAAGCAGCGCGAACGCCTGGCCGGCGCCAAGCTCACCGGCCATCGCGATGAATGCCCGAATGTCCTTCGGCAGGCAGCCGCCACCGAAGCCGATTCCCGCATTCAGGAATCGTCGGCCGATCCGCGCGTCGTGCCCGATTGCGTCCGCGAGCACCGATACATCCGCGCCCGTTGCCTCACACACCTCAGCGATGGCGTTGATGAACGAAATTTTCGTCGCCAAGAACGCATTCGCCGACGTCTTGACGAGCTCGGCCGTAGCCAGATCGGTCACGAGGAAGGGGATCTGCTCTTCGAGAAGCACGGCATAGACGTCGCGTGCGACAGCCTCCGCGGTACCGGGCTTTCTCGAGTCGACGCCAAGAACGATGCGGTCAGGATGCAGCGTGTCTTTGACCGCGAACCCCTCACGCAGGAATTCCGGATTCCAGGCAAGTTCCACTTGGTCGCCGGCGGGCGCCAACTCTCGCGCCCGCGCGCCCAATCGTGCGGCGGTACCGGCCGGCACTGTTGACTTGCCGAAGATCACCGCGGGACGGGTCAGCAGCGGCGCAAGCGTCCCGACCACAGCATCGACGTACCGGAGGTCCGCGGCAAGCTCACCGTGCTTCTGGGGAGTTCCGACGGCGATAAAGTGCACGTCCGCGAAGTCAGCCGCCTCCTGATACGAGGTCGTGAACCGCAGCCGCCCCGCATCGATGTTTTTGCGCAGCACGTCCGGCAGCCCCGGCTCGTAGAACGGCAACTCCCCCATCGCCAGCTTCGCCAGCTTGCCCTCGTCGACGTCCACGCCGAGCACCTCGTGGCCCAGCTCGGCCATGCACGCCGCATGCGTGGCGCCGAGATACCCCGTCCCGAACACCGCAATACGACGGCCCATCGAAATCCCCCTTGTTTCGAACCCCGCGTTATCCTAACTATCGCGAACGCAAATTTCGCGCCCACCGCTCTACCCCACCTACATTGCGGGGATCGTCAACGGATGATGCAGGAATCCCGGGCGGTCAACACGGCCTCGGCGAAGTTGCACCTCGAATGGGGCTCGCCCGAGGACTTCGGGCGTCAGGTCAATACGGTGGCCATCTCCAGGTGACGGCCCAAGACGCCGATCTCAGTCCGACGCCTTGGCCGCCATCTCGTCAGCCATCCGGCTGGCGTCATCACCGACCTGGTCGCGGCACGCCCGGGCTTCGATGACCGCGTTCGACACCACCCGCAGCGCGTGGTCGCACCCGTACCCCTCCATGCCTTCCTGGGTGGCATGCTGCGCGATCCCGGAATCGTCTTCGACTACCTGTCCGAAGCTCCAGTTATAGGTGCTGCCGTCTTCGAGGGTGACGGTGAGACCGCGGCCGCTGCAGTCCTCCCATTGGTCCGCCGACTCCGCCACGAAACGCTGGGCTTGATCGCTCGACGGGAACAACACAACGGTCTGGTTCACGAATACGTACTGGGGCGTTTCGGCCGTCAACTCCTGGTCGGCAACAGCGCTGTAGCCGCTGCCCGCGTACACCGTTTGCAGCGCGTTGTACTGCGCCCCAGCACATTCCGGCACCGACAACGTGATCGGGCTGGTCGCCATCTGGTCATACACCTCGCCGGGCGCAAGGTTCGTCACGCCGACGATCGACTCGACCTCGTTCGACGTGAGTAGCAGTGCATTCTGATCGGCGGGCGTCAGCGTCGGGGCCGGAGCCGGAGGCGGCTCAGGGTCGCCGCCAGTGGCCGCCACGACCACCACAACGGCGGCCGCGGCGACGGTCACCACACCTGCCCCACCCGCAATCCACCACTTGGCGCGCGACCGCGATGCCGTTCGCACGCCGGCATTCGGCTCGAAATTCGTTGCGTCAGGGGGCCGATACGGAAGCTGCTGTCGCGCGTCCGGCAGAGGTCCGGCCGGCGGACCCTGGTACACGGGTTGCGGTCCGGCGCCGTACGGCGGCGGGCTGAATCCGTAGGCCTGCGACGGTCCCGTCACCGGTACCCGCTCCGGCTGCGTCAGCGACGCCAACACCGACTCCACCTCATTACGCGTGCGCCACGTGACATCGGGCCGGTCCCGCAGCATCGTCAACAACTGCGCGATGTCCCGCCGGGCCGACAGGTCGTCGCCGTCCTCGTCGAGCCCCGCCTTCAACTCGGCCACCAACGTCATCTGCTGCTGAGCACTCAATGGCGACGGATCCGAGATCGTCGTCGCCAACCGCATGAGATAGGCGAACGGGATCAGCGGTTCCTCGGGGAGCGGATCCGGCAGCGGTCTCGCCCGCGCCCGGAGCGCATGCACGCTCGACACCAACTCGATTCCCGAGTCCATGGTCGGCTGGCGGAAGTCGATCACCTGCATGGCCGCCAGCGGATTGATCCGCATGTTGTCCAGCTCGCCCACCTGCACGGGCAGAATCGGCTTACCCAACTGCTGGGCGTACCGCAATTCGGCCGCGCACGCCTTCGACTCCAGCATGTTCTTCGACAGGGCGACAAGGAAGACCTCGCATCCGCGGATCTGCTCGAGGATCTCCCGCCACCACGCCTCGCCGCCGCCGAGCTCCTCGTCGAGCCACACCTGCTCGTGCGCGCGACGCAGTGCTTTCAACACGCCTTCGACCAGCGCCCGGTCCCGGCTGGAGTAGCTCATGAACACCGCCACGGCAACACACCTTCTTCGCGACAGAGGGCCCGGCTGCGCAACGTCACAGGCGCGCGCACGCCGAACGGTAGCAAAAATTGACGGTTACTTGGACAAATCCGCTGATCGCATCGCTTCACCTCGATTCACAAGGAGTTAAGGCATGCCTAAGACGTTGCGAGCAAAACGATCTTGATATCTAGGCAACCCGCGGAGTTGCCCGGCGACGGTCCGGCGCACCCGGGGTCTGACCCGGCTGAGAAAATTTCGGCAAACGTTCTCGCATACCGCAGACACACCACCGGCGGCGGTGTGACGATGCGTGGATACTCACGCTCGCCGGCAGGAGGTTGTGGCGATGAGACATCCCGGACGGCACCGCCCCGGCCCCGTGTCGGCGCGCCTCGCCGACGTGCGGATGTCTCGGGCGTTCCGCCTCCTGGACGTCTGCTACGTCGTCGCGCTGCTGTACATATGTGCGGTGGCGCTCGACCCCGGCCTGACGCAGGCGGCGCCGCCCGCCTTGCAATGGTTCGGCGCTCCCGGCGACCACGCCACCATCGCGGTGATCCTCGGCCTGCCGCTCGCGCACTTCGCACTCCGCCGTCTCCTCGGGAATTCCCCGCTCAGCGGTCCCCCGCTCGCGGTCATCGCCGCGATGGCGGCGTCGGCGGTCGCCCTGGGCATGAGCGCCTACTGGCGGTGCCACGGCGTCCAGGCGCCCTTCTTCGCGCCGCTCTCCTGGACGTTGGCGCTGTTCGTGGGGAACGTCGAGAACCCGTTCGGCCCCGGCGGCAACGGTCCGTGTGCGTCGACGTCGATGCCGGCCGCCCTGGAGATCGCCCGCCTTTTGGCCATCACCACCACGCTCACGGCTGCCTTGGCCGCCGCACTCGAACTCTTCCGCTCCCAACTCGACCGGATCGCGATTCGGCGCGCTCGTTTGCTGACGGTCGTCGTCGGCATCGACGACGAGACGGTGTCGATGCTCCGCGCGATCGCGCGGACGAAGGATCCCGCGGCCACACTCGTCGTCCTGACCGACGATCCCCAGACCACCGCCGCCCGCGCCGCGCAACAACTCGGCGCGAAGCTGCGCATCGTCGATCTGGCTTCACCACAGATGATCTCGCAGCTCCCGATATGGCCGCGCCTGGACCGGCTGTATCTGTTATCCGCCGACCCGATGGAAAACGTCAGACGGTTTCAACACGTGGACGCGGCCGTCACCGCGGCCGGGGCCGCTCGCCCGAGGATGCCCCTGACCGTGCGCATCGACGATCCGTGGCAGGCGGAGGTGTGGCGGCGCAGCTTCCTGGCCACCACTGAGCGCTGCTGGGTGGCCGACGCCGTCGGGCGTTACGAGGTGACCGCGGCCAAGCTGGTCCGGCACATCACCGACCGGAGGGGTGCGGACGCAGGCGGGCGTCTTCCCACCACGATCGTCGTCTGCGGGTTGACACCGCTGACGTACGCGCTGGTGTCCGAGCTCGCCCAACTGCACCGCGAACTCCAGTGGTACGCCAAGCCCGGGGTGGCGGCCCCCTCGGACGTCGTGATCTTCGCCCGGCACGCACAGAGCTTCGTCGACGACCACCAGATTCGACAGAGTCGCATGGCGCCGGACAGCGCCATGCTGCCCGTCACGGCATACGACGCCGATGCCACCGTCGACGAAGTCGTCGCATATCTGCGCGACCACGAGCCGGCCCGCCACGCCTTCGTCCTCGCTGACCCCACCATGGAGACACTCGGCACCCGATTGGCGTCGCGGTTCCCGAACCTGCGGGTCTACCTGGCGTCGACCGCGTCGACCTCGTTGCTCGACATCTCCATCGTCGGGCACCTCTACGGATTTCCGATCAACATGGAGCTCGAACCCGGTGCGCCTCAAGACGTTTGGGAACGTGCGGCCGAACTGATCCACGAGCACTACAGCTCCCGAACCCCGCGCAACACCAGGTCCACCCGTCCGTGGGCCGACCTAGACCCGTTCGTCAAACAGTCCAATCGGCGTCAACTGCTCAACACGCTGTCGATCGTGGAGACGTTCGCCGGCCACACCTGGAACAGCCTCGAGGAACCGGAACCGGCCCCACCTCTGCCGCCTGGGTTCGCCGACCTCGAACCGCTGGAGCAACTGTCGATCCTCGGTTACGACGAATCCGCCGTGACCGCGATGGTCGCAGCCGAACACGAGGACTGGCGACGCTACTACGAGAATTCCGGGTGGCGGTACGCCGAGCACCGTGACGACGACCGATGCCGCCACGACAAACTCCTGCCCTGGCACGACCTGGTGGCGCGGTATCCCGGCTTCATCCGCGACGCCCAGCGCAGCCTTGGCGCCACACTGATCAACCTGCGCGCCCTGGGTTACCGGTCCGTGCCGAAAAAGCCCGCCGTCCAGCAGGAAACGCGCTGGCGCCGCTACCGGCGCCGCGGTGACGTCACCGCCGAACAGCGCCCACACGCGTTCACGTGGACCACCTCCACCGGCGAGGTCATGCACGCTCGGGCCGGCGACTGGCTCGTCACCGACGACACCGGGGACACGCGGTCGGTGGCCGCGGAGGTCTTCGACGGAACGCATGAACAGATCGGGCCGGGGCGCTACCGCCGGACCGGGACGGTGCTCGCCCGCCCGGCCACGGCGGGCGAGATCGTCGCGACACTCGAGGGCGACGTCATCGCGCGGGACGGGGACTGGATCGTGCGCGGACCGCAGGGCGAGCAGTGGCCCGTACCCGAGCACCGATTCCACGCCAACTATTCCGCCGGCGAGGAACCACCACACCCCGCGCACGCCCGTGCGCCGATCGAACTGCAGCACTGACCGAAAGGAACAGCCCAGCATGGAAGCCGTTCAGGCGGACACCGAGGCAGCCGTCGACGCCGCCGCCACCATCGCCCGCCAGCAGGCGGAGATCGACAGCCTGCGCCGTCGCCTCGCCGAAGACGGTTTCGCCCGGGATCTGCGCGATGCGCTGACGACGGCATCGGCCACCGGCGCCATCGGTGCACCGGTGAGTTACTCGCGACTCCTGGAGATGATCGTCGCCACCGCCGCCGACATCATCGACGCCCGGGCGGCCCTGCTGTGCCTGCTCGACACCGACCGCGACGAATTGGTCTTCGAAGAGGCGATCGGCGACGACGGCGCGGCGTCGCAGGGCGTCCGCATCCCGATCGGGCACGGGGTGGCCGGTCTCGTCGCACTCACCGGGCAGCCGATGGCCATCTCCGACACCGACGCCGACGACCGCGACGCCAACGACATAGCCGCCGCGGTCGGCTTCGCGCCGAAGAACATCCTCTGCGTGCCGTTGTCCTTCGACGACGAGGTGATCGGCGTCCTGGAGTTCCTCGACAAGGAGGGTGCGGATACCTTCAGCGTCTACGACATGGAGGCCATCGGGCTGTTCGCCAATCTGGCGGCGGTCGCCATCGAGCAGTCCCGCACCCACAGCCGCATCGGTGCGATGGTTCACGACCTGATCCGCGCGGTCGACGGCGCACCCGATCACGACCGGCACGGGCTGACCGAGCGTGCCCGCGAGTTCACCACCCACCTGGGCCGGCAGAGCGGCTACCTCGAAGCCCTCGAGTTGGCGCGGCTGGTCCAGGAGATCGTCCACCACGGCGATGCCGCCGCCGACGCCTGCCGCGGCATCCTCACCAGTCTGGTCGAGTACCTTCGAAACCCCAGTCGCGCAGGCTCGTTGGGAGATGCGTGATGGTGGCGAGCTTCCGGCCGGCCTACAGTTCGGCCTTTGCCGACAGCAAGCTGGTGAGGTTCGCGCCCCTCGACCCGGTCGACGGGCTCACCCCGGAGTGGGCGTGGGAGGGCAGCACCGGTGCGGGTGTCAAGGTCGCGGTGGTGGACAGTGGCATCGACGCCACCCACCCCGACGTCGGACCGGTCAACGGCTACGTCGCCATCACCGAGGGTGCGGATCTGCGCTTCGTCTACGACACCGCACCGCACGACGACGGCTTCGGCCACGGCACGGCCTGCGCGGGAATCATCCGCTCCCTCGCTCCCGAGTGTGAGCTGTACAGCGTCAAGGTGCTCGGCGGCGCCAACAAGGGCAAGGGCCGGGTGTTCGCGGCGGGCATCCGCTGGGCGATCGACAACGGGATGCACGTCTGCAATCTCAGCCTCGGCACCACCAAGCGCGACTGCTTCAGCATCTTCCACGAACTCGTCGACGAGGCCTATTTCAAGAACCTGGTCCTGGTCACCGCCGCCAACAACATGCCGATCCCGAGCTTTCCGTCGGTGTACTCCTCGGTGCTCTCGGTCGCCTCACATGGGATCCAGGACCCTTACGTCTTCTACTACAACCCGCACCCGCCGGTGGAGTTCGGCGCGCTCGGCATCGACGTGAACATCGCCTGGCACAACCACACTCGCCGGACCATGACCGCGAACAGCTACGCCTCACCGCACATGGCCGGGCTGGTCGCCAAGATTCTGGGCAAGCACGCGGGGCTGACCGTGTTCCAGATGAAGACGATCCTGCGGGAGCTGTCCGCCAACGTCGACCGCAACCGCGTGTCCGACCCGCCTCATCTTTTTGGGGCGGCGACGCCCAGGGATCCCTAGCGGAAGCGACAGTCGACAGTGCCCGCCAACCCCGACCCGACCGCCCTGCGCCGGCTGACGTTGTTCCGCGACATGGGTCTGCCGCAGCTCGCCGTGCTCAACGGGTTGATGCGGCGGCACGTGCTGCCGGCCGGTGGCCGGATCGTGATGACCGACCAGCTCGAGGACACCGCGTACGTCATCCAGAAGGGGGTCGTCCGGATAGTGCGCGCGCAGTCCGACGGCAGTGAACTGCTGCTGGCGCTGCTGGGGCCGGGAGAGGTGATCGGTGCGCTCACGCTCGGCGAGACGTCGAACGTCGCGCACTCGATCCTGCCGCTCGACCAGACGGAACTGCTGTGGATCGACCGTCAGGCGTTCGAACGCTGCATTCAGACGATGCCCGAACTCAGCGCCAACCTCGCCGGCGTGCTGGCGCGCCGCGTGCAGTTGGCCAACGACCGGATCGAGGCGCTCGCCGGTGTCGATGTGCGGGCACGCATCGTGCGCCACCTGCTGCTGCTGGCCCGCGAGTACGGCGAACCGGTGCCGGATTCTGAACTTGTGCGCATCCCGTTGCGCCTGACCCAAGGCGACCTGGCCCGCATGGTCGGGGCATCCCGCGTCCGCGTCAACCACACCCTGAGCGAGTTGCGACGCCACCGCGTCGTGGAGATGTGCGCCGACCACCAGGTGACGATCCTCGGCATGGCCGCCCTGGAGAAGCTCGCGTGACGTTGCCCCGGCAGGGCGAGCAAAGGTTGCGCAAAGTAATCAACGGCCCTGTCAAAATTTTGACAAGTAGCTGTCGCGCAGTTGATTGTCGGCGCTGAGCCGCCGTGGTCAGATCGGGACGTCCCCATCGGCGGGGCCCGTACCTCACCGAAGACCTTCAAGAAAGAGGAGTCACCATGAGCGTTCTCAGCGGCGTCGACGAGACCGGCGCACCGGCTCTTTACGACATTCCCGACGACGAACTGTCCAAGTACAAGGTCAACCTCAAGCCGATGACCGACGAGGTCCGCAACCGGCTCTTCCCGGGCAAGGATTCGCTGTCCAAAGAGGACGCGCAGGGCGTCGTGCCCGCCGGGCGGCCGTCGAGCGACGTCGAGGGCTACGCCGCGATCTGCTGGTACTACGTCGAGGACGGCTCCGGCAACTGGGTGTACTGGGAGGAATACTGCTGACGCCGCCACAGCCGGGTACGCGCCCCACGCGCGTACCCGAGGCTGTGACGTCCGCCGCGCGGTTACGGCGTGACGGCCGCCCGCACGACGCCGTCACGCTCGTGGCCGCCGCACTCGACGAGGCCCGGTCAGCGCCGGAGGCGACGCCGTTCCGCGACCGGGTGCTGCTGGCCCTGACGCTGGCCGACCTCAACGTCGACATGAACAAGCGTTGCGCCGCAGCGCAATTGCTGCGAGACGAAGCGGCGTTCGCGGAGGACGTCCTTCGACTCGTCCGCGCCACCGGGTCACCCGATCAGGTGCACATCGCGACCGTCGGCTGCTACCAATTGCACGACCGCGCCGCGCAGATCGCGCTGCTCGATCGGCAGGCGCCGGAGATCGACGTCGTCGACTGGGTGCAGGGTGAGTCGATGACACTCGCCGCGCAGCGCGGCCGCGTCGTGCTGCTGGAGTTCTGGACACCCTCGTGTCGGTCGTGTTCGGCGATGTTCCCGTTCCTCGACGAACTGCACCGGCACCACGCGGATCACGGCCTCACCGTCATCGGCGTGACCAGCTACCGCGGCGACCCGCCACGGGAACGCGACCTCATCCGCCGCACGATCGACGACCACGCCGTCGCGTTCGGCATGGGCGTCACCGAAGGTGACCGCACGCAGCGACGCTACGGCGCCCGCGGGGTCCCCACCTTCGCGTTGATCGACCGCGCCGGGATCGTGCGGGTCGCCTCGTCGAAGCCCGACAAGTCGGCGCTCCGGCAGGCAATCGCGCACCTCCTCGACGGCGCCGTACCGGTTGCTCACTACACCGAACCGGCGGGAACCGGCGCCGATCGAACAGTTCAGCAAATTGCCAATGCGATGCCTGGGGACTCCGGGCCCTGCCCAGCAGGTGAAGAGGTGATCCCATGACGACCGACCCCCACCTTCCGCGGACCAGTGTCGGGAGCGCGCTCGGGCCGGCCATGGGCGCACCGCCCGCCGCGCCGGGTGGCACACCGCTCGGCCGCCCCGTCGGCATGCCTGCCGGTGTTCCGCCCGGTATCCCGCCCGGTGCCGTGCGGATGGGCGGTCCGGGCGGTCCGGGCGGTTTGGGTAAGCCGTCGCTTCCCCGCGGTGCGGCATGGCAGTACATCCGGCGCAGCCTCCTTCTGCTGCGGCCGCTGCGCGGCCTTGTCGCGGTCTCGGTGCTGCTCGGGCTCATCGTGACGGCGCTGCCGTTCGTCACGCCCGCGGTCTGGGGGCCGATGATCGACATCATGGGCCGGGTCGCCGGCCCGGGTGGCGGCAGCCTGCAGGACATCTGGTCGGCCAGCGGTCCTCGCGCGAGCCGCCCGGACGGCAGCATCTCGGGTCCGGTTCTGCCGTTCGCGGGGTGGCTCGCCATCTGGGCGGCCTCGCTCGTCCTGGCGCAGGTGCTCGGCTTCGCCCGCGCCTGGGTGGACGCCCAGGTGGACTGGAAGCTGCTCACCGCGATCCGTCAGCGCGTCCACGACCACCTGCAGTCGCTGTCGCTCGACTTCTTCACCGGGGCCCGCAGCGGCGCGCTGATGCAGCGCATTCAGGTGGAGGCCGGCGGGGTGCAGAAGCTCCTCACCGACTGCCTGATCCCGCCGCTCATCGACGCGGTGGTGCTGGTGATCGCGCTGGCCTATCTGCTCTCCTTGTCCTGGCAGATGACCGTCGCCTCACTGGTGCTGTCGCCGTTCGCGCTGATGGCGCTGCGCTATGTCGGCAACAAGCTCCAGGCCACCACCCGCCAGATCATGATGAGCAGCCGCCACCTCGGCGGAGAACTCGAAGAGACCATCACCGGCATCGCCGACATCCAGGTGTTCCACGCCGAACAGCGCCGCAGCCAGCGGTTCGCCGAAGCCTCTGAAGCCGCGGCCAAGAACTCCGCGATGATGGTGGTCTGGCTGCAGGCGAGCAGCCGCAGCACGCAGATCTTCGTCGCGTTGAGCACGGCGCTGGTGCTCGTCGTCGGCATCGCCTACAGCAACGCGTTCGGGCTGACGTTCAACAGCCTGATCGTGTTCGTCGGCTTCGTCCCGACGATGTTCGCGCCGGCCCAGCGGATCATCGACGCCTACACCACCTACCGTTCGGTCGTCCCGAACGTCGCGTCGACCTACGAACTGCTCGACACCAAGCCGACCATTCAGGAGCGGCCCGGCGCCAAGCAGCTCGACGAGCTGCACGGCAACATCGTGTTCGAGGACGTGGTGTTCGGCTACGGCGACCGCCAGAAGGTGCTCAACGGCGTCTCGTTCGCGATCCGCGAGGGGGAGACCGTCGCGCTGGTCGGCCAGATCGGGTCGGGTAAGTCGACGATCTTCAACCTGCTGCTGCGTTTCCTCGAACCCGAAAGCGGGCGTATCGAACTCGACGGCCACGACATCCGAGACCTGTCGCTGCGAACGCTGCGCGAGCAGGTGTCCAAGCTGTCGCAGTTCCCGTTCTTCCTGAAGGAATCGATCCGCGAGAACGTCCGCCTGGCGCGCCAGCACGCCACCGACGAGGAGGTGGAGCAGGCGTGCCGACTGGCCCACGTCCACTCCGTCATCACCGACCCGCTCAAGCTCGAACGCGGGTACGACACCGTCATCGACGTCCAGGTGCCCTCGGGGGGACAGAAGCGCCTGATCGCCTTGGCGCGCTGTCTGTTACGCAGGCCGGAGGTCTTGCTGCTCGACGAACCCACCGAGAACCTGGACGCCGATCAGCGGGTGCGGATCGCCCAGGTCATCCGCGAGTACGCCGCCGAGCGGACGTGCATCGTCATCAGTCACGACATGGACTTCATCGCCGGTGTCGCCGACCGCATCATCGTGCTCGACGGCGGGCGCGTCGCCGCCGAAGGCACCCATGAGGAACTGCTCGCCCGCGGCGGGTTGTACAAACAGTTGTACGAGGCGCAGAACGCCGCACCCGCACCCGCGTGACCCCTCCAACGCCGAACGCCCCTGCCGATGGCAAGGACGTTCGGACGTAGAAGACTCAGGCCTCGGTGCCGATGGCCGCGTCGGCTATCAGGCCTCCGCGAAGTTCCGCGTGACCGCCGGGTCCACCGGGATGCCCGGGCCCGTCGTGGTCGACACGGTGATCTTCTTGAGGTAGCGGCCCTTCGACGCCGACGGCTTGGCGCGCAGGATCTCATCCAGCGCGGCGCCGTAGTTCTCGGCCAGCTTGGTGTCGTCGAACGACGCCTTGCCGATCACGAAGTGCAGGTTGGCCTGCTTGTCGACGCGGAAGTTGATCTTGCCGCCCTTGATGTCGGCCACGGCCTTGGTGACATCGGGGGTCACGGTGCCGGTCTTCGGGTTCGGCATCAGGCCACGCGGGCCCAGGATGCGGGCGATGCGGCCGACCTTGGCCATCTGGTCGGGCGTCGCGATCGCCGCGTCGAAATCGAGCATGCCGCCCTGGATCTGCTCGATCAGGTCGTCGCTGCCCACGATGTCCGCGCCGGCGGCGATGGCCTGCTCGGCCTTGTCGCCCACGGCGAACACCGCGACGCGCGCGGTCTTACCGGTGCCGTGCGGCAGGTTCACGGTGCCGCGCACCATCTGATCGGCCTTACGCGGGTCGACGCCCAGCCGGATCGCGACCTCGACGGTGGCGTCCTGCTTCTTCGACGACGTCTCCTTGGCCAGCTTCGCGGCCTCGAGCGGCGTGTACAGCTTGGTCTTGTCGACCTTCTCCGCGGCTTCGCGGTATGCCTTGCTGGTCTTGCTCATTGGTGTCTCTCCTGTGTTTCAGAGGTTGTGGTGCGAGCCGATGCCAGCTCTCCCACGGCGGTCGAGAGAATTACTCGACCGTGATGCCCATGGACCGGGCGGTGCCGGCGATGATCTTGGCGGCCTGGTCGATGTCGTTGGCGTTGAGATCGGACTTCTTGGTCTCGGCGATCTCGCGGACCTGATCCCAGCTGACCTTGGCCACCTTGGTCTTGTGCGGCTCGCCGGAGCCCTTCTGGATGCCGGCGGCCTTCAGCAGCAGCTTGGCCGCGGGCGGCGTCTTCAGCTGGAAGGTGAAGCTGCGGTCCTCGTAGACGGTGATCTCCACGGGGATGACGTTGCCGCGCTGACCTTCGGTCGCCGCGTTGTACGCCTTGCAGAACTCCATGATGTTGACGCCGTGCTGGCCGAGCGCAGGACCGACCGGCGGGGCGGGGTTGGCCTGCCCGGCCTGGATCTGCAGCTTGATCAGCCCGGCGACCTTCTTCTTCGGGGGCATTGCTTGCGGTTCCTCTTCTTTCTAGGGCGTGAGCGCCGGTTAGATCTTGGCGACCTGGTTGAAGGTCAGTTCGACAGGTGTTTCGCGGCCGAAGATGGACACCAGCACCTTGAGCTTCTGCTGCTCGGCGTTGACCTCGCTGATCGAGGCGGGCAGCGTCGCGAACGGGCCGTCCATGACGGTGACCGACTCGCCGACCTCGAAGTCCACCAGGATCTCGGGCCGCTCCAGCGTGGCCTCCGACGACGCCGCGGCGGCAGCCGACGCGGCGGCCTTGCCGGGCTTCTTCGCCGCGGCCGGCGGCAGCAGGAACTTCACCACGTCGTCGAGGCTCAGCGGCGACGGCCGCGAGGTCGCGCCGACGAACCCGGTGACGCCGGGGGTGTTGCGCACCGCGCCCCACGACTCGTCGTTGAGCTCCATGCGCACCAGGATGTAGCCGGGCAGCACCTTCCGGTTGACCTGCTTGCGCTGGCCGTTCTTGATCTCGGTGACCTCTTCGGTGGGCACCTCGACCTGGAAGATGTAGTCGCCCACGTCGAGGTTCTGCACGCGGGTCTCGAGGTTGGCCTTCACCTTGTTCTCGTAGCCGGCGTAGGAGTGGATGACGTACCAGTCGCCCGCCTTGAGCCGCAGCTCCTTCTTGAGCGCGACCGCGGGGTCCTCGTCCTCCACCTCGGCGGGCGCCGCGTCGGCCGCGGGCGCGTCGACCTCACCGGCCGCGTCGGCCGCGGTGGCGGCCTCCTCGCTCACCTCGCCGCCGGCGACGTCGGCATCCTCGGTCGCGGGCTCGGTGGTCGTGTCGTCGACCAGGTCGACGCTCTCGGCCGAAGGCGTCTCGCCCTCGAAGCTCGTCACGGTTGCTATTCCTCTCTCGTCACTCGCCGAACACCAGGCCGACCAAACGCTGCAGCCCCGTGTCGACGCCGTAGATCAGGGCGACCATGAACACCAGGAAGACCAGCACCACGGAGGTGTAGTTGACCATCTGCTTGCGGTTCGGCCAGATGACCTTGCGCAGCTCGGCGACGACCTGCTTGATGTAGTTGACGATGTAGGTGATCGGGTTCGGGAAGCGACCCGGTTCCTTCGCCGTCTTCTTCTTGGCCGTGCCGGAGCCGTTCTCGGTGCCCGTGCTCTCCGTCAGCTCGGTGGCTGTGGACTCGCCGTCGGCCTCGCTGACCGCCGCACGCCGGTTCCGCTTGCCGGTCGGCCGCAGCGGACGGGTCACGACGGCGGTCTGACCCCGATTGTCGTCGGCGCCGTCGGTCTCGGCGCCCTCACCGGTGCCTGCGGAGCCGGCACGATCGCGCTCGTCGCTCACCGCATGCCTTTCGTCGTCTGGATGGGTGGTCACCTTCCAGTGTCCACACTTGTCGAGTATTCAGTTGAGCAGGGGCGACAGGACTTGAACCTGCAACCTGCGGTTTTGGAGACCGCTGCTCTGCCAGTTGAGCTACGCCCCTTCGGCGACGACACCGCCTGGCGGTGTCCGTCGGCGCGTCCCGGGGCTCACACAATTCGCGCGCTCCCCGACGTTCGGCCGGAAGCGCGCTGGAATGGGAAAACCCCGAGGACCGAGTGTAGCGCGCCGCCGGTCCGGTTTACTAATCCGCGACGTCGACCGGCTCGGCGTCGTGCACCACCGGCTTGCGGACCACCTGCCCGGTCTCCGGATCCCAGCCCGCCGAGATCGAGTTGTCGCCCTCGTGGCCCATCAGCGTGGTGAAGGCCTCCATCACGATCTCGCCGTTGTGGTCGGTCAGCACGTTGCGGGTGGTCACGATGTCGGCGCCGAATCGCTCGTCGACGGTCTCGATGTGCATGGTCGCGTCGAGCCGGTCGCCCTCTTTGATCGGCCGATGGAACAGGAACTTCTGGTCCACCTGGACGATCTGCATGGTCTCGAAGCCCACGTCGACATGCTGGAAGAAGTGCCGCTGGGTCATCACCGCGAGGATCGACATGAAGGTCGGCGGGGCGACGAGACCGTCGTGGCCCATCTCCGCGGCGGCAGTCACATCGTGGCTCGCCGGATCCTTGGCCTTGACGGCAGCCGCGTACTGGCGGATCTGCTCGCGGCCGACGACGAACGTCTCGGGGTACTTCCAGACCATCCCGCGGATGTCAGTCTTGAGTGCCATGGGTCACGCCAGCTTCGCGACGGCGACGGCGCGGCCGAAGATCTTCTTGCCACCCGAGGTGGCCGACAGCGCGATGGTGACGGACTTGTCCTCCGGCTCGACCTTCTTCACCCGGCCGCTGAAGGTGATCTCGGCGCCCACGCCGTCGTTGGGGACGGGCACCACCGCGGTGAAGCGGACGTTGTACTCGGTGACCGCGGCCGGGTCGCCGACCCATTCGGTCACGTAGCCGCCGCCCAGACCCATGGTCAGCATGCCGTGCGCGATCGCGGTGTCCAGACCGACCTGCTTGGCGATGTCGTCGTCCCAGTGGATGGGGTTCAGGTCGCCGGACACGCCGGCGTAGTTCACCAGGTCCTGCCGGGTCAGCGGAATCACCTTCTCGGGGAGCTGATCCCCGACCTTGACCGATTCGAACTCACGCAGTGCCATTGCTGAAGCCACTCTCTCCGTCTTCTTCGCTACGCCCCGCCAGGGTGGTGTAGGACTCCTGTACGACGTCACCGTTGTCATTGGTGACGATGTTCTTCATGACGATGATGTCGGTGCCGTGCGCCTTGCGGACCGAGTCGATGTGCACGTCGACGTAGAGCTTGTCGCCCGCCTTGATGGGCATGTGGAATTTCAGCACCTGATCGACCTGGACGATCTTGGCGTCGTTGAGTCCGATACCGGCCGAGGCGAACATCGCCGTCTGCGCCTGATAGCCGAACACCGAGATGAACGTCAGCGGGGCCGGCAGCGTCTGGTGGCCCAGTTCGGCGGCGGCCTGCTCGTCGAAGAACGCAGCGTCCTCGTTCTTCACGGCCACGGCGTACTCGCGGATCTTCTCGCGGCCGACCACGTAGTGGTCGGGGTGGCGATAGTGCAGCCCGACGACGTCGTCCAGAAAAGACACGAGTGAAGACCCTACCTAGTCAGTCTCACCAATGACGGATTGGCGAACTGATCAGCGCGATTCCTTGTGCGCGCGGTGCACGCCGCAGTTCGGGCAGAACTTCTTGATCTCGAGCCGGTCGGGATCGTTGCGACGGTTCTTCTTGGTGATGTAATTGCGGTGCTTGCACACCTCGCAGGCCAAGGTGATCTTGGGCCGTACGTCTGTACTGGAGGCCACGTCAGTCGTCCTTCGTCAACAATTCGTTTCGTCTTGTAGCGGTGGGGGGGCTCGATCCCCCGACCTCACGATTATGAGTCGTGCGCTCTAACCAGCTGAGCTACACCGCCGTACCGGCGCCGCCGCGCTAGCGTTACGACTCCAGTCGCTTCGCTCGCCCCGGTGTCCACCGAGCCCCCTAACGGAATCGAACCGTTGACCTTTTCCTTACCATGGAAACGCTCTGCCGACTGAGCTAAGGGGGCCTGACCCTCGGCACTGAACAGCGCCGTACCGCGGGCCTTAAAGAGAGTACAGTCTGGCCCGCGTCGCCGCCAAACCGCTGGTCATCGGCGGCAATCAGCGGGCCAGACCGCCCAGGTCACCGCTCAGGACAGCAGCCAGTCGTTCGGCGCGAACAGCTCGCAGTGCACCCGCTCGGCCGGCACGCCGCGCTCGGTCAGCTGGGCGCGCACCGCCTGCACGAACCCGGTGCCGCCGCAGAGGTACACCTCGGACCCCTCGGGCAGCTCGACCGCGCCGACGTCGAGCAGGCCGGTCCGCGCCCCGGCGCCGTCCTCGTACCAGACCTCCAGCGCCGCGTCGGGCAGCCCGTCGACGAGCTCGCGCTGCTGCTCGCGCAGCGGGTGGGTGGTCGCGTCGCGGTCGGCGTGCCACACCCGCACCGTGGTGTCGGGCGCGTTGACCGCCAGGTGTTCGAGGATGCCGACCATCGGGGTGATGCCGATGCCCGCGGAGATCAGCACCAGCGGCCGCTTGTGCAGCTCCGGGGCGGGCAGATCGCCGAACGGCACGGTCGCGTCGAGCAGGTCACCTTCGCACACGTTGGCTGCCAGCCACTGCGACACCTCCCCCATCGGCCGCACCGCGAACGTCAGCTCACCGGCGCCGGGGGTGTTGATCAGGCTGTACTGGCGCAGCTGGCGGGCGCCGTCGGGCAGCGTGACCCCGACCGACACGTACTGGCCGGGCCGGAAGTCGGCGAAAGGCGCCCCGGTGGAGCGCACCGTCAGCAGCACCGCGCCGGACGGATCGTCGACCCGGGCGACCACCCGCGCGCGGCGGTACACGTCGCCGTCGGCCACGCCGGCCTCGGCGTAGAGCCGGCGTTCCAGCTCGATCAGCGTGCGCGCCATCATCCAGTAGACGGCGTCCCACGCCTCGGCCACCTCGGCGGTGACGGTGTCGGCGCCCAGCACCTCCACGATCGCGGCGAAGAGGTGGTCGTGCACCAGCTGGTACTGGTCGGCGGTGATGCCCAGCGACGCGTGCTTGTGCCCGATGCGGCTGAGCAGTTCGGCCGGATGCGGGAGGTCCGGGTTGACCAGGTGCGCGGCGTAGGTGGCGATCGACGCCGCCAGCGCGCGCTGCTGGGCGCCCTGGGCCTGGTTGCCCCGGTTGAACAGGTTGCGCAGCAGTTCCGGATGCGCCGCAAACATGCCGCCGTAGAACCGCGTGGTGATCTCGTCGATGTGCGCGCCCACCAACGGCAGTGTGGCCGTGATGATTTCAGCGTGCTGCGGGGCGAGCTCCTCGCGGACGGCGGCGTTGGCGGGGGCGGTCATCGGACGGTCCTTTCATCGGTGGGGTTCTTGCGCGCCGGTGCCCCGAGGAACACCAGCGGAAGTGCGGGGGTCGCCAGGTCGGCGACGGTGTAGTGGTCGAGTTCGGCGTAAAACGCCTCTTTGGCCTCGGCCAGCGCGCGGCGCAGCCGGCAGCCGGCGATCAGCGGGCACGGGTCGTCGCCGCCGCATTCGATGACCTCCCGGTCACCCTCGAGGCGGCGCACCAGCCCGCCGACCGAAGCGTGGCGGCCCTCCTCGGTGAGCGTCAGCCCGCCGACCCGGCCGCGGCGCGCGTGCACCATGCCGAGTTCGGAGAGGCGGGAGACGGCCTTGGCGACGTGGTGTTCGGAGGCGTTGGCGCCGGCGGCGATGGTGCGGGTGGTGACGCGTTGCTCATCGGCTTCGCCCGCGGCCAGCAGCATCATCGTCCGCAGGCCGAGGTCGGTGAACCGGGTGAGTTGCATACTTGCCGACGCTAGTAATTCGGCATCGCGGAGGCGAGTTTTGCGGCTGTGCGGTTGAACACCTCGTCACGTGCGGTTTTTCCACCAGCGGCAACGGTGTCGTCGGCGCGTTTATAGGCTGCGACACATGGCCAGTCCCGCACATGACGACCGCCTCTACTTCCGCCAGCTGCTGTCCGGGCGCGACTTCGCCGCCGGCGACATGATCGCCACGCAGATGCGCAACTTCGCCTACCTGATCGGCGACCGCGAGACCGGCGACTGCGTCGTCGTCGACCCCGCCTACGCGGCCGGCGATCTGGTCGACGCGCTCGAGGCCGACGGCATGCACCTGTCCGGGGTGCTGGCGACCCACCACCACCCCGACCACGTCGGCGGCTCGATGATGGGCTTCGAGCTCAAGGGCCTGGCCGAGCTGCTCGAGCGGGTCAGCGTGCCGGTGCACGTCAACGCGCACGAGGCGGACTGGGTCTCGCGGGTGACCGGCATCGCGCGCTCCGACCTCACCGCGCACTCCCACGGCGACGTGGTCTCCGTCGGCGCCATCGACATCGAACTGCTGCACACCCCGGGCCACACTCCGGGCAGCCAGTGCTTCCTGCTGGACGGCCGGCTGGTCGCCGGCGATACGCTGTTCCTCGAGGGCTGCGGGCGCACCGATTTCCCCGGCGGCGACGTCGACGAGATGTTCCGCAGCCTGCAGGCGCTGGCCCAGCTGCCCGGCGACCCGACCGTGTTCCCCGGCCACTGGTACTCCCAGCAGCCCAGCGCACCGCTGGAGACCGTCAAGCGCTCGAACTACGTCTACCGCGCCAGCGATCTCGACCAGTGGCGCCTGCTCATGGGCGGCTGACGCACCCTCTTTCCGGGGTCCCGGCAACGCCGATACGGCTTGTCAAGCCCCGAGTCAGCCCCTCGGCTCAGGGCCGGAAACGGCGGCTACTCGACGGAATCCGTCGCGACAACCGTCCCGTTCTCAAGAATCCGTCGCTGAATCGCAGAAAGTCCGCCGAAAGGTAGTGACACGGCGGTGACGAGCGGGCAAACTAAGAGCCGATCTCAAAGTCTCTGAGGCGGGGGCCGTGATGAAGAACATCGTGCTGTGCTTCGACCGTGCGCAGGAACAGTCCGGACGACCCGCCGCCACGAACGCCGGTGCGCTCTTCGGGCTCGTCGAGAGCTCCCCCCGCCAGCTCACGTGGTACGACGCCGGCGCCGCCGACGGCCGGCTGGCCGGGTGGCGGCGACGGTCGGCGACCGCCGACGAGGCCAGGGCGAGTGTCGTTGCGGCGTACCGGTATCTGGTCGACGTGTGGGCGCCCGGCGATGCGATCTACGTCTTCGGCGTCGGCCGCGGCGCGACGTGTGCCCGCGAACTCGCCCGCCTGCTCGGCACGCTCGGCGTGTGGCCGCAGCGTCGCGACAGCGTGCTGGACCACCTGCTCGACGCCCATGTGCTGCCGCGCGGTGTCCGCACCGCCGCCGACTGGGCGCGGGTGGCCCGGCTGGCGGCCGTGCTGACCGGGCGGACGTCGGCCGCGGTGCCGGTCCGCTACCTCGGTCTGTGGGATGCGGTGTCGGTGCCCGGCGTGACCTCGGTGCCCGGCGCGCTGCCCCGCGTCGAATCCGGTCGTCACGCCGTCGCGATCGACGGCGGACCGTTCGGCGAACTGATCGGCGGCGACACGGTCGAGGAGGTATGGTTCCGCGGCGCCCACTGCGACGTCGCCGGGACGCCCGGTGCCTGCTGGCCGCTGGCCGACCTGCCGCTGGACTGGGTGCTCGACGGCGCCGTCCGCGCGGGCGTGCGGTTGCGCGGCGGCTGCCGGCTGCCCACGCCGACCGAGTTCGACGCGCTGGCCGGCAGCACGCACCCGCTGTCGCTGCGCCGGCTGCCCGAGGATGCGGCCGTGCACGCGAGCGTCTCGCTGTTCGTGCGCGCCCATCCGCAGTACTGGCGGCGGCTGCCCGGCCGGCTTTCATGGGCAGACCCGGAGTGGCTGGCCCGCGCCGAACGGCTCGTGCACATTCCTGCCGCGTTGCCGGTGCCGACCGCCGCGCCGCGTGAGCTGGTGAGCGCCGGCTCGTCGTGACGGGTCGCGAACCTGCGCGTTGAGCGTTTGTTGAGCGCCCGCCGGTCCGGCGTTGAGCCGATGTTGAGGCCCGACCGGATAGTGGTGCCCTATCGAGCGGATTTCCATCGAGGGGGTCACCAATGGACCGCGTGCGCACCTACGTATACGCCGACGACCCGATCCTGCAGGCCGGCGTGGTCAGCCAACTACGCGGACGGACGGACATCGACATCGTCGAGGGCAACGACCTGACCGGGGTGACCGTCGCCGTCGTCGTGGCCGACGCGCTCGACGACGAGACGCGCCGCTTGCTGCGGTCGCTGCACCGGGCGGCGGTCCCGCACACCGTGCTGGTTACCGCCACGGTGGACGACGGAACCGTGGTGGCCGCAGCCGAAGTGGGCGTCAACGGGGTACTGCGCCGCCACGAGGCCACACCGGACGTGCTGGCCCGCACGATACGCAAGATCGCCGCCGGCGACGGGGTCATCCCCGCCGATCTGCTCGGGCACCTGCTCGAACAGGTCGGCCGGTTGCAGCGTCAGGTGCTCTCCCCCCGCGGCCTCACCTTCACCGGGCTCACCGACCGCGAGATCAAGGTGTTACGCCTCATCGCCGAAGGCCACGACACCAACGAGATCGCCAGGGAGCTGTGCTACAGCCAGCGCACCGTCAAGAACGTGCTGCACGACGTCACCACCCGGCTGCAGCTGCGCAACCGTTCCCACGCGGTGGCCTACGCGGTGCGCGAAGGACTCATCTGACCGCTGCCCGATCGGGCAGCCTCATCTGCCCGACCGGCGGAACAGCGGCCGGTACCGCGGCGTCGACGCAGCCACGACCGTGGAAGGCGTGATACCCGAGGTGGATCGCGCGCTGAGGACGTTGATCGAACGCGAGGCGCTCGACCGCGAGGAGGTCGAGGTGGCGTTCGACGCGCCGACCAAGGAATGGGCCGCCCGGCGCAACAGCCCGACCGTCGACGTCTACCTGTACGACATCCGCGAGGACCTCCGCCGGCGCGAGCGGGGCTGGCTCAACGAATACGACGGCGAGCTGATCCGCGCCCGTCATCTGCCGCCGCGCCACTTCAAGCTGTCCTACCTCGTGGCGGCCTGGACCCAGCGGCCCGAGGACGAACACCGCCTGCTGGCCGCGCTGCTGAGCTGTTTCCTGCGCCACGAGGCACTGCCCACCGACGTGCTGACCGGATCGCTGGCCGCGCTCGGGCTGCCCGTACCGGTCAGCGTCGCGCTGCCCCCACCGGAGGACCGCTCGTTCGCCGACGTCTGGACCGCGCTGGGCGGCGAACTTAAACCCTCGCTCGACGTCGTCGTCACCGCACCCGCCGATACGGGTCGCCGCTTCGAGGCCGCACCCGCGGTGCGGCAGCCCATCAGCCTCACCGCCGGCGGCATCGCCGGCTGGCCGCCCAGCGAAACCCGAAGCGAGACAACCGAAACTGGCTCCACCGCAACCGAACCGGAGAAGACCACCGGCGCGGACGCGACGACCGCGATCCGGCGCACCCGCCGCGCGAAGCCCGGGCGGAGCCGATGAGCGCGAGCACCCGGTACCTGCTCGAACGCGCCGCGGAGGTCGAGCGACGGATCCGGGCGCTGGTCGCACACCGCCGCTCCTACGACCCGGCGCCCGACGATCCGTTCCGCGGCCTGTATCTCAGCGACGAGATGGTCGACTCCCTGCTCACACCGCCACCGGTCCGAGCACCGGTGGCGGAACCGGCCGCGGACCGCTCCCAGGAGGACGTCGCAGACGAGATCCGGTTGCGACGGCTGGCGCGGACGGCCGCCCTCACCGGACCGGACGCCGAGATCCTGCTCATCTGCTTACTGCCCGACCTCGACTCGCGATTCGAGCGGCTTTACGGATACCTCAACGACGACGTCACCCGCCGCCGCGCCAGCATCGGGCTCGCCCTTGAGCTGGCCGGGCTGTCGCCGATGGACGCCACCGCCAGGGCCCGGCTGACGCCCGGCGCCCCGCTGGTGGACCACTCCCTGCTACTCGTCGAGGACGGCGACCGGCCGTTTCTGACGCGCGGGCTGCGGGTGCCCGACCGGGTCACCGCGCACCTGCTCGGCGACGACACCCCCGACCCGGCGCTGACCGAGCTGCTCGCCACGCCGTGCGGCCACCGCAACCGCCAATCCGCCGAGCTGGCCGCGGCTTTCGCCGCCGGTCAACGCCTCTGCTACCTGCGAGAGAGCGCGGGCTGCACCGCCGTGGCGGTGGCCACCGACGCGCTGTCCGCGGCCGGGTATCCCGTGCTGTGCTGTGACGCCGCCCGGTCGGCGCGCGCCGACGATCTCGAGTACACGATCACCGTGCTGGGCCGCGAGGCGGTCCTCCGCGAAGCCGCGCTGGTGATCTCACCGGTCGAGGCGTTCGGCGCCCGCACCGGCGCCGTCATCCATCGGCTCGTGCAGCTCCCCGTGCCGGTGGTGCTGACCGGTGCCGTGACGTGGGACCCGGACTGGTCGAGCGTCGTCCCCCTGCTCACCGACGTGTCCCGGCTGACCGTGTCCGAGCGGCTCGCGTTGTGGCGCGGCGCGCTCGGGCCGCTCGCCGACACCGTCGACGCCGGCGACGTCGCCGCCCAGTTCGCGTTCGGTCCGCGCCAAGTGGCGGCGGCCATGTCGGCGGCCGACGCGGTCGCCCGCCTCAGCGGCCGGCCGCTCGGGGCGGCCGACCTGCGTCACGGCGCCCGGTCGCAGAACGCGGCCGGTCTGGAACGGCTGGCCCGCCGCATCGAACCGGCGGTGTCATGGGACGACATCGTTCTGCCCGCGCGGGTCCTGGCGCAGTTGCGGGAGCTCACCACCCGGGCGCGCACCCGGGAGATCGTGCTCACCGACTGGCGCATGCGGCCCGGCGGCGGACGCGGCGGCGGGGTCACCGCCCTGTTCGCCGGCGACTCCGGCACGGGGAAGACGATGGCCGCCGAGGTCATCGCCGGCGATCTGGGTCTGGACCTGTACACCGTCAACCTCGCCACCGTCGTCGACAAGTACGTCGGTGAGACCGAGAAGAACCTGGAACGCATCTTCACCGAAGCGGCACGCGTCAGCGCCGTACTTCTGTTCGACGAGGCCGACGCGATCTTCGGTAAGCGCAGTGAGGTTCGCGACGCCCACGACCGGTACGCCAACATCGAGAGCGCCTATCTGCTGCAGCGCATGGAGACCTTCGACGGGCTGGCGATCCTGGCCACGAACTTCCGCGCCAATCTCGACGACGCGTTCACCCGGCGCCTCGATCTCATCGTCGACTTCCCGCTACCCGACGAGTCCGCGCGGCTAGCGTTGTGGCAGTCCGCGTTGCGGCCGCCGGTCCCGGTGCGCGACGATCTGCGGCTCGCCGACGTCGCCACCGCGTACGAATTGTCCGGCGGCAACATCCGTTCCGCGGCGGTCACCGCCGCCTACCTGGCCGCCGCACGGCAGGGACCGGTCGGTCCCGACGACGTCACCGCAGCGATCCAGCAGGAGTTCCGCAAGCTCGGCCGGCTGCTGCCCGCCCCGCCCAGCGAATCGAGTACTCGACTACTCACGACGCGCCACCCGGTGGTGGCTAGCGTCGAAACGGTTTCCTAGCGGGGGTGGCGTCATGGAGACTCGGTTCGGCGACGGCACGCGCAGAGCGGCCATGGCGATCGGGTCGGCGAGCGTGCTCGTCGCCGGGATGTCCATGGCCGGCTGCACCAAGAGCGAGTACGCCGACACCCCACAGATAGTGCTGGAGGCGGCGAGTTCCGCAGGCTCGTCACCGTGGATGGACTCGATCTCCACCGCGGCCGCCCCCGACACGGTGGCCGCTAGCAGCGTCGTGGTGAGCGAATCCGAGGAGCCGCAGACCTTCTCGGCGGCCGAGGTCGGGCTTTACGGCGGCACCAATTCACCGGTCTGCGACCGCGAGAAGATGGACGTGTTCCTCGGGCAGAACCCCGACAAGGCCGACGCCTTTCGCCAGGTGACCCACGCCGGCGACATCGGTGACTATCTGGGCGGCCTGTCGCCGGTGGTGCTCACCGCCGACACCCGCGTCACCAACCACGGATTCGACAACGGCGTCACCACGTTCCAGTCGGTGCTGCAGAAGGGCACCACCGTGCTCATCGACGACACCGGGATGCCCCGGGTCCGCTGCGCGTGCGGGAACCCGCTGGCCCCGCCGGCCGCCGTCCACGCACCCGTCAGTCAACTGCGGTTCCAGGGCGACGAGTGGGAAGGCTGGAACATCAAGAAGCTCGCCTCCGTCCTACCGACGTCCGAACCCGTGGAGCGGTTCGTACTGACCAACGTGACGTCGTCACCTGCGGATCTCCCCCCGAATGCGCCGCCACCTCCGCCGCTGGCGATCGAGGTGGGTGAGCCGGTGCCGTTCGTCGCGCCTCCGGAGGTCGTCGAGGAGGCCGAGCAGACGGCGATCCGTGAGCAGACCATCGCGGCGGAGGCCTCGGATGAGACGTCCGGTGGGGACGGCGATCCCGTGACCGATTCGGACACCACGGATTCCGGCGTCACCGACACCGAGACCGGAACCGAGACCGAGACCGAGACCGAGACCGGCACCGAGAGCACCGTGGAAACCCCCACCTCCGAGGAGACGCCGACAAGCGAATCGGTGAGTCCCGCGATCGAGCCCGCGCTCGCCCCGGAGTCCGAGGTCGAGTCGGTTCCCGGCAGCGGGTCGGACACGGCCGTCGTCGATCCACCCGAGGTGAACGACGTGATCCCCGACGTGCCCATCACCGGCCTGTTCCCGGACGTGCCGCTCACCGAGGTCGTCATCCCCGAGGTGCCGGTCACCGAGTTCGTCATACCGGACACACCGATCACCGAGCTCTTCCCGACAGCCGAGTATCCGATCGCCCCCTAGGAGAGCTGCGCGATGTCACGAACCCGAAGCATGTGCAGCGTTGTGGCGGTCACCGCACTCGCCTTCGCACCCGGTGCGGTGATCCCCGCGACGGTGGCCGCCCAACCCGACGGCTCGTCGAGCACCCGCGCGGCCGACCTGATCAAACCGGCGATCGTCTACATCGAGACCAAGATCTCCGGCACCGTCGTCGACCCGCATCAGCAGCAGACCCTCAACGACGGCGCGGTCTACCAGGCGTCGATGCGCTGCACCGGCTTCGCAATCACCGCCGACGGCTACATCGGCACCGCCGGTCACTGCGTCGACCCCGACGAGAACCGCAAGGCGATCGTGATGAGCGCCGCCGAGCAGCTGTCGGGCGGGCCGGTCGGGCGGGCGGAACTCGAGCAGCTCGGCGCCAACGCCTGGACCGTGGAGGGCAAGGTCCCGGGGGGCGGACCGGATCAGGAGATCCTGGTATCCGGTGCGGGACAGCGTGAGCAGGCCAATCCGATCCCGGCGCGGGTCGTGACCTTCCGCCCTCTCGGTCAGGGTGACGTCGCGTTGCTCAAGGTCGAACTGAGCGAAACCACCATTCCTACTGCGCAACTCGCGCTCGACTCCACTCCGCAGGTCGGCGACGAGGTGCTCGCGGTCGGCTACCCCGACAGCACCCAGGGGGTCACGGACTACACGTTGGACCCGACCGTGAAGTCGGGGACCGTCAGCGCGAAACAGACGTGGAAGACCCAACCGCTGTTCCAGGTGAGCGCCCCGATGTCGAAGGGGATGAGCGGTGGACCCACGGTGGACCTGCAGGGCCGCGTCATCGGCGTCAACAGCTTCATGCCGTCGAACGAGGATCAGCCGTTCAACTTCATTGCCCCGGTCAGCGGGTTCAACGAACTACTGGGGCAGGCCAATGTGACGCCGGAACTCTCACCGGCCGACGAGGCGTACCGGCAGGGCCTCGAGGAGTTCGACGCCGGCAATTACAGCGGCGCGATCGAGAAGTTCGACACCGCGTTGGCGATGTCACACCAGTACCCCGGCGCCCTGGACAAGCGGACCGAGGCGGTGAAGTTGCGCGCCGAACGCGGTGACGCGCCGACCGGGGCGCCGTCGTGGGTGATCTACGCGGCGATCGTCGGGGCGCTGGTCGTGATCGGCGGCGGTGTCCTCGCCTTCGTGATGATGCGGCGCAATCGCGAACCCGCCGTGGCCGAGATGGGCGCTTCACCGCACCAGCAGTACGCGCCCAGCGGCGGCGCTGCGGCGCGGCGCGCCCCGATGCCGGCGCCTGCGCCGGGTCCGGCGCCGAGTGCGCCGTCGCTCGATGCCAGTCAAACCGCGTGCAAGAACTGCGGATTCGGGATGGAAGCCGGTGTGCGCTTCTGCCCTCGGTGCGGTAAGCCCCAGTCCTGAGCCGTCGTTGCTTCGGCGGCGACGCTTCGGCGGCGACGCTTCGGCGGCGAGATCTACACCATGGTCGCGTTTCGGCGGGCGGGGACGACCCTCGGGTAGAAATCGGCGCCGCTACAGGCGGCCGAGCATGCCACCGGCGAAGCCGATGACCGCGCCGATGCCCACCAGGTAGGCGCCGTACATCGGTCCGCCCGTGGCCTCCACGGTGCTGACATAGACGAAATATCCGATGAGGGTGGTGACGATCAGCACCGCGGCCGAGACCGTGGCTTTTCCGCCGCGCCCGGCCACACCGATCATCATCATGGCGGCGAGGAACAGGATCATGACCCGCACGGCCGGTTGCGTCTGTTGGATCGGGTCGGTGGCCGACGCCACCTTCGGCAGCTCGGTCATGTAGTAGTCGGGCAGCCGGATCATCCACGGGGTGAGCGTGCCGATGCCGACGACGATCCCGCCGAGCAGGGTCAGCACCGCCCGCAGGATCGGGATCCAGTTCGATCCCGTCTGGATGAACGCGCCGCTGCGGGTGACGGAGTCGGTACCGTCGGACAGCTCGACCTGGAATGCGCGGTTGACCTCCTTGCCGCGCGGCGGCTTTGCCGCCGAGACGCTGAGCCAGGCGCCCGCCGATCCGCCGGGCGGAATGTCGAAGCGCTCGGGCGCGAAGGAGAACCGCATCATCCGCTCCTGATCCCACGCGAACAGGCTGGCCTGCAACCACTGTGACTGGTCGGTGTTGTCGATCGTCACCCGGTAGGCGCCATTGGTGCGGTCCCGGCGGCGCAGCGTCTCGGGGTCCAACCGCAGATCTACGGTGCGAATGGGCGGATCGGAGGTGATCTGCAGGAAGGTTCCGCTGGTTTCGCTCTCGCGAGCGCCCTCGGCGGCCACCACGGTGAAGTCCCGCGACGACTGCTCGCCCGCGGGTGGTTGTTTGGCCTGCACGCTGAACCGCACGGTGGCCACCTTCCCCGCCTTAACCTCCAACTCGGGGGCGGGGAACGTGAAGCGCATCGCGTTCTCGGCGTCGCGGCCCTCGAGCCGCAGCGTGCGGTCCTTCTTGCCGTCGCGGTTGTCGACAAGCAGGGTCAGATCGGCGACGGGACAGTCCTCGACCCGCAGCTTGCTCGGCTCGAGGCGGAGCTTGAGCGGCAGCGTGGCGGACTGTTCGTGGTCGACGGTCACGACGGCGCTGTCCGACTCGCCGCCTTCGGTGGCGGTGACGGTCAGCTGCCGTGACCGCTTCTCGCCCTCGTCGAGTGCGGGGACGTCGAAGCGGACCTCCTGGGTCACCGACTTGCCGGCGCGGATCTCGACCGTGGGTGAATCGAAGTGGAACCGCACCGCGTCCTCGGGGTCCGAACCGCTGAGCGCGACGCGACGGGTGTGGTTGCTCGCGTGGTTGTCCAGGGTGATCTGGAATTTGCCCGAGGTGTCGTCCTCCAGACCGACGACGCTCGGCCGCGCGGTGATGGTGACCTTGGGCCCGCTCGGCGGAACCACCAGCGCGACCTGGGTTTCGGCGAACTTGGTGGTGTCGCGCAGGGAGCACAACCGCAGGGGTAGCTTTACCGTCTGGGCCTCGACGAAGCTGTTGGGCCGCATCGCGAACGTCACGGTCACCGATTTGTTCTCATTGGGCATCAGCCGGATCTCCGGCTGCTGCACCTCGAGCCACTGCGGCGGCTGGACCGGGTCGACGCGGTAGGCGTCGACGATCGTCGAGTTGTTGCGGATCCGGACGTCGACGCTGCCCGCCGTGTCGGGCGACAGCGTGACTTCGGTGGTCGCGAGTTCAATCTGCGGTGGCTGCGCGCGATTCTCGTCGTCGGGCTTGTCTGGCTCGCTGATTGGAGTTACGTCCGCGAGCTTGGGCAACGGTTCGTCACAGCTCTTGCAGAACCGGGCCTTTGGACCGTTGAGCGTGCCGCACACCGCGCATTTCAGATCAGCCATGGTCACTCCTCTTGCGCGCCGTCACAGTGTGGCGTCAGTCCGCGGTCCGCAGTTCACTGAACAAGTGCTTGAGATGCAGGAGCTGAGCCGACGCCGCCGCTTCGATCTCGGCAGAATTGACCTTTGAACCCGCCTGCTGGGCGGCGCTGACACTCGCCGCCACCCGGTCTTGCTTCAAGCTGTCGAGGGAACCAAAGACATGTTCTGGATGTGGTAGCACTTGTCCCGGCTTCCAACGCGCGCGCTTCTTCAACTCGGCGGCTACTTCTGGCTGCCGCAAGTAGTCGTCACGTTTCGCTTTCATGGCCGTCCACTTCGCGGCATCATTGGCCGTCTTGATTCGCGCGGCCTTGTACTTCCAGGTAACGGTCATCATGTTCTTGTACATCGCTGAGATCGCGGCGGAAGCTCGTTCGAGACCCATCCAGGCCGCGAAGAGAGCGCCGGGAACTATGTGCTCGTGCTCAAACTTCCCTTTGCCCCCTTTGGGCTGCAGGTTGTACGGCCGCACGGAGCCTTCCTCGAGTTCGCCCTTCGGAACGAGCCCTCGACGTCGATACTTCTTGCCGTAGTCGCGCAAGGCACCGAGAACAAGCCCGAACTTCGCGCGAGCGGTGGCGATCACCTTGTCCTCGCCGGAGGCCACCGCCGATCGGATCTTCTGCTCCATTTCCACACACGCGGCGAGCAGGGCGTTCGCTTCGGAGATCCTTGTCGGATCGTTCTCCTTCTTTGCACGACCGACCTCGTCTGTCATGACAGTGACGGCACGCCGCGGTTCAGAGGCGATGATCAGGTCCGGGGTCTTCCCCGGAGTGGCGATCAGCGTGTGCTTCTCCTCGCCGAATGTGAAGGGCTTACGAAGGCCATCCCACTTACCCTTCACCCACTTCTTCGCCGCCTCGGCTTTCCCCTTCACCCACTTCTTGCCAGCCTCGACCTTGCCCTTCACCCAGGCCTTTCCGGCAGCGACCTTCGCCTTGACCTTCTTGCCGATGCCCTTGAGACCGCGGATGATCGGCCCGGCGAGCTTGAGGCCGTGCTTGATCACGAAGTCGATCGCCTTGTTCACCGGCTTCTGCAATTTGGCGATGATCTCGCGGATCTTCTGCCCGATGCCGCCGAGGCCGATCGCGCTGGCCAGGAAGCCGATCAGGATCGGGACCATCTGCCCCAGCACGTCTTCGATCTTGTTGACGACCGAGCTGACGTTGCCCCGCACGATGTCGGCCACCGAGTCGATCACCGTGTTGACGAACTTGAGGATGCGCTCGGCGTTGTTGACGAAGAACATCACGATGTCGTAGATCAGCTTGCACGCCTTGATGAATGCGGCCGCCGGATTGAGCAGCCCGATCAGCCACGTGATGCCCGCCGTGATGATCTTGGTGATCACGAAGTCCTTGACCTGCTCGAGGATCATCTCCTTGAGGTCGCCGAGCTTCTCGACGAGCATCTGCCACAGCGCCGCCACGCCTCCGGTCGCGATCAGCGAGAAGATCTCGACACCCTTCTCGATCGCCGCCATCGCGGGTTCGCCGATCTGTTTGACCAGGCGGCTGCGGATGTTGCGCCAGGTGAGCCCGAACAGCGACGCCAGCAGCTTGACGATGCCCTTGAGGTCGAAGGTGTCGGGCAGCTCCACCCCGCCCTCGGCCAGCGCGCCGAACAACCAGCTCATCAGGCCCTTGCGCAGATGAGCAAGAATGTTGTCCTTGAACTTCAAGATGCCGCCCTTGACGCCCTCGATGAGGTTGGACAGGAACGCGACCGGTTTCTTGATGATGTCCCCGACCACCCCGGCGACCCGTGACAGGACGTTCATCAGCATCGCGGCCAGCTGCCGGATGGTGTTGATCACGGCCTTGATGGCGCCGATGGCCTTGTCGACGAGCCCCTGATTCTCGGCCTGCAGTTCTTCGATGCGTTCGTCGAGCCCCTTGCGCGCCTCGACGTACTTGGTCGCGAGGGTGTCGACCACGGCCTCCTGCTTGGCGTTGACGTCCTCCTCGAGCTGGTTGAACTTCTCGCCGATCTCCTTGGCCGCCGCGTCGCCGACCTTCTGCAGGTTGGCCGGCAGACTCTTGACATACGAGGCGATCTCGGCCTTACCGGCGGCGATCCGCGCCTTGGCCGCCGACAGGTCGGCGCCCACGATGTCGGCGACCCGTGAGATGACCGCGTCCATCTTCTTGAGGTACAGCTCGCGGCCGGCGGTGTAGAAGGTGTTCACCTTGTCGGGCATGCCGAACAACTTGTCCTTGGCCCAGCGCCAGCCGCCGAGCCATCCGCTGTACCGGTCCTTCTTGTAGGCCGACATCTTCGCCGCGACATAGGTCTCGAACGTCTTGCGCGCGTCGGCCTCGCCCTCCTCGAAGACCTTGTCCACCTTGGGGTCGATGCCGTCGAGGATCTTCTTGACCGCGGCCTCGGTACCGGCGTAGATCGACTGCACCTTCGCGGTCACCTCGGCGCGTTTGGCCTCGTCCTTCGACTTCGTCTTGCCCTTGTCGGCGACCAGCTTGGCCAGGGCCGCCGCCTTGCTGCCCTGCATCCCGGCCACCCCGGACGTGGTCACCGCGGCGGCTTCCGCGCGGTTCTGGGTAATGACGTCCTGTTCCTGTTTGCGGTATTCGCCGGGCGCGGTGTCGGCGTGCGCGGCGGCGGCCTTCTTGTCGGTGAGTGCCTGCTCGAACTCCGGTTCGTTGGATTCGGCGAGCTGTTTCTCACTGACGTCCGCGCCGGCCATCTCGTCGTTCGCCTGCTGCTTGCCCGCAGCCAGGTTCAGCTGTTCGGGGGGCGCCGGTTTCGGTGCGGCACCGGCGGCGGGAATCGCCACCGCCGGGCCCTGGGCCTCGGGCTGCATCGGGGTCACCGGCTTGGGCACCGACGTCGACGTGTCGGGTGCGGCGGCGGTCGCGGTCGCAACGTCCTTGGTCTGGCCGTCCTTGCCCTGCGACACCAGACCTTTGACCTCTCCCTTCACCTCCCCGGCCTTACCGCCGCCGGCCTTGGCCTGACTGTCCGCCTCCTCCAGCGTCTTCGGCGACTTCGCCTCGATGGCCGCCTTCACCGCGGCGATGAATGCCTTCTTGTCGAACGTCCCGGCCGGCTGGGCGTCCATGGTGTCGACCTTGGCCGCCTTGGCCTGCCCGACGAGGTCATCGCTCGGGGCCTGCGCCGCCCCCTGCGCCTCCGTGGCCTTGGCCGCGGCGGGCGGATGCGCCTTCTTCACCTTGGCGAAGGCCTTGACGCTGCCGGTGACCTGACTGAACGCCGGATCGCTGCGCGGTGACACCGGTTTCGGCCGCACCGGCGGCTGCATGAGCTGGTCGGCCGACAATGCAGACGGACCGGCCGCGGTGGCCGGGCCACCGCGCACCGGACCGGGTGCCGATCCCGCCGGCGCCCGGCCTTTCAGCGCCGGACGCCTGGCGGCCGCCTTGCCGAGCGGATTGACCGCCGGCACGCGCTTCGGCGGCGGGACGGGCTTCTTGGTGGCCACCGCGGCCGGTCCGAAGCCGGTGACGGTCGCCGCCAGCGCCGACGCAGGTGGCTTCGGCCCCTCCAGTTCGACGGGGATACCGAGTCCCTTGGCCGCTTTGAGCCCCTTCTCGACGACGTTGAGCGTGGGCTCGTCGCGGCGCGTCTCCACCAGCGCCGCGTCCAGCGCGGCCCGGGCGTCGCTGTCGGGGCCGCGGAACTTCGCAGCGAGCAACGCATTGACGGCGGCGTTGCCGGCGCTGCGCTGCAGTTGCACCATGAGGCCCCCGGCGGCCGGCCGCGGGTGGGTCTTGCGCTGAGCAGCGCTCAGCGCCTGGCTGAGCGTGTCTTTGGTCGCACCCGCCGTTCCGGCCATCGGTTACGCCGGCTCCTCCCGCTCTTCCTCCTGGCCCTCGTCGGCCCGCTGCACGAAGGTCTGGGCGGTGTCTTCCTCCTCCTCGTCCTCGCGCTGAACCGTCGGTGCGGTGCCGCCGTCGGCACAGCGCTGCACGTCGTGGGAGGCGCCGCCGGGCGCAGACATGATGCGGTCGGCGTTGGCGACGGCGTCGCGTTCGAACCGGTCGGAGGGATCGCTGACCTTGACGCCTCCGCCGGTCTCGGTGCCGTCGACCGGGCCGCTGCGCTGCTGCACGACGTGGGTCAGTTCGTGCGCCAGCATGTGCTTGCCGGAATGGGAGGCGGGGTCGTACTTGTCGCGCTGGAACACGATGTTCGACCCGACCGTGTAGGCCTGCGCGTTGACCGACTTGGCGGAGTCGTGCGCCGCCCCGTCGGTGTGGATGCGCACTTCACCGAAATCGTGGCCGAAACGGCCCTCCATGTCGGCGCGGACGTCGGCCTGCAGGGGGCTGCCCCCACCGGAGTTGACGACGTCGTGGACCGGTGACCGCTCCTCCTCCATCAGCGCCGCGGTGCTGCCGTTACCGACCGCGCGCTGCAGTCCGGCCAGACCGCGCGGCCCGGCCGCGGCCAATCGGCCCGACAGGGCGGCGCGAAGGGCCGTCGACGACTCCTGCTCCTCCAGCCGAGCGGATTTCGGCCGCAGCGACGCTTCCGCGGTTCCGTCGATGTCGTGGGCATGCATCTCCGCCTCACTTCCCCGTGCCGTGATGAAGCCACGATCCACCCGGCGGTCGTGTCGCGGAAGACGCGGACGCGTGGCCGTTCGGGCAGTTCCGGTTGCCCGATCGGGCAGGCGCCGGTCCGGTCTGATCGGGCACGCGCGGGTGCCCGTGTGACCGTCCCCCAGCCTCTCCCCCGGTGTCCCCGCCGCGGTGACGATCGTGCGGAGCCCACCAATCGTTGAGGAGGCGCGATGCCGACATATCTGTCGCCGGGTGTCTACGTCGAGGAGATCGACTCCGGCTCACGACCCATCGAAGGTGTCGGCACCGCGGTCGCGGCCTTCGTCGGCTTCGCGGCGAGAGGCCCGGTGAACACCCCGACGCTAGTCACCAACTGGACGCAGTTCACCAACGTGTTCGGCGGTTTCATGGAGGACGCCTGCCTCGCCCAGTCGGTGTTCGCCTACTTCCAGAACGGCGGGGGCAACGCCTACATCGTCCGGATCGGCGACAGCGACGGGCAGAACGGAGCCGAGACCAACTCGCCGGCACTGGAATCCGCGCCCCAGGGCGTGCTGGGCGCCGGTCTGCGGGTGCTGGCCCGCGACACGAGCGCCCCGTCGAACAGCATCCGGGTCCAGCTCACCGAATCCCACAAGGACGGTGATGACCAGTCCAGCGGCCTGCAGATGGTGGTGCTGCGCAACGACGAACCGATCGAACACCACGACAACCTCACCACCACCCGCGGAAAGACCTTCGTGGTGTCGGCGGTCAACGCGGCCTCACAGCTGATCAAGCTCGAAACGATCAGCGGGCAGGCGCTCGACGACCTGCATGCCGGTATGGAGGTCAACCTCGCTGCGCCGGCGCCGGTGGTCGCGGCGCCACCCGAAGGACTCTCGGGCGAGGACTACATCGGCGACGTCACCGAGCGCAGCGGCGTCAACGGGCTGCAGGCCGTCGACGAGATCACGATGCTGTGCATGCCCGATCTGATGACGGCCTACCAACGCGAGGCCATCGACCTGGAGACGGTGCAGGCCGTGCAGTTGGCGATGATCAGCCACTGCGAGCTGATGGGTGACCGTATGGCCATCCTCGACCCACCGCCGGGGCTGAACGCCCAGCAGGTCAAGGAGTGGCTCGTCGGCAAGGCCAACTACGACTCGAAATACGCTGCCCTGTACTGGCCGTGGATCGGCACCGGCAACGGCGGATACCTGCCGCCGTCGGGCTTCGTCGCCGGTATATGGAGCCGCAACGACGACACCCGCGGCGTGCACAAAGCACCCGCCAACGAAATCGTGCGCGGCGCGGTGAAGCTCGAGTTCAACATCACCCGTAAAGAGCACGACCTGCTCAACCCCAAGGGCATCAACTGCATCCGCACCTTCCCGGGCCGCGGTATCCGGGTGTGGGGCGCCCGCACCCTGTCCAGCGATCCCGCATGGCGCTACCTCAACATCCGACGGCTGTTCAATTACCTCGAGGAGTCGATCCTCGAGAACACCGACTGGGTGGTCTTCGAACCGAACGACGACGCCCTGTGGGCGAAGCTGCGGCGCACCATCAGCGCCTTCCTGGTCAACGAGTGGCGCAAGGGCGCGTTGTTCGGGCAGACCCCGGACGAGGCGTTCTTCGTCAAGTGCGACGCCGAGACCAATCCCGCCGAGGGCATCGACGCCGGCGAAGTGGTCTGCCTCATCGGGGTGGCGCCGGTGAAGCCGGCCGAGTTCGTCGTGTTCCGGCTCTCCCAGTATTCCGGTGGGACCAGCCTTGTCGCCGAGTGACACCGCAGTCGCATCCTCACGAAAGTAGGTAGCAATCATGGCTTTACCGGAGAACGACAGCTCCGTTGGCCACTCGTTCGGCCTCGAGTTCGACGGGATCCAGATCAAGGCGATCACCGAGGTGACCGGCCTGAAGATGGAGCAGGACGTCATCGAGTACAAATCGAACACCGCCGCGGACGGCAAGTATCTGGTCAAGAAGCTGCCCGGGCGGTGGAAGGCGGGCGAATGCACGCTGACCCGGCCGCTCACCGGTGACCAGAGCTTCGACAAATGGGTCAAGGACTCCCAGCTCGGCAAGATGGGCAACGCCCGCAAGGGCGGCGCCATCGTGGTCTACGACTACGAGGGCAACGCGGTCAAGCGGTACAAGATCACCGCGGCCTGGCCGAAGAGCCTGGAGATCAGTTCCTTGAAGGCCGGCGACACCAGTGTGCTCACCGAGAAGCTCGTGCTGACCTACGAGAAGTGCGAGCCCGAGGGTGCGTAGAGGTCCGGCGCTGGCCGCACCGCACGGCCTCGACGAGGTCGCGTCCGACCGCGGGGTGCGTGAACTGCGCACCGAGTTCCCGTTCCTGCTACCGCGCGGATACGTCGACGCCGAGGGCGAGATCCACCGCGACGGCGTCATGCGCCTGGCCACCGCACGAGACGAACTGGTGTCCCAGCGCGATGACCGGGTCCGGGAGGATCCGCGCTACCTCAGCGTCGTGCTGATCGGTCGGGTGGTCACCCGGATCGGCGGGATCGAGGACGTCCATGCCGGGGTGATCGAGAACCTGTTCGCCTCCGATTTGGCTTTCCTGCAGGACCTTTACCGGCGGATAAACCAGGACGGGCACACGCATGCGCGGGTGTGCTGCCCGGGCTGCGGCAGCGAGTTCACCGTCGACTTCGCCGGGAGCCGCCTGGGGGAATCCTGACGTACGGGACCGAGATTCTGCACGAGGAGGTCTCGTACATCGCCTATCACCTGCACTGGCCGCTCGATCAGCTGCTCGATCTCGAACACGCCGACCGCCGCCGCTATGTGCGGCTGGTGCGCGACCTGTGCGCCCGCGACAAGAACGGAAGATGAGCGATGGCCGGTTTGAGCCGGTGGTGGCCGTGGCGACGCTCTCCGGCGCCGACCGCCCCGCCGACCGGCTCGCCGACCGCCGCCGCATGGCGGTCCCTGGCGCCCGTCCAACGCACGGTCGGCGACCTCGCGCAGACCGCCGGCTTCGACGAGTTCACCGCGTCGTTGACGACCGCACAGCGGCCGGGACTGGTCGCTGCCCCGGAAACCCTGGCGACCGCGGATGTCGCGAGCCTGCCGGTGCTCGGTGCCGACGCCGTCCCGGCCGCGCCCGCCGCTCCCACCGCCGTGCCGGCACCCCGCACGTGGCGGCCTGCGCTCGCGCTGCCGCAGCGCATGTCTGCGGCACCGCCGAACGTGCAGCGGAGTGTGGATCCGGCACCGGACGCGAGCCGATCGGCCGCAGAGCTCGAGATCCCTGCGACCGGGTCCGCACCCGAACTGCCCTCCGCGCCGGAGCTGTTCGAGGCGCCGGCGCTGCTCCAGGCACCGGCGCCCGACGATGTGCGCGACGTCGCCGTCGTCCCCGAACCTGAACTGGGCTCTCACCGCGAGGCGCGTTGCGGGACCTCCAGACCCAGGTGACCACGTGCATGTGCCACCTCGCCCGGCGGGTGGTCGAGACGGTGGCCGCCGTCGTCACCGCGGTGGCCGGCGCCTTCGGCA
>NZ_SPQO01000073.1 GCF_004570325.1 Mycobacterium sp. PS03-16 | reverse complement strand
CACCAACGACGCCCGCTGCGCAGCCCTTGCCCCCTGGCTCGACTACTACAACAATCAACGCCGCCATTCAGCCCTCGGAGGACAACCCCCGACCAGCCGACTGTCACCAACCTGACTGCCGAGTACAGCTAGAGCGGCACCCGGCGTGACCGGTCCGAGTCCGGCCACACGTAGGGCAGGTCGTCGGGCACGTCCGGGAACAGCGGCCGATAGTGTTGCGGATCCTTCTTCACCAGTGCGGACTGGTGGCTGCGATGCAGGGCCGGGTCGCCCAGCCACGGCGGCAGTTCCCCGGCCGCGGCGAGCCCGGCCTGATCGCGGACGGCGGTGATGCCGACGGTCGACGCGAGGTCGGTCACCAGCGTGGTGGCGCAGGTGTCGGCGCGACCGGTCAGGCACCACTGCCCACAGATCTGCAGCCCGTAGCGCACCAGCGCTTCCTCGTAGCCCGCCCACATCGCCGCGGCGGGGTGGTGGCGCCACCCGTAGCCCGGCACCGTCAGCGCCCGCAGCACCTGGATCACCTCGACGCGCTGCTTGCCCAGCCGACGGGCGTCGAGCACCGCAGCGCTCGCGTCGAAGTCCTCACACGGCAGGAAGGTCTGCACCCACGCGGTCGTACCCGTCGGGCGCGGTGGTCACACCCGGTGCCGTCAGGCGTGGGCGACCAGCAGCGGCACGAGCTGTTCGGCCGGGGTCAGGGAGCCGTGCTGGCCGCGCAGGCCCGACTCCACCGGTTCGGTACTGCGCCGCACCATCGCCGCCGTGTCGCGGGCCGCCGCGACGATGTCACCGATCCGGGGCCGCATCTCGTCGGCGATGCGGTCCCCGAACCAGCCCGCGGCGATCGCTTCGTCGCGGGTGAGCACCCACGCCTTGTCGCCCAGCGTGTCCCGCCACGTCGCCAGCACCGCGTCGGCGGCGCCGTCGGCGACGTAGACATAGCGGGCGCGCGCCTCACCGGCGACGGCGACCACACCGTCGAGCAGTGCCGGGCTCCGGTCCAGGTCGACGGTGCGGTCGTCGGTTACCTGGACCATGCCGTGGTCGGCGACCACGGCGAGCAACGCCCCGGGCGGAAGGCTTTCGACGATCGACTCGACGAGCCGGTCGACCTGGCGCAGCTGCATCCGCCACGACACCGAACCGGGCCCGTGCAGATGGCCGATCAGATCCAGATCGCCGTGGTAGCCGTAGCAGAACCCACCCTCGGTGAGCACGGTGCCGATCGACGCGGCGAGGTCACCCAGACCGTGCACACCGACGTAGCGGCCGCCGCGCAACACCGCGCGGGTCAGCCCCGACCCGGTGAACTCGGCCTTGGACACGATGCTGACCGCCAAGCCGGCCGCGGTGGCCCGCTCGAAGGTGGTCGGCAGCGGCTGCACCTGCTCGGGCGGGAGATCGTCACGCAGGTCCGCACCCCACGGTTGCGGACGCCAGCGCAGCGGGTTGACCACTCCGGCGTCGGGATGACGGAACGTGTAGCCGACCATGCCGTGCGCGCCGGCCCGGCAGCCGGTGCCGACGGCGGCGAGGCTCGCGACCGTGGTGGACGGGAACCCGACCTGCAGCGACCGCCTGTGCAGCCCGCTGAGCACCGGCGCGTCACGGGGATGCGCGGCGAGCAGGTGGTCACCGAGACCGTCGATGAGCAGCACGCAGGCGGCGCGGAGGTCGCCGGGCAGCTCGATGTGCCGGTCGAAGCCGGCCACGTCCATGGCGGCCAGCACCGACGGCACCACATCGGCGAGGAACGGCACATCCGGATCGAGCTGCGGCGGCTGCACCTCAGCAGCGTGGCACACGCAGCTTCGGACTACGCCACCAACGGCGCAGGTGCGGGCGGCGGGGGAGGCAGCGGCGCCCCCGGCGGCGGCGGAGGCAGCGGTGCGCCGGGCG
>NZ_SPQO01000011.1 GCF_004570325.1 Mycobacterium sp. PS03-16 | reverse complement strand
GGCCGCGGCCGCGGCGAGCAGAGCGACGACAACGGTGACGCCGAGAACGACGACGCCGCACCCGACCGGGCCGACAGCGGTGATTCCGACGACGACACCGGCGACGATCAGGACGACGACAGCACCGACGAGGACACCGCGGGCGGTGACGGCACCTCACGCCGGCGGCGCCGCCGGCGGCGGCGCAAGTCCGGTTCGGGCGACGACTCCGACTCCGGCGCCGCACCCGACGACCCGCCCAACACCGTCGTCCACGAGCGCGCTCCCCGCGAGCGGGGCAAGTCCGGCGACAGCGACGACGGCGAGATCCAGGGCATCAGCGGCTCCACGCGGCTGGAAGCCAAACGCCAGCGCCGCCGCGACGGCCGCGACGCCGGACGGCGCCGCCCACCGATCCTGTCCGAGGCCGAATTCCTGGCCCGCCGCGAAGCGGTCGAACGGGTCATGGTGGTGCGCGACAAGGTCCGCAGCGAACCGCCGCACGAAGGCGCCCGGTACACGCAGATCGCGGTGCTCGAGGACGGGGTCGTGGTCGAACACTTCGTCACCTCGGCCGCCTCGGCGTCGCTGGTCGGCAACATCTACCTCGGCATCGTGCAGAACGTGCTGCCCTCGATGGAGGCGGCGTTCGTCGACATCGGCCGCGGCCGCAACGGCGTGCTCTACGCCGGTGAGGTCAACTGGGAGGCCGCAGGCCTGGGCGGGCAGAACCGCAAGATCGAGCAGGCCCTCAAACCGGGCGACTACGTCGTCGTGCAGGTCAGCAAGGACCCGGTCGGGCACAAGGGCGCCCGGCTGACCACGCAGGTCTCGCTGGCCGGCCGCTACCTCGTGTACGTGCCCGGTGCGTCGTCCACCGGGATCAGCCGCAAGCTGCCCGACACCGAACGCCAGCGGCTCAAGGAGATCCTGCGCGAGGTGGTGCCCGCCGACGCGGGCGTCATCATCCGCACCGCGTCGGAGGGCGTGAAGGAAGAGGACATCCGCTCCGACGTCGACCGGCTGCAGAAGCGCTGGTCGGAGATCGAGAGCAAGGCCGCCGAGATCACCGGGAAGAAGGCCGGCGCCGCCGTCGCGCTCTACGAGGAGCCCGACGTCCTGGTCAAGGTGATCCGCGACCTGTTCAACGAGGACTTCTCCCGGTTGATCGTCTCCGGTGACGACGCCTGGAACACCATCAACTCCTACGTGGAGTCGGTGGCGCCGGACCTGATGCCGCGGCTCAACAAGTACGAGCCGTCCGGCAACAACGGGCCGGACGTGTTCGCGGTGCACCGCATCGACGAGCAGATCGCCAAGGCGATGGACCGCAAGGTGTGGTTGCCGTCGGGCGGCACGCTGGTCATCGACCGCACCGAGGCCATGACGGTGATCGACGTCAACACCGGCAAGTTCACCGGATCGGGCGGCAACCTCGAGCAGACGGTGACCCGCAACAATCTCGAGGCGGCCGAGGAGATCGTGCGCCAGCTCCGGTTGCGCGACATCGGCGGCATCGTGGTCATCGACTTCATCGACATGGTGCTCGAGTCGAACCGCGACCTCGTGTTGCGCCGGCTGACCGAGGCGCTGGCCCGCGACCGCACCCGCCACCAGGTGTCGGAGGTGACCTCGCTCGGGCTGGTGCAGTTGACCCGTAAGCGGCTGGGCACCGGTCTGATCGAGGCGTTCTCGACGCCGTGCCCGCACTGCGCGGGACGCGGCATCATGCTGCACGGCGATCCGGTGGACAACGCGTCGTCGTCCAACGGGCGCAAATCCGACTCCGGCGGTGGAACCGGCGGAGGCGGCGGCCGGCGCAGCAAGCGCGGGAAGAAGGGCGGCGCCAAGACCGACGAGGCGCCCGCAGCACCCGTGATCAAGGTGCCCGCGCACCCCGCCGGTGAGCACCCGATGTTCAAGGCGATGGCCGCGGCCAACGGTCACGGTGACGAGGAGTCGGCCGACGACGAATCCGCGCCCGACGAGGACCGCGAGGACGTCACCGCCGAGAAGGTGCACGAGGTGGTCGGCGAGGAGTTGGAGAATGACGACTCCGACGACTATGAGGATGCCGACGAGGACGCCGACGAGGACACCGACGAGGACACCGACGACACCGACGAGGACGAGATCGACCTCGACAACGATGACGACGAGGACAACGACGACGACATCGAGGTGCTCGACGACGAGGACGCCGACGCTGACGCCACCGGAGACGCTGAGGCCGACGGCGAGGACGACAGCGATGACGAGGACGAGGACGTCATGGCCGAGGCGATCGTGGCCCCGGCACGCCGCCCGCGGCGCCGGGCCGCGGCCCGCCCCGCCGGCCCGCCGAGCATGGACTGACGCGGTTTGACCCTCTACCCGCTGCTCACGTACCCTAGAGCGGTTGTCGCCAGGCGTATGTCGGCGGCAGCGGGACCAGGTGGGCGATGAGTCCGAGCCCCGCACCCCAAGACCCGCGCACGCACCCTCGGGTAGCGCGCGCCCGCGATATGAAGAGGTAGACCAACGATGGCGAGCTACGCAATCGTCAAGACCGGCGGCAAGCAGTACAAGGTCGCGGTCGGTGACGTCGTGAAGGTCGAGAAGCTCGACGCCGATGCCGGCGCGTCCGTCTCGCTGCCCGTCACGCTGGTCGTCGACGGCGCCGACGTCACGACCAAGGCCGAGGACCTCGCCAAGGTCGCGGTCACCGGTGAGGTGCTCGAGCACACCAAGGGCCCGAAGATCCGGATCCACAAGTTCAAGAACAAGACCGGCTACCACAAGCGTCAGGGTCACCGTCAGCAGCTGACGGTCCTGAAGGTCACCGGCATCAAATGATGAGCCGTCAGGCGAAGAATCAAGCATCGAGCGGGAGTCGATAAATGGCACACAAGAAGGGCGCGTCCAGCTCGCGCAACGGTCGTGACTCCGCCGCCCAGCGGCTCGGCGTCAAGCGGTTCGGCGGTCAGGTCGTCAAGGCCGGCGAGATCATCGTCCGCCAGCGCGGCACCCATTTCCATCCCGGTGTGAACGTCGGCCGTGGTGGCGACGACACGCTGTTCGCGACCGCCGCCGGTGCGGTCGAGTTCGGCAGCCGCCGTGGCCGCAAGATGGTCAACATCGTCCCGGTCCCGCAGCCGGAGAACTGACACCCCGGGGACTTCCGTCGCGAATGTGAAGCTGTTGCGAGTTTCCCCCAGGGAGGATCGCAGCAGCTTCACAGTCGTTTGAGCCAAAGGGAGTCCGATGCCTCGCTTCGTCGACCGTGTGGTGATCCACGCGCGCGCGGGTAATGGCGGAAATGGGTGTGCCTCGGTGCACCGCGAGAAATTCAAACCGCTCGGCGGTCCCGACGGCGGCAACGGCGGCCGCGGCGGCAGCATCGTGCTGGTCGTCGATCCGCAGGTGCACACGCTGCTCGACTTCCATTTCCACCCCCACGTCGTCGCCCCGTCGGGGAAGCAGGGCGCGGGCAGCAATCGCGACGGTGCGGCCGGCGCCGACCTCGAGGTGAAGGTTCCCGACGGCACCGTCGTCCTCGACGAACAGGGCCGCGTGCTGGCCGATCTGGTCGGCGCGGGCACCCGCTTCGAAGCGGCCGCGGGCGGGCGCGGCGGACTGGGTAACGCCGCGCTGGCGTCGCGGGCCCGCAAGGCCCCGGGTTTCGCGCTCCTCGGCGAGAAGGGCGAGGCCCGCGACCTCACCCTCGAGCTCAAGACCGTCGCCGACGTCGGCCTGATCGGCTTCCCGTCTGCCGGCAAATCCTCCCTGGTGTCGACGATCTCGGCGGCCAAACCGAAGATCGCCGACTATCCGTTCACCACCCTGGTGCCCAACCTCGGCGTGGTGTCCGCCGGGGACCACACCTTCACCGTCGCCGACGTCCCCGGCCTGATCCCCGGCGCGTCGCAGGGCCGCGGACTCGGCCTGGAGTTCCTGCGCCACATCGAACGCTGCGCGGTGCTGGTGCACGTCGTCGACTGCGCCACCATGGAACCCGGCCGTGACCCCGTCTCCGACATCGAGGCGCTGGAAGCCGAACTCGCGGCGTACCGCCCCACCCTGCAGGGTGACACCACGCTCGGCGATCTCGCCGACCGCCCACGGGCGGTGGTGCTCAACAAGATCGACGTCCCCGACGCGCGCGAGCTGGCCGACTTCGTCCGCGAGGAGGTGGCGCAGCGGTTCGGCTGGCCGGTCTACGAAATCTCCACCGTCTCGCGGGATGGTCTGCGACCGTTGACGTTCGCGCTGTGGGAGATGGTGCGTACCTACCGGGAGGCCCAGCCGGCGATCGTGCCGCGCCGCCCCGTCATCCGGCCCATCCCGGTCGACGAGACCGGCTTCACCGTCGCGCCCGACGGGCAGGGCGGGTTCGTGGTGCGCGGCACCCGGCCCGAGCGGTGGATCGCCCAGACCGATTTCGACAACGACGAGGCCGTTGGCTACCTCGGTGACCGGTTGGCCCGCCTCGGCGTGGAGGATGAACTGCTGCGCCTGGGCGCGCGCCCGGGTTGCGCGGTGACCATCGGCGACATGACCTTCGACTGGGAGCCGCAGACACCCGCCGGGGTGGACATGCAGATGTCGGGACGCGGTACCGATGTGCGCCTCGAGCAGACCGACCGGGTCTCGGCCGCCGAACGCAAGGTCGCCCGCCGGGAACGGCGCCAGCCGGGCGGCGAGGAAGAAGGCGACGCGTGAGCAGCCGGCACCGCGAGGCCGTGCGCACCGCGCGCAGCGTCGTGGTCAAGATCGGCACCACCGCGTTGACCACTCCGGCGGGCGTGTTCGACGCCAACCGGTTGGCCACGCTGGTCGAGGCCATCGAGAAGCGGATGCGCGCCGGGTCGGATGTGGTGATCGTGTCCTCCGGCGCGATCGCGGCGGGGATCGAACCGCTGCGGCTGTCGAAGCGGCCGACCGACCTGGCGACCAAACAGGCCGCGGCCAGCGTGGGTCAGGTGGCGCTGATCAACTCGTGGAGCGCGGCGTTCGCCCGCTACGAGCGCACGGTCGGGCAGGTACTGCTGACCGCGCACGACATCTCGATGCGGGTGCAGCACACCAACGCTCAGCGCACCCTGGACCGGTTGCGGGCGCTGCACGCGGTCGCGATCGTCAACGAGAACGACACCGTGGCCACCAACGAGATCCGGTTCGGCGACAACGACCGGCTCTCGGCGCTGGTGGCCCACCTCGTCGGCGCCGACGCGCTGATCCTGCTGTCCGACATCGACGGGCTCTACGACGGCGATCCCCGCAAGGCGACCGAGGACGATCCGGCGCGGTTCATCCCCGAGGTGTCCGGCCCGGCCGACCTGGACGGTGTGATCGCCGGGCGCGGCAGCCATCTCGGCACCGGCGGGATGGCGTCCAAGCTGTCCTCAGCGCTGCTGGCGGCCGACGCCGGGGTGCCGGTGCTGTTGGCGGCGGCCGCCGATGCGGCGACCGCGCTGGCCGACGCCTCGGTGGGCACGGTGTTCGCGCCGCGCGCCGAACGCATGTCCGCGCGGCGGTTCTGGGTGCGCTACGCCGCGGAATCGACCGGCGCCCTGACGTTGGATGACGGGGCGGTGAAAGCCGTTGTCGGGCATCGTCGCTCACTGTTGCCCGCGGGTATCACCGGGCTGTCGGGGCGGTTCTACGGCGGTGACGTGGTCGAGTTGCGCGCTCAGGACGCCAGCATGGTGGCGCGCGGGGTGGTGGCCTACGACGCCGCCGAGCTGGCCACGATGATCGGCCGCTCCACCTCCGAGCTGCCCGCCGAGATGCGCCGTCCGGCGGTGCACGCCGACGACCTGGTGGCCGTCTGAGTCACGGCGTCAGGCGGCGCGTTCGCGTACCCAGCTGACCAGTTCGGTGATGCGCTGCGCGCGGCGGCGGGCCGCGTCGACCGCATCGTCGTCGGCGGGGCGGACCGGGACTCCGTTCGCCTCGGCCGTCGCCGTCAGCGCGTCGCGCACGGCCCGGTCGGCGAGCAGCAGCGCCGCCAGCACGCCGGGGGACAGGGTGCGCTCCCGCAGCACGCCGCGGTAGGTGACCTCGGCGGGGATGCGCACCTCGAAGGCGCCGGGCACCACGGTGCCCGCGGTGGCGACGACCACGGTCAGCGCGGCCTGCGCCGCCAGGCCGACCACGGCGCCGCGGAACGGGAACCACGGCAGCGGCAGCCGGCCGACCTGCTTGTCCAGCGCACCCGACAGCAGATAGCCGAGGAGCCGGTGGGTTTCGACGGCGGTGACGTCGGACCAGTCGGCGGCGTCACCGTCGATCTCGATGTCCTCGGCGCTGATCGCCAGGCCGCCGAACGTGTTGAGCAAGCGCACCAGGTCGCGCAGCGGTTCGGGGACCGGGGCCAGCCGGGCCAGCGTGTCACCGACACCGACCGCCCATCGTCCGGTCACCGGCCCGGGGGCGGGTCTGAACTGATCGAGGAGTGTGAGCACCACGCCATCTAAACCGAACTCGCCAGCGCGGGCAGCTCGTCGGCCAACAGCGCCAGCATGGGTGAGCAGCCGTTGTCGAGTTTCACGGTCGCCAGATCGTCGCCGCGGGTGGGTCCGCGGTTGATGATCGCGACCGGCATCTGGTGGGCCACGGCGTGGCGGACGAATCGGTAGCCGGAGAACACGGTCAACGAGGATCCGGCGACGAGCAGCACGTCGGCGTCGTCGACCAGCGCGTACGCCCGCTCGACCCGCTCTTTGGGCACGCTCTCGCCGAAGTAGACGATGTCGGGTTTGAGCATGCCGCCACACACCGGGCAGTCGACGATGCGAAAGCGGTCGGTGTCGTCGATCATCGCGTCGGCGTCGGGGGCCACCGCGATGCCGCCGACGGCCTCCGCGCGCTCCAGGAAGCCGGGATTGGCGGCCTCCAGCAGGTCGGCGAGCCTGGCGCGCGACATGGTGTGCCCGCAATCGAGGCAGAGCACCTGAGCGTAGGTGCCGTGCAGATCGATCACGTGCCGGCTGCCGGCCTTGGTGTGCAGCAGGTCCACGTTCTGGGTGATCAACCCGCTGACCACACCGGTGCGCTCCAGCGCGGCCAGTGCGCGATGGCCCGCGTTGGGCAGGGTGGCGGCCATGTGCCGCCAGCCGACGTGGTTGCGCGCCCAATACCGGCGGCGGTAGGCCGGGTCGGAGGTGAACTGCCGGATGGTCATGGGATTGCTCGGCGGCGAATCGGGCCCCCGGTAGTCGGGGATGCCGGAGTCGGTCGACATGCCTGCGCCGGTGAGCACGGCGACGCGGCGGCCCGCCAGCAGACCGACCAGTTCAGGGGATTCCACCCTGTCCAGACTACGTCCGCGCGAAGAGTCGACCGGCGGTCACGCGTTGTCGAGCCGGCGCGTCAGCCGACCGCCGTCAATTCGCCAGGGCCTGCGGCGAGAGTTCCTTGAGCATGGCATTGGCCCAGCGCATCTGGCGCAGCGACTGGGGATGGCACCGCTGGGTGAGTTCGAGCAGCCGTTGGTCCTTGGCGGCCTGGGCGCCCTGGGCGAGCAGTTCCCAGTCCAGTGACACGCCGGCGGCCTCGCGGTGCAGCCGGCGCAGGTCGGCGAGCAGCAGCAGCGCGGGCTCCGGGCGGCGGCCCATCCGGTCGGCCAGCCACTCCTGTGCTGACTCGGCGAGTGCGGCCGTGCGCGGATGTTCCCGCATCCGGGTCCCGTACCGGGGGCCGGTCTCGGCGATCAGCGCGACGTGTTCGCGTGACCAGCCGGCGAGGTCGACCGCCACGTGATGGATGCCGTGGTCGGTGTGGTGACGCGCGGCGATCGCATCGAGGCTGCGCGCCAGCCGCAGTTCCGAGCGGTGCAGTTCGCGCAGGGCCATGGCGAGTTTCACGGCAGCTCCTCGTCGGCTTCGGCGCCCGCTCCGCCGGCGGTGGGCGCGACCCGGTCGCCGACCGGTGCCGACCCGGTGGTGGTGGGTGCCGGTGCGGGCGACGTGCCGGCGTGCAGCCGGCGCACCCGGGCGGCGGCAGTCTTGAAGATCGGCTGCTTGGACACCGGATCCCAATCGGTGAGCGTGAGTTCGTTGGCCGCGCGATGGTGCCCGTCGGGGAGATCGGAGTCCCAGTAGCCGTAGTGAAAGGGCACGAACAGCACGCCGTCGCGGATGCCGCTGATCCGGCACGGGGCGATGACGCAGCCACGCGGCGTGGTGACCTCGACGACGTCGCCTTCGGCGATGCCCTCCCGGCGCGCGTCGGCCGCCGAGAGCTCCACCCACGGTTCGGGCGCGGCGCGGCGCAGCTGCGGTGCCCGTGCGGTCTTGGTGCGGGTGTGGAACTGGTAGAGCGTGCGGCCGGTGATGAGCGCGTACGGATGGTCGGGCCCGGGCGGTTCGTGCGGCTCGACGTACTCGGCGGCCTTGATGATGCCTCTGCCGTCGGGGTTCATCGCCCGGTACTCGGTGGGTTCCAGCGGTGCGCCGGTGATCAGATCCTTGCCGTAGGCCTCGCAGTAGTCGGGGTGGGCCCAGAACCTCCCGTCGGCGTAGAGCCGTTCGGTGCCGTCGGGATTGTCTGCGTTGCACGGCCATTGGATGCCGCCGCTACCCCTGCCCCGCAACAGCTCATAGCTCAGGCCGGTGTAGTCGCACGGCCGCCCGGCGCTGCACTTCTTCCACGCCTCGAACGCCGATTCGGGGTCGGTCCAGGCCGGCAGCGGGTTGCCGTCCTTGTCGCGGAAGTCCATGCGGCGGGCGTAGTCGAGGAAGATGTCGAGGTCGGCCCTGGCCTGTCCCGGGGGATCGATCGCCCGTTCGGACAGGTGCACGGTGCGGTCGGCGTTGGTGAAGGTGCCGGTCTTCTCACCCCATCCCGCGGCGGGCAACACCACGTCGGCCAGTTCGGCGGTCTCGGTGCAGAACATGTCCTGCACCACCACGAACAGTCGTTCGTCGGCGAGGATGCGGCGGATGCGGGCCAGTTCGGGCAGGGACACCGCGGGGTTGGTCGCGCTGATCCACAGCAACCGCAGCGTGCCCTGCTCGGCGTAGCGGAACATCTGCATGGCATGGGTGGGCGGGGCGTAGTGCGGGATCTGGTTCATCTCGATGTTCCAGACGCGCGCGAGGTCTTCGATGTGAGAGTCGTTGGACCAGTTGCGGAATGCGGCCAGGTCGCCGTCGGCGCCGCACTCGCGGGTGTTCTCCGCGGTCGGCTGGCCGTTCATCTGCAGCACCCCGCAGCCCGGCCGGCCCAGCATGCCGCGCACCAGGTGGACGTTGTTGACCTGCACCGCGGCCGCCGTGGCCTGGTGGGACTGGTAGAAGCCCTGCAGCACCGTGGACAGCAGCGCGGTCGCGGTGCCGATCAGCCGCGCCGCCTCCCGCAGGTCCGCGGCGGGCACCCGGCAGATCTCGGCGACGCGCTCCGGCGGGAACTCCGCCACCCGTTTGCGCAACTCGGCGAAGCCCACGGTGTGCGCCTCGATGTAGTCGTGGTCCACCCAGTCGTTGCGGACGATCTCGTGCAGCAGACCGTTCATCAGCGCGACGTTCGTGCCGGGCAGCGGCGCGAGGTGGACGGTGGCGCGGCGGGCGACCGGGGTCATCCTCGGATCGATGCACACCAGCTTCGGCGGATCGGCGCCTTCGAGGCGGTCGAGCATCCGCATCCACAGCACGGTCTGTGTCTCGGCGACGTTGTGGCCGTACAGCGCGATCACATCGGCGTGGTCGACGTCGGTGTAGGAGCCGGGCTGGCCGTCACAGCCGAACGACTCCTTGAGGGCTTCGGCCGCGGTCGCCGTGCACAGCCGGGTGTTGCCGTCGACGTGATTGGTCCCGATGGCGCCGTGGGCGATGACCCCCTGGGTGTAGTACTCCTCGAGGAACAGCTGACCGGAGGCGTAGAAGCCGATCGAACTCGGCCCCAGGGTATCGAGAAGCTGCCGGCTGCGCTGCACGATCCGGTCCATCGCGGTGTCCCAGTCGGTTTCGACGAGTTCACCGTCCATCCGGATCAGCGGGACGGTCAGCCGATCCGGCGAGTGGTTGGCCTGCCAGCCGAACAGATCCTTCGGGTCCACCCGGCCGTGGTTGACGCGGTCGTGGGCGCGCCCCCGGACGCCGACGATGCGCCCGCCGGTGACGCCGATGTCGATGCCGTCGCCGTTGGAGTGCAGCACCGACGCGGACTGCACCCAGTGGACGGAGCCGGAATCCACGCCGTCGGCGAGGTAGGAGTCGACGCGGGTGGGCCAATTCTGGCCACGGCCGTAGGGCGTGCGGGAACCCCACGGCGCGGCAATGCGATCCATCGCCATGGCGAGCGGCTACCCGGGTGGTGCGGTGGCAAACGTCGGCGCGGCTACCGCAGGCAGTCCGCCGCCGGGATCACCTCGGCGCTCATGTTCTCCTCCATCATCCGCAGCGCCGCCTCGCCGAGGCCGGGGTCGATGTGGGCGACCGCGTCGCGGGGGATGACCACCGGGAAGTGCCGCACGTAGGCGTCCAGCGCGGTGTAGAGGATGCACTGTTCGGTGACCTGACCGGTCAGCACCACCCGCTCCGGCTGCAGCTGGGTGAGCAGGTAGGCCAGTGACGTCGCGTAGAAGGCGCTGTGGCGCACCTTGGTCATCACCCGGCAGCCCTGTTCGGGGACGATCGGTTTGACCAGGTCGGGCCGCGCGCCCTCCAGTGCCGAGCGCACGATGTCGCTGAACTCCGCGCTGAAGTCACCGTAGTTGTCGTTCACGTAGACGAGGTCCACGTCGTCGCGGCCCCGCGCCTCGCGGACCAGCCCGGCGAGGGGATCGATGATCTCGGCGACGTGAGGCGTCAACTTCTCGGCATCTTCGTGTTCGTAGGTGTTCATCATGTCGATGACGAGGACCGCGGTCTTACTCATGGCCCAGGCATACCCCGAACCGATTGCGGGCAACAATGTGGGCATGGACTTCTACTCGGCCTACCGGCACGGCTTCGTGCGCATCGCCGCGTGCACCCACCACACCGAGCTCGCCGACCCCCGTGGCAACGCCGACACGGTGCTGCGGATCGCGCGGGAATGCCACGAGGACGGCGTCGGCCTCGCGGTGTTCCCCGAGTTGACGCTGACCGGCTACTCGATCGAGGACATCGTGCTGCAGGACGCGCTGCTCGAGGCCGTCGAGGAGGCGCTGCAGATCCTCGTCGCCGGATCGGCGGAGCTGCTGCCGGTGCTCGTGGTGGGCGCACCGCTGCGCTACCGCAACCGGGTGTACAACACCGCGGTGGTGATCCACCGCGGGCGGGTGCTCGGCGTGGTGCCGAAGTCCTACATCCCGAACTACCGCGAATTCTACGAGAAGCGCCAGCTCGCCCCGGGTGACGAGGAGCGCGGGGAGATCCGCCTCGGCGGCGAGGAGGTGCCGTTCGGCCCGGATCTGCTCTTCGCCGCCGAAGACGTGCCCGGATTCGTGCTGCACGTCGAGATCTGCGAGGACATGTGGGTTCCGGTGCCGCCGAGCGCGGAGGCCGCGCTGGCCGGGGCCACCGTGCTGGCCAACCTGTCGGGCAGCCCGATCACGATCGGGCGCGCGGAGGACCGCTGCCTGATGGCGCGGTCGGCGTCGTCGCGGTGTCTGGCCGCCTATGTGTACGCCGCGGCGGGGGAGGGCGAGTCGACGACCGACCTCGCCTGGGACGGCCAGACCATGATCTGGGAGAACGGGGCGTGCCTCGCGCAGTCCGAACGCTTCCCGAAGGGGGAGCGGCGGTCGACGGCCGATGTGGACGTGGAGCTGCTGCGCAACGAGCGGGTCCGGATGGGCACTTTCGACGACAATCGCCGCCACCACCTGATCGACGAGGATTCGTTCCGGCGGGTGGAGTTTCGGCTCGACCCGCCGGCCGGCGACATCGGATTCCTGCGGGAGGTGGAGCGCTTCCCGTTCGTGCCCGCCGATGAGGCCCGGCTGGAACAGGACTGCTACGAGGCCTACAACATCCAGGTGGCCGGGCTCGAGCAGCGGCTGCGTGCGCTGGACTTCCCGAAGATCGTGCTGGGTCTGTCCGGCGGGCTGGACTCGACGCACGCGCTGATCGTCGCCGCCCGGGCGATGGACCGCGAGCAGCGCCCGCGCAGCGACATCCTCGCGTTCACGCTGCCCGGCTTCGCCACCGGCGAGCGCACCAAGAACAACGCCACCCGCCTCGCCGAGGCGCTCGGCGTGACGTTCGAGACCATCGACATCAAGTCGACGGCCGAGTTGATGCTCAAGGAGATGGACCACCCGTTCTCGCGCGGCGAGAAGGTCTATGACGTCACGTTCGAGAACGTGCAGGCGGGCTTGCGCACCGACTACCTGTTCCGGCTGGCCAATCAGCGCCGCGGGATCGTGCTGGGTACCGGTGACCTGTCCGAGCTCGCACTGGGCTGGTCGACCTACGGCGTGGGCGATCAGATGTCGCACTACAACGTCAACGGTGGCGTGCCGAAAACGCTGATCCAGCACCTGATCCGGTGGGTGATCTCCTCGAAGCAGTTCGACGATGCGGTCAACGAGGTGCTGCAGTCGGTACTCGACACCGAGATCAGCCCCGAACTCGTCCCGGCCGGCGAGGACGAGGAGATCCAGAGCAGCGAGGGCAAGGTCGGACCCTATGTGCTACAGGACTTCTCGCTGTTCCAGGTGCTGCGCTACGGGTTCCGGCCGTCGAAGGTGGCGTTCCTGGCGTGGCATGCGTGGAGCGACCCGCAGCGCGGCGACTGGCCCGTCGGCCTCCCGGACGCCAAACGCCCGGCCTACTCACTCAAGGAGATCCGCCACTGGCTGCAGGTCTTCGCGCAGCGGTTCTACTCGTTCAGCCAGTTCAAGCGCTCCGCGCTGCCCAACGGCCCGAAGGTCTCCGCCGGCGGGTCGCTGTCTCCGCGCGGCGACTGGCGGGCGCCGTCGGACATGTCGGCGCGGGTCTGGCTGGACGAGATCGAACGGTGCGTGCCCGAGGACTGACCCGCGGGTCAGCAGCAGGTGTCCCCGCGCCAGGCATTCATGCCCTCGCGTACCGCGATCGCGGCGATGCCCAGCGCGGCGACGGGGTCGGCCCAGGACCAACCCAGCACGCTGTTGAGCAGCAACCCGATCAGCAGCACCGCGGACAGGTAGGTGCACAGCAGCGTCTGCTTGGAATCGGCCACCGCCGACAGCGACCCGAGTTCGCGGCCCGTGCGGCGCTGCGCCAGCGACAGGACCGGCATGATGACCAGGCTGGCCGCGGCGACGACGATGCCGAGCAGTGTGGGTTCGGCCTCCCGCACGCCGGCCAGGGCCAGCGCGGCGTCGACGGTGACGTAGGCGGCCAGTGCGAAGAACGAGAACGCGATGAACCGCAGCGCGGCCTTCTCCCGCGTCTCGGGGTCCTTGGCGGCGAACTGCCAGGCCACCGCGGCCGCCGAGGACACCTCGATCACCGAGTCCAGGCCGAATCCGATCAGCGCCGACGACGACACCCGCACGCCCTCGGCCAGCGCGACGATCGCCTCGATCACGTTGTAGGTGATGGTGGCCGCCACCAACAGCCGGACCCGGCGGGTCAGCACGGCGCGGCGTTCGGTGGTGACGGTCATCAGCAGCCCCGCCCCTCGTCGGTGGGGCAGCAGGCCGGGTCGACGGCGAGCACCAGGCCGAGCAGGTCGCCGAGCGCGTGCGCGATGCGCTGGTCGGCCAGCTCGTAGCGGCTGCGGCGGCCCTCGGGGCAGGCCACCACCAGCCCGCAGCCGCGCAGGCAGGCCAGATGGTTGGACAGGATCTGCCGGGACACCCCGATGCGCTCAGCCAGTTCGGAGGGATAGCCGGGTCCCTCGCGCAGGATCAGCAGGATCTCCGCGCGGGTGGCGTCGGACAGCGCAAATCCGAAGCGGGAGAGCGCGTCGCGGTGGAGGACCGTCTGCATGACGAAAACGGTACATCAGCGGCTGTATTCAGCCAAACGTGAACAGAAGGTCGGTCAGAGGCGGCCGTCGAGGCGAAGGTCCAGGTGCACCCAGTCCGGGGAGCGGCGCTCCTTGAACGCCAGGAACCCCTCCACCGACTCCGGCGCGCCGAGGCTGGACTGCATGTCGATGCGGTCGTAGAGCCCGATGTAGGCGTCGAGGCTGGACTTGATCGCGGCGCGGGCCTTCGGTGCCGTACGGCAGCAGCGGGCGAGCACGTCGCGTGCGGCGCCGGATAGTTCGTCGTGCGGGTCCACCCGCGCGACCATGCCCCAGTCGAGCGCCTCGGCGGCGGACAGGGTGCGGCCGGTGAACATCAGGTCGCGGGTGCGCACCGGGCCGATCAGGCGGGCCAGCATGTGGCTGTAGTAGGTGTCGGCGATCCCGCGGTAGAGCTCGGGCACCCGGAAGGTCGCGCGGTCGCTGACCACTGCCATGTCGGCGCACAGTGCGATCTGCAGGCCGCCGCCCTGGCACAGCCCGTTGACCGCCGCGACCACCGGTTTCGCCGACTGGCGCAGGGTGTCGAACGGCAGGGCGTCCATCCCGAGCGCGGATCCGAACGTCAGCCAGTTGTCCGCACCGCCGCCGCCCATGTCGCCGCCCGGCGCGAAGACATCCCCGGTCCCGGTGATCAGGAGGCCGGCCAGGTCGGGATCGCCGTCGACGTGACGCACCGCGTACTTGATGCCGAAGTACATCGCGGGCGTCATCGCGTTCCGCGCCTCCGGCCGGTCCAGCGTGCACACCCCGAACGGGCCCTCCCGGGTGAATCGCAGATAGGGGGTGCCCAGCCAGTCGCCCTCGGGTGGCCGCGGCGCCTGCGCCGGCTCGGTCATCGCGGTCTCCTCATCGTCTGTCGGCCATCGCGTCGTCGACCGCCTCGGCGGTGGGGGCGCAGTCCCCGGCGCCCGGCACCAGCGTCGCCAGCGCGCCCGCGGTGGCGGCCCGGCGCAGCGCCTCCTCGTGGCCACCGGTCCAGTGCGCGGCCAGTACCCCGGCGAACACGTCCCCGGCGCCGGTGCTGTCGATCGCTTCGACGGCCGGGGCGGGTACGTCGAAACGTTCGTCCTCACCGAGGTAACTCGCGCCGCGCGCACCGCGGGTGATCACCAGGTGCCTTACCGGCCAATGCCATTCACCGGCCTCGGCTTCGTTGACCACCACCACGTCGGCGGTCTCGGACAATGCCAGCAGATCGTGCGGCGGGGCGCCCGCCGGTGAGGCGTTGAGCATCACCAGCGCACCGGCCGCCCGGGCGACCCGGGCGGCGGTGATCGCGGTCTCCATCGGGATCTCCAGCTGCAGCAGCACCACCTCGGCGGCGGTGATCACCGCGCGCACGGCGGCCGGAGCCACGCTCAGGTGGGCGTTCGCCCCGGGCGCGACGACGATCGCGTTCTCGGCCGCCGCGTCGACGATGACCACCGCCGATCCGCTCGGGCCGGGCACCGTCACGACGCCGTCGAGTCCGACGCCGTTGCCGGTCAGGTGGGCGCGCAACCGGCCGGCGGCGTCGTCGTCGCCGAGCGCGGCGACCAGGTGGACGTCCGCACCCGCGCGGGCCGCCGCGACGGCCTGGTTGCCGCCCTTGCCGCCCGGGCTGGAGTCCATCGAGGAGGCGAGCACGGTCTGGCCGGGGCGGGGCAGCGAGGCGACGGAGAACCGCAGGTCAGCGTTGACACTGCCCACCACGCAGACCCGCGTCGCCGCCATGCGGCCAACGCTAGACGAGTGATCACCGCGCCGGGGGCTGACACGCGTCGAGTGCCGACGGCTGCTTCGATACCCTGGTCGGATGAGTGTGCACGCTCCCGCGGCCCCCGACCTGCGCGCCGAGGTCCACGACGCCGCCCGGCGGGCCCGCGCCGCGTCCCGCACGCTGGCCACCCTGTCCACCGAGGTGAAGAACCGCGCGTTACGCGCCGCGGCCGACCGCGTCCTGATGGACGCCCACCTCATCATCGCGGCCAACGAACGCGACCTCGAGACGGCGAAGGCCGCCGGCACCCCGGCGGCGATGCTCGATCGGCTGGCGCTGAACCCGCAGCGCATCGACGGTGTCGCGGCCGGCCTGCGCCAGGTGGCCGGCCTGCCCGATCCGGTCGGTGAGGTTTTGCGCGGCAGCACGCTGGTCAACGGGCTGCAGCTACGTCAGCAGCGGGTCCCGCTCGGCGTGGTCGGCATCGTCTACGAGGGCAGGCCCAACGTCACCGTCGACGCCTTCGGGCTGACGCTGAAATCCGGCAACGCGGTCCTGCTGCGCGGGAGCTCGTCGGCGGCCCAGTCCAACGCGGCGTTGGTCGACTCGCTGCGCGCCGCGCTGGTCACCGAGGGGCTCGAAGCCGACGCGGTGCAGCTGCTGCCCAGCCACGACCGGGCCAGCGTCACCCACCTGATCCAGGCGCGCGGTCTGGTCGACGTGGTGATCCCGCGCGGCGGGGCCGGGCTGATCGACGCCGTGGTGCGCGACGCCCAGGTGCCCACCATCGAGACCGGCGTCGGCAACTGCCACGTCTACGTGCACGCCGCCGCCGACCTCGACATGGCGGAGAAGATTTTGCTCAACGCCAAGACGCGGCGGCCCAGCGTGTGCAACGCCGCCGAGTCGGTGCTGATCGACGCGGCGATCGCCGAGCACGCGGTGCCGCGGCTGACCCGGGCGCTCACCGACGCCGGGGTGACCGTGCACGCCGACCCGACCGAGGACGAGCTGCGGGCCGAATTCCTGTCCATGGACATCGCGCTGGCCGTGGTCGATGGTGTCGACGCCGCGATCGCCCATGTCAACGAGTACGGCTCGGGGCACACCGAAGCGATCGTCACCACCGATCTGGCTGCGGCACAGCGGTTCACCGAGCGGGTGGATGCGGCCGCGGTGATGGTCAACGCGTCGACGGCGTTCACCGACGGTGAGCAGTTCGGCTTCGGCGCCGAGATCGGGATCTCCACCCAGAAACTGCACGCCCGTGGGCCGATGGGCTTGCCGGAACTGACCTCGACCAAGTGGATTGTGTGGGGAGACGGCCACACCCGCCCTGCCTAGACCGGAGAAACGATCTTGAGCGTCCCCGCACGCCCGGCGCCGCTGTTCGCCGACATCGACGATGTCGCACGACGGCTGGCCGAGACCGGATACCTGCCCGACACCGCGACCGCGACCGCGGTGTTCCTCGCCGACCGCCTCGGCAAGCCACTGCTGGTCGAGGGGCCGGCGGGCGTCGGCAAGACCGAACTGGCCCGGGCCGTCGCGCAGGCCACCGGATCGGGGCTGGTGCGGTTGCAGTGCTACGAGGGCGTCGACGAATCCCGCGCCCTCTACGAGTGGAACCACGCCAAGCAGATCCTGCGCATCCAGGCGGGTAATCAGGCGGCCGGTGCGGACTGGGATCAGACCCGCACCGACGTGTTCACCGAGGAGTTCCTCCTGTCGCGGCCGCTGCTGACCGCGATCCGGCGCACCGAGCCGACCGTGCTGCTGATCGACGAGACGGACAAGGCCGACATCGAGATCGAGGGCCTGCTGCTCGAGGTGCTGTCCGACTTCGCGGTCACCGTCCCCGAACTGGGCACGATCACCGCCGAGCGGCCGCCGTTCGTGGTGCTGACCTCCAACGCCACCCGGGAACTGTCCGAGGCGCTCAAACGCCGCTGCCTGTTCCTGCACATCGACTTCCCCGACGCCGACCTCGAGCGGCGCATCCTGCTCTCGCGGGTGCCCGAACTGCCCGAGCACCTCGCGGCCGAACTGGTGCGCATCATCGGCGTCCTGCGCGGGATGGCGCTCAAGAAGCTGCCGTCGGTGGCCGAGACCATCGACTGGGGCCGCACCCTGCTGGCACTGGGCATGGACACCATCGACGACGCGATGATCGCCGCCACGCTCGGTGTGGTGCTCAAACACCAATCCGACCAGCAGCGCGCCGCCGGAGAGTTAAGGCTGAACTGATGCCCGCGCGCCGCGTCCGGCCCCCACAGCCGCTGGCCCCGCACGGCCTGCCCGGCCACCTGGTCGAGTTCGTCGAGGCGCTACGGGGACAGGGAGTCTCGGTCGGTCCGTCCGAGACCGTCGACGCCGGCCGGGTGATGACGGTGCTGGGACTCGGTGACCGGGAGGCGCTGCGCGAGGGCATCGCATGCGCGGTGCTGCGGCGGCCCGACCACCGCGACACCTACGACGCGCTGTTCGATCTGTTCTTCCCGGCCGCGCTCGGGGGCAAGACCGTGCTGCCCGACGAGGACGCCGACAGCGACGACGAAGGACTGCCGCCCGAGGACATCGAGGCCATGCGCGCAGCGCTGGTGGACATGCTGTCGGACAACCAGGACCTGGCCAACCTCGACGAGCGGCTGGCCGCGATGATCGCCCAGATCGTCGAGGCCTACGGCCGCTACAACTCCAGCCGTGGGCCGTCGTACTCGTCGTATCAGGCACTCAAGGCGATGAGCCTCGACGACCTCGAGGGCCGCCTGCTGGCCGGGCTGCTGGCACCCTACGGTGACGAGCCCACCCCCACCCAGGAGCAGATCGCCAAGGCGCTTGCTGCTCAGCGGATCTCGCAGCTGCGCAAGATGGTGGAGTCGGAGACCAAACGACGCACCGCCGAGCAGCTGGGCCGGGAGCACGTGCAGATGTACGGCGTGCCGCAGCTGTCGGAGAACGTGGAGTTCCTGCGGGCGTCGGGGGAGCAGCTGCGCCAGATGCGCCGGGTGGTCGCCCCGTTGGCCCGCACGCTGGCCACCCGGCTGGCGGCGCGGCGCCGGCGGTCGCGGGCGGGGGAGATCGACATGCGCAAGACGCTGCGCAAGTCGATGTCGACCGGGGGAGTGCCGATCGACGTGGTGCTCAAGAAGCCGCATCCCGCCCGGCCGGAACTCGTCGTGCTCTGCGATGTGTCGGGTTCGGTCGCCGGATTCAGCCACTTCACGCTGATGCTCGTGCACGCGCTGCGCCAGCAGTTCTCGCGGGTGCGCGTGTTCGCGTTCATCGACACCACCGACGAGGTCACCGAATTGTTCGGGCCCGACGCGGACCTCGCGGTGGCCGTGCAGCGGATCACCCGCGAAGCCGGCGTGTACACCCGCGACGGCCACTCCGACTACGGGCACGCGTTCGTGTCGTTCCTCGACAAGTACCCCACGGCGCTGTCGCCGCGCAGTTCGCTGCTGGTACTCGGCGACGGCCGCAACAACTACCGCAACCCGGAGACCGACCTGCTCGCGCGGATGGTCAACGAGAGCCGCCACGCCCACTGGCTCAACCCGGAACCCAAGCACCTGTGGGGCAGCGGTGACTCCGCGGTGCCGCGCTACACCGACATCATCACCATGCACGAGTGCCGCTCGGCCAAACAGCTGGCCGCGGTGATCGACCAGCTGCTGCCCGTCTAGTGCTCGCGCCGGGAAGTCAGGCGAACGACACCGTCACGTCGCCGCCGCCGCTGCGCGCGCCGGCCACCAGCGACCATGGCGCGCGGTAAACCCGGCCCGGCGCGGCAGGCCACGGTGTGCGCGCGGTCGCCAGCACCCGACCGTCCTGCACCGCCCGAAGTTTCGGCGCGCGCCGGTACTCGTCGACCCAGAACAGCAGGTCGCCGCGCGCGGCGCCGGCCCCGTCGGGGGTGACCAGTTGCGGGGCCACCCACCGGAACGGGCCGTCGGTGCGGATCCGCACCCCCGACGGCGGGGTGTCGCGGCGACTCAGCCACGCCCGCACTGCGCCGGCCGCGTGGCGGCCGTCGAGGGCCGCACCGTCGGCGGTGTCGACCGGGTGCAGCAAGTTGCCCACCGCGAACACGCCCGGCGCACTGGTGCGCAACGCGGCGTCGACCACCGGCCCGCGGGTCGCGGCGTCCATCGCCAGCCCACCGGTGCGGGCCAGTTCGTGGTCGGGAATCCAGTCGCCGGTGAACACGACGGTGTCGCACTCCACGGTGGTGCGGGCGCCGGTGTCGAGGTGCTCGACCACCGCGGCCCGCACCCGGCCCTTGCCCTCGATGCCGACCAGCCGGCTGCGGGTCAGCACCGGCCCGCTCATCAACGCCCGCCCGGGGATCCGGAACGCCGTATATGCCTCGGCCCGCGGATACGCGCTGACCATCGCGACGGTGTCGCATCCGGATTCGCGCAGCGTCAGCACCGCCGACCAGCTCACGAGTTCGGCGCCGACCACAAGCGCGCGTTCCCCGACCCGGGCGTGGTGCAGGTGGACGAGGTTCTGCAGCTGTCCGGTGGTGTAGACCCCGTCGGGCCGGTCACCGGGGATCAGCCGCGCCGGCCGCGGCCGCTCGCGGGCGCCGGTGGCGAGCACCACCGCGTCGGCCGAGACGGTGCGCACCCCGCGCGGTGAGGTGACCTGCAGCAGACGCTCCCCGCTCCAACCGGTCACCATCGCCTCGGTCTCGAGCACCGCACCGGCGTCGGACGCCAGGGCCGTAAGTCGGCGGGCATACGCCGGCCCGGACAGGAACCGGTGCAGATCCCGCATGCCGTAGCCCGGATGGTCGCTGTGGCGTGGGATTCCGCCGGTCTCGGCTTCGCGTTCGATGACCAGGACGTCGCCGTCGACCTGCGGGGCCAGCGCCGTCGCGGCGGTCAGCCCGGACGGTCCGCCGCCGACCACCGCGACCGCCACGTGCTGGGTCGCGGTCATCGGACGGCCGCCACGTCGGAGGTGTCCTCGGCGCCGCGCGAGGCGAGCAGCGCCTGGGTGTGCGCCCCGCAGTAGAACCCTTGGCAGCGGCCGTTCATCACGCGGGTGCGCCGCCGCAACCCGTCGAGGTCGGCGGGCGGTATCGCGGAGCCGAACGTGTCGCGGATCTCGCCGGCGGTGACGCGTTCGCAGAAGCAGACGATGCGCCCGTAGGCGGGATCGGCGGCGATGCGGTCGGCATCCTGATACGGCCGCACGCCGGTCTCGCCGATGTTCGGCATCCGCGGCGGCGCAGGCAGATCGGCGCGGTCGGTGAGGTCGAGGTCGGTGCCGGCCAGCAGGCTGAGCAGGTACTCGGCGACCGCCATCCCCGACGTCAGCCCGGTGGAGCGGATCCCGCCGACCAGCACGTAGCGCTGACCGGCGTCGACGTCGATGAGGTAGTCGTTCGAGTCGATCGCCGCGCGCAGACCCGCGTAGCTGGCGGTCACCTCTTCGTCGAACAGGGTCGGCATCAGCGCGCGTCCCTTGGCGAGCAGGAACTCGAAGCCGTCCTCGCTGGTGTTGGTGGCGGTGCGGTCGGACAGGTTCTCCGACGTCGGTCCCACCATGACGTTGCCGTAGATGGTCGGGCTGACCAGCACGCCCTTACCCCGCGACGACGGGACCGCGAGCACAATCAGCGGCACCATCGGCCGGGTCAGCTTGTCGAACACCAGCAGTTCCCCGCGCCGCGGGGTGACGGTGAACCGGTCGTAGCCGAACATCGCGTCGATGTGGTCGGCGCCCAGGCCGGCGGCGTTGACGATCCAGCGGCCGTGCACGTCACCGGCCGTCGTCGACAGCGTGGTGTGGGTCCCATCGGAACTCGACTGTGCCGCAGTCACTCTCGCGCCGCGGATCAGCCGGGCACCGCGGCGCACGGCGTCGGTGGCCAGCGCCAGGTTGGTGGTCCAGGTGCAGATGATCGATTCGCCGGGCACGGTGAGCCCGGCCAGCGCACCCGGCCCGAGGTCGGGCACCCGGCGGTACACCTCGTCGGCGCCGACGATCTCGCATGCGAGGTAGCCGTTGCGTTCCGCCTTGTCCTTGAGGCCCGGCAGCGCGTCGCGCTCCTCGTCGGTCCAGGCGACCAGCAGCGCGCCGGTGCGTTCGACCGGGATGCCGGTCTGTTCGGCGTAGTCGCCCAGCAGGTGATAGCCGCGGGCCACCATCCGCGATTCCAGGGTGCCCGGGGTGGCGTCGAATCCGGTGTGCAGTATCGCGGTGTTCGCTTTGCTGGTGCCGTCGCCGACGTCGTCGCGCGCTTCCAGCAGCGTCACCGTGGCGGTGGTGCCGGCCAGGGCGCGCGCGATGGCGCAGCCCACGATGCCGCCACCGATGACGACGACGTCGGTGACGTCGGGGGAACTCATGGTGCGTGAATCTCCTTGTCCTGCAGCGCGGCCTGCGCGGCACGCCGCCACCGCCGCAGATGGTCGGCGGCCGTGTCGGGCGACCACCGGGGTTCGTACGTGTGCTCGGGAGTCCAGTCCCCGACGGCGTCGGCGAGGCTGAGCGCGGGGGCGAGGGCCATCCGCGCGCATGCCGCGGCGCCCAGCGCGGTGGCGTGCTGCGACGGGTAGACGTCGACCGGGATCTGGGCGAGGTCGGCCTGGGCCTGCATCAACACCGCCGAGCGGGTGAGTCCGCCGTCGACGCGCAACCGGGTCAGCGGCCGGCCCAGGTCGGTGGCGACCAGGTCGGCCAGCTCGGCCACCTGGGCGGCGATGCCCTCCAGCAACGCCCGCACCAGCTCGCCCCGGCCGCTGGACAGCGTCATGCCGGTGAACGTGGCTGTCGCGCCCGGATCCCACCACGGCGCGGCCAGACCCGCGAGGGCGGGAACGCACAGCACCCCGTCGCTGGAGGCGGCCGCGACCGCGTCGAGCTGTTCGGCCGCGGGCACCAGCCCGAGGTCGACGGCCCACCGCACCGCCGAGGCCGCGGTGTACACCTGGCCGTCGGCGCAGTAGAAGGTGCGGTCGCGCAGCCGCCACGCCACCGACGTCGTCAGGCCCGACGACGACAGGGCGGGTGTCGGCCCCAGCTGGGCGAGCAGGAACGCGCCGGTGCCGTAGGTGCATTTCGCCGCGCCCGGTTCCAGGCAGCTCTCGGCCAGCAGTGCGGCCTGCTGGTCGACGATCAGCCCGGCGACCGGGATCGTGGGCCCGAAAACGTCGGTGTGACCGACGATCTGATCGCAGTCGACAATCTCGGGCAGCTCCTCACCGGCGAGCCCGAACAGGTCGAGGAGCTCGGCATCCCAGCGCGGCGAGTCCAGCGCGGTCGCCAGTGACCGGCTGGCGGTGGACGCGTCGGTCACGTACGCACCGCACATCCGGTGCACCAGCCACGTGTCCGACGTGGTGACGACCCCGTCGCGGGTGAGGTGGGTCCGTAGCCAGGCCATCTTCGGGGCCGAGAAGTACGGATCGAGCACCAGACCGGTCCGGCGCGCCACCGCGTCCGCGGAGTCGGCGAGCGGTGCGCACACCGACTCCGCGCGGCGGTCCTGCCAGACGATGGCCGGGGTCAGCGGGCGGCCGGTGTGGCGGTCCCACGCCAGCACCGTCTCGCCCTGGTTGGCCAGCGCGACGGCCGCCACCGGCACGCCGGCCCGGGCGATCGCCTGTCGGCCCGCGCCGACGACCGAGGCCCACAGTGCTTCAGGGTCCTGTTCGACGGCACCCCCGGGCAGGTAGGTGGGCCGCAGCGCCACCTCGGCGACCGCGATGACGGCGCCGGCCGCATCTACGACGATCGCCTTGGTTCCCGAGGTGCCCTGGTCGATGGCGAGCAGATGTGTCATCAGTCCTTTGCGGCCTCACGGTCGAGTTCGGCGTCGATCGAGTGCATGTCCGGCATCGACAGCCCGTGCCTGCCCCGGGTGGCCAGCAGGTAGCCGAGGTAGAGCGCGCCGATCACGACCATCACGATGACGTACGCCCACGCCTGCTTGAAGCTCGCGTCGCGGAACAGGGCGAGCTCGAACACCAGCCACACGACCGCGACCGTCACGATCGGGATCTCCCACTTGCCGAGGTCGAATTTGCCGTTGGCGGGCAGCGTCTTCCGCTTGATCAGGTACAGCACCACCGTCGAGGCGTACATCACCGCGGGCAGCAGCGTGGCGGCGCTGAACAGGGTGAACAGCGCGGTCTCGGTGGGCGAGAAGATGGCCAGGATCAGCTGGGCGACGACGAAGTACAGCACCGCGGCCCGCATCGGGGTGTGGAAGCGCGGCGAGACCTGGTTCCACAGCTGCCAGCCCGGGAAGCGCTGGTCGCGCGACATCGCCCAGGTCAGCCGGACGCCGGTCATCATGATCACCAGGCCGCACGCGAAGATCGCCAGCACCACCATGAGCAGCAGCAGCGTCGCGGTCACCGAGCCCAGCGTGTCGGCGATGACGTCGGCGATCGGCGTGCCCGACTCGGCCAGCGCCACCGGGTCGCCGGCGGCCAGCGTCACCGCGACCAGGAACAGGAAACCCAGCACACCGGAGGCGAGCACCGCCTGCCACATCGCGCGCGGCACGACGCGTTCGGGATCGTGGGTCTCCTCGGCGAGGTTGGCCGCGGATTCGAACCCGACGATCGTGAAGGCGCCGAGCAGGAAGCCGAGCATCCAGGGCCCGGCCGAGGTCAGGTCGCCGAAGCTCCAGAAGCCCTCCGCCGGGACGGCGCCGCGGCTGAACAGGTTGCCGAAATCCATGTCGCCGCGGATCGCGGCGACCACCAGCAGCAGCACCGTGAGCGCGACCATGCCGATCAGCTCGAGGGTGACGAAGCTGTTGTTCACGCGCTCGGCCCACGGCGTCGAGAACGCGACCAGCAGGAACTGGATCAGCAGCACCAGCGCGGTGACCAGCCAGGCGATCGTCGAGGTGCCCTCGTAGTGCAGCAGCACCGGCAGGATCGTCGAGGCGATCGTGTAGTCGACCGCCACCACCACGATGGCCAGGAACGTGAACGAGATCCAGCCGATGATCCACCCGAGCACCGGGTTCGCCAGCCGCGACATCCACTGGTAGTGGTAGCCGGTCACCGGGATGCGGGAGGCCAGCGCCCCGAGCACGAACGCCACCGCGAGTTGGCCGACGACCGCGATCGGCCAGGTCCAGATGCCGATCGGTCCCGACGAATTCAGCACCGCCCCGTAGGTGGTGAAGATGCCGGTCGCGATCGAGACGAACGCGAACGCCACGGCGAACGACGCGAACTTGCCGGTGCGGCGCTCCAGTGACTGCGCGTATCCGAACTGCGCGAGTTCGGCGGCGTCGCCGCCGCGGGTGGACTCAGGGCCGGGCATGGAACCTCCAGTTGGTATAGACCATGTGGTTGAACCGTAGTATGGGTGTGATCCAGGTCATCGTCAACCCGGGTAACGAAACGTTTACCGAGTGCATGGCCTAGACCACGTGGTTGGCGGATCCGGCTACGCTGCTGCCATGCCGGCAGTCGCGCGTAAGAGCCCCGGTCCGGGCGGGGGCGACCCGCCGCGGTACCTCGCGATCGCGGCGCTGGTTCGTGACCGAATCGCCACTGACCAGCTCGGACCGCACACCCTGCTGCCCTCGGAACGCGAGCTGGCCGAGCAGCACGGCGTCAGCCGGATGACCGCCCGCCAAGCGCTGTCACTGCTGGAGAGCGAGGGCATGGTCTACCGCAAACCACCGCGCGGCACGTTCGTGGCCGAACCGCGGGTGCGGTTCCACATCGGCAGCTTCTCCGAGGAGGTGTCGCGGCTCGGGCGCCGCCCGGCCGCCCGGCTGCTGTGGGCCGACCGCCAGCGCCCGACGCCCGACGTGCAGCGCGCGCTCGACCTCACCGACGGCGCGCACGTCCACGTCTTCCACCGGTTGCGCACCGTCGACGGCGTGCCGTTCGCGCTGGAGACCACGTTCCTGCCCGCCGAGCTGACCCCCGGCATCCTCGACGTCCCCGAGGAGGGGTCGCTGTGGGCGGTGCTGCGCGACCGCTACGACCTGCGGCTGACCCGGTCGACCGCGGTGCTGGAATCCATCGTCCTCGACGATGCCACCAGCGCCCAGCTGGCGGTGCGGGCCGGTTCGGCGGGCACGCTGCTGACCCGCTGCACCCTCGACGAGGGCGGGCGGTGCGTGGAGTACGCGCGCGACATCTACCGGGCCGACCGCGCCGCATTCGAGGTGTCCGAGGTGCTGCCGGCCGACCGCTGACCGGTCCGGCGTACCGGCCGCGCTGCCGTAAGCTGGCTGTTCGTGCAAACCCGACGCAGGCTGGGCGTGATGGGCGGGACCTTCGATCCCATCCACAACGGGCACCTCGTCGCGGCCAGCGAGGTGGCCGATCTGTTCGACCTCGACGAGGTCGTGTTCGTGCCCACCGGCCAGCCCTGGCAGAAGCACAACCGCGCGGTCACCGCCGCCGAGGACCGCTACCTGATGACCGTGATCGCCACCGCGTCCAATCCGCGGTTCTCGGTCAGCCGGGTCGACATCGACCGCGGCGGGGCCACCTACACCAAGGACACGCTGCGCGACCTGCACGCCGCGAATCCGGACACCGACCTGTACTTCATCACCGGCGCCGACGCGCTGGCGTCGATCCTGTCGTGGCAGAACTGGGAGGAGATGTTCGCGATCGCCCGGTTCGTCGGGGTCAGCCGGCCCGGCTACGAACTCGACGGCAAGCACATCTCCGCCGCCATGGACGAGCTGCCCGACGATGCGCTCTCCCTGGTCGAGATCCCGGCCCTGGCGATCTCGTCGAGCGACTGCCGCAAGCGCGCCGCCGAAGCCCGGCCGATCTGGTACCTGGTGCCCGACGGCGTGGTGCAGTACGTCGCCAAGCGCAAGCTCTACCTGCCCGCACCGACCCCGAACGAGGACACACTCTTATGACCGCCTCTGACGAAGCCGTCCAGATGGCCACCGTCGCCGCCCGCGCCGCCGCGGACAAACTCGCCGACGACGTGGTGGTGATCGACGTGTCCGGACAGTTGGTGATCACCGACTGCTTCGTGATCGCCTCGGCATCCAACGAACGCCAGGTCAACGCGATCGTCGACGAAGTCGAGGAGAAGATGCGGCTGGCCGGCCACAAACCGGCGCGCCGGGAGGGCACCCGCGAAGGGCGCTGGACGCTGCTCGACTACGTCGACATCGTCGTGCACATCCAGCACCAGGACGAGCGCAACTTCTATGCGCTGGACAGGCTGTGGCGGGACTGCCCGACGGTGCCCGTGGATCTGGACGGTCCGTCGTGAGGGTGCGGCGGCTGGTGCTCCTGCGCCACGGCCAGACCGAGTACAACGCCGGCCGGCGGATGCAGGGCCAGATCGACACCGAACTGTCCGAACTGGGCCGCGAGCAGGCCGTCGTCGCCGCCGAGGCGCTGGCCAAGCGGCAGCCGCTGCTGATCGTCTCGTCGGACCTGCGCCGGGCGCTCGACACCGCGGTCGCGCTCGGGGAGCGTTCCGGCGTCCCGGTCGACGTCGACACCCGGCTCCGCGAAACGCATCTCGGCGAGTGGCAGGGGATGACCCACCTCGAGGTCGACGCGATCGCCCCCGGCGCCCGGCTGGCCTGGCGCGACGACGCGCGGTGGGCGCCGCACGGCGGGGAGAGCCGCGTCGACGTGGCCGCGCGCAGCCGGCCGCTGGTCGCCGAACTCGTCGCGAGCCAGCCGCATTGGGGGTCCGACCAGGACGGGCACGAAGCGGACCGGCCGGTGGTGCTGGTGGCGCACGGCGGCCTGATCGCCGCGCTGACCGCCGACCTGCTCGGCCTGCCGGTCGACAACTGGCCGGTGCTGGGCGGCATGGGCAACGCGAGTTGGGTTCAGCTGGCCGGGCATTCGGCGCCCGACGCGCCGTTCGACGAGGTGAAGTGGCGGCTCGACGTGTGGAACGCCTCCGCGCAGGTCGGCCATGACGTCCTCTAGGACCCTGCTGGTCTTCGCCGACTCCCTGGCCTACTACGGGCCGACGGGGGGTTTGCCGTCCGACGATCCGCGCATCTGGCCCAACCTGGTCGCCGATCACCTCGGCTGGGACCTCGAACTCATCGGCCGGATCGGCTGGACGTGTCGCGACGTGTGGTGGGCAGCGACCCAGGATCCGCGGGCGTGGGCGGCGCTACCGCGGGCCGGGGCGGTCGTCTTCGCCACGGGTGGAATGGATTCGCTGCCGTCGCCGCTGCCGACCGCGCTGCGCGAACTCATCCGGTACGTCCGCCCGCCGTGGTTGCGGCGCTGGGTCCGCGACGGCTACGGCTGGGTGCAGCCGCGGCTGTCGCCGATCGCCCGGCCGGCGCTGCCGCCGCACCTGAGCGCCGAGTACCTCGAGATGACCCGCGGCGCCATCGATTTCAACCGTCCCGGCATCCCGATCGTGGCGTCGCTGCCGTCGGTGCACATCGCCGAGACGTACGGGAAGGCCCACCACGGCCGGGCCGGCACGGCGCGGGCCATCACCGAGTGGGCCGATCAGCACGATGTCCCGCTGGTCGACCTGAAAGCCGCCGTCGCCGAGCACGTGTTCGGCGGTCGCGGTAACCCCGACGGCATCCACTGGAACTTCGAGGCGCATCAGGCCGTCGCCGACCTGATGCTCAAGGCGCTCGCCGAAGCCGGTGTGGCGCCGGGTGTCCCGGGCGACTGACCGTGGCCGTCGTGGTGGTGACCGACGCCTCGTCCCGGTTGCCGGTCGAGGACCTCGAGCGCTGGAACATCCGGCAGGTGCCCCTGCACGTGATGGTCGGCGAGGACGACCTGCGCGACGGCGTGGACGAGTTGCCCCATGATCTGCACGAGCGCGCCCACGTCACCACCTCGGGTGCCACACCCGGTGAACTGGGCACGGCCTACGGGCGTGCGCTGGCCGACTCCGGCGGCGACGGGGTGGTGGCCGTGCACATCTCGGCGGCGCTGTCGAGCACGTTCAGCTCGGCGGTCACCGCGGCGCGTGAGTTCGGTTCTGCTGTGCGCGTGGTCAATTCCCGGTCGGCTGCGATGGGTGTGGGGTTCGTGGCGCTGGCGGCGGCGCGGGCCGCGGCCGGCGGGGGAGACGTCGACGCCGTGGAGGTGGCCGCCCGGTCGGCCGTGACCCGCGGACACGCGTTCATCGTCGTGCACCGGCTGGACAATCTGCGGCGCAGCGGCCGGATCGGCACCACCGCATCGTGGTTGGGCACCGCGCTGGCCCTCAAACCGCTGCTGCGCCTGGACCTCGACGGGCGGCTGGTGCTCGCCCAGCGGATCCGCACGGTGTCCAAGGCGCATGCGGCGATGGTCGAGCAGGTGGCCGAGGTGGTCGGCGACGCCCGGGCGGCCGTGGCGGTGCACCACGTGGACAACCACGACGCGGCCGACGCGCTGGGCGCCGCCCTGACCGAACGGCTGCCGCAGATCGAGGCGCTGACCGTCAGCGACATGGGTCCGGTGCTGTCGGTGCACCTCGGTGCGGGCGCGGTGGGCGTCTGCGTCAGCCTGGTCACCTGAGCGCCGGCACTACGGTTGTTGACCTCTTGACCCGCGTTTTGCGTCAACAACCGTAGTCTCGACATCCCGTATTGGTAAGTGGTAACTTACCGTTCGTGCCGACTTACCAAGAGGCCGATCCGTGGGTGGCGATGGCCGACCGCACCCGGCGGTCGATCGTCGAACGGCTCGCGCACGGGCCGATGCCGGTCGGGGAACTGGCCCGCGACCTACCGGTGAGCCGGCCCGCGGTGTCCCAGCACCTCAAGGTGCTCAAGCGGGCCGGACTGGTGTGCGACCGCGCCGACGGAACCCGGCGGCTCTACCAGCTGGACCACACCGGCCTGGCGGCCATGCGCGCCGACCTCGACCGGTTCTGGGGACAGGCGCTGGCCGGCTTCAAAGACATCGTCGAGCGTGAAGGAGACACCCCGTGACCGCATCCGTCCGCCACGAGATCGTCGTCGCCGCCCCGCCGGACCGGGCGTTTGCGGTGTTCACCGAACGCTTCGGCGACATCAAACCCCGCGAACACAACCTGCTCGGCGTGCCGATCGCCGAGACCGTGTTCGAACCGCGCGTCGGCGGCCACATCTACGACCGTGGCGTCGACGGCAGCCTGTGCCGGTGGGCGCGCGTCCTGGTCTGCGAACCGCCGCGCCGGGTCGTGTTCACCTGGGACATCGGTCCCACCTGGCAGCTCGAGACCGACCCGGACCGGTGCAGCGAGGTGGAGGTGCTGTTCGCCGCCGAGTCCGACGGCAGCACCCGGGTCACATTGGAGCACCGCCACATCGACCGCCACGGCGACGGGTGGCAAGCCGTGGCCGACGGTGTCGGCGGTGACGCCGGCTGGCCGCTGTACCTGCGCCGCTACGGCGATCTGTTCGGTGAGACGCCGTGACCGCCTCGTTGAGGGACCTGGCCCGCGCCGAGCGCACCGAACTGGCCGCGCTGCTGGCAGAGCTCAGTCCGCAGCAGTGGCACACCCCGAGCCTGTGCACCGGGTGGACGGTCAAAGATGTTGCCGCGCATATCGTCAGCTACGACGACCTCGGCGTGCCCGGTCTGCTGGCGCGATTCGCCAGGGGCCGTGTCGTCAATGCCAACCAGGTCGGTGTCGACGAGTTCGCGAAGATGTCCACCGGGGAACTGTTCGACTACTTCTCCCGGCATCTGGCGCCCTCGGGGCTGACCGCCGGTTTCGGCGGCATGATCGGCTTCGTCGACGGCACGATCCACCATCAGGACATCCGGCGGGCGCTCGGTATGCCCCGAATGATCCCCGGCGACAGGCTGATTCGCGTGTTGCGACTGGTTCCCGGCAATCCGCGGCTGGGGGCCGGGCGCCGCATCCGGGGCCTGCGCCTGCGGGCGACCGACGTCGACTGGGCGCACGGCCGCGGTCCCGAGGTGACCGGTCCCGGTGAGGCGCTACTGATGACGATGACCGGCAGGCGGGCGGCGCTGGGCGAACTCGACGGGCCGGGCGCGGCGACGTTCGCGGGCCGGCTCTGAGTCGCCGAGACTACGGTTGTTGACGGGGTCTCCCGCGAAGTGCGTCAACAACCGTAGTGCCGGCGCACGCGCTATCCGACGAAGCGGCCGGTGACCGGCGGCAGGTCTTTGAGCGTCACGATGCCCGGCGGCGCCGCGACCACCGCGGGCACGGCGTTGGTGACCGGCATCGCGGTGTAGATCATGCCCAGGCCCATGAATCCCGGCTCGGTCCAGTCCTTGGGCGGCAGGCAGTGCAGCACCGTGCGCATGTTGGGGGTGCCGAACACCTGGACGACGTGGCCGTGCTCGAGCGGTTTGGGCGGTGTCACGTGATGGCCCATGGTCCAGTTGAATCCGACGGTGACGACGTTGCGCTCACCGACCCAGCCCCGGTGGTAGCCGTACACCCCGCCGACCGTGCCGGCCGGGATCTGCATGAAGCCCAGGTCCGTCGAGCCGGTGGCCGTGGTGAACTCGACGTCGAAGGTCATGCGGTCGAGTGTCGCGCCGATCGCGTCGGCCATCATCGCCGCCGATTCGGCGAACACCTCGCTCTCGCGCCGCACACTCTCGGCCAGTCCCGGCGTGTCCGGGTCCTGCCCGAACCCCATCGCCGACTGTGTCCCCGCCGACTCGTAGGTCGAGCAGTCCACGGACTCGGTGATGCGGATCTCGTCGACCCGCTCACACGCCCCGGAGAGGACCATGCCCACCATGTTCGTCATGCCGGGGTGGGCGCCGCTGCCGAAGATCGTGGAATTGCCGGTCTCGCAGGCTTTCCGGATGCGGTCCAGGTCCTCCGGTGACTGTTTGCCGCCGGTGATCCACGCCGCGCTCGAGCAGACGTTGATGCCGGCCTCGAGCAGCTTGGTCAGCTCGTCGACGCTCGGCCACAGCGGGTTGTAGCAGCAGGCGTCGGGCCGCAGCGCGATCAGGGCATCGACGTCGTTGGTGGCCGTGACACCGGTGGGTTCCGGCCATCCGGCCAGTTCGGCGGCGTCGCGTCCCACCTTGTCCGCGCCGTGGGCGTAGACCCCCACCAACTCCATGTCGTCGCGTCCGATGATCGCGTGCAGCGACCGGCGGCCGATGTTGCCGGTGGTCCACTGGATCACGCGGATCCGACGGGGCGGTGTGGTCATCGATGACTCCTCGGGCTCGCGGGCTCGCTGGTAGACACTATTCGCACGGTGTGCACCCGCGGCGCGAATTACGATCGGCCGATGGCGATCCGGTCGTTCACGTTCACCCCCGCCGACGGTGTGCCGCCCGCGGTGGCGCCGTTCGCGCACGCGACCGCCGCGGGTCAGACCCTGTACGTGACCGGCCAGATGCCGACCGATCCCACCGGTGACGTGGTGAGCCCGGACATCGCCGTCCAGACCGACCGGGTACTGCGCAACCTGCTGACGGTGACCACGCTGTGCGGCGGCGGCCTCGCCGACGTCGTCGCGGTGCGGGCGTTCCTGACCGACTGGTCGGAGTACGCCGAGTTCAACACCGCCTACGCGGCATGGTTTCCCGACCGGCTGCCCTCGCGGACGTGTGTGGGCGTCACCGGGCTGGCGGTCGGCGCGCGCGTCGAGATCGACTGGACGTGCTGGCGCGCCGACGGCTGGGGCGGCTGAGCGGTTCTCCACAGCCGCGCCTTCATCCACAGGGCGGCTCGGAGCTGCCCGGTCGGGCCGGATCGCGACGGTGGCGCTGCCTACCGTCAGGCCCATGCGGACCGAAGAGCCGGCCGAGCGGCTGCAACGCCGGCTCGGCGCCCAGGAGGAAGAACCCGACCACGACGACGCCCGGCCCGACACGGCGCTGTCCCGCTGGCTGCCCGATGAGGTGCCGGCGACGGGTCCGGGCTGGCTGGCCACCGTGCGTGCCGATCCGGGCCGAGCGGGGGTTTTCGGGCTGGGCCTGGTGGGCGTCATCGCGGTGCTGGTGACGGTGTTCACCGTCTGGCGGGATCAGCCCCCGCCGGTGGCGTCGGCCAACCTGCCCGAGGTCGAGATGGTGTCGTCGGCAGCGCCGACCGCTTCCACCGCACCGGGCGGGGAGCAGGCCGTGGTGGTCAGCGTCGTCGGGCTCGTGCACCGGCCCGGCCTGGTGACGTTGTCGGCGGGGGCGCGCATCGCCGACGCCATCGACGCCGCGGGCGGCGCGCTCGAGGGCGCCGACCTGCTCGGCCTCAACATGGCGCGCCGGCTCACCGACGGCGAGCAGATCATCGTCGGCATCGCGCCCGCCCCCGGGCAGCCGCCCACGATGGGCAGCTCCACCGCCGGCGGCGGATCCGGTGACGACGCCCCGGCGCAGGCCGGCCCCGCGCCGTCGGCTGCGCCGGGCGGGCCGGTCAACCTCAACACCGCGACTCTCGAGCAACTCGACACGCTGCCCGGGGTGGGACCGGTCACCGCGGCCGCGATCGTCGCGTGGCGCGACGCCAACGGCGCCTTCAGCAGTGTCGAGCAACTGGGCGACGTCGACGGCATCGGCCCGGCGCGGCTGGCCAAACTCCGCGACCTGGTCCATGTGTGACCGACGACGCGTCACCTGCGGACCTGCGCCTGGTGCCCGCCGCGGTGACCGGCTGGGCGGTCACCGCGGCCGGGATTCACTGGCAGACCGCGGCGGCGGTGGCCGCGGGGTGCGCCGGCGTGCTGCTCACCGGGGTGGCCGCGTGGTGGGCGGCCGGCCGACCCCCGTGGCGGGCGGTGTGGCCTCGCGCGGCCGCCGGGCTGATCGCGGTCGCGGTCGTCGGTGCGGCGTTCACGGTCGCGGTCGGCGTCCGCACCCACCAGGTGCAGCACCACCCGGTCACCGCCCACTACGGCACCTCGGCCGCGGTGGCCGTCACCCCCAGCGACAGCCCGCGTGCGCTGGGTGGGGGACGGCTGATGTTCCGTGCGACGCTGCGCACCGTCGACGGGCGGCCGATGCGCGGCCGGGTCGTGGTGTTCGCCTCGATGAGTGGTTACGCCGAGGTGAGCGCGGGCCGCCCGGCGGCCTTCCGTGCCGAGATCGGCAGGCCGGACCGGCGCGACCTCACCGTGGCCGTGCTGTCGGCCGCCGACCGCCCGGTCCTGGGCGCCGCGGCACCGGTGCAGCGGATCGCGCACGGCGTGCGCACCGGTTTCGCCGACGCGGCGCGCGTGGCGCTGCCTGCCGAGCCGGCCGCCATGCTGCCCGCGCTGGTGCTCGGGGACACCTCGACGGTGCCGGGCACGGTCAGCGACGAGTTCAGGGATGCGGGCCTGACCCATCTCACCGCGGTGTCCGGCGCGAACGTCACGATCGTCTGCGGTGCGGTGCTGCTGAGTGCGGCGTTGATCGGCCCGCGGGCCGCGGTGCTGCTCGCGGGGCTGGCACTGATCGCGTTCGTCGTGGTGGTGCAGCCGTCGGCAAGCGTGCTGCGGGCGGCGGTGATGGGTGCGATCACGCTGGTGGCCATGGTGGCGCACCGCCGCAGGCAGGCCGTCCCGGCGTTGGCGGCCAGCGTGCTGCTGCTGTTGATCGCCGCCCCGGAACTGGCCGTTGACGCCGGCTTCGCCCTGTCGGTGGTGGCCACGGCGGGGCTGGTGGTCATCGCGCCGGTGTGGTCGCGGCGGCTGGTCGGGCGGGGCTGGCCGAAACCGGCCGCCGACGCGGTCAGCGTCGCGCTCGCCGCGCAGCTGGTGACGGCCCCGCTGGTGGCGGGCATCTCGGGGCGCCTCAGCGTGGTGTCGGTGCTGGCCAATGTGGCGGTGGCGCCGGTCATCCCGCCGATCACGGTGATCGGTACGGCCGCGGCCGCGCTGTGCCCGCTGTGGCCGGCCGGGGCGGGGTTGCTGATCCGGTTCACCGGACCGCCACTGTGGTGGCTGCTGCAGGTGGCCGACACGGCGGCAGCACTGCCCGGTGCGAGTGTGGCCGTGCCGTCGGGCGGGGCGGGTGTCGCGGTGGTCACCGCGGGCGGGATCGCGGCCGTGGTGGCGTGGCGGTTCCGGGTGACGCGCCGGCTGGTGGCCGCTGCCGGGGTGTGCCTGCTGGCGTGGTGGTTGTCCGGCCACGCCGCGGCCAGCGGTGTCGGGCCGACATGACACCATCGTCGGGTGACTGATCAGGTCGGCGGCCTTCATCTGGTGCTGGGGGACGAGGAACTGCTCGTCGAGCGTGCGGTCGGCGCGGTGCTCAAGGCGGCCCGCAAGCGGGCCGGCACCGTCGACGTCCCGGTCGACCGATTGCGCGCCGGTGAGGTCAGCACCAGTGAACTGGCCGAGCTGCTCAGCCCGTCGCTGTTCGCCGACGAGCGGGTGGTGGTGCTCGAGGCCGCCGCCGAGGCCGGCAAGGACGCGGTCGCGCTGATCGCCGACGCCGCGGCCGACCTACCGCCCGGCACGATGCTCGTGGTGGTGCACTCCGGGGGCGGGCGCGCCAAGGCGCTGGCCGATCAGCTCAAGAGGCTGGGCGCAGAGGTGCACCCCTGCGCGCGGATCACCAAGGCCGGGGAGCGTGCCGACTTCGTGCGGCGCGAGTTCCGTGCGCACAAGGCGAAGGTGTCCGACGACACCGTCACCGCGGTCCTCGACGCGGTCGGTTCGGACCTGCGCGAGCTGGCCTCGGTGTGCTCGCAGCTGGTGGCCGACACCGGTGGCCAGGTCGATGCGGAGGCGGTGCGCCGGTACCACTCGGGCAAGGCGGAGGTGAAGGGATTCGACATCGCCGACAAGGCCGTCGCCGGGGATGTCGCCGGCGCCGCCGAAGCGCTGCGCTGGGCGATGCTGCGCGGGGAGCCGCAGGTGGTGCTGGCCGATGCGCTGGCCGAGGCGGTCCACACCATCGCGCGGGTCGGTCCGCTCTCGGGCGATCCCTACCGGTTGGCCGGTGACCTCGGGATGCCGCCGTGGCGGGTGCAGAAGGCGCAGAAGCAGGCGCGCCGCTGGTCGCGGGCGTCGGTGGCCGAAGCCGTGCGGGTGGTCGCGGCGCTCAACGCAGACGTCAAGGGCGCAGCGGCAGATGCCGACTACGCCCTTGAATCAGCGGTGCGCCGGGTCGCCGAACTGGTCGCCGACTGACCCGAGGGGGACGCTCAGAGCTTGTTGAGCGCCAAGGCCAGGGCCGACTTCTTGTTGGCGGCCTGGTTCTTGTGGATGACGCCCTTGCTGGCGGCCTTGTCGAGCTTGCGGCTGGTCGAGACGAGCAGCTCGGAAGCCTTGTCCTTGTCGCCGGCGTCCACGGCCTCGCGGAACCCGCGCACCGCGGTGCGCAGCGAGGACTTCACCGACTGGTTGCGCAGCCGACGACGCTCGTTGGTGCGGATGCGCTTTTCCTGCGACTTGATGTTGGCCACGTAAAGCTGTCCTTCGTAGATCTCGGATGATGAACGGAAGTCTTCGGCCGCGCCCAATGGGGCGGGCAGCGACTGTTCAGGTTACCAGCGCCGCCCCGGATCTCCCAAAGCGCGCCCCATCGACCTGCTTAAACGGCACCCGTGCGGCAAAGTATGTGACGTGAGCCTGCGCACCGTGCCGACCGAACCCCCACGATCCTCGCGGACAGGCACCGGAAAACCGAAACGGTCCGAGGGCATCTTCGAGGGCTACGACAGCGTCGGCGGTTACGACCGGGCGTTCGACGAGATGTTCGATCCGCAGGGCAACGTGCGCGGCCCGTACAAGGGTATTTTCGCCGAACTCGCCCCGTCCGACGCCGAGGAACTGGCCACCCGCACCGAGGCGCTCGACCGGGCGTTCATCAACCAGGGCATCACATTCTCGCTGTCCGGCCAGGAGCGGCCGCTGCCGCTGGACCTCGTGCCGCGGGTGATCTCCGCGGGGGAGTGGACACGGCTCGAACGCGGCATCGCGCAGCGGGTGCGGGCGCTGGAGATGTACCTCGACGACATCTACGGCGAGCAGAACATCCTGCGCGACGGGGTGATCCCGCGCCGGCTGGTCACCTCGTGTGAGCACTTCCACCGCCAGGCCGTCGGCATCGTCCCGCCCAACGGGGTGCGCATCCACGTCGCCGGCATCGATCTGATCCGCGACGACCAGGGCAACTTCCGGGTCCTGGAGGACAACCTGCGCTCACCATCGGGCGTCTCCTACGTGATGGAGAACCGCCGCACCATGGCGCGGGTGTTCCCGAAACTGTTCGCCACCCACCGCGTGCGCGCGGTCGGCGACTACGCGTCGCACCTGCTGCGCGCGCTGCGCAACGCGGCGGCGTCCAACGAGGCCGACCCGACCGTCGTCGTGCTCACCCCCGGCGTCTACAACTCGGCCTACTTCGAGCACTCGCTGCTGGCGCGGCAGATGGGTGTGGAGCTCGTCGAGGGCCGCGACCTGTTCTGCCGCGACAACACCGTCTACATGCGCACCACGGAGGGTGAACGGCAGGTCGACGTGATCTACCGGCGCATCGACGACACCTACCTGGATCCGATGCAGTTCCGGCCCGACTCGGTGCTCGGTGTGGCCGGCCTGCTCAACGCCGCGCGCGCCGGCAACGTGGTGATCTCGAGCGCCGTCGGCAACGGCGTCGGCGACGACAAACTCGTCTACACCTACGTGCCGACGATCATCGAGTACTACCTCGGCGAGAAGCCGCTGCTGGCCAACGTCGACACGTTCCGCTGCTGGCTCGACGAGGAACGCGAAGAGGTGCTCGACCGGATCGAGGAATTGGTGATCAAACCGGTCGAGGGGTCGGGCGGCTACGGCATCGTGTTCGGGCCCGACGCATCGGCCAAGGAACTCAACGCGATCTGCAAGAAGATCCGCAGCGATCCCCGCGGCTGGATCGCCCAGCCGGTGATGCAGCTGTCGACGGTGCCGACGCAGATCGGTGACAAACTCGCGCCCCGCCACGTCGACCTGCGCCCGTTCGCGGTCAACGACGGCGACGACGTGTGGGTGCTGCCCGGCGGCCTGACCCGCGTCGCGCTGCCCGAGGGGTCGCTGGTGGTGAACTCCAGTCAGGGCGGCGGGTCCAAGGACACCTGGGTGCTGGCCTCGCGCAGCTCGGTCGCCGACCGCGAACTGGGCGCCGCCGAGGTGGTGCGCTCCCTGCCCAAACAGGCCAAATCCACCAAGGCGGCCAAGGCGAACGACGCCCAGACCACCGATCAACAGCAGCAACAACAACAGTAGGGCGGTGAACGAACCATGCTGGCACGCAACGCCGAATCGCTGTACTGGATCGGACGCTACGTCGAACGGGCCGACGACACCGCCCGCATCCTCGACGTGACGGTGCACCAACTGCTCGAGGACTCCAGCGTCGACCCCGACCGGGCGTCGCGCACGCTGCTGCGGGTGCTGGGCATGGAGGCGCCCGACCACGCCCTGGACGTGTGGTCGCTGACCGACGTGGTGGCGTTCAGCCGCGGCAGCCACGGCGGCACGTCGATCGTCGACGCGGTCTCCGCGGCGCGCGAGAACGCCCGCGGCGCAAGGGAAGTCACCTCGACCGAGATCTGGGAGTGCCTGAACACCACCTACAACGCGCTGGCCGAACGCGAACGCGCCGCCAAACGGCTCGGGCCCGGTGAGTTCCTGTCCTACATCGAGGGCCGCGCCGCGATGTTCGCCGGGCTGGCCGACTCGACGCTCAGCCGCGACGACGGATACCGGTTCATGGTGCTCGGCCGCGCGATCGAGCGCGTCGACATGACGGTGCGGCTGCTGCTGTCCCGCGTCGGCGACAGCGCGTCCTCGCCGGCGTGGGTGACGTTGCTGCGCTCGGCCGGCGCGCACGACACCTACCTGCGCACCTACCGCGGCGTGCTCGACGCCGGGCGGGTGGTCGAGTTCATGCTGCTCGACCGGCTCTTCCCGCGGTCGATCTACTACTCGCTGCGGCTGGCCGAGCACAGCCTCGACGAACTGCTCAACCGCCCGCACAACCGGCTCGGCACCACCGCCGAGGCGCAGCGTCTGCTCGGCCGGGCGCGCAGCGAACTGGAGTTCCTGGAGCCCGGCGCCCTGCTCGAATCGCTGGAGACCCGGCTGGCCGGGCTGCAGCAGACCTGCAGCGACGTGGGCGGTGCGCTGGCGCTGCAATTCTTCTACGCGGCGCCGTGGGTGGCGTGGACCGACGCCGGCCGCAACGCGCTGGTCATCGAGGAAGGGGAACTCTAGATGTGGCGGACGCGGGTGGTGCATGCCACGGGCTACGCATACCGATCGCCGGTCACCGCATCGTTCAACGAGGCGCGCCTGACCCCGCGGTCGGACAGCCGGCAGAACGTGATCCTCAACCGGGTGGAGACCGTGCCGGCGACCCGCCAGTACCGCTACCTCGACTACTGGGGCACCGCGGTGACGGCGTTCGACCTGCACGCCCCGCACACCGAACTCGAGGTGACGGCGTCGTCGGTGGTGGAGACCGAGGTCGACGAGCATCCCGAGGAGAAGCCCGGGTGGGAGGACATGCGCTCCGAGGCGGTGCTCGACCGGTTCGACGAGGTGCTCTCCCCGACCGTCTACACACCGCACAGCAAGCGCATCGCGCGGGTCGGGGAGCGGATCGCCAAGTACCACGACCCCTACGAGGCCGTCACCGCTGCGGCGAACTGGGTGCACAGCGAACTGGCCTACGTGCCGGGTACCACGGGCGTGCACTCCTCGGGCGTGGATGCGCTGCGCGAGGGCAAGGGCGTCTGCCAGGATTTTGCACACCTGTCCCTGATCCTGTTGCGCTGCATGGGGATTCCGTCCCGCTACGTGTCGGGCTACCTGCATCCGAACCCTGAGGCGGGGATCGGGGACACCGTCGAGGGCCAGAGCCACGCATGGGTGCAGGCCTGGACCGGCGGCTGGTGGAACTACGACCCCACCAACGACAGGACCATCAGCGAGCAGTACGTCAGCGTCGGCGTCGGCCGCGACTACGCCGACGTCAGCCCGCTCAAGGGCATCTACTCCGGCGAGGGGTCGACCGACCTCGACGTGGTCGTGGAGATCACGCGCCTGGCTTGACGCACACCCCCGGGTGCACCTCGACGCGGTGCAGATCGTCGCCGAGTTCGATCTGGCGGCCGAACACCGAGGCCGCCAGCGCCCGCCACTCCTCCTCCTGGCCCGGGGCGATCGCGGGCACGTAGTGGGTGAGGATCAGGATCCCGACGCCGGCGCGTTCGGCGGTGGCGGCGGCCTGCTCGACCGACGAGTGGTAGTCGCAGATGTCGCGGATCCGCTGCTGCGGCAGCGCTTCGATCAGATCGTGGCGAATCACGGTGTGCACCAGCGCACCCGCGCCCGCCGCGAGCGCGTCGAGGGTGTCGCACGGCACGGTATCGCCGGCCAGCACCACTGAGGCGCCGGCGTGGTCGATGCGGAACCCGACGGTCGGCGCGACGGGACGGTGGTCGGTGGGCGTCGCGGTGATCCGGACGTCGTCGCGGTCCCACACGACGCCGTCGGTGACCTCGTGCACGTCGACCTGCGGCGGTGCGGTCAGGTCGGCGTGGTGGGCGATGCGGTAGCCGATGTCGTGGCCGAACGCCGTCAGCGTCGCCTCGACGACGTCGGCGGTGCCGGGCGGGCCGATGATCGGCAGCGGTACCTGTTCGGTGAACGTGGTCACCCACCGGGTGATCAGCAGGTCGCCGAGGTCGGCGATGTGGTCGCTGTGCAGGTGTGTCAGCAGCAGCGCCGAGATCCCGTTGGCGGCGGCGCCGGTGGCGGCCATCCGTTGTTGCACCCCCCGTCCGCAGTCGATCAGCACGGTGTGACCGCCGGCGCGGACCAGTGTCGACGGGCCGGCGCGGCGGGGGTCGGGTATCGGGCTGCCGGTGCCGAGCAGTGTCACCTCGATCATGGGCCTATCGTCACTCTCCGGCGTGAGCGGCCGCGGGCGTATGCGGTGAATCGACGGTGAATCTGTTCCGTCGGCGCCGGACACCACCTAGCCTGGAGTGAGCGGGATCACAGGGGCGGAGGCGGCGATGCGGATCGCGGACGTACTGCGCAGCAAGGGGTCGGCGGTGGCCACGATCACCGAGACGACGACGGTCACCGCACTGCTGGCCGAGCTGGCCGTTCACAACATCGGCGCCATGGTGGTGGTCGGACCCGACGGCATGGTCGGCATGGTGTCCGAACGCGACGTCGTCCGCCGATTGCACGAGCGCGGCGCCGAGCTGTTGCGCCGGCCGGTATCGGAGATCATGACCAGTGTCGTGGTGACGTGCACCCCCGAGGATCCCGTCGACGATCTGTCGGCGGTGATGACCACCAACCGCGTTCGTCATGTGCCGGTGCTCGACGGCGGCCGGCTCGCCGGCATCGTCAGCATCGGTGATGTCGTCAAGACGCGGATGGATCAGCTGCAGACCGAGCAGGAGCAGTTGCAGGCCTACATCACCCGCGGTTGAGCCCGGCTGCGGCGTTAGGGTGGCGCGCATGGCGATCGACGTCACCCCGGCCCGGCGTTCCGATGTCCGCGCGATGGCCCGCACGCTGGGCCGCGCCTTCCAGCACGACCCGGTGATGGCCTGGATGGTGCCCGACGAGGCCCGCCGCGCCAAGGCGCTGCCGCGGATGTTCGCGGCGATGATCCGCCACCACTTCCTGGCCGGCGGCGGTGCGGAGGTCGCCGGTCGCGACGGGCAGACCGGCGCGGCCGCGCTGTGGGATGCCCCCGGTCGCTGGAAGCACAGCCGGCGCGAGGAACTGCTGATGCTGCCGAGCTTCATCCTCGCGATGGGCGGCCGGTCGGCCCGCGGTCAGCAGCTGACCGAACTCATGAAGGAGCATCACCCCGAGGAGCCGCACTGGTACCTCGCGGTCATCGGTAGTGACCCGACCGTGCGCGGTGGCGGATTCGGGCACACGCTGATGCGCTCGCGGCTCGACCGCGTGGATGCGGAGTATGCGCCGGCCTACCTGGAGTCCAGCAATCCGGACAACATCCCGTACTACCAGCGGTTCGGTTTCGAGGTCACCGGGGAGATCCGGCTGCCGGACGGCGGCCCCTCGATGTGGCCGATGTGGCGGCAGCCACGATGAGGCTGGGGTGGCGGCAGCCACGGTGAGACTGGGGTGGCGGCAGCCACGGTGAGTCAGCACTCCGCCACGAGCTCGAACCGCTCGGAGCTCGGGACGTTCTGCTCGGGCGACGCGGCGCCGTAAAGCGTCCCGGCGACGGTGAAGGTGGTGCCGTCGACCGAGGCGGTGGCATCGCCGACGCCGCCCGTCCAGTAGCTGCCGGTGAAGCCGCCGAGGTCGCGAACCTTGACCCACTGCGCCTCGGCGCCGTCCTCGGTGGGCCGGAGCGCCGCATCGACGGTGCCGCCGCCGTCGCCGGCGTCGAACAGCCATGACCATCCCGACTGCGTGCAGTGAAACGAGGTGGTCGTGACGGTGTGGTCTCCGACGGTGATCCGCGCCCGCCGCTCGACCGCCCCCGGCCGTTCGCCGTCTGCGCCGCAGCCGGTCAGGACCGTGGCGACCATGATGACGGCGACCCAACGCGCGTCCATACTGACGTGTTGCCAGGTCACATCCGGGACAAACCGGGGCCGGCTAGCTCCAGGAGTACTCGGCGCGCAGGCGCGCGGCGACGAGCTCGAAGCGGTCGCGGTCGAGGATCGCGCCCTCGCGGCGGATGCCCTCCTCGGGAACGTCGAGCACCCGGTCGAGGCGCACCCAGCTGGCGCGACCCTCGTAATCCCAGGCGCCGGTGCCGATCGCGACCCAGTCCGGGTCGTCGTGGTGGTGGTCCTGGCTCGACAGCATGAGGCCGAGCAGTGTGCGGCGGTCCCGGCCGACCACCAGCACCGGCCGGTCCTTACCGCGGGTCGGGTCGTCCTCGTAGACCACCCACGTCCACACGACCTCCCCGGGATCGGCGCGGCCGTCGAGATCGGGGGCGTACACCAGCTTGCGGGCGCGGTGCGCGGTGGGGACGCTGTTGCGCGTGACCGGCCGGCCGGCGGTGATCTCGGGCGCGGCGGGGCCGGCGGCGCCGGCCAGGGCGCTGAGCCCGGCGCCGAGGCCCATCTTGAGGCCCTGCTGGATGCCCTGCTGCACGGTGCGCGGCCGGTTCTCCGACTGCTGCAGCTGGCGGATCAGCTTCGGTGCTTCGTTGAGCACGAAGTTCTTGGTGACGGTCCCCGCGAACCGCTGGAAGGATTTCCACTGCGGAGGCATGGTTTCGAGCATAGGTGAGGTTGGGCGGGCGCGATTGTGCTGCGACGCCTGCGGCTCGATACCCTTGAGGGCGCGCACCACACGCGCAGTGACCCCGTTCACCAGGAGAAACCCAATTAGCAGCTTCGCCGACCAGACCTTCACCGCGCCGGCGCAGATTCGGAACTTCTGCATCATCGCCCACATCGACCACGGCAAGTCGACGCTGGCCGACCGGATGCTGCAGCTCACCGGCGTCGTCTCCGATCGCGAGATGCGTGCGCAGTACCTCGACCGGATGGACATCGAGCGCGAACGCGGCATCACGATCAAGGCGCAGAACGTGCGGCTGCCCTGGACGGTTTCCGGTGGCCAGGCACCCGAAGACAAGTATGTGTTGCACCTGATCGACACCCCTGGCCACGTCGACTTCACCTACGAGGTGTCGCGCGCCCTGGAGGCCTGTGAGGGTGCGGTGCTCCTGGTCGACGCCGCGCAGGGCATCGAGGCCCAGACGCTGGCCAACCTTTACCTGGCGCTGGACCGCGACCTGACGATCATCCCGGTGCTCAACAAGATCGACCTGCCGGCTGCCGACCCGGACCGCTACGCCGGCGAGCTGGCCCACATCATCGGCTGCGAACCGTCCGACGTGCTGCGGGTGTCGGGCAAGACCGGTGCCGGGGTGGCCGAACTGCTCGACGAGGTGGTCCGGCAGGTGCCGGCCCCGACTGGCGACGCCGACGCCCCGACCCGGGCGATGATCTTCGACTCGGTCTACGACATCTACCGCGGCGTGGTCACCTACGTCCGTGTCGTCGACGGCAAGATCGTGCCGCGCGAGCGGATCAAGATGATGTCGACCGGCGCCACCCACGAGCTGCTCGAGGTCGGCATCGTCTCCCCGGAGCCCAAAGCGTCCGAAGGGCTGGGGGTGGGCGAGGTGGGCTACCTCATCACCGGCGTGAAGGACGTCCGCCAGTCCAAGGTCGGTGACACCGTCACCACGGCGCGCAAGGGCGCCGAGGAGGCGCTCACCGGCTACCGGGAACCCCGGCCGATGGTGTACTCGGGGCTCTATCCGGTCGACGGCTCCGACTACCCGGTGCTGCGTGATGCCCTGGACAAACTGCAGCTCAACGATGCCGCGCTGACCTACGAACCCGAGACGTCGGTGGCGCTGGGCTTCGGGTTCCGGTGCGGCTTCCTCGGCCTGCTGCACATGGAGATCACCCGCGAACGCCTCGAGCGGGAATTCGACCTCGACCTGATCTCCACCTCACCCAACGTCGTCTACCGCGTGGTGCAGGACGACGGGACCGAGAACGTCGTCACCAACCCGTCGGACTGGCCGGAGGGCAAGGTGCGCACCGTGTTCGAACCGGTGGTGAAGACCACGATCATCGCGCCGAGCGAGTTCATCGGCACGATCATGGAGCTGTGCCAGTCGCGGCGCGGCGAGCTCGGCGGCATGGACTATCTGTCGCCGGAGCGGGTCGAGCTGCGCTACACGATGCCGCTCGGCGAGATCATCTTCGACTTCTTCGACTCGCTCAAGTCCCGCACCCGCGGCTATGCCAGCCTCGACTACGAGGAGGCTGGTGAGCAGGAGTCCTCGCTGGTCAAGGTCGACATCCTGCTGCAGGGTGAGGCTGTCGACGCGTTCAGCGCCATCGTCCACAAGGACAGTGCCAGCGCCTACGGCAACAAGATGACCACCAAGCTCAAGGAGCTTATCCCGCGCCAGCAGTTCGAGGTGCCGGTGCAGGCCGCGATCGGGTCGAAGATCATCGCCCGCGAGAACATCCGCGCCATCCGCAAGGACGTGCTGTCCAAGTGCTACGGCGGTGACATCACCCGTAAGCGCAAGCTGCTGGAGAAGCAGAAGGAAGGCAAGAAGCGGATGAAGACGATCGGCCGGGTCGACGTCCCGCAGGAGGCGTTCGTCGCGGCGTTGTCCACCGACGCCGCCGGGGACAAGCCGAAGAAGTAGGCCGAAGCCTCGCACGCCCGCCGTCGGCGTGCTAGAGAAAACCATGCGGTCGACTCGGGTGGCGTCGGTGCTGGCGGCCGCGTGCCTGGCCGCGGCCGGTTGCGGCGCCACGGTCAGTGGTGTGGCGGTCGACAAGGCCGCGCCCGCCGCCCCGGCGCCCGCTCGCGAGCTCGACACCGTGCTGCCCACCGCCGAGGAGCTCAGCGCCGCACTCGGCGTCCCGCCGACGGGGTTGATGGGTCAACTCGTGGAAGGCGGCGCGGACACGCTGCTGCGCGGCGTCGACCGCGCCCAGGCGACGCCGGTCGAATGCGTGAGCGCGACCTACCGGCTGCAGCAGGCGGTCTACGGCGCGAGCCCGGTGCGTTCGGTGGCCAGCCGGTCATGGGCCGGCGGCGGGGTGGACGGCCCCGTGCTCAGCGGATTCTTCGGGGTGGTGCAGCTGGCGTCGCCGGCCGACGCGCAGGCGTTCTTCGCCGCCGCCGCCGAGACGTGGCGCCAGTGCGACGGGCGGACGCTGGTCCTGCAGCACGCCGGCGCGGTCGAGCAGAGTCGGATCTCCGATGTGGTGGTCGATCCCCGGGTGGTGTCGGCGGTCGTCGTGCACGCGATCGGCCCGGAACGTGACGGTGCGGGCGGCCTGACGATCCAGCGGGCGCTCGGCGTGGCCGCCGACAGCATCGTCGACGTGGAGATCACCGACGTGGCCGGCGCCAAAGGGGCGGGTGCCCGCGACGCGTTCGACGTCGCCGGCGTCATGCTCGCCAAGCTGACGGGCTGACCGTGGGCCACAATGTGCCGGTGAAGTCGATGCTGGCCCTCGCGGCGGTGGCGGTGCTGCTGTCGGGATGTGTGAGCACGGTGTCGGGGCGGGCGGTGCGGCAGACGAGCGGGATCCCCGCCGACGCACCGGCACTGAGCGAGGCGCAACTCGACGATGTGCTGCTGTCGATCGGCGAACTGAACGACATCATGGGCGCGTCGCAGATGACGATCACCAGCGATCTGACCGAGATGACCGACCACTCCAGCGACGTCTCCGATCCCGCCTGCCTCGGCGCGATCTACGGCGCGGAGGAACCGGTCTACGCCGACAGCGGGTGGACGGCGATGCGCGACCAGGTGGCCCGAGAACCCGACGACGACAACGCGCACTGGGTCGAGCAGACCGCGGTGCTCTACCCGTCGGCCGACGAAGCTCGGGGCTTCTTCGAGTTCTCGCAGGCGATGTGGGACGAGTGCACGGCCGGCGACATCACCGTCGACGACGGGATGGGTACGTTCGTCTGGCAGATGGAGCCGGTGATCGCCCACGGCCCCCTGCTCACTCAAATGTCGGTGCAGCGCGACGCCGCGGGCTGGGCCTGCCAGCACGCGCTGGCGGTCGTGTCGAACCTGACCGCCGAAACGTGGGCGTGCGGCTACACGATCCGCGACGAGGCCGCGACCATGGCGACCGAGATGGCGGTCAACGCGGCGAAGCGCTGAGCGCCCCCGGCGCCGCGGTCAGGCGGGAACGCGCCGGGCACCGCGGATCAGCTCGCCCCACGCGGTGAAGACCTCGGCGTCCTGGGCGGACGACGACCCGCCGGCCAGCGCCACCAGCCCGGTCGCGACCGCGCCGATACCGAGCCCGGTCTGCTTCACCACCGCGACGAGCTCATCGAACGCCTGGCGTTCGGTGCAGCCGCGCAGGCCCACCAGAATGCCGATCGCGATGTCGATGACCCGGCGCGACGATGCGTCGGTGTTGCGGTGGTCCATGCTGCCTCCTCAAGGTCGCAGCACGATCGTGCGGCAACCGCTGCTGCGATGACCACACATCAGTACACGCTGATGCTGACTATTGGCTGAACGGTTGCTACATCGGCGCGTTGGCCGGGACGAACACCCCGGAGCTGTCGGCCTCCTCCTCGGCGCGGATGACGTGCACGACCGCGTTGATCAGGGCCAGGTGGGTGAATGCCTGCGGGAAGTTGCCGAGGTGGCGGCCGGTGCGCGGCTCGATCTCCTCGGCGTACAGGTGCAGCGGGCTGGCGAAGGACAGCAGTCGTTCACACAGCCGCTTGGCCCGGCCCACCTCGCCGATCTCGACGAGTGCGGACACCAGCCAGAACGAGCAGATCGTGAACGTGCCCTCCTCGCCGGCCAAACCGTCGTCGGTCTCCTCGACGCGGTAGCGCAGCACCAGACCGTCCTCGGTGAGCTCGTCGGCGATGGCGAGCACGGTCGCCCGCACCCGAGGATCGTCGGGCGGCAGGAACCGCACCAGCGGCACCAGCAGCAGGGAGGCGTCCAGGGCGTCATCGCCGTACCGCTGGGTGAACACGCCGCGGTCGTCGACGCCGTTGGCCAGGATGTCGGCCTTGATCTCATCGGCGATCGCGCGCCACTGCTGGGCGTAGCTCTTCTCGCCCTCCAACTCGGCGAGTTTGGAGCCGCGGTCGAGCGCCACCCAGCACATCACCTTCGAGGAGGTGAAGTGCTGCGGTTCGCCGCGCACCTCCCAGATGCCGCGATCCGGTTCGCGCCAGTGCTTGATCGCCTCTTCGACCTGATTCTTGAGCACCGGCCACAGCGCCTCGGGGATCTGCTCACGAGATTTGGTGTGCAGATACACCGAATCGAGCATGGTGCCCCAGATGTCGTGCTGCATCTGGTTGTAGGCGCCGTTGCCGATGCGGACCGGGCGCGCGCCGTCGTACCCGGACAGGTGGCGCAGCTCCTCCTCGACCAGGCTGCGCTCCCCGCCGACGCCGTACATCACCTGAAGCGGGTGGCGCTCACCGTTGTTGGCGCCGGACACGTCGGCGATGAACGCGAAGAAGTCGTCGGCCTCGCGGTCCAGCCCGAGCGTGTACAGACCCCACAGGGCGAAGGTCGAGTCGCGCACCCAGGCATAGCGGTAATCCCAGTTCCGTTCACCCTGAGGGGTTTCCGGGAGTGACGTGGTGCTCGCGGCGAGCAGCGCCCCGGTCGGGGAGTAGGTCAGGCCCTTCAGCGTCAGCGCGCTGCGCTGCAGATAGGCCCGCCACGGGTGGTCGGGGAAGTCGCCGACGTTGATCCACTGACGCCACGCCTCGCTGGTCTGCCACATCTTGTCGGCGGCCTGTTCGTAGTTCTGCGGCGCCGGATGTTTCGACCAGCTCAGCGCAACGAAGATGTTGTCGCCCTCCTTGAGCCGGGTGCGGGCCCGGGCCTCGCGGCCTTCCAGGCCGATGCGCAGGTTGGTCGTCAGCCGCAGGGTGGGATGGGAGTCGGGGTCACGGTTGGCCCGGGCGATCGCCTCGCCGTAGGCCGGGCCCGAGTACTCCCACTCCGCGCTGACCCGGTGGTAGTCGAACGACGGCTCACAGTTCATCACCAGCTCGACGGTGCCGCTGACGCAGCGCACCGTGCGCAGCAGGATGTGCTCGGCATCCCAGTCCATCGGCGTGCGGCGGTGGGTGCGCGACCGCCGCTCCAGGTCATGCCACGGACCCATCACCAGCGCGTCGCGCACGATCAGCCAGCCGGTGTGGGTCTGCCACGTGGTTTCGAGGATCAGGCTGCCCGGCAGGTAACGCCGTGCGGCGGGCACGGTGACGCCGTACGGGCCCAGCCGGAAGTGGCCGGCGCCGCGGTCCAGGATCGCGCCGAACACGCTGGGGGAGTCGGGGCGCGGCACGCACATCCACTCCACCGAACCCGACGAGGAGATCAGGCAGGTGTTCTCACAGTCGGACAGGAAACCGTAATCGGCGATCGGCGGGAACGGGTTCCGCAGCCCACCGGTCGCCGAGTACGGCACCGGCGCGGTCACCGTCAGCGGCGTATCGGGCAGCAGGTGATTCACCGCAGCCGGCGGCGCGGCTCCGTCGGCGGGCTCGGTGTGTTGCAGAACCATGCCGACATCATCGACTGCCGACCTGCCCGGCGTCTACTCGTGCGGCCGTGTCGGCGCGTTGCTGGGTGATCGCCGGGCGAATGCGGGAATGCGCTGCGGGAACGGCCCGATGGCGACCCCCGCGCCGAGCAGGGTGCGCAGTGCGGGGACGCGGTTGACCACCCGCACCCCGCGTGGGGCCTGCGCGGGTCCGTCCGCGCCGACGGCGGTGGCGATGATCCGTGACTGCACCACCCGCTGGGCGCTCTGCACCAGCGCCGTCGGCAGCCAGCGGCGGGCCTGGACCTTGGCGAGGTCCCGTGTGGACACCCGGCCGGTGCGCAGGGGTCCGGCGAGCAGGGTGGCCGCGGCGACCGCGTCGGCGATGGCGAGGTTGATGCCGACCCCCCCGACCGGGGACATCGCGTGCGCGGCGTCGCCGATGCACAGCAGCCCGTCGGCGTACCAGCGGCGCAGCCGGTTGACCTGCACGTCGAGCAGCCGGACGTCGTCGAACGACGTCAGCAGCCCGATGCGGTCGGCCACGAACGGCAGCAGCGCCACGACGCCGCGCCGCAGCCGGTCGATGCCCTGGGCGCGCAGCGCCGCATCGCTGCCCTTGGGGATGATGTAGGCCATCTGGAAGTAGTCGCCCCGGTCGATCGCGACCGCGGCGTGCCCGGTCCCGAAGACGCCGGCCAGGCCCTGCGGGTCGTTCTCGTCGCGCGGCAACCGGAACCACCACACGTCCATCGGTGCGCCGAAGGTGCGCGGCACCATGCCCATCGCCGCCCGCAGCGTGGACCCGCGCCCGTCGCACGCCACGGTCAGCCGGGCGTGCAGGTCGCGCCGTTCGCCCGCGGCGTCGCGGTAGCTCACCCCGGTGACGCGGTGGCCGTCACGCAGCGCAGTGAGCACCTCGCTGCTGCGCAGCAGCGTGAAGGTCGGTTCGGCCGCCGCGGCGGTGGCCAGCAGCTCGAGGAAATCCCACTGCGGCACCAGCGCGATGTGTTTGTGCGGACCGGGAATTCGGCGCAGGTCGACGCTGACCGGGGTGTCCTGCACCGTGGCGTTGATCGATTCGATCACGCGGTGCGGCACCCGGCCGAACGCGTCGCCGAGCCCGAGTTCGTCGAGCATGCGCAGGGTGCTGGCGTGGACGGTGTCACCGCGGAAGTCGCGCAGGAAGTCGGCGTGCTTCTCCAGGACGGTGACGGCGACACCGGCGCGGGCGAGCAGCAGGCCCAGCATGATTCCGGCCGGGCCGCCGCCCGCCACGATGCACCCCGTCTGCTCCACCACGGCCGGCATCGCCCCATCATCGCATCGCATAGGCTGGCGCGGTGGAGGCATTTCTGAGTTGGTGGGACGGCGTCGAGTTGTGGCTGACCGGCCTCGGCTTCCTGGCCCAGACCGCCGTCGTGATGCCGGTGGTGTTGCTGCTGGCCTACGCGGCGGCGGTGGTGCTCGACGGTGGCCTCGGGCAGAGCGTCAAGGTCCTGCGCCGGGTGCGCCACGAGCAGGACCGGCCGTGACCGGTATGCCGCGCTCGCGGGTGACGCTGATCCTGGTGGTGCTGGTGCTGCTGGTGATCGTCACCTGGCTCCTGACCCGCTGAGCACCCGGATTGCCGTCGCCGGCTGCTCTGCTATTGTTCGCGCCATGCAGTCAGCGCACGGTGACAGCGTGAGCCACTTGGCTCCCGTTGTGGTGCGTTCGTGCGCTGCTGTCGTCGTTCGCTGTTGTCGCTGAATCCCTCCCGTCCGCGGTGTTGGGATCGGTGACGACTGCTCAGGTGTCGTGACATCGATTCATCCCCTTGCCGTCGTGACGGGTTCGCTCACTCGTCATCCGGCAAGAAAGGTCATCGATGTTCACGACAGTCAGGAATTCGAAGCGCTGGCGGGCGGCCGCGGCGCTCGCCACCACGGCCACCCTGCTCACCGCGTGCGGCGGCGGTGCCAGCGACGTCGCTGGTGAGGACGGCGGCTCGGCCGAGACCACCCTCACGCTGGTCGCCTTCGCGGTACCCGAACCCGGCTGGTCCAAGGTGGCGCCCGCGTTCGCTGCCACCGAAGAGGGCAGAGGGGTCGCGGTCACCGGCTCCTACGGCGCGTCGGGCGACCAGTCCCGCGCGGTGGAATCGGGCAAGCCCGCCGACATCGTCAACTTCTCGGTCGAGCCCGACATCACCCGACTCGTCAAGGCCGGCAAGGTCGACGAGAACTGGAACGCCGCGCCGAACAACGGCATCCCGTTCGGTTCGGTGGTCAGTTTCGCGGTGCGCCCCGGCAATCCCAAGAACATCCGGGACTGGAACGACCTGCTCAAGCCCGGCGTGGAGGTGATCACCCCGAGCCCGCTGAGCAGCGGTTCGGCGAAGTGGAACCTGCTCGCCCCGTACGCCTACGCCAGCAACGGCGGACAAGATCCGCAGGCGGGCATCGACTTCGTCACCAAGCTCGTCACCGAGCACGTCAAGCTGCGCCCGGGTTCCGGCCGGGAAGCCACCGACGTGTTCCAGCAGGGCAGCGGTGACGTGCTGCTGGCCTACGAGAACGAGGCGCTCAACTTCGACCTCGAGTACGTCAACCCGCCGCAGACCTTCAAGATCGAGAACCCGGTCGCGGTGGTCAACGGCAGCCAGTACCGGGACAAGGCCACGGATTTCATCAATTTCCAGTACACGCCGGAGGCGCAGCGGCTGTGGGCGGAGGCCGGCTTCCGGCCCGTCGACCCGGCCGTGCTCGCCGAGTTCGCCGAGAAGTTCCCCGCGCCGCAGAAGTTGTGGACCATCAACGACCTCGGTGGGTGGCAGGAGGTCGACAGCGAGCTGTTCAACAAGGACACCGGCACGATCACCAAGATCTACCAGCAGGCGACCGGATGACCACAGCGGTCGACCCGAATCCCGAGGCGGTTCGGCCCGAGCTCTCCGGTGACCGGGGGTCGGGCCGCCCCCGGGGGGTCTTCGGCCGGCGGTACGGCAACGCGTCCCTGCGAGTGGGCGCCGCCACCCTGTGGCTGTCGCTGATCGTTCTGCTTCCGCTCGCCGCGATCCTGTGGCAGTCGGTGAGCGGCGGCGCGGAGGCGTTCTGGGCGGCGGTCACCTCACCGGCCGCACTGGCCTCCTTCCGTGTGACGCTGACGATCTCCATCGGCGTGACCCTGGTCAACGCGGTGTTCGGCCTGCTGGTCGCGTGGGTGCTCGCCCGCGACGAGTTTCCGGGCAAGCGGTTGGTCGACGCGCTGATCGACCTGCCGTTCGCGCTGCCCACCATCGTGGCGAGCCTGGTGATGCTGGCGCTCTACGGTCCGAGCAGTCCGGTCGGAATTCACCTGCACCACACGGCCTGGGGTGTCGGCGTCGCGCTGCTGTTCGTCACGCTGCCGTTCGTCGTCCGTTCCGTGCAGCCCGTGCTGATCGAGCTCGACCGTGAGGTGGAGGAGGCGGCGGCCTCGCTGGGCGCCAACAACGTCACCATCCTCACCAAGGTGATCCTGCCCGCGCTGCTGCCGTCGCTGCTGTCGGGCGCCGGGCTCGCGTTCTCCCGGGCGATCGGCGAGTTCGGGTCCGTGGTGCTCATCGGCGGCGCGATCCCCGGCGAGACCGAGGTGTCCTCCCAGTGGATCAGGACCCTGATCGAGAACGACGACCGGGTCGGCGCGGCGGCCATCTCGATTGCCCTGCTCGCCATCTCGTTCGTGGTGCTGTTCATCCTGCGGGCCATCGGGTCGCGGGCGGCCAAGCGCGAGGAGCTGGCGCGATGACGTTGTCACCCGTGACGCGCGCGGTCGTCCGCTTCGTGGCGCTGGCCTATTTGGCCGTGTTGGTGGTGGTGCCCGTCGCACTGATCCTGTGGCGCACGTTCTCACCCGGGATCGGGGCGTTCTTCTCGTCGATCACCACGCCGGCCGCGGTGTCGGCGCTGCAGCTGTCGCTGCTGGTGGTCGCGATCGTGGTGCCCCTCAACGTGGTGTTCGGGGTGCCGACTGCACTGGTACTGGCGCGCAACAGATTTCGTGGGAAGAGCCTCCTGCAGGCCGTCATCGACCTGCCGTTCGCGGTATCGCCCGTGGTCGTCGGTGTGGCGTTGATCCTGCTGTGGGGCTCAGCCGGGCTGTTCGGGTTCGTCGAGAACGACGCCGGCCTGAAGATCATCTTCAGCTTCCCGGGCATCGTGCTCGCCAGCATCTTCGTCACCGTGCCGTTCGTCATCCGCGAGGTCGAGCCGGTGCTGCACGAGATCGGCACCGACCAGGAGGAGGCCTCCTCGACACTGGGTGCGCAGTGGTGGCAGACGTTCTGGCGGATCACCCTGCCGTCGATCCGGTGGGGACTGACCTACGGTGTCGTGTTGACCGTCGCGCGCACCCTCGGCGAGTACGGCGCAGTGATCATGGTGTCGTCCAACCTGCCCGGTCAGTCGCAGACCATGACCCTGCTGGTGTCCGACCGGTACTTCCGGGGCAATGAGTACGGGGCATACGCCATCTCGACGGTGCTGATGGCGGTCGCCGTGCTGGTGCTCATCGCCCAAGTCATCCTCGACGCCCGCCGGGCGCGGGCCGCCAAATAGTCGTCAAGGAGACGATTCACCATGACCAACGCGATCACAATCGAAGGCGCCAACAAGCACTACGGAGATTTCGCGGCGCTCGACAACGTCGACTTCGTGGTGCCGGCCGGCTCCCTGACCGCGCTGCTCGGGCCCAGCGGCTCCGGCAAGTCGACGCTGCTGCGGGCCATCGCCGGACTGGATCAACCCGACACCGGCACGATCACCATCAACGGCCGCGATGTCACGCACGTGCCGCCGCAGCGACGCGGCATCGGCTTCGTCTTCCAGCATTACGCGGCGTTCAAGCACCTCACGGTCCGCGACAACGTGGCGTTCGGGCTGAAGATCCGCAAGCGGCCGAAGGCCGAGGTCAAGGAGAAGGTGGACAACCTGCTCGAGGTCGTGGGCCTCGCCGGGTTCCAGAACCGCTACCCGAATCAGCTCTCCGGTGGTCAGCGGCAGCGCATGGCGCTGGCGCGCGCGCTGGCGGTGGACCCGCAGGTCCTGCTGCTCGACGAGCCGTTCGGCGCCCTGGACGCCAAGGTGCGCGAGGACCTGCGGGCGTGGCTGCGCCGCCTGCACGACGAGGTGCACGTCACCACGGTGCTGGTCACCCACGACCAAGCCGAGGCGCTCGACGTCGCCGACCGCATCGCGGTGCTCAACAAGGGCCGCATCGAGCAGGTCGGGTCACCGACCGAGGTCTACGACACCCCGGCCAACGCGTTCGTCATGTCGTTTCTGGGTGCGGTGTCCTCGCTCAACGGCGTTCTGGTGCGCCCGCACGACATCCGTGTGGGCAGAAACCCGAATCTGCCGCTGCACGAGCGTGACTCGGCGCGGGCCACCGATGTGGTGGAGGCGACCATCGACCGGGTGGTCGTGCTGGGGTTCGAGGTGCGTCTGGAGTTGAGCAACGCGCACACGCGGGCGCCGTTCACCGCGCAGATCACCCGCGGTGACGCCGAGGCGCTGGGGCTGCGCGAAGGCGACGTCGTGTACGTGCGGGCCACCCGGGTGCCGACGCTTCCAGGCGGGTCCACCGTGCCGACGTCGGACTCTGCTGCCGCCGACGAGTCGGTCACGACCGGTTAGGAGCTGGGTGCGCTACGCCGCCGGCTGTGGAGCAGCGCGATGAGCGCATCGGCGTCCGGTCGGGATGGCCGGTTGTAGGGGAGCTTCGACAGGGCATCGGCCATCGCGCAGGTGTTGCTCACCGCCGCAAACGTCAGGCCGCCGCCGATCCCGGCGGCGACCCACTTGAGTTTCGGGACCGCAACGGATCCGACGATCGATGACAGCACGATCGAGCCGGCGACGAGCCGCACCTGACGCTCGAGGTCCCACCGCTGCCGACCGCGGTCCAGCGCGAACCCGTTGTTCTCCCACTCGGCGACGCCGCCAAGCAGCACCTACCGCGGCGCCGACGGGTCGGCGCGCAGCAGGTGTTCGGCGCGCGCTGCCCGGGCTCCCGAGTGGCACACGAAAACCACATCGTCGCCGACTCGGTCGAGCAGGTCGTCCCGGCGGGATGCGATGACGTCGAGGGGCACGTTGTGCGAGCCGGGGATGTGCGCGGTCTCGAACTCCGCCGCGGTGCGCACATCCACAACCAGCGGCGGCGCCGGTGACTCGAGGCGCAGCCGCAGCTCGTGGGTATCTACCGGACGGGCTGTTGTGGTCATGGCTGCGTCTCTCGTCAGAAGTGGCCGTTGGCCGGCGTCGGAGGCTGTGGTGAAGAATCTGGGACAGCGGTGATCTCGGACATGGTGCGCCAATCTCGAAGAGCAGACGTGGGGTCACTCGGACGCTAGGTCGGGCGGGGATCGCACACCAGAGCTGAAGTCAGCGTGAGTCTTTCACGCCGCGGCGGCTCGGACGGCGCGCCCGACCTCGGCCCTGAGCTCGGTGTACTCGGTCGATCGGCGGATGTCGTCGGCGTCCACGCCGGTGCGCGGGAGATCGACGGACAGGTCCATGGCGATCTGGCCCGGCCGCCGCGTCAGCACCACGATGCGCGACCCGAGAAAGGCGGCCTCGTCGGCGCTGTGGGTGACGAACACGGTGGTGCGACCGGATTCGGCGCTGACCCGACGAACGTCCTCCTGCAGGCGTTCCCGGGTCAGCGCGTCCAGTGCCGCGAACGGTTCGTCGAGCAGGAACAGTGGGGTCTCGGCCGCCAACGCCCGGGCGATCGCGACACGCTGCTGCTGGCCGCCGCTGATCTCCCAGACCTTGCGGCCGGCGGTGCCCTCCAGTCCCACGCGGCTGAGCAGTTCTTCGCGTCGCGCGGTGCGACGGTCACGGGGCACTTCGGCGTACTTCAGCGCGAGGTCGACGTTGCCGCCGACCGTGCGCCACGGGAACAGCCGCGGTTGCTGGAACACCACGCCCGCGGTGACGCCGGGCGCCGGGGGCGATCCGGACACGGCCACCGAGCCCTCGCTGGGCGACTCGAAGCCGGCGAGCAGCCGCAGCAGCGTGCTCTTACCGCATCCCGATGCGCCGACCAGCACGAGGAAGGTGCCGGGTTCGATGGTCAGGTCGAGCGGGCCCAGTGCCGTGACCTCGTTACGGCCGGTGCCGTAGCGGTGCGATACCGCGGTGATGCGGATCGCGGCGTCACTGGCCGAGGACATCGGGTAGCCCCTTGGTGTAGATCGCGTCCTGGAAGGTCTGCAGGGGTGAGGCCGCCGGGATCTGCTTCTGGTCGGCGAGGAACTGCGAGGCGCTGTGCAGGTTGACCGCGATGTTGCCCGGCTTGCCGTCAGTGCCCAGCCATTCGGCGGAGGCGACCTCACCGGGCGTCAGGAAGACGCCCTGGGCGATCTGGCCTTCCGTTTCGGCAGGGGACAGCCCGATCTCGGCGGCGACGGCCTTGGCGGCAGCAGCGGGATCGTCGCGGATCAGGGTGAGTGCCCGAGACTCCTGCTGACGCCAGATGTCGACGACCTCGGGGTGAGCGGCGGCGAACTCGTCGGAGACCACGCCCAGGTCCAGCGTCGGCTTGCCGCTCTCGGCGAGCTGTCGGCTGGTAACCAGGTCTTTGCCGCTCGTGCGCAGCTGGTCCAGCGTAGGCAGCCACGTGTAGGCGGCGTCGATGTCACCGCGCTCCCACGCCGCCAGGATCGCCTGCGGCTGCAGGTCGACCAGCGCGACGTCGGCGGGCGACAGTCCGTTCTGGGACAGCGCCGCCAGCAGGCTGTAGTGGGCCGTCGACGCGAACGGCGTGGCGACGCGCTTACCCCGCAGCCGGCCGATCGTGTCGATTCCGGTGCCGTCGCGCGCCACCAGCGCCTCGTTGTCCCCGGCCACGTCGAGCACGAAGGCGACCTGGTAGGGGATGTTGAGCGGCTCGGACAGTCCGCGGGCGACGGGGCTGGAACCCAGCGCGCCGAAGTCGAGTTCCTTGGCGATGAACGCCGTGTTGACATCGGCGCCGGAGTCGAACTTCGTCCACTTGATGTTGTACTCGGGCAACGCCTCTTCGAGCCAGCGGTTGTTCTTGACGATCAGGTCGCCACTCGGGAAGGTCTGGTAGCCCACGCGGATCGTGGGCTTGTCGGGCTGCTGACCCGACTGCTCGACTGCGCACCCGGTGAGCGTCGTCGTCGTGACGATCAGCGCCGCGAGCAGCGTTCTGGCATTCATATCTTTCCTCTCCACGGAACAGCGCGGCGCTCCACCGCGCGTAGAAGTCCGTCGATGATCAGGCCGGAGCCACCGATGGCGAAGATGCCGACGAGCACGACGGGAGTGTTGTTGTAATTGCTTGCGTCCTTGACCAATCCACCGATTCCGGGGATGCCGTTGAACAGTTCCGCGGCCACCACCGACGAGTAAGCCATGCCGACCGCGAGCCTGATGCCCGTGAAGGTCTCCGGCAGCGCCGACGGGACCACCACGTCGCGGATCACCTCGCGGCGGGAGGCGCCGAGGGCGCGGGCGGCCTCCTGCAGGCCGACCGGTGCGGCGACCACGGCCGCGGTGGTGGCGACCGCGGCCGGCGGCAGCGCCGCGAGCGCCAGCAGAGTGATCTTGGGCGCCTCGTCGATGCCCAGCCAGATCACCAGCAGGAAGAAGTAGGCCAGCGGCGGTAACGCGCGCAGGAACGTCAGCCAGGGTTCGAGGACGCTGCGAACCCAACCCACCGAACCCATCACCAGGCCGAGGGCCACCCCGAGGAGCACGCCGATGACGACGCCGGCCAGCACCCGCCGCAACGTCATGTAGAGGTGCTCCCACAGCAGGAAGCCCGCGTATCCGCGGACCCCGTCGTGCGTGCCGGAGATGTCGAGGAAGGCCTGCCACACGGTGCGCGGATACGGAACGAAGGTCTGGTTCCAGATGCCGCTGGCGGCGGCAAGCTGCCAGACGGCGAAGAACACGACGAGTGACAGCACCGGCAGGGCCGCTCGGGTCAACCGCCCGCGCCAGACTCCGCTCGGTGAGACGGGGACCGGTGTCCCCACCCTGGGCTCGTCATGGGTGAGGTCGAGATATACCGACACGGTGCGGACTCATTTCTGTGTGGCTGAACGCGGACTTGGAGAAGCGGTTCAGCGACAACAGAAGTCGACACGCGGTGCGGCGGGCATTCCGGTAGTAGTACCGGTTGTCGGAGGTTGCCGGGAGGGCTGGACTCAGCGCGAACTTAAGGCTTCCGGCTGATCGACGGGTGGTGCGACGTGTGGCGGTTCGCGCCACCGGGCGGGGCCAGCAGGTAGCCGAGCCGGCCGCGCCAGGTCTCGGCCCGCCAGACGTCGCGCACCATCGCTGCGAACTCGCGGTAGTTCACCTTGACCGGGTTGTAGGTGTCGATGTCGTGGGTGAGCCCGTAGCGCACGCGGTGGTGCGACGGCGCGTTGACCACGAACTCGATTGCGCGAGGCAAGGTTCCGATGCGTTCGGTGTGCGGCGGGAACTGGAGGAGCAGCACGACGGCCTGCCCGAGGAAGATCAGCCACACCGGGACGCCGAGCACCGCCATCGGCACGTAGACCACTGACGTCAGGAACTTGCCCGGGATCAGCCACGGCAGTCGCACCGCGGTCGACATGGTGAAGTGCCGGCTCGAACGGTGCATGCTGTGCGCCGCCCAGAACAACCGGGCGGCGGCGAGCACCACCACTATGCGTGCAGGCCGCGAGGCAGGCGTGCGCGGACGCGCAGTAACACGGGAGCGGTTGAGACGACAGCCGTCGGGCCCCGGGACGGCTCGGCGATTCCGGGTGCGGCCTACTTGAGCTGACTACGCGGCGGCCAGCGCGGCGGTCGCCGCGTCGAAGCGGTCGAGCACCGTGGCGGCCACCAGGTTGTGTGAGCCCAGCGGCTCGGCCAACCGGAAGCCCTGTGCCGCAGCGAATTCAGCGACCCTGTCGGTGATGCGGCCGTGGGCGAGGAACCACGGGGCGAGCACCACGCGGCGGGCGCCGCGGGCGCGGAGCCCTTCGGCGGCGCCGGCCAGGTTCGCGTACGGCCCGGTCGCGAAGCCGGTGTCGGCGCCCACCCAACGGGTGCCGGCCGACAGGGCCGACGCCACCGTCGCGGTGCGGGCGTTGGCCGCCGCCCGCGACGAGCCGACCGCCACCACGAGCACGCCGAGCTCCTCGTCGTCGGGGGAGACCCCGGCCTCGGCGAGCCGGTGCCGGGCGACCGCCAGCAGCGCCGGGTCCTCACCCAGCACACCGGCCTGCCGGACGGGGCGGTTCGACGCCTCGATCACCGCGGGGATGTCGCTGCGGGCGTGATAGGCGTCGGCCAGCAGGAACGGCACCACCACCGGGTCGTCGGAGGTGCGGGCCAGCACGTCGGCCAGGCTCGGAGCGGTCTTCTCGAGGAATGCGGCCTCGACGTGCAGCCACGGGCGCAACCGCCGAATCCGGCCGGCCACAGCCCGGGTCACCGCGGCCGACCGCGGATCGACGCTGCCGTGGGCGGTCAGGATCAGGGTCACGGTCGCCTCAGGATGCGTGCAGGCCGCATTCGGTCTTGGCCAGACCCTGCCAGCGCCCACTGCGCGGGTCGGCGCCCAGGACCGGCTTGGCCGTGCACGGCGCGCACCCGATCGACGGGTAGCCCTCATCGACCAGCGGGTTGACCAGGATGCCGTTGGCGTCGATGTAGGCCTGCATCTCCTCATCGGACCACGCCGCGATCGGGTTGATCTTCACCAGCCCGAATGCCTTGTCCCAGCTGATCAGCGGCGCGTTGGCGCGGGTCGGCGCCTCCACGCGGCGGATGCCGGTCACCCAGGCCGAGTAGCCGCGCAGCGCCTTGCTCAGCGGTTCCACCTTGCGCATCCGGCAGCACTCATTGGGTTCGCGGGCGAACAGGTCCTTGCCGAACAGCACATCCTGTTCGGCGACCGTCTTCTCCGGGGTGACGTTGACGACGGTGATGTCGTAGACCGATTCGACGGCGTCGCGGGTGCCGATGGTCTCGGCGAAGTGGTAGCCGGTGTCGAGGAACAGCACGTCCACACCGGGACGCACCTTGGCGGCCAGGTCGACCAGCACCGCGTCCTGCATGTTCGACGCGACGACGTAATCACCGCCGAAATGCTCGTCGGTCCAGCGCAGCAGATCCTCGGCCGAGGCGTCGGGGCCCAGTTCGGCCGCGCCACGCTCCGCCAACTGCTGCAGGTCGATATCCGTCATCACACTCATCGCTGTACTCCGCTCTTCGCGCAAGCGCTCATCGCAAATCCGCCTCGTCCGCTCGTAGGGCCCACGTAGCGAAACGCTCACCCTGCTCGCGTTGTTTCACGAAGTTGCGAACCACCCGGTCGATGTAGTCGCCGAGTTCGGTGGAGAGCACCTTGTGCTGACGCAGTTTGCGGCCGAATCCGCTGTCCAGGCCCAGGCTGCCGCCAAGGTGCACCTGGAAGCCCTCGACCGGACCGTCGCCGTCGTCGACCATCTGGCCCTTGAACCCGATGTCGGCGACCTGGATACGGGCGCAGGAGTTCGGGCAGCCGTTGATGTTGATGGTGATCGGCACATCGAGCTGGGCGTTGATGTCGTCGAGCCGCTTCTCCAGCTCGGGTACCAGCACCTGCGAACGCTTGCGGGTCTCGGCGAACGACAGCTTGCAGTACTCGATGCCCGTGCACGCCATCAGGTTCTTGCGCCAGTGCGACGGCCGCGACGGCAGCCCCAGCGCGTCGAGGCCGGCGACCAGCGCGTCGAGCTTGTCGTCGGGCACGTCGAGGATCACGAGCTTCTGATACGGGGTGAACCGCACCCGGTCCGATCCGGCCGCCTCGGCCAGATCGGCCACCTGCGACAGGATGGTGCCCGACACGCGACCGGCGATCGGGGCGACGCCGACGGCGTTGTGCCCGTTCTTGAGCCGCTGGATGCCGACGTGGTCGATCGGATGCTTGACCGGCTCGGGTGCCGGTCCGTCGATCAGCGGCCGCTTGAGGTACTCGGTCTCGAGGACTTCGCGGAACTTCTCGACGCCCCAGTCCTTGATCAGGAACTTCAGCCGCGCCTTGGACCGCAGCCGGCGGTAGCCGTAGTCGCGGAAGATCGAGGTGACGGCCTCCCAGACGTCGGGGACCTCCTCGAGCGGCACCCACACCCCGACCCGCTGGGCCAGCATGGGGTTGGTCGACAGTCCGCCGCCGACCCACAGGTCCAGCCCGGGCCCGTGCTCGGGATGCACGACACCGATGAACGCGACGTCGTTGACCTCGTGGGCCACGTCCTGCAGACCGGAGATCGCGGTCTTGAATTTGCGCGGCAGGTTCGACAGCTCCGGGTTGCCGATGTAGCGGCGCACGATCTCGTCGACCGCCCACGTCGGGTCGAGCACCTCATCGAGGGACTCACCGGCCAGCGGGGAGCCGAGGACCACGCGGGGGCAGTCGCCGCAGGCCTCGGTGGTCTGCAGGCCGACGGCGGCCAGCTTGTCCCAGATCGCCGGGACGTCCTCGATGCGGATCCAGTGGTACTGGACGTTCTCGCGGTCGGAGATGTCGGCGGTGTCGCGGGCGTACTCGGTGGAGATCTCGCCGAGGGTGCGCAGCGCGGCGGTGCTCAGGGCGCCGCCGTCACAGCGGACCCGCATCATGAAGTACGAGTCCTCGAGCATGTCGGTGTTCTCGTCGCCGGTCCACGTGCCGTCGTAGCCCTGCTTGCGCTGGGTGTAGAGACCCATCCAGCGCATGCGGCCGCGCAGGTCCTGCTTGTCGATGCTGGCGAAGCCCTGTTTGGAGTAGATGTCGAGGATCCGCGAGCGCACGTTGAGCGCGTCGTCGTCCTTCTTGAACTGCTCGTTGGCGTTGAGGGGTTCGCGGTAGCCCAGCGCCCACTGTCCCTCGCCGCGGGGGCGCTTCACAGGCTTGGCGGGGCGGGACTTCGCCGTGGTCGTCTCGGTCATGGTGGTGTCTGGCTCCTCTGGGAGCCGGCGTTGGGAACGCGCTGAATCACCGGAGGGCTGTCCGGCGGCGCAGATCCGGCGGCCAGCTGAAGGTCTTTCGGTGGGCTGGGTCCTAGATCGCACGCATCAAGGGAGACAACAGCAGCTACACACGCGCTTGAAGTCGACGTGCCGCCGAGCCACCAGTCGCACGCGGGTGCGCAGGATGAGGGCAGCGGTCACGGCCTCAATTGTGCCATGGTCGGGCCCGCACGCCCTAATGGGGCGATAGTTGCGCTCATCGTGCGCGGAACTCGGCGGGTCCGGCGCGGGAGTCAGTACGGCACCGGCCGCGCCGATGCGCCATCTAAGCTCGCTCCCATGGCTGTGAAGGCGGTGCCGGGTGGGGTCGTGCACGAGCTGCCGGACGATCTGCGCGCCGCGCTGATCGGCAACCCCGAGGTGCTGGCCAAGTGGGAGGACATCACGCCGCTGGCCCGCAACGAGTTCATCTGCTGGGTCGAGGACGCCAAACAGCAGAAGACCCGGGAGCGCCGCATCCGCCGCACCCAGGAGGAGCTCGAGGAGGGAAAGCGCCGGCCGTGCTGCTGGCCGGGGTGTAAGCACCGCGAGCGCACCGGGCGGTAGAACCTGGGACCATGGACGGGGTGACCGTCCGAACCGCGCCCGTGCGCGCACCCGCCCTCGCCGCGACACCCGGCGGGCCGTTCGGCATCTATGTTCACGTGCCGTTCTGTGCGACGCGGTGCGGCTACTGCGACTTCAACACCTACACCCCGGCCGAACTCGGCGGCGCGAACCCCGACAGCTGGCTCACCGCGCTGCGAGCGGAGCTGGTGCTGGCCGCGCACGCCCTCGGGACGCCGCCGCCCGTGGACACGGTGTTCGTCGGCGGCGGCACACCGTCGCTGCTGGGCGGCGCCCGGCTGGCCGCGGTGCTGGACGCGGTGCGGGAGCACTTCACGCTGGCGCCCGGCGCGGAGGTGACCACCGAGGCCAACCCGGAGTCCTCGGGCCCGGAACTGTTCGACGCGCTGCTGGCGGCCGGATACACCCGGGTGTCGCTGGGCATGCAGTCGATCGCCCGCCATGTGCTGGCCGTACTGGACCGGGTTCATTCGCCCGGCCGGGCGCTCGCGGCGGCGGGGGAGGCCCGCGCGGCCGGGTTCGGTCACGTCAACCTCGACCTGATCTACGGCACGCCCGGGGAGACCGACGACGATCTGCGGCGCTCGGTCGAGGCGGTGATCGAGGCGGGGGTGGACCACGTGTCGGCGTATGCGCTGGTGGTGGAGGACGGCACCGCGCTGGCCCGGCGGGTGCGGCGTGGTCAGATCGCGGCGCCTGACGACGACGTGCTGGCCGCCCGGTACGAACTGCTCGACGGGCACCTCGCGCAGGCGGGGTTCGACTGGTACGAGGTGTCGAACTGGGCGCGCCCCGGCGGCGAGTGCCGGCACAACCTCGGCTACTGGGACGGCGGACAGTGGTGGGGCGCCGGCCCGGGCTCCCACGGCTTCCTCGGCGACACCCGATGGTGGAATGTCAAGCATCCCAACGCGTATGCCGAAACTCTGGCCTCGGGGGCGCTGCCGGTCGCGGATTTCGAGGTGCTCGATGACGCCGCCAGGCACCTCGAGGACGTGATGCTGCGGCTACGGCTGCGCTCCGGTCTGCCGTTGGCCGTGCTCACCGCTCCCGAACGGGTGCGGGTCGACGCCGTGGTGGCCGAGGGGCTCGCGCGCGTCGAGGGTGAGCGACTCGTCCTGACCGACCGCGGCAGGCTGCTCGCCGACGGTGTGGTGCGCACGCTGCTCGACGACTGAGCGTCGTCGCCGACTGCACGGTTGTCGACGCCCTTACTCGTTTGCGTACCACAACCGTGCGCTCGCTGCCGGTGGCCCTGGCAAAGTGCGTGGGCTGCCGTTGCGGGAAAGGTTAGGCTACATTTACTTCCCGTGTCAGTCGAGACGAGCAGCCACAACACCGAGTCGCTCATGTTCTCCTTGCCGCGCGGCATGGCGCCGGTCGACGTCGTCGCCGAACTCGCCCGGGCCATCCCTGAGCACGACGGCGAGGACTACGTCGTTTACGAACGCGACGGCGAGTGGATGCTGGCCTGCGGCCCGCGCGCGGTCGTGGAACTCGACTCCGACGAACTGCGCGTCGTAGCGGATTCGGTGGTCCAGCGGCAGCCCTGGTCCGGCCGGCCGGGTGCGGTGCTCGGCGAGGTGATCGACCGGCTGCTGCTGGAGACCGATCGGCTCTTCGGCTGGGTGGCCTTCGAATTCGGGACCTACCGTTTCGGCCTCGCCGAACGGTTGCGGCCGGGGACGCCGCTGGCGCGGTTGATGTGGGCGCGTACGCAATTCATCGTCAACGACTCCGGCATCTGCCTGATCGGCGCCGAGGACCGCCATCTCGCGACGGTGCAGCGAGTGCTGCGCACGGGTATCGGCGCCCTGCCGACACCCAGCCCGGTCGACGTGCGGGAGGACCTCCACGACTACCGCAACCGGGTGGCTGCCGCGATCGGCGAGATCAGCGACGGCCGCTACCAGAAGGTCATCCTCTCGCGCCGCTTCGACGTGCCGTTCACCGTCGACTTCCCGGCCACCTACCGCCTCGGCCGCCACCACAACACGCCGGCGCGGTCGTTCCTGTTGCATCTGGGCGGGGTGCGGGCACTCGGCTACAGCCCCGAACTCGTGGCGGCGGTGCGTCACGACGGCACCGTGGTGACCGAGCCGCTGGCCGGGACGCGGGCCCTGGGGCGGGGCGCCGACCTCGACCGAGCCGCCCGGGCCGACCTCGAATCCAACCCCAAAGAGATTGTCGAACATGCGATCTCGGTTCGCCTGTCGCTCGAGGAGATCGGTGAGGTGGCCGAACCCGGCAGCGCGATGGTGTCGGACTTCATGACGATCCGTGAACGCGGCAGCGTGCAGCACCTGGGGTCCACCGTGACGGGTCGACTGCAGGCGGCCAAGGACCGGATGGACGCGCTGGAGGCGCTGTTTCCCGCCGTCACCGCCTCGGGCATCCCGAAGGCGGAGAGCGTCGAGGCGATCCTGCGGCTCGACGACGCCGGCCGGGGGCTGTATTCCGGTGCAGTCGTGATGTTCTCGGCCGACGGGGCGATGGACGCCGCACTCACGCTGCGCGCGGCCTACGAGGCCGACGGCCGGACGTGGTTGCGCGCCGGCGCCGGCATCATCGCGGCGTCCACACCGGAGCGGGAGTTCGAGGAGACCTGCGAGAAGCTCACCACCCTGGCGCCGCACCTGGTGCCGCAGCGGTAGATCTCATTCGTTCGGGTGAGGCCCGCCCGACGTCCGTCGTGGTGATCTTGACCCATGACGCACGCCGCCGAGGTCTCCGCCGCCGGGACCGCCCGGTCGCTCGACGAGCTTCCGCCCGTGCCGGTCAATCCGCTGCCGTTTCGGCGACAGCTTCAGGCGATCCGGGCCTTCCACACCGGCGTCGAGCAGTTGCGCGATGCGGGCGGCCCGGTCACCCGGCTGAAGGTGGGCCCGCGGTGGCTCACTCCGCCGGTCGTCGTGGTGACCTCCCCGCAGGGCGCTCATGACGTGCTGACGGCCGACCGGTCGGCCACCGACCGCATGCGGGTGCACCAGGAGGTGCGCGGCGTGCTGGGGGCGAACCTGTTCGTACTGCCCAACGAACCGTGGGCGCCGCGGCGGCGGCTGTTGCAGCCGCTGTTCACCAAGAAGGCGGTGCGGGTGTTCGGCGGGCACATGGCCCAGGCCGCGGAGATGGTCGGCGGCCGCTGGGGCGACGCCGCGCTGGTCGACCTCGACCACGAGTCGCGGCTGCTCACCCTGCGCGCGCTCGGACGGTCCGTGCTGGGTGAGGACCTCGACGCGCACGCGGACGAGGTGGGGGAGGCGCTGCGCACCGCGCTGACCTACGCCGCCGACCGTGGCGCGCGGCCGGTCCGGGCGCCGCGCTGGCTGCCCACCCCGGCCCGGCGCCGGGCCCGGGCCGCGAGCCGGACCCTGCACGCGATGGCCGCGGGTCCGCTGCGGGCCTGCCGCGCCGACGACACCAGGGACGCTCCGCTGGTCCGCGCGCTGCTCGACGCCACCGACCCGCAGACCGGACGCGCGCTCACCGACGACGAGATCGCCGACGAACTGCTGGTGTTCATGCTCGCCGGCCACGACACCACCGCGACGACGCTGGCCTACGCGCTGTGGGCGATGGGCCGCCACCGCGACATGGCCGATCGGGTGCGGGCCGAGGCCGCCGCCGTCGGTGACCGGGAACTGACTCCGGACGACGTGCCGCATCTGCCCTACACCGTCCAGGTGCTGCACGAGTCGCTGCGGCTGTGCCCGCCGGCGTCGACCACCGGCCGCATGGTGGTGCGCGACATCGAGGTCGACGGCCACCGGGTCGAAGCGGGTTCGATCATCGTCGTGGGAATATATGCCCTGCATCGGGATCCGGCACTGTGGGACAACCCGGCGGAGTTCGACCCCGACCGCTTCGCGCCGGACCGCTCGGCCGGCCGGAGCCGCTGGCAGTACCTGCCGTTCGGCGCGGGAGCGCGCAGCTGCATCGGCGATCACTTCGCCATGCTCGAGGCGACACTTGCCCTGGCCACCCTGCTCCGCCGCTACGACATCGAATCGCTCGGCGAGGAGTTCCCGATGGCGGTGCCGTTCACGACCGTGGCCGCCGAGCCGGTGCTGGGCCGCGTCCGGCTGCGCAGCACCTAAGCGAGCTGCGCGACGATCGCCTTCTTGTCGATCTTGCCGACCGCGGTGGTCGGCAGCGACGGCATCGGCACCAGCACGTCGGGACGCGCGTGCGCGGACACCCCGCGCCCGTCGAGAAAGGCGTGCAGCTCGGCGAGCGTGATCGACGGGCCCGCGAACACCACGGCGGCGCAGATCTTCTCGCCGAGATACTCGTCGGGCAGCGCGACCGCGGCGGCCGACCAGATCGACGGGTGGGTGAGCAGGTGCTCCTCGAGGTCGAGCGCGGAGACCGTCTCGCCGCCGCGGTGGATCACGTCCTTCACCCGGCCGGTCACCTCGAGGTATCCGGCGCGCGCACCGTCGGCGTACCGCCGCACCCGGTCACCGGTGCGGTAGAACCCGTCGGGGGAGAAGGACCGCTCGTTGACCTCGGGCGCGTTGAAGTAGCCGTTGAGCGTGTAGGGCCCGCGGACCAGCAGCTCACCCTCCTCGCCGTCCGGCACGTCGCGGCCGGCCTCGTCGACCACCCGCAGTTCGTCGTCGTCCGACAGCGGCCTGCCCTGGGTGGTGTCGACCACCTCGTCGGGATCACCGATGCGGGTGTAGTTCAGCAGCCCCTCGGCCATGCCGAAGACCTGCTGCACCCCGGCGGTCAGCGCGCCGCGGACCAGGCGGGCGTCCTCTGCGCCGAGTTTCGCGCCGCCGACCTGCAGCAGCCGCAGCGAGGTCGGCCGCAGCGGCTCCCATTCACAGGCCTGCGCCCACAGTTTGGCCAGGGCGGGCACCAGCGCGACCACCGTGACCCGGTGCCGGTCGATCGCGGCGAACGCGGCTTCCGGGCTCGGATCTGCGGTGAACACCACGGTCGCGCCCACCGACAGCGCGCCGAGGATGCCGGGGCAGGCCAGCGGAAAGTTGTGCGCGGCGGGCAGCGCCACCAGGTAGACGTCGTCACCGGTCAGCGCGCACAGCTCGGCGCTGGCGGTGGCGTTGTAGACGTAGTCGTCGTGGGTCCGCGGGATCAGCTTCGGGAAGCCGGTGGTGCCGCCGGACACCAGCAGCACCGCGGGGGTGCCCGGATCGGCCTGCAGCGCCGGCGCCGGACCGGATGCGGCACAGACGTCGGCCAGTGAGACGAACTCCCCGGGGTCGCCGTCGACCACCACGTGCCGCACCGCGGGATGGTCGCGCACCAGGTCGGCGGCCATGGCCCGGTAGTCGAACCCGCCCGCTGAATCGGCGATCACCAGGCCCACCGCATCGCCGACCCGGGCGAAGTGGCTCATCTCGGCCAGCCGGTGACCAGGCAGGCACATGACCGGGACGACCCCGGCGCGCAGCAGCCCGAACAGTGCGACGGCGAAGGCGCGGCCGTTGGGCATCTGCAGCAGCACCCGCTGGCCCGGCGCCATCCCCAGGGCGGCGAAGCCGGCGGCGGCGCGGTCGGCGGACCGGTCGAGCTCGTGATAGGTGGCGCTGCCGGTGGCGTCGACGACGGCGGTGCGCGCGGGCCAGCGCTGCGCGGCGTCGCGCAGCACGGAATCGAGGCGTCGGCCGGCCCAGTACCCGGCAGCGCGGTACGCCTGCGCGCGGTCGGTGGGGAACGGGACGAAACCCGGCAGCGATGCGGATTGAGCTGCGGATTCAGTGTGCAGCGGTGTGGTCGGAGTCACCGACGGGCTCCCTCGGGGTACGTGTGCTTCGCCATGGAAATATAGGGTAGCCTTCGAAAAATTAGGGCAGCCTTTGCTAATCCTCGGGAGGGCGTTGTGGGTGATGTTACTGCCGATGCGCAGACCGTCCTGGCGGAGGTCGCCGAGCTCCTCGGCGTCGACGCCGGCGCCGTCGACCCCGACGCCGACCTGATCGGCCAGGGCCTGGACTCGATACGGATGATGTCGCTGGCCGGGCGGTGGCGCCGGGCCGGTGTCGACGTCTCGTTCGCCGATCTGGCCGCGAATCCGTCGGTGGCCGCGTGGGTGGCGTTGCTGACATCCTCCGCGCCGGGTGAGGTGGCCGAGGAAGCCGCCCCGGCCGAACCGGATTGGCTTGCCGGCGCGCCTTTCCCGCTCGCGCCGATGCAACATGCGCTGTGGGTCGGCCGGGAGGGCGATCAGCAGCTGGGCGGGGTGTCGGCCCACCTTTACGTCGAATTCGACGGCGCGGCAATCGATCCCGACCGGTTGCGGGCCGCGGCGACGGCGCTGGCCGAACGCCACCCCATGCTGCGGGTGGAATTCCTGCCCGACGGGACGCAGCGCATCGGCGCCGCACCGCACGGCTACCCGGTCGACGTCCGCGATCTGCGCGGGCTGGCCGACGACGAGGTGGAGCGGGAACTGGCCGCCGTCCGGCGCACCAAATCCCATCAGCAGCTGCTCGGTCAGGTCTTCGAGCTGACGCTGTCCCTGCTGCCCGGTGACCGCAGCCGGCTGCACGTCGACCTCGACATGCAGGCCGCCGACGCGATGAGCTACCGCACCCTGATGGCCGACCTCGCGGCCTTCTACCAGGGCAGCGCGCTGCCGCCGTTGGGCTACACCTACCGCGAATACCGGCAGGCCGCCCCCACCGCCGCGTCGGCCGCCGATCGCGCCTGGTGGGCCGAGCGCATCCCGGAGATGCCCGACCCGCCCCGGCTGCCGCTCACCCCGGCCGGCGAGCAGGCCGACCCCCACCACACCACCCGCAGGCACCACTGGCTCGACCCACAGACCCGCGACGCGCTCTACGCCGCCGCGCGCCGCCGGGGCGTCACCCCCGCGATGGCCGTGGCCGCCTCGTTCTCCGAGGCGCTGGCCGGCTGGTCGGCCGAACGCCGCTTCCTGCTCAACGTGCCGCTGTTCGGCCGCGAACAACGCCACCCCGACGTCGACCGGCTGGTCGGTGACTTCACCTCCTCGCTCCTGCTCGACGTCGACCTCGACGGCGCCGACACCGCGACCGCCCGCGCGCACGCCCTGCAGGACACGTTCCGGGCCGCCGCCGCCCACGCGTCCTACCCGGGGCTGTCGGTGCTGCGCGACCTCGGCCGCCACCGCGGCACCCAGACGCTCGCGCCCGTGGTGTTCACCAGCGCGCTGGGCCTCGGCGAACTGTTCGCCGCCGACGTCACCGCCTCGTTCGGCACACCGGTGTGGATCAACTCCCAGGGTCCGCAGGTGCTGCTCGACGCCCAGGTCACCGAGTTCGACGGCGGCGTGCTGATCAACTGGGACGTCCGCGAGGACGCGTTCCGGCCCGGTGTCGTCGATGCGATGTTCGCCCGCCACGTCGACGAACTGCACCGGCTCGCCGCCGACGAACAGGCCTGGGACACCGCCGATGTCCCGCTGCTGTCCGACACCCAGCGCGCCGTGCGCGACGCGGTCAACTCCACCACCGCGCCCCGGAGCGGAAACGCGTTGCAGGACGGCTTCTTCGCCGCCGCCGACCGCCACCCCGACGCACCCGCGGTGATCAGCTCGGCCGGCGACCTGACCTACGCCGAACTGCGCGACCGGGTCCGCGCCGTGGCCGCCGCCCTGCACGTGGCCGGCATCCGTCGCGGCGACACCGTCGCGATCATGGGACCCAAACACGCCGAGCAGGTCATCGCGATGCTCGCCATCCTCGCCGCCGGGGCGGTGTACGTGCCGGTCGGCGTCGACCAGCCGGCCGAACGCGCGCAGCGCATCCTGACCACCGGCGAGGTCCGCATGGCACTGGTGTGCGGCGACGAGCCGCCGACCTGGCTGCCCGCGCTGACCATCACGGAGGCACTGCGCGTCGGTGCCCGCGAGACCGACTTCGCCCCGGTGATCACCGACCCCGCCGCGCTGGCCTACGTCCTGTTCACCTCGGGGTCGACCGGCGAACCCAAGGGCGTCGAGGTGACCCACGACGCGGCGATGAACTCGATCGAATTCCTCAACGGCCACTTCGGGATCGGACCGCAGGACCGCTGCCTGGCGCTGTCCACGCTCGAATGCGACATGTCGGTGCTCGACGTGTTCGGCACGCTGACCGCGGGCGGCGCGATCGTCGTCGTCGACGAGGCGCACCGGCGCGAACCCGATCAGTGGGCGACGCTCATCGACGCCCACGGTGTCACGGTGCTCAACTTCCTGCCGGGCTGGCTGGAGATGCTGTTGGAGGTCGGGCACGGCCGCCTGTCGTCGGTGCGGGTGGTGCCCACCGGCGGTGACTGGGTCAGCCCCGCCATGGCCCGGCGCCTGCGCACCGAGGCGCCGCGGGTACGGTTCGCCGGTCTGGGCGGCGCCACCGAGACCGCCGTGCACGCCACGATCTGCGAGGTCGCCGACCCGCCGGCGCAGTGGACCGCGGTGCCCTACGGCACGCCGTTCACCAACATCGCCTGCCGCGTCGTCAATTCGGCCGGGGCCGACTGCCCGGACTGGGTACCCGGCGAACTGTGGGTGTCGGGCCGCGGCATCGCCCGCGGCTACCGCGGCCGCCCCGATCTGACCGCCGAACGGTTCGTCGTGCACGACGGCCGCACCTGGTACCGCACCGGGGACCTGGCCCGGTACTGGCCCGACGGCACACTGGAATTCGTCGGCCGCGCCGACCACCGCATCAAGGTCAGCGGATACCGCATCGAACTCGGCGACGTCGAGGCCGCGCTGCAGCGGGTGGCGGGGGTTTTCGCGGCGGTGGCCGCGGTGGTGTCCGCCGCCGGCGACGGCTCCGAACAACTCACCGCCGCGGTGCGCACCGACCGTCCCGGCCTCACCGAAGCCGACATCCTGCGTGCGGTCGCCGAACTCGTTCCGCCGCAGATGGTTCCGCGTCGCCTCGTCCTGGTCGACCGGATCCCGTTCACCGTCGGCGGCAAGATCGACCGGCGGGCCGTGGCGGCGCTGCTCGCCGATGCGCTCACCGCGGGCGACGTCGCCGCCCCGCGCCGCGCCCCGGCCACCCCGCTCGAGTCCGCGCTGGCCCACATCGTCGCCGAACTGCTGGGCACCGACGCCATCGGCGCCGACGACGACTTCTTCGCCCTGGGCGGTGATTCGGTGCTCGCGACCACGACGGTCGCCCGCATCCGGGAGTGGCTGGCCACGCCGACGGTCATGGTCGCCGACGTCTTCGCCACCCGCACCGTCGCGGCACTGGCCGAGCTGCTCACCTCCCGCGAGTCGGGCAGCACCCGGCTGACGCAGGTGGCCGAGCTGTACCTCGAGGTCTCCGACATGGAGAACGTCGACGTGATGTCCGCCCTCGACACGTCCTCCGCGCCGTGACCGGGGACCGCACCGCGACGGCGTTCGCGCCGTGGATCAAACGCTTCCCCGGCGAACCGGGCGGCGCGACGGTGGTGTTCCCGCACGCCGGCGGCGCCGCGGCGGCCTACCGGCCGCTGGCCACCGCGCTGTCGGGGCGCGGCGTCGAGACCTATGTCGTGCAGTACCCGCAGCGCGCCGAGCGGCTCGCACATCCGGCCGCCGACACGGTCGCCGAGCTGGCCCGCGAGCTGTTCGACGCCGGGCCGTGGGACCGGGTCGGCCCGCTGCGGCTGTTCGGCCACTGCCTGGGGGCGCTGGTGGCCTTCGAATTCGCCCGCCTCGCCGAGGCGGACGGTCTCCCGGTGACCCGGCTGTGGGCGTCGGCCAGCCAGGCCCCGTCGACGATCGCGGGGTTGCCGCGGGTACCCACCGACGACCGCGAGATGCTCGCCGACATCGTCTCGCTGGGCGGCACCGACCCCCGGCTGCTCGCCGACCCCGACTTCATCGACCTGCTGCTGCCCGCGGTGCGCGCCGATTACCGGGCCTTCAACCGGTATGCGTGCGAGGCCGGCGTGCGCATCGACGCCCACATCCACGCCGTCGGCGGCACCCGCGACCACCGCATCGCCGAAGACCTGCTGCGGCGCTGGGCCGATCACACCCGCGGCCGCTACGACCTGACGCTGTTCGACGGCGGCCACTTCTACGTCAACGACCACACCGACGCGGTGGTCGACCTGGTGAGCGCCGATGGTCGCTGACCCGATCGACGATCCCGTGGTGATCGTCGGCATGGCGGTCGAGGCGCCCGGCGGCGTCGACGACACCGAGAGCTTCTGGTCGCTGCTGTGCGACCAGCGAGAAGCGCTCGGTCCCTTCCCGACCGACCGCGGCTGGGCGCTGCGCGAGCTGTTCGACGGATCGCGGCGCGACGGGTTCACCCGGATCCACAACATCGGCGGATTCCTCGACGACGCCGCGGCGTTCGACCCCGAGTTCTTCGGCATCTCACCCCGTGAGGCCGTCGCGATGGACCCGCAGCAGCGGGTCGCGTTGCGCCTGGCGTGGCGGGCCTGCGAGAACGCCGGCATCAACCCCGACGAGCTCGCCGGCCACGACGTCGGCTGCTACGTCGGCGCGTCGGCGCTGGAGTACGGGCCGCCGATGAGCGATTTCTCCACCCACAGCGGTCATCTCATCACCGGTACGTCGCTCGGGGTGATCTCCGGGCGCATCGCCTACACACTCGACCTCGCCGGGCCCGCGCTGACCGTCGACACCTCCTGCTCCTCGGCGCTGGCCGCCTTCCACTCCGCGGTGGCGGCGCTGCGCGCCGGGGACTGCGACCTCGCGCTCACCGGCGGCGTGGCGGTGATGGGCACACCGGGCTACTTCGTCGAGTTCGCCAAACAGCACGCGCTCAGCGACGACGGGCACTGCCGGCCCTACAGCGCCCACGCCAGCGGCACGGTGTGGGCCGAGGGTGCGGCGATGTTCGTGCTCTCGCGACGTTCGGCGGCGCGGCGCGACGGCCATCGGGTGCTCGGTGAGGTCCTCGCCAGCTGCGTCAACCAGGACGGGCGCTCGGTCGGCCTGACCGCACCGAGCGGCACCGCGCAGGCCCGGCTGTTCCGCAAGGCCATCGACCGTGCCGGTGTGGCGCCCGAGGACGTCGGCCTGGTCGAGGGACACGGCACCGGAACCCGGCTCGGCGACCGCACCGAACTGCAGTCGCTGGCCGCCACTTACGGGGCCACCGCACCGGGCCGCGGCCCACTGCTGGGCTCGGTGAAGTCAAACATCGGCCACACCCAGGCCGCCGCGGGCGGGCTGGGGCTGGCCAAGGTGCTGCTCGCCGCGCAACACGCGACGATCCCACCCACCCTGCACGCCGACGAACCCAGCCGCGAGATCGACTGGGACAGTCAGGGTCTGCGCCTGGCCGACAAACTTTCGCCGTGGCCGGCCGTCGAGGGCAGGCGGATCGCCGCGGTCTCGGCGTTCGGAATGAGCGGCACCAACACCCACGTCGTGGTGTCGGTGCCCGACTCCCAGCCCGACCGCCGGGCCGGGGCCGCGTGATGCCCGCGCTCCGGTGGCCCGACGGGCGGGTTCCCGTCCTGCTCAGTGGCCATGCCGAGGACCTCCTCGCCGTGGACGCCGCCGCGCTGCTCGACCACCTGCGGCGGCGCCGCCCCGCGGTGGCCGAGTTGGCCGCCCACCTCGCCCGCACCCGACGGGTCCGCCGCCACCGCGCCGTCGTCCGCGCCCACGACCTCGATGAACTGACCGACGGTCTGCGCGCGCTCACCGCAGGCGCCGAGCATCCGCTGCTCACCCGGGTGACCGAACGAGCTCAGTCGCGCACCGCATTCGTCTGCCCCGGCCAGGGCAGCCAGTGGCCCGCCATGGGCGCCGACGCCTACCGTCTGCTGCCGGCCTACCGGGTCGCCGCCGACGCCGCCGCGGCCGGATTCGACGCCGCCGGGCTCACCTCGCCGCTGCGCTACCTGACCACCGACGCCGTCCCGGACACCTTCGGCGAGATCGAGGTGCAGGGCGCGCAGTTCGTGCACACCGTCGCGCTCGGCGCCGTGTGGCGGGAGGCCGGCATCCTGCCCGACGTCACCATCGGGCACAGCCTCGGTGAGATCGCCGCCGCCTACCTCGCCGAGACGATCACGCTGGCCGAAGCCGTTGCGGTGGTCGCCGCCCGAGCCGGCGTGGTGGACCACCTGACCGGCTCGTATGCCGTTGCAGCGCTGGGCATCACCGCCGCCGACGCGGAGAACCTGATCGCCGCCACCCCCGGCTGGCTGGAGCTGTCGGTGATCAACGCGCAAGCCTCGGTCGCGGTGTCCGGCGACCGCGACGCGGTGACCGCCGCGGTGGCCGCGGTGCAGGGGCGCGGCGGCTTCGCCCGCGAGATCACCGTGAACTTCCCCGTGCACACCAGCGTGCTCGACCCGCTGCGCCGGCACGTCGAGAACCGGCTGCCGCGAGGCGCGTTCACCGATTCGCCCGTGCAGTTCATCGGTGCGGTGACCGGCGACGTGGTCACGGCGGGCACCGGATTCGCCGACTACTGGTATGCGAACCTGCGCCGGCCGGTCCGCTTCGACCGCGCCGTCGCGGCGGCGATCCGCTGCGGTGTCGGCACATTCGTCGAACTGTCCACCCACCCCGCACTGCTGCACGCGATCGGCGACGGTCTGGGCGCCACCCCTGCGCTGCTGGTCGGCTCCGGCCGGCGCGGCGTGCCGGTGACCGATCAGCTCGCCGCGGGCATCGCCGCCGCGGCGCTGACCGACCCCCGCTACCGCTGGCGCGATCTGCACGACCCGACCGCGCCGGTGCTGTCCGACATCCCGCCGGCGCCGATGCGCAAGATCCACCTGTGGGCCGCCCCCGACCCGCTGCCGCCCGCCGACGGCCTCACCGTCGCCGCGGAGACCTGGCACGGCGCACCGCTGCCCGGCGCGCCGACCGCCCCGCAGCGCATCGCCGTGGTCGGCCCCGACGACGCGCTCACCGCCGCGCTGCGCGCCGCGGTCGACGGCCATGCGTCGGCGTCGCGGTCCGCGGCCACCGACGCCGACATCGTCGTCGTGGCCGCGCCCGCCCTCGACCAGACCGGTGTCGCCGACGCCGCGGCCGGGATCGCCGACGGCCTCGACGACGGGCTGCTCGACTACACCGGGCTCGTCGGGCCCGCATGCCGGCAGGTCTGGCTCGTCACCGTGGCCGGGGAACGCGTCGTCCCCGCGGATCCGGTGGCCCGGCCGGCACAGGCCGCGCTGGCCGCGATGCACCGCGCGTTCGGCTTCGAGCATCCCGACCAGGGGTTCGGCCATCTCGACGTATCGGCGCGAACCCTCGACGCCGCGTCCGCCACCGCCGCCGTCGACGCCGTGCTGGCGGGCGCGGGGGAGGTCGCGCTGCGCGGCGGCACGGTGTACCGGCGCGCGATCGGCGATCCCGTACCGGCCGCACCGGCATGGCCGCTGGACTCCGGTGTGCTCGACGAGGTGGTGATCACCGGCGGGGCCGGCGCGATCGGCCTGCAGTACGCGCACTACCTCGCCGAACGCGGCGCACGCCGCATCGTGCTGCTCAGCCGCCGCCGGGCCGATCCGGACACGCTGGCCGGCCTGCGTGACCGGTTCGGCACCGACATCGTGGCAGTGCCGTGTGACCTCACCGACCGGGCCGGGCTGGCCGCCGCCGCTGGGCACACCCGCGGCGGTGCCTCACTGCTCGTCCACGCCGCGGGTGCCGCGTCGTTCCAGACCCGGGACCGGCTCGACGGCACCGTGTTCACCGCCACCTGCGCGGCGAAGGTCACCGGCCTGGCCCACCTGCTCGACACCTGGCCGATCCGCGAGGACGCGCGAATCCTGCTGTGCTCGTCGGTGATCGGCGTGTGGGGCGGCAGCGGCACCGCCGCCTACGCCGCCGCCAACCGGATGCTCGACGTCGCCGCCGACCGGCTGCGGGCCGAGGGCCGGCGCGCCGTGTCGGTGCGGTGGGGCCTGTGGGACACCGCCGACGGACGGCCCGGGATCATCGACGCCGCGGAGACCCAGCGGGTGCGGCGCTCCGGGCTGCGGCCGATGGCGCCGCGCGCGGCGATCGAGGCGGGCCTGTTCGACTTCGGCGTCGACCCGCTGATCCTGTCCGCCGATCCCGAGCGGCTCGGCGTGTTCTTCGGTGCCCAGCAGGCCGTGGCGCCCGCCGCGGCGCCACGCGACAGCGCCCCGGCCACCGACCCGGCCGACGCCGTCCGGACCGAACTCGCCGCGGTGCTCAACGCCCCCGACGCCGCGATGCTGGACCTCGAGACCTCGCTGTTCGACCTCGGCGTCGACTCGCTCCTGGCGCTCGACCTGCGAAAGCGGCTGCAGCGCAGCACCGGGACCACCGTCAAGCTGGCGCGGCTGCTGAGCGGCATCACCGCCGCCGAGCTGATCGCCGACCTCTCCGCGCACGACACGAAAGTGGACACCCCCAGTGACTGACACCACCCACACCGGCAACCGCTTCGACGCGCAGCGCGCCGAACTGCTGCGGCGGCGCCTGCAGGAGCGCGGCCTGACGGCCGACCACGGCGCACCGGTCGCCGTGCCCGCGCCCGACGCACTGACCGACGGTCAACGGCGGATGTGGTTCGTGCAGGCCGCCGATCCCAGCGGTGCGCTGCTCAACGTGTGCGTGTCCTACCGCATCACCGGTGACGTCGACGTGGCCGCGCTGCGCGGCGCGGTGGCCGCCGTGGCCCGCCGTCACCCGGTGCTGCGCACCACCTATCACGCCGACGAGAACGGCGAACCGCGCCAGCGGGTGCGCGACGACCTGCTGCCGGCGTTCACCGACCACGACCTGTCCGACCTGCCCGAGGACTCGCGGCAGCTGCGCCTCGAGGTGCTCGCCCAGCGGGAGTTCGCCACCGCGTTCGACCTGGCCACCGACGCGCCGCTGCGGATCACGGTGGCGCGCACCGCCGCCGACGAACTGGTGATGCTGCTGGTCGCCCATCACATCGCGTGGGACGACGCATCGTGGCGGGTGTTCTTCGGCGACCTCACCCGCGCCTACACCGGGGCGGCGCTCGCGCCGGCGCCGGCACCGTCCGCACCGGCACCCGACACCACCGACGCCGACCTGGCCTACTGGCGCGCCGTGCTGGCCGACCCGCCGGAGCCGCTGGAGCTGCCCGGACCGAACGGCTCGGCGGTGCCGACCAGTTGGCGCTCGCAGCGCACCGGCCTGCACCTGCCCGCCGACACCGCCCGGCGGGTCGCCGATCTGGCCCGCGACGCCGGTGCCACCCCGTACGCAGTGCTGCTCGCGGTGTTCGGCACCCTGGTGCACCGCTACACCCACGCCGACGACTTCCTGGTCGCCACCCCGGTGCTCAACCGCGGCCCCGGTACCGACGACACCATCGGCTACCACGGCAACACGGTCGCGATGCGGCTGCGGCCGCGGTCGGCGATGACCTTCCGCGACCTGCTCACCCAGACCCGCGACACCGTGCTCGGCGCGTTCGCCCACCAGCGGGTCAACCTGGACCGGGTGGTGCGCGAACTCAACCCCGATCGCCGCCACGGCGCTGAACGCATGACCCGGGTGAGCTTCGGCTTCCGGGAGCCCGACGGCGGCGGTTTCACTCCGCCCGGGGTGACGTGCCGGCGCGCCGAACTGCGCAGCCATCTCACCCAGCTGCCACTGGGCTTCATGGTCGAATTCGATTCCAGCGGCGCACTGGTCGAGGTGGAGCACCTCGTCGAGGTGCTCGACGCCACGCTGGCCGCGCAGCTGGGCAGACACTTCGCGGTGCTGCTCGACGCTGCGCTCACCCACCCCGACACCCCGCTGTCGCGGCTCGACGTGATGGGCGCCGAGGATGCGGCGTGGCTGCGCGACGTGTCGGCCGGCGAGGTGTTCACCACCCCGGAGGCGACGCTGCCGGATCTCGTGGCCGCGCAGGTGGCCCGCACCCCGGACGCCACCGCGGTGGTCTACGAGGGCAGGCACTACAGCTACCGGGAGATCAACGAGTCGGCGAACCGGGTGGCGCACCGCCTGATCGAGGCCGGTATCGGCACCGAGGACCGGGTGGCGGTGCTGCTCGACAAGTCACCGGAACTCGTCATCACCGCGCTCGGCGTACTCAAGGCCGGCGCGGTGTACCTGCCGGTCGACCCGACCTATCCCGAGGACCGGCTGTCGTTCATCCTCGGTGACTGCGATGCGAGACTCGTTCTTCGCGAACCGCTTTCGGACCTCGACCGGGCGCGCGCCGACGACCCCACCGATGCCGACCGGGTGCGCCCGCTGCGCCCGTCGAACACCGCGTACCTGATCTACACCTCGGGCTCGACCGGCCTGCCCAAGGGTGTCCCGGTGCCGCACCGCCCGGTCGCCGAGTACTTCGTGTGGTTCAAGGACGAATACCAGGTCGGCGCCGAGGACCGGCTGCTGCAGGTGGCCTCGCCGAGCTTCGACGTGTCGATCGCCGAGATCTTCGGCATGCTGGCCTGCGGCGCGCGGCTGGTGATCCCGAAGCCCGACGGGCTGCGCGACATCGGCTACCTGACCCGGCTGCTGCACGACGAGGGCATCACCTCGATGCATTTCGTGCCGTCGCTGCTGGGCCTGTTCCTGTCGCTGCCCGGCGTCAACGAGTGGCGCACGCTGCAGCGGGTGCCGATCGGCGGCGAGGCGCTGCCCGGTGAGGTCGCCGACAAGTTCCACGCCACCTTCGACGCGCTGCTGCACAACTTCTACGGCCCCACCGAGACCGTCATCAACTGCACCCGCTACAAGGTCGAGGGCAACCAGGGCACCCGGATCGTGCCGATCGGCACCCCGAAGATCAACACCCAGATCCACCTGCTCGACGACGCCCTGCAGCCGGTTCCGGTCGGGGTGATCGGCGAGATCTACATCGGCGGAACGCACGTCGCGCACGGCTACCACCACCGCCCCGGACTGACGGCGGAGCGGTTCGTGGCCGACCCGTTCACCGCCGGCGGGCGGCTGTACCGCTCCGGCGACCTGGCGCGGCGCAACGCCGACGGCGACATCGAATTCGTCGGGCGCGCCGACGAACAGGTCAAGATCCGCGGCTTCCGCATCGAACTGGGCGACGTGGCGGCCGCCATCTCGGTCGATCCGGCCGTCGGGCAGGCCGTCGTGGTGGTCAGCGACCTCCCGCAACTCGGCAAGAGCCTGGTCGGTTACCTGACGCCCGCCTCGGAGACCGAGGAGATCGACCTCGACCGCATCCGCGCCCGGGTGGCGGCCGCGCTACCCGAGTACATGGTCCCCGCGGGATACGTCGTGCTCGACGAGATCCCGATCACCGCGCACGGCAAGATCGACCGGGCCGCGCTGCCCCACCCCGAGATCGCGTCGGTCACCGCGTTCCGCGATCCGGTCACCGACACCGAGCGTCAGGTGGCCGGCCTGTTCGCCGAACTGCTCGGCCGCGACCGGATCGGTGCCGACGACTCGTTCTTCGAACTCGGCGGGCACTCGCTGCTGGCCACCAAACTCGTGGCCGCCGTGCGGTCGCGGGTCGGCGTGGACATCGGGGTGCGCGAGATCTTCGAACTCGCCACGGTGGCCCGGCTGGCCGAGCACATCGACCAGGTCGCCGCCGGAGGGGGACAGCAGCGCCCGCGCCTGGTCCCGGTCGGCCACGACGGGCCCGCCCCGCTGTCGGCATCGCAGCTGCGCAGCTGGTTCACCTACCGCGTCGACGGACCCAGCGCGATCAACAACATCCCGTTCGCGGCGCGGCTGCACGGTCCCTGCGACATCGACGCGCTGGCCGCGGCGATCAACGACGTCGTCGACCGGCACGAGATCCTGCGCACCACCTACCGCGAGATCGACGGCGTGCCGTACCAGATCGTCGAACCGGCCGCACCGGTGACGGTGCGCCGGGCCCGCGGCGCCGACGAGCAGTGGCTGCAGGACGAACTGGCCGCCGAACGCCGGCACGTGTTCGATCTGGAACGGGACTGGCCGATCCGGGTGGCGCTGCTGAGCACGCCCGACAATCACGCGCTGTCGTTCGTCATGCACCACATCGCCGGCGATCACTGGTCGGCGACGGTGCTGTTCGCCGACGTGATCACCGCCTACCGGGCCCGCCGCGACGGACACGCCCCGGCATGGGCCCCGCTGCCGCTGCAGTACGCCGACTACGGCGCCTGGCAGGCCGCGCTGCTCGACGACGCCAGCGGAATCGCGGCCGCTCAACGGGAGTACTGGCGTGAGCAGCTGGCCGGCCTGCCCGAGGAGACCGGGCTGCGGCCCGACTTCCCACGTCCGCCGGTACCCACGGGCGCCGGCGCGGCCGTCGAGTTCAGCATCGACGCCGACGTCCGTGCCCGCCTGGCCGACCTGAGCCGCGAACTCGGCATCACCGAGTTCATGCTGCTGCAGGCCGCCGTGGCGGTGGTGCTCTACAAGGCCGGCGCCGGGCCCGACGTGCCGATCGGTACCCCCGTCGCCGGGCGCACCGAGGCCGAACTCGACCAGCTGGTCGGCTTCTTCGTCAACTTCGTGGTACTCCGCAACGATCTGCGGGCCAATCCGACGCTGCGCGAACTGCTCGGCGCGGCACGGGAACTGGCGCTGTCGGCGTACGCCAACCAGGACCTGCCGTTCGATCAGGTGGTCGACGCGGTCGCCCCGGTGCGCACCCTCGCCCGCAACCCGCTGTTCCAGGTCGTCGTCCATGTCCGCGAACAGCTGCCCGAGGGCCGCGTCATCGACAGCGGACCGCAGGGGGAGACGACGTTCACCGCGATCGAACCGGATTTCGATGTCGCGCAGGCGGATCTGTCGCTGAACTTCTATGCCACCGAGGACGCCTACCGCGGTCATGTGATCTACCGGCCCGAACTCTACGAGCGGACCACCGCCGAGCGGCTGGCCGGCTGGCTGAACCGGGTACTGCGCGCCTTCGCCGACGATCCCGACCGGCGGGTCCGTGCGGTCGACATCCTCGCACCCGGCGAACGCACCCGCCTGCAGGAGTGGAGCGGTGGCAGCGTGTTCGTGCTCGACGACGCGCTCGCGCCCGCGCCGATCGGTGTCGTCGGCGACGTGTACCACGCCGGCCCGGCCGCCCGCGGCCAGTGGCACCGGTCCGACCTGACCGCGACCCGGTTCGTCCCGAGTCCCGTTGCGGGGCAAACGGGCGCGCGGCTCTACCGGTCCGGGGAGCGGGCCCGCTGGACCGACGGCGGCATGCTGGAGTTCGTCGAGTCCGGCGGCGCCGCGGCAGCGGCGCCGGCGCGGGAGGACCTGCCGTTCGAGCCGCCGAGCACCGACACCGAACGCGCGCTGGCGGCGATGCTCGCCGACGTGCTGGAGGTCGCCGAGGTCGGCCGCCACGACGACTTCTTCACCCTGGGCGGTGACAGCATCCTGGCCGTGCAGCTGGCCGCCCGCGCCAAAGACGCCGGGCTGGCGCTGCGGGCGCGCATGGTGTTCGAGCATCCCGTGGTGCGCGACTTGGCCGCCGCCGTGGACGGTGCGGGCGACGGGGACACCACCGCCGACACCCACCACGCCCCGATGAGCGCGTCCGGGCTGTCGCCCGACGAGTTGGCGGCGCTGGCCTCGGCGTGGGCAGATCGGGACGCCGGGGCGTGACGAGCACCGACACCCGGGCGGCGGGCGCCATCGAGGACGTGATGGCGCTCAGCCCGCTGCAGCAGGGCCTGTTCTCGATGGCCACGCTGACCGGGCCGCGCGACGGCGCCGACCCGTACGTCATCGCGATGGCCGCCGACATCACCGGCGACCTCGACGCCGCGCTCCTGCACGACTGCGCGGCCGCAATGCTGGTGCGCCACCCCAATCTGCGGGCCAGCTTCGTGCACGGCACGCTGAGCCGACCGGTGCAGGTGATCCCCAGCCGGGTCGACGTCCCATGGCGCCGGGTCGCCGCGGACGCCGACGAGGCCGCCGCACTGGAGCGGGAGGAACGCCGCCGCCCGTTCGACCTCGAACACGGCCCCGTGATTCGCTTCCTGCTGATCGACCTGCCCGACCGCACCTGGCGGCTGGTCGTCGTCGCCCACCACATCGTCATCGACGGCTGGTCGCTGCCGCTGTTCGTCGGCGAGATGATCACGCTGTACCGCGCGGGCGGTGACCTCGCCGCGTTGCCGCCGGCGCCACGGCCCTACCGCGACTACATCGGCTGGCTGGCGGCCCGGGACCCGCAGACCAGCCGTGACCTGTGGCGGGCACATCTGGCCGGGCTCGACGGACCCACTCTGCTCACGCCCGCGCTGACCGGCACCGAACCGGCACCGGGCATCCCGCGGCGCACCGAACTCACCCTCGACCGGCAGACCACCGCCCGGTTGGCCGAGGCCGCCCGGGCCCGCGGCGTCACGCTCAACACCGTGGTTCAGATGACCTGGGCCACGATCCTGTCCGCGCTCACCGACCGCAGCGACGTCACGTTCGGGGTGACGGTGTCCGGCCGGCCCGGCGAACTGGCCGGCGTGGAAGGCATGGTCGGGCTGTTCATCAACACCGTCCCGCTGCGGGTGCGGCTCGACCCGGCCGCACCGGTGGGCGGACAATGCGTTGCGCTGCAACGCGAGGCGGCCGCGCTGCGTGACCACAGCTACCTTGCCCACTCCGAATACCGGACGCTGGCCGGGGTGGGCGAGCTGTTCGACACGCTGCTGGTCTACGAGAACTTCCCGCCGGGCGGTGTGGTCGGCGGCGGCGAATTCGCCGCGGGCGCAGCGACGTTCCGGCCCGCGGCGCTGGAGAGCCTGTCGCACTTCCCGGTCACCATCGCCGCCCACCTCACCGACGGAGCGCTCACCCTGCTGATCGAGGTGCTCGACGGGGCGCTCGGCCTCATGCGGCCCGAGGAGCTGGGCGGGCGCGTGCTCGCCACCGCACAACGCATCATCTCGCACTGGGACGACCCGCTGCGCGAGGTCGGGATCCTGCTCGACGAGGAGGCACAACGCACCCACAGCGGCACACCGGCCACGCCTCAGGTCGAGGGTGGCGTGCACACCGCATTCACCCGAGCCGCCGGTGACCGGCTCGGATCGGTGGCGCTGAGCTGGGACGGCGGCACGCTGACCTATCGCGAACTCGACGAGGCCGCCGACCGGCTGGCCGCGGTGCTGTGCGCGCGGGGGGTGCGCGCCGAGCAGCCGGTCGCGGTCGTGCTGCCCCGCGGACCGCAGTACGTCGTCGCGATGTTCGGGATCCTCAAGGCGGGCGGCGCGATCGTGCCGCTCGACCCCGGCATGCCCGACGAGCGGATCGCCGACATCCTGGCCCAGACCGGCGACCCGCTGGTCGTCGACGAGGCGCTGATGGCCACGGCCACCGGTGAACCACCCGCCGACTTCCGGCCCGCGGAGGTCACCGCCGAACAGGCCGCATACGTGGTGTTCACCTCGGGCACGACGGGCCGGCCGAAAGGCGTGGTCGGCACGCACGGCGCCGTGCTGGCCTACGCACACGACCACGCCACCGCGATCCTGCGACCGGCGGCGGCGCGGGCCGGCCGGCCGCTGCGGGTCGCGCACGCCTGGTCGTTCACGTTCGACGCCGCCTGGCAGCCGCTGGCCGCGCTGCTCGACGGCCACAGCGTCCACATCGTCGGCGACGACACGCAGCGCGACGCCGAGGCGCTGGTCGAGACCATCGCCCGCATCGGCATCGACATGATCGACACCACCCCGTCGATGTTCGCCCAGCTGCGCGACGCCGGTCTGCTCTCGACGGTCCCGCTGGCCGTGCTGGCGCTCGGCGGCGAAGCGGTCACCCCGCCGCTGTGGGAGTGGATCCGCGAGCGGTGTGCGGCCACCGGCATGGCCGCGCACAACTGCTACGGGCCCACCGAGACCACCGTCGAAGCCGTCGTCGCCGCCATCGCCGACCACGCGCAGCCGGCGATCGGCCACCCGACCGCACCCACCGTCGCGCACGTCCTGGACTCCTGGCTGCGGCCGGTGCCCGACGGCGTGGCCGGTGAGCTCTACCTGTCCGGTGACCAGCTGACCCGCGGCTACCTCGGGCGGCCCGGCGAGACCGCCGCCCGGTTCGTCCCCGACCCGGCACTGCCCGGCCGCCGGATGTACCGCACCGGCGATGTGGTGCGCCGCGGCCCCGACGGTGGCCTGCAGTTCCTCGGCCGCACCGACGACCAGGTCAAGATCCGCGGTTTCCGGGTGGAGCCCGGCGAGGTCGCCACCGTGCTGCTCGGCCATGCCGGGGTCCGCGCGGCCCACGTCGCGGTGCGCAGGCACGCCGGCGGGCCACGGCTGACCGCCTACGTCGCGGCCGGCGAGAACCCGCCCGACGCCCCCGAACTGCGGACCCTGCTCACCCGCAGGCTGCCCCGCTACCTGGTACCGCACCACATCGTGGTGGTCGACGACCTGCCGCTGACCCGCCACGGCAAGGTCGACGAGCACGCGCTGGCCGCGCTCGACGCCGCCGAACAGCCGTCGACCGCCCCGGAGACGCCGACCGAACACGCGCTGGCCGCGCTGCTGGCCGAGGTGCTCGAGACCGGGCAGATCGACGTCACCGCCGACTTCCTGACCATGGGACTGGACAGCATCGCCGCGCTGTCGGTGGTGCAGGCCGCGCGCCGGCGCGGGCTCGAGATGCGCGCCCGGCTCATGCTGGAGTGCAGCACGATTCGTGAACTCGCGGCCGCCGTCGACGCCGACACCGGCGCCGCCGCGCCCGCCGCGCTCACCGGTGACCGCTACGGCGAGGTGGCGCCCGCGCCGATCATGTCGTGGCTGTACGAGGCGGGCGACTTCCGCCGCTTCACTCAGAACGTGCTCATCGCGCTGCCGGCCGGCCTCACCGCCGAACGGCTCGAGACGGTGCTGCAGACGCTGCTCGACCGGCATGACATGCTGCGGGCGGTCCTCGACACCGCCGGTGGCGGGTACCGGCTGACCACCCGCCCGCCCGGCGCGGTGCGCGCGGCCGACATCCTGCACCGGGTCGACCGCCCGGCCGCCGAGGCACTGGCCGCCGAATCCCGCGCCGCGCTGGACCGCATCGACCCCGCGACCGGGGCGATGGTGCAGGCGGTCTGGTTCCCCGGTGACCACACCCTGCTGCTGGCGGTGCACCACCTCGCCACCGACGTGGTGTCGTGGTACGTCATGCTCGCCGGCCTGAGCCAGATCGCCGCCGACCTCGACGCCGGCGAAACCCCCGCCCTGACAAGCGAATACACCACCTACCGGGAGTGGACGCGCCGGCTCGCCCACCGCGCGGACAGCGACGAGGTGGCGGCGCAGTCCGGGTACTGGCACCGGCAGCTCTGCGCCGCGGACCCCGCCCTGGGCAGCCGGCTGCCCGACCCCGCGATCGACACGTGGAAGTCGTTGCGCACCAGCGACATCGCGCTCGACACCGCGGCCACCCGCCGACTGCTGGACCGCGCCGACGCGGCCGGCGCCGAGATGCGCGACGTGCTGCTCGCGGCGCTGACCCTGACGCTCACCGAGTGGCGCACCGCGCGCGGTGAGTCCGCCGACGGCGGCGCGCTGATCGCGCTGGAAGGTCACGGCCGCGAGGACGCCCTGGTCGACGGTGACGTCGACACCTCGGCCACGGTGGGCTGGTTCACCTCGGTGTTCCCCGTGCGACTGGGTGCCGAGGGTGCCGCGGTGGGCGTCGACACGGCCGAGCGGGACCCGGCGGCCGCCCGCGCGCTGCTGCGGTCGGTGACCGACCACATCGCCGCCGTCCCGAACCGCGGACTGGACTACGGGCTGCTGCGCTATCACCGCCGCGACCCGGCACTGGCCGGTGCGCCGCATCCGCAGGTCGAGTTCAACTACATCGGCCGCTACGACCTGACCAACGACACCGCGTCGCGGGCCGACCGGCACTGGGCACTGGAGACGGATCCGGCGCTCAACGCCCTGCTGCCGCTGGCGCCCGAACCGCTCCTGCCGCTGCGCTACACCTTCGACGTCATCGCGGTGGTCAACGCCACCGCCGACGGGCCGCAGCTGATCACCAGCTGGCGGTGGAGCGAAGAGCTGTCCACCGCGGCGGACATCGACCACCTCGGCGCCCTGTGGCGCCGCAGCATCGACGCACTGGGAGGTGCCCTGTGACCGGCACACACAACCGCACGCAGGCCGGCACGCTGGCCGTCATCGGCGCCGGCGCCAAGGCGGTCGCCGTCGCGGCCAAGGCCGCGGTCCTGCGCGACATGGGCCTGCCCACACCGCACGTCGTGGCCGTCGAACGTGCCGAGGTGGCCGCGAACTGGCAGGCCGGCGGCGGCTGGACCGACGGCGCGCACCGGCTGGGCACCGGGCCGGAGAAGGACGTCGGCTTCCCGTACCGGTCGTCGCTGGCGCCCCGGCGCAACGCCGAACTCGACGAGCGGATGACCCGCTACAGCTGGCAGTCCTACCTGATCGCGACCGGGCAGTTCGCCGAGTGGATCGACCGCGGCCGTCCCGCGCCCACGCACCGCCGCTGGAGCCAGTACCTGCGCTGGGTCGCCGACAACGTCGGGATGACCGTCGTGCCCGGGGAGGTGCAGCGCATCTCGGTGCAGGGCGGCCCCGATGGCCGGCGCTGGGCCCTGCACACCGCCGACACCACCGTCGCCGCCGACGGGGTGATGGTCACCGGACCGGGACAGGCGGGCCGGTCGATCCTGCCGGGCAACCCGCAGGTGCTCTCGATCGCCGACTTCTGGAACCGCGCCGCCGCCCACGAGCTGCTGGTGGCCGACCGCGTCGCGATGATCGGCGGCGGCGAGACCGCCGCGTCGATGCTCAACGAACTGTTCCGGCACCGGGTCTCCACCATCACGGTGATCTCCCCGCAGGTCACGCTGTTCACCCGCGGCGAGGGATTCTTCGAGAACACGCTGTTCTCCGACCCCACCGGGTGGAACAGCCTGACCCTCGCCGAACGCCGCGACGCGATGTTCCGCACCGACCGCGGCGTGTTCTCCGCTCGCGTGCAGGACGCGCTGCTGGCCGACGACCGCATCCGGCACCTGCGCGGGCGCGTGGCCCACGCGGTCCCGCGCGACGGCCGCATCCGGCTCACCCTGCACACCGACCGGGCCGGGGAACGGCTCGAGACCGTGCACGGCTTCGACCTCGTGATCGACGGGCAGGGCGCCGACCCGCTGTGGTTCGTGCCGCTGCTCGGCCAGGACGCCCGCGACCTGCTGGAGCTCGGCCTGGGCGGCCCGCTGTCCGGTGACGCGCTGCAGGAGTCGATCGGCCACGACCTGTCCGTCGCCGGGCTGGCGCCCAAGCTGTTCCTGCCCGGCCTCGCGGGACTCAACCAGGGGCCCGGATTCCCCAACCTCAGTTGCCTCGGGTTGCTGTCGGACCGCGTGCTCGGCGCGGACCTCGCCGCGGCCACCCACCGAACGATCAGGAGAAGCGATGAGCACCAACCCATTCGATGACGAGAACGGCACCTTCTACGTGCTGGTCAACGACGAGGAGCAGCACAGCCTGTGGCCGACGTTCGCCGACGTCCCGGCCGGGTGGCGGGTGGTGTTCGGGGAGAGCACCCGCGCGGACTGCCTGGCCTACGTGGAGGAGAACTGGACCGACATGCGGCCCAAGAGCCTGCGCGCCGCCCTCGCCTAGAGCTGCTGGCCCAGACCTGCTGGGCTAGACCTGTTGAGCGTAGGGCACGTCCATGTCGAACAGGCGAGCGTGCAGCACCGTGCGGTTCCGTAGCGCCGAGCGCACCGCGCGGTGCAGCCCGTCCTCGAGATAGATCACGCCCTGCCAGCGCACCGCGTGCGGGAACAGGTCGCCGTAGAACGTCGAGTCCTCCGACAGCAGCCGGTCGAGTGCCAGGACCGTGGTGGTGGTGACGATCTCGTCGAGCCGGATCTGGCGAGGCGGGATCCGCGACCACTCGCGGTAGGACAGACCATGGTCCGGATACGGTTTGCCGTCGCGGACACCTTTGAAGATCATCGGCGCGCCTTCGCTCGCTGTGAGCCCCCCGTCACAGGGAAGGTTAGCCCACCCAATGTTGCGGGTAGCCATCCCTCCCGCGCTCCGTCGCGTAACAACGCCGCTGACCGCCGTAAACTGGTCGCGGACCGCCAACGTGAACCCGGTGCAAGAGGTAGGTGAACACATGGGTAGTGCCGACGACCGTCGCTTCGAGGTGCTGCGCGCCATCGTCGCCGACTTCGTGGCCACGAAGGAGCCCATCGGCTCCAAGACCCTCGTCGAGCGGCACAACCTCGGGGTGTCCAGCGCGACTGTGCGCAACGACATGGCCGTCCTGGAGGCCGAGGGTTACATCACCCAGCCGCACACCAGCTCCGGCCGGGTGCCCACCGAGAAGGGGTATCGCGAGTTCGTCGACCGCATCGACGACGTGAAGCCGCTGTCGAACTCCGAGCGCTCCGCGATCCTGAAGTTCCTCGAATCCGGCGTCGACCTCGACGACGTGCTGCGCCGCGCGGTGCGGTTGCTGGCGCAGCTGACCCGCCAGGTCGCGATCGTGCAGTACCCGACGCTGTCGACCTCGACGGTCCGCCACCTCGAGGTGGTGGCGCTGACCCCGGCGCGGCTGCTGCTCGTGGTCATCACCGACACCGGCCGCGTCGACCAGCGCATCGTCGAGCTCGGCGACCCCATCGACGAGCACGAACTGTCGACGCTGCGCGACCTGCTCGGCCAGGCGCTGGAGGGTAAGCAGCTCACCGCGGCCTCGGTGGCGGTCTCCGACCTGGCCAGCCACCTCAACGGGCACGGCGGGCTGTCCGACGCGGTCGGCCGCTCGGCCACCGTGCTGGTGGAGACGCTCGTCGAACACAGTGAGGAGCGGCTGCTGCTGGGCGGCACCGCGAACCTCACCCGCAACACCGCCGACTTCGGCGGCTCGCTGCGGTCGGTCCTCGAGGCGCTCGAGGAACAGGTCGTGGTGTTGCGGTTGCTGGCCGCGCAGCAGGAGGCCGGCAAGGTCACCGTGCGCATCGGCCACGAGACCGAGGCCGAACAGATGGTCGGCACCTCGGTCGTGAGCACCGCATACGGCAGTTCGGGCAAGGTCTACGGCGGCATGGGTGTGGTGGGTCCCACACGAATGGACTATCCGGGAACTATCGCTAATGTCGCTGCGGTTGCTCTCTACATCGGCGAAGTTCTAGGAAGCCGCTGAACCGCGCCCGCGGTCAGTGGCATGGGAAAGGTCAGGCGTGGCACGCGACTATTACGGCCTGCTCGGGGTGAGCAAGGGCGCGAGCGATCAGGAGATCAAACGCGCCTATCGCAAGCTGGCTCGTGAGCTGCATCCCGACGTCAACCCCGACGATCAGGCCCAAGCCCGGTTCCAGGAGATCAGCGCCGCCTACGAGGTGCTCTCCGATCCGGAGAAGCGCCGCATCGTCGACCTCGGCGGGGACCCGCTGGAGAGTGCGGGGGCGTCGGCGAATGGATTCGGCGCCGGTTTCGGTGGGCTTGGCGACGTGTTCGAGGCGTTCTTCGGTGGCGGCGGCGGCGCCGCGTCGCGCGGGCCCATCGGACGGGTGCGGCCCGGGTCGGACTCGCTGCTGCGGATGCGGCTCGACCTCGAGGAGTGCGCCACCGGCGTCACCAAGCAGGTGACCGTCGACACCGCCGTGCTGTGCGACCTGTGCCACGGCAAGGGCACCCACGGCGACTCGACGCCCGAGACCTGCGACACCTGCGGTGGGCGCGGCGAGATCCAGACCGTCCAGCGGTCCCTGCTCGGCCAGGTGATGACGTCGCGGCCCTGCCCCGTGTGCGGCGGCGTCGGCGAGGTCATCCCCGATCCGTGCCACCGCTGCGGCGGCGACGGCCGGGTGCGGGCGCGCCGCGAGATCAGCGTCAAGATCCCCGCGGGCGTCGGCGACGGCATGCGGGTGCGGCTGGCCGCCCAGGGCGAGGTGGGCCCCGGCGGCGGACCCGCCGGCGACCTCTACGTCGAGGTGCACGAGAAGCCGCACGACGTGTTCGTCCGCGACGGCGACGACCTGCACTGCACGGTGTCGGTGCCGATGGTCGACGCGGCGCTGGGCACCACCGTCACCGTCGAGGGCATCCTGGACGGCCCGACCGAGATCACGATCCCGGCCGGGACCCAGCCCGGTGCGGTCACCACGCTGCGCGGCCACGGCATGCCGCATCTGCGGTCCGGCGTGCGGGGTGACCTGCACGCCCACGTCGACGTGGTGGTGCCGTCGCGACTCGACCACACCGACATCGACCTGCTGCGCCAGCTCAAGGAGCACCGCACCCGCGACGTCGCCGAGGTGCGGTCCACGGCGGCCGCGGCGTCGTCGGCGCACTCCGGCGGCCTGTTCAGCCGGCTGCGCGAGACGTTCACCGGCCGCTGACTTGCGGGCGCTCTTCTACGTCGATGAGCTTCCCGAGGCCGGCGGCCTGGCGGTGGTCGACGGCGACGAGGGGCACCACGCCGCCACCGTGCGCCGCATCCGCGCCGGCGAGCACCTCGACCTGAGCGACGGCGCCGGCGCGGTCGGGCACTGCGTGGTCGAGGAGGTCGGCAAGGGCCGGCTCGCCGCGCGGGTGCTGGACCGCAGGATCGTCGCACCACCGACTCCGAGCGTCACCGTGGTGCAGGCCATCCCGAAGTCCGATCGCTCCGAGCTGGCCGTCGAACTGGCCACCGAGGCCGGCGCCGACGCCGTGGTGGCCTGGCACGCCGCGCGGTGCGTCGCCCGCTGGGACGGCCCCAAACTCGACAAGGGGCTGCGCCGCTGGCGCGCGGTGGCACGCTCGGCCGCCCGCCAGTCTCGCCGGCCCCACATTCCGCCGGTGGAGGGGGTGGACACCACCGACGACCTCGTGCGCCGGGTCGGCACCGAGGTGGCGCACGGCGCGACGGTGCTGGCCCTGCACGAATCCGCGGCCGGGCCGCTCGACGCCGGGGCGGTGCGGCAGACGGAAACGGTGGTGCTCATCGTCGGACCCGAGGGCGGGATCGCCGACGACGAGCTGGAGGCGCTGACCGCGGCGGGCGCCGTCGCGGCGCGTCTCGGGCCGACCGTGCTGCGCACCTCCACCGCGGCCGCCGTCGCGCTCGGCGCGATCGGGGCGCTCACCCCGCGCTGGCAGTGACCCGGCGGTCGGCGAGGACCACGGCGGCCGCACACACCTGCCAGGCCAGGATCGGGTACACCGCGGCCCGCTCCCAGACGGGTGCCGGCACCACCTGCACATCCACCCACGCGTACGTGCCGAGCACCGCGAGGCACACCAGCCCGGTGACGCCGAGCGCCCGCGCGGCCCGGCGGTAGGTTCGGCGGCCGGACAGCGACGCCCCCGCCAGCGCGGCCGCGTTGCCGCCGGCGATCGCCAGCAGCGCGCCGACCACGTGCAGCGGGCCCGCGCCCGCGGGCACGGCAGCGATCAGGACGTTGCCCAGCGCATTGAGCGCCGCGCACGCCACCAGCGCACGGTGCCTGCCGCCGGTGGCCAGCACCGCCCCCAGCAGGAACATGGCACCCTGCACGGCGAACCCGGTGTTCATCAGCGCGGCCAGCGGCTGCCCCGGCACCCCGAGGTCGCTGATGTAGTCGTCGAGGTAGCTGTAGGCCGGGCGCTGCGCGGCGGTGACCGCTTCGGCCACCAGGTAGGCCGCCGCGCCGGCGATCCAGGCGGCGGCCGCGGCGACGGGGCGGGCGGGCAGTGCGGCGGTCATCGGTGCTCGACAGGTTAACCATTGGGGCGGTGTGGTACCCGGCGGTAGACTGACGACCAGCGACAACACCGGCGACCGCGCCGGTGACGACCCAGGAAGCAGGCAGAAAGCCCCACGTGACGCCCCGCGAAACGACCGCTGACTCGACCGGATCCGACGGATCCAGACCGGCCGCCGCCGCGGCGGACTCCCAGGTACGCAGCAGCATCAATGTTCCGCCCGACCTCGTCATGAGCCTGCTCGGCTCCGCCGACGAGAACCTGCGCGCCCTCGAACAGTTGCTGGCCGCCGATCTGCACGTGCGCGGCAACGCGCTCTCCCTGACCGGTGAGCCCGCGGACGTCGCGCTGGCCGAGCGGGTGGTCTCCGAACTGATCGCCATCGTCTCCGGTGGGCAGGCGCTGAGCCCGGACGCCATCCGGCACAGCGTCGCGATGCTCACCGGCACCGGCAACGAGTCACCCGCCGAGGTGCTCACCCTCGACATCCTGTCGCGGCGCGGCAAGACCATCCGGCCCAAGACGCTCAACCAGAAGCGCTACGTCGACGCGATCGACGAGCACACCATCGTGTTCGGGATCGGACCGGCCGGCACCGGCAAGACCTACCTGGCGATGGCCAAGGCCGTGAGCGCGCTGCAGACCAAACAGGTCAACCGCATCATCCTGACCCGTCCGGCGGTGGAAGCCGGTGAGCGCCTCGGCTTCCTGCCCGGCACGCTGAGCGAGAAGATCGATCCGTACCTGCGGCCGCTGTACGACGCGCTGCACGACATGATGGATCCCGAGCTGATCCCCAAGCTGATGAGCGCGGGCGTCATCGAGGTGGCGCCGCTGGCATACATGCGGGGCAGGACGATCTCGGATGCCTTCATCATCCTCGACGAGGCGCAGAACACCACCGCCGAGCAGATGAAGATGTTCCTGACCAGGCTTGGGTTCGGCTCGAAAATCGTGGTCACCGGTGACATCACGCAGATGGATCTACCAGGGAACGCGGAGTCGGGTCTACGAGCGGCGATGCGAATACTCGATGGCATCGATGACATCCACTTCGCCGAGCTGACCAGCGCCGACGTGGTGCGCCACCGGCTGGTATCCGAGATCGTCGATGCCTACGCCAGGCACGACGAGCCAACCCAGCTCAACCGGGCGCAACGGCGGTCCGCCGGCACCCGGTCGCAGCGGCGGTAGGGCCGATGAGCATCGAGGTGTCCAACGAATCGGGCATCGACGTCTCCGAAGAGGAGCTGATCAGCGTCGCCCAATTCGTCATCGAGAAGATGGACGTCAACCCGGCCGCGGAGCTGTCGATGGTGCTGCTCGACACGTCGTCGATGGCCGACCTGCACATGCGGTGGATGGACCTGCCCGGTCCGACCGACGTCATGAGCTTCCCGATGGACGAGCTGGAACCGGGCGGCCGTCCCGACGCGCCGGAGCCCGGCCCGGCCATGCTCGGCGACATCGTGCTGTGCCCGGAGTTCGCGGCCAAACAGGCCGAGACGGCCGGACATTCGCTCGGTCACGAGCTCGCCCTGCTGACCGTGCACGGGGTGCTGCACCTGCTCGGCTACGACCACGCCGAACCCGACGAGGAGAAGGAGATGTTCGCGCTGCAACGCGAACTCCTCGAGGGCTGGGTGGCCGAACAGGTCGAGGCCTACCACCAGGACCGCCAACTCGAACGGGACCGCCGCCTGCTCGACAAGTCGCGGTACTTCGACGAATGAGGGACGGCGAGAACGCGTGACCGGGTTACCCCAACTCGTCGGTGCGATCGTGCTGGTGGCCGTCGGCGGGCTGTTCGCCGCGATCGACGCCGCGCTGAGCACCGTGTCCATGGCCCGGGTCGAGGAGCTGGTCCGCGACGAACGACCGGGCGCCGTGCGCCTCTCGCGGGTGATGAACGAGCGGCCGCGGTTCATCAACCTCATCGTGCTGCTGCGGATCGCCTGCGAGGTCACCGCGACCGTGCTGCTGGCGGCGTATCTCGACGGGCACCTCGGCGTCAGCTGGGGCCTGGCCGCGGCGGCCGGGATCATGGTCGTGGCCAGCTTCGTCGCCGTCGGCGTCGGCCCACGCACCCTCGGCAGGCAGCACGCGTATTCGATCGCGCTGTACACCGCGCTGCCGCTGCAGGCCATCTCGGTGCTGCTGCTGCCGATCAGCCGGTTGCTGGTGCTGCTCGGCAACGCGCTGACCCCCGGCCGCGGCTTCCGCAACGGGCCGTTCTCCTCGGAGATCGAATTGCGAGAGGTCGTCGACCTGGCCCAGCAGCGCGGGGTGGTGGCCGCCGACGAACGCCGGATGATCGAGTCGGTGTTCGAGCTCGGCGACACCACCGCCCGCGAGGTGATGGTGCCGCGGACCGAGATGGTGTGGATCGAATCCGATAAAACAGCAGGTCAGGCCACTTCATTGGCCGTGCGCAGCGGGCACTCCCGCATCCCGGTGATCGGCGAGAACGTCGACGACGTCGTCGGCGTGGTGTATCTCAAAGACCTTGTCCAGCAGACGTACTACTCGGTCAACGGCGGCCGGGACACCACGGTCGCGCAGGTGATGCGGCCCGCGGTGTTCGTCCCCGACTCCAAACCGCTCGACGGGCTGCTCAAGGAGATGCAGCGCGACCGCTACCACATGGCGCTGCTGGTCGACGAGTACGGCGCGATCGCCGGGCTGGTCACCATCGAGGACGTGCTCGAGGAGATCGTCGGTGAGATCGCCGACGAGTACGACACCGACGAGGTCGCCCCGATCGAAGACCTCGGCAACCGCGAGTTTCGGGTGTCGGCGCGGCTGCCGATCGAGGACCTCGGCGAGCTCTACGACCGGGAGTTCGGCGAAGACCTCGACGTCGACACCGTGGGTGGGCTGGTCGCGCTCGAACTCGGCCGGGTGCCGCTGCCCGGTGCGGAGGTGACCTGGGACGGCCTGCGCCTGCGCGCCGAGGGCGGCCCCGACCACCGCGGCCGGGTGCGCATCGGCACCGTGCTGGTCAGCCCGACCGAACCCGACCCGAACGACGACCCCGACGAGGAGCCCGGTGACTGAACTCGATGCCGAGGACGCGAAGCTGGTGACGCTGGCCCGCGGTGCGATGGCCAGGGCCGAGGCCGGCAGCGGCGCCGCGGTGCGCGACCTCGACGGCCGCACCTATGCCGGCGCGCCCGTCGGCCTGTCCGCGCTGTCGCTGACCGCGCTGCAGGCGGCGGTGGCCGCCGCCGTGTCCAGCGGCGCGGCCGGCCTCGAGGCCGCGGTGCTGGTCGGCGGGTCCGCCGACGACGCCGGGGTGGCCGCGGTGCGGGAGTTGTCCGCCGACGCCGCGGTGATCGTCACCGACCGCTCGGGGACGGTCGTGTGACCGAATTCCGTTCCGGCTTCGTGTGTTTCGTCGGCCGGCCGAACACCGGCAAGTCGACGCTGACCAACGCGCTGGTCGGCGCCAAGGTGGCGATCACCTCGAACCGGCCGCAGACCACCCGGCACACGATCCGCGGCATCGTGCACCGCGAGGACTTCCAGATCATCCTGGTCGACACCCCCGGCCTGCACCGGCCGCGCACGCTGCTGGGGCAACGCCTCAACGATCTGGTCAAGGACACCTACTCCGAGGTCGACGTCATCGGGCTGTGTATCCCCGCAGACGAGAAGATCGGCCCGGGGGACCGGTGGATCCATGAGCAGATCCGCGCCGTGGCACCGCGGACCACGCTGGTCGCGATCGTCACCAAGATCGACAAGGTGGCCAAGGACCGCGTCGCCGCGCAGCTGATCGCGGTCAGCGAAATGGTCGGCCCCGATGCGGAGATCGTGCCGGTGTCGGCGACCGCGGCCGACAACCTCGACGTGCTGACCGGCGTGCTGGCCGCCCAGTTGCCGCCCGGCCCGGCGTTCTACCCCGACGGCGAGCTCACCGACGAGCCCGAGGAGACACTGATGGCCGAGCTGATCCGCGAGGCCGCGCTGGAGGGTGTGCGCGACGAATTGCCGCACTCGCTGGCCGTGGTCATCGAGGAGGTCAGCCCGCGCGAGGGCCGCGACGATCTGATTGACATCCACGCCAACCTGTTCGTCGAGCGCGAGAGCCAGAAGGGCATCGTGATCGGCAAGGGCGGCGCGCGGCTGCGGGAGGTCGGCACCGCCGCGCGCACCCAGATCGAGAAGCTGCTCGGCACGAAGGTCTACCTCGACCTGCGTGTCAAGATCGCCAAGAACTGGCAGCGCGATCCCAAGCAGCTGGGCCGCTTGGGCTTCTAGGCCGACTCCCGCAGCTGGACCGCCTCGTCGGTGTGGTCCTCGACCGGCGGGGTGGCCGGCGGGGGCACCTGCGGTGTCTCCCACCACACCTCGGGCTGGCGGGCCGCCCACCCGCTGACCGCCTCCAGTTCGGCGGCCAGCGAGATCAGCAGCGGCTCACTGTCGGCCGGGCCCATCAGCTGCACCCCGATCGGCAGGCCGTCGGCGGTGAAGCCGGCGGGCACGTTGATCGACGGCCAGCCCACCAGGTTCCACGGCCAGGTCACCGGGCACGCCTTGATCATCGTGCGGTCGGTGGCCAGCCCGCCGAGTTCGTCGATTTCCTGCACCGGCGGCGCGGGCTGGGCGGTGGTCGGGGCGAGCACGACGTCGCACAGGTTGAACGTCCAGCCGAGCCGCCGCTGCTCGGCGGCCTCCCGCGCCCTCGCCTTGCGCAGCACGTTCTCCGACAGCAGGCGGCCCATCCGCATGTTGGCCCTGGTGCGCTTGTCGAGGTCGACGTCGTAGCGGAAGCGCTCACCCCAGTCGAGCAGCCCGGACGTGGAGCGGGACAGAAAGTTCCAGGACATGCCGATGGTGTAGTCGGGGTCGGCCGGCCGCACGGTGTGGCCGAGGTCTTCGAGTCGGGCGGCCACCGCCTGCAGCGCGGTGCGGATGTCGGGATGCAGGGTGGCGCGGAAGCCGGTGAACGGGAAGCGTGTCGACAATCCGATGCGCAGGGGTCCCGGTGCGGCGGCGACGTAGTCCGCCATGCGCACCGGTGCCGGGCGGTGCAGATCGCCGTCGGCGTTGCCGGAGGCGGCGTCGAGCACCAGCGCCGCGTCGGTGACCGTGCGCGCCAGCACGCCGTTGACGGTGATGCCGTTGAACGCCTCGGGCAGCGGCCACGTCGAGATCCGTCCGCGCTGCGGTTTGATGCCGACCAGATGGGTCCACGCCGCCGGGATGCGCACGCTGCCCGCACCGTCGGAGCCGATCGCGGCCGTCACCAACCCGGCCGCCACCGCGGCGGCGCTGCCGCCGGACGACCCGCCGGGAGTGTGCTCCCGCGACCACGGGTTGCGGGTGTGGCCGAACGCCGGTCCGCTGGTGAACGGCCACTGGCCGAGCTCGCAGGTGTTGGTCTTGCCGACGATCACCGCGCCGGCCGCGCGCAGCCGTCGCACCACCTCCGCGTCGGCGGTGGCCGGCCGCACCGTGCCCTGGGTGCCGAACCGGGTCGGCACGCCGGCGACGTCCACGTCGTCCTTGACCGCGATCGGGATGCCCAGCAGCGGGGCCTGCTCACCGGCCGCGCGGCGGCGGTCGGCCTCGGCCGCGTCGGCGAGGGCCCGCTCGGTGAGCACGACGCGAAACGCGTTGAGCGTGGGCTGACTGGCCGAGATCGCGCGCAGCGAGCGGCGCGTCAGATCGTCGGACGTCACCGTCCCGCTGGCCAGTTGATAGAGCTGGTCGGTCAGGGTCGGGAAGGTGGTGCGGCGGGTGCGGGGAGCGGACGGGTCAGCCATTGGTCACAACCCTATCGGCGCCGCCAACCGCCGTCTGTCCGACCGTGATGCCACACTGGACGGATGCGGCTGTACCGGGACCGCGCCGTCGTGCTGCGCCAACACAAGCTGGGCGAGGCCGACCGGATCGTCACCCTGCTGACCCGCGATCACGGGCTGGTCCGCGCGGTCGCCAAGGGGGTGCGCCGTACCCGCAGCAAGTTCGGCGCCCGCCTCGAACCGTTCGCCCACATCGACGTGCAACTGCATCCCGGCCGCAATCTCGACATCGTGACCCAGGTGCAGGCGATCGACGCGTTCGCCTCCGACATCGTGAGCGACTACGGCCGTTACACCTGCGCCTGCGCGGTGCTCGAGACCGCCGAACGTCTCGCCGGTGAGGAACGCGCCCCGATGCCCGCACTGCACCGGCTGACCGTCGGCGCGTTGCGGGCGGTCGCCGACGGCGCCCGCCCGCGCGAACTGGTCCTCGACGCATATCTGTTGCGCGCAATGGGAATCGCGGGCTGGGCGCCGGCGCTCACCGAATGTGCGCGCTGCGCCACCCCTGGCCCGCACCGGGCATTCCACGTCGCCGCCGGCGGCAGCGTGTGCGTGCACTGCCGGCCGTCGGGTTCCGCGACGCCGCCCCAGGCGGTCCTGGACCTGATGTCGGCGCTGCATGACGGTGACTGGGCGGCCGCCGAGGCGTCGCAGGCGGCGCACCGCAGCCAGGCCAGCGGACTGGTCGCCGCACACCTGCAGTGGCACCTCGAACGGCAGCTGCGGACATTGCCGCTGGTGGAGCGCGTGCACCGGATCGATCGCACAGTCGCTGACCACCGCATCGCGCGGTTGGGGCAGGATGTGCACCGTGGTGACGAACCGGGTGACCAGCTCGCGGCGGGGAGCTGAACGCACGAAAGCGCAATATCCGCAGCTCGACGCACCCCCGGACGACTATCCGCAGTTTCCCGACAAGTCGACGTGGCCGGTGGTGTTCCCCGACCTGCCACCCAACACCAACGGCCGGTTCGCCCGCCCGCCGCAGCACACGAGTAAGGCCGCGGCGCCGAAGATCCCGGCGGGGCAGGTGCCCAACCACGTCGCGGTGGTGATGGACGGCAACGGCCGGTGGGCCACGCAGCGGGGCCTGGGCCGGACCGAGGGGCACAAGATGGGCGAGGCCGTGCTCATCGACATCACCTGCGGCGCCATCGAGATCGGCATCAAACACCTGACCGTGTACGCCTTCTCCACGGAGAACTGGAAGCGCAGCACCGAAGAGGTGCGCTTCCTGATGGGCTTCAACCGCGAGGTGGTGCGCCGCCGCCGGGAGAACCTCAACGACATGGGCGTGCGGATGCGCTGGGTGGGTTCGCGGCCCCGGATGTGGAGCAGCGTCATCAAGGAGTTCGACATCGCCGAGCAGATGACCGTCGGTAACGACGTCATCACCATCAATTACTGCGTGAACTACGGTGGCCGTACCGAGATCGTCGAGGCGGCACGCGAACTCGCGCAGCAGGCCGTCGACGGCAAGATCAAACCGAACCGCATCAGCGAGGCGGCCTTCGCCAAGCATCTGCACCGTGCCGACATCCCGGACGTCGACCTGTTCATCCGCACGTCGGGGGAGCAGCGGGCGAGCAACTTCCTGCTGTGGCAGGCCGCCTACGCCGAGTACGTGTTCCAGGACAAGCTGTGGCCGGACTACGACCGCCGCGACCTGTGGGCCGCCTGCGAGGAGTACGTCAGCCGCAACCGTCGCTTCGGCCGGGCTTGAGAGTGACCCTCCAGGAGCGGCTGGCCGCGGTGCTCACCGACGTCACGTCGGTGACCCGCGAGGACGACGGCGCGGTGACCGTGCGGCACGACGGCACCATCGCCTCCCTGCGGGTGGTGACCATCAGCGACGAGCTCGAACTGGTGTCGCTGACCCAGATCCTGGCCTGGGACCTGCCGCTGGACGCCAAGCTGCGCGCGGCGGTCGCCGATCACGCGCACGCCACGATGCTGGGCACGGTCTCGCTGGCCGCCAAGAGCGCGCCCAAGGAGATCGCGGCCGGCGCGAAGCGGAACTCGAAGAAGGCCGCCGATGTGCTGCTGCGCTACAACTTCCCGGCCGCCGGGCTGTCCGACGAGGCGCTGCGCACGCTGATCCTGCTGGTGCTCAGCGCCGGCGCCGACATCCGCCGCGCGCTAGTCGTCTGACGGCGTACCGTCCGCGCAGGCGCCGCACACCCCGAAGATCTCGATGGTGTGGCTGACGTCGGAGAAGCCGTGTTCCCGGGCGATGTCGGCGGCCCACTGCTCGACCTGACCGCCCTGGATCTCGACGGTGGCGCGGCACAGCCGGCACACCAGGTGATGGTGGTGGTCGTCAGAGCAGCGCCGGTAGACCGACTCGCCGGTGTCGGTGCGCAGCGTGTCGACCAGGCCGGCCTCCGCCATCGACTGCAGCGCCCGGTAGACCGTCGTCAACCCGATGCCCTCGCCGCGGTGGCGCAATGCCTCGTGGAGGTCCTGCGCGGAGCGGAAGTCGTCGAGTTCGTTGAGCAATTCGGCGATGGCGGCGCGCTGGCGCGTGGCGCGGACCGGGGCCGGGCTCATCGGACGTCCTCCTCGGCATGGGCCACCGCATCGGTGACGATGTGGGCGAGATGGGCGTCGACGAGGCGGTAGAGCACCTCGCGGCCGGACCGTTCACTGGCCACCACACCGGCCTGCTTGAGGATGCGCAGGTGCTGGCTGACCAGCGGCTGCGGTACGCCCAGCGCGTCGACGAGCTCGTGCACGCAGCGCGCGGAGTGCCGCAGTTGCAGCACGATCGCGATGCGGACCGGCGCCGCGAGCGCGCGCAGCAGTTCCCCCGCCGTGTCGAGGACGGCGCGGGGCGGCAACTCCGGCGGCGGTTCGGAGCTGTGCGTGTGATCCGACGGTATGGTGGAAACGGTTTTCATTATGACGCCAACAATACATGCAGCGATACGCATGTCAAAGGGTTTCGCGGCGTCGTCACGGCTCCTTACGGGCGGCTTCGACGAGCGCCCGGATGGCGAAGTGCTGAATCACCTGCGTCTCGGCATCGTCGAGCTGCAGCACGTCCTTGCAGACGATCATCGCTTCGGGCCCGATGACGAGTGCGAGCGCGTGCACGAGGGTCGACAGGGTGGTGGGGCGGAACTCCCGGTGCGCGGGCTCGAGTGCGGCCTCGATCATCGGCAGTCGCCGGTTCTGGCGCCGCGGTGGATCGCCGTCACCGTCCTGGCGACCGTGATTCTCGATCGCGTACGCCACCATCATCCGCACAGCCGTCTCGTTGGCGAGGATGAAACTGTGCATCGCGTCGCCGACCCGTTGCAGCCGGGCGACCGGGTCCACCTCGTCGTCGGCCGCCAGCACCTCCTCCGGCCCGGGCATCGCCACGTCGATCGCCGCTTCCCGGAGCAGCGCGTCCACCGACGGGAAGTACCGGTACGCGGTCGCCCGTGACACCAGGGCCTCTTCCGCGACGTCCTCGAGTGATGGTCTGCGCCCCTGCTTCATCAGGCGGGCAGCGGCGTGGAGCAGGTCCTTGCGCGTGCGCGTCCGCTGATTCCGGCGCCCCTGAGTGTCGGGGTCGGTCACGTCGGCAGTGCCACGTCGTCGCACTCGCCCGGGGTGAGCTGCTGCTGGATGGCGGCCAGGTCGAGCCACACGTTCTCCCGGCTGATCCGGCCGTCGTCGGCGAACTCGAGGATGTGCAGAAGGCGAAACTGCAGCGGGCGGTTGCGGCCCTCGAGGCCGAACGGCCGGCCCGGCGCACGCCCGCGCCACACGGACTCGTCGACCATGAAGTTCTCGCCATAGAGCCGCCGAACCGTCTCCACGCTGCTGTCGGCGAGGTCGTCGAACAACCCCTCGTAGAACTGCCGGGCGGCCTCCGGGCCGAGGCCCGGCCCCGGCGGGTAGCCGACGATGTCGTGGCGCACGTCCGGCGTGAGCGTCGCCAGGACTCCCTCCACATCGTCATTCGCCTCGTACGCAAAGTGTTCGTCGAGCATGCGGTCCATCTGTTCGCGGGTGAGGGGCATGACATCTCCTCGGACGACCGGTGATACATCAGAACTTTAATGAGACGAAAATCTCATGTCAATACACTCGTCGTACTCCGCGGAGTGCCTCTCAGACGACTGCCAGGCGGTCGGGGACCGGTCGCTACGCTTGACGACCGTGGCCTCGATCATCGACACCGTTGCAAACCTCGCCAAGCGCCGTGGGCTGGTCTTCCAGTCCGGCGAGATCTACGGCGGCACCAAATCCGCCTGGGACTACGGGCCACTCGGCGTCGAGCTGAAGGAGAACATCAAGCGGCAGTGGTGGCGGTCGGTGGTCACCGGACGCGACGATGTGGTCGGCCTCGACAGCGCGATCATTCTGCCGCGCCAGGTGTGGGTGGCCTCCGGCCACGTCGAGGTGTTCAACGACCCGCTGGTCGAATGCCTGAACTGCCACAAACGCCACCGGCAGGACCACATGCAGGAGGCGTACGCCGCCAAGAAGGGTCTGGAGGATCCGGATGCGGTGCCGATGGACGAGATCGTCTGCCCCGATTGCGGCACCAAAGGCCAGTGGACCGAACCGCGCGACTTCAACATGATGCTCAAGACCTACCTCGGCCCGATCGAGACCGAGGAGGGGCTGCACTATCTGCGGCCCGAGACCGCGCAGGGCATTTTCGTCAACTTCGCCAACGTGGTCACCACGGCGCGGCGCAAGCCGCCGTTCGGCATCGGCCAGATCGGCAAGAGCTTCCGCAACGAGATCACTCCCGGCAACTTCATCTTCCGCACCCGCGAGTTCGAACAGATGGAGATGGAGTTCTTCGTCGAGCCGTCGACCGCACCCGAGTGGCATCAGTACTGGATCGACACCCGTCTGCAGTGGTACGTCGACCTCGGCATCGACCGGGACAACCTGCGGCTCTACGAGCACCCGAAGGACAAGCTGTCGCACTACTCGGACCGCACCGTCGACATCGAGTACAGGTTCGGCTTCCAAGGCAACCCGTGGGGTGAGCTCGAGGGTGTGGCCAACCGCACCGACTTCGACCTGTCCACGCACGCCAAGCACTCCGGTGTCGACCTGTCGTTCTACGACCAGGCCAGCGAGACCCGCTACACGCCGTATGTCATCGAGCCGGCAGCCGGGCTGACCCGGTCGCTGATGGCATTCCTCATCGATGCCTACACCGAGGACGAGGCGCCCAACGCCAAGGGCGGGGTGGACAAGCGTACGGTGCTGCGCCTCGACCCGAGGCTCGCCCCGGTGAAGGCGGCGGTGTTGCCGCTGTCCCGGCACGCCGACCTGTCGCCGAAGGCCCGCGACCTGGCCGCCGAATTGCGCAGGAACTGGAACGTCGACTTCGACGACGCGGGCGCCATCGGCCGGCGCTACCGCCGCCAGGACGAGATCGGCACGCCGTTCTGCATCACCGTCGACTTCGACTCGCTCGAAGACCATGCGGTGACGGTGCGCGAACGCGATGCGATGACCCAGGACCGCGTCGCGCTGTCCGAGGTGAGCGACTACCTGGCGGTGCGACTGAAGGGCTGCTGACTTCCCCTAGAAGCGGCCGCCGCCGCCGCTCAGCCCGCCACCGCCGCCGCCGAAGCCGCCCCCGCCGCCGAAGCCACCGCCGAATCCGCCGAAGCCACCTCCGAACCCGCCGCGCATCCCGCCGGAGAGCACGTTGCCGATGAGGATGCCGCCGATCATCGCGCCCATGTTGCCGCCGCCGCCCCCGCCATAGGGTCCGGTGAATTGGCGTTGCGCCGCAGCGACATCCGCGTTGGCCAGCGACTGCGCCTGCCCGGCCAGCATCGCGGCGCCGTTGGCGTGGGCGATGGCCTCGCCGAGATGGGTGGCGCGCTTGTCCTGCGCCGCCTGCAGTTGGCGCACCGCCTCGGCCAGCCGGGTGCGCGCTTCCGGGCCGACGATGCCGCGGCGGGTGTCGATGTAGTCCGACACCGCGCGCACCCGCGACTGTGCGGTGAACAGCGCCTGATCGTAGGAGCGGGTGAGCCGGGCGGTCGTCTCGCGCTCCTCGGCGACCTCGGCCAGCAACCGGTCCAGGTCGGCGTCGACCTGGTTGAGGCGGGTGAAGCTACCGAGCGGATCGGCGCTGCCCGCCGTCTGCGCATGCGACACCGCTTGTACGGCGGCGTCGCGGGCGGCGCTCAACGCGGTGGCCGTTGCGAGGTTGCCCTGCGCCAACTGTGCGGCGGCCTGGTCGATGCCGTTCTGCGTGTCGGCGATCGCCGCCGGTAGTCCGGCGACCGCGCGGTTGATGTCGGTGGCGGCGCTGTCCACCGCATCGAGCAGTGTGCGCGCCTGGGTGAGGGCGGCCTCGGCGGCGTGGATGGCATCGACCAGCCCGGTCTGTCGATCGGCCGGCCGCGACACGAGATTGCGCGCCGCGGTGATGTTCTGGTCGGCGAATTCCAGCCGCTGCCGGGCCTGGTCGATGTTGTCGGACACCGACTCCAGCGCGGTTTCGGCGAACTGGGTGTGCAGCCCGGCCAGGGTCTGCTCGGCGGGCGCCAGCCGTGCGGTCAGGTCGACCATCTGCTGGGTCATCGTGTCGAGCCGGCTGGGCGCGTTGATCACCAGGTCGCGCAGCCGGGCGAAGGCCTCCCGCTGCGCCTCGAGTTCCCGGTCGGCCCGCGCCGCGGCAACGATCACCCGGGTCAGCATGTCGCGGCGCTGCAGCGGGCTCTCGGGCACCGCGTCGTCGAGGGCGTGGCGGGTGTTGAACGCCTGCGCCAGCGCGGCTTTCGCGTTGGCCACCGCGCGGCTGAAGGCGGCGGTGTCGCGGTCGCCGAACTCCTCGACGGCCAGCGACAACTCGCTCTCGCTGGTGCGCACGGCGTTGTCGGTGTCGACGACGATCGACCTGGACAGGTCGTCGAGCGCGTCGAGCGGCACGGTGGCCAGCGCGTCGGGGTCCGCCGGGTCGAGCCGTTGGGCGGCGGCGAACTCGGCTTCGCGGCGCTTGCGCCGGCGGCGGCGCTGCCACACCACCAGCATCACCAGGCCCAGCGCGATCACCGCCAGGATGGCCAGCAGCGGCACCCAGTGCATCGGCCCGCTCTCGGCGGCCAGCCCGTTGGCCGCGGCCACCGCCGCGCCGGCCCAGTCGCCGGTGCGCAACAGGGGTTCGACGTCGTTGCGGCGTACCGCGTCGATGTCCGCGTCACCCCGCGCGCCGGGGCCCGCCAGCAACGCGTACGCCCGGTCCACGGTCGCCACCGCCAGGATCGCGTCCTGATCGCCCAGATCGCTGCGCGCATAGGTGGTCTGCGCCCACGCCGTCGCGTCCTGGCCGTCGAAGGTCCGCACGTAGACCACCCACAACCGGACGCGGCGCTCGTTGTAGAGGCGGTCGATTGCCGACTGCACCTGGCTCTGACCCGACGGGCTCAGCGCGTTCGCCTCGTCGGTGAGGTAGGTCGGCAGGCGCAGCGGAGGTTCGGCGGCCGCCGGCGGCGCCACCAGCGCCGCGGTGGCGAGGATCGCGGCGAACAGGCCGAGAAGACGGGTAACGCGCATGTCCGTCAATGTAGTGCGCGGTCAATGCCCAGCGACGAGGTTGACGACGGCGTGCCCTGGCAGACTGTGCCTCGGTGAGCCCACAAGAGCCCGACATCTACGACGAGTTCGACCGCCAGCGCCTGGTGGCCGAACCGCCCAAGGGTGCCGGTCTCCCGGGCACCCAGAGCGAACACCGCACCGACTTCGCCAGGGACCGGGCCCGGGTGCTGCACTGCGCGGCGCTGCGCCGCCTCGCCGACAAGACGCAGGTGGTCGGGCCGCGCGAGGGGGAGACGCCGCGCACCCGGCTGACGCACTCGCTGGAGGTCGCGCAGATCGGCCGCGGGATGGCGGTCGGGCTGGGCTGCGATCCCGACCTGGTGGACCTCGCTGGCCTGGCGCATGACATCGGCCACCCGCCGTACGGGCACAACGGCGAACGCGCGCTCGACGAGATCACCACGATCTTCGGCGGCTTCGAGGGCAACGCCCAAAACTTCCGCATCCTCACCCGCCTCGAACCGAAAGTGCTTGACGCCGAAGGCCGCAGCGCGGGGCTCAACCTCACCCGGGCGGCGCTGGACGCGGTCACGAAGTATCCGTGGCCGCGGTACGGCGAGCGCCGCAAGTTCGGATTCTTCGACGACGACATGGCCGCGGCCGACTGGGTCCGCGTGGGCGCGCCGGCCGAACGGCCGTGTCTGGAGGCCCAGGTGATGGACTGGGCCGACGACGTCGCCTACTCGGTGCACGACGTCGAGGACGGCGTGATCTCCGGGCGCATCGACCTGCGGGTACTGGCCGATGCGGACGCCGCCGCGTCGCTGGCCCACCTCGGCGCCCGGTCGTTCGACACCCTGACCCCCGACGATCTGCTGGCCGCCGCGGAGCGGCTCTCGCAGGTTCCGGTGGTGGCCGCGGTCGGCAAGTTCGACGGCACGCTGGCGGCGTCGGTCGCGCTGAAACGGCTGACCAGCGAGCTGGTCGGGCGATTCGTCTCGGCGGCGGTGACCGAGACCCGTGCGGTCGCCGGGCCCGGCCCGCTGCGGCGGTTCGACACCGACCTCGCGGTGCCGACCCTGGTGCGTGCCGAGGTGGCGGTGCTCAAGACGCTGGCGCTGCAGTTCATCATGTCCGACCACCGGCACCTGGGCATCCAGGCCGACCAGCGGACCCGCATCCACGAGGTCGCGCTGATCCTGTGGGCGCAGGCGCCGGGCAGCCTCGATCCGCAGTTCGCGGCCGACTTCGTCGCCGCCGACGACGACGGGTCCCGGCTGCGCGTGGTGGTCGATCAGATCGCCTCCTACACCGAGGGGCGGTTGGAGCGAGTGCACGAGGCGCGCTCGCCCCGGCCACTAGACTGACTCAGGTGGCGGGCGAAGCGACTCGGGGGCGGGGCAGGATCCCGGATCGCGATATCGCGGCCATCCGCGAACGGGTCCGCATCGAGGACGTCGTCGGCGATTACGTGCAGTTGCGCCGCGCGGGCGCCGATTCGCTGAAGGGCCTGTGCCCGTTCCACGACGAGAAGTCGCCGTCGTTCCACGTCCGCCCCAACCACGGCCACTTCCACTGCTTCGGCTGCGGCGAGGGCGGCGACGTCTACGCCTTCGTCCAGAAGATCGAACACGTCAGCTTCGTCGAGGCGGTGGAACTGCTCGCCGACCGGATCGGCTACACCGTCACCTACACCGGCACGACGAGCACCGCGGTGCAGCGCGACCGCGGCAGCCGCAGCCGGCTGCTGGCCGCCAACGCCGCCGCCCAGGAGTTCTACGCTCAGGCGTTGGCGTCCGAGGAGGCGGCGCCCGCCCGGCAGTACCTCATCGACCGCAACTTCGACGCCACGGCCGCCGCCCGCTTCGGCTGCGGATACGCGCCGTCGGGCTGGGACCAACTGACCAAACACCTGCTACGCAAGGGATTCGAGTTCAAGGAACTCGAGGCGGCGGGGCTGTCGCGCGAGGGACGGCGCGGCCCGATGGACCGATTCCACCGGCGGCTGCTGTGGCCGATCCGCGCGGCCGGGGGAGAGGTGATCGGGTTCGGGGCGCGCCGGATCTTCGACGACGACCCGATGGAGGCGAAGTACGTCAACACCCCCGAGACGGTGCTGTACAAGAAGTCGTCGGTGCTGTTCGGGCTGGATCTGGCCAAACGCGACATCGCCAAGGCGCACCGCGCCGTGGTCGTCGAGGGCTACACCGACGTGATGGCGATGCACCTGGCCGGCGAGACCACCGCCGTCGCCTCCTGCGGCACCGCGTTCGGCGACACCCACCTCGCGTTGCTGCGCCGGCTGATGATGGACGACAACTGGTACCGCGGCGAGCTGATCTTCGTATTCGACGGCGACGCCGCCGGGCAGGCCGCCGCGCTCAAGGCGTTCGACGGTGACCAGCAGGTGGCGGGCAAGTCGTTCGTGGCGATCGCCTCCGACGGGATGGACCCCTGCGACCTACGCCTGACAAGCGGCGACAACGCGCTGCGCGACCTGGTCGCGCGGCGCATCCCGATGTTCGAATTCGCGATCCGCAGCCTGATCCCCGACGGCGACGTGCTCGACAACGATCCGCAGGCCCAGGTCGACGCGCTGCGGCGGTGCGTGCCGCTGGTGGCCCGGATCCGCGACTACGCGCTGCGCGACGAGTACGCGCGCCGGCTCGCGGGCTGGACCGGGTGGAGCGACGAGGCGCAGGTGCTCACCCGGGTGCGCGAGGAGGCGACCAAACGGGGGATGCCCGACCGCGGCCGCCGGCGCAACGGCGACCAGGCGGTGGCGAGTCAGCCGCGGCGCGCGCCGGAGCCCGCGGTGCGGCCCGATCCGGCCGACCCCACGCTGTGGCCGCAGCGCGAGGCGCTCAAGTCGGCGCTGCAGTACCCCGCGCTGGCCGGCCCGGTGTTCGACGCGCTGACCCTCGACAGCTTCACCCACCCCGGCTACCGCGCGGTGCGCACGGCGATCGAAACGGCCGGTGGCGCGTCCGCCGGGCTCTCCGGCGCCCAGTGGATCGAGTCGGTGCGTGAGCACACCGCCACCCCGGCCGCCGCCGGCCTGGTCAACGAGCTCAGCGCCGAAGCGATCCGCGTGGAGGACGACGACAAGTTGCCCCGCTACATCGGCGGGGTACTGGCCCGGTTGCAGGAGGTGTGGGTGGGCCGGCAGATCGCCGAGGTGAAGTCGAAGCTGCAGCGGATGTCGCCGGTGGAGCAGGGTGACGAATACCACGCGTTGTTCGGTGACCTGGTCGCGATGGAGGCCTACCGCCGCAGCCTGCTCGAACAGGCCAGCGGCGACGACTTGACTGCTTGAACCGTCGCGACACGTTATGGTGTACCGGTCTGACGACCCGTCGGGGGACGGCTGAGAAAGGCAACACAAGGTGGCATCCATGAACCGAGTTCGTCGCTACGTCATCGCCGGCGCGTTTGCGGCCGCCGCCGTGGCCGCTCCGCTCGCCGCATCCGCGCTGCAGAGCACCCCTGCCGCCGACAGCACGGCCGCCCCCGCGTGCCTGGCGTGGTTCGGCAACAAGGACGACGGCCACTGCCTGTCCTACTCCAACGGCACGCCGGTCGGCGTCTCGACCCCGGGCGTCGCGCTCAACGGCAACGGCGGCTGGGGCATCAGCACCGGCCCCCTGATGCCCGGCACCACGATCAGCCAGGGCATCGGCTAACCGCCGCACGCTCCACCCGTCAACGGACCCGCCACCGGCGGGTCCGTTTTCAGTCGGTGCGGGCCTCCGGGCGCAGCACCGAGGTCTGCTCGTCGATCGGCGTCAGAGTGACCAGCTGCGGATCCGGCGACACCCGTTCGGCGATCTTTCGCCGTGAGGTCTCGATCACGGCGCGCGCGGCCGGGCTGGCGGTCACAGCTCGGTAGGTGCCCGCAATCTGCTCGTAGCGGCGCCGACCGGCCTTGCTGCCCAAGACATACCCGACGGCCATGACGGCGACGTACCCGATCACGGAGCCCCTCCCACTAGACGGTGCGTGACTTCCATCCTGCCTCATGTCGGACAGTGCGCGCCGGGCCGGGCCGACGAGCGCTCGCGCGAGGAGTCGACATGGGAGCGCGTTGGCGATCCCGACGGTCGGTACGCTAGAGTCATCCTCCGGTCCGCACGGAAAGCTCCACGCGGACACCGCAGTCCCCTGTAGCTCAATTGGCAGAGCATTCGGCTGTTAACCGAAGGGTTGCTGGTTCGAGTCCAGCCGGGGGAGCCAGAAGGCCAGACCGCAGTCAGCGCAGCGGTGGCTGGCCCTGCGCCCTTCCGCCCTGCTGTTGCTTGGCCGCCTGCGCCAGCGCGGTGACAAGCGGATTGGCCGCCATCATCTGGCGCCGCTCCTCCTCGGACAGCTCGTAGAACGCCCACACCCCCCAGGCCGCGGGGCGCACGTAGATCGTCACCTCCTGGCGCTGCGCGCCGAACACCGCGGGCACCGGGACGACCCGGTCGAGCGTCGCGGCGCTGGACATCTCCTCGGCGATCCTCTGGCGGTCGGCGCTCTCCTGCAGCTCGTAGACGAGCGACTGGCCGAGCTTGGTGGGCGTTCCTTGCATCGCCAGGAACCACGCCATCGGATCTCCTTAGGTCGGGGAGTGTGACTGGGTCAGACTAGGAGATCGCCTCGGCGGGCTTGATGCGTAGTCTCGTTCGCATGCGGCTGACCCCGGTGATCGCGATGACCGCGGCGGCCTTGGCCGCTGCCGGCTGCGGGTGGAGCCCGCCGGGCGCGGCGCCGCCCAAGCCGGACACCTGCACCCCCAGCGACGGTCCCGACCCGGACACCGTGCAGCGGGAGATCGCCGACACGCCGCCCGCCACACCCGGCGCCACCTGGACGGAGGTGGCGCGTGGCCACACCACCGACTGCCGGCTGTACTGGGTGCAGATCGGCCCGAGCGCCGCGCAGCCCGACAGCGCACAGCACGTGCTGTTCTTCGATCGCAACACCCCGCTCGGCACCGCCACGCCGCAGCCGCGCCCCTACACCACCGTGCTGGCCCCGGGCGGTGAGACCAGCGTCACCGTCCAGTACCAGTGGCGTCAGGCCGACGAGCCGCCGTGCTGCCCGACCGGGATCGGCACGGTGCGTTTCGGGATCGGGCCGGACGGCAGGGTCGAGGCGCTCGACCCGATCCCCGGCGCCTAGGCCGGCTCGGGGCTCAGCAGCTCGTTCGGGTCCATCATCGCCGCGTAGCGCAGCTGCTCGGGGATGCCGAACCCGTCGACCAGCGTCTCGGCGTACGGCCGCAGCGAGCGGCACCGTTCATTGATGCCGCGGGTGACCGCCTTGGCGCGCTCGGTGGACAGGAAACGGTGCTCGATGAACCACGCCTTGTCGTCCTCGATCACCGACAGCGCGTACAGGTCGCACACCATGCCGAGGATCCGCTTGGCCTCGTCGTCCTCGCACGCGTCGATGCCGGCGACGAACGCCTCGAGCACGATGCGGTCGATGTGGGCCTGCGCGGTGTGCAGCACGTGGTCCTGCACGGAGTTGAACGCGTCGAACGCCGACATCTCCTTGGCCTTGCCCTGCAGCCGCCGCGCCACCGAGGACAGCATGTACTCCTCGCGGTCGGTGAACATCTGCACCTGGGTGCCGCGGTTGAAGAGGCTGCCCTCCTCCTCGTTGTCCTGTCGGGTGTCAAGGATGGTCTGCATGATCGTCTCGGCCGCAGTGCGTTTCATCACCCGCGTGCCGACGGTGTTGGCGGCGAAGCGCACCCACTCCACCGGGCTCATGCCCTTGACGTCGTCGGCGTACGCGGTGAGCAGCTCCTTGGCCACCAGCTGGGTCAGCACGTGGTTGTCGCCCTCGAACGTGGTGAACACATCGATGTCGCCGCGCAGCCCGATCAGCCGGTTCTCCGCCAGATAGCCGGCCCCGCCGCACGCCTCGCGCGCCTCCTGGATCGCCCGGCTGGCGTGCCAGGTGTTGGCGGCCTTGAGCCCGGCGGCACGGGCCTCGAGCTCGCGCTGCTCCTCGGCGTCGGGGTCTTCGGCGGTCTGCAGTTCATGGCACTTGGCCACCAACTCGTTCTGCGCGAACTGCAGCGCGTAGGACCGCGCGATCAGCGGCAGCAGCCGCCGCTGGTGCACGAGGTAGTCCATGATGACCACCTCGCCGCCGTCGGGCGCCTCGAACTGCTTGCGCTGCAGGGCATACCGTGTCGCGATGTCCAGCGCGACGCGCGCCGCCGCGGCACCGCTGCCGCCCACGGTGACCCGGCCGCGGATCAGCGTGCCCAGCATGGTGAAGAACCGCCGGTTCGGGTTCTCGATCGGCGAACTGTACGTGCCGTCCTCGGCGACGTCGCCGTAGCGGTTGAGCAGGTTCTCCCGCGGCACCCGCACGTTGTCGAACACGATGCGGCCGTTGTCGACGCCGGGCAGCCCGCCCTTGTAGTCGCAGTCCGACGTCGTGACGCCCGGCATGTCGTTGCCGTCCTCGTCGCGGATCGGCACCAGCAGGCAGTGCACGCCGTGGTTGACGGGTTCACCGCCCTCGTGGGTGATGAGCTGTGCGAAAACCGCTGCCATGCGGGCGGTCTGGGCGGCGCCGCCGATGTAGTCCTTGCGGGCCGTCGGCGTGGGGGAGTCGATGACGAACTCCTGGGTCGCCGGATCATAGGTCGCGGTGGTCTCCAGCGACTGCACGTCGCTGCCGTGGCCGGTCTCGGTCATCGCGAAACACCCGAGCAGGTCGCAGTCGATGATGCGTTTGACGTAGCGCTCGTGGTGGCGTTCGGTGCCCAGGTTCTCCACCGCACCGCCGAACAGGCCCCACTGCACGCCGGCCTTCACCATCAGCGACAGATCGCTCATCGCGAGCATCTCGATCTGGGTGACCGCGGCGCCCACGTCGCCGTTGCCGCCGTGCTCCTTGCGGAATCCGTCCTCGGCGGCGCCGTCGGCCGCCATGATCCGCAGCTGCTCGTTCACCTTCGTCCGCGCGATGACGGTGTTGGGGGTGTAGTGCGGTTTGAAGACCTCGTGGGAGAGCTTGTCCCGCATGGCGTTCTTCACGTCGCGCCAGCGACCGTCGAGCGTGTTCCGCAGATGCTCAGCAGTGGTGGTCATACCTGACGGTAACCCGCTATCCACTCCGCGAAACTGTGATGTGGCAAACCGAGGTCATCCTCATCGGATCGTCATTTCCGGCGAGGCGTTCAATACCTCCCATGAGCACACCCGAGCGGCCCCGCCCGACCTCCCCGACCGGCCTGCCGCACACCGTCGGCCACCAGCACGCCGACGTCACCGGCGGCTGGCTGCGTGCCGCCACGTTCGGCGCGATGGACGGCTTGGTCAGCAACACCGCGCTGATCGCGGGCGTGGCGGCCGGAGCGAACGCGCAGGCCGTGGTGCTCAGCGGTGTGGCGGGCCTGCTGGCCGGGGCGTTCTCGATGGCGCTCGGCGAGTACACCTCGGTCACCACCGCCAACGAGCAGATCGACTCCGAGGTGAAGCAGGAGCGCCGGTCGTTCCGCAAGCACCCCGCGGCCGAACGCGCCGAACTGGTCGACATGCTCGTCGAGATGGGCATGTCGAACGACACCGCGACCACCGCCGCCGAGGAGATCCACCGCGACGAGAACCGCGCGGTGAACTTCCATCTCGTCCAGGAACTCGGGGTGCACCCGGAGGAGAAACCGTCGCCGTGGGTGGCCGCGGGGTCGTCGTTCGTGATGTTCGCGATCGGCGCGATCGTGCCGCTGATCCCGTATCTCCTGGGCTTCGACTCACTGTGGGCGGGCCTGCTCTGCGGCGGTGTGGGCCTGCTCATCGCCGGCGGCACCGCCGCCCGGTTCACCCGCAAGCCGGTGGCGTGGGCGGCGGGCCGCCAGCTGCTGTTCGGGGCGGTCGCGATCGCCGCCACCTATGTCGTCGGCCTGCTGATCGGCACCACCGTCACCTGAGCCGGTGTGGCGCAGGGTCAGTCGCTCCCCAGCGTGACCGCCTGTGCCTGGTCGCTGAGCTCGGAGACCTCGTCCTCCTCGGCGTCGATCCCGGCCAGATGCCTGCGGGTCGCGGTGAGCACCACGGCTCCGGCCAGCACGGCCGCGGCCCCCACCCAGTACGGCAGGTGCACGTTGACCTGCTCACCGAGCACACCGGCCAGCCACGGCGCGACCGCCGCGCCGCCGAATCGCATGAAGCTGTACGCGGCCGAGGCCACCCCCCGTTCCACGGGTTCCATTCCCCGGGTCGGCCCCCTACCCTTCGGGTGGGAGGTGCCCCCGGCGCTCCTGCCCGCCGGCGCGGCTTTCATGACCGTCTCGGTGATCAGCGTGTTGTTGACACCGATGAACAACCCCGCCACCACCACGCACGTCGCCAGCACGGCCTTGCTGTCGGTGCCCAGTGCCATCGCGACCAGCGTCGCGGTCATCGCCAGCAGGTTGACGATCAGCGTCGGCACGGTGCCGAAACGGTGTTGCAGGCGCGGGGCGACGACCACCGAGGTGAACGCCAGCGCCACCCCCCAGCCGAAGAAGATGAGCCCGATCTGGCGGGCGCCCATGTCGAGCGGGAACGGCGTGAACGCCAGCAGCGTGAAGAACCCGAAGTTGTACAGCAGCGCGGTGATCGACACGCCGAGCAGTCCGCGGTGGCGCAGCGCGCGGAACGGGTCGGCCAGCGTGGTGGCCCGGGCCGCCGGCGGGGTCGACGGCAACAGGAACGCGGTGACCACCAGCGCCAGCGCCATCAGCGCCGACACCCCGAAGAACGGCCCGCGCCAAGAGATCTCACCGAGGACACCGCCGACGAGCGGACCCACGGCGATGCCGAGACCCAGCGCCGCCTCGTAGAGGATGATCGCCTGCGCGACCGAGCCGCGCGCGGAGTTGACGATCGTGGCCAACGCGGTCGCGATGAACAGCGCGTTGCCCAGCCCCCACAGCGCCCGCCAGCCGACGATCTCCATGACCGTGGCGCTCATCCCGGCCAGGCCGGCGCCGACGATGATCACGGCCAGGCCGATCAGCAGCGTGCGCTTGGGTCCGATGCGGCTGGCGACGACGCCGGTGATGAGCATCGCCACGCCCATCACCGCCATGTAACTGGTGAACAGCAGCGACACCTGCGATGGGGTGGCGTCGAGGTTGTCGGCGATGGGTTTGAGGATGGGGTCGACCAGGCCGATGCCCATGAACGCCACGACGGACGCGAAGGCGACGGCCCAGACGGCTTTCGGTTGACGCCACATCGGTGGGCGACTCCTGTCTGGTTCAGTCGGTCGAAGCGAGCAACCGCTTGATGACGTCGACGGCGGCGGCGAGCGTCTCGCGGTCCTCGGGGCTCAGTTGCTCCAGGCGCGGGTTGATCGCCGCACCGCGGTCGATCCGGGCCTGGGTGAGCATCTGTCTGCCCGTATCGGTGATGCGGATCCGCACCGCCCGCGCATCGTGCGGGTCGGGGGTCCGGGTGACCAGTCCGGCTTCCTCGAGCCGGCGCACCTGCGTGGTCATGGTGGGTTGCGAGCAGTGGTCGAGCGCGGCCAGATCCGAGATCCGGGCCTCGCCCTGGTCGTCGATGGTCGACAGCAGCCGGGCCTGGGCGAACGGCAGCGGCAGCCGCGTACGCTGAGTCGCCAGCCGGTTGAGGCGTGCGACGACCGCCAGCAGGTCGGCGCCCAGATGCTCGTCGGCCGCCACCGTGGTGTTCTCCGTGGCAGGTGAGGTCACCACACCATGATACATAGGCACCCTATACAGTCGAGCGGGTCGACAGGTGTCGATCATCACCGCGGGCCGTGCGGGCCCGTGGATTCCGGCTGGCAGAATCGGGTGATGACCGCGATCCGGACGGCGAGCCCGCCTCGACGCGCCGGATCGTTGCAACCCGGTGAGCTCGCACAGGCCTCGGTGATGGCCGCGCTGTGCGCGGCCACCGCGATCATCGCCGTGGTCGTGCCGTTCGCCGGCGCGCTGTCGCTGCTCGGCACTGTCCCGATGGGCCTGCTGGCCTACCGCTACCGGTTGCGGGTGCTGCTCGCCGCCACCGTCGCCGGCGCCACCATCGCCTTCCTCATCGCCGGGATGGGCGGAATGATGACGGTCATCGACTGCGCCTACATCGGCGGGCTGACCGGCATCATCAAACGCCGCGGTCGCGGCACCCCGACGGTGCTGCTCACCGCGGTGGTGGCGGGCACCGTGTTCGGCGCCGCCGCCGTGCTCGCCCTGGCCGTGCTCTCGCGGTTGCGCACGCTGATCTTCGATTCGATCACCGCCAACGTCAACGGAATCGCCGCGATCCTGGCCCGCATCCCGGACATGGAGGGCGCCGCCGACCGGCTCAAACGCGACTTCGCCACCGCGCTCGACTACTGGCCGCTGCTGATCGGCGGCGCGGGCGTCCTGAGCATCACGTTCGTCACGCTGGTGGGCTGGTGGGCGTTGTCGCGGGTGCTCAGCCGACTCGTCGGGATCCCCGACGTCCACAAGCTCGAGACCGTGCCCGAACCCGGCGCCGTCGCCCCGGTGCCGACCGAGCTGCGTGAGGTCCGCTTCCGTTACCCCGGCGCCGATCACGACGCGCTGGGCCCGATGTCGCTGTCGGTCCACCCCGGCGAACATGTCGCGATCACCGGCGCCAACGGGTCCGGCAAGACCACGCTGATGCTGATGCTGGCCGGTCGCGAGCCCACGTCGGGCACCATTCATCGCCCCGGTGCGGTCGGACTGGGCCGCCTCGGCGGCACCGCGGTCGTCATGCAGCATCCGGAGAGCCAGGTGCTCGGGACCCGGGTCGCCGACGATGTCGTGTGGGGCCTACCACCGGGCGCGCAGACCGACGTGCCGAAGCTGCTCGGCGAGGTCGGCCTGGACGGGATGGCCGAACGCGACACCGGCGGACTGTCCGGCGGTGAACTGCAGCGCCTGGCCGTGGCGGCCGCGCTGGCGCGCGAACCCGCCCTGCTGATCGCCGACGAGGTCACCAGCATGGTCGACCAGCAGGGCCGCGACGGGTTGATGGACGTGCTGTCCGGGCTCACCCAGCACCACGATATGTCGCTCGTGCACATCACCCACTACAACGACGAGGCCCGGGTCGCCGACCGGACCATCAACCTGACCGGCAACGGCGGCGCCAGCGACAACACCGACATGGTGGAAACGTCGGCCGCGCCCGCAGGCACCGTGCACGCCGCGCCCACCAGCGCCACGCCGGTGCTCGAACTCGCCGGCGTCGGCCACGAGTACGGCAGCGGCACCCCGTGGGCCAAATCCGCGCTGCGCGACATCGACGTCGTGGTGCCCGAGGGCGACGGCGTGCTGATTCACGGCCTCAACGGCTCCGGGAAGTCGACGCTGGCCTGGATCATGGCCGGGCTGACGGTGCCGACCACCGGCAGCGCGCTGCTCGACGGCCGGCCGGTGTCCGACCAGGTCGGTGCGGTCGCCCTGTCCTTCCAGGCCGCGCGGCTGCAGCTGATGCGCAGCACCGTCGGCGAGGAGATCGCCTCGGCCGCCGGGTTCTCCCGGCGCGACACCGGCCGCGTGGTCTCCGCGCTGGGCATGGTCGGGCTCGACGAGGCGCTGGCCGCCCGGCGCATCGATCAACTCAGCGGCGGGCAGATGCGCCGGGTGGTGCTCGCCGGGCTGCTGGCCCGCGCGCCCCGGGCGCTGATCCTCGACGAACCGCTGGCCGGGCTCGACGCCGCCAGCGCCCGCGGCCTTTTGCGCCTGCTCGCCGACCTGCGCCGCACCGCCGGCCTGACCGTGGTGGTGATCTCCCACGACTTCTCCGGGCTCGAGGACCTGTGCCCGCGCACTCTGCACCTGCGCGGCGGCGCGCTCGCCCCCGCCCCGACCACGGCCGGGGAGCGGACATGACCGCGCCCGAACGCCGGCAGCGCCGGCCGGTGGTGCTGCTGCGCCCGGTGCCCGGACGCTCGGTCGTGCACGATCTGTGGGCGGGCACGAAGCTGATCGCCGTCGCCGGGATCGGTGTGCTGCTCACCTTCTATCCCGGCTGGGCGCCGATCCTCGCGGTCGCGGTGCTGGTACTGGTGGCCGCGCGGCTGGCGCACATCCCGCGCGGCGCGCTGCCCTCGATCCCGCGCTGGCTGTGGGTGCTGCTGTTCCTCGGCGGCCTGACCGCGACGTTCGGCGGGGGCGACCCGGTCGTCGACCTCGGGTCCATCCAGGTCGGCCTGGGCGGGCTGTTCAACTTCCTGCGCATCACGGCGCTGTCCATCGTGCTGCTGGGTCTGGGCGCGATGGTGTCGTGGACCACCAACGTCGCCGAGATCGCGCCCGCCGTCGCGAAACTCGGCAGGCCGCTGCGGGCGCTGCGAATTCCGGTCGACGACTGGGCGGTGGCGATCGCCTTGGCGCTGCGCGCCTTCCCGATGCTGATGGACGAGTTCACCACGCTGTATGCGGCCCGCCGGCTCCGTCCGCGCCAGCACCTGAGCAGCCGCAAAGCCCGCCGCAAGCGGTGGCTGATCGAGATCGTCGACATGCTCGCCGCGGCCATCACGGTCGCGCTGCGCCGCGCCGACGAGATGGGTGACGCGATCACCGCCCGCGGTGGCACCGGGCAGATCTCGGCCGCGCCCGCCGGGCCCAAGGCCCGCGACTGGATCGCGCTGGCGATCATCGTCGTGGTGTGCGGGGCGGCGCTGGGGCTGGAGCTGACGGTCCTGCCGACCAGTTCCGCGCCGACCTGATCGCCCGGCCGCCGTTACGGTGGATGCCGTGACAGCGCCCCGACACGTTGATGCCGACTTCCTCGCGCTGCCCCGTCATCAGCTCGCCGACGCCGCGGTGTCCGCGGCGCTGGCGGCCGGGGCCAGCTACGCCGACCTGAGGATCCACGCGCTCACCACCGAACTCGTCCAGCTGCGCGACGGTGAGCTCGAGACCGCGGTCCTCGACCGGGAGATCGGGCTGGCGGTGCGGGTCATCGTCGACGGCACATGGGGGTTCGCCTCACACGCCGAACTCGATGCGGGAGTGGCGGCCGACACCGCGCGGCGGGCGGTGGCGGTGGCGACCACGCTGGTCCCGCTCAACGCCGAGCGTATCGAGCTGGCGCCCGAACCGGTGTACCGCGACGTGACGTGGGTGTCGGACTACGGCATCGACCCGTTCGCGGTGCCCGCGGCGGAGAAGATCGCCGTGCTGGGCGAGTACTCGGGCCGGCTGCTGGCGGCCGACGGGGTCGACCACGTGTCGGCCGGCCTGCACACCGCCAAGGAGCAGACGTTCTACGCCGACAGCTTCGGATCCTCGATCACCCAGCAGCGGGTGCGGGTGCTGCCGATGCTGGACGCGGTGGCCGTCGACTCGGCGGCGGGCACGTTCGAGACGATGCGCACGCTGGCGCCGCCCACCGCGCGCGGCTGGGAGGTGGTCGCCGGCGACGAGATATGGAACTGGACCGACGAGCTCGCCGTGCTGCCGTCGCTGCTCGCCGAGAAGGTCAAGGCGCCCAGCGTGACCGCGGGCCCCACGGATCTGGTGATCGACCCGTCCAACCTGTGGCTGACCATTCACGAGTCGATCGGCCACGCCACCGAATACGACCGCGCGATCGGCTACGAGGCGGCCTACGCCGGCACGTCGTTCGCCACGCCCGACAAGCTCGGCGCCATGCGCTACGGGTCGCCGGTGATGAACGTCACCGCCGACCGGACGGTCGACTACGGTTTGGCGTCAATCGGATTCGACGACGAGGGGGTCCGCGCGCAGAGCTGGGACCTGGTGCGTGACGGCGTCTTCGTCGGCTATCAGCTCGACCGGGTGTTCGCGCCGCGGCTCGGGGTGGCGCGGTCCAACGGGTGTTCGTACGCCGATTCGCCGCACCACGTGCCGATCCAGCGGATGGCCAACGTATCGCTGCAGCCCGCCGCCGAGGACGTCAGCACCGACGATCTGATCGGCCGGGTCGCCGACGGCCTCTACATCGTCGGCGACAAGAGCTGGTCGATCGACATGCAGCGGTACAACTTCCAGTTCACCGGGCAGCGGTTCTTCCGCATCCGCGACGGCCGGTTGGACGGGCAGGTGCGCGATGTCGCGTATCAGGCGACCACCACCGATTTCTGGGGTGCGCTGGAGGCGGTCGGCGGGCCGTCGACGTGGCGCCTGGGTGGGGCGTTCAACTGCGGGAAGGCGCAGCCGGGCCAGGTCGCCGCGGTCAGTCACGGCTGCCCGTCGGCGCTGTTCCGGGGGATCAACGTGCTCAACACCCGCGAGGAGGCTGCCCGATGAGCGCAGCGAAGAGGGCGATCGGCTTGAGCCGGTGATCGCCGCACAGGACGTCGTCGACGCGGTGCTGGCCGAGGCCGCGCGGCGCGGAACCGCCGACGAGACCATGGTGTTGGTGACCGACCGCGCCGATGCCGCGCTGCGGTGGGCGGGCAACTCGATGACCACCAACGGTGAGTCGATCAGCCGCAGCACGACGGTCATCTCGATCGTGCGCAAAGGCCAACGCGCCCATGTCGGTTCGGTGCGGTCCAGCGAGGTGGAGCCGGCCGCGATCCCCGCGCTGGTGGCCGCGTCGCAGGAGGCGGCGCTGGCCGCGCCCGAGGCGCGCGACACCGCACCGCCGCTGCCCGGCGTCGCGGCGCCGGGGGATTGGGAGCTGCCGGTGCCCACCACCGGTGCCGAGGTGTTCGCCGCGGTGGCGGGCAGCCTCGCGCGCGGGTTCCGCGGCGAGGACACGCTGTACGGGTTCGCCCGCCACGAGCTGGAAACGACGTTCGTGGCCACCTCGACCGGCCTGCGCCGGCGGTACACCCAGCCGACCGGGTCGGTGGAGATCAACGCCAAACGCGGCGGTGCCAGCGCGTGGGCGGGGATCAGCACACCGGACTTCGTCAACGTGCCCACAGACTGCCTGCTCGAGGATCTGGCGATGCGGCTGGACTGGTCGGCGCGCACCGTCGAGTTGCCCGCCGGGCGGTACGAGACGCTGATGCCGCCGTCGACGGTGGCCGACATGATGATCTACCTGGCGTGGGCGATGGACGGCCGGGGCGCGCAGGAGGGCCGCACGGCGCTGTCGGCGCCCGGCGGGACGCGGGTGGGCGAGAAGCTGACCGAACTGCCGCTGACCTTGTATTCGGATCCGGCGGCGCCGGGGCTGGCGTGTACGCCGTTCGTGGCGGCGTCGACGTCGTCGGAGCGGATATCGGTGTTCGACAACGGGATGGACATCGGGCGGGTGGACTGGCTGCGCGACGGTGTGGTCAATGCGCTGGCCTATCCGCGGGCGGCGGCCGCGGAGTTCGGTGCGCCGGTCGCGGTGCCGGCCGGCAACCTGCTGATGACCGGTGGAACGGCCGAGCTGGCCGACATGATCGCCGGCACGGAGCGGGGGCTGCTGCTGTCGACGCTGTGGTACATCCGCGAGGTCGACCCGACGGTGCTGTTGCTGACCGGGCTGACCCGCGACGGCGTGTACCTGATCGAGGACGGCGAGGTGACCGCGGCGGTGAACAACTTCCGCTTCAACGAGAGCCCGCTGGATCTGTTGCGGCGGGCGACGGAGGCGGGCGTCAGCGAGGTGACGCTGCCCCGGGAGTGGGGGGACTGGGCGACGCGCGCGGCCATGCCGACACTTCGGATCCCCGACTTTCACATGTCCTCGGTCAGTCAGGCGCAATAATGCCAACGTGCCCGTCGATGCGGTCTTCGCGCAACTGTCCGGTCTGGTCGCGATGTCGTCGGGGGATCAGCGCCTCGACGCGGTGATCCGGTTGACGTGCGGTCGGGCGTTGCGGGTGGTGCCGCTGCCGATCGAGGTCGACCTGTTCGAGGACAAGTCGGACTGCGAGTCGGTGGTGGCGGCGTTCGCCGAGCAGTTCGCCACCGACGTGACCGGGATCGGCGACAACCAACGCAGGCAGTTCGCAAAAGCGCTCGAGGACAACGCGTTCCGGGTGGCCGCGGCGATCTTCGTGGCCGACTTCGTGCCCCGCGTGGCGGCCGGATTCGAGGCGATCGGGCTGGGCGCGCCGGTCAACGGCGCCGCGGTGGCATGGGACCACGAGACCGACCCGGCGCAGGCGCTGCTGGGGCAGTTCGTGCCGGAGGTGGCGCGGCTGCGCAAGCTCGATCCGGTGACCACCGAGGTGGTGCGGCTGCGCGGGGCGATCGCGCACAACTGCCGGCTGTGCAAGTCGCTGCGCGAGGAGAATGCGCTCGACGCCGGGGGTGATGAATCGCTGTACGCCGACATCGCAGACTACGAATCGTCCGAGCGGCTGACCAAGCAGCACAAGGCGGCGCTGCGCTACGTCGACGCGCTGGTGTGGACGCCGTCGGCGATCTCCACCGACGTGGCCCGCGGGGTGCGCAAGTGCTTCTCCGAGGCGCAGGCGGTGGAGTTGACACTGGACGTCATGCGCAACGCCACCAACAAGATCGCCGTCGCGCTGGGCGCCGACGCACCGCGCGTGCAGTCCGGCACGGAGCGCTACCGGATCGACGACGACGGGCAGACGGTCTTCGCCGAGGCGATGTGACCGGCGTCCTGGCGCGGCAGTTCGAACCGTACGGGCCGTCGTACTGGGGCGCCATCGCCGTGTTCGTGGTGGGCGCGGTATTCGCGGTGTGGCTGGGGCGCAGACAGACCGAGGCGCAGTCCCGGCGGTTCGGGCGGATCGTCGGTGCGCTGACGGCGGTCGTCTATGCGTCGGTGCTGCTCTACTCGCTCGTGCCGCCGACGGTCGAGCGGTCGGTGCCGCTGCGGTTGACCGATCTGGCGACGGTGGCGGCGGCGTGTGCGCTGTGGTCGCAGCGGCCCTGGGCGTCCGCGCTGACCTACTACTGGGGACTGGTGCTGAGCGCGCAGGCGTTGATCTCGCCGGTGCTGATGGGGCCGGACTTCCCGCACTACACGTTCCTCGCGTTCTGGGCGATCCATCTGCTCGTGGTGTGGGCGGCGATCTACCTGACGTGGGGGCGGGGGATGCGCCCGGGATGGGGCAGTCTGCGACTGGTGGTGATCGTGACCGCGATCTGGGCGGTGGTGACGTTTCTGTTCAACCGGATCGCCGGCACGAATTACGGGTTTCTCAACGGCAAACCCGTCACCGCGAGCCTGCTCGACGTGCTGGGCCCGTGGCCGGTGTACATCTTCACGGCGACGGCGCTGATCGTGCTCGTGTGGGTGCTGATGACGCTGCCGTGGGTCCGGGGGCCGGCGGTGCGTGCGAAGGATGCGTGAGGGCTGTTCGCGCGGCCCGCGGCCCCGTGGGACGATATCCCCCGCGTTGACGCGCCGGGGGCGGTAGCTCAGTCGGTTAGAGCCGTGGACTCATAATCCATTGGTCGCGGGTTCGAGCCCCGCCCGCCCCACACGAAGAGCCTTGCGGGCAACAGCTACCAGTGGCCAGCGCAACCGGCCCCTCCGCAGCCGACACTCAAGCCGCACCGTTCCTGCTTCAGCTCGCGGTCGCAAATGCACTAAATCACATACGTCACAATTTTCACGTTTATCACAGCAGTATCACGGCAAACCTCCTTTCGGGGAGCTTCCGCTCCTCAGGGACAAGGAGAACCGTCGAAGAGGACACCGCCATGAACACAGTGCTCTATGCCAGCCCCACCGGCGTCGTTTACGAGACGCGCGCCTACAGCAAAGCCGATATCACCGCACTCGTCGCCGATCACGGACTGGAAAACCTGTCCAGCGCCGACCGGCAATTCGACTTCTGGTTCGCCCGCGCTCCGAAGGGCTGCCAGCGACGGGTCAACCGCAGCGCCACCGAGCTGCTGCTGGCCACCACGAAATTCACCGCCAGGAACGTGCCACTGCTGCACGGCGCCGTCGTGATCGGCACCCACGACACCGACGGTGACCTCGACGGCCTGAGCTGGCAGCAGCTCGACGTGCTCGCTCAGCGCAGCCGCACCCTGTCCAAGCGGGACTACCGGGTGCTGGAGCGGCGCTTCGACGAGGCCGATCGCCGGCTGCGGCGGAGCAAGCCGGCCGCCACCCCCGCCGCGATTGCGGGTGTGCGGCACCGGACCTCCGTGCACGCCTGACGGTCCGCCGTCGCGACGCGCCGCGCCGTCGCGCCGGGCGTTGTCCGCGCCCTTCGGTAGGGTGCCCGCGTGACCTCGAGCCCGACCGTCAGGACCGTCAACGCCCGCCTCGCGCAGGAACTCGCCGTCGGCGAACCGCAGGTGGCCGCCGCCGTGCGGCTGCTCGATGAGGGAGCGACGGTGCCGTTCATCGCGCGCTACCGCAAGGAAGTCACCGGCAGCCTCGACGACGCCCAGTTGCGCACCCTCGAGGAACGGCTGAGCTACCTGCGGGAGCTCGACGAACGCCGCGCCGCCGTCCTGGCCTCGATCGAGGAGCAGGGCAAGCTCACCGACGAGCTGCGGACCGCGCTGCTGACCGCCGACACGAAGTCCCGCGTCGAAGACATCTATCTGCCCTACAAACCCAAGCGCCGCACCAAGGCGCAGATCGCCCGCGAGGCCGGCTTGGAGCCACTGGCCGACCGGCTGCTCGCCGACCCGACCGTGGTCCCCGAACAGATCGCCGCGGAATTCCTCAACGACGCCGTGGCCGACGCCGCGGCCGCCCTGGAGGGCGCCCGCCACATCCTCATCGAACGCGTCGCCGAGGACGCCGACCTGGTCGGCGCCGTCCGCGAGAAGTTCTGGGCCGACGGCACGCTGCGCACCGGGCCGCGCTCCGACGAGGTGGCCAAAACGCCTGCTGCGCAGAAGTTCCGGGACTACTTCGAATTCTCCGAACCACTGGAGAACATGCCCTCGCACCGCGTCCTGGCCGTCATGCGCGGCGAGAAGGAAGAGGTGCTCACGCTGAACTTCGACGGCGGCGAGGACGAGGTCTACCTCGCCATGGTGGCCCAGACCCTCGGAGTCGACATGGCCTCGGCCGCCCCGGCCACCGCCTGGCTGGCCACCACCGTGCGGCTGGCCTGGCGGGTGCGGCTGATGGTGTCCGCCGCGGTCGCCGCCCGCATGCGGCTGCGCCAGCGCGCCGAAGAAGACGCCGTCGCGGTGTTCGCCCGTAACCTCAAGGACCTGCTGCTCGCCGCGCCCGCCGGCACCCGGACCACCCTCGGCCTGGATCCCGGTTTCCGCACCGGCGTGAAGGTCGCCGTCGTCGACGGCACCGGCAAGGTGGTCGACACCTGCGCAATCTTCCCGCACCAGCCGCAGAAGCAGTGGGATCAGGCCAAGGCCACGCTCGCCGCGCTGGTCGCCCGCCACGGCGTCGAACTCATCGCCGTCGGCAACGGCACCGCGTCGCGCGAAACCGATGCGCTGGCCGGCGAGCTGATTGCCGACATCGCGGCCAGCGGCGCCACGGCGCCGGCCAAGGCCATGGTCAGCGAGGCCGGCGCGTCGGTGTACTCGGCATCGGCCTACGCGGCCCACGAACTGCCGCAACTCGACGTGACACTGCGCGGTGCGGTGTCGATCGCCCGCCGCCTGCAGGACCCGCTCGCCGAACTGGTGAAGATCGAACCGAAGTCGATCGGGGTCGGTCAGTACCAGCACGACGTCACACCCGGCACGTTGGCGCGCAGCCTCGACGCGGTGGTGGAGGACGCCGTGAACGCCGTCGGGGTCGACCTGAACACCGCCTCGGTGCCGCTGCTGGCCCGGGTCTCGGGCGTCACCGACACGCTGGCCGAGGCGATCGTCGCCCACCGCGAACAGACCGGGCCCTTCCGCAACCGCCGCTCACTGCTCGACGTGCCACGGCTCGGGCCCAAGGCGTTCGAACAGTGTGCGGGCTTCCTGCGCATCACCGGCGGTGACGATCCACTCGACGCCTCGGGCGTGCACCCGGAGGCGTACCCGGTGGTGCGCCGCATCCTCGACCGCTCGGGCGTCACGCTGGCCGAATTGATCGGTGACGCACGGCAACTCAAATCGTTGAAGCCTGCGGATTTCGCCGACGACCGGTTCGGTATCCCCACCGTCACCGACATCCTCGCCGAACTGGAGAAGCCCGGCCGCGACCCGCGCCCGGCGTTCTCCACCGCCACGTTCGCCGCCGGTGTGGAGAAGGTCGCCGACCTGAAGGTCGGGATGGTGCTGGAAGGCGTCGTCACCAACGTGGCGGCGTTCGGCGCCTTCGTCGACGTGGGCGTGCACCAGGACGGTCTCGTGCACGTGTCGGCGATGGCCGACCGCTACGTCTCCGATCCGCACGAGGTGGTGCGGTCCGGTCAGGTGGTGCGGGTCAAGGTCGTCGACGTCGACGTCGACCGGCAGCGCATCGGGCTGAGCCTGCGCCTGAACGACACGCCGCAGCGGGGCCGGGACAAGCAGGACAAGCCCGCCCCCCGTGGCGCCGCCCCGCGCGGCCAGCAGGACCGCCGCGGCCAGCAGGACCGGCGGGGTCAGCAGGATCGGCGAAACCCGCGGCGCGACAACAATAGTCGTCGCCGGGAGAGCAGCCAGCCGTCGGGCTCCATGGCGCAGGCGCTGCGCGACGCCGGCTTCGGCCGGTAGCGGCGGTCAGCGGCGGCGCAGCGCCCCCGACAGGGCGGGCCTGCGACGCACGTGCTGCGGCCACCAGAACCAGCGGCCGAGCAGCGCGGCGATCGACGGCGTCATGAACGCGCGGATCACCAGGGTGTCGAAGATCAGGCCCAGCCCGATGGTGGTCCCGATCTGGGCCGCCACGGTCAGCTCGCTGACCACCATCGACATCATCGTGAACGCGAACACAAGACCTGCTGCCGTCACCACCGATCCGGTGCCGCCCATCGCGCGGATGATCCCGGTGTTGATACCGGCCGAGATCTCCTCGCGCAGGCGCGCGACCAGCAGCAGGTTGTAGTCCGCGCCGACGGCCAGCAGGATGATCACCGCCATCGCCATCACCATGAAGTGCAGTTCGATGCCGACGAGGTGCTGCCACACCAGCACCGACAGCCCGAACGACGCGCCCAGCGACAGCACCACGGTGCCGACGATCACCGCCGCCGCCACCAGGCTGCGGGTGAGGATCAGCATGATGATGAAGATCAGTGAGAGCGCGGAGATCCCGGCGATCAGCAGGTCCCAGTTGTTGCCTTCCTGCATGTCCTTGAACGCCGACGCGGTGCCCCCGACGTAGATCCGCGAGCCCTCCAGCGGCGTGCCCTTGATGGCTTCCCTGGCGGCGGTTTTGATCGCGTCGATGCGGTCGATGCCCTCGACGGTGAGCGGATCGCCCTCGTGGCTGATAATGAATCGCACCGCGCGCCCATCGGGGGAGATGAAGCTCTCCATCCCGCGCTTGAAGTCGGCGTTGTCGAAGATCTCCGGCGGTAGGTAGAACGTGTCGTCGTTCATGGCGTCGTTGAACGCATCCGCCATGGCCGTCGAATTGGTGTCCATCGCCTCCTGCTGGGCGAGCTGCCCGGCCTGGGTGGCGTGCATGGTCAGCATCATCGACCGCATGGTCTTCATGGTCTCGACGGTCTCGGGCATCAGCGCCAGCAGTTCGGGCATCAATGCGTCGAGCCGCTCCAGGTCCGGAACCATGTCCTGCAGCGTGTCGGTCATCATGTTCATGCCGTCGAGCGAATCGAAGATCGACCGCATCGACCAGCAGACCGGGATGTTGTAGCAGTGCGGTTCCCAGTAGAAGTAGTTGCGGATCGGGCGGAAGAAATCGTCGAAATCGGCGATGTGGTCCCGCAATTCGGTGACGTCGACGACCATGTCCCTGGTCTTGCCCACCATGCTGTGCGTGGTGGCGCTCATCTCCTCCATCAACCCGATCATCTTGTTCATCGTGTTGATGGTGTTCTGCATCTCGTCGGCCTGCACCAGCATGTCGTCCATGCGGTCCTGCAGGTAGCTGCGGTTCATCGTCTGCATGACCCCGCCGAGGCTCATCTGCGCGGGAATCGTGCTGTATTCGATCGGCTTGCCCTGCGGCCGGGTGATCGCCTGCACGCTGCCGATGCCCTCGACCCGGAACACCGCCTTGGCGATCTTGTCGATCACCAGGAAGTCGGCCGCGTTGCGCAGGTCGTGGTCGGTTTCGACGAGCAGCAACTCCGGATTCATGCGGGCCGCCGAGAAGTGCCGTTCGGCCGCCGCGAGCCCCGCCATCGCCGGCAGGTCGTCGGGCAGGTAGTTGCGGTCGTTGTAGTTGGTCTTGTAGCCGGGCAGGGCGAGCAGCCCGATCAGCGACAGCGCGATCGTCGCCAGCAGGATCGGACCCGGCCACCGGACCACCGCCGCGCCGAGCTTGCGCCACCCGCGGATGCGCATCGCGCGTTTGGGCTCGAGCAGGCCGAAGCGGGTGGCGACGGTGACGATCGCCGGTCCGAGCGTCAGCGCGACCAGCACCGCGACGGTCATCCCGACCGCCAGCGGGATGCCGAGCGACTGGAAGTAGGGCAGCCGCGTGAAGGTCAGGCAGAACGTGGCGCCGGCGATCGTCAGACCCGAGCCGAGCACCACATGCGCGGTGCCGTGGAACATCGTGTAGTACGCGGCCTCCCGGTCCTCGCCCGCACTGCGCGCCTCCTGATAGCGCCCGATGAGGAAGATCGCGTAATCGGTGGCGGCGGCGATCGCCAGCGCGACCAGCAGGGTGGTGGCGAACGTCGAGAGTCCGATCAGTTCGTGGTAGCCCAGGAACGCCACCACGCCGCGCGCCGCGGTCAGCCCGATCAGCACCATGCCCAGCACCAGCAGGACCGTGGTGATCGACCGGTACACGATCAGCAGCACGACGATGATGACGACGAACGTCACCATCTCGATCACCCGGACGCTGCGGTCGCCGGCGATCTGCTGGTCGGCGGCCAGCGCAGACCCACCGGTCACATAAGCCGTGACGCCCGGCGGGGGAGACAGGCCGTTCACGATGTCCTGGACGGCCTTCACCGATTCGTTGGCCAGCGCCTCGCCCTGGTTGCCGGCGAGATAGACCTGCACGTAGGCGGCCTTGCCGTCGTTGCTCTGCGCGCCGGCCTCGGTCAGCGGGTCGCCCCAGAAGTCCTGGATGTGCTCGACGTGGGTGGTATCGGCTTCCAGCCGGTCGACCATGTCGTTGTAGAAGAGGTGCGCGTCATCGCCGAGCGGCTGCTCACCCTCCAGCACGATCATCACCGAGCTGTCGGACTCGAACTCGTCGAACGCCTCCCCGGCGCGCGTCATCGCGATCACCGACGGCGCTTCCTCGGGCGCCATCGACACCGAACGCAGTTGGCTGACGACCTCGAGCTGCGGCACCGTCAACGACAGCACCGCGACCAGCAGGATCCACGCCAAGATGATCGGGACGGCCAGCCGGCGGATCCACTTCGCCGGCCCGGAGCGCCGCGAATGCCCGGTCGAGGGAGCGGGGCGGCGGCCGTCGACAACGCGCGCGTCAGGCACCCTGGTGCAATCCTCCCTGCGGCGTGGTCTCCGCAGTAGTGATAGCAGATGGCGCCCTCGCGCAGGGGGCTACGTCCGCGGTGTGATGTCCCCGACCGTTGCAGTGTGGCGTTACCGGGAACACAGAGTTCGCCGTTGCGGGGTCGGACGCGGCGGCCGGTACCGTCGGGACCGACTGAAAGGAACTGTTCTCATGGCCACGCCGCACGGTCGCTCGCGTCTGGGCACCCGCTTCGGCCCCTATGAACTCCGGTCGTTGATCGGGGTCGGGGGCATGGGCGAGGTGTACCGCGCCTACGACACGGCCAAGGGCCGAATGGTGGCGCTCAAGCTGCTGCGCGCCGAGGTGGCCGCCGATCCGACGTTCCAGGAGCGCTTCCGGCGTGAGTCGCGGGTAGCGGCCCGGCTACAGGAACCGCACGTCATCCCCGTGCACGACTTCGGCGACATCGGCGGCGTCCTCTACATCGACATGCGCCTGGTGGAGGGCGCCAGCCTGAAGGACGTGCTGCGCACCGACGGCCCGCTCGACGCCCGGCGCGCGGCGTCGATCATCGGGCAGGTGGCCGCCGCGCTCGATGCGGCGCACGCCGACGGCCTGGTGCACCGCGACATCAAACCCGAGAACGTCCTGCTCAATCCCGACGACTTCGCCTACCTCGTCGACTTCGGCATCGCCCACACCGGGGGAGACCCCGGCGTCACCTCGACGGGCATGATCGTCGGCTCGTCGGCGTACATGGCGCCGGAACGGTTCGGCGACGGCGTCGTCGGCCCGCCGGCCGACGTGTACTCGCTGACCTGCCTGCTCTACGAATGCCTGACCGGCCGGCCGCCGTTCGAGACCCGCGACCTGCAGCAGCTGATGAGTGCGCACATGTTCGCGCCGCCGCCGCGGCCCAGCATCATGCGCCGCGGTATCAGCCGTGCGTTCGACGACGTCATCACGCGGGGAATGGCCAAACAACCCGCCGACCGGTATCCGACGGCCGGTGAGCTGGCGAAGGCGGCCACCGCCGCGGCGACGCTGCCCGCCGCACCGGCCGGCGCGATCGCCGCGCCTGCGCCCGTGCCGCCGAGTACCCGCCAGTTCACCTCGATGTATGCCGATCCGGTGGCGACGGGGTTGAGTCCCTACCCGCCGTCAGCGCCGCCGCCTCCGCCCGCACGCAAGCCGCCGGCCCGGAAGAACAGTGCGCAGGTGATGTTGATCGCGGCGATCATCGTGCTGTTCGGTGTGGCGGCCGCGCTGGCCGCGATCCTGGCGTTCGGCGGTCAGGACACCTCGTCGACGGCCCGGTCACCGCTGACCCCGACCACGACCCCGTACGACGAGAGCCTGCCGACGACGTCGTCGGAGACCACCACGACGACCACGACCACGCCGACGACGACGTCCTCGACCAGCACCACACCGTCGACCTCCACCTCGACGACCACGCCGACGGGGGTGTCGGGTGCCGACGGTCAGGGGTTCGTGGGGCACTACGCGCGCTGCGACGAGGGGAATGCGCCTGCGGCCATGGTGCGCACGGCCCAGTCGCTGGCGATCGTGTGCGAGGCCGGTGACGGCGACTACTACTACCGCGGTGAACGGCTCAGCGACGGCGCCACCATCCAGCTCGACGGCGCCACCCCGTCCGGCGGGGGTTTCGACGTCGTCGACCCGTCCGGCGGGGCCCGATACGAAGTTCGACCCGACCGGCTCAGCATCGTGAGCGACGGTCGGGTCGAAACCAACGAGCGGGTGCTGCAGTACTACGGCGGTTAGCCGGCGGTCAGCTCCGCTCGGCGGCGCGCTCCTGCTGGCGCTTCTCCTTCTCGGTCTCGGCGAGATCCTCGACCCGGTTGGCCGTGGCCCGGGTCGCGGCCGCGTCGGCGGCCTGCTCGGCGGCGTCGTCCAGCTTCTTCTCCGCGACCGCTTCCACGCTGCGCTCGTCGGCCTTGATCTTGATTTCCTCCTGGCGGCGCGCGTCCTCGGCGGACTTCACCCGGCGGGCGGCCACCTCGTCGGCCTGCTCCTTGGCCGCGGCGGCGCGCTTCTGCGCGTTGGTGGCCGCGGCCTGCTTCTTGTCGGCGGCCTCGTTACGGGCCTGCGCGACCTCACGCTTCTTGTCCTCGCGTGCCTGCTGCTGCTCACGCTGGGCGTCCTGGCGGGTCGCCTTCAGCTCCGCGTCGGCCTGCTCGGCGGTCTCGGCGGCCACGGCATCGAGCTGGGCCGCCCGGCGCAGCGCATCGCTGCGCTCGATCAGCGCCGCGCCGCGCTGCTCCACGTCGGGGGCGGCGAGTGCGCCGCCGACCGCCACGTCGAGCATCCCCAGCGAGCGCTCGTAGAACAACCGGGCGGGTGCCTCGGCGTCGAGCCGGGCGACCACCCGGTCTTCGATCACCTGCAGCGGGATCCGGGCGATCTGGTACTGGAAGCGCAGAAGCGCGAATGGGACATCGGTGATTCTCATCGGTGGCTCCTCGTGATCTATCGCTGATCGGGGACGTCGGCGTCGGTGGTCAACTCATCGGCCTCTTCGCGGATGCGGTCGGCCTCACGCCGCGCGGCGGCCGCCATCTGCGCGGACTCGTTGCGCTCCTCGGCAGCCGCGGCGACGTCGTCGGCGGCGGCGCGCACCTCAGCGCGTTCCTCGGCCTCGGCCTTCGCGATCTCCTGCTGCGCCTCACGCTCGGCCTGTGCGGTGTCGCGGGCGGCACGCTGCGCGGCTGCCTGCTCGGCCTGCCGCTGCTGGGCGGCCGCATCGGCGCGGGCGGCGCTCTCCTTCGCGGCGGCCTCGGCGTTGGCGGCCGTGCGCTCCTGCGCGGCCTCGCGTCGGGCCTCGGCGACCTCCTGCCGGGCCTGTTCGGCCTCGGCGTCGGCGACGGCCTCCGCGGCGTTGGCGGCCTTGCGCTGCTTGGCCTGGGTCTGCTCCAGCTGGCCCTCCGCGGTCAGCGAGTCGTTGCCGGTGACGGCGCCGACGACCTCTTTGGCCTTGCCCTTCACGGAGTCGATGAGGCCTTTTCGGGCCTCGCCGGATTGGTTCTCAGTCATCAATTCCCCTCGGTCGGTGTTCCTTGATGGAGGTGATTCCCCATCGCCCGGCATCGACACCTTGTTGTGGCCTGGACCACTCCGCGGGGGAGGGCAACAGTTGCGTATACCCGCGTTTTTGATCTTGCAAATCGGGGTAAGATCAACCCGGAAGCTGTGAACAGCCACAACAGCTTGCGTTGGGAAGGTTTAGCGAACGTGTATACGAACGATTTCGCCGACGACATCGTGCGCGACAACTTCGAGCACTGGCTCGACGAGGCCGTTCGTACCGGCGAGCGCGGCTCCCACCTGCAACCCGTCACACCGCTCAGCGTGCAGACCTGGCAGGCCATCGACGCCGTCGCCGATGCCGTCGCCGCGATCGGTGACGCGGCTGTCCGCGATGCCCGCCTGCAGGCCGCGATCGCCGCCGCCCGCGACGAGGTGGACCGGCAGATCGAGCGCACACACCACACCCCGCACGTCGAAGTGCACCGCGCCGCCAGCTAGCGCGGCAACGGAAAAGGGCGCCCCACGTGGGGCGCCCTTGTTATGTCGTGGGTCAGCGGGTGGTGACGTAGACGACGCGGTCGTCGTTGTCGTAGCGGACCGACACGATGCTGGACTCGTCGAGCGGCTTGGTCATGCCCTGCTGGGTGACGCGGACCTCGTAGCCGCGGTCGTCCAGCGAGCTGATGGTGTCGGCGGCGTTGCCGGGCCCGGCGGGGGCGGCCTGCGCGGGGGCGGCCAGGCCCAGGAAGGCTGCGGTGGCGGCGCCGGCGATGATGGTGGCGAATCCGAACTTGTTCATGTCACTGCCTCTTCGTATCCGTTCGGTCGGGAGGAGTTCCTGGCCGGTCTGACCTGCACAACCCGCAGGTCAACGGCGTTCATCCCGCTGGCAGTGATTGACCGGCGGGTGGCAGGAACTGCTCGCCGAGACTGCTGTCAGATCATGAAAAGCGCGGAATCGGTGATCTCACCGCAGTCTCGGTGATTCCTGAAGTAGTTGACTTCGCAAACCAACCACCACGACGCGCCCGCGGCGGTGCTGCGTTGACGCGGCCGTCAGCGGCTGGAGGCAACGATCTCGGACCGGTCACGAAGGCGTTTCGGTTCGCTTGGCGAAAGACTTCTCCGCCACGGCAGTCACTACTGTCACTCGAGTACCAGGTGCCGTGTGTTCGAGAGGTGACCCATGCCGGCTCTTCGCCGACTGACCGCGGTGGCGTCGGCGGTCGCGGTGTCGGTGACCGTGCCGGTGCTCACCAGCGCGCCTGCCACCGCCGACCCCTGTTCGGTGACCACCGCCGCGCCGTCCGCGCGCAGCGCCGACCCCGGCCTCACGATGCCGAAGTTCCCGATCCTGCACCTGCCGATCGGCCGCAAACCGGCGCCGAAGACCACCCCCGAGCAGGCCGCCCAGTCTGACGCGGCCGTCGCCCCGGAAACCCAGGCGCGGGCCGCTGCCGCGCCGGCCGCCGAGACCGCCCGCATCGTCGACACCATCGCCGGCCCCGCATCCGACTCCTACCAGCGGTTCGGCATCTCCGGCGCCGACCTCGGCATCATGTGGGACAACGGCGGATCGGGCAGCAACCGCCAGGTGCTCGTCGCGTTCGGCGACACCTTCGGCAACTGCAGCCTGCCCGACCAGGAGTGGCGCAAGAACACGCTGTTCCGCACCGCCGACCAGAACCTCGCGGACGGGATGGCGATCCCGAACCCCCGCCCCGGCGACCGCTACGGCGGCTCCCCGGTCACCGCCGAACGGCCCAACTTCTCGCGGCAGGTGATCGCCAGCCTCAAATTGGCGGCCACCGAGGTCACCGTCATCCCCACCGCGGGTATCTCGGTCGGCACCCGGCAGTACGTCAACTTCATGTCGGTCAGCCAGTGGGGTGCGCCCGGGCAGTGGTCGACGAACTTCTCCGCCGTCGCGGTCTCCGACGACAACGGCGAGACGTGGACGGTACCGACGACGAGCATCCGGCCGAGCTGGTTCAACACCGTGCCCGGGGTGCCGTTCGTCTGGGGCGACCAGAACTTCCAGATGGGCGCCTACCTCCGCCACAACGGGTACGTCTACGCCTACGGCACCGGCGCGGGACGCGGCGGCATGCCCTTCCTGTCGCGCGTGAGCGAGACCGCGGTCGCCGACAAATCCGCCTACGAGTACTACACCCCGTTCGGTTGGCTGCGCGGGTTCCCGTTCCTGGCGATCCAGGTGGTGTGGGCGCCGGGCAGCGAGATGTCGGTCGCCTGGAACGAGCACCTCGGCAAGTTCGTCATGCTCTACACCAACACGGTGAGCAACGTCGTGATGCGCACCGCGGACAAGCCGGAGGGGCCGTGGAGTTCGGCGAAGACCGTGGTGACGTCGGCGGCGTTCCCCGGCGGCATCTACGCCCCCTACATCCACCCGTGGTCGACCGGTGAGGACCTCTACTTCACGCTGTCCCGCTGGTCGGACTACAGCACGATGCTCATGCACACCACGCTCGGCTGAGGCGCCGGCTCACCCCGCCGTCGCCCCGTTGTCCACCAGGTAGACCGCGCCGTGCACGGCCGCCGCATCGTCACTGGCCAGGAACGCGATGGTCTTCGCGACGTCGGCGACGTCCATCATCCCGCGGGGCGCGGCGATGCGCATGATGAGATTCCAGTCCGCACCCTCCGGGGCGGCGAACTCCGTGGTCTGCGGGGTCACCATCCCACCCGGGCAGATCACGTTGACGCGCAGGCGATCCGCGGTGAACTCGACGGCCAGCGCCCGGGTGAGACCGACCAGGCCGTGTTTGGCCGCGCAGTAGCCCGCCGAGTACACCTCACCTTCGACGCCGGCGACCGAGGCGACGTTGACGATGTTGCCGCCGGTCTCGAGCAGGTGTGGCAACGCGGCGCGGCACAGATAGAACGGCCCGTTGAGATTCACCGCCAGGTCGCGGTCCCAGTCGTCGTCCGACATGGTCGGGGTATGCCGCATCTGGTGGTAGCCCGCGACATTGGCGAGGACGTCGATGCGGCCGAACCGCTCGACACAGGCGGCCACGGCGTCGCGGCAGGCCTGCGCTGAGGTGATGTCGACGGCCTCATAGTGCCCACCGGGGACGTCGGCGAACACCCCGGCCATCCGGTCGGCGTCACGGGCGATGCCGAACACCGTCGCGCCGCGCTCGGCGAACAGCTTCGCCGTGGCCGCACCCAACCCCGACGACGCGCCGGTCACCAACGCCACCTTGCCATTCAGCTGTGTCATGGCACCGACTGTCTCATGCCCGTGCGCGCGGCCGGGCCGGCGGCACCGCTGCCAGCAGCGTCCGCGTGTAGTCCTGCTCCGGCGCGGCGAACAGGTCGGTGGCCGGCCGGTGCTCCACGGCCGCGCCGTCACGCATCACCAGCACGTCATGGCTCATCCGCTGAATGACCGCCAGATCGTGGCCGATGAACAGGTACGTCAGGCCGAGGTCCCGCTGCAACTGCGCCAACAGGTCGAGCACCTTCGACTGCACCGAGACATCCAGTGAGGCCGTCGATTCGTCGAGGATCAGCAGATCCGGTTCGGTGGCCAGCGCACGGGCGATGCTGACCCGCTGGCGCTGCCCGCCCGACAGTTCGTGCGGATAGCGCGACGCGAAATCCGCGGGCAGCCCGACCAGGTCGAGCAGTTCGGCGACGCGTGCCGCCCGCGCGGCCCGGCCGTCGACCAGCTTGTGCACCCGCAGCGGTTCGGCGACCGTGGTGCCCACGCGATTGCGAGAGTTCAACGACGAGAACGGATCCTGGAACACCAGGCTGATCCGGCGGCGCAACGCCTTCTCCTCGGCACCGCGCACGCCGAGCACGTCCGCGCCGTCCAGCGTCGCCGACCCGGCGCGCGGGATGACCAGGCCGGTCAGCGCAGCCGCGACCGTCGACTTGCCCGAACCGGATTCCCCGACCAGACCCAGCGTGCTGCCACGCCGGATCGAGAACGAAAGGTCCCGCACCGCATGAACTTCCGACCGCCCGGCGGGCCCCGAGACGTCGAAGCGCACGTCGAGCCCGGCGACGTCGAGCAGTACGGGTGCGTCGGGAGCGGCCGGCGGGGGACCGTCACCGCCCACCAGCGGGCGGGCCGCGAGCAGTTCGCGGGTGTACTCGTGGCGGGGACGGTCGAAGACGTCGAGGATCGGCGCCTGCTCCACCGCCTCGCCGTGCCGCAGCACCGTGACCGCGTCGGCGACCTGCCCGATCACGCCGAGGTCGTGGCTGATCCACACCACCGCCGCACCGAAATCCCGCTGCAGATCGCGGACCAGCTCGATGATCTGCGCTTGAGTCGTCACGTCCAGCGCGGTGGTCGGTTCGTCGGCGATGAGCAGTTCGGGGTCACACGCCAGCGCGATCGCGATCATCACCCGCTGCCGCTGCCCGCCCGAGAGCTGATGCGGGTAGGACTCCAGGCGGCGCTGCGGATCGGGCAGCCCGACCGCGGTCAGCAGATCCAGGGCCCGCTCGCGCGCCTGTCTGCGGGTCATCCCGCGGTGCGCTTCCAGGGATTCGGTGATCTGCCGCTCCAGCGTCAAGAGCGGGTTGAGCGACGTGCCGGGATCCTGGAACACGAAGCCGATGCGTCCGCCGTGCACCGCGCGCAACGTGCGGGCGGGCGTCCCGATCAGTTCGGTCGGCGGATCGCCGCCCAGCCGGCTCGACCCGCTGACCGTCGCGCCCGGGGCGTCCAGCAGGCCGGTCGCGGCCAGCACCGTCATCGACTTGCCCGACCCGGATTCGCCGACGATGCCGATCGTCTGCTCCCGCTCGACGGCGAACGAGATGCCCCGCACGATCTCGCGGCGGCCGATGCGCACCCGCAGATCATTCACGTCGAGCACGGGCGCGCTCACCGCCGCCTCCTCGCCTCGATCAGCGTGCGCTGCTTGGGATCGAGCACATCGCGCAGGCCGTCGCCGAGCAGGTTGAACGCCAGCACGATGACGAAGATCGCCGCGCCGGGGAACACCGCCATCCACCACGCCAGCGTCACGAAACCCTGCGAGTCGAAGATCATCCGACCCAGCGACGGCTGCGGCGGCTGGATGCCCAGGCCCAGAAACGACAGCGCGGCCTCCGACAGGATCGCGAACGCCAGCGACAGCGACGTCTGCACGATCAGTGGGCCCGAGATGTTCGGCAGCACATGGCGGATGAGGATGTAGCCGTGTCCGGTGCCCATCGTGCGGGACACCGCCACATAGGGTTCGACGCGCACCGACAGCGTGCTGGCGCGCGCCACCCGCGCGAAGATCGGGGTGAACACGATGCCGATCGCCAGCATCGTCGTCGTCACCCCGGGCCCCAGGATCGCCACGATCGCCAGCGCCAGCAGCAGCACCGGGAACGCGAACATCACGTCGACGATGCGCATCAGCACGGTGTCCTGCCAACCGCCGCGGTACCCCGCCAGCACTCCGACCGTCACGCCGACCACCACCGCGAACGCCACGCTGACCACCGCCACCCGCAGCGACGCCTGCACCGCGACCAGCACGCGGGAGAACACGTCGCGGCCCAGTTCGTCGGTGCCGAACCAGTGCGCTCCGCTCGGCGGCTGCAGCGCGTTGGGAACGTCGATGTCATTGACCCCGTAAGGGATCAGCCACGTGGCGAACAGCGCCACCACCAGCACGACCGCCAGCACCGCCGCACTGACCAGCGTCACCGGGTTGCCCAGCAGCAGCCGCCACGACGCGACGCGGGTCTGTTCCCCGGGCGCGGTCATGACAGCCGGATCCGCGGGTCGACGACCGCGTACAGCACGTCCACGATCAGGTTGATGAGCAGGAACAGCGCGGCCATCAGCAGCACCGCCCCCTGGATCAGAGGGTAGTCGCGAGCGGCGACGGCGTTGTAGACGAGCCGGCCCAGACCCGGCCACGCGAACACCACCTCGACGACGATGACCCCGCCGAGGATGGTGGCGAGCTGGATACCGGTGATGGTCAGCACCGGGATCAGCGCGTTGCGCACGGTGTGGCGCAGCGTCACCACCCGCGGTGACAGGCCCTTCGAGCGGGCGGTGCGCACATAGCCCGTCGAGGCGACCTCCAGCACCGCGGACCGGATGTAACGGGTCATGATCGCCGCCGCGACCAGCCCGACGGTCAGCCCCGGCAGGATGATGTGGCGCAACCAGCCGCCCGGATCGTCGAACAGTGGCCGGTACCCCGACGTCGGCAGCCACCCCAGCGTGGTGGAGAACAGCGCGATCAGCAGGATGCCCAGCCAGAAGTCGGGCACCGAGACGCCGAACTGGCTGGTGATGCGGACGATCCCGTCGCTCACCCGGCCTTCGCGCAGCGCCGCCCACACCCCGGCGGGCACCGCGATCAGCAGCGCGATCACGATGCCGACCAGCCCGAGCGACACGGTGGCGGGCAGCCGTTCGAGCAGCGTGGTGGTCACCGGGTCACCGTTGCGGAAACTCACGCCGAGGTCGCCGGTGAGCGCATTGCCCAGATAACTGAAGAACTGCACGATGACCGGGCGGTCCAGGCCGCTCGCCGACCGCAGCGCCTCGTAGGCCTCGGGGGTGTAGCGGGTGCCCAGCGCGATGCGCACCGGATCGCCCGGCACCAGCTGCATGAGCGCGAACACCACGATCAGGACCCCGACCAGCACGACCAGCGAGTACGCCACCCGGCGGGCCAAAAAGCGCACCACGGGGTGGCTCACGAACGCGCTCACGACGACTCGTCACCTCCGAGGACCGCGCCGCGGAACCGGACCGCGCCGTCGCGGCGGGCCTCGTACCCCGACAGCGCCGGCGTCCAGGCCTGGATCACCGACGGGTTGTAGAGGTAGATGTAGCTGACCTGATCGGCGATACGGGTGGCTGCCCGGGCGTAGATGTCCTCGCGGGCCTGCCGGTCGGTCTCCACCCGCCCGGCGTCGAGCAGGCGGTCCACCTCCGGGTCGGAGAACTTCTGGGCGTTGCTCGTGCCGTCAGTGTGGTGCTGGGCGTAGTAGAAGTCGTCCGGGTCGATGTTGCCCAGCCAGCCCATCATCAGCATGTCGAAGTTGCCGTTGTTCTGCTCGTCGAGCCAGGTGGCGAAGTCGACGGTGCGGATGTCGACGGTGATGCCCAGTGGGGCCAGGTTGTCGGCGATGATCTGCGCGGCGGTCACGGTCTCCGGATACTCGCTGGTGACCAGCATGTCGAGGCGCTGCGGGGCCGCATTCGCCTCGGCCAGCAGGCTTTTCGCCTTCTCGACGTCGTAGGAGTACCGGTCGTACGGCGTGTACCACGGGTTACCCTCCGGAATCGCCAGCTGGTTGCGCGCGGCGGTGCCGTAGCTGGTCGCGGTCACGATGGCGTCGCGCTCGATGGCATACGCGATCGCCTGGCGCACCCGCACGTCATTCCACGGCCGGCGCGCCTCGTTGAGCGCCAGGTACCAGTAGTCGTTGCTCGGCGTGACGGCCAGCCGCAGCGACTCGTCGTCGCGCAGCTGGGCGACGCGCTGCGGCGGGATCGAGTCGGTCCAGTCGATCTCCCCGGCCTGCAACGCCGACAGCGCGGTGGTCGGTTCGGAGATGAAGCGGAACGTCACGCCGGAGACCTGCGGCGGGCCGCCCCAGTACGACGGATTGGCCGTCAGCACGATCGAGTCCCCGCTGCGAGCGCCGGCGAACGAGAACGGACCGGTGCCGACGGGATGGGTGCCGATGCGCCCGCTCTCGACGTTGGCCCGCGACACGATCGACATGCCCTTGAAGCCGCCGAGATTGGTGAGCAGGTTCGGCGTCGGCTGCTTCACGGTGATCCGCACCGTGGCCGGGTCGACGGCGACCACATCGGTGACCGGACTGAACTTGTCCACGTTGGTCAGCTGCTCGTCGATGATGCGGCGGTAGGAGTAGACGACGTCATCCGCGGTGAACGGGGTGCCGTCGTGGAAGGTGACGCCGCGGCGCAGGTGGAACGTCCACACCAGCTGGTCGGGGCTCGTCTCCCACCGCTCGGCCAGCGCCGGCCGCATCTCGAGTTTCGCGTCGGGCTCGACCAGCGTGTCGAAGACGTTCTCGAGCACCTCGAACGAGAAGTAGGCGCTGGTCTTGTGGGGGTCGAGCTGATCGGGCTCCCCGGCGATCGCCGCGATGAGGTTGCCGGCCGCGGCGTCGCCGAGGTCGACCCGCTCGCCGGTGGAGCAGCCCGCCAGACCCAGCACCAGCGCGACGACCGCGGCGAGGACCACACTGCGTCGCGTCACGGCCACTCCAAGATCAGACGGGCACTTCTGAGGCTTGTTACCCCCCGCGGACGCGGTCGCAAACGCCGAACCCCGGGACGTCGGGCAAAGGAGGCTGACATACTCGAGCCACCGCTGGCCGACGAGTGTTCGCCGCTGGAAGGGAAGACCTGCCGGATGTTGACCGTCTCTCGGATTCTCGCCGCCGTCGTCCTCGCGATCGGCGCCGCGGTCGGGCTCGCGCACCCGGCGCAGGCCGAGCAGAAGGTGCTCGAGGGCTTCTACACCTACGCCCAGCCCGACGGCACGACCGCCACCTGGCGGGTGTACCCGATCTGCGTTCCCGTGGTCGGCGACCTGCGCGAACACCTGTACCTTCCGGTCGGTTGCCATTTGTCGATCGCCGTGTCGCCATCGGCGGCGCCCAGCATCGACGCCCGCCTGGCCAACGGGGTGTGGGCGGCCAACACGACGGTGCGCGAAGGAATCAAGTGCTCCGACGGCGACTACCTGGTGGTCAACGAAAGCTACGAGTTCAACTCCGAGACCATGACCGGCACCCGCACCACCACCCACCCGCCCGGCTGCGATGGCCAACTACCGGCCAGCATGATCAAGACGCCGTTCACGCTCACGTTCGCCAAGCCGCTGGACATCCCGCTCGACCGCTACCCGTTGATCTGCGAGCCGGGCGGGCTCAGGCGTTGTTTCTGACCTCCGTCAGGGGGGCGCTGTTTCCCACCTCCGTCAGGGGGGCGCTGTTTCCGACCTTCGTCAGGCCTTGAAGCCGCCGTCGACGTCGAGGGTGGCGCCGGTGACGTACCCGGCCTCCGCACCGGCCAGGTAGCTGACCGCGGCCGCGATGTCGCCGGTGTGCCCGTAGTGTCCGACCGCGATCAGCTTCGTTGCTGCTTCGGCGAATTCGCCCTCGGCCGAGTTCATGTCGGTGGCGATCGGGCCGGGCTGCACGGTGTTGACGGTGATCCCGCGCGGCCCGAGTTCGCGCGCCAGCGCGCGCGTCATACCGGCGACGGCGGCCTTGGTCATCGCGTACACCGACAGACCCGCCACCGGCGCCCGGTCGGCGTTGACACTGCCGATGGTGATGATGCGCCCGCCCTCGCCCAGGTGGGGGACCGCGCACTGGATCGCCACGAACACCCCGCGCACATTGACCGCCACCAGGCGGTCGAACTGCTCGAGCGGAAAAGACTCGACGGGGCCGAGGTGCGCGACGCCGGCGTTGTTGACCAGGATGTCGAGGCCGCCCAGCCGCGTCACCGTCTCCTGCACCGCCGAGGCGATCTGCCCGGGATCGGCGCTGTCCGCCCGGATCGGCAGCACCCGGCCGCCGGCGCGGGACACGTCGACCACCACCTTGTCGGCCTCGTCCACCGAGGATCCGTACGTGAACGCCACCGCGGCCCCGTCGCGGGCCAGCCTGCGCACGATCTCCGCGCCGATCCCACGCGATCCGCCCGTCACCAGCGCCCGTCGTCCGGCCAGCGGGCCGTCCACCGCAGAAGTCATGTCTGCAGAACCTAAGCGACGCCGCCCGGGAATGTCGCGCCGACACATAGGGTGAGCGCCGGGGGCCAACGAAAGGCAATGCATGTCCAAGCGGATCGTGGTGTGGGGCACCGGCTTCGTCGGCAAGATGGTGATCGCCGAGATCGACCGGCACCCGCTGTTCGAGCTCGTCGGCGTCGGCGTGTCCAACCCGGACAAGGTGGGCCGCGACGCGGGGGAGATCTGCGGGCTCGGCCGCACGCTGGGCGTCACCGCGACCGACGACGTCGACGCGCTGATCGCGCTGAAGCCGGATGCGCTGGTGCACTACGGGCCCACCGCCGCGCACGCGCAGGACAACATCGCGCTGATCGCCCGGTTCCTGCGGGCCGGTATCGACGTCTGCTCCACGGCGATGACGCCGTGGGTCTGGCCGACCATGCACCTCAACCCGCCGGGTTGGATCCAGCCGATCACCGAGGCGTGCGAACTCGGCGAGTCGTCGTGCCTGACCACCGGCATCGACCCGGGCTTCGCCAACGACCTGTTCCCGATGACGCTGATGGGGGTGTGTTCGGAGGTGAAACGCGTCCGCGCCTCCGAGCTGCTCGACTACACGAACTACACCGGCGACTACGAGGACGAGATGGGCATCGGACGGCCCCCGGAGCACCGGGCGCTGCTCGAGACCCCCGACATCCTGGTGTTCGCCTGGGGCGCCACGGTGCCGATGATCGCCCACGCCGCAGGCATCATGCTCGACGAGATCACCACCACCTACGACAAATGGGTCACGCCGACCGACCGCCCCAGTGCCAAGGGCGTCATCGCGGCGGGGCATGTCGCCGCGGTGCGGTTCACGATCAACGGCATCTATCAGGGCGAGACCCGCATCCAACTCGAACATGTCAACCGCATCGGCAACGACGCCGCGCCGGAGTGGCCGTCGGGCACCGAGAACGACGTCTACCGCGTCGACATCGAGGGCATTCCGAGTGTGTTCCAGGAGACGGCGTTCCGCTTCACCGACGGGTCGGGGCGCGACGCCGCCGCGGCCGGTTGCCTGGCCACCGGGATGCGCGCGCTCAACGCGGTGCCCGCGGTCAACGACCTGCGCCCGGGCTGGGTGACCGCGCTGGATTTACCACTGATCGCGGGCGCCGGCACAATCCGCTGAGTAACGCCGCGCCCACCGTCGGACGATGGATAACTGGATGTGGTCCTCTGCCGAAGACGGGAACGGATGTCGGACGTAATCGGGTTGTCGATCGGCGCCAGCGCCCTGGCGGCCGTGGTGGTCGGGCGCACCGCGCTGCGGCGGACCCCGGTGCTCACACTGTTCGGCCATCGCCCGCCGGAGGTGGGGGTGCCCACCGAGAACCCGCGCCTCGACGAACCCGGGCTGATCCTCACCGGCTTCGTCGACCGCGTCGGTGACCCGATCGGCATCCTGGCCGCCGACGGCTCCAGCCACCGCGGTGCGACGCTGGCCGCCGACGCGCTGCGAGCCCTGCTCCACGCGGTGACCCGCGGTCGCCCGCCGGCCGGTCCGGTCGGTGTCACGTACCCGGCCCACTGGCCACCCGCTGCGGTCGAGGCGCTGCGCGGTGCGCTGGCCGAGGTGCCCGAGCTGCAGGACGCGCCGCTGACTCCGGATGCGTCGGCGGCCCTGACCGCACTGCAGGACGAACCCGGTCTCCCTACTCGCGGGGTCGTCGCGCTGTGCGATGTCGGCGGGACCGGCACCAGCCTCACGTTGGCCGACGCGGCGGACGGCTACCGGCCGATCGCCCCGACCGTGCGGCACACCGACCTGTCCGGCGACTCGATCGACCAGGCGCTGCTCACCCACGTGATCGGCGGGCTGGGCGCGGCGGGAGCGGTGGATCTGACCGGCACCTCGGCGATCGGGTCGCTGACCCGGCTGCGCGCCCAGTGCCGCGCCGCCAAGGAGCAGCTGTCCACGGCGACGGTGGCGACGCTGACCGCCGACCTGCCCGGCCACCGCGGTGAGGTGCGGCTCACGCGCACCGAACTCGACGAGATCGTGCGCGAACCGCTCGCCGGTGCCGTCGCTGTGCTGCAAGAGATGTTGCAGCGCAACGGTGTCCGGCACAGCGACCTCGCGGCTGTCGCGACCGTCGGTGGCGGGGCGCGGATCCCCATCGTCACCACCACGCTGTCGGAGCACTTCCGGGTGCCCGTGGTCACGCTGCCGCAGCCCGAGCTGGCGGCCGCGATCGGCGGCGGGCTCACCGCGGCCCGGGGGCCCGACGACGACCACACGGCGCTGGCCGCCGCGGCACCGGCCGCCGGCACGGCGTAGCGGGCCATCGCCGCTCCGCCGGCCACCTCCAGCAGGTCGATCGGCTCGGGCTCGGCCGCCTGGTGCCGCCCCGAGGGCGTGGTCTCCGGGGCAGCGGGGGCGCTGGGTGCGGGCTGGCCGGAGACCGACATGGGCTGACCAGCGGGAGCCGAGGCAGCCGGGGCGGTGTCGGGCGCGGCCGGCGTCGGCGTCTTCTCGGTGGCGGACGCCTTCTCGGTGGCGGAGGCCTTGTCCGTGGCGGAGGCCTTGTCCGTGGCGGCCGCGGCGGTCTTCTTCGCCGCCGTCGCCGCCTTGCGGGTCGTCTTGGCCGGAGCGCCGTCCCCGGGCACCTGCTCGGCGGAGGCGGCGACCTCCTCGGCGGCGCCGGCGGCGACCGCGGCCGCCTTCTTCACCGGCGTCTCGGCGGTGTTCTCGGCCGGGGCCGGGGCCGGGGCCGGGGCCGGGGCCGGGGCCGGGGCCGCAGCAGCCTCGCCGGCGCCGAGCTGGGCGGCCAGCTTGTCGGCGAACTGGCCGAGCAGCTTGTTGCCGACGTCGGTCATCACGCCGCGGCCGAACTGGGCCGGCCGGCCGGTGATGTTGAGGTCGGTCAGGACGTCGACCCGCGTGACGGACCCCTCCTCCTTGAGGTTGGCCGTGATGACCGCGGCGGCCGTGCCGTTGCCGCGCTGGTCCTTGCCGCGGGCGTCGATGACCGCCTTGTGCGCGGTCTCGTCCTTCTCGACGAAGGAAGCCTTGCCCTGGTAGGTGAGGTTGA
>NZ_SPQO01000010.1 GCF_004570325.1 Mycobacterium sp. PS03-16 | reverse complement strand
GATCTGGCGCCGGCGCCCGGCCGGCCTGGTTGGCCGGCGGCTGCGCGGCCGGCGGCTGCTCGCCGTTCGGCGGTTGCGCGGCAGGCGCCTCACCCTCGGGCAGATTCGTCGGCGCCGGTCCGGTCGCGGTGGCGTCAGCGCCGGGCCCGAACAGGTCGATCAGCGCATCGCGGACGGTCGGGCCGTACCCCACCTGGTCGTTGTAGAACATCGCCACGCGGATCATGCGGGGATAGGTCGACGCCGCGTCACTGGTGCCCGGCGACGCGTACACCGGCGCCACGTAGAGCAGACCGCCCTGGCCGACCGGCAGCGTGAGCAGGTTGCCCCACCGGATCCGGTTCTGGTTGTCGCGACCGATGACACCGAGGTCCTGGCTGACGGTGGTGTCGGTGCTGATCGCGTTGAAGGCCAGCTTGGGACCGTTGACCTGACCGGGGATGGTCAGCACCGTCAGCCTGCCGTAGGTGTCCGGATCGGAACTGGCGCTGATGTAGGCCGCCAGGAAGTCGCGGCGGAACCGGTTCATCGCGCTGGTCAACTGGAAGGAGGCCGAACTGTCCTCCATCGCGAGGTCTTTGGCGACGATGTAGTACGGCGGCTGGAAGCTGCTGGCCGTCGGGTTCGGATCCAGCGGCACGTCCCAGAAGTCCGACGTCGAGAAGAACGTCACCGGATCGTCGACGTGGTACTTCGCCAGCAGCGCGCGCTGCACTTTGAACAGATCCTCGGGGTAGCGCAGGTGATCCTGCAGTTCCGGGGAGATCTCGCTCTTGGGCTTGATGGTGTCCGGGAACACCTTCATCCACGCCTGCAGCACCGGGTCCTGCTCGTCCTGGGCGTAGAGCGTCACCGTGCCGTCGTAGGCGTCGACGGTGGCCTTCACCGAGTTGCGGATGTAGGACACCTGCTTGTTGAGCGCCAACCGGTTGACCGCCACCTCGTTGGAGTCCGCGGTCGCCGAGGACAGCGACGTCAACTCCGAGTACGGGTAGTTGTCCAGGGTGGTGTAGCCGTCGACGATCCACACGATCCGCTTGTTGACGATCGCCGGGTACGTGGCCGTGTCGGTGGTCAGCCACGGCGCCACCGCCTCCACCCGGTCGCCCGGGTCGCGGTTGAACAGGATCTTGCTGTCCTCGCCGATGACGTTGGAGAACAGGAAGTTGCGCTCGGCGAACTTGGCCGCGAACACGCTGCGCGCCAGCCAGTTACCGATCGGCACACCACCGGACCCGGTGTAGGTGTAGTTGCGGGTCTCGGTGTTGGTCTCGTAGTCGTATTCGCGCGGGGCGCCGTTCTCGCCGACGATCGCGTAGTCGGCGGCGGTGTTGGCGATGACCGGCCCGAAGTAGATGCGCGGCTGGTCGAGCGGGGCCGGGCCGGGCGAGACGACGTTGCCGTTGGCGCCGACGACGCTGGCCAGGAACTCCGGGTAGCCGCCGTTCTGGTTGGGGTCGTTGGCCACCCCGCGCACCGTGTTGGCCGGCGAGGCGATGAAGCCGTTGCCGTGGGTGAACACGGTGTGCCGGTTGATCCAGTCGCGCTGGTTGTCGATCAGGCGGTCGGGGTTGAGCTCACGCGCGGCCACGACGTAGTCGCGCAGATTGCCGTTGTCGTCGCGGTAGCGGTCCATGTTGAGCTGGTCGGGGAAGAAGTAGAAGTTCTTGCCCTGCTGGAACTGGGTGAACGCCGGGCTGACGATGTTGGGGTCGAGCACGCGAATGTTCGACGTGGTGGACCGGTCGGCCGCGACCTGCTGGGCATTCGTCGGTGAGTTACCCGGATAGCTGCGGTAGGTGACGGTCTCGTCGGTCAGCCCGTAGGCCTGGCGCGTGGCGGTGATGCTGCGCGCGATGTACTCGCTCTCCTTCTGCGCCGCGTTCGGCTTGACGCTGAACTGCTCGACGACCAGCGGCCACCCGGCGCCGACCACCAGCGAGGACAACAGCAGCAGCACGACACCGATCGCCGGGATGCGCAGATCGCGCAGGAAGATCGCGGAGAACACGGCGACCGCGCAGATCAGCGCGATGGCCAGCAGGATCAGCTTGGCCGGCAGCACCGCGTTGATGTCGGTGTAGCCGGCACCGGTGAACGGCTTGCCGCCGCGGGTGTTGCTCAGCAGCTCGTAGCGGTCCAGCCAGTATGCGAACGCCTTGAGCAGCACGAGCGTGCCCACCAGCGACACCAGCTGGATGCGCGCCGCGCGGGACAGCGCGCCGGTGCGCCCGGACAGCCGGATGCCGCCGAACAGGTAGTGGCCGAGCAGGTTCGCGACGAACGCCAGGAACGTCGCGACGAACAGGTAGCTGAGGACCAGCCGGTAGAACGGCAGCTCGAAGGCGTAGAAGCCGAGGTCGAGGCCGAACTCCGGATCGGTGACGCCGAATTCGCCGCCGTGCAGGAACAGCTGGATGCGCACCCAGTAGGTCTGGGCGACGATGCCGGCCAGGATGCCGATGAAGGCCGGGATGCCCAGGCCGAACAGGCGCAGCCGGCTCATCACCGTGGTGCGGTAGCGGGCCACCGGATCGTTCGGTCCGGCGGTCGGCACGAAGACCGGCCGGCTGCGATAGGCCAGCGCCAGCCCGGCGAACACGATCGCGCCGATCAGCACCGAGACGACGAGGAACACCACCACGCGGGTCAGCAGCACCGTGGTGAACACCGACCGGTAGCCGAGCTCGCCGAACCACAGCCAGTTGACGTAGGTGTCGATGAAGCGCGGCCCGATCAGCAGCAGCACCACCACGGCGAGGGCGACCCCGATCAGAACCCGGCTTCGTCGCGTCAGCTTCGGCATCCTCGCCGCGGGCCGCATAGCCACTTGATGTCTCCAGTCTTGCTCACGGGGAAGGGAACGTCGTCACCGACGTGCAGACAACTCTACGCATTGGCCGGCCGGCGGCTCGATCAGCAGCGGGGTGGTTCGCCACCAGCGGAAATCCTGTTCAGCGCGTCCACCGCGTCGGTGAGCGTGCCGACCCGGACCAGCTCGAGTCCGTCCTGCGGGTCCGATCTGGCCTCGGTGCAGTTGTCCGCGGGCACCAGGAACACCGTCGCCCCGGCCTCGCGGGCGGCGAGCATCTTGTGGGTGATGCCGCCGATCGAGCCGACCTCACCGTCCGGGGTGATGGTGCCGGTGCCCGCGACGAACCTGCCGTCGTTGAGGTCGCCGGTGGTCAGTTTGTCGATCACCGCCAGGCTGAACATCAGACCGGCCGATGGGCCGCCGATGTTGGCGAGGTTGAACTCGATCGGAAACGGCGCCCACGGGGCGTCGATGACGCCGATGCCGAGGTAGCCGTAGTCGCGGTCGGGGTTGCTGCCCAGTTCGACGGTCGCCGTGCCGACCGGGCTCTCGGCGTCCTTGCGCCGGTAGTCGACCACCAGCCGATCGCCGGGTTTCGTGGTCTTGAGGACGTCCTGGAACTGGGCGACGTCGGCCACCGGCTTGCCGTTGACGGCGTCGATCGCGTCCCCGTCGCGCAGCTTGCCCGCCGACGGGCCGGGATCGACCACGCTGTCGACGGTCACCGCGCGCGGGTACTTCAGGTAGGACAGCGCGGCGTACTCCGCGGCGTCCTCGGAGTTGCGGAAGTCGGCGGTGTTCTCCTCGTCGATCTCGTCCTTGCTCTTGTCGGGCGGATAGACGAGTTCCCGCGGCACCAGCTGTTCGCGGCCCGACATCCACAGCGTCATCGCCTGCCCGAGCGTCAGCCCGTCGCGCTGGGACACCGTGGTCATGTTCAGATGCCCCGACGTGGGCTTCACCTCGTCGGATTCGATGTCGACGACCTCCTTGCCGTCCACCTCGCCGAGGGTGTTGAACGTCGGCCCGGGGCCCAGGGAGACGAACGGCACCGTCACGGCCGACAGCAGCACACCGAACGCGACGATCGGCACCAGCGCGACCAGCAGCGTCATAATCCGCCTGTTCACGCCGCCCACAGTAAGGTAGCGCCGCGCCTGTTCTCTGACAGCGTGACCGGCCCCACCGCGCGCCCGCAGGTCGGTGAGTACGGTTGAAGGCATGGCTGACCTGCCCTTCGGCTTCTCTGCGGGCGACGACCCCGAGCGCGACAAACGCAAGAAGGACCCCGACGCGGGATCCGGTTCGGGCGGTTCGCCGTCGGATCCGTTCGGCATGGGCGGGGCCGGGTTCGACATGTCCGACCTCGGCCAGATCTTCACCAAACTCGGCGAGATGTTCAGCGGCGCAGGCGCAATGGGCGGCCGCCAGTCCGGGCCGGTGAACTACGACCTGGCCCGCCAGCTGGCCTCCAACGCGATCGGATTCGTCGCCCCGGTGCCCGAGCAGACCGCGTCGGCGATCTCCGACGCCGTGCGGCTCGCCGAGACCTGGCTCGACGGCGTCACCCCGCTGCCCGCGGGCACCAGCCGGACCGTCGCGTGGACGCCCAGCGACTGGCTCGACAACACGCTCGAGACCTGGAAGCGGCTGTGCGACCCGGTGGCCGAGCAGATCTCCACCGTGTGGGCCGGTGCGCTGCCCGACGAGGCCAAGGCCATGGCCGGGCCACTGCTGGCGATGATGTCGCAGATGGGCGGCATGGCGTTCGGTTCCCAGCTCGGCCAGGCGCTCGGCACGCTGTCACGCGAGGTGCTGACCTCGACCGACATCGGGTTGCCGCTCGGCCCGAAGGGTGTGGCCGCGCTGATGCCCGAGGCGATCGAGACCCTGTCCGAGGGGCTGGAGCAGCCGCGCAGCGAGATCCTGACCTTCCTGGCCGCCCGCGAGGCGGCCCATCACCGGCTGTTCACCCACGTGCCGTGGCTGGCGAGCCAGTTGCTGTCCGCGGTCGAGGCGTTCGCCCGCGGGATGAAGGTCGACATGAGCGGTATCGAGGATCTGGCCCAGGGCATCAACCCGGCCGCGCTGACCGACCCGTCACAGATGGAGCAGCTGCTCAACCAGGGCATCTTCGAACCCAAGGCCACCCCGGAGCAGGAAGCCGCGCTGGAACGGCTCGAGACGCTGCTCGCGCTGATCGAGGGCTGGGTGCAGACCGTCGTGACCGCCGCCCTCGGCGACCGCATCCCGGGCACCGGCGCGCTGTCGGAGACGCTGCGCCGCCGCCGCGCCACCGGCGGACCCGCCGAACAGACCTTCGCCACCCTGGTCGGGCTCGAACTTCGTCCCCGCAAACTGCGGGAGGCGGCCGTGCTGTGGCAGCGGCTGACCGACGCGGTCGGCGCCGACGCCCGCGACGGGGTGTGGCAGCACCCCGACCTTCTGCCCTCGTCCGACGACCTCGACGAGCCGGCCGCATTCATCGACCGCATGGTCGGCGGCGACACCAGCGGGATCGACAGCGCCATCGCCGACGCGATCGCCGACCTGGAAAAGAACCTCGGCGAGCCCGACGACGACGGCAAAGGCGACGCGAAGAGCTGATTACACTCGGCTACTTCCACCAGTGTTTGCCGCCGTGACGCCAGTCGAAGGGCCCATGTCCGGGATTCCAGATGTGCCCCGGATTCCAGTCGACCCAGCCCGGTCCTGATACGCAGGCGCTCCAGATCCAGCCGTTCCAGCACAAGCCGGGGTCATCGTTGGCGTGGGCGTTTCCGGCTCCGACAAGTGCGATTCCGGCTGACACCGCGAGCGTGGCCACGGTGACGAGGATTTTCTTCATGGCACACACCTCCTTTGGGAGTGCCTCGATTTTAGGCCGCCCGGAAGGTCGGTGAGCTGGTTGTCCACAGGCCTGGGACAACCGCCGGGCAGGTGCGCGGTTTCGTGGCACAGTCCACCCATGACCCGGTATCTGCTCAACGCCGCCCTACCGGTGCTGCTACGGCCCGACGGCGCGGTCCAGATCGGGTGGAATCCGCGGCGCGCCGTGCTGGTGCAGCCGCCGCCGGGGCTGACCGCGGCCGCACTGGCCGACCTGCTCCGGAATTTGCAGACCGGGATGGCGATGGCCGAGCTGCGCGCCGCGGCCGACCGGCACGGCGCCGCGGACCCGGGCGATCTCGCCGACCTGATCGCGGCGCTGACGCGGGCCGGGGTGTTGAGCGTGGACTCCCGCCGCGGCGGCCGTACCGCCAGCGTGCGCATCCACGGCCGCGGCCCACTGTCGGACCTGCTGGTCACCAGCCTGCGCTGTTCCGGCGCCCGGGTCAGCCACACCCGCACGGTGAAGGCGGCCGCCCCGCCCGAGGCGACCGATCTGGTGGTGCTCGCCGACTACCTGGCCACCGAGCCGCGCGTGCTGCGCGACCTGCACGCCGCCGGGGTGCCGCACCTCCCGGTCCGGATCCGCGACGGCTCCGGCCTGGTCGGCCCGCTGGTCTTTCCCGGTCAGACCAGCTGTCTGGGGTGCGCCGACCTGCACCGCACCGACCGGGACGCGGCCTGGCCCGCGGTCGCCGCCCAGTTGCGCGGCACCGTCGGCAACGCCGACCGGCCAACGGTGCTGGCCACCGCCGCCCTCGCGCTCGACCAGATCGACCGGGTGCTGCGGGCGGTGCGCGCCACCGGCGCGGCGGACGGCGCACCCGAGGTGCTGCCGAACACCGACACCACGCTGGAGTTCGACGTCGCCACCTGCCGCACCGTGGTCCGCCGCTGGTCGCGGCACCCGCGGTGCGATTGTTGAAAACCGTCGTTGCCAGTTGGTTCGCTGGTGTTCAGCGCCGTCGTGGATGATGGTCTGGTGGCTGACATCAAACGCGGGCGCGCCGCCCGTAACGCGAAGCTGGCGAGCCTGCCGGTCGGTATGGCCGGCCGGGCCGCGCTGGGCTTCGGCAAACGGCTGACGGGCAAGTCGCGCGACGAGGTCAACGCCGAACTGATGGACAAGGCGGCCCAGCAGCTGTTCACGGTCCTGGGCGAGCTCAAGGGCGGTGCGATGAAGGTCGGCCAGGCGCTGTCGGTGATGGAGGCCGCGATTCCCGAGCAGTACGGCAAGCCGTACCGCGAGGCGCTCACGAAACTGCAGAAAGACGCCCCGCCCCTGCCCGCCGCGAAGGTGCACCGTGTGCTCGACGCGCAGCTGGGCACCCGGTGGCGGGAGCGGTTCGCCTCCTTCGACGACACGCCGATCGCCTCGGCCAGCATCGGCCAGGTGCACAAGGCGGTGTGGTCGGACGGTCGCGAGGTCGCCGTCAAGATCCAGTACCCGGGCGCCGACGAGGCGCTGCGCGCGGACCTGAAGACCATGCAGCGCATGGTCGGGGTGCTCAAGCAACTCTCCCCCGGCGCCGACGTGGAAGGCGTCGTCGACGAGCTGATCGAGCGCACCGAGATGGAGCTCGACTACCGGCTGGAGGCCGACAACCAGCGGGCGTTCGCCAAGGCCTACCGCGACCACCCGCACTTCGCGGTGCCCGCGGTGGTGGCCAGCGCGCCGAAGGTCGTGATCGCCGAGTGGATCGACGGCATCCCGATGTCGCACATCATCCGCGAGGGCACCCAGAAGCAGCGCGACCTGATGGGAACCCGTCTGTTCGAGCTGACCTACGACGCGCCGCGGCGGCTGGAGATGATGCACGGCGACGCGCATCCCGGGAACTTCATGCTGCTGCCCGACGGCCGGATGGGCGTCATCGACTTCGGCGCGGTGGCGCCGCTGCCCGGCGGCATTCCCGAAGAACTCGGGATGGCGGTGCGCTATGCGATGAACGACGACTACGACAAGCTGCTGCCCACGCTGGAGAAGATCGGGTTCATCCAGAAGGGTCAGCAGGTGTCCGCCGACGACATCGACGACATGCTGCGTCAGTACGTCGAACCGCTCGAGGTCGAGGTGTTCCACTACACCCGCAAGTGGCTGCAGAAGATGGCCGCCGCCAACATGGACCGGTCGGTGCAGCAGATCAAAACGGTGCGCCAGATGGACGTGCCCGCCAAGCTGGCGATCCCGATGCGCGTTATCGCGTCCAACGTCGCGATCTCGTGTCAGCTCGACGCCTACATCCCGACCAGATCGCTTGCCACCGAACTGATTCCGGGCTTCGCCGAACCGGCGGCGTGACGCCGGGCGAACCCGGCAGCTAGGCGGCTGCCGGGTCCGCGACGTTCTTGCGCGGGCGGCCGCGCGGCCGTTTGCGCGCGATGACGGTGCCGCGCTCGAGGATCTCGCCGCCCCAGACACCCCACGGTTCCTGCCGCTCCAAGGCTGCGTCGAGGCAGGCGCGGCGGATCGGGCAGTCCGCACACAGCGCCTTGGCGCGTTCGAGGTCGACGGGGCTCTCGGCGAACCAGAGGTCGGGATCACCGACATGGCACGGTACCGACGGGAGAACCTTCTTCTCGAGGGTCGTCGTCCCCAGAGACATCAGAATTTCCTGCTTCCTGGTCGTTGTTTCCTCGGCCATCTGTCTTGGCTGGATCGGCGACCAGGTCTCGGGGGTGTCCCGAAAGTAATCTGGCCACGGATCCGGTGATTGCGGGTCCGTGGCCAATCGGCTGGGGGGCTTACCTAGTAGGTGCCCCGCTTCACGGACGCGCGGGTCGCGGCGGTGGCGGCGCGGCGCTTGCGCTGCGCCGCAATGGCGGCAGCAGGCATCGCCGGAATGTCGGCCGGAACCGCGAACGCGACATGCGCCGCTGCGACGGAGGTCGGAGCGACGGCACGGAAGGTGCGCAGCAGGCCGGCGACGGCTACGCCGGTGAACGCGACATTGCTGTCCATGATCAGGGCACCCTCCTTCCGAACTCTCCGCCCAACGTGTGATCTTGAGGTTAGAGCGTAGCAGCGAAACGGCACAACTTATTTTTGACCAGCGCTTTTGGCGCGATCTTTGCGATGTTTGGCGGTTCTGGTCAGCGCCGGGATCTGACCATGGCGAGGACGTCGGCGCCGTACTGCTCGAGCTTGCGCGCGCCGATGCCCGGGATCGCCACCAGCGCCGCCTCGTCGGTGGGCAGGGTTTCGGCGATCGCGATCAGCGTGTTGTCGGTGAACACCACGTACGCCGGGACGCTGAGCTCCTTGGACGTGCGCAGCCGCCAGTCCTTGAGCTCGGCGAGCAGCTCCTCGTCGATGTCGGACGGGCAGGTCTCGCAGCGCCGCAACATGATCGACGGTGGGGTGGTCAGCGGGCCGTTGCACACCCGGCACCGCGGGGTCGCGCCGCGCTGGCGGCGTGGCCGCGCCGGTGCGGTGTCGGCGCCCGAGTTGGGGGCGACGCCATTGAGGAAGCGCGACATGCGCCGGCTCTGCCTGCCGCCGGGCGCGCGGGCCAGCGCCCAGCTCAGCGTGAGATGCACTCGGGCGCGGGTGACTCCGACGTAGAGCAGGCGGCGTTCCTCTTCGACCGGTTCGCTGTCCGGACCGTGCGAGAGCGCGTGCGAGATCGGCAGGGTGTTGTCGGCGAGCCCGACCAGGTACACCGCGTCCCACTCGAGCCCCTTGGCCGCGTGCAGCGACGCCAGCGTGACGCCCTGCACGACGGGTGGGTGCCGGGCGTCGGCGCGCTGGCGCAGTTCGGCGACCAGGCCGCGCATGTCGAGGCCGGGACGCACCGCGACCTCCTCGTCGACGAGTTCGGCCAGCGCGGTCAGCGCCTCCCAGCGCTCCCGTGCGCGGGTGCCCGCGGGCGGCTCCTCGGCGAGCCCGAGCGGTTCGAGCACCGCCCGCACGACCGCGGGCAGCTCGGCCTCGACGTCACGTTCGGCGGCGCGCTGCAGCGCCACCAATGCCTGGCGGATCTCCTGGCGGCTGAAGAACCCTTCGCCGCCGCGGACCTGGAACGCGATGCCTGCGGCGGTCAGCGCCTCCTCGTACACCTCGGACTGGGCGTTGATGCGGTAGAGCACCGCGATCTCGGCGGCCGGGGTGCCGGCCTCGAGCAGCCGGGCGATGTCCTTGGCGACGGCGGCGGCCTCGGCCACCTCGTCGGGGTGCTCGGCGAAGGTGGGCGCCGGCCCCGGCGGACGCTGGCCCACCAGGTGCAGCTTGCTGCCCGCCATGCGCCCGCGGGCGGCCGCGATCACCCGGTTGGCCAGCGACACCACCTGCGGCGTGGACCGGTAATCGCGTTCCAGCCGGATCACCGCGGCGTCGGGGAACCGGCGGGAGAAGTCCAGCAGGTAGCGGGGGGTGGCGCCGGTGAACGAGTAGATGGTCTGGTTGGCGTCGCCGACGACGGTGAGATCGTCCCTCGGGCCCAGCCACGCGTCGAGCACACGCTGCTGCAGCGGCGTGACGTCCTGGTACTCGTCGACGACGAAACAGCGGTAGCGGTCCCGGAACTCGGTGGCCACCGCCGCGTCGTTCTCGATGGCAGCGGCGGTGTGCAGCAGCAGATCGTCGAAGTCGAGCAGCGTGGTGCCGTCGTTGCGGGCCTTGAGCTTCTCGTAGCCGGCGTAGACCGCGGCCACCTTGGCGGCGTCCATCGGGATGTCGCGGCCGGCCTGGGCGACCGCGGCGCCGTAGGCCTCGGGACTGATCAGCGACGCCTTCGCCCATTCGATCTCGCCGGCGAGGTCGCGGACGTCGTCGGTGGAGGCCTGGACGCGGGCCCGGTTGGCGGCCTGGGCGACGACGGCGAACTTGCTGTCGAGCAGTTGCCAGCTGGTGTCCCCGACCACCCGCGGCCAGAAGTAGCGCAGCTGCCGGCGGGCGGCGGCGTGGAACGTCATGGCCTGCACCGAGCCGGTGCCGACGCCGCCGGCCTCCTGATCGAGCGCGCGTAGGCGGCCGCGCATCTCCCCCGCGGCGCGCGAGGTGAAGGTGACCGCGAGGACCTGCCCGGGGGCGACGTGACCGGCCGCGACGAGGTGGGCGATGCGGCGGGTGATGGTGCGGGTCTTGCCGGTGCCGGCGCCGGCCAGGACGCAGACCGGGCCGCGCGGCGCGAGGACGGCCTCGCGCTGCTCCTCGTCGAGGTCGGCAAGCAGCCGCTCCCGCGACGAGGTGGGGACCTCGACCGACATGCGACCCATCTTGGCAGGCACGTCCGACAAGCGCCCGGTCCGTGTCGGGCATGTCGCGGCCATCGGATACGTTGCAGGTCTTATGAGTGCTGCTGACACCGCGGAACTGACCATGTACACCACCACGTGGTGCGGCTACTGCGTCCGGCTCAAGAAGGCGCTGAAGGCCGAGGGCATCGCCTGGACCGAGGTCGACATCGAACGCGATCCCGCCGCGGCGGACTTCGTGATGTCGGTCAACGGCGGCAATCAGACGGTGCCGACGGTGAAGTTCCCCGACGGCTCGGCGTTGACGAACCCGAGCATCAAGGACGTCAAGGCCAAACTCGGCCGCTGATCTCTACCGGCGCCGCTAGTCCAGCGCCGCCCAGGATTCGATGATCTCGCGGGCGATCGAGATGGAGCCCGGCAGCAGGAGCCGGGACGGGGACTGACTGTTCCAGTCGCCGACCTCGAGCGCCTCGCGGATCTCGGCGCGGGTGAACCACGCCGCCTCGGCGATCTCCCCGTCGTTGAACGTGAACGGCTGCTCCGGGTCGGCGACGGCGTGGAAGCCGACCATCAGCGAGCGCGGGAACGGCCACGGCTGGCTGCCGAGGTACCGCACATCGGTGACGGTCAGGCCGACCTCCTCGGCGATCTCGCGCACCACACAGGATTCGAACGACTCCCCCGCTTCGACGAAGCCGGCCAGGATCGAGAACAGCCGCTCGGGCCACACGGTCTGACGGGCGAGCACCGCGCGGTCGTGGCCGTCGTGCACCAGACAGATCACGGCCGGGTCGATACGCGGGAACTCCTCATGCCCGGTGACCGGGTCGACCCGCGACCAGCCCGCCTTGATCGGCTTCGTCGGCGCGCCGTCGACCGGGCTGAACCGGGCGCGGTCGTGCCAGTTGAGCAGGGCGGTGGCGGTCGCGACCAGCTGCGCGCTGGTGTCGTCGAAGATCTGGCCGGCCCGGCGCAGGTCGAGCACCTCCGCCTCGGCGCCGTCCTCGGGCGGCTCCAGGTCGGCCCGCGCACCCCACACGTGGCGGCCGTCGTCGAGCCGGCCGAGGAACACCGCGCCGGTGGGTGGGGCGTCGCCCAGCGCGGCGGCGCGGCCGAGCACCGCCCGGCCACCGGAGACGAGCACCTGGTTGCGGTGGTCCACCCGCAGCAGCAGGGCATCGGGCCAGCCGGCGGCGGCCGCGTCGAGGTCGGTGCGCAGCGCGTCGGCGCGGTCGGCGCCCACCCGGGAGAGCAGCGGGATATTGCGCAGCGCTTCGAAGGCGCTCATCGTTCGGCGTCGGCGCTGCGGATGTAGAGCAGGCGGTCGCCGGCCTCCAGGGCGTCGACCTCGGGGGCGTCCACGCGGACCAGCCCGCCGTCGCGCACCACTCCCAGCACGATGTCGTGCAGGTGGCGCGGCGAACCGCCCACCTCCTTCGGCGTGACCTCTCGTTCGGCGATCGCGAAGCCGGCGTCGGGGGTCAGCAGGTCCTCCATCATCTCCACGACGCTCGGGGTCTGGGTGGCGATGCCGAGCAGCCGGCCCGCGGTCTCCGATGACACCACGGTGTTGTCGGCGCCGGACTGCCGCAGCAGGTGCTGGTTCTCGGCCTCGCGGGCCGCCGCGATGATCTTCGCCTTCGGCGCCAGTTCGCGGGCGGTCAGCGTGACCAGCACCGCGCTCGCGTCGTTGTCGGTCGCGACGATGATCGACTTGGCGTGCTGCGCGCTCGCCAGGCGAAGCACCTCGGACTTCGTCGCGTCGCCGTGCACGGTGACCAGACCGGCGCCGCGCGCGCGTTCGAGCGCCGCGGCGTTCTCGTCGACGACGACGATGTCGGCCGGGTGGACCTCGTCGCCGACCATGGCCGCGACCGCGGTGCGGCCCTTGGTGCCGTAGCCGATGACGACGGTGTGGTTGCGCACTCTGCTCCTCCATCGCTGGATCTTCAACGCCTGGCGCGACTGGCTGGTCAGCGTCTCGACCGTGGTACCGATCAGCACGATCAGGAACGCGACCCGCAGCGGCGTGATCACCAGCACGTTGACCAGGCGGGCCGATTCGGTGACCGGGGTGATGTCGCCGTAGCCCGTCGTCGACAGCGACACCGTCGCGTAGTACACGCAGTCCAGGAACGACAGCGGATCGCTGGCCTCGGGACTGCTCTCGATGTCGCGGTAACCGTGCCGGTCGAGATACACGATGATCACGGCCGCGAAGAGCGCGCTCGCCGCGTAGATGATGCGCCGGATGATGCGCTGGGTCGGGCTGACGAACGGTTCGGGGATGCGGAGCACATCGGTCAGCGCCGCATCGGGCTGCGTGGTGAGATCCTGCTCGATCGCGGCGAGCCGGCGCCGCAGACGTCCTTTAGCCACGAGGGTCCGTCACCGGATGGGACTGCCGCACCAGCACAATGTAATCATGACCCCTCCCTCAGCCGCAGGGCGGCGCAACGCCGCGTCGACGCTCGCTGCCCGGATGGCGGCGCTGCTGACCGGCATCGGTGTGCTGCACTTCGTCGCACCCAAGCCGTTCGACAGCATCGTCCCGGCCGAACTTCCCGGCAGCCCGCGGTTCTACACCTACGCCTCGGGAGTGGCCGAACTCGGCGTGGCCGCCGCGCTCGCCGCGCCGAAGACCCGCAAGGCCGGCGCGCTGGCCGCCGTCGCGCTGTATCTCGCGGTGTTCCCCGGCAACGTCAACATGGTGCGGCTGTGGTGGGACAAGCCGTGGCCGATGCGGGCGTTGGCGATCGCCCGGCTGCCGCTGCAGGTGCCGATGATCACCCAGGCGCTCAAGATCTACCGGGCCTCCTAGGTTCTCAGGCGGCCGCCGCCAGCAGCGCCGCCAGGTCGTCGGGGCCGGGCAGGTCGGCGGGGCACACAGTCTGACCCGTGGCGACGTAGTGGAACGCCGCCCGGACCCGCTCCACCGGGCACTCGTGCAGCGCCGCCCACGCCACCCGGTACACCGCGAGCTGGACCGCGGCGCGCTCGGCGGCCTCCGGCGTGTCCGGCGGTGCGCCGGTCTTCCAGTCGACGACGGTGGCGCCGCCGTCGTCGTCGGCGAACACCGCGTCGATGCGGCCCCGCACGATCGTCTCGCCGATCACCATGTCGAACGGGACCTCCACGTCGACCGGCGTGCGCGCCGCCCAGGGCGAGGCCATGAACGCCTCCTGCAACCGCGCGAGCTGCTCACCCTCGGCGCGTCGCGCATCGCTGTCCGTCGCACCGGGCAGGTCGTCGAGGTCGAAGAGCCGCTCGGCGCCGTAGAACCGCTGCACCCACTCGTGGAAGGCGGTGCCCAGGAACGCGTTCGGGTCCGGTCGGGCCGGCATCCGCCGGCTCAGCCGGGCCAGGGCGGCGTCCCGCTCCCCGCTCAGGTCGACCAGCGCGCTGACCGACAGCTGTCCCGGCAGCGACGGCGGCGCCGGTTGCGCCACCCGGTCCCGCTCGGCCAGTAGAGCGTCCACATCGGCCGACCAGCCCTCGATGTCGTCGACGTCGGCCTCGGGGGCGGCCATGGCGTGGGCCACCAGCGCGGCGCCGCGGTCGACGTCGGCGCGCCGGTGCCCGGCCGGGTCGGCGGGCCACATCACCTCGGTGACGTTGTCCCGCAAGGGGTTCGACTCACCCTCGGGCGGCTCGGGGGCCCACTGGTCGACCACCCCGCACGGCCGCCCGGCCGCGGCCGATGCGTCGATGATGTCCTTGAGCTCGCAGAGGAACTCCGACGGGCCGCGCGGCTTGCCCTCGGTGCCGCCCCAATGGTGACCGGACAGCAGCAGGGTGTCCTCGGCGCGGGTCAGCGCCACGTAGAGCAGCCGACGCTCCTCGTCGACCCGCCGTTGCTCGAGACGCCGCTTGTGGTCGTTGATCCGGTCCGACAGCATCTTGCGGTCGTTGATGTCCGAGCCGTCCAGGATCGGCACACCGTGGTCGGTGGTGGTGGCCCGGTCGCCACGCAGCAGCGGCGGTAGATCGGCCGGATCGGTGAGCCAGGTCCGCGTCTGCGCGGTCGACGGGAAGATCCGCCCGCTCAGGTGCGGGACGGCCACCAGCTGCCACTCCAACCCCTTGGCGGCGTGCACGGTGAGGATCTGCACCCGATCGGTCGACACGGTGAGCTCGGGCGGGGCCAGCCCGTTCTCCACCTCCATCGCCGCGTCCAGGTACGCCAGCAGGCCGGTGACCGAGGCACCGGGGCGGCCCGCGTAGTCGGCGACGACGTCGACGAACGCGTCGAGATGCTCGGACCCCGACCAGCCCGCGGCGACCGAGCGGCCCGCGCGGGCCTCGGCGTCGACACCGAGGACCCGGCGGATCTCGGCGACCAGATCCGGCAGCGGGACGCTCAGATGGCCTCGCAGCGCGGTCAATTCACGCCCCAGCGCGGTGATGCGGCGGTACCCCTGCGAGGAGTAGCGCTCGGCCGGGCCGGGATCGCAGATGGCGTCGGCGAGGCACGCGGCGTCGGCGTCGGGTGCGACTTGCGCGACGATCTGTTCGGCGCTCGCCTGCGCGCCGGCGCCCGGCACGTCGTCGAGGTCGACCGCCCGCCGCCACAACGCGGTGAGGTCGCGGCCACCGAGGCGCCACCGCGGGCCGGTGAGCGTGCGCATGGCGGCGGCGCCGGCGGTCGGGTCGGCGACCAGCCGCAGCATCGCGACCACGTCGGCCACCTCCGGAACGCCGAGCAGACCCGCCAGCCCGACCACCTCCACCGGAACGCCGCGGGCCGTCAGCGCCTCGGCCATGGGTGCCGCATCGGCGTTGCGGCGCAACAGGACCGCCGCGGTCGGCGGTGACTCGCCACCCACCCGGGCCGCGTGGTAGCGACGCGCCACCTCGTCGGCGACCCATTCGCGTTCGACGACGACGTCGTCGAGTAACGCCAGCCGGATGGTGCCCGGCTCCGCACCCGGGCGGGGCCGCAACTCGCGGACCGCCACCGACCGTTGCCGCGCCTCGGCGGACACCGCGTTGGCCAGGTGCAGGGTGCTGGGCGGGTTGCGCCAGCTGGTCCGCAGCTCCAGCGTGGGTGCCGGGCTGCCGTCCGAGCGGGGGAAGTCGGTGGTGAACCGGGGCAGGTTGGTCGCCGACGCACCGCGCCAGCCGTAGATGGACTGGATCGGATCACCGACCGCGGTGAGCGCGAGCTGATCGTCGACACCGCCGCCGAACAACGCCGACAGCGCGACCCGCTGGGCGTGGCCGGTGTCCTGGTACTCGTCGAGCAGCACCACCCGGAACCGTTCCCGCAGCTGGGCACCGACCTGCGGGAAACCGGCGGCGAGCCGGGCCGCCGCCGCCATCTGCATGCCGAAGTCCATCACCTTCTCGTCACGCATCCGGGCATGCAGGGCATCGATCAGCGGGATCAGCTCGGTGCGTTCGGTCTGGGTGGCCAGCATGCGCAGCAGCCACTGGCTGGGCCCGCCGTCGCGTTGGCGTGGGCCTGCGGGCAGGGTGTGCACCAGGCGTTCGAGCTCGAGGTGCGAATCGCGCAGCTGGTCGGTGTCGACGAGATGTTCGGCCAGCTGACCGGCTAGCTTGAGCACCATCGACGTCACCGCGGCCGGGGTCTTCTCCACCTCCAGCGGGCCGGGGTACTCGCACACCACCCGGTGCGCCAGCTGGAACAGCTCGGTCTCCCCCAGCAGGCGGGTCTCCGGCTCGACCGGGAGCAGCAGGCCGTGCTCGCGCAGCAGGGCGCCGGCGAATGCGTGATATGTGCTGACCGTCGGCGGGTCCTCGAGTGCGTCGGCACCCGCGACCAGACCGGCGCCGGCCAGGCGGGCCAGACGGGTGCGGACGCGGCGCAGCAACTGACCGGCCGCCTTCCGGGTGAACGTCAGGCCCAGCACCTGACCCGGCGTCGCGTAGCCGTTGGCGACGAGCCACACCACCCGCGCGGCCATGGTCTCGGTCTTGCCCGCCCCCGCACCGGCGATAACCACCAGCGGACCCGGTGGCGCGGCGATCACCGCGGCCTGTTCCTCGGTGGGCGCGAAAAGGCCCAGCGCCGAGGCCAGTTCCTCAGGGCTGTAGCGCGCGTTCACGAGCGCTCTCCCGCGGCCTGGGCGGGGCAACTGCTGCGCACCGGGCAGTGCGCGCAGCCGTCGTTGACCCGCGCCACGAACTGCGGGCCCTGAGTGGCGGCCGCCGCCTGGGCCACCGCGTCGCGCCACTGCGCGACGGTCTCGGGTGTCATCGCAGCCTGTTCTCGTTCGGTGGGCCCCGCGGCACCGCTCTTGCCGAGGTACACCAGCCGGCCGCCGCCGGGGACGTCGCCGTCGGGGAGCAGACCGGCCGCGACGGCCAGCTGGTACATCGCCAGCTGTGCGTGCCGCTGCGCATCGTCCTTGGTGACCGGGCTCTTCCCGGTCTTGAGGTCGACCACCACCAGCCGTCCCTCGGCGTCGCGCTCCAGCCGGTCGAGCCGGCCGCGCACCTGCACCGACGGCCCGTCCGCACCGCCGGCCACCACACCGTCGACGTCGACCTCGGTGCCCACCTCGGTGTACTGCCCGCGGGTCTGGGCGCGCCACTGCGCGAACGCGGTGAGCATCGCCTGGTGGCGGGTCAGCTCGTTGTCGGCATGCCAGGCCGCGTCGTACGGCAGTTGCGGCCAGACCTTTTCGAGGTCGTTGACGAGCTGGCTCTCGGTGCGGCCGGGGTCGGAGACCAGCGCGTGCACCAGCGAACCGACCGCCGACCGCACGTCCCGGCCGTCACGGCCGCCGTGCCGTTCGAGCACCCAGCGCAGCGGGCAGTCGGTGAGGGTCTGCAGCGTCGACGGCGACAGCGTGAGCACGGCCTGGTCGTCGGGCCACAGTGGTTCGTCGCTGGACAGCGGCGTCATCACCTGCCACTGCGCGGGCTCGGCGCCGGGCACACCGGCCGCCGCCAGCCGCGCCAGTTGCGCCGCGGCGCACCGGCGGGCCGCGTCGTCGACCGCGCCGTCGGGTGCGCACACCACCGCCCGCAGGCGCCCGACCATCGCGGCGGGCGCCAGCAGCCGTGGCGCCCGCACGGGCGGCGCATCGTCGTCACCCCCGCCGGTGGCCAGCGCGGCGAGTTCGTGGCAGAACGCCGACGGGAGCAACGCGTCGTCACCGGAGTCGCCGTCGACCGCGGTGACCAGTACCCGGCGGCGGGCGCGGCCGAGCGCGGCGATCAGCAGACGCCGCTCCTCGGCCAGCAGCGGGGCCCGCGTCGACACCGGCTCGTCCGCCGACGCGGTGACGCCGTCGAGCACATCGACCAGGCGCTGGGTGCCCAGGATGCCGCCGCGCGGAACGGTATTGGGCCACAGACCTTCCTGCAGCCCGGCGATCACCACGACATCCCATTCGCCCGCCAGCGCGGCATGTGCGCTGAGCACCGCCACGGCCGGGGTGGACCGCCGGCCGGTGCGCCGGGTGGGCGGCAACCCGAGCGCGGCGACGTGGTCGAGAAGACCGCGCAGCGACGCGGCCGCGGTGCGCGTCACGTACTGCTCGGTGACGTCGAACAGCGCGGTGACGGCGTCGAGGTCACGGTCGGCCTGCTCCCCCGCCGCGCCGCCGCGTTCGCTGGCCGTCAGCCACCGGCGCTGCAGGCCGCTGCGGTGCCAGGCCTGCCACAGGGTGTGCCGCGGATCGAGGCCGTCGGCGGCGCTGCGCCGCGCGGCCGTCAGCACCGCCCGCACCCGCCGCAGCGGCCGCTGCAGGTCCGGGGCGAGATCGGGCAGTGCCCCGGTGAGCGCGGCCACCAGCAGGTCGGCGAAGCCACGCGGCGGATGGCTGCCGTCGGCCCGGCGCAGGGCCCGCCGCACCTGGCGCATGGTGACCGGATCGACCCGGCCGATGGGCCCGGACAGCAGCTCTTCGGCCTGTGCGCCGGTCAGTTCCCCTGCCGTGGCGTCGAGCACCGTCAGCAGTGCGCGCACCGCCGGCTCGTCGGCCAGCGGGGCGACGGCGGGCAGGTCCACCGGCACCCCGGCGGCGCTCAACGCCCGCGCCAACGGCGTCCCGGTGCGCGGCAGCGACCGCACCACGACCGCCATCTGCGACCACGGCACCCCCTCGACGAGGTGCGCCCGTCGCAGCGCGTCGGCGATCAGCACCGACTGGTCGTGGGTGCTCGCAGCGAGCCGCACCGCGACCGTGCCGTGTTCGGGCCCGGATCCGATCAGCTCACCGGCCGGCCGCCCGGGCAGCCGGCCGGCCAGCCCCGCGATCGCATCGGCGATCGCCGGGGCACAGCGGTGTGACCGGGTCAGGGTGAGCACGGCCTCGTCACGGTCGGTGCGCAACAGCGCCGGATCGGCGCCGCGGAAGCCGAACACCGCCTGATCGGGGTCGCCGGCGATGACGGTGAGCCGCGCACCCGCCGCCAGCACCCGCACCAGCTGCGCGGCCTGCGGGTCGAGCTGCTGCGCATCGTCGACGAGCAGCAGCGTGAGCCGGTCACGTTCGGCGGCAAGCAGATCGGCGTCGACGGCGAACGCCTCGAGCGCGGCGCTGACCAGTTCGGCCGCGCCGAGTGCGGGCACCGTCGCCTGCGGCGCGGCCATGCCGACCGCCGAGCGCAGCAGCATGACCTGTTCGTAGGCCTGGGCGAAGCGGCCGGCCGCCGACCACTCGGGCCGTCCCGACAGCCGGCCCAGGCGTTGCAGCCCAACCGGATCGACCCCACGTTCGGTACACCGCGCCATCAGATCGCGCAGTTCGGTGGCGAAGCCGGCGGTGGTCAACGCCGGGCGCAGGTCGGCCGGCCACGCCACCGGCGAGCGGTCACCGTCTTCGACGTCGCCGGCGAGCAGCTCCCGGATGATGCCGTCCTGTTCGGCGCCGGTGATCAGCCGCGGCGGCGGATCACCGTTGCGCTGCGCGGCCAACCGGAGCACGGCGAACGCATACGAGTGCACGGTCCGCACGAGCGGTTCCCGCACGACCGTGCGCCCGCCCTCGCGCAGCAGCCTGCGCGTGATCTCGGCCCGCGCGGCGTCCCGCAGCGACGCCGAACCGGTCAGCAGCAGAACCGAATCCGGTGCGACGCCCGCGGCGATGTGCGCGGCCGCCGTGTCCAGCAGCGCGGTTGTCTTGCCGGTGCCGGGGCCGCCGAGCACGCGCACCACGCCGTCCGAACCCGGCTCGAGGTGCTCGGCGCCCAAGGGGGTGCGCGTGCTGGGCGCGACGTCCGGTGCGGTCATGAGGGCATGACACCACGGGGGTCCGACAAGCCCCCGTCGGCGCAGGCCGGGACCGTCGACTGGCACCATGACCACGTGAAGTTGCACGTGCACCGCTACGGCCCCGACGGGCCCCCGCACCTGCTGGCCGTCCACGGGCTGACCGGCCACGGTCAGCGCTGGCAGACCCTGGCGACCCGGCACCTGCCCGGGGTGAGCGTCGCCGCACCGGACCTGATCGGTCACGGCCGGTCGTCGTGGGCGGCGCCGTGGACGCTGGAGGCCAACACCGAGGCGCTGGCCGCGCTGCTCGACGCCGACGGCGGGCCGCCGGTCGTGGTGGCGGGTCACTCGTTCGGCGGGGCGGTCGCGCTGGCGCTGGCCGCCGCACGTCCGGACCTGGTGTCCGGTCTGGTGCTGCTGGACCCGGCGGTGGCCCTCGACGGGGACTGGATGCGCGAGATCGCCGACGAGATGTTCGCCTCGCCCGACTACACCGACCGGGACGAGGCGCGGGCCGAGAAGGTCTCGGGGTCCTGGGGTGAGGTCGACGCCGACGAACTCGACCGCGAACTCGACGAGCACCTGATCACCCTGCCGAACGGACGCAGCGGCTGGCGCATCAGCGTGCCCGCGATGATGTCGTACTGGAGTGAGTTGGCCCGCCCCGTCGCGGCGCCCCGCGACGGGACGCCCACCACGCTGATCCGGGCCTCGCGCACCCAGCCGCCCTACGCCACCGACGAGCTGCTCAGCGCCCTCGACGCCGCGCTGGGCTCCGATCTGACCGTGCTGCAGTGGGATTGCGACCACATGGTGGCCCACGCGATGCCGGCCCAGACCGCCGAGGTGATCCGCGGCCACCTCGACCGGCGCTGACCGTGGCGGCCATCACCGACGAGCAGGTGGAGGCCGTGCGCGCCCTGGTCGCGGCGATCCCGGCCGGCCGGGTCAGCACCTACGGCGACATCGCCGAGGCCGCCGGCCTGTCCAGTGCGCGGATCGTCGGCTGGATCATGCGCACCGATTCGTCCGACCTGCCGTGGCACCGGGTGATCACCGCGTCCGGACGCCCAGCCCCGCATCTGGCCACCCGCCAGCTCGAATTGCTGCGCGCCGAAGGCGTTCTCGCCGTCGACGGGCGAATCCCGCTGGCCGAGCTGCGTCACCGGTTCTGACGACGGGTCAGAGCACCAGGCGGACCAGCGCGGCGGTGCGGGCCAGACCCGGGAACGCGGCCGCCGTCGACCGCGGGTGCAGCGCGTGGACGGCCAACCGGAACATCAACGCGCGCAACAACATCTGTGGCCACTCCGGCAGCGAAGCCCACCGCTCGATGAGGCCGTCGTCGGCTTCGCCCCACGACAGCGCGTCGACCACCACCACCCCGGCCGCCCATGAGGACGGCCGCCAGTAGGGCGTGATGTCGGTGATGCCGGGGGCAGCGGTCCCGGCGAACAGCACCGTGCCGTACAGGTCGCCGTGCACCAGCTGGCTCGGGCTCTTGGTGGGCCGGCGCAGCGTCGCAAGCTGGTTGATCAGCTCGACCGAACGTTGACCGTCGGTGGATCCGGGCGCCACCCGCGCACCGGGCGGCAGCGAGTGCAGCGGGCGTTCCTCCCACGCCGCGCGATCGGCGGCGATGAACACGTCCACATCCCCCCACGGCGCGACCGGCGGCTGGGTGAGGAACCGCGGACGCTCGAGCGTCGCGGTCGCCTCGTGCAGCCGCACCGCGGCCGACACCACCTCGTCGTGCCGCGGCTCGGGGGTGCCGGCGACGAACGTGTCGGCCCGCCAGCCGGCCACCACGTAGCGGCCGTCGGTGGAGCGGACCGGCCTGGCCAGGCGGACCCCGTCGACGAACAGCGTCTCGCGGACCTTCGCCGACCAGGCGGCGCGGGCGTGGTCGGCGACCATCGACAGCACCACTTCGCCGCAGCGCCAGCCGCCCTCCCAGCTCGACCCGAGCGGCACCGGACGCACGCCGACCAACCCGAACGCGGCCAGGACATGTTCGGGCGGACGTTCGGTGGTCACCGGCTCAGGCTACCGGGCGGCGGCCCGACAATTGACGCGCTGACCTGCTGTGTCACCGAGCCGATGCGGGCTTGAGACCTCGGCGCGTCAGTACATCACCATGTCGGGTTCGAGCTGCCTGCCCCACGCCACGATCCCGCCCTGCACGTGCATGGCGTCGGAGAAACCCGCCTTCTTGGCGATGGCCAGCACCTCGGCCGAGCGCACGCCGGTCTTGCAGTAGAACACCGGCGTCCGGTCCACCTGCAGTTTGGCCAGCGCTTCACCGCTCTCGAAGGCGCCCTTCGGGATCAGCTCGGCCCCGGTGATGTGGTTGATGTCCCACTCGACCGGTTCCCGGACGTCGATCAGCGCCAGCGGCTTGCCGGAATCCAGCAGTTCCTTGAGCTCGCGCGGCGTGATCGTCGAATCGGCGGCGGCCTCGGCGGCGGCGTCGGACACCACGCCGCAGAACTCCTCGTAGTCGATGAGCTCTGTGATCTTCGGCGTCGACGGGTCCTTGCGGATCTTGATCGTGCGGTAGGTCATGTCGAGGGCGTCGTAGACCATCAGCCGGCCCAGCAGCGTCTCGCCGATACCGGTGATCAGCTTGATCGCCTCGGTGCCCATCACCGACGCGATCGACGCGCACAGGATGCCCAGCACCCCACCCTCGGCGCACGACGGCACCATGCCAGGTGGCGGCGGTTCGGGGTAGAGGTCGCGGTAGTTGAGGCCCAGACCGTCGGGGGCGTCCTCCCAGAACACCGAGACCTGGCCCTCGAACCGGTAGATCGACCCCCACACGTAGGGCTTGCCCGCCAGCACGGCGGCGTCGTTGACCAGGTAGCGGGTGGCGAAGTTGTCGGTGCCGTCGAGAATCAGGTCGTACTGCGCGAACAGGTCGACCGCGTTGTCGGGCTCCAGCCGGAACTCGTGCAGATGCACCTCGACCAGCGGGTTGACCTCCAGGATCGAGTCCCGTGCGCTCTCGGCCTTGGAGCGGCCGATGTCGGACTGGCCGTGGATGATCTGGCGCTGCAGATTCGACTCGTCGACGACGTCGAATTCGACGATGCCGATGGTGCCCACCCCGGCGGCGGCGAGGTACAGCAGCGTCGGCGAACCCAGCCCGCCCGCGCCGATGACGAGCACGCGGGCGTTCTTCAGCCGCTTCTGCCCGTCCAGGCCGAGGTCCGGGATGATCAGATGACGGCTGTAGCGCGCGACCTCGTCGCGGGTCAGTTCTGCCGCCGGTTCGACCAGCGGCGGCAACGAAGACGAAGTCCCGGACACCGGTATCTCCTCCACTCGAGCGGTGTGCGTCGGCCCCTGGGCAGCGACCGTCGTTCACCTTCACAATAGGCACCCCGCATAACCGTCGCGGAGCCCGTGAACTTCCCGCCTCAGGCGATCGGATACGGCCAGGGATTGAAGCGGCACGTCAGGCCGTCGGCGCGCACGGTGCCCGGATCGAAGCGGGCGGCGTCGTCGTTGCTGGTCGAGAACGTCTGCTGCATCATGATCGGCGCCAGCGCACCGTTCTCCGCGCACGACTCGTGACGCTGGTAGCCGATGGCGTGCCCGACCTCGTGGTTGATCAGGTACTGGCGGTAGGAACCGATGTCGCCCTGGAACGGCACCGCGCCGCGGACCCAGCGGGCCTCGTTGACGAACACCCGCGGCTGGTCGCCGAGGTAGGCGGGGTTGTAGCAGGACGCCTCGAGCTGGATGTCGTATCCGCAGCCCTCCCGGATCGTCATCGGCGAGGTGAGCGACACCCGGAAGTCCGGCACACCGGTGTCGATGCGGGTGAACGCGAACTGCGGATTGTGGGTCCAGCTCTTCGGGTTGGCCAGGGTCTCGGTCACCATTCGCGCGAAACCCTCGTCGCCGCCGAAGCCGGTGGTGTCCAGGCCGTCCTCGACCTCGACGGTGTAGGTGAAGTTCTTCGTGGTGCCCTGACCCACCTGCGGCGTGGTCCCGGGCACGATGTGCCACGTCTTGGCGCCCGCCTCGGTGAACGGCCCGCCGGCGGGCAGGATGCCGGTCGGCAGGTTGGCGTCGAACTGGGTGAGCCCTTTGGGCGGGGCGCCGACGATCGAGGTGCTCGGCACGCCGATGGTCGGCGGCCCCTGCACCGGGCCCTCGTCGACGACCTGCTGCGGCACGCTGGTGCCGGTGATCGTCTGGTAGATCACCACGACGGTGAGCACGGCGAGCACCGGCAGCGCGTACGCCCGCCAGCCGTAGGTGGAGACGAACCGGCCCAGCCAGGTCTGCTTGCGCCACTGCCGCCGGTCGTCGCGGTTGGACCGGGCCCGGCCGGCGTCCGCGGTCAGGGGATCGCGTTGCGCGCGCAGCGGATCACGCTGGGCACGCAGCGGTTCCTGCCATTCGCTGCGCAGCGCGGGCACCCGTCCGCTCCCGCGACGATCCGGACCCGTGGGCCCTCCTCGCGCGCGGGGGTCGTAGGTCACCGGACCAGAATGGCACAGACCCGTGTCCCGACGTCCCCGGCGCGCCACCGGGTCTGCGGCCGGTGTCCTGGCGCACCGGCCCGACGATCGGTAGTAGGGTCGAGCGATGGGCGCCTGCGCCGAGCACCACCATGGGCGCCAGATGAATCCAGATTGAGGACTTGATGAGCGATCTCGCCAATACCGCTGAGAGGAGAGGCGACAAGCCGGCCGGAGGCTCCGGGGCTTCCGGGTCGTCGGGCAACAACCGGCGCGGTAATAGGCTGCCCCGTGATGAGCGCCGCGGCCAGTTACTGATCGCTGCGAGCGAGGTTTTCGTCGATCGCGGCTACCACGCCGCAGGCATGGACGAAATCGCCGACCGCGCCGGGGTGAGCAAACCGGTTCTCTATCAACACTTCTCGTCGAAGCTCGAGTTGTATCTCGCGGTCCTGCAGCGGCACGTGGACAACATGGTCTCCGGGGTGCGCCAGGCGTTGCGCACCACCACCGACAACCGTCAGCGGCTGCGCGCGGCCGTGCAGGCGTTCTTCGACTTCATCGAGCACGACAGCCAGGGTTACCGGCTGATCTTCGAGAACGACTACACCACCGAGCCGCAGGTCGCCGCCGCGGTGAAGGTCGCCACCGAGGCCTGCACGGATGCGGTCTTCGACCTGATCAGCCGTGATTCAGGGCTGGAGGCTCACCGGGCCCGGATGATCGCGGTCGGTCTGGTGGCCATCAGCGTCGACTGTGCCCGCTACTGGCTGCACGCCGACCGCCCCATCTCCAAGGACGACGCGGTCGACGGCACAGTGCAGTTCGCGTGGGGCGGGCTGTCCCACGTGCCGCTCACGCGTTCTTGACGGCCTCCGCGCCCACCACACCGAAACCGACCCGGCGCACGTCGGCGGCGCCGATCTCGACGTAGGCGATCCGGGTCGTCTGCACCAGGAACCGGCGGCCCTTGTCGTCGGTCAGCGCCAGGACGCCCGAACCCGCCGACAGGGCGTCGGTCACCTGCTTCTCGACCTCACCGGGGGTCTGTGCGCTGTTGAGGACCAGCTCGCGCGGGCTGTCCATGACACCGATCTTGACCTCCACGCTGAACACTTCCCTTCGTACCGTCGCTGGGGCCGTGCCGGCCCGTCGCCCGAAAGGCTAGTGGAAGCGGGGCCCGGCGCGCCGCCGCGGTCGTTACGCGCTGCGCGAAGCCGGCCGCCGAACCGGTCACTCCGCCGTCACGGCCGGCGATCGAACCGACGCCGGACCGTGATCGAATTGCGCGCTCGCCGAACCTCATCTGTCACATTGGCCCCGCTAGCATCGGAACCGGACCGCCGTAGTCGACCCGAAAGCCGTCATGACCAGGCCTTATACGCCCTATTCGCCGTCCTCGTCGGAGCGGACCGAACCCCTGGACCGCCTGTCCGCCGACGCCGCGGGATACGGCAGCCGGCGGTCGCGCAGACACCAGCACCGCGACGACCGCGGCTATCACGCGTATGGCGGCCATGACGGCCATGACACCACCGGTGACCGACTTGGCGACGGTGACGACCACCCCTACGACGAGGACTACGACGCCTACGTCGAGTACGAGTCCTACGCCGTGGCGCTGGACCGCCGGTGGCTGTGGGTGGCCGGCGTGGCCGGCGCGACGCTGCTCATCGCGGTGCTCTTCACGGTCGCGATCCTCGGCGGCGGAGACAGCGGATCGGTGTCGGCCACCGTCGCCTCGCCGGCCCAGAGCCAACCCCCGGCCACCGCGGCCCCGCGGCAGGATGCGGCCGCGCCGCTACTCCCGCCGCCCCCGTCGCTGTCGCCCGAGACGATCACCACGGTGACGCCGTCCGCCCCGGCGCCCGCGCCGGAACCCAGCGCGGCACCTCCGGTCGATCCGGCGCCCGGCGCGGCCGCCCCGCCGCCGCCACCGGCGGCCGACCCGCGCACCATCACCTACCAGGTGACGGGCAACCGGCCGCTGATCGACCTGGTCACGGTGATCTACACCGACCGGCAGGGTGCCCTGCAGACCGAGGTCAATGTCGCGCTGCCCTGGTCGAAGACCGTCGTGCTCGACCCCGGGGTCGAGCTCAAGTCGGTGACCGCGACGAGCGTCGGTAGCCAGCTCAACTGCTCGGTCACCGATGCGGCAGGCACCACGCTGGTCGCGCAGAACAACAATTCGATGATCGCGACCTGCACGCAGTAGCGCTCAGGCCAGGCCGAGCTCCTGCATGCGCGCCTGGTGGGTGCGCTGCAGCCGGTCGAAGAACTCCGCCATCTGCGTCAGGCCCTCACCGCCGGACATCACCAGATCGACCAGCTCGTCGTGGTCGGCCAGCACGTACTGCGCCTGCGTGATGGCCTCGCCGAGCAGCCGCCGCGACCACAGCGCCAACCGGTGGCGCTGCCGGTCGCTGGCGGTCACCGCGCTCCGCACCTCCGCGACGACGAACTGCGAGTGCCCGGTCTCGGCCAGCACCCCGCGCACCACCGCGGCCACCTCCTCGGGCAGCGACGCGGCGATCTCGGAGTAGAAGTCGGCGGCCAGCGCATCACCGATGTAGGTCTTGACCAGCGCCTCGAGCCATGTGCTCGGCGTGGTGAGGCGGTGGTAATTCTCCAGGGCCGACGCGTAGCGGGTCATCGCGGGCACCACGTCCACCCCCCGGCGTTCGAGGGCGTCGCGCAGCAGCTCGTAGTGGTTCATCTCCGCGGCCGCCATGCTGGCCATGTTGATCCGCCCGCGCAGATTGGGCGCCATCCGGGCTTCCTCGGTGAGCCGGTAGAAGGCCGCGACCTCGCCGTAGGCCAGCAGTGCGAACAGCTCGTCGACACCGGGATGATCAGGCGACAGACCTGCGTCGGACGGCGGCGCCGTCTGCTCTCCGGCGGCGGCAGGCTGCGTCGAATTCATGGCCCAACTCTAAACGCCGCGAGCCGCCGTGCCCCGCCGGCAAAGCGGCCCGGGGTATCATGGCAGCAGGCGGCGGCAGAGAAGAGGGCTCAGAAGAGACCGGGCCGCCTCCGAAGAAATGTGCGTGCACGCAGTTGGCCCGCCTCCGACAGCGCAGGGCCCAGCGGATCGGCACCGCCCTTCGGGCGACGAAGCCGCTTCATCGTCAGACTCGTGTGCGCGTGAAAACACGATGTCTGACCATGAAAGGCCACGTTTTCCCGCATGACACCTCTAATCACACCTGCCACCATCACCTTCGCCAGCCTGGGCGTTCGCGACGAGATCGTCCGCGCGCTCGACGAGGCCGGCATCCACGAACCCTTCGCGATCCAGGAACTGACCCTTCCGCTGGCCCTCGACGGCGAAGACCTCATCGGCCAGGCCCGCACCGGTATGGGCAAGACCTACGCGTTCGGCGTGCCGCTGCTGCACCGTGTCGCCACCGACGAGGACAAAGCCCTGACCGGGATTCCGCGGGCCCTGGTCGTGGTGCCGACCCGCGAGCTCTGCATGCAGGTGCACGGCGACCTCGAGGCCGCCGCGAAGTACCTCACGGCCGGTGACCGCAAGCTGTCGGTGGTCTCCATCTACGGCGGACGCCCCTACGAACCCCAGATCGAGGCGCTGCGCCGGGGCGCCGACGTCGTGGTCGGCACCCCCGGCCGCCTGCTCGACCTCGCCCAGCAGGGCCACCTGCAGCTCGGCGGCCTGTCGGTGCTGGTGCTCGACGAGGCCGACGAGATGCTCGACCTGGGCTTCCTGCCCGACATCGAGCGGATCCTGCGGCAGACGCCGGACACCCGGCAGTCGATGCTGTTCTCGGCGACCATGCCGGACCCGATCATCACGCTGGCCCGCACGTTCATGAACCAGCCGACGCACATCCGCGCGGAGGCGCCGAACGCCACCGCCACGCACGACACCACCGAGCAGTTCGCCTATCGCGCACACGCCCTCGACAAGGTCGAGCTGGTCACCCGCATTCTGCAGGCCGACGGCCGCGGCGCCACGATGATCTTCACCCGCACCAAGCGCACCGCGCAGAAGGTCGCCGACGAACTGTCCGAGCGCGGCTTCAAGGTCGGCGCGGTCCACGGCGACCTGGGGCAGATCGCCCGCGAGAAGTCGCTCAAGTCGTTCCGCTCCGGTGACATCGACGTGCTGGTCGCCACCGACGTCGCCGCCCGCGGCATCGACATCGACGACGTCACGCATGTCATCAACTACCAGTGCCCGGAAGACGAGAAGACCTACGTGCACCGCATCGGCCGCACCGGCCGCGCCGGGCGCACCGGTGTGGCGGTCACCCTGGTCGACTGGGACGAGCTGGCCCGCTGGGAGATGATCGACAAGGCGCTCGGCCTGAAGTGCCCCGACCCGGCCGAGACGTACTCGAGCTCACCGCACCTGTACACCGAACTCGGCATCCCCACCGACGCCACCGGCAACGTCGGCCCGTCCCGGGTCAAGTCGACGGCCAAGCGCGAGGAGCGCGACCCGGCCGACAAGCCGGCCCGCACCCGCACCCGCAGCCGTCGTCGCACCCGCGGCGGCCAGCCCGTCAGCGGGCACGCCGACGCCACGGCCGACGCCCAGCCGCCGGTCACCGAGGACGGCGACGACGCGCCCACCGGTGAGTCGACGGCTCGCCGGCGGCGGCGCCGCCGCCCGCGCAAGGCCGCCACCGCCACCAGCTGACCACTCGCCGGCCTCCAGTGGTCCCACCCGAACGCCGCACCCGCGGCGACGTACTGGCCGCCGTCTCGATCGTGGCCGTGCTCGCGGTGGTCGCGGGCCTGGTGTGGTGGACGAGCGACGCCAGGGCCACGATCAGCCGGCCCGCCCAGACCGCGGTGCCCGATCCGCCCGCCGCCACCGCGGTGCCCGCGGCCCTGCGCCAGTTGTGGAGCGCCGCGAGCCCGAAAACCACCCGGCCTGTCGTCGTGGGCGGCGCCGTCGCCGTCGGCGACGGCCGCACGGTCGAGGGCCGCGACCCGGCGACCGGCGCGACGCTGTGGAGCTACACCCGTGACGTCGACCTGTGCGGCGTGACGTCGGTGTACCACTATGCGGTCGCCGTTTACCCCGACAGCCGCGGCTGCGGGCAGGTCATGACCATCAACGGCCGGACCGGCAAACGCGGCAACGCCCGTACCGCCTACGCCGACCCGCAGGTCACGCTGTCCGCCGACGGCACCACCGTGCTGTCGGCCGGTCCGACGCGGCTCGAGCTGTGGCGCTCCGACATGGTGCGCATGCTCAGCTACGGCGCACTCGACGCGCGCATCAAACCGGACGTGCCCGCCGCCCCGCTGTGCCGGCTGACCTCGGCCGCCGCGAGTTCGACCGCCGTATCGGTGCTCGAGGCCTGCCCGAACGAACCCGAGTTGCGCCTCACCCTGCTGCGGCCGTCCGATGAGGAGGACACGCCCGACATCAAGATCGTCGAGCTGCCGGGGGTGGCCGCGGATTCCGACGCCCGCGTCATCGCCGTGTCCGACACGACGACGGCGGTCTACCTGCCGACGCCGCAGCCCACGGTCAACGTCATCGACGAGACCGGGACCACGGTGGCCAGCACACTGGTCAACGCGCCTGCCTCGCCCGCGGCCACCGCCTCGCGCGCCGGTGACCTGGTGACCTGGTGGAGCGGCGACGCGGTGATGGTGTTCGAGGCGGCCGGGCTGCGGTACAAGTACACGGTCACGCCGTCGGGCGGTCACCGTCCCGTCGGGCCGGCCACCGAGATGGCCGACCGGCTGCTGGTGCCGGTCACCGACGGCTACGACGTCTTCGATCCCGAAACGGGTACCGGCGAGCGCCACATCGCGCTGCCCCGACCGCCGTTGCAGGACGCGGTGGTCCCCGCCGTCGCCGGCGAGGTGATCCTCGAACAGCGCGGCGGCGAACTGGTGGCGGTGGGCGGCGGGTGAGCGGCCCGGACTAACCGACTTCCGGGGTGAACGTGGCCATCGCCTTCCCGCTCTTCCAGTGCCGCAGCAGCGCCTCGGCCAGTTCCCGGTAGGCCTGCGCACCCTTGTTCTTGCGGCCGGCCAGCACCGACGACCCCGACGCGCTGGCCTCTGCGAAGCGCACCGTCCGCGGGATCGGCGGCGCCAGCACCGGCAACTCGTAGCGGTCGACGACGTCGAACAGCACGTCGCGGCTGTGCGTGGTGCGCGAGTCGTAGAGGGTGGGCAGCGCGCCGAGCAACCTCAGGTCCGGGTTGGTGATCTGCTGGACGTCGGACACCGTCCGCATGAACTGCCCCACCCCGCGGTGCGCCAGCGTCTCGCACTGCAGGGGCACGATCACCTCGTCGGCGGCGGTCAGCCCGTTGAGGGTGAGCACCCCCAGCGACGGTGGGCAGTCGATGATCACCACGTCGAACGGGTCGACGGTGCCGGCCAGCTTGCCCAGCGCCCGCTTGAGCGCGTGTTCGCGCCCAGCGCGCATCAGCAGCATCGCCTCCGCGCCCGCCAGGTCGATGTTGGCCGGCAGCAGCCACATCCCCTCCGGCGTGTCGACCAGGGCGGCATCGGGTTCCACCTCCCCCAGCAACACCTCGTGCACCGAGACCGGCAGCTTGTCGGGGTCGTGGCCCAGCGAGAACGTCAACGACCCCTGCGGGTCGAGATCGACGAGCAGCACCCGCTTGCCGTTCTCCGCCATCGCCGCGCCCAACGACGCCACCGTCGTCGTCTTGGCGACCCCACCCTTTTGATTGGCGACCGCAAGTACCCGCGTCACACGTGCCATCCTGACACGCACACCCGCCCGGCACAGCGGCGTGCGGCAGAATCGGTGAACGTGGGCCAGACCGACCATCGACTGTTGCTGATCCGGCACGGCGAGACCGAATGGTCGCGCTCGGGCCGCCACACCAGCCGCACCGACCTCGACCTCACCGAGACCGGCCGCGAACAGGCCACGCAGACCGCCGACGCGCTGAGCCGGCTGGTTCTGGACAACCCGCTGGTGATCAGCAGTCCGCGCCGCCGCGCGCTGGACACCGCGAAGCTGGCCGGCCTGACCGTCGACGAGGAATCCGATGTGCTCGTCGAATGGGACTACGGCGACTACGAGGGCCGCACCACCCCCGAGATCCGCGAATCCGACCCCGGCTGGCTGATCTGGACACACGGCGCCCCGGGCGGGGAATCGGTGGGGCAGGTCAGCGCCCGCGCCGACCGCGCCGTCGAGCTGGCGCTCGGCCATCTCGAGACCCGCGACGTCATCTTCGTCGGCCACGGCCACTTCTCCCGCGCCGTGCTCAGCCGCTGGGTCGAGTTGCCGCTGTCCGACGGCATCCGGTTCGCCATGGTCGCGGCGTCCATCGCGGTGTGCGGATGGGAGCACGGGGTGCGCCAGATCAGTGCGCTGGCGCTGACCGGATACCCGCATTCGTGCGCGCCGACGTGACGGCAGGCGTCCCCGACCCCGAGCCGACGTTCGTCCTCACCGGCCCGGCTGGTGCGGTGATCGCCCACGGCGTGCACACCGCCTACCCCGCGCTGGCCGACGCGCAGGCCGCGCTGGCCTCGCGCCGGACCCCGGTCGTCGTCGGCGCGCTCCCGTTCGACCTGTCGGCGCCGACGGCGCTGTTCCGGCCGGAGTCGATCGCCTTCCCCGACGTGCTGCCGCCCTGGCCGGCGGTGCCGCTGCCGAGCGTGCGGATCGCGGCGTTCGTGCCGCCCCCTGCCGAACACCGGGACCGGGTGGCCGAGGCGGTACGCCTCCTCAACGAACCGGGCACCGCCCTGCACAAGGTCGTGCTCGCCCGGGCCCTGCAGCTCACCGCCGACGGGGCGATCGACCCGGTCGGGGTGCTGCGCCGGCTGGTCGACGACGACGCCGGCGCGAACTCCTACCTGGCGGACCTGAGCGCCGCGGGCGCGCGCTACCGCGGCGCCGCGCTGGTGGGCGCGAGCCCCGAACTCCTGGTGGCCCGCCGCGGCGACGTGGTGACCTGCCGGCCGTTCGCCGGTTCGGCACCGCGGTTCACCGATCCGGCCGCCGATGCGGGCAGCGGCGCGGCGCTCGCCGCATCGGCGAAGAACCGGCACGAACACGCCGTCGTCATCGACGAGATGCGCCGAGCGCTCGACCCGCTGTGCGTCGACGTCCGGATCGCTCCCGAACCCGAACTCAGCGCGACCTCCGCGGTGTGGCACCTCAGCACCCCGATCACCGGCCGGCTGCGCGACACCACCACCACCGCACTGGATCTCGCGGTCGCGCTGCACCCGACGCCCGCGGTCGGCGGGGTGCCCACCGCCGACGCCGCCGCGCTCATCGACCGACTCGAGGGCGACCGCGGCTTCTACGCGGGCGCGGTGGGATGGTGCGACGCCGCCGGCGACGGCCGCTGGGTGGTGTCCATCCGGTGCGCACAACTGGCCGCCGACCGGCGCACCGCCCAGGCGCGCTCCGGCGGCGGCATCGTCGCCGAATCGGACCCCGACGACGAACTCGACGAGACCACAACGAAATTCACCACTATCCTGTCCGCACTGGGGGTAACACCGTGACCGTCGAGATCCGCCGGGTGACTCCCGGAGACGAGGCCGAACTCACCGCGATGGTGCACGAGCTCGCCGAGTTCGAACACGCCGCCGCCGAGTGCCGCCTGACCGAAAGTCAGTTGCGGAATGCGCTTTTCGGTGACCGGCCGGTGGTCAACGGGCACCTCGTCGAGGTCGACGGCCGACCCGCCGCGGGGGCGCTGTGGTTCTACAACTTCTCCACCTGGGACGGCGTCGCCGGGATCTACCTGGAGGACCTCTTCGTGCGGCCGCAGTTCCGCCGCCGCGGGTTGGCGCGCCGGCTGCTGTCCACGCTGGCCCGCGAATGCGTCGACAACGGGTACAGCCGGTTGTCGTGGGCGGTGCTGGACTGGAACGTCGACGCGATCGCGCTCTACGACGGCGTCGGCGGGACACCGCAGACCGACTGGATCACCTACCGGGTGTCGGGTCCCGAATTGTCGGCGCTGGCCGGGTCCTGACCACCGACCCACTGCATCGTCGACGGGCTGAACAGCAGCGCCAGCGCGGTCAGCGCCACGACGGCGACCGGGATGCCGTAGAACCACTGGTGGGATCCGACGGCGACGTAGTAGGTCACCGGCAGCAACAGCAGTTGCGTGAACACCGCGAGGCCGCGGCCCCACCGCCGGCCCGTCCACAGCGCCCAGCCCGCGGCGAACACCCCGCCGAAGACGATCGCGAACCACGCCGCGTTGCCGAACCCGTTGACGATGTGCTGATCGGCGCCGAGGAACCCCCGCACCACGAACACCACGGCGGCCACCAGCCCGGCGGCGCCTTCTGCCAGCACCAGGACGGCGGCTCGGCGCACGGACGGCGGCGCGGATACGGTCACGCCGTCGAGCCTAGAGGTTCGCCGTTAGGCTCTTGCCTCGTGCGTGCCGTGCTGATCGTCAACCCGAACGCCACGTCGACCACCGCGGCAGGCCGCGACCTGCTGGCTCACGCGCTGGAGAGCCGGGTCGAGCTGACCATCGCCCACACCGACCACCGCGGTCATGCCGTCGAGATCGCCCGCGAGGCGGCCCGCGACGGCGTCGACGTGCTGATCGTGCACGGCGGGGACGGCACCGTGAACGAGGTGGTCAACGGCGTGCTCACCGAATGCGGACGCGACGCCGGCGCCCCCGCGGTCGGCGTCGTCCCCGGCGGCTCGGCCAACGTCTTCGCCCGCGCACTGGGCATCAGCGCCGACCCGATCGAGGCCACCAATCAGCTGGTCGACCTGCTCGGGGACTACCGGCGCCGGGGAACCTGCCGGCGGATCGGGCTGATGGACTGCGGTGAGCGCTGGGGGGTGTTCACCGCGGGCATGGGCGTCGACGGTGACGTCGTGGCGGCCGTGGAGGCCCAGCGCGCCAAGGGCCGCAAGGTGACGTCCTCGCGCTACATCCGGGTGGCGGTCCGCGAGATGCTCGCCAGCGTCCGCAAGGAACCCACGCTCACGCTGCACCTGCCCGACCGCGATGCGCTCGGCGGCGTGCACTTCGCGTTCGTGTCGAACTCCAGCCCGTGGACCTACGCCAACCGGCGGCCCATCTGGACCAACCCCGGCACCACGTTCGAAACGGGCCTCGGCGTCTTCGCCACCACGAGCATGAACGCCTGGGCGAACCTCTTGCTGGCCCGGCAGATGTTCGCCCGCGAACCCAATCCCGCCGCCCGCCATCTCGTCCGCGACGACGACCTGCCGTGGGTGCGGATCACCGCCGAGGCACCGGTCGCCTGCCAGATCGACGGGGATTACATCGGGCGGCGCGAAACCATGACGTTCACCTCGGTGCCGGACGCTCTGGGCGTGGTCGCCCCGCCGCCGAAATCGCTCTGACGTGCGGCGACACATTCGGCCGAATTATTTTGAGCGTAAGTGTGTTGAGTGTAGTACAAACGGGTAAGCGGACCCCTAACGCGGTTCCGCAGTGACATTGCCCACGTGTTAACGCGCTTCCCTTGACATCCGTCGAGCCTGTGAAAGCATCGGATGCAACAGCGCAGAAACAATTCGTGCGCACGCGTTAACAGCCGAAGAAAAGCTCGTGCGCCCTGCTGCGCACATAGTGAGGAGTTACATCAAATGGATTGGCGCCATAAGGCCGTCTGCCGCGACGAGGACCCGGAGCTGTTCTTCCCCGTGGGGAACAGCGGGCCCGCGCTCGCGCAGATCGCTGACGCGAAGCTGGTCTGCAACCGCTGCCCCGTCACCACCGAGTGCCTGAGCTGGGCGCTCGAGTCCGGCCAGGACGCGGGTGTGTGGGGCGGCATGAGCGAGGACGAGCGTCGCGCCCTCAAGCGTCGCAACGCCCGCACCAAGGCTCGCACCGGAGTCTGATCAGCCCGACGATTTCACCAGTGACGGCCCCGGCGAAAGCCGGGGCCGTCACTGGTGTGGACGTGTAATCCGTTGCAGGCCGGCGTTATTGCGGGGCGCGAGTGCGGCGTCCGATCGGCACCCGCAGCACCACATCGGTTCCGCCGCTGGGCACATCGTGCATGCCGAGTGATCCGTCCAGCTCGGCCGAGACCAGCGTCCGCACGATCTGCAACCCCAGCCGGTCGGACTTCTCCAGGCTGAACCCGGCCGGCATGCCGCGTCCGTCGTCGTGCACGACGACATCGAGCCAGCGCGCGGAACGCTCGGCGCGGATGGTGACGCTGCCCTGTGCGGTCTTGGCGTCGAAGGCGTGCTCGATCGCGTTCTGCACCAACTCGGTGATCACCATGATCAGCGCGGTAGCCCGGTCGGCGTCGAGCACACCGAGGTCACCTTCCCGCTTGATCCGGATGGGCGGTCCGACACTGGCCACGTCGTTCATGATCGGCAGGATGCGGTCGACCACCTCGTCGAGGTTGACCTCCTCGTCGACCGACATCGACAGCGCATCGTGCACCTGAGCGATCGAGGACACCCGCCGCACGGACTCCATCAGGGCCTCGCGGCCCTCGGCGTTGTTGGTGCGCCGTGCCTGCAGTCGCAGCAGCGCCGCCACCGTCTGCAGGTTGTTCTTCACCCGGTGGTGGATCTCGCGGATCGTGGCGTCCTTGCTCAGCAGCGCGCGGTCGCGCCGCTTGACCTCGGTGACGTCGCGGATCAGCACCGCCGCGCCCACGGCCGCACCGTGCACCACCAGTGGCAGCGTGCGCAGCAGCACCGCGGCGCCGCCGGCGTCGACCTCCATACGCATGCTGGACCCACCGGCCAGCGAGTCGCGGACGTGGGTGGCCAGCTCCTGGGCCTCGAACGGATCCGAGATCAACGGACGGGTCACGGCCACCAGGTTGTGCCCCTCGAGCTCGGCGGTCAGGCCCATGCGGTGGTAGGCCGAGATCGCGTTGGGGCTGGCGAACACGACGTCACCGGAGCCGTCGAGGCGGATGAACCCGTCGCCCACGCGGGGACTCGACCGGGACATCGCCAGGTCCCCGACGTTCGGGAACGTGCCCTCCGAGAGCATCAGCAGCAGATCACCCGCACAGTCGAGGTACGCGTTCTCCAGCGGACTCGCCGTCCGCCGCGCCGCCAGCGCGGTCTGATGGGTGAGGACGGCCACCACCCGGTCGCCGTAGCGCACCGGCACGGCCTCGACGTTCAGCCCGGGCGAATCGTGGTGCGCGGTGGGTCCCTCGCGGCCGATCGTGCCCGACGCGAACGTCGCGCCGACCAGCGGCATGGTCTCGGGTATCGCGGTGGTCCCCACTGCGTCGGCGAGCAGCACCGTCGGCGCGGTGTTGGGCCGCACCTGCGCGACGCACACCAGCACGCCGTCGTCGCGGCGGACCCACATCAGATAGTCGGCGAAGGACAGATCGGCGAGCAGCTGCCATTCGCCGACCACCGCGTGCAGGTGGTCGACGGCATTGCCGGGCAGGACCGTGTGCTCGGCGAGCAGATCACCGAGTGTCGACATGAACGCCTAGAAGAGGGAGAGGTGAGAGGACGCGAGCGCGGCCGCGGTCAGGAGATCACCGCGATCAGATCGCCGGCCTGGATGACATCGCCCTCGGCGACGTTGACCTTGGTCACCGTGCCCGCCACCTCGGCCAGCACCGGGATCTCCATCTTCATCGACTCCAGCAGCACCAGGGTGTCCCCCTCGCCGATCTGATCGCCCTCGTGAACCACGACCTCGAGCACACTGGCCACGATTTCGGCGCGAACGTCCTCGGCCATCTTCACCCCACTCACGTCTCGGCGGCTGCCTTCGGGGTCTATCGAACCACACGCCGCGGTGGTGAGGTGCCAGCGTGGACGTCAGCGGTGCGGAAAAGGTGTCGTCGCGCCATGAGACAATGGGACGACAGCACCGACGAACGGAGGAATCCCATGGCCAAGCGTGGCCGTAAGAAGCGTGACCGCAAGCACTCGAAGGCCAACCACGGCAAGCGGCCCAACGCCTGAGTAGTGTCCGGGGCCGCCGCGCCGGCGGTCCTACCCCCGGATGATCGTGGTGCGGCTGATCTCGATGCGCAGCCGCTCACGCAACCGATCCGGCGCCTTCTCACCGCTGCACTTGGTGGCGATCAGCCGCTTCACGCGCTCCTCGACCCCGTAGTGGCGCAGGCATGCGGGGCATTCCTCGAGGTGATGCTTGAGCTTGTCCCGCGTCTCGGGGGTGCATTCCCCGTCGAGCAGCGTCCAGACCTCCGCGATCACGGCCGCGCACTCCGGATGTTCCGGGTCGACCGGTCCGACCGGCGGGGTCCACCTCTCTTCGTCGCTCACGACGACACCTCCTCGGGCATTTCACCGCGAATGAACCCACGGTCTCGGGCGACATCTGCCAGTAGCTCGCGCAGTTGCTTGCGGCCACGGTGCAGCCGGGACATGACAGTCCCGATCGGCGTATCCATGATCTCGGCGATCTCCTTGTACGGGAATCCCTCGACGTCGGCGTAGTAGACCGCCATCCGGAATTCCTCCGGCAGAGCCTGCAGCGCAGCCTTGATCTCGGTGTCGGGCAACGCCTCGAGCGCCTCGACCTCGGCCGAGCGCAGCCCCGTCGAGGAGTGCTCGGCGTTGGACGCCAGCTGCCAGTCGGTGATCTCGTCGGTCGGGTACTCCGACGGCTGCCGCTGCTTCTTGCGGTAGCTGTTGATGTAGGTGTTGGTCAGGATCCGGTACAGCCACGCCTTGAGGTTGGTGCCCTCCCGGAACGACCGGAAGCCCGCGTAGGCCTTCACCATCGTTTCCTGCAACAGGTCTTCGGCGTCGGCCGGATTGCGCGTCATGCGCAGCGCACCACCGTAGAGCTGGTCGAGCAGTGGAATCGCGTCGCGTTCGAAGCGCGCGGTGAGCTCGGCGTCGGTCTCGTCCCGCTGGGTCGCCGAGTCGTCGATGTCGGTCATCGTGGTCGACACCGTCCCTTCTGTAGCGGCGCCGCCGAACAGTCCAGGTACGTCCACGGGACGTTCAAGGCAGGCCGTTGGCACTGGGGGTTCCCCTTCCGCTCGATCCTAGAGGCTGTGGCCGACACGATCCCGGCAGCGTGTCCACACCACCGGAGTCGTCACTGACAACAGCACCGGAGCGCGGGGTTGTTCCCGCCCACCGGCGTCTCTCGCGCCCACCGCTTCCTAAGCTTGAGCGCATGGCGCGTGCGGCAACACCGGCGATCGCGGCACTCGTCGCCGCCGGCGTCGAGCACGAGGTGCTCGCCTACCAGCACGATCCGCGCGCCGGGTCCTACGGCGAGGAGGCCGTGCACGAACTCGCCGACCGCGCCGGCGTCGTCGCCGATCAAGTGTTCAAGACGCTGGTCATCGCGCTGCCTGCCGGGCTGGCGGTGGCGGTGCTGCCCGTGCCGGCCAAGCTGTCGCTGAAGGCCGCGGCCACCGCGCTCGGCGCCGCGAAGGCGGTAATGGCCGATCGCGCCGCCGCCGAACGGTCGACCGGTTACGTCCTCGGCGGGATTTCCCCACTCGGGCAGCGCAAACGCCTGCCCACGGTGGTCGACGCCTCGGCCCAGCGATGGGAGCGGGTGCTGTGCAGCGCCGGGAAGCGGGGACTCGAGATCGCCGTTGCCCCCGCAGACCTGATCCGGCTCGCCGATGCGGTGACCGCCGAGATCAGGGCCACCTAGGCTGGCCCCCATGGCAGACACACCCCTGTCCGGGAAGACCATGTTCATCTCAGGCGCCAGCCGCGGAATCGGGTTGGCCATCGCCAAACGCGTCGCCGCCGACGGCGCGAACATCGCGCTGGTGGCCAAGACCGCCGAACCGCATCCCAAGCTGCCCGGCACGATCTACACCGCGGCCGAGGAGATCGAGGCGGCCGGCGGTCAGGCGCTGCCGATCGTCGGCGACATCCGCGACGGCGACTCGGTGACCGCCGCGGTGGCCAAGACCGTCGAACAGTTCGGCGGGATCGACATGTGCGTCAACAACGCCTCGGCGATCAACCTCGGGTCCATCGAGGACGTCCCGCTCAAACGCTTCGACCTGATGAACGGCATCCAGGTACGCGGCACCTACGCCGTCACCCAGGCCTGCCTGCCGCACATGAAGGGCCGCGAGAACCCGCACGTGCTGACGCTGTCGCCGCCCATCCTGCTCGAGTCCCAGTGGCTGCGGCCCACGCCGTACATGATGGCCAAATTCGGAATGACGTTGTGCGCGTTGGGCGTCGCCGAGGAGATGCGGGAGGCCGGCATCGCGTCGAACACGCTGTGGCCGCGCACGATGGTCGCGACCGCCGCGGTGCAGAACCTGCTCGGTGGGGACGAGTCGATGGCGCGCTCACGCAAACCGGAGGTGTACTCGGACGCCGCGTACGCCGTGCTGACCAAACCGTCGACCTACACCGGCCACACGCTGCTGTGCGAGGACGTGCTGTTGGAGTCCGGTGTCACGGACCTGTCGGTGTACGACTGCGTTCCGGGTTCCGACCTCGGGGTGGACTTCTGGGTCGACTCGGCCAACCCGCCGGGCTACTCGGCCTCGTAGAGGATTCCGCGACCGATCGCCTCGCGCACCACCGGCAGTGCCGCGGTGGCCAACGCATCGGCGTCCACGCCGTGGTGCGCGGCCAGCAACGCGATCAGCGCACCGAGCGGCGCCTCACCGCGACAACCCGCCAACAGCGCGCGCGACACCTCGTCGACACCGAGCACCGCGCCCGGGCCACCGGGGCGGCGCACCGCCGCACCCACGGTCTGCCAGCCGTCCGGACCGGGCAGCGACTGTTCCTCGAGGAACACCGGCGCCGTCGACAGGCGGGTGGCCAGCAGTTGTTCGTCGGAGGTGTCGTGCAGGTACTCCCGGCGGGCGAAGAACGCGTCCACCTCGGGGCCGGTCAGCGCCTCGTCGGCGCCGGTGATCTCCTCGAGCACCTGCTCGGGCGGCCGGCACTCGCCCGGCCGCGGCGCGCGCAACACGATCATGCCCATCCCGACCCCGGCGATGCCCTCGTCGGCGAACCAGTCCAGCCACTGACCGCCGCGCACCGCGGCCTCCTGCGGCGGCTCCCCCGCATCCGAGGTCCACAGCGACACATAGTTGACCGGGTCGGCGTACTCGCGTTGCACCACCCAGGCGTGCACGCCGGTGCCGGCCAGCCAGCCCCGGACACGCGTCCGCCAGTCCTCGCCCTCGCGGACGATCCAGTTGGCCATGATCTGCGCCGTACCACCGGGTGCCAGGTGTGCACCGACCTGTTCGATCAGGCTCTGGGACAACGCATCCCCGGCCATGCCGGAATCCCGGTAGATGTAGTCGCGGGCGCCGGCGCCCACCACGAACGGCGGATTGGACACGATCAGGTCGAACCGTTCACCGGCGACCGGTTCGAACAGGCTGCCGCCGCGCAGATCCCACGACATGCCGTTGAGCCGTGCGGTCGCCCCGGCCAGCGCGAGCGCCCGCTCGTTGACGTCGGTGGCCACGATCTGTGCGCAGTGGGCATCGAGGTGCAGCGCCTGAATGCCGCAGCCGGTGCCGAGGTCGAGCGCCCGCTCGACCGGGCTGCGGACCACCGCGCGGGCCAGCGACACCGAGGCGCCGCCGATGCCCAGCACGTGGTCGTGGCGCACCGGGCCGGACCGCAGCGCCGCATCCTGATCCGACACCACCAGGAAGTCGCGGGCCCCGTCGCTGTGCGGGCGGATGTCCAGTGCGGCGCGGACGGTGCCGTCGGGACGCTTCTCGAGCACCCCGTTGGCCACCAGCGCGTCGAGCCCCGCGCCGGGCATCGCACGGGTGGCCCGCTCGGCCGCTTCGTCGGCGCCGAGCAGGAACAGCCGGATCAGCACGGCCAGGCGCTCCCGTTCCGGCGCCGCCCGGTCGGTGGCCCGCAGCGCCGCCCACCACAGTCCCCGGCTGAACGCGGCGTCGGCGTCGGCGCCCAACAGGCCGACCACCCCGTCGGTGGTGTAACCCGCCGAGCGCAGATCGGCGCCGAGCGCGTCGACGACAAGGCCGGAGTGCAGTGGGCCGACCGGATCGCTCACAGCAGCGTGGCCTGTTCGGGCTCCGGCTCGGCGGGGGAGATGAGCTCGGGCCCGTTGTTGCGGATGCTGTTGACCAGCCGGGACACCTCGCGCACCTCGATGCGGTCGAGGTCGCCGTGCCCGCGCAGCAGCCCCTCGTCGATCGGTGCGTCCGGGTCCAGCCAGCGATCCCAGTCGTCACGGCTGATGGTCAGCGGCATGCGGTCGTGGATGTCGGCGAGCGGCCCCGCGGCGTCGGTGGTGATGATCGTGCAGCTCACCAACGGCGGCGCGTCCTTAGGCGCCTCCTTCGGCCGCCACGTGGTCCACAGACCGGCCATGAACAGCGGCTCCCCGTCGGCGCCGTACATGTAGAACGGGGTCTTGGCGGCCTTCTTGCCCGACGTGCCCGACGGGTTGGGCCGCCACTCGTACCAGCCGTCCATCGGCACCAGGCAGCGCTTCTTGGCCGCGGAACTGCGGAACGCCGGGGAGGTGGTGACCTTCTCGGCGCGCGCGTTGATCAGCAACGGGCCCTTGCTGTCCGGGCTGCCGTCCTCGGTGCTCTTGACCCACGGCGGGATCAGGCCCCAGCGCATGGACCGCAGCCGGCGCGTCGCGTCGTCGTCGGGTTCGCTGTGCCGGGTGACCAGGGTGGTGATGGTGGTGGTCGGAGCGACGTTGTAGTTCGGGCCGCCCTCGTTCGGCGCGACGGTGGTCTCGTCGATCGCCTTGATCTTCTCGGCCAGCAGGGCCGGATCGGTGGTCACCGCGAAACGTCCGCACATAACCCCGATAGTGGCACGCCGAACCGACAGGGGCGTTGGTCGCGCACATCGGACAGGGCAGGATGGGTCCGTGAGCAATTGGCCGGCCCCCTCGACGCCGTCCCCGGTGCACGCCACGGTGACGGTGCCGGGCTCGAAATCGCAGACCAACCGTGCGCTGCTGCTGGCCGCGCTGGCCACCCCGCAGGGTGTCTCGACCGTTCGTGGCGCGTTGCGCAGTCGCGACACCGACCTGATGATCGGGGCGTTGCGCACACTCGGTGTGCAGGTCGACTGCATCGACGCCAAGGACACCGAATTGCGGGTCAGCGGCGGCATCGCCCCGGCCGCCGGCGCCCGGGTCGATTGCGGGCTGGCCGGCACGGTGCTGCGGTTCGTCCCGCCGCTGGCCGCGCTGGGCACCGAGACCGTCGCCTTCGACGGCGACGAGCAGGCCCGGGTCCGGCCGATCGCGCCGCTGCTGACGGGACTGCGCGCGCTGGGCGTCGACGTGCAGGGCGACGGGCTGCCGTTCACGGTGCGGGGCGCCGGCGGCGTGGCCGGCGGCACCGTCGAGATCGACGCGTCGGCCTCATCGCAGTTCGTCTCGGGGCTGATGCTCTCGGGCGCGGCGTTCCGCGACGGCTTGACCGTCGTGCACACCGGTGGATCCGTGCCCTCGGCGCCGCACGTGGCGATGACCGTGGCCATGCTGCGCGACGCCGGCGTCGGGGTCGACGACGGCACCCCCAAGCGGTGGACCGTGCGGCCCGGCCCGATCCAGACCCGCGACTGGATGATCGAACCGGACCTGTCCAATGCGGTGCCGTTCCTGGCCGCGGCCGTGGTCAGCGGCGGCGCGGTGCGGGTGACCGGGTGGCCGGCGTCGAGCACCCAACCCGCCGACGCCATCCTCGGCATCCTCGAGACGCTGGGCGCGGAGGTGCGCCAGGCCGACACCTACCTCGAGGTGCAGGGCCGCCTGCCCTACGACGGGATCGACGCCGACCTGCACGACGTCGGGGAACTGGCTCCGGCGGTCGCCGCGCTGGCCGCGCTGGCCGCCCCGGGAGCGGTGTCACGTCTGCGCGGGATCGCGCATCTGCGCGGGCATGAGACCGACCGGCTCGCCGCGCTGCGCACCGAACTCACCGGCCTGGGCGGACAGTGTGAGGAGACCGAGGACGGTCTGGTGATCACCGCGACACCGCTGCACGGCGGCACGTGGCACTCGTACGCCGACCACCGGATGGCGATGGCCGGGGCCATCGTCGGGGTGCGCACCCCCGGGGTCGAGATCGAGAACATCGCCACCACGGCCAAGACGCTGCCGGAGTTCCCGCAGCTGTGGTCGGGCATGCTGGCCGGGCAGACCGCCGTCGAGCCCGAGGCAGGCGCTTGAGCCCTCGCCAGTACGACGAGTCCGACGTCCGGGTGCGGCCGGGTCGGGGCTCACGGCCGCGGACCAAGACCCGCCCGGACCACGCCGACGCCCGGGCCGCGATGGTGGTCACGGTCGACCGCGGCCGGTGGGGCTGCGCGCTCGACGGCGATCCGGACCATCTGGTGACCGCGATGAGGGCGCGCGAACTCGGCCGCACCCCGATCGTCGTCGGCGACGACGTCGACGTGGTCGGCGACCTTTCCGGACGTCCCGACACCCTGGCCCGCATCGTGCGACGCGGCGAGCGGCGAACGGTGTTGCGCCGCACCGCCGATGACACCGACCCGACCGAGCGGGTGGTGGTGGCCAACGCCGATCAGCTGTTGATCGTCGTGGCGCTGGCCGATCCGCCACCGCGCACCGGATTCGTCGAACGAGCCCTCATCGCCGCGTACGCGGGCGGGCTGCACCCGATCCTCTGCCTGACCAAGAGTGACCTGGCCCCCGCCCAACCGTTCGCCGAACAGTTCGCCGGCCTGGACCTGACCGTCACCACTGCCGGCCGAGAGGAGTCCATCGACGCTGTGGTGCCATTGCTGGACGGCAACGTCACGGTGCTGCTGGGCCATTCCGGGGTCGGCAAGTCGACGCTGGTGAATCGCATTGTGCCCGAGGCGAATCGGGCCATCGGTGAGGTCAGCGGGGTCGGGAAGGGCAGGCACACCTCGACGCAGTCCGTCGCCCTGCCGCTGGCCGGCGACGGCTGGGTCATCGACACACCGGGCGTGCGCTCGTTCGGGCTGGCGCACATCGAACCCGAGGATGTGCTGCTGGCGTTCTCCGACCTCGCCGAGGCCATCGACGACTGCCCGCGCGGCTGCGGGCACATGGGACCGCCCGCCGACCCGGAATGCGCGCTCGACGGCCTGCACGGAGCGGCCGCCGACCGGGTGGCCGCCGCACGCCGCCTGCTGGCCGCGCTCAAAGAGGCATGAGCGCAGACTTTCTCGCGCGGACCCGCGCCGGGTACGACGCGACCGCGGCGCTGTACGCGCAGCACTTTCATGACTATCTGGGCGACAAGCCGTTCGAACTCGCGATGCTCGGCGCGTTCGCCGCGCTGGTGGGCACCGGGCAGGACGTCCTCGACGTGGGCTGCGGCACCGGGGCGACGACGGCGATCCTGTCCCGGCACGGCTGCGACGTCGTGGGTGTCGACCTGTCCGACGGGATGGTTCGCGAGGCGCGGCGCCGCAATCCCGGTCTCGACTTCCGCACCGGTTCGATGACCGCGCTCGACTTCGGCGACGCCGGCTTCGCCGGTGTCTGCGCGTGGTACTCGACCATCCACATCCCCGACGATGCGCTGCCCGGGGTGTTCGCCGAGTTCCACCGCGTGCTCCGCCCGGGTGGTCACCTGCTGCTGGCGTTCCAGGTGGGCGACCGTCCGCGCGAGCTCACCGACGCCTGGGGGCACCCCGTGGCGCTCACGTATCACCGCCGCCGGCCCGCCGAGGTCCTCGTGGGGCTCGGCCGCCACGGATTCCGCGAGGTGGCCCGGCTGCAGCGCGAACCCGACGGCGATACCGCATCCGGCGTCGAGGCGATTCCGCAGGCCTTCCTCGTGGTCCGGAAGGCGTGACGAACCGCTCGACACGTGGGGTGTGCGCCGCCGCCGCAGCGGGCACACCCTCCCCCGGGGCCACGATCGAAAAGGAGGCTCGACCTTGAGCAACGTTCCCAATATCGGCCTGAACGACGGCAACCGGATCCCGCAGCTCGGCTTCGGGGTGTACCAGATCGACCCGGATCAGACCGCCGACGCGGTGAAGACGGCGCTGGACATCGGCTACCGCCACATCGACACCGCCGAGATGTATCAGAATGAGCGCGGCGTCGGCGAGGGCATCCGCAACTCCGGGCTGGACCGCGCCGAGGTGTTCGTCACCAGCAAGCTCAACAACGGATACCACCGGCCCGACGACGCCCGGCGCGCGTTCGACACCACGCTGAGCGAACTGGGCTTCGAGTACGTCGACCTGTTCCTCATCCACTGGCCGTTGCCGACGCTCTACGACGGCGACTTCGTGTCCACCTGGCAGGTCCTCGAGGAGTTCAAGAAGGACGGCCGCGCCCGCAGCATCGGCGTGTCGAACTTCCAGGTCGACCACCTCGAACGGCTGGCCCGCGAGACCGATACCGTCCCGGCGGTCAACCAGATCGAGGTGCACCCGTACTTCACCAACGACACGGTCCGCGAGTACGGCCGCAGCCACGACATCGCCACCGAGGCGTGGTCGCCGATCGCCCAGGGCCAGGTGCTCGACGACCCGGTGATCACCGGCATCGCCGAGCGGACGGGAAAGACCCCGGCTCAAGTGGTGCTGCGGTGGCACATCCAGCGCGGCGACATCGTGTTCCCGAAGTCGGTGACGCCGCAGCGGATCGAGGAGAACTTCGCGCTGTTCGACTTCGAACTCGGCAGCGACGATGTCGACGCGCTGTCCGGCCTGGACAAGGGTGAGGACGGCCGCACCGGCGCCCATCCGGACACCTTCGACTACATCCCCGACTGACGATCCCTAAAACGCCGAAACTGCGGGGAGATGAGCGATCCGTCAAGAATCGCGCTCTCCCCGCAGTCTCGGGTGAGGTGACTAGGCCGCCCGGGCGGCGGCCTTCTTCTGCCGCCGCTTGGCGCGCACCGCGGCGATCGACGACTTGAGGCCCCGCCGTTGCGTGGGCTCGAGTTCGGCGAACATCCGCTCGCTGCGCGTCTCCGGCGCATCGTCGGCCGTGTTCCGCAGGTACTTGTCGGGCAGCGACAGTTTGGCGATGGTCCGCCACGCCTTGCCGTACTGCACCAGGAACGACCCGGTGGTGTAGGGCAGGTCGTACTTGTCGCAGAGCGCTCGCACCCGTGTCGAGATCTCGTAGAGCCGATTGCTCGGGATGTCGGGGTACAGGTGGTGCTCGATCTGGTGGCACAGGTTGCCACTCATGAATCGCAGCACCGGACCGTTCTCGAAGTTGGCGCTGCCGAGCATCTGCCGCAGGTACCACTGCCCCTTCGACTCGCCGGCCATGTCGGTCTTGGTGAACTTCTCGGCCCCGTCGGGGAAGTGGCCACAGAAGATCACGGCGTTCGCCCAGACGTTGCGGATGACGTTGGCCACCGCGTTGGCCTTGAGCGTCGACATGTAGGTCGCGCCCGGGGACAGCGACGTCACGGCCGGGTAGGCCACGTAGTCCTTGAAGAGCTGCGCACCGGCCTTGGCGGCGAACTCGCGGGCCCGGACCTTGCTGTCGTCGCGGTTGTCACGGCCCTTGAAGATCTTGCCGAGCTCCACGTGCTGCAGGCCGACGCCCCACTCGAAACCGATCGCGAGAATCGTGTTGTACAGCAGATTTCCGAGATTGAACGGCTTCCACTTCGCGTCGCGGGTGACGCGGATGAGGCCGTAGCCCACATCGTCGTCCATGCCCAGGATGTTGGTGTACTTGTGGTGCATGAAGTTGTGGGTGAACCGCCAGTGCTTGGAGGAACCGCCCATGTCCCACTCCCACGACGACGAGTGGATCTCCGGATCGTTCATCCAGTCCCACTGGCCGTGCATGACGTTGTGGCCGATCTCCATGTTCTCGATGATCTTGGCCACGCCGAGGGTCGCGGTGCCGGCCCACCAGGCCGACCGGCGTGAGCTGGCAGCCAGCATGAGCCGGGCGGCCACCTCGATTGCTCGTTGTGCCGCAATGGTGCGGCGGATGTAGCGCGCGTCGCGCTCACCGAGGGAGTCTTCGATGTCCTGCCTGATCGAGTCGAGCTCGTTGCCCAGGCTCTCGATGTCGGCGTCGGTGAGATGTGCGAATTCAGGTACGTCTGTGATTGCCATCTGTGGCGCCTCCTTCCTCTACCTACGCTAGCGTAACCTACGACGCCGTAGGTTACTAGCCAGTAAATGTCACACGTCGAGGACGCAGTCGCCTGACGCAGCCGTCACACAGGTCTGTACCCGGGTGCCCGGCTCGTACTCGTCGCCGGTGCGCAGGTCTCGGACGTGACCCTCGACCAACCCGACCACGCAGGACTGGCAGATTCCCATCCGGCAGCCGAACGGCATCCGCACGCCGGCCTGCTCGCCGGCGTCCATCAGCGGCGTGGCCGCGTCCACCTCGAGCGTCTTGCCGCTGCGGGCGAACTGCACCGTGCCGCCCTGCCCGTGCGCCGCGGCCTTGGTCACCGCGAAGCGCTCCAGATGCAGCCGATCGGCCAGCCCGGCCCCGGCCCACACCTTCTCGGCCCTGTCGAGCATGCCCTCGGGTCCGCACGCCCATGTCTGACGTTCCCGCCAGTCCGCGACGACGTCGTCGAGCCGGGTCAGATCCAGCCGGCCCTGGGTGCGCGTGGTGCGCACCTGCAGCGCGTATCCCGGATGGTCACGCTGCAACGCGGCGAGTTCGGCGCCGAACATCACGTCGGCGTCGGTGGGCGCGGAGTGCACGTGCACGATGTCGGTGATCTGGTCGCGCCGCACCAGCGTCCGCAACATCGACATCACCGGGGTGATGCCGGAGCCGCCGGTGAGGAACAGCACCGACGCCGGCGCCGGATCGGGCATCACGAAGTTGCCCTGCGGTGCGGCCAGGCGCACGACCGTGCCGGGCGCCACCCCGCCGACCAGATGCGTCGAGAGGAACCCCTCGGGCATGGCCTTGACGGTGATCGTGATCGTGCGGCCACCGGTCACCGGGCTGGAGGTCAGCGAGTACGACCGCCACCGCCACCGGCCGTTGATGAGCAGACCGATGCCGATGTACTGACCGGGCTGATAGTCGAACGAGAAGCCCCATCCGGGCTTGATGACCAGGGTCGCGGAGTCCTCGGTCTCCTGCCGCACCTCGAGCACGCGGCCGCGCAGTTCACGGGCCGACCACAGCGGATTGGCCAGTTGCAGGTAGTCGTCGGGAAGCAGCGGCGTGGTGATCTTCGCCGCGACCGCGCGGATCGCGTTCAGCGCGGGGTGCCTGGCGGTCACTTTGGGGCGCACGGTGTCGGCGACATTGGCCGAGACCTTGATCTGACTCTTGGCCATGAACCTACGGTACCGTAACTTACGGTGCCGTATCCAGTCTTAGAGCAGCTCGAGCAGGAACGGCAGCTCTTGCGGGGCGTACCACGCCAGGTCGTGGTCCTGCGCATCGCCGACGGTGAGTTCGGCGTCCTCATCGCCCAGATCGGCCATGTCGACGACGTCGACGGCCAGCCGCACCGCACCTTCCGCATCGGCGTTGTCGACGTAGGCGGCGATCACCTCGGACAGCGCCACCGGACCGGTCAGCCGCACCACGGCGACGTCCAGATCGGGCCGGGCCGCCGCGCCGTCGACGTCGGCGACCAGCACCGCGCGCCGGGGCGGCAGCCCGGCCACCCCGTCGTCCGCGGCCAACAGCCGCAGTGAAGCCAGCGCGGCATCGCGCAACGCCACCTCGGCGAGCTCGTCGTCGTCACCCTCGGCGTAGGACTCGCGCAGCGTCGGCGTGACCGCGAACGCGGTCCCGTTGACCGGCCGCAGGGACTGATCGGCGACGAACTGCTGCAGCATCGCCAGCGTCATCGGGATGTACACGCGCATCCCGCGAGACTAGCTACTTGGCCTCCGGATCCTTCTCCACCGAGATGATGAAGTCGTCACCGTGCTCCATCACACCGTGGATCACGGCGCCCTCGACGGCGTCCTCCGCGTACTTCTTACGCACCATCAGCGGGTCGTGCCGCAGGTCCTTGACCAACGCGACCGACAGCCCGACCATCACGAGCACGAACGGCACCGCGGCCAGGATCGTGATGGTCTGCAGCCCGGTCAGCGCATCCTCGCCGCCGACCAGCAGCATGACCGCCGCCACCGCACCGGTCGTGACACCCCAGAAGATCACCACGGGTCGGGTCGGCTTGATCGTGCCCCGCTCCGACAGCGACCCCATGACGATCGACGCGGCGTCGGCCCCGGACACGAAGAAGATGGCCACCAGCACCATCACCAGGATGCTGGCGATGGTGGCGATCGGGTACTGGTCGAGCAGCCCGAACAGCTGCTCCTCGTTGCTGCCCTGGCCGGCCAGGTCGACCCCGCCGTCCTGAGCCCTGATCGCCGCCCCGCCGAAGACGCAGAACCACACCAGCGACACGAGGCTGGGCACCAGAAGGACGCCGGCGACGAACTGACGGATGGTGCGGCCGCGGGAGATCCGCGCGATGAACATGCCGACGAACGGGGTCCACGAGATCCACCATGCCCAGTAGAAGATCGTCCAGGACTGCAGCCAGGTGTCGACGGCGGCACCCTCGGCCCCGGTGCGCGCCGACATCATCGCCAGGTCGGCGAAGTAGCTGCCCATCGAGGTCGGCAGCAAGTTGAGGATGAACACCGTCGGACCGACGACGAAGACGAACACCGCGAGCACCAGCGCCAGCACCATGTTGATGTTCGACAGCCACTGGATGCCGCGGGCGACACCGGACACCGCCGACAGCACGAACGCGACCGTGAGCACCGTGATGATGAGGATCAGCACCATGTTGCCGGTGGGCCCGATCCCGCTGACGATCTCCAGACCGCTGCGGATCTGCAGCGCGCCGAGTCCCAGGGAGGCCGCCGAGCCGAACAGGGTGGCAAAGATCGCCAGCATGTCGATGACCTTGCCCCAGGGTCCGTTGGCGCGCGCCCCGATCAACGGTTCGAACGCCGCACTGATCAGCTGCAGGCGGCCTTTGCGGTAGACGCCGTAGGCGATGGCGAGGCCGACGACGGCGTAGATGGCCCACGGGTGCAGGGTCCAGTGGAACAGCGTGGTCGCCAGGGCGGTCTGCACAGCCTCCGGGTTGCCCGCCTCACCGGTGCCCGGCGGCGGGGTGGCGAAGTGCGACAAGGGTTCCGCGACGCCGAAGAACATCAGGCCGATCCCCATACCGGCGCTGAACATCATCGCCACCCACGACACACTGCGGAATTCGGGTTCCTCGTCGTCGCGACCCAGGGGGATGGTGCCGAAGCGGCTCAGCGCCAGCCACACCACGAAGACCACGAAGCCGCTGGCGGTCAGCACGAACAGCCAGCCGGTCGAGTTCATCACCCACGCCAGCGCGTTGCCGGAGGCGGTGGCCAGCGACTCGGTACTGACGAAACCCCACGCCAGGAAGCCCAGGGCGATCACCGCGGTGACGCCGAAGACCACCCAGTCGACACCGCGGTAGCCGGTGTACGCCTCCTCTTCCACGGGGACGTCGAGCACCGGGTGCGGAATCGCGACATCGGTGGGCGACTTGAGCGCCTTGTCGGTCGCTCGCCGCGCTTTTCCGTCTTCTCGCTTCTCTTCGCTGAGCGTCATGGTTTGACCATGAGACTCCTCCGGCGGCCGGTGAGTCAATCCTGGGTGTTCACCCGGATGTCACCGGGCGGCGTCGAGCAGTTCGTCGAGCGACTCCTGCAGCAAACTCGGCAGCACGTCGACGTCGCTCATCGCATCGCGGTCGGCGTTGATGCCGTAGTAGACCTCGCCGTTGTAGGACGTGACGCCGATGGCCAGCACCTGGTTGTGCAGCAGCGGCGGGACCGCGTAGGTCTCCAGCAGTTTCGTGCCGGCCACGAACATCTGCTTCTGCGCGCCGGGCACGTTGGTGATCAACAGGTTGAACAGGCGGGCCGAGAAGGTCGTGGCGACGCGGATGCCCATCGCGTGCAGGGTCGGTGGCGCGAAACCGGACAGGGTCACGATGGTGCGCGCGTCGACGAGGCTGGCCGCGGTCGGGTGTGATTCGGTGACGTGGGAGATCTGGGACAGCCGCACCACCGGATTGCGTTCGCCCACGGGCAGATCCACCAGGAACGGCGTCACCTCGCTGATGGCCTGGCCGGGACCCGTCGACTCGAACTCGGTGTCGGGGTACACCGACATCGGCGCCATGGCGCGCACGGTGGCCGTCGGGGTGACCGGCTCACCGCGCGACAGCAGCCAGTTGCGCAGCGCCCCCGCGACGACGGCCAGGACGACGTCGTTGACGTCGCAGTCGTAGCGGGCCCGCACCGTCCGGTAGTCCTCGAGCCGGTGACCGGCCACGGTGAACCGGCGGTTGCGCGAGACGGTGGTGTTGAGTGGACTGCTGGGCGCGGTCCCCATGGCCGCGGTGCGCACCACGTCGACGGCGCGGCGGCCCGCCGCGATCAACTGCTCGGCGTTGGTCAGTTCGCCGACCGCCGAGCGGACCGCGGCCAGCTGTTCGGCGGGCCGGGTGATCCACTCCCCCACCGCGCCCATCACCAGCGCCCGGTCGCTGGGCTCGCGCGCCGGGATCCAGATGTCCTCACCGAATTCCGGCGGCTTCTGCGTGCGGTCGGCGATGACATGGCCGATCTCGAGCGCGGTCATCCCGTTGACCAGCGCCTGGTGGCTCTTGGTGTAGATCGCGACGCGGTTCTTGGCCAGCCCCTCGACCAGGTACATCTCCCACAGCGGCCGGGACCGGTCCAGTGGACGGGACCCCAGGCGGGCGACGAGGTCGTGCAACTGGGCGTCGCTGCCCGGCGACGGCAACGCCGAGCGCCGGATGTGGTAGGTGATGTCGAAGTCCCGGTCGTCGATCCAGACCGGCCGCGCCAGGCCGAGCGTGACCTCGCGGACCTTCTGCCGGTAGCGCGGGATCTGCGGCAGTCGCTGTTCGACGGTGTGCAGCAGGGTCTCGTAGCTCAGCCCGCTACGCGGTTTCCGCAGGATCGACAGCGTGCCGACGTACATCGGGGTCGCACTGTTCTCGAGGTGGTAGAACGCGGCGTCCGACGCCGACAGCCGGGTCACCATCCGCCCAGTCCCCCTTGCCCGTCGTCCCCGCCGAGTTCCCCGTCACGGTAGCGGTATGACGTGTGCACGCGCATAACGGGTGCGCAGGGCAGCCGGTCCCCGTGGGAAGATGGGCAGGTCTGTTCCTCTCCAGCAGACGGCCCTGGACTGTTCCGTCGTGCTGGGAGGCCAATCGTGACCACCTCATCGCCCGTTCCCGCCGAGCGCCGCCCGTTCACCGCGCCGGTCATCGACTACGAACCCGCCCCGGTGCGGGACCAGGACGCCGCGCTGTGCCCGGCGCCGTCGCCGGCGGCGCTGCGCCGGCCGACCCCGCGCCCGTGGCGTCCGGCGCGCGTCCCGCCGGCCGATCCGCCGCCGCGGGCCGCGGTGCTCTTCGCCGACGTGGCGTTGCGCCGCATCCTGGAGGTGGTCGACCGGCGGCGGCCGCTGACCCAGTTGCGTCCGGTGTTGGCGCCTTCGTTGTTCGACACGGTCGGCGCGCTGACCCGCGTGCGGCATGCCCATGCGGCGACGGTGCGCCGCGTGGGATTGCGGGGTGACGGCGCCGCCGCGGCGGAGGTGTACGCCACCTATCACCGCGGTGGACGCGTCCGGGCCATCGCCGCCCGCATCGAACTGGGCGGCGACGGCCGGTGGCGCGTGGTCGCGCTGCAGATCGGCTAGCTCAGCCCCGGCGCTGCGGTTTGGCCGACTTGGCCTGCCGTCGGGCGGCTTCCCGACGCTCGCGGCGCGTGGTGCCGGCCGGCGCGGCGTGCCGCGGCCCGCCACCCGAGCGCTGCACCTCTGCGCTGCCGTCCTCGCCGGGACCGACGTAGGTCAGCGGCGGTGCCTCGTTGTCGATGCCCTTGGCCTTGACCGCGGCCGGCGCCGGCCGCTCCTTGGTGGCCACCGCGCCCTGGTCACCGCCCTGCTGCCGGGCCGCGGCCTGGGCGAACTCGGCCAGCCCGGACGGCGCCTGCACGGGCGCGACCGTGGGCGTCGGGGCGGCCTCGACCTGCACGTTGAACAGGAAGCCGACCGACTCCTCCTTCAGCGCGTCGAGCATGCCCTTGAACATGTCGTAGCCCTCGCGCTGGTACTCGACCACCGGGTCGCGCTGCGCCATGGCGCGCAGCCCGATGCCTTCGCGCAGGTAGTCCATCTCGTAGAGGTGCTCACGCCACTTGCGGTCGATCACGTTGAGCAGCACGTTGCGCTCGAGCTGACGCATGGCGCCCTCGCCGGCGATCTCCTCGAGCTGGCGTTCCCGTTCGGCGTAGGCCCGCTCGGCGTCCTTGATCAGCAGGTCCAGCAGCTCCTCGCGGGTGAGTTCGCCGGCCTCGCCGACCGCGTCGGAGTCCACCAGCTCGCGGTGGTCCACACCGACCGGGTAGAGCTGCTTGAGCGCGGTCCACAGCTGCTCGAGATCCCAGTCCTCCGAGTAGCCCTCGGCGGTCGCACCGTCGACGTAGGCGGTGATCACGTCGACGAGCATCTTGTGGGCCTGCTCCGCGAGGTCCTGCCCTTCGAGGATCATGCGGCGCTCGCGGTAGATCACCTTGCGCTGCTGGTTCATCACCTCGTCGTACTTGAGCACGTTCTTGCGGATCTCGAAGTTCTGCTGCTCGACCTGGGTCTGCGCGCTCTTGATGGCGCGGGTGACCATCTTCGCCTCGATCGGCACATCGTCGGGCAGGTTCAGCCGGGTCAGCAGCGCCTCCAGCGTCGCGCCGTTGAAGCGCCGCATGAGCTCATCGCCCAGCGACAGGTAGAAGCGCGATTCGCCCGGATCCCCCTGGCGGCCGGAGCGGCCGCGCAGCTGGTTGTCGATCCGGCGGGACTCATGGCGTTCGGTGCCCAGCACGTACAGGCCGCCCACGGCCCGCACGTCCTCGGCCTCCTCACTGGCCTCGGCCTTGATCTGGTTGACCGTGGCCTCCCACGCGGCCTCGTACTCCTCCGGGGTCTCGACCGGGTCGAGGCCCTGCTCGCGCAGCCGCTTGTCGGCCAGGAAGTCCACGTTGCCGCCGAGCACGATGTCGGTGCCGCGGCCGGCCATGTTGGTGGCCACGGTGACGGCGCCGAGCCGGCCCGCCTCGGCGATGATGTTCGCCTCCTGCTCGTGGTACTTCGCGTTGAGCACGTTGTGCGGCACCTTGCGCTTGGTGAACTGCCGCGACAGGTACTCCGAGCGCTCGACGCTGGTGGTGCCGATCAGGACCGGCTGGCCTTTCTCCCAGCGTTCGACGACGTCGTCGACCACCGCGATGAACTTGGCCTCTTCGGTCTTGTAGATGAGGTCGGTGTTGTCCTCGCGCACCATCGGCCGGTTGGTCGGAATCGGCACCACACCGAGCTTGTAGATCTCGTGCAGCTCGGCCGCCTCGGTCTGGGCGGTGCCGGTCATGCCGGAGAGCTTGTCGTAGAGCCGGAAGTAGTTCTGCAGGGTGATCGTGGCCAGGGTCTGGTTCTCGGCCTTGATCTCCACGCGTTCCTTGGCCTCGATGGCCTGGTGCATGCCCTCGTTGTAGCGGCGGCCCATCAGCACGCGGCCGGTGAACTCGTCGACGATGATGACCTCACCGTTGCGGACGATGTAGTCCTTGTCGCGGGTGAACAGCTCCTTGGCCTTGAGCGCGTTGTTGAGGTAGCTGACCAGCGGCGAGTTGGCGGCCTCGTAGAGGTTGTCGATACCGAGCTGATCCTCGACGAACTCGACGCCGAGCTCGTGGACACCGACCGTGCGCTTGCGCAGGTCGACCTCGTAGTGGACGTCCTTCTCCATCAGCGGCGCCAGGCGGGCGAACTCCGGGTACCAGTTGGACGCGCTGTCGGCCGGACCCGAGATGATCAGCGGGGTACGGGCCTCGTCGATCAGGATCGAGTCGACCTCGTCGACGATCGCGAAGTTGTGGCCGCGCTGCACCAGGTCTTCGAGCCGGTGGGCCATGTTGTCGCGCAGGTAGTCGAAGCCGAACTCGTTGTTGGTGCCGTAGGTGATGTCGGCCGCGTAGGCGGTGCGGCGCTCCTCCGGGGTGAGGCCCGACAGGATCACGCCGACGGACAGGCCGAGGAACCGGTGCACGCGGCCCATCCACTCGGCGTCGCGTTTGGCCAGGTAGTCGTTGACGGTGACGACGTGCACACCCTTACCGGACAGCGCGTTGAGGTAGGACGGCAGCACCGCGGTCAGGGTCTTGCCCTCACCGGTCTTCATCTCGGCGACGTTGCCGAAGTGCAGCGCGGCACCGCCCATCACCTGGACGTCGAAGTGGCGCTGGGACAGCACGCGCCAGGCGGCTTCCCGGGCGACAGCGAACGCCTCGGGCAGCAGGTCGTCGAGGTCTTCGCCGCCGTCGATGCGCTTCTTGAACTCGTCGGTCTTGGCCCGCAGCTCGGCATCAGACAGCTTCTCGACGTCGTCGGACAAGGTGTTGACATAGTCGGCCACCTTCTTGAGGCGCTTGACCATGCGGCCTTCACCGAGACGGAGCAACTTATCGAGCACGCTTTTTCCCCTGTGGGTTGAGGTATCAGACCTGTCCCATGGTAGAGGTCGCGCCTGGGAACTCCGCTTTCCGCGCCGACAACCAGCGTCGAGCCCCGCGACACCGAGGTGTCGCGGGGCTACGCGCCGGGCTCAGCCGAGCCGGATGATCCCGTAGTCGTAGGCGTGGCGCCGGTACACGACGCTGGCCTTATCGGTCTCCTTGCAGTGGAACAGGAAGAAGTCGTGGCCGACGAGCTCCATCTGCGAGAGCGCGTCGTCGACGGTCATCGGCGTGTCGGGGTGCACCTTGGTGCGCACGATGCGGCCGGGTTCGTGGTCGTCGAGCGGGGTGTTGTCGATCATCGGCTCGTCGGCGGCCGGCTGCGGCTCGTCGAGCGCCGCCGCCATCGCGGTCGCCTCGGCCACCGAGACCGGGCGCTTGTCCCCGTAGTGGATCTTGCGGCGGTCCTTACTCCGGCGCAGCCTGTTCTCGAGTTTGCTGACCGCGGATTCGAACGCGCCGTAGAAGCTGTCGGCGCAGCCTTCACCGCGCACCACGGGTCCGCGACCGCGCGCGGTGATCTCGACGTGCTGGCAGTTCTTGCGCTGCCGGCGATTCTTCTCGTGGTCCAATTCGACGTCGAAGAGGTAGATACTGCGGTCGAACCGCTCGAGACGCGCGAGCTTCTCGGCAACATAGGTTCGGAAATGATCGGGGACCTCGACGTTGCGTCCGGTGACGACGACGTCGGCGCGCGGCTCGGGGGCGGCGGATTCCTCCTCGATCACCATTGTGCGGTCGGATTCCATGGAATGCGTTGACATACGTGGCAACTCGTTTCTCTTTCACGTCGCACGCACGGGGCGTGCCCGGGCCATTCACGAGACGCGCCGGCGAGTTGCGTAGGGGAGCACTGGCCGCAGCCCACCGGCGCAAGGTGTCGAGTACTCACCTCCTACCGTTGTGCGGCGAAGTGGCGCTTGGTTCTGAAGCGCCGACCCTGGAATTCACGGGTGGTTAAGGCCGACGGTAGTCGTTGTTCATGAGCTCGGCCAGTCATTCACGAGACTGTTTTCGGTTCTTCACAGGGGTTTGACCCACCCGATCGTGATCGGCTCCGCGGTCAGGCGTGCGCGACGGTCAGCACAGCCAGTACCCGGGCGCCGCGCCTTTGCAGCACGCGGACCGATTCCGCCGCCGTCGCACCCGTGGTGACGACGTCGTCGATCAGCACCACCTCGCCGGCGACCGGCCCGCGCAGCGTGACGCGGCCGGCGACATTGCGCTGCCGGTCGGCGACGGTGAGGCCGACCGAGTCACGGGCCAGCGCGCGCATCCGCAGGACCGGCAGCACGTCGCGCCCGGTGTGGTGCGCCATCCGGGTGACGGGGTCACCGCCGCGCCGCCGCGCCGCCAGCCGGCGGGTCGGCGCGGGTACCAGCGGCACCGGGCCCGCCACCACGCCCCAGGCATTGAGGCGGGCCAGCCCGTCGGCCAGGGCCCGGCCGAGCACCGGCACCAGATCGGCGCGGCCGCGCTCCTTGACCCCGACGATGACCCGCCGCCGCGCGCCGGCGTAGCGGCCGAGCGAGAACACCGGAACCCCGGGATCGACACGCGGACCGACACGTGCGGTGAGTCGGGGGCGACGGCCAGGCTGCGGGCGCACGCCGCACACCACCGCACCGACGGCTGCCCGCATCCGCCGCACTCCAGCGGCAGCACCAGATCGAGCATGACCGCAGTCTGACCATCCGGTGTGACATCCGACGGCGACCGCCCGCCGGTTCGGGTTGGATGGAGCCATGGCGGACAACGAGCGGCAGTCCTTCCTCGTCGACTGTCTGGTGAAGGCCTTCAAGGAACTGATGGACGCCGATCCCGACGCGTTCCGGACCAAGTTCCGCAAGATGGCCGCCGAGCCGTTCGCGTTCTACCGGGGCAGCGCGTGCGTGTTCTACGCCGACGTCGCGGCCCGCGAGGACCGCTGGGCCGACGATCGCACCAGCCGGGTGTGGATCCAGGGTGATCTGCACGCCGAGAACTTCGGCACCTACATGGACGGCGCCGGGGCGCTGATCTTCGACGTCAACGACTTCGACGAGGCCTACGTCGGGCACTTCACCTGGGACCTGCAGCGGTTCGCCGCCAGCGTCGCGCTGATGTGCTGGCAGAAGGCGCTCTCGGACGCCGAGATCCACAGGCTCATCGAGACGTTCGTACGCGCCTACGTCGACCAGGTGCACTGGTTCGTCGATGTGGACGACGATGCGTCGTTCGCCCTGGACCTCACCACCGCGCGCGGGGCGGTGCTCGACACGCTGCAGACCGCGCGGCTGTCGACCCGCTCGGAGATGCTCGACCGGATGACCACGGTCGACACCTGGGACCGCTCGTTCCGCCAGGCGGCCGGCGTGCGCCGCCTCGGCGATGCGGAGCGCGCGAAGGTGGAGGAGGCGTTCGCCCGGTACCTCACCACGATCCCGGAGACCAAGCGCTACCAGGGGATCACCTACGACATCAAGGACGTGGTCGGAAAATCCGGACACGGCATCGGCAGCGCCGGCCTGCCCACCTACACGGTGCTGATCGAGGGCTTCAACCAGGCGCTCGACAACGACGCGGTGCTGTCGATGAAACAGGGCAACGTCGCCGCACCGAGCCGGGTGGTCGACGACCGCCCGGTCCACGACTACTTCCTGCACCACGGCCACCGCACCGCGGTGTCCCAGCGGGCATTGCAGGCTCACGCCGACCCGCTGCTGGGCTACACCGACATCGACGGCGTCGGGTTCGTGGTGAGCGAGTTGTCTCCCTACGAAGCCGATCTCGACTGGAGCGAGTTGACCGAACCCGACGAGCTGGGCGAGGTCATCGAACAGCTCGGGCGGGCGGTGGCCAAGGTGCACTGCGTCGGCGACTCCGACAGCGACCAGTCGCTGGTGCAGTTCTCGACCGAGGAGGCGATCACGGCGGTGATCGGCGACCGGATCGACGAGTTCGTCGAGGACATCGTGACGTTCGGCCTCGAGTACGGCGCGGTGGCGCGGCAGGACCACCGGCTGTTCGTCGACGCGTTCCGGGAGGGACTGATCCCCGGCGTGACGTCGACGCGTAACTCCTGAGCCGTCAGCCCGGCAGCACCGGCACCGTGCCCGCGACCATCAGCGGCCGCACCTCGGTCCACACCGGATCGCCCTCGGCGGTCGACGCCGACAGCTGCACCACGCCGCGGGCGTCAGCGACGTACACGGTGGACGGGCTGGCCGCCACGGTGGTCACCGGCATCGCGAGGTTGCGGCTCGGCCCGTCGGAGTTGACGCCGTCGAGGTTGACATAGGACACCGGGTGCTGCGGGTCGCGGCGGCTGACCACGATGTCGTCGCCGGTGCGCCACGACAGCGAGACCGCGGTGTCGCCGAGGCCGAAGCCCAGGCGCCGCGGATAGGTCAGCGCGAACTGCCCGCCCGGCGTCTGCTCCACCGACGCGAGGATGACCTTTCCGGCGACCACCATGGCCGCCCGGGTGCCGTCACGGGACAGCTGCAGTTCGGTGATCGGACCGGGGAACTTCATCGCCACCGGCGCCGAGTCGACCGGGATCCGGGCGGGCGCTCCGGAGGCGTCGCGGAAGACCCGCACGACGTTGATGCCGTCGACCACCACCCAGACCGCGTCGTCGAGCGACCAGCTCGGCCGGGTGAGGCTACGGCCCTCCAACGCCTGACCGGCGGGCCCGCCCAGCGGCCCCATCCACAGCGACGAGGCCACGTCCGGCGCGCCGGGCCGCAGCACCACGACCGACGCGGCGTCCTGTCCGCTGCGCGAGATCGCAGCCGACGCCTGGTTGGGCGCCTGTCCGAACGAGCCCGGGATGCGGGGGGCGCGCTGACCGTCCAGCGACACCAGCGATCCGCCCATCAGCGCGTGCAGTCCCGCCGCGGCGCCGGCGAAGGCGCCCGGGTCGGTGGCCGCGACGTCGGAGGTCTCCCAGCCGTCGGCGAACCGGTCGTCCAGCGGTGCCCCGTCGGCGTTGAGCACGTACGGCCCGTTGATCCCGGCCCGGTTGAGGGTCCAGATGATCTGCGCGGCCAGCAGCTGCCTGCTGTGCGGGTCGGTGGTGGACAGGTTCTCCAGATCGACACGGGCGCCGCCGTACCCGCGACCGATCCCGGTCTTCCCGCCGTCGGCGCGGGTCACCGGGCCGCGCAGCGTCAGCGGCGCCCCGACCAGGTTGCGGACCGTGTTGGCCATCTCGGGGCGCGGCCCGGCGATCAGCTTGGACACCAGTTCGGTGGCCAGCTGGTCGGGATCGGACACCGCGACATAGCGCGGGTCGGGGACCACCGTGGTGCCGGTGGGATCGACGAAGTACAGGGTGTGGCGCTTGTAGGTGGCCTGGAACTGCTGCCAGTCCAGGAACACCCCGTTGGGCAGTTTGTCGATACGCCAGCCGTCCGAGGTCTTGACCAGCTCGATGGGACCGGGATCGGGCAGCGCGCCCTCACCGGTCTCGAAGACCCCCATATCGGACAGCGAGCCGAGGATGTCGGCGCGCATCGTCACCGACACACGTTCGGGCTGCCGGGTCTCGACGAACACCACCCGGTCGATCAGCAACGCCTTACCGGCGTCGTCCCACCCCTGCGACGCGGATTCGGTGAGGAACTGCCGGGCGGCGAGGTGCCGGTTGGCGGGATCGGCGGTGGCCTTGAGGAACTCCCGCAGCAGCACGTCGGGATCCATGCCAGGGGTCGGTTTCGGCAGGCTCGGCGGCGCGGGCCGTGCCACCGTCCCGATGGCCTGGGGCGCCGAGGAATTCGGCACACCGGCGCATCCCGCGACGACCATGGCCAGCGCCAGCAGCCAGGCGGCCACCCGTACGTGCCTCACACCGTCTCCCCCGCCGGCTCCCGTTCGCGCGTCGAGCGCTGCGGCGCCCGCTCGGGCGCAATCGGTTTGAGCGGCAACGGACTCGTGGTGACCTTGTGTCCGCGCACCAGCGGCAGCGTCAGGCGGAAACAGGCGCCCTTGCCGGGCTCACCCCACGCCTCGAGCCGCCCCTGGTGCAGGCGGGCGTCCTCGATGCTGATGGCCAGTCCGAGCCCGGTCCCGCCGGAGCGCCGCACCCGCGACGGGTCCGACCGCCAGAACCGGCTGAACACGAGCTTCTCCTCGCCCGGCCGCAGTCCCACGCCGTAATCGCGCACCGTCACGGCCACCGTGTCCTCGTCGGCGGCCATCCGGATTCGCACCGGTTTGTGTTCGGCGTGGTCGATCGCGTTGGCGATCAGGTTGCGCAGGATGCGTTCCACCCGGCGGGAATCCACCTCGGCGATCACCTCGTCGGCGGGCTGGTCGACGATGAGCTCGATGTCGGCCTCCTGCGCGAGGTGGCCGACGTTGTCCAGCGCGCTTCGGACGGTGTCGCGCAGGTCCACCGATTCGACGGACAGTTCGGCGACGCCGGCGTCGTGCCGGGAGATCTCGAGCAGGTCGTTGAGCAGTGTCTCGAACCGGTCGAGTTCGCTGACCATCAGTTCCGTCGAGCGGCGCAGCGCCGGGTCGAGCTCCTCGCTGTGGTCGTGGATCAGGTCGGCGGCCATCCGCACCGTGGTCAGCGGGGTCCGCAACTCGTGGGAGACGTCGGAGGTGAACCGGCGCTGCAGGTTACCGAACTCCTCGAGGGAGGTGATCTGCCGGTGCAGGCTCTCGGCCATGTCGTTGAACGACACCGCCAGACGCGCCATGTCGTCCTCGCCGCGCACCGGCATCCGTTCGGTCAGGTGCCCCTCGGCGAAGCGTTCGGCGATCCGCGACGCCGACCGCACCGGGAGCACGATCTGCCGGGCCACCAGCAGCGCGATCGCCGCGAGCAACCCCAGCAGCACGATGCCGCCGGTGGCCATGGTGCCGCGCACCAGCGCGATCGTCGACTCCTCGTTGTTGAGCGGGAAGATCAGGTACAGCTCGAGATTGGTCACCGACGAGGTGGCCGACGTGGTGGGGCTGCCGACGATCAGCGCCGGACCGGTGAACCCGTCGGTGGTCACGGTCGCGTACTGGTAGCTGACCTGACCGGCTTTCACGAAGTCACGCAGGGACTCCGGGATCTGGGCGACGGGGCCTGCGGCGGTGGCGGCGCGTGGACCGTCCCCCGGCACGACGAGGACCGCGTCGTAGGCGCCGGCCAGTCCCGCCCCGGCGTCGGCCTTGCGGTCGATCAAGGTGTTGCGCGCGAGCTGCAGGCTGCTGTCCAGCGAGCGGGTCTCCTCACCGCCGACGATGCCGCCGACGGTGTTGCGGGCCTGTTCGATCTCCTCGGTGGCGGCCTTGACCTTGACCTCGAGGATGCGGTCGGTGATCTGGCTGGTCAGCACGAAGCCGAGCACCAGGATGACGGCCAGCGACAGGCCCAGCGTCAGCGACACCACCCGCAACTGCAGGGACCGGCGCCACGCCAGGCTCAGCGCCCGGCCCAGCGCTCCCAGCCCGCGGACCAGGGGCGCCGAACGCCGGTGGATGCGGCGGCGCGACCCCCAGATCACGACCGCCGCCGTGCGGTCGGCGCGACGACCACACGCGGGCGGTGGATCGTCACGGAGGTCCGGCCTTGTATCCCACTCCTCGAACGGTCAACACCACCTGCGGGTTCTCCGGATCCTTCTCGACCTTGGCCCGCAGCCGCTGGACATGCACGTTCACCAAACGGGTGTCCGCGGGGTGACGGTAACCCCACACCTGTTCGAGCAGCACATCTCGAGTAAACACCTGCCGTGGTTTGCGTGCCAGCGCCACCAGCAGGTCGAACTCCAGCGGGGTCAGTGAGATCTGCTCACCCTGGCGGGTCACCTTGTGGGCGGGCACGTCGATGTCGACATCGGCGATCGACAGCAACTCCGCCGGCTCGTCCTCGTTGCGCCGCAGCCGGGCCCGCACCCGCGCCACCAGTTCCTTGGGTTTGAACGGCTTCATCACGTAGTCGTCGGCGCCGGACTCCAGGCCGAGCACCACGTCCACGGTGTCGGTCTTGGCGGTCAGCATCACGATCGGCACACCGGAGTCGGCGCGTAGCACCCGGCACACGTCGATCCCGTTCATGCCCGGCAGCATCAGATCCAGCAACACCAGATCGGGCCGGAGTTCCCGCACGGCGGTGAGCGCCTGGGTGCCGTCGCCGATGACGGCGGTGTCGAACCCCTCCCCGCGCAGGACGATGGTGAGCATCTCCGCCAGCGACGGGTCGTCGTCGACAACCAGAATCCTTTGCCTCATGGTGTCCATGGTGTCACCAGATCGCGATAAAACCCCGCTCCCACGCTGGGCGTTTCGCAACGGGGACGACGGCGGGTCCCCTGCTCAGCGCCCCAAGAGCGTCGCCGCCAGCGCGGCCGGCTCGACATCGGGTCCGGCGACCGACCAGCGGCCGCACCAGTGTGCGGCGGCCAGTCCGGCGTACACCTCACCGGTGCGCCGCTGCAGACCCCCGTCGCGCTCATAGGCGTCGCGCGCGCGGTCGGCTTCCTGGGCGGCGCGCCGCTCGGCGCGTTCGGCCGCCAGCGCGGTCGGCACGTCGAGCAGCAGCTGCCAGTCCGGTGCGGGCAGGGCCAGCCGGTCGAACTCGAGCGCCCGCACCCATTCGACCACCTCCCCGCCCGCGTCCTGGTGCAGCCGCGCTGCGCTGTAGGCGGCGTTGGAGGCGACGTAGCGGTCGAGGATCACGATGTCGTGGGCGGCGGTGAGCTCGCCGATCTGCTCGCGGGCGCCGGCACGGTCGAGTGCGAACAGCACCGCCATCGCGTACACCGACTCGGCGAGGTCACCGTGCCCGCCGTGCAGGGCCTCGGCGGCCAGGTCGGCGGTGATCGACTGGTGGTAGCGCGGGAAGGCGAGGCTGGTGACCGATCGGCCGGCCGCCTCGAACGAGGCGCGCAGCCCGTCGGTCAGCGTGCGTTTGCCTGCGCCGTCGACACCCTCGATCGCGATGAGCACCCGGCGAGCGTAACCACGTCCCGCCCGGCGCGGCGGGTACGGCTCACGCGGAGACGGCCGTGCCGCCCTTCTCCGCCGCCAGCGCCGCGGCCACGTCGTGTACGGCATCGACGAGCATGGGCATGACCGCGCTGTCGTACCACCGCAGCCACTGGGCACACGAGTCGGCGTGGCCGTGCAGCATCTCGATCGCGAACGGGTCCAGCCGCGGATGCGGGGTGCCGAACATGACCGTCACCGCACCCCAGTTGCGGCCGTCCTCGTCGCACATCGGCACCGCGATCTCGGCGTGCACACCGCTGCCGGCCAGCACCTCCATGTCGGCGAGGCGGTAGAGCGGCGAGATCGACACGTCGTCGACCCGCGTGACCTCGCACTGCGCGGTGGCGTGCGCGGCGGCCGAACCGCCGTCTTCGAGGTAGCTGAAGTGCTGGCGGAACTGCTCGGTGACCCCGGTGTGGCTCTCGATGCACAGCCCGCCGTGCATGGCGTCGCGCAACTGCACCGCACCGGCGGGAGCGGCGAACAGGTCCACCGCGGTGGTGAGCAGGTCGGCGAGCACGTCGGCCCGCTTGGGCGCCTCGCCCCGGCCGCGCAGCGAGAACGACAGCGCAGGTGCGGGAGCGCGCACCGCGTCGCGCGGACGGGTGTCGGTGGCGATGACCGCCGCGGACAGATGGCGCAGCTTGACGCCGTAGCGCATCGCGACCCTCAGCAGGGCGCGAAAGGCGATGTCCGCGTCGGCGATTCCGCGCTGCTCCTGCAGTCGGCCGACCGCGGTGCGCAGGGTCGCGTGCGAGATCAGGTTGATCGGCGCCACCAGTCCCGCCGTCTGATCCAAGGTCTGCTCGTCACCGATGTGCACGCCCACTCACGCCCTTCCTCAACCGACTGTGAGCTCCCAGTACCCGAGGGTCCGTAGCGCGAAACGGTGGTCACCGAGCCGTAAGAACCGCGCGTGGTCAGAACCGCCCGCAGTTCGGGGCCGTCGGCACTCCCTTGAACCGGTCGGCGATCCACTGCATGGCCGGTTCACCGTCGACCAGCATCGGCAGCGCGTGGTTGACCACGGCCTTGTTGAGGAACGGTGGCTGCTCGTTGGTCCGCGCCTCCACATCGGCGCCCTGGGCGCACCAGTCGCGGCCGAGCTGCATCGCCGGCGCCCAGGGCACCAGCGGGTCGAATCGGTTGGCGTTGATCAGCACCGGCGCATTCGGCTTCGAGCGCCCCAGCTTCTGCTCCTCGAACAGCGACACGAACGGTTCGCGCTGCACCAGGCCGTTGATGTCGTCGTTGAAGTAGGGCTGCAGGTGCCGGAACATGAACTTCGTGATCGTCTCCGCGATGCACTGATCGCGTACCTTGAACAGCATGTCGGCGCCGCGCGGGGTCAGGGTGGCCCGGATCGCCGCTTCGTGCTCGGGATAGGCGGTCATCACCGAGTTCAATGCATATCCCACGACTCCCACCAGCATGCTGCCGTCGGCGAACGGAAAGAGCGCCTTGAGGTCTGCGGGCGGCGCCCCGGCGTAGGTGCCGACCGGATCGAGCTCCGGCGCGTACTGCTCGGCCATCTCGGCCGCCGACGCCGCCGCTCCCCCGCCCTGGGAGTATCCCCAGAACGCCACGGGCCCATCGGGATTGAGCGAGGTCCCCGGAAGCCGCTTGGCGGCGCGGGCCGCGTCGAGCATGGCGTGGCCCTGCGAGACGCGGCTGACGTAGGTGTGCAGTCCGGGAGTCCCGAGGCCCTCGTAGTCGGTCATCACGATCGCGAACCCGCGCGCGACCATCGTCGCGACGAACAGCTCCTCGTAGTTGAAGGCGATGTCGAGGTAGGGCGACCAGTGGATGCCCTGGTTGAACTGCCGGGACGGCGCACATTGGTCGCCCTGGCCCTGCGTGCCGGGTCCGTAGACGATCAGCGGACGCGGCCCGCCGAACGGCCACGGGTTGTGCGGCTCGAAGTAGGTGCCGGTCACCGCCACCGGATTGCCGCGAGCATCGTTGCTGCGGTACATGATTCGCGTACCGTTGGCCATGATCATGCCCAACTGGCCGGACGGCTCGAGCACCAGCCGCGACGGTTCGCTGCGAATCACGTCCCCGGGCCGGCCCGGTGGCAGCGGGACGGGCGGGGTGTAGAACGCCTGGTACTCGTCCTCGTTGAAGTACGGATGGTGGTGGTCGATGGTCGGATCGTCGGCCGCGGCGGGTACGGCGCCCGAGACCGCGATGACAATCAGACCGACGACTGTAACGAGTACCCGAATCCCCCGACCCACCCGCGAACGTTAACAAAACGCCATCGGCCATGGTGAGCTTCTGCGCATCCGGCCGCTGACACAAGCGTTTTCGATCGCGGGGGCACCATGAGACGAGCCCCGGCACACGACGCGTGTGCCGGGGCTCGTTCACTCACCGATCGGTCAGTACCGGTAGTGCTCCGGCTTGTACGGACCCTCGACGTCGACGTTGATGTACTCCGCCTGCTCCTTGGTGAGCTTGGTCAGCGTGCCACCGAGCGCCTCGACGTGGATGCGCGCGACCTTCTCGTCGAGATGCTTGGCCAGTCGGTACACCGCGTTGTCGTATTCGTCGTTCTTGGTCCACAGCTCGATCTGGGCGATCACCTGGTTGGAGAAGCTGTTGCTCATCACGAACGACGGGTGGCCCGTCGCGTTGCCCAGGTTGAGCAGGCGGCCCTCGCTCAGCACGATGATCGCCTTGCCGTCCTCGAAGGTCCACTCGTCGACCTGCGGCTTGATGTTGACCCGCTTGGCGCCCGAGCGCTCGAGGGCCGCCATGTCGATCTCATTGTCGAAGTGGCCGATGTTGCCCAGGATGGCCTGGTTCTTCATCGCCTTCATGTGGTCGAGGGTGATGATGTCCTTGTTGCCGGTCGAGGTGATCACGATGTCGGCGCTGCCGATCGCCTGCTCGACGGTCACCACGTCGAAGCCGTCCATCAGCGCCTGCAGCGCGTTGATCGGGTCGATCTCGGTGACCTGCACGCGCGCGCCCTGGCCGGCCAGCGACTCCGCGCAGCCCTTGCCCACGTCGCCGTAGCCGCAGATCAGCACCTTCTTACCGCCGATCAGCACGTCGGTGCCGCGGTTGATGCCGTCGATCAGCGAGTGGCGGGTGCCGTACTTGTTGTCGAACTTGCTCTTGGTGACCGAGTCGTTGACGTTGATCGCGGGGAACGGCAGCTCGCCGGCGGCCTCGAACTGGTAGAGCCGCAGCACGCCGGTGGTGGTCTCCTCGGTGACGCCCTGCACCGACTCGGCGATCTTGCTCCACTTGGTCTTGTCGGTCTCGAACCGCTGCCGCAGCAGGTTGAGGAAGACCTTGTACTCGGCCGAATCGTCGTCTTCGGCGGGCGGGACCACGCCGGCCTTCTCGAACTGGGCGCCGCGCAGCACCAGCATGGTGGCGTCACCGCCGTCGTCGAGAATCATGTTGGCCGGCTCGTTCGGCCAGGTCAGCATCTGCTCGGCGGCCCACCAGTACTCCTCGAGCGTCTCACCCTTCCAGGCGAAGACCGGGGTGCCCTTGGGCTCCTCGGGGGTGCCGTGGGGGCCGACGACGATCGCGGCGGCGGCGTGGTCCTGCGTGGAGAAGATGTTGCAGGACGCCCATCGAACGTCAGCGCCGAGGGCCGTCAGGGTCTCGATCAGCACCGCGGTCTGCACCGTCATGTGCAGGGACCCCGAGATGCGGGCGCCTTTGAGCGGCTGCACGTCGTGGTACTCGCGGCGCAGTGCCATCAGGCCCGGCATCTCGTGCTCGGCCAGGCGGATCTCCTTGCGGCCGAACTCGGCCAGGGACAGGTCGGCGACCTTGTACTCGATGCCGTTGCGGACATCGACCGTCATCCGCTGCTCAGTCGTGGTCATGGTTATACGTTTCCTTCTCGTGCGCGCGTCGCATCATTTAGCTCGGTTACACACATTAGTCGTCGCGGCGTGCTTCATCGCCGCCGCTAATTCTGCTCGATCACACCGTATCGCTCGGCGAACGGCGTCATCAGCCGGGCCAGGTCACCGGCCACATCGTGGTCGGCCTCCGGGGGCATCGACACGTAGCTCATGGCCAGGCGCACGATCGCGCGGGCCAGGATGCCGGCGTCGGTGTCGCTCGCCTTGACCCAGCTGTGCTGGAACGTCGCGGTGAGCCGCTCCGAACACCGGCTGATGATCGGGCCGCTGTCGGTGGTGATGATCTGCAGCAGATCGGGCTTGGTGTCCCCGGACAGCAGGGAGATGACCAGCGGATCGGCGGCCGACTCGGTGAAGAACGCCCGGAACCCCTCGAGGAAGGCGGCGTGGACCGCGCCGACGTTGCCCTCGATGGCGTCGTCGACGGCGTCGACCAGCCGGTCGGCCAGGCGGAGCGCGTACCCCTGCGCCAGGCCGTGCCGCGAGCCGAACTCGTTGTAGATGGTCTGGCGGCTGATCCCCGCGGCCTTCGCGACGTCCGACAGCGTGATCGACGACCAGTCGCGGCTGGTCAGCAGGTCGCGCATGCCGTCAAGGATCGAGTCGCGCAGCAGCACCCTCGACGCCTCGGCGTACGGCATGCGCTGCGCGCTGCGACGGTCGCGCCCGGTGGTCACACGCGCGACGATATCGTCTTCGGCCGCGCGTGCCGCCGTCACGGGCGTGCGATCTCCACCATGTCGAAGTCGGCTTTGGCCGCGCCGCAGTCCGGACAGCTCCAGTCGTCGGGGATGTCGTCCTATCGGGTGCCCGGGGCGATACCGTCCTCCGGCCAGCCCTTGGCCTCGTCGTACTCGAAGCCGCACTGCACGCAGACGAACAGCTTGTAGTCGGTCATGGGGTTTCCCTTCGATCGGCGGTGACTCTCGCGTCGTGGTCAGCGAGCGTTTCCGGTGGGGCCGTAGTCGGCCAGCACCTTGTCTCGCACCCGCGGGTGGATGTTCACCCGGGTGATGTCGCCGTCGTAGTGCTCGAGCACCCGGGGGTCCATCACCTTGCGCCACAGCGCAGGCACGTAGGTCAGCGCGATCATCGAGGCGTAACCGCTCGGCAGGTTCGGCGCGCCGGCCATGCTGCGCAGCGTCTGGTAGCGCCGGGTCGGGTTGGCGTGATGGTCGCTGTGCCGCTGCAGGTGGTAGAGGAACAGGTTGGTCACGATGTGGTCGGAGTTCCAGCTGTGCACCGGCGTGCAGCGTTCGTAGCGGCCGTTGCCCAGCCGCCGACGCAGCAGCCCGTAGTGCTCGAGATAGTTCACGGTCTCCAGCAGCGTGAAGCCGAACACCGCCGAGATCACGATGTAGGGGATCAGCGCCCAGCCGAAGATCGCGATCAGGGCGCCGTAGAACACCACCGACATCGCCCACGCGTTGAGCACGTCGTTCGACCAGTGCCACGTGGACTTGCCCGCCCGCTCCAGCCGCTTGGCCTCGAGCTCCCACGACGAGCGCAGGCTGCCGATCACGCTGCGCGGCATGAACTCCCAGACGGTCTCGCCGAAGCGGGCCGACGCGGGATCCTCCGGGGTGGCGACGCGGACGTGGTGCCCGCGGTTGTGCTCGACATAGAAGTGGCCGTAGCAGGTCTGCGCCAGCGTGATCTTGGCCAGCCAGCGCTCGAGCGAGTCCTTCTTGTGCCCCATCTCGTGGGCGGTGTTGATCCCGACCCCGCCGAGCAGGCCGACCGAGAGCGCCAGGCCGATCTTGGCCGGCCAGCCGAGGCCGCCGTCGACACCGAGCCAGCTCAGATCCGTCGCGGTGAACAGGTAGGCGCCCAGGACGACACTCGCGTACTGGAATGGGATGTAGAGGTAGGTGCAGTAGCGGTAGTAGCGGTCGTTCTCCAACCGCTCCATCACCTCCTCGGGAGGATTCTGCCCGTCCGGGCCGAACCTCAGATCGAGCGCGGGCAGCACGACGTACAGCAGGATCGGGCCGATCCAGAACGGCACGGCCGCGGCGGCGTGCCAGCCCTGCTGGTTGAGCGCCCACACCAGCGGCAGCATCACGAACAGCGCGGTCGGGGCGATCAACCCCATCAGCCACAGGTAGCGCTTGCGATCGGTCCAGAGCAGCGGGTCGACGGCGTCGGTCTGTGCGGTCACGGTCACCTCCATGTGAGTGGCATCACGGCGATGACTTGACTATAAAGCTAAATTTGTCGTTCGTCTAGACAAAGATCCTCCGTTTGTAAAACGGCGTTGGGCGACGAATGGCCAGTTATCGCACGCCGACGGTCGAAAGGCGTGCGACAACTGGCCACTCGCTTCAGGGGTCAGACGCGCTCGCGCTGGCCGAGCACCGAATGCCTGCGGCCGTAGGCGAAGTAGACGAGCACGCCGATGGCCATCCAGATCAGGAATCGGATCCAGGTCAGCCCGGTGAGGTTGAGCATCAGCCAGACGCAGGCGATGTTCGCGGCGATCGGCAGCAGCGGCACCAGCGGCACCTTGAACCCGCGCTTGAGATCGGGGCGGTTTCGCCGCAGCACCAAGACGCCGGCCGACACCAGCACGAACGCGAACAGCGTGCCGATGTTGACCATTTCCTCGAGCTTGCCGATCGGGAACACCGACGCCGCGATCGCGACGAGCGCGCCGACGATCAGCGTGATGCGCACCGGCGTGCCGTGCTCACCGGTCCTCGCGAGCTGACGGGGCATCAGGCCGTCGCGCGACATCGCGAACAACACCCGGGTCTGGCCGAGCATCAACACGATCACCACGGTCGTCAGACCGGCGAGCGCGCCCACAGAGATGACGGTCGCCGCCCAGTCGACGCCGTTGGCCGCGAACGCCGTCGCCAGGTTCGGGCTCTCCGCGTCGCGCAGTTCCGTATAAGACACCATGCCGGACAGCACGACCGCGACGGCCACGTACAGCACGGTCACGATCGCCAGCGAGCCCAGGATGCCGCGGGGCACGTCGCGCTGCGGGTTCTTGGTCTCCTCGGCGGTGGTCGCAACGATGTCGAAGCCGATGAACGCGAAGAACACGATCGACGCACCGGCCAGCAGGCCGTACCAGCCGTAGTGGCTGCCTTCCGCACCCGTCAGAAGAGAGAACAGGGACTGTTCGGATCCCGAGGCGCCCTCGCCGGCCTCGGCAGGCGGGATGAACGGTGAGTAGTTGGCGGCCTTGATGTAGAACGCGCCGACCACGACCACCAGCAGCACCACCGCGACCTTGATCACGGTGATCACGAGGCTGACCTCCGCCGACAGCTTGGTGCCCCGGGCCAGCAGTGCGGTCACCACGACGATGATGAGCAGCGCGCCCCAGTCCACCGTGATCCCGCCGAATTCGGCGGTGCCACCGGCGAACCCGAACACCGTGCCGAGATAGCTCGACCACCCCTTGGCCACCACCGCCGCGGCGACGGCGAACTCGAGGATGAGGTCCCATCCGATGATCCAGGCGATGAACTCACCGAAGGTGGCGTAGGAGAACGTGTACGCGCTGCCCGCCACCGGCACCGTCGAGGCGAATTCCGCGTAACACAGGGCGGCCAGCCCGCACGCGATCGCGGCGATGATGAACGAGATCGAGATGGCCGGCCCGGTCAGGCTGCCGGCCGTGGAGGCGGTGATGGTGAAGATACCGGCGCCGATCACCACCGACACCCCGAAGACCGTGAGATCCCACCAGGTCAGATCCTTGCGGAGCCGTGTGCCCGGTTCGTCGGTGTCGGCGATCGACTGCTCGATCGTCTTCGTGCGCCATCTACCGGCCATGACGGTTTCCTTTCGGATCGCTTCCGCACATGAGGTGTGCGCAGAGTACCGAGTACTGTGACCCGATGGGGTGGAGTGCTAAACACGCGATCGTCATCGGCGGCAGCATCGCGGGGATGTGCGCAGCGCGGGTGCTGTCGGATTTCTCCGAACGCGTCACCGTCTACGAGCGCGACGAGCTGCCCGACGAGCCGGTCAACCGCGCCGCGGTACCGCAGGGCCGCCACGTCCATCTGCTGATGGCGCGCGGGGCCCAGGAGTTCGAGAACCTCTTCCCGGGGATCCTCGACGACATGGTGGCCGCCGGGGTGCCGATCCTGGAGAACCGCCCGGATTGCATCCACTTCGGCGCCGCGGGTCACGTACTCGGCACCCGACACACCCTGCGTGACGAGTTCACCGCCTACGTACCCAGCCGTCCACAACTCGAATGGCAGATCCGCCGGCGCACCATGGCGATTCCCAACGTGACCGTCGAACGGAGGTCGGTCAACGAGCCGGTGTTCGACCGGGCACAGCAGCGCGTCACCGGGGTCACGCTCGGTGCAGGCGAGACGACCGAGACCGTCGAGGCGGATCTGGTGGTCGACGCGACCGGCCGCGGCACGCGGCTGCCGGTGTGGCTGGCGCAGTGGGGTTTCGACCGCCCGCGCGAGGACACCGTCGACGTCGGCATCGCCTACGCCTCCCACCAGGTGCACATTCCCGAGGAACTGCTGGCGGAGAAGGTCGTGGTGGCCGGCGCGTCGGCCGAACAACCGCTGGGCCTGGGCATGCTGTTCTACGAGGACGGCAACTGGAACGTCACCACGTTCGGGGTGGGCAAGGCCGAGCCGCCGCGCGACTTCGCCGGGATCTGCGACCTGGCCGACCAGATCCTGCCGCCGCACGTGGCCGCGGCGATGCGGCTGGGCACGCCGATCGGCGAGATGATGTTCCACAAGTACCCGACCAGCCGGTGGCGGCGCTACGACAAGCTCGACCGGTTCCCCGCGGGCATCATCCCGTTCGGGGACGCCGTGGTGAGCTTCAACCCGACGTTCGGGCAGGGGATGACCATGACCTCGCTGCAGGCCGGACACCTGCGCCGCGCACTGCAGCAGGGTGCACCGGACCTGGCCCGCGCGCTCAGCAAGGCAACCGCCAAGACCACCTTCCCGGTGTGGCAGATGAACGCGATCGGTGACCTGACCCTGCACCGGGCCACTGGTCCGGCGCCGTGGTGGTACGGCCCGGTGGGCAGCCTGTTCGACCAGTTCCTCGGCGCCGCGGAGACCGATCCCGTGCTGGCCGAGTGGTTCCTGCGGCGGTTCAGCCTGCTCGACAGCCTCTACATGGTGCCGTCGGCGCGGTTGGTGGGCCGCACGGTGCGCCACAACATGCGGCTGTGGCTGGCCGAGCGGCGCTCCGGCGGCGCCGCACGGCGCGAGGAGCTGGTCGCGAGCCGGTGACCGCCTAGATCCCGACGGTCACCCGGAACAGTTGCGACGGGACCGGGGCGAGCAGCCGGACGGGCCCGGCGTCGGCGGGCACCCACGCCGCCGCCCCGCGCGGCAGCGTCAGACTGCCCCCCTTACCGTGCACCACCGTGCAGCCCTGCGTGCACAGCAGCACCTGGGGGCCCTCGTGCCGCGACGGTGCGTCGATCTCGTGGCCCACGTTGTCGCCGTCGAGGCGCAGCACCGACACCGCGAACTCGGGCGCAGGCGTGCGATAGGCCAGTTCGAGCCCGTTCCTGGCGCTTTCGGGCTGCAGCACCAGATCGGGGGTCGGTGTGAAATCCAGGATGCGCAACAGCTCAGGGACATCCACGTGCTTGGGCGTCAGACCGCCGCGCAGCACGTTGTCGGAGTTCGCCATCACCTCGACCCCGACGCCGCGCAGGTAGGCGTGCAGGTTGCCGGCGGGCAGGAAGATGCTTTCGCCGGGGCGCAGCGTGATGCGGTTGAGCAGCATCGCCGCCAGCACCCCGGCATCACCCGGGTAGCGCTCGCCGAGTTCCAGCACGGTCTTCGCCTCGGCGGCGAATTCGCTGTGCCCGTTGCGGATGTAGTCGATCGCCCCCTCGAGCACCGCGGGCACCAGCACGTCGAGGTCGGGTTGCGGCGCGGTGATCCACGTGGTGAACAGCGCCCGCAGCCCGTCGGATTCGGACTGTCCGCTCAGCAGGTGGATGAACGGGTCCAGGTCGGAGACCGCCAGCGCGCGCATCAACTCGACGGTGCGAGCCACCGGCCGGAAGCCGGCCAGCGCCTCGAACTCCTCGAGCGCGACGATCAGCTCGGGCTTGTGACTGCGGTCGCGGTAGTTGCGCATCGGCGCCGACACCGGGATCTCGAGCCGCTCCTCGCGCGCATACCCCTCGGCGGCCTGCTGGGCGCTGGGGTGGGCCTGCAGCGACAGCGGTTCGTCGGCGGCGAGCACCTTGACCAGGAACGGCAGCGCATCGCCGAACCGCGCGACCGCCGCGGAACCGAGCTGCCCTTCCGGGTCGGCGCGCACCGCGTCGAGCAGCGAGCGCTCACCGTCCTCGGCTTGCAGGTAGGCGGGATCGCCCGGATGCGCACCGAACCACAGCTCGGCCTCGGGATGCGCTGTCGGACTGGGCCGTCCGGTGAACTCGGCGATCGCGGTCCGCGACCCCCAGGCATAGGTCCGTACCGCTCCGCGTAGCAGATGCACGCCGCTCAACCTCGCACCAGTCGCAGGTAAACCGCGGTCATCTCCAACCGCACGGCCAGCTTGGCCAACTGTCGCTCCAGTCTGGTGCCGCCGGGCGAGGCGGTCTCTTCCGGCCCGTCCGCGGCGTCCTCGGTGTCGACCACCTCCAGGGTGTCGTAGCCGCTGACCCGTGCGGTGACCACCGGGCGCTCGGCCTCGGTGGCGAGCAGGAAGGTGCGGGCCCGGCGCGGGCGTGGACCGTCGATCTCGTCGTCGTGGAAGAGCGATGTCTCGTGGCCGCCCGACGCGCCGAATCCGGAGCGCAGTGCGACCAGCACGTCGGCGAGGCCCGCCGCGGCCACCGTCTGCTGTGCGATCCGCAGCAGCACCGCCGCCCCGTGCCGGGCCAGCGCCAGTGTGGACGCGGTGTCACCGGCCAGGACGACGTCGTGGCCGCTCATCCGGTCGGCCAGCGCCTTGGCCGGGTTGGTGAACACGTCCCGGCCGGCGCTGTTGCGCAGCGCCTCGGCGTCGAGTTCGTCGGCCAGCCCATCGAGGTCGACGCGAAAGTTGGAGTCCACCACGGTCAGCACGGCCAGGCCGGCGGCCAGATAGCGGGCCAGCCCGAAGTCGTCGGGCACCCACAGTCGCGGCGCCAGCGCGACCGCGCGGCCCGCGGTGGCATCGCGCAGCGGTCCCTCGTAGGGCGCGACCACGACGACGCGCGCACCGCGGCGCACACCGGTCGCGGCGGCGGTCACCAGCGCCGGGTCCCCGGGATCGTCACCGGCGATCACCAGCACGTCGAGCGCGCCGATCCACGGCGGCACCTCGGCGGCGACCACGATCGGTGCTCCGATCGCGGCGCCGAAGGCCGCGGCCAGCATCGTGCCCGCGGCCTCGGCGGCGCCGCGTCCGGCCAGCCAGATCAGCGTGCGCGGCAGCTGCCCCGACCGCAGCGGTTCGAGCACCCCTTCGTCGAGCGCCGCAGCGGTGGAGCGCACCTGCGCACCCGCCATCGCCGCCGCCCGCAGCAAACCCTGGCGATCGGCGGCCAGCAGGCCGTCACTGTCGTCGAGGTCGACCACGGCGTCGGTGGCGTTCATGTCAAGGCCTCACCGCGCCCGGCGGTTTGGGCTGCCAGGGTTCCGGACACCTGCTCGACGACCTCGCCGACCTCCTCGGTGGTGCGCGCCTCCACGTTGAGGCGCAGCAATGGTTCGGTGTTGGACGTACGCAGGTTGAACCAGCGGCCGTCGCCGAGGTCGACGGTCACTCCGTCGAGATGGTCGATGGAGTGGATGCGGGTGCCGAACGACTTCAACACCGCCTCCACACACGCCGGCGCGTCGTCGACGGTGAAGTTGATCTCCCCGGAGGACTCGTAGCGCTGGTAGTCGGCCATCAGATCCGACAGCGGCCGGTCCTGGCTGCCGAGGGCGGCCAGCACATACAGCGCGGCGAGCATGCCGGAGTCGGCGCCCCAGAAGTCGCGGAAGTAGTAGTGCGCCGAGTGTTCACCGCCGAAGATCGCACCGGTCTCGGCCATCAGCGCCTTGATGTACGAGTGCCCGACGCGCGAGCGCACCGGGGTGCCGCCGCGCTCGACGACGAGTTCGGGCACGGCGCGGGACGTGATCAGGTTGTGGATCACCGTGGCGCCGATCTCGCGGCTCAGTTCGCGCGCGGCGACCAGCGCGGTGACCGCCGACGGCGAGACCGGCCGGCCGAGTTCGTCGACGACGAAGCAGCGGTCGGCGTCGCCGTCGAAGGCCAGGCCGATGTCGGCCCGCGCGGACACCACGTGGGCCTGCAGGTCCACCAGGTTCGCCGGATCCAGCGGGTTGGCCTCGTGATTGGGGAAGGTGCCGTCGAGTTCGAAGAACAGCGGCGCCAGCGTGACGGAGTCGATGGGGCCGAGCACCGCGGGTGCGGTGTGGCCGGCCATCCCGTTGCCGGCGTCGACCGCGACGTGCAGGGGCCGCAGCCCGGACATGTCGACCAGCGAACGCAGAAAGCCGCCGTAGTCGGCGAGCACGTCGCGGTCGGAGATCGTGCCGCGCGACCCGTCGCCGGCGGGCACCCCGGCGATGACCTCCTCGGCGATCTGCGCCAGCCCGGTGTCACGTCCGACCGGTTTGGCGCCGGCCCGGCACAGTTTGATGCCGTTGTAGGCGGCCGGGTTGTGGCTGGCGGTGAACATCGCGCCGGGGCAGTCGAGCTGCCCGGAGGCGAAGTAGAGCTGATCGGTGGACGCCAGGCCGATCCGGACCACGTCGAGGCCCTGGGCCAGCACCCCGTCGGCGAACGCGGCGGCCAGACCGGGTGAACTCTCGCGCATGTCGTACCCGATGACGACCTGACCGGATGCGTCGCGCACCAACCGGGCGAACGCGCCCCCGACCTCGGCGACGAACCCCTCGTCCAACTCGTCACCCACCAGGCCACGAACGTCGTAGGCCTTGATGACGCGGTGCACTGTCGCGGCCGGCCGAGACATACAACTCCTTGGGACGGGGGTGATGGCGCCAGCCTATCTGGACAACCGTCGGCGAACCGGAGACTATGCCTGGCGACTACGACGGATCGGGCAGCACCCGCAGATGACCGCGGCGCCGGCCGCTGGTCTCCGGGCGGCGGGCCGGCGGGGCCATCACCGCCCCGCCCTGCACGCCGGGGGCGGGATCCGAGAAGCTCGGCACCACACCGTGGACGGGCGCGGCGACCTCGCGGCCTTCACGGACGGCGTCGGCCAACGCCACCAGATCGTCGTCATCGGGGTGAGAGGGCAGCGGTCCGGCGTGGCGGACCAGTTCCCAGCCCCGGGGCGCGGTGATGCGGCTGGCATGTCCGACGCACAGATCCCACGAGTGCGGTTCGGACACGGTGGCCAGCGGGCCGACCACGGCGGTGGAGTCGGAGTAGACGAACGTCAGCGTCGCCACCGCGTAATGAGGGCACCCGGGCCGGCAGCAGCGACGGGGAACATTCACGAACGGAAGGCTATCGCGGGAGAAACGCCGCGGGGCGCCGGACACGCGCACCGGCAACCCGGCCGATAGCCAACCGTTACGATCTGTGTCCGTGGCCGAGCGCAACCGCTGGAGATCACGCCGCGGTCGCGAGATGCGTGGCCCGCTCCTCCCGCCGACGGTGCCGGGCTGGCGCAGCCGGGCCGAGCGTTTCGACATGGCGGTGCTCGAGGCCTACGAGCCGATCGAGCGGCGGTGGCAGAACCGGATCACCGGACTCGACGTCGCGGTGGATGAGATCCCGCGCATCGCGCCGAAGGATCCCGACAGTGTGCAGTGGCCGCCGGAGGTCGTGGCGGACGGACCGGTGGCGCTGGCCCGGCTGATACCCGCCGGCGTCGATGTCCGCGGTAACGCCACGCGGGCACGAATCGTATTGTTCAGAAGACCGATCGAGCGCCGGGCCAAGGACTCCGACGAACTCGCCGAGCTGTTGCATGAGGTGCTGGTGGCCCAGGTGGCCACCTATCTTGGGGTCGAACCGTCGGTGATCGATCCGACGATCGACGACGAGTGAACTCGCCGGGTGCGGGTCAGATGATCCCGCGCTTGAGGCGGCGCCGCTCCCGTTCGGAGAGCCCACCCCAGATACCGAACCGCTCATCGTGGGCGAGCGCGTACTCCAGGCACGCGTCCTTCACCTCGCAGCCCTGGCAGATCCGCTTGGCCTCGCGGGTCGATCCACCCTTCTCGGGGAAGAACGCCTCGGGGTCGGTTTGCGCGCACAGGGCCCGCTCCTGCCACTGATCGTCGTCGGCCCCCGGGTCGACGTCGATCGGATCGGTCACCAGACTCAGCTGTGGCCGGCCCGTCGGCACGATCGGTGATGACTGCACATCCGCGTGCGGCATGTCGCCCACAGCGCCGAGCAGCCGGTTGTCGAACCGCACCACTCGATCGAAATCGGTTTGCTCAAAAGACATTTCCCCGCCCTCCTCACTCGGTGTCGTCTGATCCATCGGAAGCCCCACTATGGTGATGTGCGGCCATTTCACTTCGAACAAGTGATCGAATCTCGGTCTGCGACACCGATTTCGGCCGGCCAACCGGGAAATGACACTGGTGTGATTACACACGCGTTAGCTGCCGGGGTCAAGCTCAGGAACAGAAATTCATACCACCCCGTGACACTTGTGCGGCGCGTCGGAAATCTCGGCGTGTCTTCATCGTGACCTGTCCCGTCCCGGCGCCCGCACAGTGGTGCGCCGGGCCCGCGGGCCACCGCCTAGTCTCGGTCGGTGTGAAGGTGACGGTTCTGGTCGGCGGGGTCGGCGGCGCGCGCTTCCTGCTGGGCGTCCAGCATGCGCTCGGCCTGGGACAGTTCGCGGACGGCTCCGGCGGCGAGCACGAGCTGACCGCGGTGGTCAACGTCGGCGACGACACGTGGATGTTCGGTGTGCGGATCTGCCCCGACCTCGACACGTGCATGTACACCCTCGGCGGCGGCATCGATCCCGAACGCGGGTGGGGCCACCGGGACGAGACGTGGCACGCCAAGGAGGAGCTCGCCGCCTACGGGGTGCAGCCCGACTGGTTCGGGTTGGGTGACCGCGACCTGGCCACCCATCTGGTGCGCAGCCAGATGCTGCGGGCCGGCTATCCGCTGTCACAGGTCACCGAGGCGTTGTGCGACCGGTGGTCGCCGGGCGCTCGGTTGCTGCCCGCCAGCGACGACCGCAGCGAGACCCACGTCGTCATCACCGATCCGGGCCCCGGCGAACACGAGGGCGAGAGGCGCGCGATCCACTTCCAGGAGTGGTGGGTGCGCTACCGCGCCAAGGTGCCCACCCACAGCTTCGCGTTCGTGGGGGCCGAGAAGGCGACGGCGGCCCCGGGCGTCACCGAAGCGATCGCCGGCGCCGACGTGGTGCTGCTCGCCCCGTCGAACCCCGTGGTCAGCATCGGCTCGATCCTGGCCGTGCCGGGGCTGCGCGCCGCGCTGCGCTCCACCGCGGCGCCGATCATCGGGTACTCCCCCATCATCGCCGGAAAACCGTTGCGCGGCATGGCCGACGAATGTCTGTCGGTGATCGGCGTGGCGTCGACCTCCGAAGCGGTGGGACGTCACTACGGGGCGCGGTCGGGCACCGGCATCCTCGACGGATGGCTGATCCACGAAGGCGACCACGCCGAGATCGACGGCGTCGACGTCGGCGCCGTGCCGCTGCTGATGACCGACCCCGCGACCACCGCGGAGATGGTGCGCGCCGGTGTGCGGATGGCCGGGGTCGCGCTGTGACCGAGCACGGCACGGCCGCGGCGATCGAGGTGCTGCCCGTCGGCGGACTGCCCGAGTTCCGGCCCGGCGACGACCTCGCGGACGCGTTGGCCACCGCCGCGCCGTGGCTGCGCGAGGGTGACGTGGTTGTGGTGACCAGCAAGGTGGTGTCCAAGTGCGAGGGCCGCATCGTCGTCGCACCCGAGGACCCCGACGAGCGGGATGCGTTGCGGCGCCGACTCATCGACGCCGAGGCCGTCCGCGTGCTGGCGCGTAAGGGCCGGACGCTGATCACCGAGAACGCGATCGGGCTGATCCAGGCGGCCGCCGGGGTCGACGGGTCCAACGTCGACACCCGCGAACTCGCCCTGCTGCCCGTCGATCCGGACGGCAGCGCGGCGCGATTGCGCGACGGGTTGCGGAAGCGACTCGGCGTCACGGTCGGTGTGGTGATCACCGACACCATGGGGCGCGCCTGGCGCAACGGGCAGATCGACGCGGCCATCGGGGCGGCCGGCCTGACCGTGCTGCACGGCTACAGCGGGGCCCGCGACGCCCACGGCAACGAACTGCTGGTGACCGAGGTCGCCGTCGCCGACGAGATCGCCGCCGCCGCCGATCTGGTCAAGGGCAAGCTGACCGGCATCCCGGTCGCTGTGGTCCGCGGAATGTCGTTGCCCGACAACGGGTCGACGGCACGCGATCTGCTGCGCCCCGGCGAGGACGACCTGTTCTGGCTCGGCACCGCCGAGGCGGTGGAACTCGGCCGCCGGCAGGCGCAGTTGCTGCGCAGGTCGGTACGCCGGTTCAGCACCGAACCCGTCGACGCGGGCCTCGTCGAGGAGGCGGTCGCCGAAGCGCTCACCGCACCGGCGCCGCACCACACCCGTCCGGTCCGCTTCGTCTGGGTGCAGCGGCCCGACACCCGCACCCGGCTGCTCGACCGGATGGCGGACCGCTGGCGTGCCGACCTGACTGCCGACGGGAAGTCGGCCGAGGCCGTCGACGCCCGCGTCGCCCGCGGCCGGATCCTCTACGACGCACCAGAACTCGTCATCCCGTTTCTCGTCCCCGACGGCGCGCACGAGTACCCCGACGCCGCGCGCACCGCGGCCGAGCACACCATGTTCACCGTCGCCGTCGGCGCGGCCGTGCAGGCCCTGCTCGTCGCGCTGGCGGTACGCGGTGTCGGCAGTTGCTGGGTCGGCTCCACGATCTTCGCCGCGGACCTGGTGCGTGCCGAACTCGACCTGCCCGACGACTGGGAGCCGCTGGGCGCCGTGGCGATCGGCCGCCCGGCGCAGGAGTCCGGGCCGCGGGACCCGGTGGACGTCGACGGGCTGCTGGTGCGCCGGTGAGCCTGCACGCGTCGGCCGTCGAGGTGCTCACCGGCTGGCCGGCGCCCGACCCGGAGCAGGATTCGCTGCGCCACGCAGTGCTGTCGTTCCTGCACGCGCGTCCCGACGGCTGCCTACGCTCCTGCGTGCCCGGTCACCTCACCGCGTCGGCGCTGGTGCTCGACCACACCGGCCGCCACGCGGTACTGACGCTGCACCCCCGGATCGGCCGCTGGCTACAACTGGGCGGGCACTGCGAACCCGGCGACGCCGACGTCGTCGCCGCGGCCCTGCGGGAGGCCGCCGAAGAGTCGGGCATCGACGACCTGGTGATCGATCCGGTGCCCGCGGCGCTGCACGTGCACCCCGTCACGTGCTCCCTGGGCGTCCCGACCCGCCATCTGGACCTGCAGTTCGTCGTCCACGCGCCGCCGCAGGCCCGGATCACCCGCTCGGACGAATCGCTGGACCTGCGCTGGTGGCCGCTCGACGACCTGCCGCCGGACACCGATTTCGGCCTGCGCCGGTTGGCCGCCGCCGCCGCGCAGCGGGGGTCCGGGCGCTGAGTCAGGCCGCTCAGACGTCGGTCGAGTAGCGGATCCCGCCGTCGGGGATGGTCACCCCGGGCCACACCCGCGCCCCGCGCAGCAGCTCACACCGGGCGCCGATGTCGGCGCCGTCACCGATGACCGCATCGCGGATCAGCGCCCGCGGACCGATGCGGGCACCGAACCCGATGATCGACCGTTCGATCACCGCGCCGGCCCCGACGTTCACCCCGTCGAAGATGACCGCCCCGTCCAGACGGGCACCGGCCTTGATCTCCGCGCCACGCCCCACCACGGTGCCGCCGATCAACAGCGCCCCCGGCGCCACCGAGGCGCCGTCGTGGACGAGGTTCTCGCCGCGATGGCCGTGCAATGCGGGTGACGGGGCGATACCGCGGACCAGATCGGCCGAACCGCGCACGAAATCCTCCGGCGTGCCCATGTCCCGCCAGTACGTCGCGTCGACGTATCCGCAGATCCGCAGCCCGCCGGACAGCAGACCCGGGAACACCTCACGCTCGACCGACACCGGCCGATCCCGCGGGATGCGTTCGATCACGTCGCGGTTGAACACGTAGCAGCCGGCGTTGATCTGGTCGGTCGGCGGATCCTGCGTCTTCTCCAGGAACGCGGTCACCACGCCGTCGGCGTCGGTCGGCACGCACCCGAACGCCCGGGGATCACCGACCCGCACCAGGTGCAGCGTGACGTCGGCGTCGCTGCTCTCGTGCGCGGACAGCAGCGCGCGCAGATCGCACCCGGACAGCACGTCGCCGTTGAACACCATCGCGGTGTCGTGCCGCAGCTTGTCGGTGACGTTGGCGATCGCCCCGCCGGTACCCATGGGCTCGGATTCGAAGACGTAGTCGATCTGCAGGCCGAGCTTGGACCCATCGCCGAACTCGGCCTCGAATACCTCCGCCTTGTAGGAGGTTCCGAGGATGACGTGTTCGACACCGGCCTCGGCGATCCGCGACAGCAGGTGGGTCAGAAACGCCAGGCCGGCCGTCGGCAGCATCGGCTTGGGCGCCGACAGCGTCAACGGGCGCAACCGCGTGCCCTGTCCCCCCACCAGCACGACGGCGTCCACATCCGCCGGATTCAGTTCACCCTTGACCATGCCTATCCCCCCCTTGCCTGCGTGCGACGAGCCTTGCGGACAACCAGACCCGCGCGGACGGCGAGCGCGGACTTGAAGGCACCCCGCAGCGGCGCCTGCCACCAGCGGGGATACCGATCAGATAGGAAAGTGTAGGTGCTGCGGTGGTGGGCGGCCAGGTTGCGCGCCGGATCGCGACCGGTCGAGTGGCCCTTGTGGTGCAACACCTCCGCCGCGGGCACGTAGACGTTCAGCCAGCCCGCGCGGCCGAGGCGATCACCGAGGTCCACGTCCTCCATGTACATGAAGTACCGCTCGTCGAACCCCCCGATCTGCGAGAACGCCGCCCTGCGCAGCAACAGGCAACTCCCCGACAGCCAGCCCACCGGGCGTTCGCTGGGCTCCTCCCGATCCTGGCGGTACGCCGCGGTCCACGGGTTGTTCCGCCAGAACGGGCCCACCACCGCGTGCATCCCGCCGCGCACCAGGCTCGGCAGATGCCGCGCCGACGGGTAGACCGATCCGTCGGGATCGCGGATCAACGGTCCGATCGCCCCGGCACGGGGCCAGCGGGCCGCCGCCTCCAGCATGATGTCGATCGAGCGCGGCCCCCACTGCACGTCGGGGTTCGCGACGATCAGGAACTCCGGATCGCCGGCATCGGCGTCCAGCGAGGCGACCGCCCGGTTGACCGCGGTGCCGTAGCCGAGGTTGCCGCCGGTGCGCAGCAGCGTGGTGTTGGGGTGGCGCGCCACCGCCTCCTCGGGCGTGCCGTCGGTGGAGCCGTTGTCGGCCATCACCACCGACACGGGCCGGTCGGTGGCATGTGACAGCGAGGCCAGGAACCGGTCGAGGTGCGGACCTGGCGAATACGTCACCGTGACGACGATCAATCCGTCACTCACCCGACGGTCCGCCTCACCGCACCGGCCCTTTCTCTCGCCACGGCGTAGAGGGTAGCGGCCCGTCAGGAAGCGGCCCGCAACGCGGACTCCAGCGCCTCCCGCCACCCCCGCAGCGGCGTCAGGCCGCGTGCCGCCGAACCGGCACCGGCCAGCGCCGAGAACGCGGGCCGGCGGGCGGGGCGGGGGAACCGATCGCTGGTGACCGGACGCACCCGTGCCGGGTCCGCGCCGAGTGCCTCGAACACCGCACAGGCCTGGTCGTAGCGGCTGGCCTGCCCGCCGTTGGCGGCATGCAGCAGCGGGCCGCGGACTCCGCCGTCGGCGATCTGCAGCAGCGCGCCGGCCAGATCGGCCGCCGAGGTGGGCGAGCCGATCTGATCGGCCACCACCTCCAGTTCGTCGGTTCCGGCGGCGCGCCGGCGCATGACGGCGACGAAGTCGGTCCCGGCGGCGCCCTCGTAGACCCAGGCGGTGCGCACGACGTACGCGTCGGGTTTGGCGACCAGCACCGCCCGCTCGCCGGCGAGCTTGCTGTGTCCGTACACGCTGAGCGGGCCGGTGGGGTCGTCGACGTCGTAGGGCCGCGGCGGCGCACCGCCGAAGTCACCGCCGAACACGTAGTCGGTCGAGAGGTGGATCAGCCCGGCGCCGGCACGGGCGCACGCCTGCGCGAGCACCCCCGGCCCGTCGGCGTTCACCGCGTGGGCGCGCTGCGGATCGGACTCCGCGGCGTCGACGTCGGTGTAGGCCGCGCAGTTGACCACCACGTCGTCGGCCGCGACGGCATGCGCGACCGCGCCGGGGTCGGTGATGTCACACTCCGATGACGTCAACGCGAGCACGTCGCGGCCCTGCTGACGGGCCTGACCAGCCAGGATGCGGCCCACCATGCCGCCGGCACCGGTGATCACGAGTCGCTGCGGCATGCCAGCGAGTCTGACACGGACCTTGGCACGCCGACGATCGCTACCCCGCAGGCGCCGCCCGCGCCAGTAGCCTGGGCTGATGCCGACCCGACTCCTGCGTGCCGTTGCTGTGACGGTGACGCTCGCCGTGGTGCTGGGAACCGGGGTGGCCTGGAGCCGGATCCGGTCGTTCGAATCCGGCATCAACCACATCAGCTCGCCCGCCCTGGGCGAGGGCGGCGAGGACGGCGCGATCGACATCCTGCTGGTCGGCTCCGACAGCCGCACCGATGCGCACGGCAACCCGCTGTCGCAGGAGGAGTTGGCCACGCTGCGCGCCGGCGACGACGTGTCCACCAACACCGACACCATCATCCTGATCCGCGTGCCCAACAACGGTCAGTCCGCGACGGCCATCTCGATCCCGCGCGACTCGTACGTCGAGGCGCCCGGGCTGGGCAAGATGAAGATCAACGGCGTCTACGGCTCGGTGCACCTGGAAAAGCTCAAGGAGCTGGTCGAAGGGCAGGGCATGGATCCGGCCGAGGCCGAGCCGGTGGCGATGGAGGACGGCCGCGAGGCGCTCATCAAGACCGTCGCGAAGCTCACCGGGGTGACCGTCGACCACTACGCCGAGATCGGGCTGCTGGGCTTCGCGTTGATCACCGACGCCCTGGGCGGGGTGAGCGTGTGCCTGAAAGAGCCGGTGTACGAACCGCTTTCGGGCGCCGACTTCCCGGCCGGCTGGCAGAAGCTGGGCGGCCCGCAGGCGCTCAGCTTCGTGCGGCAACGGCACAACCTGCCGCGCGGCGACCTGGACCGGGTCACCCGCCAGCAGGCGGTGATGGCCTCACTGGCCCACGAGGTGATCTCGAGCAAGACCCTGTCCAGCCCGGCCGCGCTGAGCCGGCTCGAGGCGGCGGTGCAGCGCTCGGTGGTGCTGTCCGACGGCTGGGACATCATGGATTTCGTCGATCAGCTGCAGAAGCTCGCGGCAGGCAACGTGGCGTTCGCCACCATCCCCGTCCTGCGGGAGGACGGCTGGAGCGACGACGGCATGCAGAGCGTCGTGCGGGTCGATCCGCTGGCGGTGCAGGACTGGGTGACCGGACTGCTCGACGACCAGGACGAGGGAAAGACCGAGGAACTCGCCTATACGCCGGACAAGACCACCGTGGAGGTGCTCAACGGCACCGACATCAACGGGCTCGCGGCGGCGGTGTCGGCGGTGCTGACCGACGACGGGTTCACCCCCGGCCCCACCGGCAACCACGAGGGCGGCGCGGTCGAGGCCACCGAGGTGCGCGCGGCCACCGCCGACGACCTGGGGGCGCAGCAGGTCGCCAAGGACCTCGGCGGCCTGACGGTCGTCGAGGACGCCTCGGTGCCGCCGGGCAGCGTGCGGGTGATCCTCGGCGACGACTACACCGGCCCGGGCTCAGGGCTCGACGGGACGGATCCCACGCTGCTGACCGCCGATCCGGCCGCGGCCGACGCGACGGACCCGGCGGCCCCGCCGCCGCCCCCGCAGATCATCACCGCCGGCTCCGACGACCCGGAGTGTGTGAACTGACCGTCACCGCCGCCCTGCTCGGCCCGCTGCTGGACACCGATCCGGCCGGTCCCCGCATCACCTACTACGACGACGCCACCGGCGAACGCATCGAGTTGTCCGCGGTGACGCTGGCCAACTGGGCAGCCAAGACCGGCAACCTGTTGCGCGATGAACTCGGCGCGGCGTCGGGGAGTCGGGTGGCGATTCTGCTGCCCGCGCACTGGCAGACCGCCGCGGTGCTGTTCGGGCTGTGGTGGATCGGCGCCGAGGCGGTGCTCGGGGCCGCGGACGCGGATGTCGCACTGTGCACCGCCGACCGGATCGACGAAGCCGACCAGGCCGTGGGGACCGGGGAGATCGCGGTGCTGTCGCTGGACCCGTTCGGCAAGCCGGTCGCGGATCTGCCCGTGGGCCTCACGGACTACGCCACCGCGGTGCGCGTGCACGGCGACCAGATCACGCCGGAACGGATGCCGGGACCGGCGTTGGACGGCCGCTCCGTCGGCCGGGTCGTCGCCGACGCCCGAAGTGCCGCGGAGGCAGCAAGTCTCACCCCCGGTGCCCGGGTGATGTCGACCGCACCCTGGACGACCGCCGACGACGTCGTCGCCCACCTGCTCTCGGTGTTCGCGGTCGGCGGCTCGCTGGTGCAGGTGGCCCACCCGGATCCCGCGGCGATGGAACGGCGCCGGACCATGGAGAAGGTCACGCACGGCTGACGCGGCCGTGTCGCCTTCGCGCCATGTGCTTGCCAGCGGCGGGTGCGAAAGCGCAGAGTTGACGACAGCAGAAGTCGGCACGGGTCGCTGGGGGTCACATGGGGTCCACGGTCGCCGGGATCGCGACGATCCTGGTGCTGGCTGCCTGGCACCTGCGTACCCGCCGGCATCCGAACTGGCGGCACAGCCGTGATGCCCGCTTCTACATCACCACGGGCTATCCCTTCCTGGCCGTGGCGGTGTACTTCCTCGCCGGAGCGGCCAGCGGCACCGATCTGAACTGGATGTTCGGCAACATCTGGGCGCTCGTCTCGTGCACCTCGCTGGTCTACGGCTTCCAGGCGCTCGACACGCCGGTCGATCGCGAACCGCCGCCGCCCACCTCGCGCGTCGCACCGGCCACGCATGACCGCCGAACCGCGCCGGACGGCGCCCCCCGAGGAACGCGGTGACCGCAGCGCGGATTCGCGACGCGTTGCACCACTCGGCGTTGACCCGGCAGTCCCACAGGTAGCGCGGCGGTGAGTGGCAGTCGCAGACCTGCGGCACCCCGTCGACAACAGCGCCGGGTCCGTTGGTATTGCGTTGTGCCCCTCCGAGTTCGGCGGGAAACACGGTCGTTCGAGCGCCTCCTCAGCACCGGATCCCCACCAGTCGGTGCCGCGCCCGACTCACCGGCGACGTCGGCGCGCTCACGCAGCGGCCCGCATCACGGCGTCCCAGGTTCGTTCCGCGCATCGTTCCCAGGTGAATGCCGCCGCCCGCGCACGCCCGCGCCGGACGAGTTCGTCGCGCACCGGTCCGTCGTCGAGTAGGCGCCGGGTCTGTTCGGCGATGCTCTCGATGTCGGCGGGATCGCAGTAGAGCGCGGCGTCGCCGCACCGCTCCGCGAGGGCGGGGATGTCCGACACCACCACGGGGCAACCGGCCGCCATGGCCTCCAGCGGAGGCAGGCCGGAGGATTCGAAGAACGACGGGAACACCAGGCAGCGGGCGTTCCGGTAGTAGGCCAGCAGATCTGCGGTCGAGTCGAGTTGGCCGGCGAAGTGGATCCGCCGCCGGATCCGCTCCGGCACAAGCACTTCCGAGCGATTGAATATCTGCGGGGTGGAGCCGACGACAGCGGCGTGGTACTCCGGCGGCAGCAGGGCGAACGCGCGAAGGAAGCCCTCGAGGTTCTTGCGCCGGCTCAGCGATCCCACGTAGAGCACGAACGGCGCATCCACGGGGCTGGGCGGGCGGTCCCGTCCCAGGGCCGCCATGGTCACGCCGTCGAATACTCCGTTCGGGATCGCGACGATGCGATCCCGCACCGCGGGGAAGTGCTCGATGATCGAGGCGCGCTCGGTTTCCGACACGGTGATGACCAGCGCCGCCCGGTTCATGATAATCGGGACCAGCGTCGTGTAGGCCGCCCGGAACGCGGGGGTGTACGCCTCGGGGAAGTACCGGTACGCCAGATCGTGGACGGTGACGACGACCGGTGTGCGCGACAGCAGCGTGGCCACGGGTGCGGTGTTGGCCGGACAGAACAGCACGTCGGCGGTGACGTGCCGGGGTAATTCCGTCTGCTCCCACAGGTGACCGCGCAGCCGCCCGATCCGCCGGGCGCGCAGGCCGAACGTGTCGGTCGGGTGTGCGGTCACCGCGGGGGCGAGCACAGTTCGAGCGGTGCGGTCACCCTCGCCGGCACGCCCCCAACTCGACACCACCTCGTGGGCATAGCGCTGCACTCCGGTGATCGGATGAGTGAGGAATCGTCCGTTGACGGCAACGGTTCGTTGAGTGCTGATGAGCCCGACCTCCTGACCATCGCCCGGCCTTCGACGCGCGGCTGCGATGAGGGCAAATTATCAGCAAGATCTTGATTCGTCGAATCTTTCTTGTAATCAGCGTCTTCCCGACAAAATCGACGCGACGATGCAGATATAGCTACACTTGGCGTTCATGACCGACAGTCCGGACGCCAGAATGCGCCGCCGTGGGGTGCTCACCGCCTCGCTGGGCGCGCTCGCCGTGGCGACGGCCGCCTGCTCGACACCGCGGGCCGCGCCGGTCACTCCCCCGCTGCCGCACCGCAACATTCGCGACTTCGGCGCGGCAGGCGACGGAGCCACCGACGACACCGCGGCGGTGGCCGCGGCGTTCCGCGCCGACGGCCCGGTCGCCGTGTTCTTTCCCGCGGGCACCTACGCCGTGTCCGCCTGGCCCGAGATGCACGAACACTCGGTGGTGTTCGGTGACGGCGCGGATCTGTCCACCCTGCTCTACCGCGGTGACGGGCCGCTGATCACCATTGCGGGCAAGCAGCGCATCGCGTTCAAGAGCATCGGGTTCTACGCCGTGGGCCCGACCAGCACCTGCGTGCGGCTGACGCAGGCTTTCCGCTGCTCGTTCGACACCGTGATGTTCCGCGGCCAACACACCTCCTCGGCGTCAGACCAGTACAAACGGCAGACCGGCATCATCCTCGAGGGCGATTCGGGCGGGACGACGTTCAACAACTGCGATATCAACAACTTCGGCCGCGGGCTCGTGACGTCGTGTATCCAGAACTACGTCAGCGGATCTCGGTTCACGACCAATCACATCGGAGTCCTGGGCACGGGGAACAACCGCAACGCCGGCCTGGCGATGACGAACGTCGAATTCGTCTCCACCGTGGACGCCACGGAGTACCACGTGCTCATCGACGGAGCCGCCAACGACTGGTGGCTGACCAACGTGTGGCTCGAAGGCTGCCAGTACGCGCTGAAGGTGGGCGCTCCGGGCGTGGGCGGGCCCTCCCAATTCGGCATGGTGAACTGCAAGGTCGCCGCGCAGAAGCTCGCGATCGACCTGCAGCACTGCCGGCAGCCCTATCTCGCCAACGTGGTGTTCGACGCAGACCGGGACGCGGCGGGGCGGCGCGAACTGCAGATCAATGCGCAACACTGCCCCGAAGGCACAGCCATCGGCCTGATCTCGTCTGCGGGCAGCACGATCGCGCCGAACACCTTCCCCGGGGGTTGGAACGTACTCGGCCGTGCCGGCGTCGAGCTGGCACCGTTCACCGACACCGTGGTGGCCCAGACCCCGCCGCGCGTCGACGCGTTCCAGGCCCGTACCGCCGAGGGAGATGTGCGGTGCGCCATCACCGGCGGCGGCGACTGGGTGTCCACGTCCGCGCAGACCGGCGTGGTACTGCGCTCCCCGAACGGCACGTACTGGCGACTCTCGGTGTCGGACGCCGGCGAGGTCACCGCACGCAACGTCGGTCCCGACCGCCCGGCCTGACCATGCCCCATGGCGCGGACGCCCGGTGAGGCCGGTGCCGCGATTCCGTCCTGCCGTCGCGACCTGTGGGTTCACCGCGAACGTGTCGCACTGTGACAGATATCGCAACATCTTCGACAGGTGCTGAGATCACCGATACAGGCGCGTGCTGTCGACCCGTCGCCGCCGACCGGTCGGCTCCAATGTGCACGAATATGCAGATTGAGCAATCGATGTTTGACGTGGCCGTCATACCGCGGCCTCGCCTTTTAGCGCAGTTCATCCCGATGTACCGCGTTGCAGTTGACAACCAACAGCAAATCCAAGAACATTCTTGTCGTCAGACGGTGAGCAGTGCGCACCACCCAACCGCTGACACGATGGTCAGGCCGTGTAACTATTAACTGCCACATCTTCTAGCGAAGAAAGGTTGCACAGCGGATGCCGATGTCCGGGCCCCGTGAGTTCGCACCGTCTGCGATGCGTCGCAGAGGCAAGTCTCGCGCCCGGTCGGTGGCGAGTGACACCGCCCCGCGCCTCACCGTGCCCGGCGGCGGGGCGCTCGCCGGCACCGGCCCGGACTCGATCGACCGTCTGCTCCAGGATGCCGCCGCGCACAAAGCCGCCGGCCGTGCGTGGCAGCGGTCGTTTCACCGGAGCGTGCTCGCGGTCGACGCGATGGTCATCGCCGGAGCCGTCCTGCTCGCCCATATCAGCCGGTTCCAGCTCCTCCCGGTCGACAACCCCGCCGAACGCGAGGGCTGGGGACCGGCCACGGTGACCTCGATCGTGTTGGCCTGCACGTGGTTTGCGGCACTGGGTCTGGTGCAGTCCAGGGACGTGTCGCTGGTCGGCGTTGGCAGCGAGGAGTACCGCCGGGTCATCTCGGCCACGGCGTGGGTCTTCGGCATCGCGGCGGTCGCCAGCCTGATCCTGCAGACACAGCTGTCCCGCGGTTATCTGATGATCGCCCTGCCGGTCGGCTTGCTCGGCCTGGTGGCGGGCAGGCATGTCCTGCGCCGCCGCCTCGGCGAACGCCGCAGGGCCGGGGATTTCACCACCCGCGTCGTGGTGCTGGGCCGCCCCGACTCGATCGCCGTTCTCTGCGACAGCCTGGGCCGCTCGCCGTCGTCCGGTTACACCGTTGCCGGCGTGTGCATTCCGTCCTACAGCGGCGAGCCGGGTGCCGATCTCATCACCGCAGCCGGGGTGGTCCCGGTGCTCGGGGACGAGAACGCCGTCGAGAACGCGCTGCGCATCACCCAGGCCGATGCCATCGCCATCACTGCGGTGGAACACCTCGGACACGAGAAGATGCGCACTCTCGCCTGGCGTCTCGACGCGCTGGACGTCGACATGATCGTGGTGCCCGGCATGACCGACATCGCCGGACCGCGGCTCAAGCTGCGCCCCATCGACAACCTGCCGCTGTTCCACATCGCCCGGCCCCGGCACGACGGTCTCCCCATGTACGGCAAGCGATTGTTCGATCTCGTTTTCAGCGTGCTGGCGCTGATGCTGCTGACGCCGGTCATGGTCGCCGCCGCCGTCGCGGTCAAGATGGACGACGGCGGGCCGGTGTTCTTCCGGCAGGACCGGGTCGGTCAGCACGGCAGGATCTTCCGGATCGTCAAGTTCCGCACCATGTCCGTCGGCGCGGACGCCCGTAAGGACGTCGAACGGGTGGCGGCCGGCGCAGAGAACCGGGTGTTCTTCAAGTCGGCCGTCGACTCCCGAATCACCCGGGTGGGGCGGTACCTGCGCGAGACCAGCCTCGACGAACTGCCCCAGCTCCTCAACGTCGTCGGCGGATCCATGAGCCTGGTCGGTCCTCGCCCGCTGGTGCCCGGCGAGGGGTCGTCGGTCGAGTACTTCGTGGAGAACCGCGCCCGGGTGAAACCCGGCATGACCGGACTGTGGCAGGTCTCCGGCCGGTCCGGGGTCTCGGAGGAGGAGCGCATCCGCCTCGATCACTCCTACGTCGACAACTGGTCGTGGGTCCATGACCTGGTGATCGTGTGCCGCACGGTCCGGGCGGTTCTGCGCCGCGACGGCGCCTACTGAATTGCGCCACAACGACTCTGCCCGAAACTCCCCATCCCTGACAAGGAAGGCCCTGTGGTGAACCCGGTATCGGTGTGCGTACCCGCGTACAACGCCGCACGCACCCTCGAGGACACACTGCGGTCCATCCTCGATCAGGACGTCGACGGTGAGATCCTGGTGCTCGACAACGCCAGCGACGACGCCACCGGCGACATCGCGCGCTCCTTCGACGATCCGCGCCTGCGGGTGCTGACCAACGAGGCGCTGCTGCCCATCGACGACAACTGGAACAGGACGGTGCGCCACGCACGCTTCGACCTGATCAAGGTGGTCTGCGCCGACGACGTCCTGCGGCCCGGCGCCGTCCGGTCCCAGTGCGCGATCATGAGCGACCCGCAGATCAGGGTGTGCTCGTCGCGCTTCGACGTCATCGACGAGCAAGGCGCCCTCCTGGAGACCGCGCTGGGCATCCCCGGACTGCTCGGCCGTCACGGCGCCGGGGACGTGGCGCGGGTGATCGTGCGGCAGGGTCCCGCCGACTTCGGGCCCACCGCGGCGACCATGTTCCGCAGATCGGATTTCCTGGCCGTCGGCGGGTTCCGCAAGGACGTCTTCTCCATGGACGTCGACCTGTTCGCCCGGGTGGCGGCGCGCGGGGTGTTCTACGGTATGGGCGAGGTCACCGCGGCCTGGCGGTCGTCACGGTTCAACCTGTCCAGTCAGAGCTCGACGTTGAGCAAGCTGACCGACATGTTCCGCGCTCAGCACCGACTGGCCCGTGACCATCCAGAACTGCTCACCGCACGCGATGTCGCCCACGGCGATCTGCGCCTGGTGAAGGCGGCGTTGACCCGCCTCGCCGTGCGCACGCGGCTGGTCGGTGCGGGGCGGGGGGTCTGATGCACACCATCGTCACCCCCCGCGTGTACATGACCGGCGCGGAGTGGTTCGCCAGCGGCGCCGGCGGCCTGAACCGCTACTTCAGCGATCTGTACACCACGCTGGCCACCCGCACCGACGTAGAGGTCACCGCGGCGTCGTTCGGCGCGCCGGAGAGCGGCGGCCACAGTTGGGGCGCCGCGCGGGGTTCGACGCTGCGCCGCGTCCGGGCGGCCGGGACACACGGGTGGGCGATTCCCCCCGGCACGGTGATCGACCGGCACTTCTGCCTGTACGGGCGCCCGGCGTGGGGGCCGGTGCACCGGCATCCTCTGGTCGTGCACTTCCACGGACCGTGGGCGGCAGAAGCGCTCGCCGTCGGACACGGACGGCTCAACGCCCATGCCAAGTACCTCGTCGAACGCCTCCGCTATCAGGGGGCGGACCGGTACGTCGTGCTGTCCCGCCACTTCCGGGATCTGCTGGCCGAACGTTACCGCGTCCCGCACGACCGCATCGAGATCATCGCGCCAGGAGTCGATCTCGCTCGCTTCCGCGCCGCGGAGCAGCCCGGTGAGCAACGGCCGACGGTGCTGTGTGTCCGCAGGCTGGTGCCCAGGATGGGGATCGACGTGCTGCTCGAGGCCTGGCGCGGGGTGAGCGCACAGATGCCCGACGCCCGCCTGGTCATCGTCGGCTCCGGTCCGTCCGAACCGGCGCTGCGCGCCCAGGCCCGGCACGGCAACCTCTGCGGCAGCGTTCAATTCGCTGGACAGGTCGGCGACGATCAACTGGCCGATCTGTACCGCAGCGCTACGCTGACCGTCGTCCCCACCCTCGAACTCGAGGGTTTCGGGCTGGCGGCGCTGGAGTCGCTCGCCGCGGGCCGCGCCCCGGTCGTCACCGACTGCGGCGGGCTGCCCGAGAGCGTCGAAGACCTCGACGACTCGCTCATCGTGCCCGCCGGCGACGCCGAGGCGCTCGCCGACCGGCTCCTCGGCGCGCTGTGGGGCCGGCGGCCCGATGCCCGCGCCTGCCGCCGCCACGCCGAACGGTTCACGTGGGCGGCCGCAGCGGACCGGCACGTCCGGCTCTACGCCGAACTGGCCGCCGCGGGGCGGTACCGGTGACCCCACCGCACACCTCGGAACGCCTGCGCGCGTCGGCCGCCCTGATCCGGGACGTCGGGTACGTCATGCTGGGCAAGTACGGGCAGTATCTCGTCACGCTCGTGACGCTGCCGCTGGCCGCGCGGATCCTCGGAGCCCACGGCGTGGGTCTGCTCGCCATCGGGATGGCCGCCTACTTCATCGGCTCCGTGCTCGTCGACCTCGGCATCACCTCGATCGTGGCCGCCATGGTCAGCCACGAGGACGTCAACCAGCTGCGCGGCAACTATGCGGCGGTCCGGTTACCCACCCTGGCGACGATGACGATCGCCCTGCTCGGCGCGCTCGCCGTGCACGTCCCGGAAAGCCTGGCGATGGTGCTGTTCGGGCTCTTCGCCGGCGGGCTGTGGTCCATCTCCGAGGATTGGCTGTTGATCGGCGAGGGACGCTTCGGCGCCTCCACCGCGTACCAGACCATCGGCCGGGGCGCCTACCTGGTGCTGCTGCTGGTGTTGCTGCCCGTCCTGCCCAGCGCGTTCACCGCGATGGGTTGCCTGTGCCTGTCCTCGGTGGTCACCGTGGTGCTCACCTGGTGGGACGCGATCCGGCGACACGGCAGGCCCCGCCGGCCCAGCGGCGCGGGAGAGCTTCTGCGGCTGGGGTTTCCGGTGCTGGGCTCCCGTCTACTCACCGCGGGGTACGGGCAGGGGGCGCCCGCCCTGTACGCCGGTGTGCTCAGCGCCGCATCGCTCGGGTTGTTCTCGGCCAGCGACCGCATCGTGCGGGCCATCCAGTCGCTGCTCGACCCCATCGGGTTCACGCTGCTGCCCAGGATGGCCCGGTGGGACGGGGCGGCCGGCTTCTGGCGGCGTGCCTACGTCGGGTTGGCCTGCTGCATGGCGCTCGCGGTCGTGGTGGTGAGCGTCATCTGGATGTCGGCGCCGCTACTGGTGTCGATTCTCTTCGGCGACCAGTTCGCCGCTGCGGTGCCGGTTCTGCGCCTCGAGATCTTCATTCTGCCCGCCACCGCACTGACCTCCTACGTGGTGACGGCGGTGCTGCCGGTGCGCAAGGACAGCATCGGCATCCTGACCGGCGCCGTCCTGGGCACCGCGGTCGCGGCCGTGGCGCTGGTGATCGCGATGCGGACGCAATCGGTGTGGGCGCTGGTGATCGGCACGCTGGCCGCCGAGTTCACCGTCGCCGCGTGGTACCTGCTGCGCATGACCTGGCTGATGCTGCAGGACCGGCGGACGCCGGCCCCGGCACTCCCCTTGAACGAACCGGATCCGGTTGCGGGAAGGACCAACTGAACCATGAGGATCCTGTTCGTCGGCGACGATTGGCTGGGCAGCAACGCCCGCTCGCTCGCCAACGGTCTGCGGCAGGCCGGCCATGACGTCGTCGTCGTCGACACCACCGGGGTCACGCTGCCCCGCCGGTTGTCCCTCGGGTGGACGTACTCGAAGGTGCGCGGCCACCGGCCGCCGTGGGTGGTCGAGCGGGTACATCGCCAGATCGAACACGCCGCGATCCGGCTGCGCCCGGAAATGTTGTTCTGCTTCAACGCCTTTCACCTCGACCAGGCGCGACTGCTCGCGACGCCGGCCCGGCTGCGCGTGCATTACAGCCCCGACGACGTGTCGAATCCGGTCAACCTGACCGCGGACTATCTGGCGCACGAACCCGACTGGGACTGCGTGGTGACCACCAAGCGACACAACGTCTCCGAACTCGACGCCCGCGGCGCGGCGCGGGTGAAGTTCGTGCGCAGCGCGTATGACCCGGCCTGGCACCACCCGGCCGCGCGGCGCAGCACCGCGCAGTACAGCGTGGGGTTCATCGGGGTGGCACGGCCCGACCGTGCCGACACCATCGTCTCGCTGGCCCGCACCTTCGGCGCCCGGATGGCGGTCTGGGGCCCCAACTGGCGGCGCAACTCGTGCCTGCGCGCCTCGAGCGCCGCCGTACGCGGCGCGGTCTACGGCGAGAACTTCTCCGTGGCGGTCAGCCACGTCGCGGCGAATCTGGTGCTCCTCAACTCCGACAACCGCGACACCCACACCTGCCGGTCGTTCGAAGTACCCGCCGCCGGTGGATTGTTCGTCGGGGAGCGCACCGACGAACACCGCGAGATGCTCGCCGAGGGCAGCCAATGCCTGCTGTTCTCCTCCTTCGACGAACTGGTCGACATCGTGAGCTGGGTGGAACAGAACCCGGTGCGGGCGGCCGACATCGCCGAGCGCGGCTACCGCCGGATCACCGCGGGCCACCATCGCTACGTCGACCGCGCCATCGAGATCGTCGACGCGCTCACCGCCACCGGGACCGCGTCATGAGCGCCCCCATCGCCCTGCTGCTCACTGCATGCGCGCTGATCACGATTTTCGTCGCGGCCACGCGCGTCGCAGGCATCGCGCGGGTGTTCCTCATCGCGCAGGTCGCCTACTGGTCGCTGTCCTACGTCGCCCAGCCACTGGTGTTGCTCTGGTTGCAGCCGGCGCCCCGCTACGGCGACAGCATCGCCGATCCACGGCTGGCCGACGCCGGCTACGACCGTGCCATCGGAGCGGTCATGGAGCCCGTCGTCGTCGGGCTGTGGGTCTACGCGGCCCTGGCGGTCGGCTACGCCGTCTGGAGCCGGCACCGCCCACCCCGCACGGCAGCGATCCTGGGTGACCCGGTGTTCCTGCCGACGATGTGGACGATCTACGTACTCGGCACACTCGGCCGGCTGCAGGCCGTCGCCACCGGAACCGCCGGCGAGGCCGGCGAAATCCGCAGTGCCGACGCGATTCTGCTCTTCGTCACGGGATTGGCGATGATCGGCGCGCTGGGCATCATCGTGTTCTTCCGGTCGGAGTCGGCCGTCACCTCGGCGCTCGTGATCTCCGGCATCGCGGCGGCGGAGTTCCTCTGGACGGTCGCCTCGGAGTCGAAGACGCCGGTGATGGGCGCAGCGCTGGGCCTGGCCGTCCGGTTCGCCATCTCCGGATGGACGAGGAGGCGGGCCACGCTGGTCATCGCGCTGGCGGTGGCCGGTGTCGGCGCCTTCGGGTTCCTTCAGTCGTTCAAGACCAGCGGACCCGAGGAGGCTCTCGCGGATGCGGTGAACGCGAACTACCCCGCGGCCGTGCAACCGTTCCTGCCGGTGTTGCGTCGCTTCGACCTCCTCGGCGCCGCCACCGACGTGTACTACCTCGACGGCCGGCCGTGGCTGTCCGCGGGTGAGGTGGTGGAGAAATCGGTGGAGGCGCTCATTCCCGCGCAGCTGCTCGGCCACGAGAAGGACATCGCGGGCGTGATGTGGGCCAACGAGGTACGCGGCGCGTCGGTCGACATGACCGACATCTCCGTGTCCTTGGCGGAGGGCAACATCAGCGAGAGTTTCGCGTTGGGCGGCTATCCCGGTGTCACCCTCGGCGCAGCGTTTCTGCTCGGCCTGGTCGTGGCGTGGTCGAGGGCGTTGTACACACGCTCGGTGGTGCTGCTGACCCTCGGGCTGGCCATCGTGGAGATCCCGATCCTCTTCGAACGGGGACTGCTCGGCAGCGTCGAGACCATCGGCAAGTACGTACAGGTAGCCATTGCGGTGTGGCTTGTCTACCTCTGTGTCGACGCGGCAATGGCCGTGTCGCGCAGGCGAATCGAAGTGATCAGATCCAGTCCGGACTACAGCATGGGAGCAAGGTAGATGGGAATGTTCGATGTCGTGGCGGTGCTGCGCCGGCGGTGGCCGATCATCGCCGCGGTGTTCGCGGTGTGTGTGATCAGCGCGGGCACCTACGTGCTGATGCAGACCAAGGAGTACGTGGCCACGTCGCGGTTGTACGTGACGATGGCGACCGGCACGTCGGTGGCGGATTCGTATCAGGGCGGGCTGGCCGCGCGCGACCGGGTGCCGTCCTACGTCGACCTGGTCAGCGGGCCGCAGGTGGCGCAGCGCGTGCTGGCCGATCTGGGGTTGCACATGAGCCAGGAGGAATTGCAGGCCAAGATCTCCGCGACGTTCCCGCCGGCGACCGCGATCATCGACGTCTCGGTGCGCGACGCGAGTCCCGACCAGGCCAAGCTGCTCGCCGACACCGTCGCCGAGCAACTGATCGGACTCGTCGGTGAGATCGAGACCATTCAGGACGGGCGCGCGCCGGCGGCGCGGGTCCGGCTGATCGACTCCGCCCAGATCCCGACCGTCCCCAGTTCTCCGGCCACCATGCGCATCCTCGCCACCGGCGCGCTCGCCGGTCTGCTGTTGGGATGGCTGACGGGTCTGGTGCAGGACCGGCTGTCGGCACGTCGACCCGCGCACGCCCGCTCCGCACCCCGGCACGGCGCCGCCCGCCTCGACGCCGACGACCGGGATCACGAACGCATCCCCTGAAACGATCTCGCGCCGAATCGGTTTTCGTCCCGGCCGGGCACCGGCGGCGGAGGTTGACATCCGGGGACAATCCTCGGGTCGGCGCACCGTTGAGAACCAGCGGGCCGCCGACACTGCGGGTGATGCGTGAGCAGAGAAGCGGTGCGTCACATGGCGTCCACACGTACCGCCATGGTCCTGGTCTCGGTGCTCGGCGCATGGCATCTGCGCACGCGCCGCCACCCGGCGTGGCACGCCAGTTGCGAGGCCCGATTCTGTATCGCCAGCGGCTACGGGGCGCTTGTCATCGCCGTCTACTGGCTCACCGACGGGGCGGCCGCGACCACCTGGCCATGGTGGTTCGGCAATCTCTGGGCGCTCGCCGCCTGCGTGTCGTTCGGGTACGGATTCGAGGGTCTCGACGCCGCTGCCCACCGGCTCGCGCAGGACATCGGGTCGCTGCCCGGGCGCGACGGCAGGCCGGCGCAGTCCGCCTCGGCGTGAGTGCCGGTCAGCCGCCGGCCGGCCGCAGATGGGTCACATCGCCGGCCGCCACCGTCACCCGGCCCTGCCCGGTGTCGATGACCAGTCGGCCCGCCTCGTCGAGGTCCACCGCCGAGCCGAGGACTTCCCCGCCGCCCGGCACGCTGGCGCGCACCCGGGTGCCGAGGGTCACGCTGCGCGAACGGTAGTCGGCCTGAAGCACACCGTCGGCGCCGCCCGCCCGCCGCCACGCCTCCACCCGCGAGGCCAACGTCTCCAGCGCCGCGGCGGCCACCGCCGTGCGGTCGAGCACCGGGGCACCGAGCAGGCGCAGTGACGTGGCGTGCGGCGCGGGTAGCTCGTCGGCGGTCAACCCTACGTTGAGGCCGATGCCGATGACCACCACCGGCCGGTTCGGCGCCACCTCGGCGAGGATGCCGGCCAGCTTGCGCTCCCCTGCCAACACGTCGTTCGGCCACTTGAGCCCGGTGTCGACACCGGCCGCGCCGCGCACGGCGTCGACGACGGCGACGCCGGTCGCCAGCGGCAGCCACCCCCACGCGTCGACCGGTACGTCGGCGCATTCCACGCCCACCGACATCGAGATCTGCGCGCCCGGCGGCGCCGCCCAGGAGCGGCCGTGACGCCCGCGGCCCCGGGTCTGGTGCCCGGCGATCAGCACCGCTCCCGCGATGTCCTCACCGGTGCCGGCGCGGGCGATCAGGTCGGCATTCGTCGACCCGGTCTCGGCGACGACGTCGAGCCGGCGCCACCGGTCGGGCCCCAGGCACCGTGCGCGCAGCGCGGAGACGTCGTAGCCCGCGCCGGACCCGTCGGCGGACATTGTCAGCGCAGGAGGGCGCGGCTCATCACCACACGCTGGATCTGGTTGGTCCCCTCGTAGATCTGAGTGATCTTGGCGTCGCGCATGAACCGTTCGACCGGGAAGTCGGTGGTGTAACCGGCGCCGCCGAACAGCTGCACCGCGTCGGTGGTCACCTCCATCGCGACGTCGGAGGCGAAGCACTTCGACGCGGCCGAGATGAAGCCGAGGTTGCCCTCGCCGCGCTCGGCGCGCGCGGCGGCCGAGTACACCATCAGCCGGGCGGCCTCCACCTTCATCGCCATGTCGGCGAGCATGAACTGCACACCCTGGAATTCGCTGATCGACTTGCCGAACTGCTTGCGGTCCTTGGTGTAGGCGATCGCCGCGTCCACGGCCCCCTGCGCGATTCCGACGGCCTGGGCGCCGATGGTGGGCCGGGTGTGGTCGAGCGTGGCCAGGGCCGTCTTGAACCCGGTCCCGGGCTCACCGATGATCCGGTCACCGGGGATGCGGCAGTTCTCGAAGTACAGTTCGGCGGTCGGCGAACCCTTGATGCCGAGCTTCTTCTCCTTGGCCCCGACGGTGAAGCCCTCGTCGTCGATGTGCACCATGAACGCCGAGATGCCGTTGGCGCCCTTGTCCGGGTCGGTCACGGCCATCACGGTGTACCAGGAAGACTTACCGCCGTTGGTGATCCAGGCCTTGGCGCCGTTGAGGATCCAGTCGTCACCGTCGGCCTTGGCGCGGGTCCGCATACCGGCGGCGTCGCTGCCGGCCTCGCGCTCGCTCAGCGCATAGGACGCCAGTTGCCCCTCGACCAGGTCGGGCAGCACCTTGCGCTTCAACTCGTCGGAGCCGCGCAGGATCAGCCCCATGGTGCCGAGCTTGTTCACGGCGGGGATCAGCGACGCCGAGGCGTCCACGCGAGCGACCTCTTCGATGACGATGCACGCCGCCACCGAATCGGCGCCCTGCCCGCCGAACTCCTCGGGCACGTGGACCGCGTTGAATCCCGACGCGTTGAGCGCGTCGAGGGCCTCCTGCGGGAACCTCGACTGTTCGTCGACGTCCGCGGCGTAGGGCGCGATCTCCTTCTCGGCGAGCGCGCGGATCGCCGCGCGCAGTTCCTCGTGCTCCTCGGGCAACTGGAACACATCGAAGGACGGGTTTCCGGTCCAACCAGCCATCGGGGCCTCCTTGCTACTCGCCGGTAACTTTACCTGTGATCAGCCGCCGCTCATCAGCCGGTCCCGCAGCGCGGCGTCCTTGTCGAGGACCATCTGCTCGAGGTCGGCCTGAAAGCGCGTCATCCGCTCCCGCAGCTCCCGGTCGGCCGCGGCGAGGATCCGCACGGCGAGCAGACCGGCGTTGCGCGCGCCGCCGATGGACACGGTCGCCACCGGCACGCCGGCCGGCATCTGAACGATCGACAGCAGCGAGTCCAGCCCGTCGAGCCGGGCCAGCGGCACCGGCACACCGATCACCGGCAGCGGCGTCGCCGCGGCCACCATGCCGGGCAGGTGGGCGGCGCCGCCGGCGCCGGCGATGATCACCTCGATCGACCGGTCGGCGGCCGAGCGGGCGTAGTCGAGCATCCGGCCCGGCGTGCGGTGTGCGGAGACGACGCCCACCTCGAACGGCACGCCGAACTCGGCGAGCGCCTCGGCGGCGTCGGCCATCACCGACCAGTCGCTGTCGCTGCCCATGATGACCCCGACGCGGGGGGTGGGTGCGGTCATGAATGTAGATCCCATCCGTCGGTCCACTCTGCGTGGGACAACCAGTGTGCGGCGCGTTCGGCGCGTTCCCGCAACTCCTGCGGGTCCCGGCCGGTGACGTTGACGTGGCCGATCTTGCGGCCCGGCCGTTCGCCCTTGCCGTACAGGTGCACCTTCGCCTCCGGCATCCGCGCGAAGAGGTGGTGCACCCGCTCGTCCATCGACATCTGCGGGGTCGTGGGCGCGCCGAGCACATTGGCCATCACGGTGGCCGGCGCGAGCAGCGCGGTGTCACCGAGCGGGTAGTCCAACACGGCCCGGATGTGTTGTTCGAACTGTCCGGTCACCGCGCCGTCCATGCTCCAGTGCCCGGAGTTGTGCGGACGCATCGCCAGTTCGTTGACCAGCAGGCCCCCGTCGGCGGTCTCGAACAGTTCCACGGCCAGCACGCCGACGACGCCGAGCTCGTCGGCGATCCGCAGCGCCAACTGCTGGGCGGCCGCCCCGAGTTCGTCGGGCAGGTCCGGCGCAGGCGCCAGCACCAGCACGCAGATGCCGTCGCGCTGCACGGTCTCCACCACCGGCCACGCCGCGCCCTGCCCGAACGGCGACCGGGCCACCAGCGCGGCGAGTTCGCGGCGCATCGCCACCCGTTCTTCGGCCATGATCGGCACGCCGTCGGCGAGGTAGCGCTCCGCCACCTGCCGCGCCTCGTCGCCGTCGCGGGTGATCACCACGCCGCGGCCGTCGTAGCCGCCGCGCACCGTCTTGATCACCACCGGCCCGCCGACCTGCCGGCTGAACTCGGTGACGTCGTCGACGCCGTCGATGGCGGCGTACCGCGGCACAGGCGCACCGAGGGCTTCGAGCCGGCGGCGCATCAGCAGCTTGTCCTGGGCGTGCACCAGCGCCTGCGGCGGCGGCGCCACGTTGACCCCGTCGGCCACCAGCGTCTCGAGGAGTTCGGTCGGGACGTGCTCGTGGTCGAACGTCACCACCGTCGCCCCCGCTGCCGCCCGCCGCAGTGCGTCGAGGTCGGTGTGGGAGCCGATGACCACCTCGGGCGTCACCTGGGCGGCGGGCTCCTGGGGTCCGGTGGCCAGCACCCGCAGGCTCTGCCCGAGCGCGATCGCCGCCTGGTGGGTCATCCGGGCGAGCTGACCGCCGCCGATCATGGCCACCACGGGTGGCGAAGGAGATGTACCTGGCACGGTCAATATGGTGTCATGACCGAAGGCGTGGTCTTGACCTGCGGCTACGTCGCGATGGGACATCGGCGGGTGCGGTTACGTAGACTGCCTCTTTGTGTCCTTCGCCGATGCGACGATCAAGAGGCTGCCGCGGGCCATCCGGCCGTACGCGGAACAGCATCATGAGCTGATCAAGTTCGCGATCGTCGGAGCCACCACGTTCGTCATCGATTCGACGATCTTCTTCACGCTGAAACTCACCATCCTGGAACCGAAGCCGGTGACGGCCAAGATCATCGCCGGCATCGTCGCGGTGATCGCGTCCTACATCCTCAACCGGGAATGGAGTTTCCGCGACCGCGGCGGGCGCGAACGCCACCACGAGGCGCTGCTGTTCTTCGCGTTCAGCGGGGTTGGCGTGCTGCTGAGCATGGCGCCGCTGTACTTCTCCAGCTACGTGCTGGGCCTGCGGGTGCCCGAGGTCTCACTGACCATCGAGAACATCGCCGACTTCGTGTCCGCGTACATCCTCGGCAACCTGCTGCAGATGGCGTTCCGGTTCTGGGCGTTCCGCCGCTGGGTCTTCCCCGACGAGTTCGGCCGCAACCCCGAGAAGGCGCTGGAGTCCACGCTCACCAGCGGCGGAATCGCGGAGGCGATGGAGGATCATGCCGAACTCCATCAGGCCGACCTGCATCCCGCCGACGGTGAGCGCGCCGCGCTCGACGAGGACGGCATCGTCACCCCGCTGCGACGCCCGGCCCGGCGCGTCGACGTGACTCAGCTGGGCGACTCCTCGGACCCCAGGGTGTCGAAGACTTCGTGATACAGCAGTGAGTGCACGCGTTCCACGCGCGGGATGTCGTGGAACTCGAGCGGATCCTGCGCCGCCGATTCGATGATCAGCGTTCCGGTGCGCCATATCCGGTCCATCAGCCCGTGGCGGAATTCCACGCTGTTGATGCGCGCGAGCGGGATGTCGATGCCCGCGCGGGTGACCAGACCGTGCCGGAACATCACCCGGCGGTCGGTGATGACGAAGTGGGTGGTCCACCAGTTCAGGAACGGCCACGCGGTCAACCACCCGATCAGCACCAGCCAGATCGCGCCGATCACCAGGAAGATGACGTTCTTCGCGCTCGCGTCCCAGTTCAGCGTGTTGACGTAGCCGGCGACGAACGCGGCGGCGGCGCTGGCCAACAGGAGCACCAGCACCGCGCCCACCAGCCGCTTCCAGTGCGGGTGCCGGTGCAGCACCACCTGCTCGTCCCTGGCCAGCACGTTGTCCGGGTAACCCACGGCAGCACTGTACTGGGGCGAGCGGGCGCCCGCGGCGGTGTCGGTTCAGTACGCGCCGGAGTGGCGCAGCATCGCCTTGACCGTCTTCGCCGCGATGAGCAGGTCCGAGATCATCGACCAGTTCTCCACGTAGAACAGGTCCAGCCGCACCGAGTCCTCCCACGACAGGTCGGAGCGTCCACTGACCTGCCAGAGGCCGGTGATCCCCGGCCGCACCAGCAGCCGGCGCTTGACGTGGTCGTCGTAGGTGGTCACCTCGCTGGCCAACGGCGGTCGCGGTCCCACCACGCTCATATCGCGTGTGAGGACGTTGATGAACTGCGGGATCTCGTCGATGCTGTATTTGCGCAGGATCCGGCCCAGCGGCGTCACGCGCGGATCCTCCTTGATCTTGAACAGCACGCCGCCTTCGCTCTCGTTCAGCGCGGCCAACTCGGTGAGCATCTTGTCCGCGCCGTCGACCATCGTGCGGAACTTGATCATCTGGAACGGATGACCGTCGAGGCCGATGCGCTCGGAGCGGTAGAAGACCGGCCCCCGGCTGGTGAGCTTCACCGCGATGGCGACCGCGATCAGCACGGGCGCGCCGATCAGCAGGACGGTGCCGGCGAACACCACGTCGAACAGCCGCTTCTGGAACCGCTTGGCGCCGTTGTACTGCGGCTTCTCGACGTGGATCAGCGGGAGGCCGGCGACCGGGCGCATGGTCAGGCGGGGCCCGGCGACATCGACGACGCCGGGTGCGACCAGCAGATCGATGTCGAGCTTCTCGAGCTCCCAGGACAGATTGCGCATCCCGCGGCCGTCGAGCCGTTCGGTGGCTGTGACCGCGACCGCATGGCTGTTGGTGGCGGTCACCGCGCCGACGACGTTGGTCTCGTCACCGAAGGTGGGGATGACGCCGACATCCGGGATCTCGAGCTTGGTACGGGCGAAGCCGCTGGGCACGCACGCGCCGACGACCTCGTACTCCGACCTCGACTCGCGCGACAGCGAGCGGGTGAGGTCCCGGATGGCGTGCGGATTGCCCACCACCAGGACCCGGGTGATGCACCGGCCGTACTTGTCCCGCGCCCACACCACGACCCGGCGGGCGATCCAGCGGAACAGCACCAGTGAGATCAGGCCGGTCGGCAGCGCGATCATGAGGTAACCGCGCGCGATGTCGAGCTTGAACAGCATCGACACGATCGCCACGGCGCCGAACACCGAGAGCGTGGCCAGCCACACCCGGCGGTACTCCTCGGCCCCGGATCCGATGACCCGCGGCGAGCGCGCCCGGTTGATCGACAGCGCCGCCATCCAGGCGACGGCGATGATCGCCGACAGGATCGAGTAGTCCATCGCCTGGTAGGTGTTCACGGTGCCGGGCAGGGTGCCGAAGCGCAGCCACTGCGCCCCGCCCACCGCCAGCACGACGGCGACCAGGTCGAGCACCACGAGGCGGCGGGCATAGCTGTGCTGCCACAGCGGAACCCTCCCCGGTTCCGCCACCGCCTTTGCTGTCAACGAGACATCATCATTCACCGCGGTCATGCGGTCCCCCCACATTCTTAATGACTTCCATCAGACGCTAGTCGAGGCGCACCCATCTTCTCAACACGAACGTCAGTTTCGCTCCGCACTTCGACAAATACACTTGAGAATGCATGCACGCCGTCCCGGGTGGCGTCGCCGGAGAACTCGTCACCAACCGTCGGATCGAGCAAATCACCCGCCGCACGCTGCGGTAGTGCGCGTATGACTTGACTTACGCCGACGTCAATGCGAACCTTGACTGCCGTTGCGGCGGGTGTGCCGGGAATCCGAACGCGCATTAACGAATTGGTTACCCCATTGTTGCGGGGAGCATGCGCGGTGTTTTTTCCCACCGTCGATCGCCGAAAACGCCATTTTCGTCCTCCCGGTGAAGCGCCGACATGTCTGCGGATTTCGCTCGCGGAGTTTGCTGCTCGTCATAACCGGCCATCGGGTCCGCGTTGTGGCGAATTCGTACCCCATCCAATGCCGTGGTCGCTCGGCGCGCCGCGACGGACGCACCAGCCCGATTCGGGGGACGCGTGTCACCCCGCGCGGCGTGCATCGTTAGCATCGACACCCATGACGAGCGTGACCGATCCCTCCGCTGCGGCCTCGGGGGCCCACGAGATCGACATCCACACCACCGCCGGCAAGCTGGCCGATCTGCGCAAGCGGACCGAAGAGGCACAGCACCCGGTCGGCGAGGCAGCCGTCGAGAAGGTGCACGCCAAGGGCAAGCTGACCGCCAGGGAGCGGATCCTCGCCCTGCTCGACGAGGACTCGTTCGTCGAGCTCGACGCGCTGGCCAAGCACCGCAGCACCAACTTCGGGCTGCAGGCCAACCGGCCGTCGGGCGACGGCGTGGTGACCGGTTACGGCACCATCGACGGCCGCGACGTGTGCATCTTCAGTCAGGACGCGACCGTCTTCGGCGGCAGCCTCGGCGAGGTCTACGGCGAGAAGATCGTCAAGGTGCAGGAGCTGGCCATCAAGACGGGCCGGCCGCTGATCGGCATCAACGACGGCGCGGGCGCCCGCATCCAGGAGGGCGTGGTCTCGCTCGGCCTCTACAGCCGGATCTTCCACAACAACATCAAGGCCTCCGGCGTGATCCCGCAGATCTCGCTGATCATGGGCGCGGCGGCTGGCGGTCACGTCTACTCCCCCGCGCTGACCGACTTCGTCATCATGGTCGACAAGACCAGCCAGATGTTCATCACCGGCCCGGACGTCATCAAGACGGTGACCGGCGAAGAGGTGACCATGGAGGAACTCGGCGGCGGCCACACCCACATGGCCAAATCCGGTCTGGCCCACTACGTCGCCTCCGGTGAGCAGGACGCGTTCGACTACGTCCGCGACCTGCTGTCCTACCTGCCGCCCAACAACTACGCCGATCCGCCGCGCTACCCGGCCGATCCGCATCCGGGTGCCATCGAGGACAACCTGACCGACGAGGACCTCGAACTCGACACGCTGATCCCGGACTCGCCGAACCAGCCGTACGACATGCACGAGGTGATCACCCGGATCCTCGACGACGACGAGTTCCTCGAGGTGCAGGCGGGCTACGCCGGCAACATCATCGTCGGCTTCGGCCGCATCGACGGCCGGCCGGTCGGCATCGTGGCCAACCAGCCCACCCAGTTCGCCGGCTGCCTCGACATCAACGCCTCGGAGAAGGCCGCGCGCTTCGTGCGCACCTGCGACTGCTTCAACATCCCGATCGTCATGCTCGTCGACGTCCCGGGCTTCCTGCCGGGCACCGAGCAGGAGTACAACGGCATCATCCGGCGCGGCGCCAAGCTGCTCTACGCCTACGGCGAGGCCACGGTCGCCAAGATCACCGTGATCACCCGTAAGGCCTACGGCGGCGCGTACTGCGTGATGGGGTCCAAGGACATGGGCTGCGACGTCAACGTCGCGTGGCCGACCGCCCAGATCGCGGTGATGGGCGCCTCCGGCGCTGTCGGATTCGTCTACCGCCAGCAGCTCAAGGAAGCCGCCAAGGACGGCCAGGATGTGGACGCGCTGCGCCTGCAGCTGCAGCAGGAGTACGAAGACACGCTGGTCAACCCGTACATCGCTGCCGAGCGCGGCTACGTCGACGCGGTGATCCCGCCGTCGCACACCCGTGGCTACATCGGCACGGCGCTGCGCCTGCTCGAGCGCAAGATCACCCAGACGCCGCCCAAGAAGCACGGCAACATCCCCCTGTAGATCCGACTCGCACGGCACGACAGAGGAGCCCGCCCATGTCGCAGGACACCGACATCACCGAGGTCAGTGACCACCGTCAGCTGACCATCGACCTGCCCCCGCCGGCCGATCCGCACATCCACATCCTCAAGGGCGAGCCGACCGACGAGGAGGTCGCCGCGCTGGCGGCCGTGCTCGCCGGCGCAGGTGGTGGACACGCCGAACCGGGGCCGCAGGAGTTCAACCCCTGGGGCCATCCGGTGGACAAGCTGCGGTATGCGTTCACCAGCTGGCAGCGGGTGACGCTGCTGGAACGGACCCACATGCGGCGCTAGCCGATGGTCAGCGTCGTTCTCGGCTCGGCGTCGTCGGGTCGGCTCAAAGTGCTGCGGCAGGCCGGGGTCGAACCGGTGGTGATCGTGTCGGGCGTCGACGAGGACGCGGTGATCGCCGCGCTCGGCCCGGACGCGCCCCCCGATCAGGTGGTGTGCGCACTGGCCGAGGCCAAGGCCGCCGACGTGGTCGGCAAGGTGCCGGCCGACGTCGCCGCCGACTGTGTGGTGGTCGGTTGCGATTCGATGCTGCTGCTCGACGGCCGGTTGAGCGGTAAACCCGGCACCGTGGCGGCGGCCCGGGCCCAGTGGCAGACGATGGCGGGCCGCACCGGCGAGCTGTACACCGGGCACTGCGTGGTGCGCCTGCGCGGCGGGGTGGCACGGCAGCGCGCCGTCGAAGCGGCCAGCACCACCGTGCGTTTCGGCGTCCCCTCGCCGGCGGATCTCGACGGGTATCTCGCCAGCGGCGAACCGCTGGGGGTCGCGGGTGGGTTCACCCTCGACGGGCTGGGCGGCTGGTTCGTCGACGGCGTGGACGGCGATCCGTCGAACGTGATCGGGCTGAGCCTGCCGTTGATGCGCCGGCTGTTGGCGGAGATGGGCCTGCCGATGCCACGTGTCTGGTCCCGCTGACGCGACGCGACGCGCTCCGGCGGTAGGCTTTGACCGTGCCGCTGCCACCTGATCCCAGCCCGAAGCTCCAGGAGTACGCCCACCCGGAACGGCTGGTCACGGCCGACTGGCTGGCGTCGAACCTCGGCCGCCCCGGCCTGTCCATCGTGGAGTCGGATGAGGACGTGCTCCTCTACGACACCGGCCACATCCCCGGCGCGGTGAAGATCGACTGGCACGTCGACCTCAACGATCCGAACGTGCGTGACTACATCGACGGTGAGCAATTCGCCGCTCTGATGAACCGCAAGGGCATCTCGCGCGACGACACCGTCGTCATCTACGGCGACAAGAGCAACTGGTGGGCGGCCTACGCGCTGTGGGTGTTCACGCTGTTCGGCCATCCCGACGTGCGCCTGCTCGACGGTGGCCGCGATCTGTGGATCTCCGACGGTCGTGACACCACCCTCGATGTGCCGTCTCGGGAGACCAGCGGCTACCCCGTCGTCGAGCGCGACGACGCCCCGATCCGCGCGTACCGCGAGGACGTCCTGGCCATCCTCGGCAAGCAGCCGCTGATCGACGTCCGCTCCCCGGCCGAGTACACCGGCGAGCGCACCCACATGCCGGACTACCCGGAGGAGGGCGCGCTGCGCGGCGGACACATCCCCACCGCCCGCTCCATCCCGTGGGGTAAGGCCGCCCGCGACAACGGCCAGTTCCGCACCCGCGCTGAACTCGAGGAGCTGTACGGGTTCCTCACCCCGCAGGACGAGACCGTCGTCTACTGCCGCATCGGGGAACGCTCCAGCCACACCTGGTTCGTGCTGACCCATCTGCTCGGCCTGCCCGGGGTGCGCAACTACGACGGATCGTGGACCGAGTGGGGCAACGCGGTGCGGGTGCCCGTCGCCGTCGGCCCCGATCCCGGTGAGGCGCCCGGATCAGCATGACCATGCCGGCCGGCCTCGAAGAGGTCGTCTCCGAATTCCAGGAGGTCACGGGCCAGGACAAGCTGCGGCTGCTCCTGGAATTCGCCGACGATCTGCCCGCCCTGCCCGCCGACCTCGAAGAGGCCGCGATGGAGCCGGTGCCGGAGTGCCAATCGCCGCTGTTCCTGCACGTCGACGACAGCGACCGCGGCCACGTGCGCCTGTACTTCAGCGCCCCCGCCGAGGCGCCGACCACCCGCGGCTTCGCGGCCATCCTGGCGACCGGGCTGGACGGTCAGCCGGCCGACGACATCCTCGGCGTGCCCGACGACTTCTACACCGAACTGGGGTTGGCGGCGCTGATCAGCCCGCTGCGGCTGCGCGGGATGTCGGCGATGCTGGCCCGCATCAAACGCCGCCTGCGCGGCGCCTGACCGCCGCTGGACGACCGCCGGCTCCCACTCGGGTCTCGGCACCGGGTGCCAGGCGCCGCAGGGGTGACATCGGTTCCGACGAGTACCTTCTCCACCCTGCGCCGGCTTCCCGTGGCACGGGTCCTACGTGTCCATGTCGGTCAAACGCAGTGGCGCTCAGCGCAATTCGACGTCACAACGAGCCGGCCCGCGTCGCGGAACCGCTCGGTGCGGGAGTCATGCGGCGCGAGGTGGTGGAGGTCGACGGTGAACCCGCCGGCGGGCAACTCCTCGGCGACGTAGCCCAGCACGGGCGGCGGGGCCGCGGTTCTGTTCGGAGGCGCCGTGAACGGCAACGGCGACAGACCCGCGATCGAGGCGTCAATTCCCACAACGCCGCGCGGCCTGACCGGCCGGACCCGCCGGTCACAGCACCGGGCGGGAGAACTTACCCGCGGGTAACGGACACCGGTTACTCGGCGGCACAGGGAGGCCGCTTAAACTCCCCGATAAGTTTCTCAAGACGTTCTTAAGAGAGTGCCCTGTACGGCATATCAGCAGGAGGCGAAGTGGCCAGTCACGCCAGCTCGAAAATCTCCAAGGTGCTTGTCGCCAACCGTGGAGAAATCGCAGTCCGGGTCATCCGGGCCGCGAAGGACGCCGGGCTGCAGAGTGTGGCCGTCTACGCCGAACCCGACGCCGACGCGCCGCACGTGCGGCTCGCCGACGAGGCGTTCGCGCTCGGCGGCCAGACGTCGGCCGAGTCCTACCTGGTGTTCGAGAAGCTGCTCGACGCCGCCGAGAAGTCCGGCGCGAACGCGATCCACCCCGGCTACGGCTTCTTGAGCGAGAACGCCGACTTCGCCCAGGCGGTGCTCGACGCCGGGCTGATCTGGATCGGCCCCAGCCCCCAGTCGATCCGCGACCTCGGCGACAAGGTGACCGCCCGCCACATCGCCGCGCGCGCCCAGGCGCCGCTGGTGCCCGGCACCCCGGACCCGGTCAAGGACGCCAACGAGGTGGTCGAGTTCGCCAAGGAGTACGGCGTCCCGGTCGCCATCAAGGCGGCGTTCGGTGGCGGTGGCCGCGGTATGAAGGTGGCCCGCACCATCGAGGAGATCCCCGAGCTGTACGACTCGGCGACCCGCGAGGCCGTCGCCGCGTTCGGGCGCGGTGAGTGCTTCGTCGAGCGCTACCTGGACAAGCCCCGCCACGTCGAGGCCCAGGTGATCGCCGATCAGCACGGCAACGTCGTGGTCGCGGGCACCCGTGACTGCTCCCTGCAGCGCCGCTTCCAGAAGCTCGTCGAGGAGGCGCCTGCGCCGTTCCTGACCGACGCCCAGCGCAAGGAGATCCACGAGTCGGCCAAGCGCATCTGCAAGGAAGCCGGCTACTACGGTGCGGGCACCGTCGAGTACCTGGTCGGCCAGGACGGCCTGATCAGCTTCCTCGAGGTGAACACCCGCCTGCAGGTCGAGCACCCCGTGACCGAGGAGACCTCGGGCATCGACCTGGTGCGCCAGCAGTTCCGCATCGCCAACGGCGAGCCGCTCGACATCACCGAGGATCCGACGCCGCGCGGCCACTCGATCGAGTTCCGCATCAACGGCGAGGACGCCGGCCGCGGCTTCCTGCCCGCACCCGGGCCGGTCAGCCGGTTCGAGGCGCCGCAGGGCCCCGGCATCCGGCTGGACTCGGGCGTGGAGACCGGATCGGTGATCGGTGGCCAGTTCGACTCGATGCTGGCCAAGCTGATCGTCACCGGCGCGACCCGCCAGGAGGCGCTGGAGCGGTCCCGCCGCGCGCTCGACGAGTTCCACGTCGAGGGTCTGGCGACGGTGATCCCGTTCCACCGCGCGGTCGTGTCGGATCCGGCGTTCATCGGTGACGAGAACGGCTTCACCGTGCACACCCGGTGGATCGAGACGGAGTGGAACAACACCGTCGAGCCGTTCACCGGTGGCGACCCGATCGACGAGGAAGACACCATCCCGCGGCAGAAGGTGGTCGTTGAGGTCGGTGGACGCCGGCTCGAGGTGTCGCTGCCCGGCGACATGGTGCTCGGCGGCGGCGGTGGCGCCGCGACGCCCGGTGTCGTCCGCAAGAAGCCCAAGCCCCGCAAGCGGGGCGCTGCCGGCGGTGCCGCCGCCTCGGGTGACTCCGTCACCGCCCCGATGCAGGGCACCGTGGTGAAGGTGGCCGTCGAGGAGGGCCAGCAGGTCTCGGCGGGCGATCTCGTGGTGGTCCTCGAGGCGATGAAGATGGAAAACCCGGTCACCGCGCACAAGGACGGTGTCGTGACCGGACTGGCCGTCGAGGCCGGTGCGGCCGTCACCCAGGGCACCGTGCTCGCCGAGATCAAGAGCGACGGCGAGTAACCCCTTACCCCTGACGTCAGCCCGGCGCAGTCCGCCCCTCCGGCGGCTGCGCCGGGCTTTTTCGGGCCCGCAGGACCCCTCCGCGCGAGCGCTTCGGGCACCGCGTTTGCCCACCGTTCACCTGCATTGTTAGCTACTCAACCGACGGACCAGCCCAGGGGACGGCCGGTCGCGACGGTATTTCCCGCGGCAGAGGAACCGGAAAGGACGAGTGTGCCCGAGGACGGGGCAAAGGCGACATCGGCGAAAGAGCCGGTGCCCATGATCATTCGCAGGGCCCATAGCCATACGCTCGACGACCACGCGGCCGAGCCAGGCGGAGGGTTCCCCGGCCGGTGGTCAGCGATCGTCTCCGCAACCTTCTCTGCCGATAGCGTCCCGCTCCAACAGGTAATTGAAGCAAAATGCGCCTGGTGCGGGCGAACGCCGCCGGCACGCCGCCCGGGCCGAACGACACCGCGCGGGGCAGCTGCCGCAACTTTGCCGCCGATCCGCCCCAGGGCCGCCCCCAGCCGCGCGGAGCAACGACGCCACAGCCGGCGCAGTATTTGCCTCTGCGTCAAGAATGAGGGTGATGTTAACCGATATTCTCACGCATTGCCGTTAAGGCGACTCTCAGGTAGGGTTTGCTGCGTGACTGACGGCGGCTAATCCGCCGGCAGACGCTGATGGTGAGGCCAGATCAGGGACATACGCCTGACCATTTCCTGAGGGGGAGCGGCCCCGCTTCTCCGGCACCTGCCGGAGAGGCGGGTCGTCGCAGCGGTCACGGCGCCACCGTGGCGACCGGGTGGCGTTCGAAGCCCACCTGGTCGACCGCTGAGCCGTCACGACCGGATGAACTCCAGCAGGTCGGCGTTGATGGTGTCGGCCTGGGTGGTCGGCATCCCGTGCGGGAACCCGGGATAGGTCTTGAGCGTGCCGTTGGGCAGCAGGTCGGCCGACAGCGGCGCGGAGTCCTCGTAGGGCACGATCTGATCGTCGTCACCGTGCATCACCAGCACCGGGATCGTGATCTGCTTCAGATCCTCGGTGAAGTCGGTCTGCGAGAACGCCACGATGCCGTCGTAGTGGGCCTTGGCGCCGCCCATCATGCCCTGGCGCCACCAGTTCTGGATGATCGCCTCGGACGCCTCGGCACCGGGCCGGTTGAATCCGTAGAACGGACCCGACGGCAGCGCCCGGTAGAACTCCGACCGGTTCGCCGCCAACTGCGCCTGCAGATCGTCGAACACCTCCTTGGGCAGGCCGCCGGGGTTCGCGTCGGTCTTGACCATCAGCGGCGGCACCGCACTGATCAACGCGGCCTTCGCGGCCCGGTCCTGGCCGTGGCGCGCCAGGTAGTGCGCCACCTCACCGCCGCCGGTCGAGTGGCCGACGTGCACGGCGTCGCGCAGATCCAGGTGGTGCACCACCGCGGCCAGGTCGTCGGCGTAGTGGTCCATGTCGTGTCCATCGGCGGTCTGGGTCGACCGGCCGTGCCCGCGGCGGTCGTGGGCGATCACCCGGTAGCCGTGATGCAGGAAGAACAGCATCTGGGTGTCCCAGTCGTCGGCGGACAGCGGCCACCCGTGGCTGAACACGATCGGCTGGCCCGACCCCCAGTCCTTGAAGTAGATGTCGACGCCGTCGTTGGTGGTGATCGTGGGCATTACGGGGTCCTCGTTCCTGACGGGCGGGCGGGGCCGCCGGGGTGGTCGTTCGATGGTGCGACGCCGGGACCGTCCAGACGTGCGCGATCGAGGGAACGTCACCATGTCACGAATCAATCCCCGCCGGGCGGTGAGCCGATAGAGTGCACCGGCACGCAACGCGGAAGTCGAGGAATGGAACCGGTCGAGATCAACGCGGGAGCCTGGTACCTGCGGGCACTGCGAGCCGACGAGTTGATGGACGACCGCCCGGCGCTGGCCGACCTCGGCGAGACCGACCCCGACTACGTCACCCGCCGCACGGCCGACTGGGCGACCGGCAACGGCTACTCGTGGGCGGTGTGCGAACCGACCACCGGCGAGCTGCTCGCCGAGGTCGTGGTCGACCCGGCCACACACACCCTGCGCACCCGGGCGCGCGCCGGTCATGACGACGCCGCGAGCATCGCCGCCGAGTCGGTGCGCCGTTTCGCCGCCGGGGTCCTCGGGATCGCGGTCGCCACCGACGGCCGCTGACCCGGCCGGTCAGGGTTCGTCGACGTCCTCCCCCGTCGCCAGGTCGCCGCACGGCACTGCGGTCACATCGGTGCGCCCGCGCAGGAACGGCCCGGCCCCCGCATCGCCGCTCAGCGCGGCGAGCAGCACCGGCCAGTGCCGCCGCGCCACCGCCACCGGATGTCCGGGCCGGCCATCGCGGTAGACGGCCCGGGCGATGCCGCCCGGTGCCGACCGCGCCGCGTCGAGCACCCGGCGCACCACGTCGGCGCCCACGTCCGGGGTGTCGACGGTATGGAGGACCGCGAAATTCGCGCCGTCGGCGGCGGTGATCCCCGCGCGCACCGATGCGCTCAGACCGTCCGCCCAGTCGTCGGCGACCACCGCGCGAGCCGGCGGGGGCACCTCGACCACCGCGGCGCCGAGCACGACGACGACGTCGTCACACCCTCCCCCGGCCAGCGCGCCGACCGCGGTGCGCAGCCAGGCGCCGTCGGCGGCCAGCACCTTGGGCATCCCGAACCGCGTACCCGCACCGGCGGCCAGCAGCACCCCGGTCGCGCCCGACCCGCTCGACATACCCCCAGTGTGGCAAGCGCCGGGACCGCCGGCCACGCGTGTGGGGCGGCAATCTGGCCGAAGACTATCTAGTGCGCGGCTACCGGCGTACTGTCGATTCAGGTTGAGCGACCAGCCGGCTGCAAACGTCATCGACGTCGGGCGGGACAGTGTCCGGCCCAGCCGCCGAAGGTTTTGAGAACGCAGGGCCTGACTTCTGACGTGAGCCACAGTACGAATTCTTCGACTGATGGAGTCACACATGTCCCCTCTCCCCACCGACCCCTCGGCACCTGCTGAACCGGTCGTCATATGCCATACCGCCCGGTTCGGCGCCCGCCCCGCGACTCCGTCGATCGCGGTGGTCACCGCACACGGAGAGATCGACGCGGCCAACACCCGCCAGTTCGTCGACTACGCGCTCGACTGCGCGGGCGCGGCCGTGATCGTCGATCTCACCGGCGTCGAGTTCTTCAGTACCGCAGGGTTTTCCGCGCTGCACACGCTCAACGTCCGTTGCGCCGGAGCCGGCGTCGACTGGACCCTGGTCCCCAGCGCGGCGGTCAGCCGGCTGCTGCGCATCTGCGACCCCGACGCCACGCTCCCGTGCGCAACGGACGTCGACGCAGCGGTCGCCGCGCTGCGGGAGAAGGCGCGTCCGCTACTGCAACTGGTCGCGCAGCCGCGTTAGCGACTTCGCCAGCAGACGCGACACGTGCATCTGCGAGATCCCGACGCGCTCGGCGATCTGAGTCTGGGTCAGGTTCTCGAAGAACCGCAGCAGCAGCACCATTCGTTCCCGCTCGGGCAGTGCGGCCAGCAGCGGACGCAGCGCCTCCCGGTTCTCGATCTGGTCCAGGCCGGTGTCGACGTCGCCGAGCGTGTCGGCGATCGCGGGGGCTTCCTCGTTACCGCTGTTGCCGCCGCTGTCGATGGACAACGTGTTGTAGGAGCTGCCCGCGACCAGACCCTCGACCACCTCGTCGCGGTCCATGCCAAGTTCCTCGGCGAGCTCACTGGCCGTCGGCGCGCGGCCGAGCCGCTGCGACAGCTCCGCGGTGGCCGAGCCGAGCCGCAGGTGCAGTTCCTTGAGCCGGCGCGGCACCTTCACCGACCAGCTGTTGTCCCGGAAGTGCCGCCGGACCTCACCCATGATGGTCGGCACTGCGAACGAGACGAAATCCGAACCGGCCTCGACGTCGAAGCGGATCACCGCGTTGACCAACCCGACACGGGCGACCTGCACCAGGTCGTCGCGGGGCTCCCCGCGACCGTCGAAGCGGCGCGCGATGTGGTCGGCCAGCGGCAGGCAACGCTCGACGATGCGGTCGCGCTGGCGCTGGAACTTCGGCGAATCCGCCTCCAGTGACGCGAGTTCCCGGAACATGTCGGCCACGTCCGAGTATTCAGAGTTCTGTCGCGATGACGAACCCTGTGACGACGACGGCGTCACCGTAGCGAACTCGCTCGCCTCGTCGTCATCGAGATGCCGAACACTCGGCCGTCTTCGGGTACCTGGCCGTCGGAGAACGTACGCACCTCGTCGGTCAGCGAGCTCAGGACGTGCCAGCTGAAGCTGCCCGGCGCCAGGATGTCGGTGTTCTGACAGGTGGTCGACGCATCGACGACGACCTCGGAGTCGTGCGGATGCACGACGACGACGAGGGTGGACTCGGGCACCGCCGAGCGGATCAATCGGGTGCAGGCCTCGTCGACGGCCAACCGCAGATCGGACACCGCGTCGAAATCGAGATCCTCGAACGTGCCGACCGCCGCCACCAGCGTGCGCAGCACGGCAAGGTTCTCCAGTTTCGCCGCGACACGCAGCTCCACCGATCGGTCGGCATTGGCCTGACCGTTGCGCTGGCTCTCAACCTCGGCCATCTGACCTCCCGGCAATATCGAAGCGAGACTACCCCAGCCGGTTTCCCGGCTAGCCATCGGCACGGGGGGAAGTCGCAGGTGCGAACGTGTGACCGGTCAACGTGTGACCGACCGATCCACCGGGTAATACCCGGTCATGGAGCAGGTGCACGACCCTAGCGGACCGTGGCGGCGCGTGTTCATCGCGGCCGCCCCGATCCTGCTCGGCGTGCTCCTGGCGGGGGTGGCCGTCTATGCGGCGGCCTTCCTGATGCTCGCGCCGATGATGCAGTGACGGTGCCCATGACCGGTTCACTGCGCGCGCCAACCCCGTGCTCACCATGGTGTGCCTTCCATACCCCAGCCCCGGCCCGTGCCAAACCCCCGATTTCCGAACCAGGTAGGTGTCCATGCGACTTCGGCGCAGCGTAGTGAGCGGTCCCGGGTTCCGCCGGGTGCGCCGAGGCAAGGGCTTCTCCTATTACGACCAGAACGGCGACAAGATCACCGACGCCGACACGCTCGACCGCATCACCGCTCTGGTGATCCCGCCGGCGTGGCAGAAGGTGTGGATCTCACCGCACCACAACGGCCACATCCAGGCGGTCGGGACCGACGCGGCCGGCCGGCGCCAGTACCTCTACCACCAGCAGTGGCAGGAGGAGCGCAACGAGGAGAAGTTCGACCGCGTGCTGGAGATGTCGACGGGACTGCCCGACATGCGCCGCCGCATCGCCGGCGACCTGCGCCGCCGCGGGCTGGATCGCGACCGGGTGCTCGCGCTGGCGCTGCACCTGCTCGACCTCGGGTACTTCCGCGCCGGCGGTGACCAGTACGCCGAGGAGAACAACTCGTTCGGCATCGCGACGCTGCTCTGCGAGCACGTCACACTGCAGAAGCAGGCGGTGGAGTTCGACTATCCCGCCAAGAGCGGGGTGCGGCGCACGCTCGTGATCGACGACCCGGAGGTGGTGCGGTCGGTGCGGGCGCTGCTGCGCCGCCCCGACCGCGAAGGCCGTCTGCTGTCCTGCCGCACCGGCGACGTCTGGACCGATCTGCACTCCGACGATCTCAACGCCCGGTTCAAGGCGCTGGTCGGCGACGACTACTCGGTCAAGGATCTGCGCACCTGGCACGGCACCGTGCTGGCCGCCGCGGCGTTCGTCGACGCCGATCCGCCGGTCAACAAGACCGTCATCAAACGCGTCGAGTCGGCGGTGATGAAAGAGGTCTCCGAGGCGCTGGGCAACACCCCGGCGGTGGCGCGGGCGTCCTACGTCGACCCGCGGGTGGTGAAGGGCTACGAGGACGGGCTGACCATCGCCGCAGGCGCGCGCCGCGCCGAGAAGGCCAAGACCAGCACCGAACGGCAGGAGATCCTCGAGCGCAGCACGGCCCGGCTGATCCGCCGCGTCGCGAAGAGCTGAGCGGGCTCAGTAACCGCCGGCGATGCCGTTGGCCAGGTGGGTGAGGCCGGCGTCGCGCACCGCGGCCGCGTCGAGCAGGTTGCGGGTGTCGACGACCACGGCGCCGGGTGACTGTTCGGCGATCGCCGCCCAGTCCAGCGCGCGGAACTCCGGCCATTCGGTCACCACCACCACCGCGTCGGCCTCCTTGCACGCCAAGTACGGGTCGTCCACGGCGGTGACCGCCGCGCGGCGCAGCGCCGCCGGGTCGATTCCGGCGAGCCGGGGATCGTGGGCGACCACCTGGGCCCCGCGGCCGGCGAACTCGGCACATACCGTCAGCGCGGGTGAGTCCCGCACGTCGGTGGTCCCCGCCTTGAAGGTCAACCCCAGCACGGTCACCCGCGCTTGAGTCAGCGGAACCGCGATGGCCCGGGCCACCGTGTCGGCGATGTGCGCGGGCTGGGCGGCGTTGGTGGCCCGTGCCGACTCGACCTCGGACAGCGTGACACCGTGGCGCGCACCGACATGCAGCAACGCCGCGGTGTCCTTGGGCAGGCAGGACCCGCCCCAGCCGGGGCCCGGCTGCAGGAAGTGCGGACCGATGCGCGGGTCGGCCCCCATGGAGCGGGTGACGTCGGTGATGTCGGCACCGGTGTGCGCGCACAGCCGGGCCAGCGAGTTGGTGTAGGAGATCTTCACCGCCAGAAAGGCGTTGCTGGCGTACTTGGCCACCTCGGCGCTCTCCGGGGTCATCCGCAGGACCGGCGCCGGCGGGTACAGCTGCGCGACGGTGTCGGCGGCGGCCGGGTCGTCGGCTCCGACGACGATGCGGTCGGGGTGGCGGAAGTCGTGCACGGCGTGGCTCTCCCGCAGGAACTCCGGGTTGGACACGACGCGGATGTCCTTGCTGCGCAACCGTTCCGCGATCTGGCGGGTGGTACCGACCGGGACGGTGGACTTGACCACCACGACGGCGCCCGCGCGCAGCACCTCGGTGAGCGCCTCGACCGACGCGTCCACCGCGCGCAGATCGGCCGATCCGTCGGGTCCGCTCGGCGTGGACACGCAGATGAACACGACGTCGCGGTCGGCCAGCTCGGCGTAGTCCGTGGTGAATCGCAGGGTGCCGGTGGCCACCCCGCGCTCGAGCAGATCGGGCAGATCGGGTTCGTCGATCGTGACCGTGCCGCCGGACAGGGTGCGGACCCGCTCGGCGTCCACGTCGACGCACACGGTGTCGTGGCCTCGGTCGGCCAGGCAGACCGCGCTGGTCAGCCCGACGTAGCCGGCGCCGATCACCCCGGTGCGCAGCGCGGTCATACGCGCTCCTTCATCAACGTCTCGACCGCGTCGAGGACCTGCGCGACGGTGAGCCGCAGCAGCCCCGGATGCGGTTGGTCGGCATGCGGGTCGCCGGTGTCGCCGGCCCACAGCGTGACGTGCGGGCCCGGGCCGCGCGGACCCCAGCGGCTCGGCGGTGTGGGCCCGAACAGCAGCACCGACGGCGTGCCGGTGGCGGTCGCGATGTGCCCGACGCCGGTGTCGCCGCAGATCAGCAGCCGGCAGTCGGCGATCAGCCCGACGAGGCCGAGCAGGCCGAGCGTGCCTGCGAGCACCGCGGTGTCGGGCAGACCGGCCTGCTGCGCGACGGCCCTGGCCAGCTCCAGCTCGTTGGAATCGCCGGTGACGACCACCTCGTGGCCGTCGGCACGCAGTGCGGCCGCCACCGCGGCGAAGCGGTCGACCGGCCAGCGGCGTGCGCCCGACGCGGCGCCGGGGTGGATGACCACCACACCGGAGCGGTCGGGACAGCCGTGCGGGCGGCCGATCCCGAGATCAGCCGGATCGCAGGCGATCCCGGCCCAGTCGAGCAGCCCGCACCACCGGTCCACCTCGTGGATGTCGTCCCGCCACGGCGGCCCCTGCAGACCGGGGAACGCGTCGTGCCGGTGGGTGAGCAGCGAGCGCGGCTCGATGGCGAGCAGATCGCGGATGCTCTCCGGGCCGCTGCCGTGCAGGTTGACCGCCAGCGCCGGCGGGGTGCGCAGCGGCCGCAACCGGCCCAGCCCCGCGGTGGGTTCGACGGCGTCGACCGCGCCGGTGAGCATGGCCAGCTGGGCGAACCGCTCGGGCACGGCGAGCACCACCCGCGTGTCGGGATAGGCACGGCGCAGCCCCCGCAGTGCGGGCACTCCGGTGAGCAGATCGCCCAGCCCGAGTGCCCGCAACACCAGGATGGTGTCGGTCACGGCCACGACGATTCGGTCGAGGCGCACACCACCAACTCGCGCACCTCGCATCCCGCCGGCTGTGAGAGCGCGAACACCACGGTCTCCGCGACGTGCTCGGGCTGGTTGAGCTTGGCGTCCGGCGGCGGCTTGTACTGGTCGTCCCGGTTGTCGAAGAACGCGGTGTGCATGCCGCCCGGGATCAGCGTGGTCACCCCGACCTCGCCGGCCAGTTCGGCGGCCAGCGCGCGGGTGAACCCGACGACGCCGAACTTCGACGCGCAGTACGCGGTGGCGTCGCTGACGGCCTTGATCCCGAGGGTGGAGGCGCACGTCACGATGCGGCCGTGGCTGGCCTTGAGATACGGCAGCGCGGCGCGGATCACCGCGGCGGTGCCGAGCAGGTTGACGTGGATGACCCGCTCCCAGTCCTTGACCGAGACGTCGCCGAGCTTGCCGCACGCATCGGTGCCGCCCGCGGTGAACACCCCGTCGATGCGGCCGCCGACGCGCTCGGCGAGCTCGCGGACCGCCACCTCGACGGCACCGGTGTCGGCCAGGTCGCACTGGGCGAACACGATCCCGTCGCCGAGCTCGGCGGGCAGCGGGTTGACGTCGAGCACCAGCGGCGTGCCGCCGTGATCGCGCACGGCCTTCACCGTCGCCGCGCCGAGCCCGGAGGCGCCGCCGGTGATCAGGATGTTGCCGATGTCGGTCATGTGCAGTCCTTTTCGAGTCACGATCGCGCCGCGGCGATCAGGTTGGATGAGGAGTAGCCCGCGACGGTGGGCAGCAGCACGATCTCGCCGCCGTGCCTGCGCACCACACCGGCTTCGGGCAGGTCGTTCTCGGTGTAATCGCCGCCCTTGACCCAGATGTCGGGCCGCAGCCGTTCCAGCGCCTCCTCCGGGGAGTGTTCGTCGAAGATGACCACCGCGTCGACACACGCCAGCGCGGCGAGCACCCGGGCCCGGTCCTCGGCGGCCATCACGGGACGGCGCGGCCCCTTGAGCGAACGGACAGAATCGTCGGAGTTCAACAGCACCACCAGCGCGTCGCCGAGTTGGCGGGCCTGGTGCAGCAGCCGCACGTGGCCGGTGTGCAACAGGTCGAAGCACCCGCCGGTGGCCACCAGGGTGCCGCCGCGCCGCCGCAGCCGGTCCCGCACCTCGGTGACAGACCCGGTCAGCGCACCGGATTGGGCTGCGCCCGGCCGGGTCTGGTCGACGGCGACCGCTTGGGAGACCCCGACGGCACCGCCGGTCGCCACGAAGCGGCTCGCCGCCTCCACGGCGGCGGACACCGCCGCCGCCGCGTCGTCCCCGGCGCCGAACGCCTGGGTGGCGGCGACGGCGAACCGGTCACCGGCGCCGCAGGTGTCGCGGCGGCCGTGGGACGCCCCGGCCGCGGCGGGCACGGGGATGTGCACGCTGCCCGCCTCACTGGCCAGCACCGCTCCCCCGGCGCCGAGGGTCACACACACCGCGTGCGCCCGCCAGCGCTGTCGCAACCGCTCCGCGGAGTGCGCATCGCTGTCCCCGCGTTCGGAGAACCGTTCGGCCTCGGACTGATTCGGGGTGACCAGCCAGCAGCCCGGGGTGGGGACGGCCCCGCGAGGATGCGGGTCCCACACGATCGGCACCCGTTCGGCCACCTCGGTCAACAGCGCGCGGACCCCCGGGTGGGCGGTCACCCCGCGGCCGTAGTCCGCGACGCACACCGCGCGCGCGCCGTCGAGCACGTCACGCACCTCGGCGGGGAGATCGCCGCCCGCGGCGGTGCCGTCGCCGTGATCCAGCCGCAGCATCGACTGCCCACCGGCGCGGATCCTGGTCTTGCACACCGTACTCCCGGTCATGGGCAGCGCCACCACCCGCACGCCGGCGTCCTCGAGCAGCGTCACCAGCGACCGGCCGTCGGCATCGTCGGCGAGCGCGGTCACCAGCACCACGTCCCGGTCGGCGCGAGCGGCGAGCACCGCGGCCAGCCCCGCACCCCCGGGGCGGTGCCAGACCCGCTCCGCGTCCACCACGGGGACCGGCGCCTCCGGGCTGAGCCGGGTGGCGTTGCCCTCGACGTCCACGTCGAGCATGGAATCGCCGATGATCACCAGCGGCTCAGCCATTGGTCGCCCCCAGGATGACGTCGTCGAGCGCGATGCACAGGGCGTGCACCAGCATCAGGTGGATCTCCTGCACGGTGGCCGTGGTGGGCGCCTCGACGCAGATCGCGTCGTCGCACATGGCCGCGAGCGGGTTCGGGGCCGGCCCGGTCAGCGCCCACGATGTCATCCCGAGTTCGTGGCCCGCCTTCACCGCCGCCAGCACGTTCGGGCTGGTGCCGCTGGTCGACAACGCGACCAGCACGTCGCCGGGCCTGCCGTGGGCCCGCACCCCCCGGGCGAACATCTCCTCGATGCCGTAGTCGTTGGCGATCGCGGTGAGCGCGGAGGTGTCCGCGTGCAGTGAGATCGCCGACAGGGGTATCCGCTCGTCCTTGAAGCGGCCGACGATCTCGGCCGTCAGGTGCTGGGCCTCGGCCGCGCTGCCGCCGTTGCCGCAGGCGAGCAACCGACCGCCCGAGGTGAGCACCCCGGCGAGATGTCGGCCCCACGCGGTCAGCCGTGGCGCCTCACCCCCGATACGGTCCACCGCGTCGCTGAGCGCGCAGAAATGCGTCTCGATCATGGTTCTCCTCCCAATCGATCGACCGCGGCGAGCAGGTCGGTGTCGGTGATCCCGTCCAGGCACGGATGACCGGGCACCGGACAGGTGCGGGCGCGGGTGAGCCGGCACGGCGCCTCCTGATCGCCGAGCCGGACGACGTTGCGGCCGTAGGGGCTCCACTGCGACGCGGGCACCACGGGCGCGAACAGGGACACCACCGGGGCGCCGACGGCGGCGGCCAGGTGGGCCGGACCGGTGTTGGGCACGACCACCACCGCGGCGGCGGCGTACAACGCGGCGAGCGTGGACAGATCGGTGCGGCCCCCGAGGTCGACCGCGACCGCGCCGGCGACCGTGCGGGTCAGGTCGCACTCGCCGGCGCCACCGGTGACCACCACCCGGTGTCCGGCGGCCGTGAGCGCGGCGACCATCGCGGCGCTGCGCGCGGCGGTGGGCATGCGGGCGGGCACGGCGGCGCCCGGATGGAACACCACGTACGGGCCGTCGCCGACGGCCTCGGCCAGGTCGGCGGGCAGCGGCGCGGGTGGGTGCACCCGCAGCGCACCGTCGTCCCCGTCGGGCAGGGCGCACCCCCCGGCGGTGGCGAGCGACAGCGCCCGCTCCGGCTCGGGCACACCGTCGTCGACGTGGTGGCGCAGGTCCAGCAGCGTGCCCGGATAGTCGACGCTGATCGCGCCCACCCACGGCACCGCGGCCATCCGCAGGATCAGGGCCAGCGGCAGCGGGGACTGGTGGAACGAGGTGAAGATGAAGGCGCGGTCCGGCTTGATGTCGTGCAGCTGCTTGATCAGTGATTCGACGTGGCCTGCCGTGAGCTCCGGGGAGTCGAAATCGACCCAGGGCGCCTGCCATTCGACGACCTCGTCGACCCCGGGCAGCAGTTCGGCGGCGGCCCGGCCGCGCGGCCCGGCCAGAAACGTCACCCCGTCGTGCGCGGCGGCGACCGCGCGCACCGCGGGCCCGGTGATCAGCACGTCCCCCGCGCTGTCCAGCCTCGCCACCAATGCCCGGCTCATCGGGACCTTCTCCTCTTCGCGCAAGCGCTCATCGGCAATCCCGGAGGACGAGTTCCACCGCATCCACGAGCGTCGCCGCCACCCGCGCCCGGCTGCGCGCGTCCGTGACCTCGTGCGGCAGGGTGCGATCCGTCGGCACCAGCACCGCATCGGCGCGCGCCGACAGCGCGGCGTTGACGTCGCCGCCGGTGTCGCCGATCATCACGCAGCGCTGCGGGTCGACACCGAGCGCCTTCGCCGCGGCGTGCACCATTCCCGGCGCCGGTTTGCGGCAGCCGCAGCCGTCGTCGTTGTCGTGCACGCAGATCTGCCACGAGTCGAACGGCCCGAGTTCCTTCTCGACGCGGGCGTTGACCGCGGCGAGCTGCTCGGTGCTGATCAGACCTTTCGCGACGCCGGACTGGTTGGTCACCACCGCGAGCAGCAGACCGCGGCCCCGCAGCCGGTCGAGCGCGCCCGCGGCGCCGGGCATCGGCCGGACTCCGGCCGGATCGTTGAGATAGGGCCCGTCTTCGATGATCGTGTCGTCGCGGTCGAGCAGCACCGCCAGCGGCGGATCCCGCCGCGCCGAGCGGAACGCCCACTCCCCGCGAATCCGGTGGCACACCGCCGCGGGCGGAATCAGGGCGCTGGTGAACAGCATGCGCACGGCTTCGCCGGGCGTGCGGGGACCGGCGAGGAAGCGGCGCATGGCGAACTCGACGGTGAGCGCCGCCCACGCCGACCCGGCCCACGCGGCCGCGCGTCGGCGCCCGGCCAGCGCCGCCATCCCGGCGACGACCACGGCCGCGGTGGTCGCAGTGTGCGCGGGCATCCGGCCGCGGCCCTCGCCGACCGCGCTGCGCCACCGGCGGCCGTGTTTGCGGCGCATCAGCGCGTTGTCGCGGTTGCCGATCTGGGCGCGCACACTGCTCATCAACGACGCCTGCGCGACGGGATGGGTGGCGCGGCGCTCCCCCTGGATGATCGTGTTGCCCTGCAGGGTGATTCGCAGCGCGATGTCGGAGTCCTCGCGGTACGCGCGCGGGAATCGCTCGTCGAATCCCCCGACCGCCACCAGCACGTCGCGCCGGTAGGCCATGTCGGCGGTGATCCACCGGGCGTCGGCGAGCCGCAGGGTGCGCTTCTCGTCATCGGTCGCCCGGCGGCCTTCGGCGCGCGGCACCTCGAGCACCGCCTGCGATCCGGCGGCGCCCTCGGCGTCGGCGCCGCGCAGGTCCGCGGCCAGCGCAGCGAGCCACCCGGGCTGGGGCACCACGTCGTCATCGACGAAGCAGACCCACCGGGTCCGCGCATGCCGCCAGCCGGTGTTGCGGGCGGCGGCCGGGCCGCGGCCACCGCTGCGCAGCGTGGTGACCGGCAGCTCTCCCGCGATCCGCAGAGCGGGCCCGTCGGGTCGGTCGTCGACGACGATGACCGCCTCGGGCCGGGGACCACGGTCGGATTCCAGCGCACTCAGCAGCCGGTAGAGCGATTCCCGCCCGATCGTCGGGATGACGATCGAGAACGATGCGGTCTTCGCCTCCGTCACACCGGCCTCCGCACCAGGAAGGGGCCGATGGCCAGGACGTCGATGGGGCTGCTGCCGAAGCACTCGAGGGCGTCGCGGGGGCTGTCGACCATCGGCCGCCCCGCTGTGTTGAAGCTGGTGTTGACCACCACCGGCACCCCGGTCCGCTCCGCGAACCGGCTGATCGTGGCGTGCAGCACGGGGTGACTGTCGTCGACGGTCTGGATGCGCGCGGTGTGGTCGACGTGGGTGACCGCGGGGATGCGTGCGCGCCACTCCTCGGCGACCTCGTGCACGAAGAGCATGTACGGGCTGGGAATCGGTCCGCCGGAGAAGATCTCGGCCGCCCGGTCGGCGAGCACCATGGGCGCGACCGGCCGGAACTGCTCGCGGCCCTTGACGGTGTTGAGCCGCTCGAGGTTCTCGATGCGCCGCGGATCGGCCAGCAGCGACCGGTTGCCCAGCGCCCGCGGGCCGAATTCGGCGCGGCCCTGGAACCAGCCGATCAGCTTGTCGTCGGCCAGCGCGTCGCCGACGGCCGTGGCGAAGTCGGTGGGCCGCTCGAACGGCACCGCCGCCTCACGCAGCACCGCCTCGATCTCGTCGTCGGACCAGCCGCGACCCAGCGACGCCGACGGCATCGGCACGATCGGTTCTCCGGCCTCGCCGGCCAGCGACAGCGCGGCGCCCAGCGCGGTCCCGGAATCACCGGCCGCCGGCTGCACCCACACCCGGTCGAACCCGCCGCGGGCGAAGATCTTCGAGTTCGCGACACAGTTGAGTGCCACGCCGCCGGCCAGGCAGAGGCTGTCGGTGTCGGTGCGCTCCCGCAGCCAACCGACCAGGTCGAGCAGCACCTCCTCGACGACCAGCTGCACGCTGCACGCCAGATCGGCGTGCTCGGGCTCGGGCCGGTCGAGCGCGTGGCCCTTGCCTGCGCCCGCTTTGCGCTTGGGGGTGAACGACTCCCAGTCCACCGGTTCGGTGCGGAAGCCGCCGTCGCCGGTGGCGTGGACCAGTTCCCGCAGCCGGTCGGCGAAGCGCGGCGTGCCGTAGGACGCCATCGCCATCACCTTGTACTCATCGCTGGACCGCGCGAAACCCAGGTGCTCGGTGAGCTCTTCGTAGAACAGCCCCAGCGAGTGCGGCAGCGACTGCGTGGCCAGCACGTCGAGCTTGTGGTCGCGGTACGCGCCGGCCAGCATCGACGCCCGCTCGCCGCGACCGTCCACCACCAGCACCGCACAGTCGGGGTGCGGCGAGGCCAGCGCGCTCGACGCCGCGTGCGCGACGTGATGGCGCACATGGCGCACGATGCTGGGATCCAGACCGGGCAGCGCGGACTGCAGGAAGCGCGGCGCCCGCTCGGCGTAGAGCGTGCGCAGGTACTCCCAGTCGCGGTCGAGTCCGGCCATCCCCTCGGTGGATTCGTCCATCAGCCGCGGCTCGTAGGAATAGCCGACCGCGTCCAGGTCGGCCGGGGTCAGACCGGCCTGCTCCAGGCACCAGCGGGCGGACTGCACCGGTAGCTCCCAGGTGGAGAACGGCACGGCCTGCTTGCCGTGCTTGCGCCGGGAGAACCGTTCCTCCTCGGCGGCCGCCACGATCTGCCCGTCGACCACCAGGGCGGCGGCGGGATCGTGGAACACCGCGTTGATGCCGAGAATCCGCATCGGTTGTCTCCTAACTCGCCGTCTTCGCCTGGGCGATTGCGTAACTCGGTGATGACGTCCGGAACCACTCCACGGTGCGGGCCAGCCCGTCGCGGTAGGCCATCCGCGGCTGCCAGCCCAGTTCCTCACGCGCCACCGTGATATCGGGGCACCGTCGCTGCGGATCGTCCTCGACCGCGGGCAGGAACGCGATGTCCGACGCACCGCCGGCCAGGTCCCGGATCAGCTCCGCGATGTGCAGCACGGTCACTTCGTGCGGGTTGCCGATGTTGACCGGGCCGGCACACCCGGAGCGAGCCAGGGCCAGTAGACCGTCGACGGTGTCGTCGACGAAGCACAGCGACCGGGTCTGCCGACCCGATCCGGTCACGGTGATCGGCTCGCCGGCCAGCGCCTGCCGGCAGAACGTCGGCACCATGCGGCCGTCGTCAGAACGCATCCGCGGTCCGTAGGTGTTGAAGATCCGGGCCACGCCGACGTCGGCGTCCCGGCCGCGGCGGTAGGCGAACGTCAACGCCTCGGCGTAGCGCTTGGCCTCGTCGTACACACTGCGCGGACCGATCGGATTGACGTTCCCCCAGTATGTTTCGACCTGCGGATGCTCCAATGGGTCGCCGTAGACCTCGCTGGTCGAGGCCAGCACCAGGCGGGCGCCGTTGGCCTCGGCGAAGTCGAGGGCGTTGGCGGTGCCCAGCGCGCCGGTGCGCAGCGTGTGCACCGGCAGGCGCAGATAGTCGGCCGGCGACGCCGGCGAGGCGAGGTTGAAGACGGTGTCGATCCCGGGTCGCAGGCCCAGCGCGGTCAGCGGTTGGGTGATGTCGTGGCGCACGAACCGGTACCCGGAGTGGTCACGAAGGATGTTCTCGGCGTTGGGCGCACTGGTGGACAGGTCGTCGACGCAGGTGACCTCGACGCCGGAGGCCAGCAGCCGTTCGCACAGGTGACCGCCGACGAAGCCGCCGCCACCGAGCACCAGGGCACGTTTGATCTCATGCACCACGCGGAAATACCCCCAGGGTAGTAGGAGAAACGCTGTTTGCGCTGGCAGCGGCCGGGTAAGGAGTCCGACCATGGGACAACATGATTCGCCTCGGACCACGTTCGTGATCGCCAGCCGGGACCGGTCGGACGAGCTGGCCACCGTGGTGAACCGGCTGCTGGATACCACCGCATGCCCGATCGTCGTGGTGGACAACGACTCTCGCGACGACTCCGCTGCAGTGGTGGCACGGATCGCCGGCCGCGCGGCGGGCCGGGTACGGCTGATCGAGCTCGACACCAATCGCGGGGCGGTCGGCCGCAACGCGGGCGTCGCTGCGGCCCGCACGCCGTATGTGGCCTTCTGCGACGATGATTCGTGGTGGCAGCCCGACGCTCCCGCGATCGCCGAGCAGACGTTCGACGCTCATCCCGGGGTGGGTCTGCTCGCCGCACGCACCATCGTGCTGCCCCGCAACGAGGTGGATGCGTTCAGCACGATGCTCGCCGACAGCCCGCTCGGCCATCCACCGCACCTGCCCGGGCCGGCGATTCTCGGGTTCATGTCCTGCGCGGCGATCGTGCGCAAGACCGCGTTCGAACAGGCCGGCGGATTCTCCGAGATCCTGCACTTCCGCGGTGAGGAGATGCTGCTGGCGGTCGACATGGCCACGCTCGGCTGGGACCTGTGCTACTACCCGGCGCTGGTGGCGATGCACCAGCCGTCGCAGGTGCGCGCCACCACCGCGGCGCAGGCCGCCCGGGTGATGCGCAACGACGTACTGACCACGTGGCTGCGCCGGCCCGCCGGGCACTGCGTGCGGGCCACCGGCACCCTGCTCGGCGCCACGCTGCGCGACGCCGACCATGCCAGGGCCGCAGGCGAAGCGGTGCGCCGCCTGCCCGCCGTGCTCGGCGCGCGGCGCCGGTTGCCCGCCCGGGTGGAGCGGGCGCTGGCGCTGTTGGAGACCGCCTAGCCCCGTCATACCGACGACACGGACGTCGCGGGCGGCACCGCCGACGCCGGCCGTTCGTGCTCGGCCGGGACCAGCCGGTCGTAGATGCGCAACGTGTCTGCGGCGATCCGGTCCCACGAGTAGCGGGCCCGGGCCCGGTCCCGGCCGGCCGCACCGAGGCTCTGGCGCAGGAACTCGTCGCGCAGCAGGATGTTGACGGCGTCGGCGACCTCGCCCGGCCGCTTGGGCGTCACCAGCCTACCGGTCACGTCGTGCACGACGGTGTCGAGCATTCCGCCGACCGCGGCGGCGACCACCGGCACCCCGCAGGCCATCGCCTCGAGCGGCACGATGCCGAACGGCTCGTACCACGGTGTGCAGGCGACCACGTCGGCCGACCGCAGCATCGCGGGCATGTCCGCGCGGGCCACCGCGCCCTGGAACACCACGCGGTCGCTGACACCGAGTTCCTCGGCCAGCGCCCGCAGCCGGCGGGCCTCGGGATCGGCGTCCACCTCCGCGCGGTCCGGTCCGCCGACGAGCACCAGTTCGGCGTCGGGAATGGCGGGCAGCGCACGGATCACCACGTCGAACCCCTTGCGCGGCACGAATCTTCCGACACTGACGATCCGGTGCCGGGCCGCACCGCGTTCGGCGCGCGGCCCGTCGGGGGTGAACAGGTCGAGATCCACACCGCACGGCACCACCGAGATCCGGTTGCGGGAACGGCCCAGCCGCATCAGCTCGAACACCTCGTCGGTACACGTGGCCGCCACCCAGGTCGCGGTGCGGGCCACCATCGCCTCCAGCTTCAGCCGGTCCTGCGGGCTGGTGTCCTGCGCGCCCTGGTGCCGGCGTTTGACCACGCCGAGCGCGTGAAAAGTCTGCACCGCGGGCAGATCGAGGTGACGGGCCGCGAGCTGCGTGGCGATCCCCGACATCCAGAAGTGCGCGTGCGCCACGTCCGGCCGGTCGACCTTCCAGTGCTGATCCAGGAAGCGGGCGAACGGGCCCATGTGTTCGAGCAGGTCGTCCTTGGGCAGTTGCCGCGGCGGCCCCGCCGGCACGTGTACCACGTCGTAACCCTGCGGCGTGGTCACCCGTTCGGGCAGGTCCGGATCGTCGCGGCGGGTGTAGACGGTGACGTCGTGATGGCGGCGCGCCATCGCCGCCGAGAGTTCGGCCACGTGAACGTTCTGCCCGCCGGCGTCGACACCACCGAGCGCAGCCAAGGGGCTGGCATGCTCGGAAACCATTGCGATCTTCATCGGCTTCCTCCCTCGCGGAATCACGCGCAGAGTTCGTCGATCAACCGGTCCCAGTCGGCGAGGAACCGGTCGAGCGAGAAGTGCGCCATCGCGAAATCGCGCGCCGCCTTGCCCGCGGCCGTGGCCGCGGGCAGGTCGGACACGAACTGTTCCAGCGCGGCTGCCAGTTGCTTGACATCCGCGCTCACCACACCCGCCTCGGCGGGCACGACCAGCGGCGCCATCGTCGAGGCGACGGCCACCACCGGCATTCCGAGGAACATCGCCTCCAACAGCGACAGTCCGAGAGACGTCCAGCGCGCCGTGTGCAGGAACACCCGGCGGCGCGCCACCTCGGGCCACAGCTGTGGTCCCGGCACGTCGCCCTGCGGCCGCACACCGGGCCACGCCTTGTCGGCCAGCCCCGCCGTGCCGATCCCCCACACGTCGATCGGGGTGCCGGCACCGAGGGTCGGCAGAAGGTCGGCGCCGACGGTGCGCCAGCGCCGCAGCGGCTCGTTGATCATGGTCGCCGCGACCGCGATCTCACCGGTGTACCGCAGTCCGGGATCGGCGATGCCGTGGTCGATCACCACGGTGGGCGCGACCCCGGTGTCCCACATCAGCCGGTTGAAGTCGGTGACGTGCACGACCGGGATGTCGCGGCGTTCGGCCAGCGGGTGCACGCTGTCCACGGCGTACGGCCGCGGCGCGTTGTGTTCGACGAACACCGCGGGCACGTCGCTGCCCGGGCGGCGCCCGGTCCAGCGCTCGGCCAGATCGAGCTCCTCGGCTCGTTGCAGGACCACCAGATCGATGTCCTCGTCGCGCAGCCGGTCGGAGTCGATCTCCTGGGCCCGCGCCCAGTTCCGGCCCAGTAGACCGCGGCCGTCGGCGCCCTTGTCGGCGGTGACCGGCACCAGATAGCGGTGCCGACCGGCCACCAGGGACTGCATCCAGGACCCGTGCACATGCCACGCCAGGATGGAGCGCTCGGTGACCGACGACATGAGGCGGTCGTACCCGGGGCACTTATCGCCAAACCTCCACGGTTAGAGATTTCGCGATCTGGCCATCGAAGGGTTCGCGAAGTGGATGCAGCCTCCGCGTCGGCCGCGTTTGGGGGGCCATCGCCGGGTTACCCCCGCGGACATGGCTGAATCCACCCCACCCATTCCTGATCCCGGCGGCGTCATCTCCTATCCCGGGTCGACCTCCGAGATGTCCTCGCAGCCCCGCGACGAGATGCGCGACTACGTCGGCCGCGACCTGCTGGCGGGCAGACGCGCGTTGATCACCGGCGGTGACTCCGGTATCGGCCGGGCGGTCGCGGTGGCGTTCGCCAAGGAAGGCGCCGACGTGGCGATCGCGTACCTCGACGAACACGAGGACGCACAGCACACCGCCTCGCTGGTCGAGGCCTGCGGGCGTCGGTGCCTGCAGTTGCCCGGGGACCTCGCCGAGGCCGAGCAGTGCCGTACGGTCGTCGAGCGCACGGCCGGCGAGTTCGGCGGGCTGGACATCGTGGTCAACAACGTCGCCTATCAGAACCCCGTCGAGGACTTCACCGAGATCAGCGACGAGCAGTGGCGCCGCACCTTCGCGGTGAACATCGACAGCTTCTTCCTGGTCACCAAGGCGGCGTTGCGGCACCTGCCCGACGGCGGCGCGATCATCAACACCAGCTCGATCAACGGTCTGCGCGGTAACAAGACGCTGATGGACTATTCGGCGACCAAGGGTGCCGTGCTGGCGCTGACGTACTCGCTGGCGCAGTCCCTGGCCGACCGCAAGATCCGGGTCAACTGCGTGGCGCCCGGTCCCGTGTGGACGCCGCTGATCCCGGCCACCATGGACGCCGAGAAGACCGAGTCGTTCGGCGGTCAGGTGCCGTTCGGCCGCGCCGCTCAACCCGATGAGATCGCCCCGTCCTACGTGTTCTTCGCCGCCGAGCGGCTGTCGTCGTACTACAGCGGCGAGGTGCTCGCCCCCATCGGCGGCGAGACCCTCCCCGGCTGAGCCGCCGACGTTTCGCCGTGTCGGCGCCGGGTACCGCGTGGGCATGGGATACCAAGTGACAGAAGTACAGAAGTGCCTGGCCGGCTTCGACTACCCGGGGTCGGCGGATGATCTCGCCGAGCACGCGTCGCGCAACGGCGCCGATGACGAACTGGTGCAGACGCTGCGTGGCCTGAAGAAGGACAGCTTCGACGGACCGAGCGCGGTGATGAAGGCACTGGGCGACGAGGACGCGCTGGGTGGGTCCACCTCCTGACGTCCGTTTAGTGCGGGAACGGTGAGGGCACCCCATTCGTCGAGGTGTCCGACACACGGAAAGGTGAGCATGACCGAGAAGAACAGTGGCCCGGAAGAAGGCATCAAGGGCGTCGTCGAGGACGTGAAGGGCAAGGCCAAGGAGACGGTCGGCACCGTCGCCGGCCGCGATGACATGGTCCGAGAGGGCAAGGCCCAGCAGGACAAGGCCGACGCGCAGCAGGATGCCGCGCGCAAGGAAGCCGAGGCGGAGTCGGCGCGCGCCGGCGCGAAGGCCGCCGAGGAGCGCCAGAAGTCCGAACAGTAGGACCACACGGAAAAGGCCCAGCCGATCGGCTGGGCCTTTCTCGTGTCAGCGGGTCAGGCGCTGGGGCGCTGCGGTTGGGCGCCGGGATGCTCGGCGTGCCAGCGCTCTTCGATGTTGCGCACCCGGCGGTGTTCGATCATGAACCACGCGCCGGACACCAGCAGCACCACCGCCGAGATGCAGCCGAGGATCACACCGACGGTGTGATTCGAGGTCGCATGGGCGGCCAGCGCGGAGACGAACGCCACCAACGCCACACCCAGCAGCACCAGCGCCGGCATGTTCTTGGTGTCCTTCATCGTCTCCCCGGCATGCGGACGAGTGGTCCGCGCATGATCAACGGGATCTTCAGGACTCTTCATCGGTACTCCTCCTTCGGCACACCTACACCTACCCGGTGGCCGAGTCCGCGAAACGACGGCGGCTCGGTACCACCGACCGATACGTGCCACCCGTCGGTGTCACCCCAGGACCGCGGGACCGGCGAGGCCGGGCATGCTGGTCGCGGCGACCAGCAGGGTCAACGCGATCAGGCCGAGGCCGGCGACCTGCCACGTCCACCAGGCCTGACTGCGCCTGCGGTTCTGGTGGCCGCGCACGAACGCCCACAGCGCACCGGCCAGCAGGATCACCGGCGCACCGGCGGCCAGCGCCGTCCGTTGCGGCGGCCCGCAGGCCAGCGCGTCGGCCACCGAACCGCCGCAGGTACTCACCCACACCGCCGCCAGCGCGAGGAAGGCGCCGGCGAGCACTGCGACGGCGGCGGCGAACCGCACGACCTCGCGCAATTGCGGGTCGTCGTGTCGCACATCGTGCGGATTCTGGTACACCTGACACCCACCGGACTCGCCCCACCACTGTGAATGGACCGCTGGGTTCCCGTCCGGGTTACGCGGTAAACCTCGGCTGACCGGCCGTGCGGGCCGGCTCAGCCGGGGATGTGCGTCGGCGGATCCGCCAGCAGGGAGTCGGCCTGAGGCCGGCCGGGACCCATGAGCCCGCACCGCTTCTCGGGCACCAGGTGGGAGCTGAATCCGCTGGGCACGTACTTGGGGACGCCCACGCACCGCTGCCAGGAGCCGTCGGGTTGCACGGGTCCGTCGCACTTGCTGATGACCGGCCCGCCGTACAGGCAACCGGCTGCGGCCGGCGGCGCGAAGCCGAGCAGGCCCGCGGCCACCACCAGCGCGGCCGAACTTGCGGCGATGCAGCGCTTCACGGTCGTCTCCCCTCGCCTCCGGGGCGTCGCCGAACGCTCGTCCGGTCACGCCCCGGCCGGTACTCCGGTGACGCTACCGCTCCGGCCGCCCGATGTGGCCGCGTTGACGAGGTCGGTCGGCGCCGCACCACCCGGCCGGGCCGCCCGTGTCGGGCCGCGCCCTTACGATGCCGCCATGTTCGGCTGCGGTATTCGACTCAAGCTCTCCGCCGCACTCGGCGTCGCCGCAGGTCTGACGGCCTATTTGTGCGGCGCGCCCGCGCCCGCCGCCGTCCTCGTCACCGTGGCCGCACCGCTGCTCGTCGCCGCGGCCCCGCACTTCCTCCGCGGCGCCCTCTCGGGCCTGCGGGCACCGGCTCCCGCCGCGGGCGTGTCGGGCACCGACTTCGAGGACCACATCGCCCACATCGCGCGGTCGTGCGGCGTGCCGGTGATCATGACGCCGATGACCGGCGACTGGGGTGTCGACCTGATCGTCGGGCATCGGCCGGATCGGGTTGCGGTGCAATGCAAACGGCAGGCCCGGCCGGTCGGGGCCGGCGCCGTCCAGGAGGTGGTCGCCGGGGCGCCGATGCAGGACTGCACCAAGACCATGGTGGTGACGAACAGTGAATTCACCCCGGCCGCACGCAAACTCGCCGAACTGCACGGATGCGAGTTGATCGGGGGTGCGGATCTGCCGAGGCTGCGCGCGACCATCCGGCGCCTCACGGCGCAGACCGACGTCAGCTGAGCGCGTCGCGCACGGCATCCACCGCGATGTCGATCTCTTCGCGCGTGACGGTCAGCGCGGGCCGGAACCGCACCGAGTCCACACCGCTGGCCAGCATGATGACCCGGCGGTCCCACAGCCGGCGGATCAGCGTGTCGCGCTGCGCGGCGGTCGGCAGGCTGAACGCGCACATCAGCCCGCGGCCGCGGACGTCACGCACCACGTCGGGGTACTCGACGGCCAGCTGCTCGAGCCGGGCCCGCAGATACCCGCCCGCCTGCCGCGCCCGGTCGAACAGGCCGTCGGCCTCGATCACCTCCAGGATGCGCCGGGCGCGCACCATGTCGGTGAGGTTGCCGCCCCAGGTGGAGTTGATCCGCGAGCTGACCGCGAAGACGTTGTCGCTCACCTCATCGACGCGCCGGCCTGCCATCACCCCGCAGACCTGCGTCTTCTTGCCGAACGCCACGACATCGGGCGCGATCCCCAACTGCTGGTGGGCCCACGCCGTCCCGGTGATCCCGCACCCGGTCTGCACCTCGTCGACGATCAGCAGCGCGTCGAACTCGTCGCACAGGCGGCGCATCCCGGCGAAGAACTCCGGACGGAAGTGCCGGTCGCCGCCCTCGCCCTGGATCGGCTCGGCGAGGAAACACGCGATGTCGTGCGGGTGCGCCTCGAAGGCGGTCCGGGCCTGGCGCAGCGACTCGGCCTCGATGGCCGCCATCGCCGCGTCGTCGAGGCCGGGCCGCAGGAAGGGCGCGTCGATGCGCGGCCAGTCGAACTTCGGAAACCGGGCCACCTTGTTCGGATCGGTGTTGGTCAGCGACAGCGTGTACCCGCTGCGGCCGTGAAAGGCGCCACGCAGGTGCAACACCCGCGTGCCCAGCTCGGGATCGCGGCCGGTGGCCTCGTTGTGCCGGCTCTTCCAGTCGAAGGCGACCTTCAGCGCGTTCTCCACGGCCAACGCGCCACCGTCGACGAAGAACAGGTGCGGCAGCGCCGGGTCGCCCAGCACGCGGGCGAACGTCTCGACGAACCGCGCCATGGGCACCGAGTACACATCGGAGTTGCTGGGTTTGTTGACCGCCGCCTGCGCCAGCTCGGCCCGGAACTGCGGCTCGGTGAGGGCGGGATGGTTCATGCCCAGCGCCGATGAGGCGAAGAACGTGAACATGTCGAGATAGCGCTCACCGGTACGCGCGTCGACCAGATGGGAACCCGCCGAGCGGTCGAGGTCGAGCACCAGATCGAGTCCGTCGGCGAGGATGCTGCGCGACAGCACGTGGTGGACGTCGGCCGCATCGACAGCGGACATGACGGGGCGCGCCAAGAGATCGGTCATGACGCGATACTAGCGGAAGATTTACGGCGTGACGGCTTGATCGCCGTACTTGTTCCTTTCCGCCGTCGGCACCGACAGCCAGAAAGGACGCGTGCTCAGTCGTCGACGATGACGACGACGCCCGTCCGCACCAGCACCGCGTAGAGGTCGCACAGCGGCGGGGTCAGCAGCCGGACCGCGCTGCCCAGCACCGCATCCTGTCCGAGACTGTTCAGTAGGCTGCCCATGACGGCGAAGCTAGGCGGCGCGAACACCGAAACGGTAAGGGACACGCCAAACCTGGACCAACGGAAGGTGACGCACAGGTGTCGGACACCGAGCCGGGACGCAGCCACCGCGACGTCGCCCGCGAGGTGCGCCGCGCCGACCGGTTCGCCGTGCGGCTGCCGGTGGTCGGACGGGTGCCCATACCGCGCCCCGACCAGGTCGCGTTCTACGGCGCGCTCGCCCTGCTCGTGGCCGTCGAGATGGTGGAATGGCCCATCGCGGTGGCGATCGGCGTCGGCCACGCGCTGACCACCCCGCGTCCAGAAACTGCCACCGTTTCCGGCGAAGAACTACAACGGCCGGAATGATTACGGGACGTGCTGACGTCCCTCGTAAAACGTCTGTAGGATGATCGTGCTTCGGGTGCGGACGTTCGCCGCGGTGCGGATCTCCTGCAGGAGGTCTTCGAGCGCTCGCGCCGAACCGACGCGCACCAGCAGCACATAACTCTCGTCACCGGCCACCGAATGGCAGGACTCGATGGCGGCTATGTGCTCGAGGCGCGCGGGCGCATCATCGGGTTGCGACGGGTCGAGAGGGGTGATCGCGACGAACGCCGACAATTGGTGGCCGACCGCCTCCGGGTCGATCCGTGCGCGGTATCCGGTCACGATCCCGCGCGACTCGAGCCGGCGCACCCGCGACTGCACCGCCGACACCGACAGACCGGCGCTGGCCGCCAGGTGGGCGAGCGTGGCCCGACCGTCGGCCACGAGCTCGCGGGCCAATATGCGGTCGATGTGGTCGAGCGCCGCCGGCGGGTGCGGATCGTCGGGTTCACCCATGGCGGCACTGTAGCCGAGGCCACGCGCGCGACTGCCCGACCGGACGACACCACAGGAGAAGGACCGACCATGACCACCACCATCCCCGCCGCCACCGGCACCACACTGCCGTCCGCCGACGAGTTGCGGGCACGGGTGCGCGACGCGCTGGCCGCGATCGGCGCGACCACCGCCCTCGGCACCCCCGGGGACCCGGGCCTACCCGCCAGCACGCCGGTCACGGGCGAGGTGCTGTTCACCGTGCCCGAGACCAGCGCCGATCAGGTCGATGACGCGATCGCCCAAGCCGCACAGGCGTATACGAGCTGGCGCACCACCCCGGCGCCGGTGCGTGGCGCGCTGGTCGGCCGGCTGGGCGAACTGCTCGTCGAGCACAAGGCGGCGCTGGCGACGCTGGTCACCGTCGAGGCCGGCAAGATCACCTCCGAAGCCCTGGGCGAGGTGCAGGAGATGATCGACATCTGCCAGTTCGCGGTCGGCCTGTCGCGTCAGCTCTACGGCAAGACGATCGCCTCCGAACGGCCCGGGCACCGGCTGATGGAGACCTGGCATCCGCTCGGCGTGGTCGGCGTCATCACCGCGTTCAACTTCCCCGTCGCGGTGTGGTCGTGGAACACCGCCGTGGCACTGGTGTGCGGGGACACCGTGGTGTGGAAGCCCTCGGAGCTGACGCCGCTGACCGCGATCGCCTGCCAGACCCTGCTCGAGCGGGCCGCTGACGACGTCGGTGCGCCGCGCGCGGTCGGCCGGCTGATCCTGGGTGGCCGCGAGGCCGGCGAACGGCTGGTCGACGATCGCCGGGTGGCGCTGCTGTCGGCCACCGGTTCGGTGCGGATGGGCCGTGAGGTCGGTCCGCGGGTGGCCGAGCGGTTCGGCCGGGCGCTGCTGGAACTCGGCGGCAACAACGCTGCGATCGTCACCCCGTCGGCGGATCTGGACCTGGCCGTGCGCGCCATCGTGTTCTCCGCGGCGGGTACCGCGGGTCAGCGATGCACCACCCTGCGCCGGCTGATCGTGCACCGTTCCATCGCCGACGACCTGGTCGCCCGGATCGCCGCGGCCTACCGGCAGCTGCCGGTCGGCGACCCGGCCGCGGACGGCACGCTGGTCGGACCGCTGATCCACGAGGCGGCCTACCGCGACATGCTGGGCGCGCTCGAGGCGGCCCGCGCCGACGGCGGCGAGGTGATCGGCGGCGAACGGCGCATGTACGACGGCGAGTCCGGGGACATGTCGTTCTACGTCAGCCCGGCCGTGGTGCGGATGCCCGCGCAGACCGACGTGGTGCACGCCGAGACGTTCGCGCCGATCCTCTACGTGCTCACCTACGACGAGCTCGACGAGGCGATCGCGCTCAATAACGAGGTGCCACAGGGTCTTTCGTCGGCGATCTTCACCCTCGATCTGCGGGAGGCCGAGCGGTTCCTGGGCGCCGACGGGTCGGACTGCGGCATCGCCAACGTCAACATCGGCACGTCGGGCGCCGAGATCGGCGGTGCCTTCGGCGGGGAGAAGGAGACCGGCGGCGGCCGGGAGTCCGGCTCCGACGCCTGGAAGGCCTACATGCGCCGGGCGACCAACACCGTCAACTACTCCACGGAGTTGCCGCTGGCCCAGGGCGTGCATTTCGGCTAGGTAGTAGTGCATGGACTTGGACAACAGCGTCGTCGCGGTCACCGGTGCGGCGTCGGGCATCGGCCGCGCCCTGGCGCACAGCTTCGCCGCGGCGGGCGCGCGGCTGATCCTCGGTGACGTCGACACCGCGGGGCTGGCCGAGACCGCCGACGCGCTCGCGGCCACCGGCGCCGCGGTGACCGCGCTGCGCGCCGACGCCGCGTCGGTCGCCGATCTGGAGGCGATGGTGTCGGCCGAACCGGTGGACGTGTTCGTGGCCAACGCCGGAATCATGGGCGCACCGGGCCTGGGCGCCGAGGCGGACTGGGACCGGATCCTGGAGGTGAATCTGCGCGCGCACGTCCGCGCGGCGTCGCTCCTGGTGCCGCAGTGGCAGTCCCGCGGGCGCGGACACTTCGTCGCGGTGGCGTCGGCGGCCGGGCTGCTGTCGCAGATCGGCGCCGCCGGGTACGCGGTGACCAAACACGCCGCGGTCGGATTCGCCGAATGGCTGGCGATCACCTATGGCGACGACGGCATCGGCGTGACGTGTGTCTGCCCGATGGGTGTGGACACCCCGCTGCTGTCGGCGATCCGCGAGTCGGCCGATACGGTTGCGCGGCTGGGCGCCGATTCGGTGGTCAACGCCGGCGCGGTGCTCACCGCGCAGCAGGTGGCCGAGCAGACGGTGGCGGCGGTGCGCGAGGGCCGCTTCCTGGTCCTGCCCCATCCCGAGGTGCGCGACATGGCGCTGGGCAAGATCACCGACCACGACCGGTGGATCTCCGGGATGCGCCGCTATCAGCGCTCGCTGCGCGGTTAGCGGCGCCGCAGCCCGAGCAGGAAGTCGCGCGGCATCAGCGTGAGCCGCTCCGCGATCTGCAGCCGGTACTGCGGATCGGGGACCAACTCGTAGCGGCGCAACAGCGCGGCCAGCATCAGCACGCCTTCGTGCAGCGCGAACTGCCGCCCGATGCAGGACCGTTCGCCGGTGCCGAAGGGTTTGTACAGCCCGCCCGGCCGGGCCCGGACCCGGTCCGGTGCGAAGCGGTCGGGGTCGAACCGGTCGGGGTCCGGCCCCCAGCGGGGGTCGCGGTGCAGCGTGGCCGTCACCGCAAGTGCCCAGTCTCCCTTGCGCATCGGGTGCATCCCGGCCAGCACGGTGTCCGCTCGTGCCGCCCGGTAGTAGCCGGGCACGGTCGGATGCAACCGCAGCGACTCGTCGAGCACCCGGCGCACGTAGCGCAGTTTCCCGATCAGCTCGAACGGCGGACGGTCGTCGTCACCCCACACCTGGTCCACCTCGGCGCGCGCCCGCTCGCAGACCTCAGGGTGTCGGGAGAGGTTGAAGAGCGCGAAAGACAATGCGCCGGAGGTTGTTTCGTGCCCGGCGACCAGAAAATTGAGCAGCTGGTAGCGGATGTTGGCCGGGCTGAGCCCCGCCCCCAGCATGGTGTCGAGCAGGTCGTCGTGGCGACCCAGCCCCTCGGCGCGCCTGCGGTCGACGATCTCGTCGGCGATGGCGTGCAGCCGCGCGGCGTCGCGGCGCACGCCGCGCTCGGCCCACCGCGCGACGGCGGCGGGCAGAAAGGTCTGACGCAGTACGCCCACGCGGTCGGCGCCCTTGAGCGCGGAGACCATGTGCTCGACGAACGGGTGCACGGTGTCGTCCCGTCCGCTGTCTGCTGCGCCGTCGAAACAGCCGAACGAGTACCCGGCCGCGCACCGCCCGATGGTCTCGAGGGTGGCTCGGGTGGTGTCGGCGGACACGTCGGTACGGCCGCCGGCCTCGGCCACCGCGTCCCAGCGGGCGAGGAACTGTCCGGTGACGTCGAGCATCACCGCGTGGTAGCGGCGCATCGCCGCCTGGGAGAACGCCGGCATCAGGAGGTCGTGCGCCAGGCGCCAATTGGGTTCGTCGTTGTAGGCGGTGAAGAGCCCGTCCCCGCCGATGATGCGCAGCGCCTCGATGTCGGGGCCGACGTGTTTGCAGAATCGGGTCTCGTCGTTGAGCTCCATCACGGCCTCGGCGCCGGCGGCCACGACGTAGCGCGCCCCCAGCACCCGGAACTCGAACAGCGGTGCGGCCGCAGCCATCTCCATCAGAGCCTGCGTCGGGGAGTCGGCCCGGAATCCGAGGACATCGCCCAGGATCGGGACCCGCCGGGGCGGGTGCGGCAGCCGCGCCCGCTTGTCGACCACGGTCATGAGCACAGCCTCCGGCACTGTTGTACATGTGTCAAGTAAAGTGGAGCCATGCCCGAGCGCCGCCGCCTGTCCCCGGCCGACCGGCGCCGCGAGCTGCTCGCTCTGGGCGCCGAGGTGTTCGGCCGCAGTCCCTACGACGAGGTGCGGATCGACGAGGTCGCCGAGCGGGCCGGGGTGTCGCGTGCGCTGATGTACCACTACTTCCCCGACAAGCGGGCGTTCTTCGCCGCGGTGGTCCGTGCCGAGGCCGAGCGCCTGTTCACCGCGACCGACACCGCACCCCAACCCGGACAGAGCCTGTACGCCCAGGTGCGTGCCGGAGTGCTGGACTATCTCCGCTACGACGAGGAACACCCGCACAGCGCCTGGGCGGCCTCGATCGGGCTGGGCCGCATCGACCCGGTACTGCGCGGCATCGACGACCTCGACAACGACCGGCAGGCCGACCGGATCGTCGCGCGGCTTACCGCGGCCGGCGACGGGCCGTTGGACGCCACTGTGGAGCGCGACCTGCGGATCGCGGTACACGGCTGGCTGGCCTACACGCTCGAGCTGTGCCGGCGCCGGCTGCTGGACCCGTCCGTCGAGGCGGACTACCTGGCGGACTCCTGCGCCCACACCCTGCTCGACGCGGTGGGCCGGGTTCCCGGTCTGCCCTGGGCGCTGGCCGCCGCGGTGGCGCCCGGTTCACGGACGGCGTAACGCCGCGGGCCGGGGTTTGTCGGTGGGTCTGGTCATGATGGAGTGATGGCCCGCGCCACTTCACCCACCGACGCGCTGTCCCGGTTCAGCCCGCTGACCCGGGAGTGGTTCGCGGGCACGTTCGTCGAACCCACACCGGCGCAGGCCCAGGCCTGGTCGGCGATCGCCGCCGGGGACAACACGCTGGTCATCGCGCCCACCGGGTCCGGGAAGACGCTGGCGGCGTTCCTGTCGGCCATCGACGGCCTGGCCACCGCGGAACCGCGTCCACCGAAGGCCGGCACCCGGGTGCTCTACGTGTCACCCCTCAAGGCGCTCGCCGTCGACGTCGAACGCAACCTGCGCACCCCGCTGACCGGCATCGCGCGGATCGCCGAACGGCACGGACAGACGCCGCCGGCCATCACCGTCGGCGTGCGCTCGGGCGACACCACCCCGGCGCAGCGGCGGGAGATGCTGACCCGGCCGCCCGACATCCTGATCACCACGCCGGAGTCGCTGTTCCTCATGCTGACGTCGGCGGCACGCGAGACGCTGGCCGAGGTGCAGACCGTCATCGTCGACGAGGTGCACGCCGTGGCCGCCACCAAACGCGGCGCCCACCTCGCACTGTCGCTGGAACGGCTCGATCAGTTGCTCGAGCGCCCCGCCCAGCGCATCGGCCTGTCGGCCACGGTGCGCCCACCCGAGGAGGTGGCCCGGTTCCTGTCCGGACAAGCGCCCGCCACCGTCGTCGCGCCGCCCGCGGCCAAGACGTTCGACCTCGGGGTGCGGGTGCCCGTGCCCGATATGGCCGACCTCGAGAACAACACCATCTGGCCCGACGTCGAGGAGCAGATCGTCGACCTGATCGAGGCGCACAACAGCTCGATCGTGTTCGCCAACTCCCGCCGCTTGGCCGAGCGGCTGACCTCCCGGCTCAACGAGATCCACGCCGAACGCCTCGGGGTGGACACACCCGTCGAGCGCAACGACCAGGTCGGGGGCGGCGCGCCGGCCCAGCTGATGGCCAGCGGCGTCTCACTGGGCGCCGACCTGCTGCTGGCCAAGGCCCACCACGGGTCGGTCAGCAAGGAGCAGCGCGCGATCGTCGAGGACGATCTGAAGAGCGGACGGCTCAAGGCCGTGGTCGCCACCTCCAGCCTCGAGCTCGGCATCGACATGGGCGCAGTGGATCTGGTGATCCAGGTCGAGGCGCCGCCGTCGGTGGCCAGCGGGCTGCAGCGCGTCGGCCGCGCCGGACACCAGGTCGGCGAGATCTCCCAGGGCGTGCTGTTCCCCAAGCACCGCACCGACCTGATCGGGTGCGCGGTCACCGTGCAGCGCATGATGGCCGGGCAGATCGAGACCATGGCGGTGCCGGCCAACCCGCTCGACGTGCTGGCCCAACACACCGTGGCCGCCGCCGCGCTGGAACCGCTCGACGCGGACCGCTGGTTCGACGCGGTGCGGCGCAGCGCGCCGTTCGCGACGCTGCCGCGCAGCGCCTTCGAGGCCACGCTGGACCTGCTGTCGGGCAAGTACCCGTCCACCGAATTCGCCGAACTGCGGCCGCGGCTGGTCTACGACCGCGACGCAGGGACGCTGACCGCGCGGCCCGGGGCGCAGCGGCTGGCCGTCACGTCCGGCGGCGCGATCCCCGACCGCGGTCTGTTCACCGTCTATCTGGCCACCGACAACGACAAACCTTCGCGCGTCGGGGAACTCGACGAGGAGATGGTCTACGAGTCGCGCCCGGGCGACGTCATCTCACTCGGCGCGACCAGCTGGCGGATCACCGAGATCACCCACGACCGAGTGCTGGTCGTCCCCGCGCCCGGCCAGCCGGCCCGGTTGCCGTTCTGGCGCGGCGACGGGGTGGGCCGGCCCGCCGAACTGGGCGCGGCGGTCGGCGCGTTCACCGGAGAACTCGCCGGCCTGGGCTCCGACGCCTTCGCCGAGCGCTGCCGGACCATGGGATTCAACGACTACGCGACCGACAACCTCTACCGGCTGCTCGACGATCAGCGGCAGGCCACCGGCACAGTGCCCACCGACACCACGTTTGTGGTGGAACGGTTCCGCGACGAACTCGGTGACTGGCGGATCATCCTGCACTCCCCCTACGGGCTGCGGGTGCACGGCCCGCTGGCGCTGGCCGTCGCCCGACGGCTGCGCGAACGCTACGGCATCGACGAGAAGCCGACCGCCTCCGACGACGGCATCATCGTGCGGCTGCCCGACACCGACTTCGAGTCCGGCGGCGCCGCGTCGTTCGCCGACCTGTTCGTGTTCGACGCCGACGAGATCGAGCCGATCGTCACCGCGGAGGTCGGCGGGTCGGCGCTGTTCGCCTCCCGCTTCCGCGAATGCGCCGCCCGCGCGCTGCTGCTGCCCCGCCGCACCCCGGGGAAGCGCTCCCCGCTGTGGCATCAGCGCCAGCGCGCCGCCCAGCTGCTCGACGTGGCCCGCAAGTATCCGGACTTCCCGATCGTGCTCGAGGCCGTGCGCGAATGCCTGCAGGACGTCTACGACGTGCCCGCGCTGATCGAGCTGATGCACCGGATCGCCCAGCGGCGGCTGCGCATCGTCGAGGTGGAGACCACCACTCCGTCGCCGTTCGCGGCGTCGCTGCTGTTCGGCTACGTCGGCGCCTTCATGTACGAGGGCGACAGCCCGCTGGCCGAACGCCGCGCCGCCGCCTTGTCCTTGGATGCCACGCTGCTTGCCGAACTGCTGGGCAGCGTCGAGTTGCGGGAGCTGCTCGACGCCGACGTCATCGCCTCGACCGCGCGTCAGCTGCAACACCTCAGCGAGGATCGGCGCGCCCGCGACGCCGAGGGCGTCGCCGATCTGCTGCGCCTGCTGGGACCGCTGACCACCGAGGAGATCGCCGACCGGTGCACCACGCGTGAGGTCGGCGGCTGGCTCGAGGGGCTGTTGGCCGCCAAGCGGGTGCTGACCGTCTCCTACGCCGGCCGCTCCTGGTGGGTGGCCATCGAGGACGTCGGGCTGCTGCGCGACGGCGTCGGTGTCGCGGTGCCGGTCGGGGTGCCGGTGTCATTCCTGGACCCGGTGGTCGACCCCCTCGGCGAGCTGCTCGGCCGCTATGCCCGCACCCACGGACCCTTCACCACCGCGGACGCGGCGGCGCGGTTCGGGCTCGGGCTGCGCGTGACCGGCGACGTCCTGGGCCGCCTCGCCGTCGACGGTCGGTTGGTGCGCGGCGAGTTCACCGACCTCCCCGTGGCCGACCCCGCCGGCGCCGAACAGTGGTGTGACGAAGATGTTCTCAAGATCCTGCGCCGCCGCTCGCTGGCCGCGCTGCGCGCCCAGGTAGAACCGGTCAGCACCGCGGCCTACGCCCGCTTCCTGCCGTCCTGGCAGCATGTCGGCTCGACGCACAGCGCCGGAATCGACGGTCTGGCGGCGGCCATCGATCAGCTCGCGGGCGTGCCCATCCCGGCGTCGGCGGTCGAGCCGCTGGTGTTGTCCCAGCGGGTGCGTGACTACCAGCCCGCAATGCTCGACGAACTGCTGGCCAGCGGCGAGGTGATGTGGTCGGGTGCCGGACCCATCGGCGGTGGTGACGGCTGGATCACCTTTCACCACGCCGACGCCGCGCCGCTGACGCTGGCCGCGCCGGTCGAGTTGGAGTTCACCGACACTCATCGGGCGATCATGCAGACCCTCGGCGCGGGCGGCGCCTACTTCTTCCGCCAGCTGGCCGGCACCGACACCGAACAATTCAAAACCGCTCTGTGGGAACTGATCTGGGCCGGCTGGGTCACCGGTGACACGTTCGCGCCCGTGCGGGCGATGCTGTCGGGCACCCGGCGGTCCACCGGGCGGCGTGGCGCGCCGGCTCACCGGCAGCGGGCCCGGCCGCCGCGGTTGAGTAGCTACCACGTCGCCCAGGCACAGACCCGCGCCGCCGACCCGACGGTGGCCGGCCGCTGGTCGGCGTTGCCCGCCGCCGAGCCGGATTCCACGGTGCGGGCGCACTTCACCGCCGAGCTGCTGCTGGGCAGGTACGGCGTGCTGACCAAGGGTGCGGTCGCCGCCGAGGGCGTGCCCGGCGGCTTCGCGATGCTGTACAAGGTGCTGACGGCGTTCGAGGACGCCGGCCGCTGCCAGCGCGGCTACTTCGTCGAGTCGCTGGGCGGCGCGCAGTTCGCGGTCGCCTCGACGGTGGACCGGCTGCGCACCTACCTCGACAGCGTCGACGAGGAACGCCGCGAATACCACGCCGTCGTGCTCGCGGCCGCCGACCCCGCCAACCCCTACGGCGCCGCGCTGCCCTGGCCGGACCGCACCGGGGACGGCGACGACACCGCGCACCGGCCCGGCCGCAAGGCCGGCGCGCTGGTCGCGCTGGTCGACGGGGAACTCGTGTGGTTCCTCGAACGCGGCGGACGGTCGCTGCTCAGCTTCACCGCCGACGCCGAGGCCCATCAGGCGGCCGCGGCGGCGCTGGCCGGTCTGGTCGGCGGCGGCCGCGTGCAGTCGCTGCTGGTGGAGAAGGTCAACGGTGTCTCGGTGCTGGAGGCCGGTGCCGGCGACGTGCGCGCAGCCGTGCAGGACGCGCTCACCGGCGCCGGCTTCAGCCGGACCCCGCGCGGACTGCGGTTACGGTGAGTCGATGCCCGAAGGTGACACCGTCTACCGCACCGCCACCGCCCTGCGCGACGGACTGCTCGGAAAGGCGTTGACCCGCTGCGACGTCCGGGTCCCGCGCTACGCCACCGTGGATCTCACCGGTCACGTCGTCGACGAGGTGCTCGCCCGCGGTAAGCACCTGTTCATCCGCGTCGGGCCGGCGAGCATCCACTCGCATCTGAAGATGGAGGGCAGCTGGAAGGTCAACCCGGCGAGCCGGCCCAGCGGGGCCGGCTACCGCATCCGGATCATCCTCGAAGCCGGCGACGGTGAGCAGGCGGTGCAGGCCGCCGGTATCGACCTCGGTGTCCTCGAAGTGCTCGAGCGCGACCGTGACATGGAGGCCGTGGCCCATCTCGGGCCGGATCTCCTCGGCGACGACTGGGAGCCGCGGGTGGCCGCCGAGAATCTGATCGCCGACCCCGACCGGCCGCTGCCGGAGGCGCTGCTCGACCAGCGGGTCATGGCCGGCGTCGGAAACGTGTACGCCAACGAGATCTGCTTCCTGTTCGGACACCTGCCGACCGCGCCGGTCAGCGCCGTCACCGATCCGCTGCGCATGGTGCAGCGGGCCCGGGACATGTTGTGGCTGAACCGCAACCGTTGGAATCGCACCACCACCGGCGACACCCGGCCAGGCCGCGACGTGTGGGTGTACGGCCGGGTCGGCAAACCGTGCCGTCGCTGCGGCACCCCGATCAAGCGCGACGACAGCGGTGAGCGGGTCAGTTACTGGTGCCCGCACTGTCAGCGCTGATCAGGTGGCGCCGCCTCCGGCGCGATGCGCCGGGCGACCGCCCGCGCGGCGGACCAGACCTGCGGGGCGGCCCGCATCAACGGCCACGTGACCGCATTGAAGAGCACGTCGCGCGCGCTCTGACTCACCGACGTCGGGACGTGGTCGGGATCCATCAGGTCGTTCTCCGCGAACGGGCCCGCGTCGGCGGAGACCATGAACCCGGTGAACGTGCGCAGCGAGCGGCCCGTGCCGCGCAGCGCCTCGACGGCGGCCAGGAACGAGCCGCGGTCGGCCACCTCGCGGCGGAACACCTCGGCGGGTACGCCCAGGTGTTCGGCGACCAGGTCGTCGCGCGTGCGGACGATGTGCCGGCGCACGTCGTCGCGGCCGTCGTCGGGCGCCTCGATGGCGACGTCGCATTCGCTGTCGAAACCCAGCGACCGGTTGTTGAGGTTCGACGAACCGATGCGCAACAGGCGGTCGTCGGCCACCAGCACCTTGGAGTGCACGTACACCGACGTGCCGCCCCGGACCGCCGGCCAATAGACGCCCAGCCTGCCGTGCAGATCGGCAGTCCACAACAGCCGGAGCAGGCGTTCGCGGGCACTGTCCATCGACTCCTGCTCGAGCCGGCTCTCCGAGCTGCGGGGCAGCACGATCACCACCTGCGGCCCGTCGGCTTCGCGCAGGCGGGCGGCGAGCGCGGTGGCGAGGCGGCGGGAGGCCAGGTACTGGTTCTCGAGGTAGATCACCTCACGCGCGGCCCTGATCGCCGCGAGGTCGAGGGCCTCCACCTCCCGCGCCTCGGTCCGGGACGTCAGGGCGGGCAGCGTCCGCGCGATACCCACCTCGACATCGCGCAGTGCGGGTCGCAGTCGGTGCGGCCAGACCGGGCCGGCCGACGCGACCGGCGCCAGGGACTTCCCGGTGGCGGCCTGCCACCGCTCCCGCGCCTCCACGGCGAGGGCGCCCGCCGCATCGGCGTCCATCGCGGCCGCCACCTCGTGGCGGGGGCCGTACGCCTCGCCCGCGGTCTGCCTGCGCCGGTCGCCCGGCGTGTGACCGCGGGTGTCCCAGCGCCCGACGGTCAGGTCGATGCCGCCGCAGAACGCCACCCGGTCGTCGATCACCACGATCTTCTGGTGGTGCACCGCACCGGTCGGGCGCGCCCCGTCGACGGCGAAATGCATACGCCGGGAGGTGAACTGGTTGACCAGGCTCACCGGCGTCACACCGAACCAGAGGCCGTCGAGCGCCGGCAGCAGTTTGAGGTTGGACTTGAGCAGATAGACCTGCAGTTCGGGCTCCTGCCACAGCATCCAGTGCAGGAACGGGCCCAGCCGATTCGGCCCGAGCTGAGTGGGACGGCCCGGCTCGAACGTCGTGCGGTAGTCGAGATCCCACCCGATCAGCATGATGCGGCGCCGCGCGCGCAGCATTGCGGCCTTGACGTGCGCGAGGTAGTCGGCGCCGTCGACGATCGGGGCGAACCGGTCGGCCCGGGCGATCGTCCGGCACGTCCGGCCCGCGACGAGTAGCCGGTCGCCCGACACCGGCACGGGCACTTCGTCCACTGCTCGACCTTTCGTCCACCGCTGAGCGCGAGACTACGGTTGCTGACGGGAATCGGGCGAAATCCGTCATCAACCGTAGTCTCGGCGGTCAGCCGGGCAGCGCCAATCGCACGATCTTGCGCACCACGGTGGCGAACTGCTTCGGCAGCGGGCCGGTGTTGTACGGCAGACCGTAGCGGCGGCAGATGTCGCGCACCTCGGGCGCGATCTCGGCGTGCCGGTGCGCCGGGATGTCCGGGAACAGGTGGTGCTCGATCTGGAACGACAGATTCCCGCTCAGCAGGTGGAAGAGCTTCCCGCCCGTGAGGTTCGCCGAGCCCAGGATCTGCCGGAAGTACCACTGCCCGCGGGTCTCGGCCTTGGTCTCCTCGACCGAGAACTCCTGCACGTCCTCCGGGAAGTGGCCGCAGAAGATGATCATGTAGGACCACACGTTGCGGATCAGGTTCGCGGTGAGATTGCCCGTGAACACCCACGGTGCGACCGGCCCGGCCAGCAGCGGGAATGCGACGTAGTCCTTGAGGGTCTGCCGCTTGGTTTTGCGCCAGATGCCCTCGAGGATCTCTTTCTTGTCGGCGATCGTGATCTCGCCGGCGCGGATGCGTTCGGTCTCGAGTTCGTGCAGCGCGACGCCGTACTGGAACAGCACCATCAGCAGGAACGCGTACACCGGGTTGCCCAGGAAGTAGGGCCGCCACCGCTGATCGGCGCTCATCCGCAGGATCCCGTAGCCGATGTCGCGGTCCATGCCGACGATGTTGGTGTATGTGTGGTGCATGTAGTTGTGCGAGTGGCGCCACTGGTCGCCGGGACAGGCGGTGTCCCATTCGAATCCGCGGCTGGAGATCGCCGGGTCGCCCATCCAGTCGTACTGGCCGTGCATGACGTTGTGGCCGATCTCCATGTTGTCGATGATCTTCGCCAGCCCCAGCAGCGCGGTGCCGGCCAACCAGAACGGCGGCAGCACGCCGCCGAACAGCAGTGCGCGGCCGCCCAATTCGAGTGCCCGCTGCGCCTTGATCACGCGGCGGATGTAGTTCGCGTCGCGTTCCCCGAGGTCGGCGATCACGCGTTCGCGCAGGGCGTCGAGTTCGCGGCCGAAGGCCTCGGCCTGCTCGGGCGTGAGCCGCACGGTCCGGCCGGCGACGGTCTTCTCGACGGTCCGCTGGGCGGGTGCGTTCAGCGTGGTGGTCATGTCGGGCTCCTCTCTTACAGCGCGAGGTCGACGTCGCCGACGGGGACGGACACGCAGATCTGCACGTCCTCCTCCTCGGCGCTCGACACCGCGCCGGTGATCAGGTTCCTCACCGCGCCGCGGGTCTTGCGGCGGGTGCAGCTGTGGCAGATGCCCATCCGGCATCCGCTCTCGGGGGTGAGGCCCGCGGCCTCGGCCTGCTCGAGCAGCGGCCGCCCGTCGTCGGTGATGTCGACCCCGCTGTCGGCGAAGCTGATCCGCCCGCCGGACGCCTCGGCCGGCAGCTCGAAGACCGGCGGTACGAAGCTCTCGGCGCGCGCATCGGGGCGCACCGCCCGGACCGCCTCGACCAGCGCCGGCGGACCGCACACGAACACGGCGGTGTCATCGCCGTCTGGCATCGCGGCCGCCAGGTGCGCGGCGTCGAAGCGGCCGACGAGGTCGCTGCCCGCGGTGTCGCGGGTGTAGCCGTGCAGCACCCGCACCCCGGCCATCGCGGCGAGCTCGTCGCGGTAGCAGGCCTCCGCCGCGCTGCGCGCATAGTGCACGAACGCCACCTCGCCGGTGTACCGCTCAGCCTGCAGCGTGCGCAGCATCGACAGCACCGGGGTGATCCCGCTGCCGCCGGAGACGAACAGGATGCGCCGCGGCCGGACAGTGGGCAGCGTGAATTCCCCGCCCACGGCCTCGAGACCCACCACCATCCCCGGACGGGCGTGGTCGCACAGGTAGGTCGAGACCAGACCGCCGTCGTGGCGGCCGACGGTCAGCTCGATCAACCGGGATCGCTCGGCGCTGGCCGGTGAGTAGCAGCGGGTGCGGCGACGGCCGTCGATCTCGACGGTGAGGTTGACGTGCTGGCCGGCGCGGAATCCGGTGAACACGTGGTTCGGTTCGAGCGTCAGCGTCACGCTGCGCGGGGTCTGCCGCCGGACGGCGACCACCCGCGCGCGGGCGTCCTGCGACGTCCAGGTGGGGTCGACGAGCTCGGTGTACCGGTTCACGCCGTGTGGCCCGGTGAGCAGGTCGACCAGCGGTGACCGCAGCACTCGGTCCCGCAGCCGCGGTCTGAGCGTTTCAGTGAACATGTGTATACCGTGCGCCGATACAAGAGGATCGGTCAAGAGGATCGAAGCAGCTTGTGGTACGTTTCACAGCGTGAACAGTCGTACGCCGAATTCCCGTACGAGTCGCTCAGGGCGGTCGCGTTCGCGCGACACGCCGTCGCGGGAGGAACGTAAGGAGGCGACCCGCAGGGCGATCGTCGCCGCCGCGTTGACGCTGCTCGAGGACCACGGCTTCGCCGAGCTGAGCCTGCGCGAGGTCACCCGCGAGGCCGGAATCGCCCCGGCCGCGTTCTACCGGCATTTCGAGTCGATGGAGGCGCTGGGCCTCGTGCTGATCGACGAATCGTTCCGCGCGCTGCGCGAGCTGTTGCGCACCGCCCGCACCGGCAAGCTCGATCCGAACCGGGTCATCGAATCGTCGATCGACATGCTGATCGAAGGGGTCAATCAGCGCAGCGAGTACTGGCGTTTCATCGGGCGCGAACGCTCCAGCGGACTCAGCGTGCTGCGTTACGCGATCCGCACCGAGATCCGCCTGATCACATCCGAACTCGCGATCGACCTCGCCAGGTTTCCCGGCCTCAACACCTGGAGTGCCGAGGACCTCAACGTCCTCGCCTCACTGATCGTGAACGCGATGATCTCCATCGCCGAGGCCGTCGACGCCGTCGACCCCGGCGACGCGGCCGCACTGGCCGACATCCGGCGCCTCGCCGTCAAACAGCTGCGCATGGTGACCGTCGGGGTCAGTGGTTGGCGCAGCACCGACTGACGGTCAGACCGTGCACTGCGCGCCTGCGGCGTCGCGGGCGATCACGCACGCCGACGGGTTGCTCAGCTTCCACGCACCGTCGCGGTTCACCCAGTAGATGTCGTGGGTGCGGGTACCCATGATCGGGATGCTCACTGCCAGTTGCGCGTCCAGTCGGTCGCCATTGAGGGCCGGATTTTGGACGCGCCACGACATCACCGCGCCGTACCGGTCCATCACCGCCGCGATGTTGTTCGCGGTCGGCACGGCGGCCATGCCGCCCTCGAGTTCGGCGGCGCGCTCGGCGTCACCGACCGAAGTGTTCAGCACCCGCTGGAGTTGCGCGGTGAGCTGATCGGCGGAGGGCGCCGGCTGCGCGACGGCCACACCGCCGCCCACGAGCGCACCGATACCCAACGCGACCACGACCACCACCCGGCGCATCTGCCGCCACCTTCCGTTCACCGCCAAAGACGGCCTAACCAGACCATCTCGCCACCGGGCGGTCAAGACCTACGTCCGGCGGCGAATTAGCGTGAGCCCATGACCGTTCTGCAGCTCACCCACCCGCGTCCCGACATCGCCGTCATCACGCTGAACCGGCCGGAGAAGCTCAACGCCCTGTCCTACGAACTCGTCGAGGCGTTCCATGACGCCCTCGGCGACATCGCCGCCGACAACGAATGCCGGGTGGTGGTGCTGACCGGGGCGGGGCGCGGCTTCTGCGCCGGGCTCGACCTCACCGAGCCCAATCCCGAACAGGCCGGTGGCGGTACGGAATTCCCCCGGTCCGGGATGCGCTGGCAGGAACGCATCGCCGAGTTGACGACGCGGCTGCACCGGCTGCGCCAGCCGGTCATCGCCGCCGTGAACGGTCCGGCCTACGGCGGCGGCTTCGCACTCGCGGCGGCCGCGGACATCCGCGTCGCCTCCGACACCGCGCGGTTCTGCACCCAGTTCATCAAGCTGGGGCTGGGCGGCTGCGACATCGGCGTGAGCTACACGTTGCCGCGCATCATCGGCGCCGGCCACGCGTTCGACCTGATCCTGACCGCGCGCGACGTCGGCGCGCAGGAGGCACTGACCCTAGGCCTGGTCTCACGGGTGTCCGACGACGTGGTGGCCGACGCGCTGAGCATTGCCGAAACACTGTGCGGCTATGGCAAATTCGGCCTGGAATCGACCAAGCAGGTGCTGTGGGCGAACCTCGAGGCGGGCAGCCTCGAGGCGGCACTGCACCTGGAGAACCGCAGCCAGATCCTGGCGTCCACCAGCGGGGAGATGCGCGCGGCTAGCGAGGCGTTCCGCCGCCGTCCACGATGATCGCCTGGCCGGTCAGGTAACTGCCCGCATCCGACACCAGAAGCAATGCGGCACCGACCATCTCGTCAGGTGTGGCGAGCCGCTTCATCAGCGTCGATCCGACCATCCCGTCGATGGCCTCCTGCGGGTTGTTGCGCATCATGTCCGTGTCGACGGGTCCGGGAGCCAGCGCGTTGACCCGGATCCCGAACGGCGCGTACGCCGCGGCCATCGACCGGGTGAACGACAGCAGAGCGGCCTTACCCGCGGCGTACATCGACACCCCTGGTGCGAAATTGAAGGCGCCGACCGACACCGTGTTGAGCACCGCGGCGTGCGCGCTGCTCTTCAGGTGCGGCAGCGCCTGCTGCACCAGGAACACCGGTCCGCGCAGGTTCACGTCGTAGGACTTGGCCCACGCCTCGACCGTCATCTCCCCCAGCGGTTGGGCCAACGCGTTGGCGGCGTTGTTCACCACCACGTCGATACCGCCGAACTCGGCCACCGTGCGGTCGACCAGCGTGCCGAGCGCGTCGACGTCGCCGAGATGGGTGGGCACCCCGATGGCCTGTCCGCCCAGCCCGCGCAGATGTGCGGCGGCCTGCTCGCACGCATCGCCTTTGCGGCTGGCCACCACCACCCGCGCGCCGGCGAGCACGAAGCCCTCCGCCAGCGCCAGCCCGATTCCTCGGGTGCCACCGGTCACCACGATGGTGCGGTCGGTCAGGTCGAACAGTCGGTCGAAACGCGCGCGATCCACGCGTGTCAGTAGAGCACGCTCAGACGCAACCGCTCACGCTGATCCGCCGGCCGACGCTCGCGCACACGTTCACGTTCGGCGCGGGCGGCACGTACACCGGCGGCGGGGGTGGCGGGGGCGGTGGCGGCGGTGGGGCGGCCCCGGGCGGCGGGGGCGGTGGGGGTGGCGGAGGCGGCGGCGGCACGTCGTTCAGGTACGACAGGGGGTCGGCACACCCCGTGACGTCGACGAACCGGCCACCGACCGAACCGCACAGGGTGGCCGACGCCGTCGGGGCCACGGGAAGCGTCAGGCCTCCGGCGAACACCAGGGCCACCGCACCGGCTCCGGGCAGACACCACATCTTTCGCACCGGTCAATAGTGCCCCCGGCCCGCTCGCCGTGCGCGGTCTTGACCGAATCCGCGCACGCGTCCGGCTGTCCTAGACCGAGAGCAGCCGCTGGAAGAACTCGCGGTAGCGCTTGAGCGCGATCCGCAGATCCTCCGTCGACGCCTCTTCCCCGCGCGACCACTGACCCTCGAGCCGGGACCGCGCCTCGGCGAACTGGCGGGTCAGCTGGTCGACGACCTCCGAGACCAGGGCGTCGGCCTTCTGCACGCAGGCTCGCGGGTCATCGACGAATGCGGCCTGCACGTCGTCCCAGCGGCTGCGCATCCCCGACAGGTCCGCGCCGTGGAACAGCTGGTCGTCGCCTCCCGCCGGGCCGCCGTCGCCGCCGGCGCGGTCGGTGCCCGCGTCTCCGCCGGGGCGGTCGGTGCCCGCGTCGTCGCCGTGTGGCCGGCCGGAGCCGTGGGCGGCGGTCTGCGGCCCACCGGACATCGGCGGCTGGGCGAGCGGCCCGGTGGTCGCGTCGGGCAGTCGTGCGCCCGCGGCTCCGCCGCCGGGCGCCCCGGGTCCGGGCATCGCAGCGGCGTTCGGGTCGTGCGGGCCCGCATCGTGGGGCATGGGTTCGCGGCCCGCACGCGGGTCGGTGTCCCGGTTGAACGGGGTGGCTGTGGGGTGATCGGGCGCGGTCATGCGCGTGCCTCCTTCGGCGTATCGGTCTCGTTGGCCAGCAGACGGTCGAACAGGGCGCGGTAGTGGACGAACGCCTCACGCTGGCGTTCGGTGTCGACCCGACCGCGTTCCTGCGACGCGAAGATGCTGTGTGCCGCCCGGTAGTTCTGCACGATGTCGGGATGGTCGACGGCGATGTCGGCGGCCCGTTCGTCGAAGTCGTCGACTGGGTAGCCACGCTCCCGCATCACCTGGTTGACCAGCATGTCGGCCTCGCCCAGGGCGCCGGACGGGTTGTCGACGAACCCTTTCTGCACCCGGTGCCAGTGATCGGTGTACATCGCACACGCCTGCGGTGAGAGCGTGACGATGTCGAGCTTCTTTACCCGCTTCTCGCGCTGCAGCAGCGCGGATTCGGCCGCGCGGGCGTCACCGGTCTCCTGTAGCGCGCGGTCGTATTCGGACCCGTAGTGTTCACGCAGTCGCTGGGTCCGCTTCTTGCTGCCGGCCGTCTTGCCGTAGACGACGACCGCGATGACCGCGACCAGCACGACGGCAGCGATCACCAACCACACCCATGTGGGCATCTCGCACCTCCTCGTCGAGGAGAGGGTTACCTGATGCCGTTCGACGGAAACGTCAATTCAGCGCCGCCGGGCGATTTCGGTGTAGTTCGTCGCGGTCAGCGCGACCGACAACACCGAAAATCACACGGTGCGGGCGCTGACGAACCGGCGCGGCGCCCCGGTGAGCGGGTCGTCGAACTCCAGGCTGTGCGCCAGCAGATGCAGCGGTGTGCTGAAGTCGTCGGCAGCGACGTCCACGACGTCCGGGTACAGCGGATCGCCCAGCAACGGCAACCCGATCCGGGCCATGTGCACCCGCAGCTGGTGGGTCCGCCCGGTGCGCGGCGTCAGCCGGTACAGCTCACCGTCGACCTGCTCCACGAGGGTCTCGGCATTCGGTTCGCCGGGCTCCTCGACCGCCTGGAACTGCCCGCGTCGCTTGATGATCCGGCTACGCACCACCGTCGGCAACGGCACCGCACTGCGGCCGGCCGACCGCGCCAGATAGACCTTGCCGACCAACCCCCGCGCGAACATCGTCTGGTATGCCCCGCGGATCTCCCGGCGGACCGTGAACAACAGCACCCCCGCGGTGAGACGGTCCAGGCGGTGCGCCGGACTCAGTTCGGGCAGGTCGAGTTCGCGGCGCAACCGGACCAGCGCCGTCTGCGCGACGTGGCGCCCACGCGGCATGGTGGCCAGGAAGTGCGGTTTGTCGACGACGACGATGTCGTCGTCGCGGTGCAGCACCGGCATCTCGAACGGCACCGGGACCTCATCGCGCAGTTCGCGATACAGGTACACGTGGGCACCCGGCGGGAGCACGGTGCCCGGGGTGACGACGGTGCCGTCGGCGGTCACCACCTCACCGTCGAAGACCTTCGCCGCGGCGGCCTCACCGAACCGGGAGGCCAGTTCCACGAGTACCGCGCCGCCGCGCAACCGCACGCGAGCCGGTCCGAGTCCGTCGCGCACCGGCAGCGGCGCCGGCCGCCCGCGGCTCATCGCAGCGGGACGGGTTCGAGGATCTCCGCGCGTGCCTCGGGTGCGGCGGCCCGCAGCGCATCGGCGGATTCGTCGTCGGGCTGCTGCTGACTGCGCACCTCGGCATCCACACGCGCACAGTAGGTCTCGACTTCGCGGTCGACGTCTTCGGCACTCCACCCCAGCACGGGCGCCACCACCTCGGCCACCTCGCGCGCGCAGTCCACACCGCGGTGCGGGTATTCGATCGAGATCCGCATCCGCCGGGCCATGATGTCCTCGAGGTGCAACGCGCCCTCGGCCGCGGCCGCGTACCACGCCTCGACCTTCAGGTACACCGGCGCCTCGGTGATCGGTGCCAGGAGGTCGGCCCGATTCTCGGCCATCTGCAGCACCTCGCCGATCAGCGAGCCGTACCGGTCGAGCAGGTGGCGCACCCGGTACGGGTGCAGGCCGTAGCGCACCCCGACCTGCTGGGTCTGGTTGATCAGCGCGAAATAGCCGTCGGCGCCCATCAGCGGCACCTTCTCGGTGATCGACGGTGCGACGCGGGTGGGCACGAACTCCGCGGCCGCGTCGATCGCGTCCTCCCCCATCACCCGGTAGGTGGTGTATTTGCCGCCCGCGATCGCCACCAGCCCGGGTGAGGGCACGGCGACGGCGTGCTCGCGGGAGAGCTTGGAGGTCTCCTCGCTCTCCCCGGCCAGCAGCGGCCGCAACCCGGCGTACACGCCGTCGATGTCGTCGTGGGTCAGCGGCGTGGCCAGCACCGTGTTGACCGTCTCGAGGATGTAGTCGATGTCGGCCTTGGTGGCGGCCGGGTGCGCCAGGTCGAGGTTCCAGTCGGTGTCGGTGGTGCCGATGATCCAGTGCGTGCCCCACGGGATCACGAACAGCACCGACTTCTCGGTGCGCAGGATGATCGCGACCTCGCTGACGATCCGGTCGCGGGGCACCACGACGTGCACACCCTTCGAGGCCCGCACCCGGAACCGGCCGCGCTGGCGCGACAGCGCCTGGATCTCATCGGTCCAGACGCCGGTGGCGTTGACCACGACATGGCCGTGGACGTCGGTGGCCGCACCGTTCTCCGAGTCGCGCACCCGCACCCCGATCACCCGGTCGCCCTCGCGCAGCAGGTTCACCACCTGCGTCGAGGTGCGCACCACCGCGCCGTAGTGGGCGGCCGTGCGGGCGACGGTCATGGTGTGCCGGGCGTCGTCGACGACGGTGTCGTAATACCGGATCCCGCCGATCAGCGAGCTGCGCTTGAGCCCGGGGGCCAGCCGCAGCGCGCCGGCCTTGAGCAGATGTTTCTGCGCAGGAACGGATTTCGCGCCGCCCAGCTGGTCGTAGAGGAAGATGCCTGCCGCGACGTACGGCCGCTCCCACCACCGGTGGGTCAGCGGGAACAGGAACGGCAGCGGTTTGACCAGATGGGGCGCCAGCGTGGTCAGCGACAGTTCGCGTTCGTGCAGCGCCTCGCGCACCAGACCGAATTCGAGCTGCTCGAGGTAGCGCAGCCCGCCGTGGAACATCTTGCTGCTGCGGCTGGAGGTGCCGGAGGCGAAGTCGCGGGCCTCGACCAGCGCCACCTTCAGCCCCCGGGTGGCCGCATCCAGCGCGGCGCCCGCGCCGACCACCCCGCCGCCGATGACCACGACGTCGAACTGCTCGCTGCCGAGCCGCTGCCAGGCCTCCGCACGCTGGTGCGGGTCGAGCAGGGTCTGCCCGTTGCCGGAGATCGGGTCGCGCACGACGGACTCCTGGTTACTCGTCGGTACGGTTTGCCCTCCCAGGCTACGTGGAGTCAGTCCAGATCGTCGTGCGCCATGAGCCGGCGCGCGGCCTCCACGATCGACCCCGACAGCGACGGGTACACCGACAGGGTCTGGGCGAGGTCGGTCACCGAGATCCGGTTCTGCACCGCCAGCGCGATCGGCAGGATCAGCTCGGAGGCGATCGGGGCGACCACCACCCCGCCGATGACGACGCCGGTGGCCGGCCGGCAGAAGATCTTGACGAAACCGTGCCGCAGCAGCGACATCTTGGCGCGGGCGTTGGTGTTCAGCGGCAGCATCAGGATGCGCGCCGGCACGCTGCCGTCATCGATCGCGGTCTGCGGGATGCCGACCGCCGCGATCTCGGGGCGGGTGAAGGTGGCCGAGGCCACCGTGCGCAGCCGGATCGGGGCGACCCCCTCACCGAGCGCGTGGTACATCGCGATGCGGCCCTGCATGGCCGCCACCGACGCCAGCGGCAGCAGGCCGGTGCAGTCACCGGCCGCGTAGACGCCCGGGGCGGGGGTGCGCGACACCCGGTCGACGGGGATGTAGTTCCCGCGGCCCAGCTCGACGCCGACCCGCTCGAGTCCGAGCCCGGTGGTGTTCGGCACCGAACCCACCGTCATCAGCGCGTGGCTGCCCTCGACGCAGCGGCCGTCGGCCATCTGCACCTTGACGCCGGAGTCCGTGCGGGTCACCGATTCGGCGCGGGCGTTCTTGACCAGCGTCACCCCGCGTTCGGCGAACACCTCCTCCAGCGCCGCGGCGGCGTCGCTGTCCTCGTGCGGCAGGATCTGGTCGCGGCTGGCCACCACGGTCACATCGACGCCGAGCTCGGTGTAGGCGTTGCAGAACTCCGCGCCGGTGACGCCCGAGCCGACGATCACCAGGTGCTCGGGCAGTTCGGTGAGGTCGTAGAGCTGGCGCCAGGTCAGGATCCGCTCACCGTCGGGCACCGCATTGGGCAGCACCCGCGGGCTGGCGCCGGTGGCGACGAGCACCACGTCGGCCTTGAGCACGCCGGTCTTGCCGTCGTGGGTGGTGACCTTGACCCGGTGCTGGGCCAGCCCGGGGGCGTCGTCCACCAGCTCACCGCGGCCGCCGATGACCGTCACGCCTTCACGCAGCAGCTGGCTGCCGATGTCGGCGGACTGCGACCGGGCCAGCGTCTTGACCCGGTTGTGGATCTGCGGCAGCGAGATCTTCGCGGCGTCGATGCTGATGTCGAAGCCCAGCCCCGACGCGCGGCGCAGTTCGGTGCGCACGCCGGTCGAGGCGATGAAGGTCTTCGACGGGACGCAGTCGTAGAGCACACAGGCGCCGCCGAGCCCGTCGGAATCGACGACGGTGACGTGAACCTCGGAACCTCTGCCCGCGGCCACGAGCGCCGCTTCATAGCCGGCGGGCCCACCGCCGATGATCACGATGCGGGTAGCCACGAGCACAATCTAGTCGGTCACCCACCGCGGACGCCGCTGCGCCGCGTCGGGCTGACGCTTCCGGTCGCGGGAGCTGTCCTGCAAGTTAAGCTCTCCTACCGTGCCGCTCTACGCCGCTTACGGATCGAACATGCATCCCGAGCAGATGATGGAGCGTGCACCACATTCGCCGATGGCCGGGACGGGCTGGTTGCACGGCTGGCGGCTGACCTTCGGCGGCGAGGACATCGGCTGGGAGGGTGCGCTGGCCACGGTCGTCGAGGATCCGCTGTCGAAGGTGTTCGTGGTCCTCTACGACATGACCAAGGAGGACGAGGAGACCCTCGACCGCTGGGAGGGCTCCGAACTCGGCATCCACAAGAAGATCCGGTGCCGGGTGCACCGGCTGTCGTCGGACACCGACACCGATCCGGTGCTGGCGTGGCTGTACGTCGTGGACGCGTGGGAGGGCGGCCTGCCGTCGGCGCGCTACCTCGGGGTGATGGCCGACGCCGCGGAGATCGCCGGTGCCCCCGCCGACTACGTGCACGGCCTGCGGACCCGCCCGTCGCGCAACATCGGCCCCGGCACGCCGGGCTGAGCGCGCCTCAGTCGTCGTCGAAGTCGATCACCGGCATCGGCTGGGTCGGGACCTCGGCGACGGCCATCTTGGCCGCCGAGTCCGGCGGGATGACGTCGCGGGCCAGTGCCACCAGCGCCCGTTCGGTGCCGACGTCACGGCCGGCGCGTTCGCTGAGCAGCCAGCGCACCTCCAGCAGATCGCAGAACGCCTGGATCGGCGTGCCCGCGCCGCCGATCGCATCGTGCGCACGGTGCATGGTGGGTGTGGCGATCTCCATCACCCACAGCTGCGCGGCCGTCGACTCGTCGACGTCCTGTCCGGACTCCTGACTCAACTGGGCCTGATAGGTCTGTAGATCGCCGAGCAGGATGCGGGCCTGCCCCTCGCCGACGTCCAGGCCGGTCAATTCGCGGAGCCGCTCGGCGTGGAAGCGCCGGTCCCCGACGGCGACGTTGAGCCGCAGCCGGTCGGGCATGGCGTCGCTGACCGGCTGCAGGGTCACCTCCTCGACCGCGAACCCGAGGTCGTTGAGCCGCCGGATCGTGCCCTCCACGCGGTAGCGGTCGGTGAACTCGAACACCGGCTCGGCGTGCAGCACGTCCCAGAGCCGCTGATAGCGGTTCGGGATGTCCTGCGCTTCGGCGATCAGCGCGTCCTCGAGCTCTTCTGACGAACCGAGCCACGCGGCCAGGTCCATCAGATCGGCCGCGACGTTCTCCACCAGGATGTCGAGGTCGTGGCGGCGCTGGCCGTCGGACAGCCGCGGATGCACCTCGCTGGTCTCGGCGTCGACCAGCCAGGCCTGCAGCACCTGGCCGTCGCGGGAGAACAGCGTGTTGGCCAGCGAGCAGTCACCCCAGAACACGCCGTGGCGGTGCAGTTCGACCAGCAGGGTGGCCATCGCGTCGAACAGCCGGGCGCGGTGTTTGGGCTCGTCGGGCGGCAGCCGGCGGAACAGCCGCCGGTACTGCCAGGAGCCGTCGAGGAACCGGGTGAGCAGCAGCGCGGTCTCGAAGTCGGGCTGCAGCACCAGGCCGGCGCGGCGCACCGCGGGCAGACCCATCTCCTCGAGCCGGCCGAGGACGTCGTACTCCCGGTGCGCCAGCCGCGGCGGCAGATCCTTGACCGCCCACACCGCGCCGTCGCAGGCGACGAACTTCACCAGGTGACGGCTGGGTCCCACCGCGATGTCGCGCAGCGGCACGTCGGGCGCCGACCACTCCGCGAGCGGCCGGTCCCACGGCAGCGCCAGCAGGTCGGCCGTCGGCGCCCGCAGCCGCAGTTCTGGCAGGGCCATCACTCCAGCCTGTCACCTCACGGGCGCGAGGGTGCGGTTCTACAGCCGTGCGGCCTGATCGACCAGGTTGACCAGCAGCCGCACCCCCACACCCAGCGCGCGCTCGTCGAGGTCGAAGGTCGGCTGGTGCAGATCCAGCTGCGGTCCGCGACCGCTCCACACCCCCAGCCGCGCCATGGCGCCCGGCACCTCCTCGAGGTACCAGGAGAAGTCCTCGCCGCCGCCGGACTGGCGGGTGTCGGCGAGCACGTCCGGGCCGATCGCCTCGATCGCGTGGGTCATGATCCGCGTTGCGATCTCCTCGTTCACCACCGGCGGCACGCCCTGGCGGTACTGCAGCGTGTGCTCGATGCCCAACGGCGCCAGTAGCGACGAGACCGTCTCGCGCACAATGGTTTCCAACGTCAGCCAGGTCTCACGCGAGGCGGTGCGGATGGTGCCGGCCAGCGAGCCGGTCTGCGGGATCGCGTTGGCCGCCACCCCGGCGTTGACCGCACCCCACACCATCACGGTGCTGTTGCGGGGGTCGATGCGCCGCGACAGCACCCCCGGCACGCCGGTGATCAGCGTGCCCAGCCCGTAGACCAGGTCACCGGTCAGGTGCGGACGGGACGTGTGGCCGCCGGGCGACTGCAGCGTCACCTCGATCTGATCGGCGGCCGAGGTGATCGGCCCGGCCCGCACGGCGACCTTGCCGACGGCCAGGCGCGGGTCGCAGTGCACCGCGAAGATCCGCGACACCCCGGTCAGCGCGCCCGCGGCGATCGCGTCGATCGCGCCGCCGGGCATCAGCTCCTCGGCGGCCTGGAAGATCAGCCGCACGCCCACGGGCAGTTCGGGCACCGAGGCGAGCGCCAGCGCGGCGCCCAGCAGCACCGAGGTGTGCGCGTCGTGGCCGCAGGCGTGCGCGACGTTCGGCACGGTCGACGCGTACGGGGCGCCGGTGCGCTCGGCCATCGGCAACGCGTCCATATCGGCGCGCAACGCGATGCGCGGACCGTGGTCGGGCCCGAAGTCACACGTCAGCCCGGTGCCGCCGGGAAGCACCTTGGGGTTGAGGCCGGCGTCGGCCAGCCGGGAGGCGACGAACTGGGTGGTGGCGAACTCCTGACGGCCCAGCTCGGGGTGGGCGTGGATGTGCCGGCGCCACGCGACGAGCTGGTCGTAGTTCTCCGACAGCCACCGCGCGGCGGCGTGGGGCAGCACACTCATGAGGCCCGCCTCGCCTGCCGCTGCAGCACGCGATCCCGTTCGGCGGGCGTCTCGGCGAGCCGGACGACGGTGCGCGCCAGCATCACCGCGCCGTCCACGACGGCCCGGTCGGCGCTCGGCCCGGCCGCCGCCGCGGCGAACTGCGGCTGATGGATGGACGCCCCGCCGGCGTCGATGCCGACGACCGGGTGGATGCCCGGCACCACGTGGGTGACGTTGCCCATGTCGGTGCTGCCCAGCGGCACCGCCGCCTCCAGTTCGGCGGGCAGGGGCGTGCGGCCCATCCGTTGCATCTCCTCCCGGAAGGTCTCGGCGAGCCAGTGGTCTGGGGTCAGCTCGGCGTAGGCGGGGGCGGTCTCGGCGACCTCGTACTCACACCCGGTCGCGACGGCGCCGGCCCGGAAGCACCCGGCCATCCGGTCCTCGAGCCCGCGCAGCGACGTCGAGTCCTGTGCGCGCATGGTGTAGCGCAACTCGGCCCGGCCGGGGATGACGTTGGTGGCCTGACCGCCGTCGGTGACGATGCCGTGCACCATCTGTCCCGGCGCGAGCTGCTGACGCAGCAGCCCGATCGCCACCTGGGTGACGGTGACCGCGTCCCCGGCGTTGACGCCGAGGTACGGGGCGACCGCGGCATGCGATTCCCGGCCGGTGTAGGTGATGTTGACTTCCGAAAGCGCCAACGAGCGCGCCGCGGCGATGTCCACCGGCCCGGGATGCAGCATCACCGCGGTCGCGATGTCGTCGAACACCCCGGCGTCGAGCAGCAGCGCCTTACCGCCGCCGGCCTCCTCGGCCGGCGTCCCCACCAGCACCACCGTCAGGCCCAGCCGGTCGGCCACCTCGGCGAGCGCCAGCGCGGTGCCGACGGCCGAGGCCGCGATGATGTTGTGGCCGCACGCGTGTCCCATTCCGGGCAACGCGTCGTACTCCGCACAGATGCCGACGACCAGCGGACCGCTGCCGTAGGAGGCGCGAAACGCGGTGTCGAGCCCGCCGGCGGAGCTGGTCATCTCGAATCCGTGCTCGGCGACCAGCGCCTGGGTCTTGGCGCAGCTGCGGTGCTCCTCGAAGGCCAGTTCCGGCTCGGCGTGGATGGCGTGCGACAGCTCGACGAGATCCCCGCGCCGCCGGGTCACGGCGTCTTCGACGCTCGTGGCAGCGGTGGCGGAGGGCATTGGGGAAGTATCTCACCGCTAAGCTCGGCGACCGTGACGAGCCCGGCCGAGGCCGCCCAGCAGGCGGCGGCGCAGATCGCTGCACGCACCGGTGTCGACACCCACGACGTCGCGGTGGTGCTGGGCTCGGGATGGGCCCCGGCGGTCGGCGCCCTGGGCACTGCCACCGCCTCGGTGCCGATGGCCGATCTGCCCGGCTTCACTCCTCCGACGGCGGCCGGGCACGGCGGCCGCGTGTTGTCGGTGCCGGTCGGCGCGCACCGGGTGCTGGTGCTCGTCGGCCGGATCCACGCCTACGAGGGCCACGACCTGCGCCATGTGGTGCACCCGGTGCGAACCGCGTGCGCGGCCGGGGTGCGCACGGTGGTGCTGACCAACGCCGCGGGCGGGCTGCGGGACGGCTTCGCGGTCGGTCAACCGGTTCTGATCAGCGACCATCTCAACCTGACCGCCCGCTCACCGCTGATCGGTGCGGAGTTCGTCGACATGGTCGACGCGTACGCCCCCGACCTGCGCGATCTGGCCCGGCGGATCGATCCGGAGCTCGCCGAGGGCGTGTACGCGGGGCTGCCCGGACCGCAGTACGAGACGCCGGCCGAGATCCGCATGCTGCGCACGCTGGGCGCCGACCTGGTCGGCATGTCGACGGTGCACGAGACCATCGCCGCGCGACAGGCCGGCGCCCGGGTTCTGGGTATCTCGCTGGTGACCAACCTCGCTGCCGGCATCACCGGCCAGCCGCTGTCGCACGCCGAGGTGCTCGAGGCCGGCCGTCAGTCGGCGAGCCGGATGGGCGCGCTGCTGGCCGGTGTCATCTCGGCGTTGTGACGGCGCAGGCGGCGGCCCGCCCACACGATCGCCCGCGCCAGTAGCGGCGAGGCGAACAGCATCAGCAGCACCCGCAGCACCTGGGCAGCAATGATGAACGTGACGTTCGAGCCGGTCTCGACCGCGGTCGCGAGCACCGCGTACACCCCGCCCGGACTGGTCACGAGGTAGCCCTCCAGCGGGGTCAACGCGGTGTAGTGCGCCAGCAGGACGCCGAGGCCGGCGGTGCCGACGCCGAGCACGACGATCAACGTCAGCGCCGCGGGCAGCACCCGGACGATCGCGCGCAGCGACTCGGTGGTGAACGCCAGCCCCGCCTGCCACCCGATCAGCAGGTAGCCGAGCTGGACCAGCACCACCGGCACGCTCAACCCGAACGACAGACCGCTCAGTTGCAGCGCCACGGTCAGCGCCATCGGACCGAGCAGCCCGGCCCCCGGCAGCCGCAGCAGCCGCCCCGCCGCCGTGCCGAGCAGCACCAGCCCGGTCAGCATGGCCAGGCTGAGATACCAAGGGGCCGAGTCGGTTCGGGCCAGCGAGGCCGTCGGGTGTGAGGTGTCGGCGTGGTAGACGACCGACACCACCACCGGCATGGACGCGGTCACCAGCGCCACCCGCAGGTACTGCACCACGGAGACCACCCGGTCGTCACCGCCGAGATCGCGGGCGATGGCGACCAGACCCGAGGCGCCGCCGGCGGTGAGCGCGAGCGACCCGGTGAGCGGGGTGACGTCCCGGTGCAGACCGAGCAGCGCCCCGGCCGCCACGCTGAGCACCAGGGTGGCCACCGCCACGGCGACCACGAACGGCCAGTCGGCCCCCAGCGCACCGACCGCGTCGTGCTGCACCATCGTGCCGATGTAGACCCCCAGCACCCCCTGCGCCGCGACGCCGAGCGGACGCGGCACACCGGTGGGCGCGGCCGAGGCGAGCGCGAGCACGATGCCGACGGCCAACGCGGCGAACAGTCCGGCCGACGGCACACCGGCCAGCGTCAGCGGCACGGTGACGGCGACCGACGCGGCCGCCAGCACCACCCACCGCAGCACCCGTCCGGCGCGACCATCCTTCACAGATACCAAGTATGTACTTCATAACTCCGAGCTGCAACATGCGTAGATCAGCTGGCAGAAGCACGGTTGTGAAGGTATAACTTGGCTATGACCCGTGATGCCGCGCCGGCGACCGAACTGCGTGAGGCGATCATGGCGGTGGCCAGGCAGATGCGCCGCCACCGGCCCGATCACGGCCTGACGCTGAGCCAGATGGAGCTGCTCGGTGAGGTCACCCGGCTCGGCACCACCACGCCTGCCGAACTGGGCGCCCGCCTGCAGGTGCGCGCGCAATCGCTGACCGACGGCCTCAACGAACTCGTCGGCCGCGGCCTGCTGCGCCGGCGCCCCGACGACCGCGACCGCCGCCGACAACTCATCGAGGCCACTGCCGAGGGGGTCGACTTCCTCGCCGCCGACCGCGCCGAGCGCGACGCCTGGCTGCACCGGGCAATGGCCGACACGCTGACCGACCTGGAATTCGACCTGGTGATGCTCGTCGCCCCGGTCCTTCGCAAGCTGGCATCAAATGACGTGAAAGCGGGCACACTTGCCCCATGACGTCCTCGGCGATCTCGACGACCGCGCAGGAGTGGATCTCCCACGACCCCGATCCGCAGACCGCCGCCGAACTATCGGCGTGCAGTCCTGAAGAACTCGACGAGCGGTTCGCCCGCTCGCTGACCTTCGGCACGGCCGGGCTACGAGGCCCGCTGCGCGCCGGGCCCAACGGCATGAACCTCGCCGTCGTCCTGCGCACGACGTGGGCGGTGGCCAAGGTCCTCAAGGACCGCGGCCGGGGCGGCTCGCAGGTGGTGGTCGGGCGCGACGCGCGGCACGGGTCCGACGAATTCGCCCGCGCGGCGGCCGAAGTCCTCACCGCCGAGGGATTCGAGGTCATCCTCATGCTGGCCACCGTGCCCACGCCCGTGGTCGCGTTCATCGTGCGGCACATGCACGCGGCCGCGGGCATCATGATCACCGCATCGCACAACCCGCCGACCGACAACGGCTACAAGGTCTTCTTCGAAGAGGGTCTGCAGATCGTCGGGCCGACCGACCGGGAGATCGAGGCGGCGATCGCCGACGCCCCGCACGCCGACGAGATCAGAAGGGCCGCGGTCGAAACCGGCGGCATGGAGGAGATCGTCCACTACGTCAACCGGGCGGCGAACGTCCGGCACGCACACGGCAAGGTGCGGGTGGCGTTCACCCCGCTGCACGGCGTGGGCGGTGAGTATCTGCTCGACGTCCTCAACCGCGGCGGCATCGACGACATCCATGTGGTCGAGAGCCAGTTCGCGCCGGATCCGGACTTCCCCACCGTGACGCTGCCCAACCCCGAGGAACCCGGCACCGTCGACGCCCTGCTCGCACTCGCCGCCGACGTCGACGCGGACCTCGCGATCGCGCTGGACCCCGATGCCGACCGGTGCGCGGTCGGCATCCCGACACCCGACGGCTGGCGCATGCTCTCCGGCGACGAAACCGGTTGGCTGTTCGGGGATTACATCCTCTCGCAGATCGAACCCGGCGAGGTGATGGCCGCGACGGTGGTGGCCAGCACTGTGGTGTCCTCGCGCATGCTCAGCGCCATCGCCGCCTCGCACGGCGCCCAGTACGCCGAAACCCTCACCGGGTTCAAGTGGTTGGCCCGCGCCGACGCCGACCTCCCCGGCGCCACGCTCGTCTACGCCTACGAAGAGGCCATCGGGCACTGTGTCGACCCGGCCGCCGTCCGGGACAAGGACGGCATCAGCGCGGCGATGCTGGCCTGCGATCTGGTCGCGGCGCTGCACGAGCAGGGCCGCACCGTGACCCGGGCGCTCGACGAGCTCGCCCTGCGCCACGGCGTCCACGCCACCACCGCGGTGAACCGGTCCGTCGAAGGCACCGATGAGGCTGCCGCCGTGTTGTCCCGGCTACGCGACACCCCACCGGATCGGCTGGCCGGCTTCGAGGTGACCGTCACCGACCTGCTCACCGCCGAGGAACCGATGCGCACCGATGCGCTCATCCTCGCCGGCGGGGACGCCGACACGTCGGTGCGGATGGTCGTGCGCCCGTCGGGCACCGAACCGAAGGTCAAGTCCTACATCGAGGTTCGGCGCGCGGCCGGCAGCGATCTCGCGGCTGCGCGGGCCGAGGCGCAGCGGCTGTGCGACGAACTCGCCACCGTGGCGCACCAGTGGTGACGGGTCAGCGCGGCCCGAACTGACGGTCCCCCGCGTCCCCGAGCCCGGGCACGATGTAGGCGGCCTCGTTGAGCCGGTCGTCGACGGTGGCCGTGAACAGCCGCATACCGGGCGCCACCCGCTCCAGCGTCGCGATCCCCTCGGGCGCGACCACCACACAGATCGCGGTGATGTCCACCGCCCCGCGCGACTGCAGCAGCCCGACCGTGTGGGCGAGCGATCCGCCGGTGGCCAGCATCGGATCCAGCACGAACACCGGCTGGGTGCTCAGGTCGTCGGGCAGCGACTCCAGATACGGGGTCGGTTCGTGAGTGGCCTCGTCGCGGGCCACGCCGACGAATCCGACCCGTGCCTCGGGAATCAGCGCGTGGGCCTGGTCGACCATGCCCAGGCCGGCCCGCAGCACCGGCACCAGCAGCGGCGGCCGGGCCAGCCGCGAGCCGATGGTCTCGGTCAGCGGGGTCCGCACCGGCACGTCCTCACGGGCGGCGTCGCGGGTCGCCTCGTAGACCAGCATCAACGTGAGATCGCGCAGCGCGGACCGGAACGCCGCGTTGTCGGTGCGTTCGTCACGCAGCGTGGTCAGCCGCGCAGCGGCCAGCGGGTGGTCGACGACGCGCACATCCATGGCCACAGACCTTAGTGCCCGCCGCTCGCTGCGCAGCGCAGCGCAGCGCGGGAACCACCGGGGTGCGGCGCGCGTCCTATCTCGCATGTCCGCCCACACCCGTGTCGACACCGAATCCGTCCGCACCCTGGCCCATGCCCACACCGCCCACGGCGCGGAGCTCACCGCGGTCGCCGCCGCGCTCGGCGCGGTCCCGCTCACCTCCGGGGACGGTGCGCTGGGGCCTGTCGGTGCGCGCTTCGTGGCTGCGCTGGCCGATGCGGTGGCGGCCCAGGCGCACGCTACCGCCGCGCTGGCCGAGCGCCTCGGCGCCGCTGCGGACACCAGATC